>NZ_LN881717.1:0-1063138 GCF_001457435.1 Actinobaculum massiliense | reverse complement strand
AGGCGGGCGGGGGTGGGGGGGAGGGAGAGGTGAGGAAGGGTGGGGGGGGGGGGGGTGTCGGGTGCCCGGCATGCCGCGGTTGGTGAGGGGGGAGGGCGCGGTGCTGTGAGGCGTCGGGGCAGCCGGGGAAGCCGAATCCGCCGTCGCGCGCGATCACGGCATTCTTCCTGTCTCTTAGACCCAGCTGGTTGTGTATAAGAGACAGATTCTGAGGCGCCGCCGCGCGAGCAGATCCTCAAAGAGTTCAGCGTTAGCAACTCGGCCGGCAGCGATACCCGCCCCGCCGCAAGCTCCTCACAGCCCGCGCCAGATGCGGTCAGCTCTGCTCAGCCTGCGCCAAATGCGGCCATGCCCGCGGGGCCTTCGCCAATCGCCGCTACGCCTTACGCCGCGCTCCTTCGCTCGCCGGAGGGCTATCTGGTGTTGGCCACCGAAAGCATGATCGTTCTTGATCTCGATGTGCCGGGAGTGGATGTGAGTGCGACCGAGGAGCTCGGCTTTATCAACATGGTCTTCGGGGGAACTGCGCTCACCCGCGGTGCCGAGGATCGTCCCCGCACCGAACTTGAAGCTCCGGCGCGCTCGCGAATCGAGAGCTTCGCCCGGCTCAATGACGCTTGGTGCACACGGCTTTACCGCACCCTCACCGGCCTGCGCGTGATCGTCGCCGGCGCCCAAGGAACCCGCGCGGGCGGCCCTCAAGCGCAAATGGTTCTGCGTGCACTCGGCGCCGATCCGCAAGACATTGCCGAGACCAACCGCCGCGGACACTATCGCGTGCGGCTCACCGCGATGCCCGAGCGTCTCGGCATGGGCGAGCCTCCCGCTCAGTGGCCCTTCACGGATCCCAGCTTTGATCAGTATCAAGAAGGTCTCGCGGAAGAGGCGAACGTCTGGCTCGAGGACTACACCGCAGAGTCGAAGCTGGCGTGTGCGGCGCAATTTATTGCTGAATTTGGTCGTCCCCTTTCTGAGATTGCCGGGCCGGATGTCCACCTCGTCGAGTTGCATGACCGCTTAGCCAACGCCTCTGAGTCGTATCCGCTGGCATAGCCGCACTGCGTTACCCCGCCCAACGGTGAATGCCGATCATGCCTTGATCGTCGTTTTCAAAGAGAAGACCCAAATCGTGGACGTGGATTCGGATGTGTTGCGTATGGACGTACCGGTGGTGGCGCCAGTACAGGCAGACTGCGTTGGTGATATCGGAGGCTCCGGCGCCATCATGCCACTGTTGGGCATGGTGGATGTCGCAGGTCTGGTAGGCGTCGGTGCAGCCGGGGAATACGAATCCGCCGTCGCGCGCGATCACGGCATTCTTCTGCGCCTCTGACCCGGCGCCCCGCCCGCGGCGCAAGGTCGCCCCGGAGCGCGGGCGCTGCCGCGAGAGGCTATGCGTGCTGTGCGAGGCTATGCGCGCCGCCGGTAGCGCAAAGCCTCCCCCGCGCGTCCCGCGGCCCGCTGCTCCAACTCCGCCTAAAGCCGCAAAATGTCGGCCCAGCGCCCGCCGACCACTTTCAGATACGCCTCGTGATCGACGAAGGTCAGCTCCATAAAGCCCGCGAGCTCGGCGTGAATGGTCCCGCAAAGCTCGATGAGTGCGCGCACAATCCCCAAGATTTTCGCGCCGGACGTCTCGCGCAGGTCGGGAAACTCGGAGCCGTATCGCGAGCGAATGCGCCAAATCGAGGTGGCCAGCGCGAGGGAATCGGGGTGCGAAAGCTCCAGCACGTCACTATTAGAGGCCAGATCGCCGAGGGTGAGGGCGGGCCGCGCGAAGGCGTCGCTAATCCGCTCGCTGGAGAGCTCGGCGGGAGGATTGTAGAAAAGTTCGAAAAGCTGCGGATTGGTCAGCGCCCAGCTGCGCGCGCCCTGCCATCCACCCAGCCAGCGCTTGCGGGGGCTGAGGTACTCGCGCGCGCCGGCGGCAATGGCGGCGTCGAAAGCGGCAATTGCCTCCAGGGCGATCTCCTCCAAAATCGCGTTCTTCGAGGGGAAATGGCGATAAATGGCGCCGGCGGTTATGCCCACTCTGGCGGCGATATCGCGCATTCCAACGGCGTACGGCGGGGTGGTTTCCAGCTCTGCGCGCGCGGCGAGCAGGATTTTCTCGCGCGTGCTGAGCGGCTCGGGGGCGGATTCTGCTTTGGCTTTCTTCGCATTCTTCGGTTGGCGCATCGTCGTTCCTTGTCCGCCGGTCTCACCGTCTACTGTGGACAAAGTTTACCGTTATTCTTGTTCAGTTTGCGTTATTTTCACGACGACGTCGCAGCTCCGGCGTCGTCGCCCCGCAACCCCAAAACACCACCGGCGCCGCCGCTGCGCGGGAGCTGGCAAATTGTTTATCGACGTCACGTTCTTGGGCATGGAAACCGGCACGATGAGGCGGTAAAATAGCTACTTGGTGTATTTTCGGCGGTCAGATGCCGGCGGAAAACCCAAGGGGCGCTTCGGCGCTCACGAACGCATAACCCTCCTGCCACGGAGATTCCGTGGCCGTATAGACCAGAGGAGGTGGGTAATAGTATGCGCGATTACGAGATGATGATCATCCTCGATCCCTCGAACGTAGACGAGCGTAACCTGAAGAACAACATTGAAAAGGTGTTGCAGATCGTACCCAACGAAGGTGGATCGCTCGAAAAGGTTGATATCTGGGGACGCCGTAAGCTGGCGTACCCGATCCAGAAGCATGACGAAGCGATTTACATCGTCGTCAATATGAAGACGCAGCCGGCAACGGCCAAGGAGCTGGATCGCCAGCTTTCGCTTCGTGAAGACGTGCTTCGCACCAAGCTGCTTCGCACGGACGAGAAGTAAGAGCGAGCCAAGGAGGTACACCATGGCAAACGAACCAATTCTGACGCTGGTCGGTAATCTGACCGCGGATCCGGAGCTGCGTTTCACGGGCGCCGGTGTGCCCGTTGCTAGCTTCACGGTCGCTTCAACCCCGCGTAAGCGCAATACGCAAACCAACGAGTGGGAGGACGGCGAAGCAATGTTCGTCCGCTGCTCGGCGTGGCGCGATATGGCGGAAAACTGCGCGGAGTCACTTACCAAGGGCGCGCGCGTTTTGGTCACGGGGCGTTTGACGGTGAGCCGCTACACCTCTAATACGGGTGAGCAGCGCGAATCGTTGGAACTGCAGGTCGATGAAATTGGGCCGTCGCTTCGCTGGGCGAAGACGCAGATCCAGAAGACGTCGAACGGCGGAAGCTACGGTGGGGGCCAGAATTACGGCAACTACGGCGGCGGCCAGAGCTACGGTAGCCAGGCCGGTGGAAACGCCGGCGGCTACGGTGCAGGTCAGGGCTACGGGCAGCAGTCCGGTGGCCAGGCCACCTATAACGCGCCGCAGGGCGGATCCGCGGATGACCCGTGGGGTCAGGCGCCGCAGGGCGGTTCGCGTTTCGACGACGCCCCACCGTTCTAAGCCCTTCTAGCGGCCGTTGCGGCAGGCTAAGGCAACTCGTTGAAAAGGCGAAGGGGATGGATTCCCGTCCCAACGCCGATTGGAATTTAGAGATATCGATTTTTTGCGGAAACGCCCGCTGGCTCAGAGTTGGGAGCTCGAGGAGCCGGGAAGCGCTAGGAAGCGCTGACAACCGCTAGTAAGCGCGGGCGGGGAGCGCGAGCGAAGAAACGCGAACGCTCTTATCCGTAGCTACTTTTGAGGAGAAAATATGGCAAGGCGCCAAGTTCGCAAGCCAATGCGTCGGAAGCCCGAAGTGCATAAGGCTGCGAAGGTTGAAAACATTGATTACAAGGACACCGCTACGCTGCGTCGGTTCATTTCCGACCGCGGCAAGATCCGCGCTCGTCGCGTGACCGGTGTTACCGTGCAGGAACAGCGCAAAATCGCCCGGGCAATTAAGAACGCCCGCGAGATGGCGCTCCTCCCGTACTCGTCGAACGCTCGCTAAGGAGGGAAACAAATGAAGATCATTTTGACTCATGATGTGGACCGCCTGGGCCAGGCTGGCGACGTCGTCACGGTGAAGGACGGCTACGGCCGTAACTACCTGCTGCCCCAGGGCTACGCGACGCCGTGGACCAAGGGTGCGCAGCGACAGATCGACCAGATGGCTGAGGCTCGCCGCAAGCGCGCCATCAACGATCTGGAAGAAGCGCACGCTCTGCGCGATGCCCTCCAGGAGGGCCCGATCCAGATCCAGAAGTCCGCTGGTGATTCCGGCCGCCTCTTCGGCGCCGTCAACACCCGCGACATCGCCGAGGCCGCGAGCGAGAAGACCGGCAAGAGCGTGGATCGCCGCTGGATCCAGCTCGCCAAGCCGATCAAGTCGCTGGGCCAGCACAAGGCTCGCGTGAAGCTGGCTGACGAGGTCATCGCGGAAGTCGTGGTGGACGTTATTCCGGCCAAGCGCAAGTAAGGCCAGAAAGCTCTGGCCACAACGGGCCAGCGGCGGATGAATCCGCCGAGCTGCAGTAAACCGGGGCGAGGTTCTTTGAACTTCGCCCCGGTTTCTTGTATATATCCGTGATTCAGTTTTTCATATTTCGGGGTTTGCTTTTGTGGTGAGGAGTCTCGTGGAGCGGTGTTGTTCCGCGCGTTCGCGTGTTATCTGGGGGCTTGCGGCTACGCCGCGCCGAGAGTTATCCACGCCTCTCCGCGGGCGCGGAGCCAGGTAACGAGCGCGCGCGTTCCTAGAAATACGAAGCCGTACCCTATCCAAAGCCACGCGAATCCCCATAGGCCTGAACCCCAGAAAAGCACCGCTAGCCCGGCGGGAGTGTAGGCAATAAGCGTTACCACCATCAGCCAGGCAAGAGCTCTAAGATCGCCCGCGCCAATGAGTACGCCGTCCAGGATGTACGCGATGGAAGCGAGGGGCGTAGCGAAAGCCATGATAATGAGGGATATAAGCGCGAGGCGCAGGACGTATGCATCCGAACTCATAAGGCGGGGCAGGAATGGCGAACTTGCGGCCATGAGGATTCCAATGATCGCACCCACCGTAAATCCGCGGTAAAGGCAACGGTGGAGGACCCCGTGAACTCGCGCTCGGTTACCTCCGCCAAGCGCTTGACCCACGAGGATTTGCGCGGCCATTGCGAGGGCGTCCAGGCCATAGATCGCAAAATTCCACACCGTCATGGTGATCTGATTGGCCGCCAAAGCTTCGGTTCCCAGGCGAGTTGCGGCGGCAATTTCCAGCAGAATCGAAACTCGCAGTACCACGGTGCGAACAATAAGCGGCACGGAATCTTTGAGTGCTCGCAATACCCCGGCGCCGCGAGGAACCAGGCTTACCGAATGCTCGCGGGCGCGCTTTACGACGACGCCGCCGAGCCACAGGCCCATTATGGTTTGCGCGGTGGCGGTGCCGATTGCTGCGCCCGCCAGACCCCAGCCAATGGGATAGATAAATACATAATTGAGCGGAATGTTGATGAGTGATCCGAAAATTGCCACTTTGAATGGGATTTTCGTATCTCCCAGACCGCGAACGGTTCCGGTAGCCGCGAGGTTAAGGAGCATTCCGGGAAGCCCTAAGGCGGCGAGGCGTAAGTAAGTGGTGCCAGCAGAAACAATCGCGGGACTCGCTCCAAATGCCCTGAGCACCTGGGGAGCAAAGGCAAACAGGGTAGCTGCGAGCAGAAGGCCGAGGCCCAGCCCGAGCCATATTCCATCCATGCCCTGGCGCATGGCGCGGCGCATCTTTCCCGCACCCACGTACCGCGCGGTAGCGGCGGTTGTGGCGTAGGCAAGGAAAATACACAGGCCGACCACTGTAGACAAAATGGTGGAAGAAAGTGAAAGTCCCGCGAGAGGTTCGGTTCCAAGGTTTCCTACCATCACCGAGTCGGTGGCAACGAGGAGCGGTTGGGCGAGGAGTGAGCCGAGAGATGGAAGTGCAAGCCTCGCTATTTCATGGTCGAGGTGCCGGTTAAGCTCCGCTTTGGTCACGGTTTCGTCATTTTTCTCGGTTTCGCGCACCGAGCCACTGTATCGAATTTTTACTCGGTTTCTCTGTGATCCCTATGTTTTTCAGCCGCGTTCACCGCTCGGGCCGTCTCCCACCTCACGCTCGCTATCTATGTAGTGATGTCGCGGAATGGGACCTTGAGGAATTCCTCAAGTGTCAGACGTCACATAGAGGAAAGATGTCGAAAATGTCCACACCTGTGGATGAATTTGGGGACGCGAATCCGCGATTTTGGGCGAGGTTTCCACATTTGTGGATAGAGAGGTGTAAAAATGCCCAAAATAACCACAAAACTTATCCATCTATCCACAGGTTGCGCACAGGTTGCGCGGCGTGTTTCCACATTTCAAAGATGAACTGAACTTGCGGTTAATGAGCTTTGTCGCTAGAAGGAATGTTGGGAAGTGAACCGGCCAGGGCGGTTAGAGGTAACGCGTGGAGCTATCTCCGCGCCCGGTGCTAGAGTTCCAGGTCGAGGCACGCGCGAGCGCAACCTTCGGGCGCACGGCCGCAAGGAAGTTGCGTAAGGAAATGGAGAGCAAAAGTGACGGTAGACGCGATGACGAGTAGTTTCGATCGACGCCCGCCGCAAAACATCGAGGCGGAAGAATCAGTGCTCGGTGGGATGATGCTGTCCAAGGATGCAATTGCCGACGTCGTCGAAATACTGACCGCCGAGGATTTCTATAAACCCGCAAACGTGAGCGTGTTTACCACGGTTATGGAGCTCTTCGGACGCGGTGAGCCGGCCGACGCCGTCACCGTGGGGGCTGACCTCAAGCGCAACGGTGAACTCGAGCGCGTAGGCGGCCTGCCATATCTTCATACCCTTGTTTCGTCAGTCCCGACCGCCGCAAACACCGCCTACTACGCGCAGATCGTCCGTGAGCAGGCGCAGTTGCGCGGGCTGGTGGAAGTTGGCACGCGCATAGCCCAGCTGGGGTACACCACGGATGGCGCGGACGTGGAAGGCTTGATGAATATGGCGCAGTCCGAGGTTTTCGCGCTGGGGCAAAGGCGCGAATCCGTGGACTACGCGATGCTCTCGGAGATCGTGCCGGGGTTATTTGAGGAGCTGGAGCGTAACTCCACACGTGCCGGAGAAATTGAAGGAATTTCTACCGGATTTGCTGATCTGGATATGCGGCTCAACGGCTTACGCGAAGGCCAGATGATTATTGTGGCCGCGCGCCCGGGCGCCGGAAAATCGACCCTTGCCCTCGACTTTTGCCGTCAGGCCGCGATCCACGAGGGCAAGCCGGTGGCCTACTTCTCGCTGGAAATGAATCGCACCGAGCTTTCTATGCGTCTGCTTTCCGCGGAGTCCTCGGTGTTCCAGGACCGCATGATTAAGGGCGAGATGACGGATGAGGATTGGAAGCGCGTGGGTGAAACACTTGACCGTATTTCCGCTGCGCCGCTTATTATCGACGATTCGCCAAATCTTACACTGGGCGAAATCCGGGCTAAATCGCGCCGGTTGAAGCAGCAATATGACATCAAGATGATCGTCATCGACTACCTGCAGCTGCTTTCTTCCGGTGGGCGCATACCCGAATCGCGCCAGCAAGAAGTATCCGAGTTTTCACGCTCTATCAAATTGTTGGCGAAGGAGCTCGAGTTGCCCATTATCGCGGTGGCGCAGCTCAACCGTGACTCAGAGAAGCGCAACGACAAGCGCCCGCAGGTCTCCGATTTGCGCGAATCTGGATCCTTGGAACAGGACGCGGACGTAGTGCTCCTTATCCACCGTGAAGAGATGTACAACCAGGACCCGGACAAGGCTGGCCTTGCGGAGATCATCGTTGGCAAGCAACGCTCCGGCCCCACCGGCACCGTGGAAGTGGCTTTCCAGGGCCACTTCGCGCGCTTCGCTAACCTAGCGGACTAACTGGCGTGTTCCGGGACGCGGCGGGTGACAGTGATTGTTTTGAAGCGACCGCGAGAATCGGGCGTATAGTTGTTTTAAATCTACGTGAACACTCAATTAACTGTATGCAAAAACAGCGATGTGCGACCGGGATGAACCACCAGATTTCAAGGAGGAGGAATTATGGCTGGATTTGATTTCACGGGAAAAACTGTAGTTGTGACCGGCGCGGGTAGTGGTATTGGCCGCGCTACCGCCCTGCACTTTGCGGAGGCGGGAGCGAATGTGGTGCTGGGCGATGTTGCCGACGCCGCGCAGGAAACCGCGGACATGATTAATGAGAAGCGCGAGGGTGCGGGCCTATTCATCAGAACCAACGTGGCTGATGAGGAACAGGCGAACGCCCTCGTGAAAGGTGCTATTGAACATTTTGGCAGTTTGGACGTGGCATTCAATAATGCCGGGGTGTTGCAAAAGACAGCCGCGCTGGCGGATCTGCCCGCCGAAGAGTTCGATCGCGTAATCGCGGTGGACGTGCGCGGGGTTTTCCTCATGATGAAGGCGGAGTTGCAGCACTTCCTCGAGGTGGGTGGCGGCGTGATCGTCAATACTGCCTCCGTTGCCGGCTTGATCGCTGATCCGCAAATGCCGGCGTATGTTGCGGCAAAACACGCCGTGGCAGGCTTAACCAAATCTGCCGCCTGGGATTACGGCGAGAAGAATATTCGCGTTAACGCGGTTGCCCCGGGGCTAGTGGAGACGGCGATGACCCAGACTTGGCGTGAGCAGCCGGCGGTGTGGGATGCGGTGCGTGAATCGAACGCGATGAAGCGCGCGGCGACCCCGGAAGAAATCGCCGGCGTGGTGCTCTATCTCGCCTCGGATGTGGCCAGTTTCGTGAACGGCGGTATTTATCCCGTGGATGGTGGCCAGACCGCTCACTAAAACCTCGGCTTGAGTTTTGCTGCAAGCGCGTTTTAGTTTTCCCGATCCGCACGTTTAGTTCCCCAGCCACGCGAGTTTTTGCACAGGTGTTCCTGCCGCGTGGGGTTTGAGATTCGCGGGTCTAGTGGGGGTTAACGTACAACGCGTAGTAACGCAAAGGGTGGACTACCTTCTAGGGGTCCACCCTTTGCGTTATCACCGAAGTGGCTACGCAATCTGAAAGTGAAAAGAATGGCTGGGTGGCTTTATCTTTGTAAACTACCGCACCTGCTACGTAAAGATGGCGTAAAAACTTGGGTTTTGAAGTGTCCTGTGTTTGTTTCCTAGGCGTTTGCCCTTGTTTCTCTTTTTTCTGATGTGCTTGCGATGTGCCAGTAGTCGTTCTCAGCCTCGACCGGGCTACGATGGTTGAGGGCTTGGTGAAGACGGGTGTGGTTCCAGTTCACCCACTCGAAGGTAGCGATCTCAACCTCAAGAACCTCTTTCCATCGATGATTATTGATCAACTCGTTCTTATACGAGCCGTTGACGTTCTCGGCCAGCGCGTTATCGTATGAATCGCTAACCGTTCCGGTCAATGGTGTGATCCCCGCATCGGCGAGCCGATCGTTATACACAATCGACACATACTGACTCCCGTGATCCGAATGGTGTACCCACCCGCTCGTTTCCTTCGCGCTGGTGATGGCCTGATTCAACGCCTGTAGCGGTAACGCTTCAGTCCGCATGGAATCTGATAACGCCCATCCCACGATCTTTCGAGAGAACACGTCTGTCACAAACGCCGCATACACGAACCCTTTCGCAGTGCGAATATAAGTAATAGCCGCGACCCACAGCCGCTTCGGCCCGCCAGCACGGAAATCACAGTGAACCAAATCCGGTCTGGTGTCTTCCCTCCTGGTCTTGCGTGTCGTGACCGGGGAACGTCCCGTCCCCTTCCCGGATACTCCCGCTAGGCGCATAAGCCGCTCGGTCTGCTCGCGGCCGACTTGCAGGCCGCAGCGGGTAAGTGCGTGCCACATTTTCCTCACTCCATACACGCCATAGTTCACGGCGTGTATCTGGCGGACCGTGGCACCAGCTCACGGTCCCGGATGCTCCTAGCGCTCGGCGTGCCGTAATTAGCGTTGCGGTAGCCGCGGGAGGTGATGAATCCTCCCTTGCGCTGCCGGTTTAACGTCGCACAGATGAACTCAACCGAGAAACGATCACGATATTTGTCAATAAATATGATCATTTCCGACGTTGGGGGTCGAGTTCTAACGCGAAAAAAGCCGACGCTGCTTTCAATAACTCGTTCGTATCGCGCAGTTCTTGGTTCTCCCGGCGCAGCCGAGCATTCTCAGCCACAATTTCTTCCTCAGCTCACGTGACCTGACCAGTTTTGCGTGCTTGCTGTGACCATTGCCGGGCATTGTGCCACGAAACCCCGAGTTTGGACGCGACTACCTAACACGCGTCTTGAATAGACAACCCCTCGGCAAGGACCCGATCCTCCACCAACCAGACAACCCGGCCCCTCGCTTCCTGACCAAATTTCTTCGGCATACTCCAAATTTTCCCATCCACTCAAACGGAAGAAAACCTGGGACACTTCAGAGCTTCTCCGCCAGTTTCAGGGATGTGAACATTTTTCCGGTGCTTTTTCTGGCTCGTTGGGTTCGTAAGTGGACCAGTCAATATCGGAATTCCGAAGATCCGTGAGACCGATTCGAGATACGGGTACCTGCTGGTTACGAATCGCTTCTTCCGCATTCGATCCCCAAGGCGTGCCCGTGGTTTCCACGAAAATGCGCCGCTTGAACGGGCGCTTGCCTGATTCGGAGAGGAAAGAATCGAGATGTTCCTTGCGGATTTTGGTGCCCTGCGCGTAGAACTTGCACTGAATTGCAACAGCTGGAGTATCCGGCTTGACAATGCCATCTGCAGACATGTCGTCGGTTTCAATAGCGACCAGGTCGATCCCAGTATCCGGGCGATGCGCTTTTCCGCCGCCCGGCCAGTCGCGCCAAAAGTAAACCTCTGCGAATTGCCGGCGCATCTCACTGTCGTTTTTGAGGTACGCACGGGTGGCTTGCTCGAGCCAGCTTCCCTTACCTCGTTGGGAGTCGCTAACTTCTTTGTAGCGCTCAAGCAGAGAGTCAAACGCCGAAACACTCTGTGAGGCTTGGCGCTGAGCATCGAGTGAAATATTGTTTTGCGAGTCTTCTTCGGTAGCAGAACGCCGAAATCCAACATCTCTTTTTCCTCACGTTCCAACGCGCACAAAGAGGGCGCAGCGTGGAGCGGTGGCTCCGCGCTGCGCCCTCTGGGCGTAGCTGTATTTAGCTATTAGCGGCGATCAACCGCGACGGTATCTACGCCGTCGCCGTTCCAGTCGCCAATGTAAGCGGCATCGTTCGCGTTGCCGTAGGCGTATTCGGCCTCGGTGACGCCGCTGGAAAGCGCATTGCGGAGCAGGAATTTGTTCCCGCGCACAACGCCGAATCCATCAATGCCGTCACCGTTCCAGTCGCCCACGATCACGCGGTCAGCCGCGTTGCCGTAGGCCATCACGGTCGGGGCGGCGGCGTCCGCGAGGTCGCCCTGGATGTAGAACTTGTTGCCGCGAACGGCCACAAGCTCGGAGGCGGCATCCGCATCGAAATTGCCGGCCAGGATAACGTCGCCCGCGTTGCCGTAGCGCACTTCGCGTTCGGCCGCGCCGCTGTTCAATGCGTTGCGCATCAGCACCACATTGCCGCGGACCACGGCCACCGAATCCTTGCCGTCGCCGTCCCAGTCACCCACGATCACGCGATCAGCCGCGTCACCGTAGACGAACTCGAACTGTGCGTTGCCAGAGAAGGCATTAGTTCCGAGGAAGCGGTTACCGCGGCGAACCATCGGGGTATCGATGCCGTCGCCGTTCCAATCGCCGAAGAACACTTCGTCGCCCGCGTTGCCGTAGTTGATAACGGCGGCCGCACGGCCTTCGCCCCAAGCGGCGGCGTAGTGGAATCCACGCGCGTCAACGCGAGCCGGCTGGTCACCGGGCTTGTAGCCAGGCTTATCGCCGGGCTCTTCGCTCGGACCGTCACCCGGTTCGGGTTGCGGTTCCGCCTTGGCGGTGATCGTCACCGTCACGGTGCGGATCACGGAGTTACCCGCCGCATCGGTGGCCACAATGTTCACCGTGTTGTCGCCGGGGAGGAGCACCGTGCCGGGCGCGAGCGCCAGCGTGGTTTCACCCTCGACGCCGGCAGCGCCGTCGTCCATCACCGTGAACTCAGCCAGTACCTTGGCGGCCAAGGCTGCCTGATCGGTGATTTCATCAGCGGTTGCCTCGAAAGCCACCGAATCCGGACCGGAGATCGTTGCCACCGCGTCCTTCACAAAGGTGATGGACTTAGCGGTCACGTTGCCGGCCAGATCAGCCGATTCCACCGTCACCGTGTAGGTTCCGGCGGGCAGGGCCGAGGTGTCATAGTCGTAGCTCAGAGACTTCTCGCCGGCCGGAACCACGGGGTTAGTCGATTCATTCGCGTTCTTATCGGCATTGCTGTGACCATCAGTAACAACCTCAGCCGGTGCCAGAGCACCTTCAACCGGGGTGCGCTTGGCGGCAAGATCCGTGCTCTGCGAGGAAACCTCTTCGCCGTTAACCAGCACGCGCATCGAAGCGAGGTGATCGTCGGTAGCTGTGAGCTTCGCCGGCGTCGCCTCACGAACCAGCGCGTTATCGGCGATGCCATCAATGGTTACCTCGGGCGCTACCTTATCCACCACTACCGGAATCAAGCCGGCCAGGGCATTACCCACTGCATCGCGGAAGGCGATCAGCACCGAATCGCCGTTCTTCACCGCGATCTTATGCGAGAAGTCCTGCGCGTTGGAATCATTGTGCGGAGCGGTTTCCTGGATGCCGCGCTGAATAACCTTCGAATCGTTGATTGAAAGGGTGTAGCCGAAGCCGTCGTCGTTCGCGGTGCCCGCGAAAGTGGCGGAATCTTCGTTAGTGAAGAGCGCACCACCGTAGAGAGCCTCCGGCGAGGTGAAGGAGATAGTCGGCATAACGGCGTCAGCCTGCAACCACATGCGCTGGTCGAGCTGAACCTTGCCATCCTTATCCGTCGCGGTCACGTGCATGGCCCACAGGCCGGTGGACGCGGGGATGGTGATGGTGAAGGTGCCGTCCTCACCGATCTGAGCCTCGATCGGCTTCGGATCGGCCATGGTGCCGTCTTCCTTAGCGTAATTTTGCGGGGTAATGGTGAAGCTACCCAGCGGGCTTTCCGCCTTACCGCGCATGATGAACTGCTTGCCGTCGAAGTCCTTCGAGCCGGTGGGAATGGCGCAGTACGCCAAGCCGGTGCAGTTCGCGTTGGTGATCGTCGGAGCGGTCCACTTTTGATTCTCCGGCTGGACCGTGCGGCCCGCGATGAGGACAGTTTCAGTGGTGGTGTTCGCGCCGTCGGATGCTACCACGGTAATGGTGCTGGCATTTTCCTTCGGGGTAACAACCAGGGTGAAGCTGCCGTCCTCGGCAACGTCGCTCTTAGCCGAGCTCTTGGCATCGCGGACGGTGAGCTTGGCTCCCGCACGCTCATCCTTCACGGTACCGGTGATCGTCGCCTTGCCCTCGGAGTCGAGTTCCACGGTGCCGGTCGAGGCGGCTCCGGTGAGCTCGAGGGTGGGCGGAGTGGCGTCGTAGGTGTAGGTGTACTCCGTACGGGTCAATTCGTTACCGTTGGCGTCGTAAGCGATAACGGTCACCGGGTTCGTGCCTTCGGTTACGGGAATGAAGGCGTTGAAACGGCCGTTCTCCACGTTCTCGGTGACGCCATTGACATCCACCTTCGCAATGTCACTCGAAGCGAAGCCCTGGACCTTGAGCTTGCCATTCACGATGAATGGCGAAGCCGGGCCCACGGCGTTCTCCGACAGCGACTCGGCGCTGGTAATAACCAGGGTCTTTTCCGCGAACACCTTGCTGGTGACGCCCATATTGAAGCCGTGATCCATTACCGTCGCGGTCACGTATTCCGTGCCTTCGGGGAGGGTGACCTCGAAGGTGAGGACTCCGGTTTCCGGATCCGCGGACTTCTGGGTGACCGTCAGTTCCTTTCCGGTCGGGTCGGTGACCTGCGGGGTCACCATGATTCCCGAACCGTTCTCCGTGACCGTCAGCTCGACGACGCCATCCTTGGGCTCACCGAACTTAATAACGGGGGCGGTGGTGTCCACGCCGAAGGGCATATCAACAATCTGCCAATCGAAGTCCGGGCTGAGGCGGGTCTTCACACGGAAGATGTACTTGCCGTCCGGGACGAGTTCCAGATCGCCCTTTTGGGCGTTCCACACGTGACCATCGAAGACCTGCGAGGATGCGGTGTACGCAGCGTCTCGTTTCTTTTCCATCACAGTGGCGATGGTAGAGCGACGCAGGTACTGTTCCTGCCCAATGGTCTTGATGTAATTGCCGTTCGCGTCCAAAACCTCGTACTCAACATCAGACGCATTGCGCATCATCATGAGGTTGGGAGCCACGACGTCGATGTCGCCGTCGCCGTTGGGCGAAAGCCAGAACGTGCCGAGGGAGCTCTCCACCGGGATCGTCATGCCGGCCCAGTTGGTGACGAGCGCGGTGGTGGCGTCGATGCCGTCGGCGAACGGTTCGCCCGGGGCCTTCACGATCGGCTCGGCGTTCCAATCACCCGCGAAGCCGAGGTACGGAACAGCCAGATCCGGCTGGGTTCCGGTGGACTCAAAACGAGCCCAGCCCTCAACGAAGTGGTTGGTCGAAGCATCGGGCGTGAGCGTGAACGTAACGGTGGCGGTGCCACCGGCCGGAACCGTTACCTGCGAAATATCCGCGGTAAGGGTTTCGTTCGAGATAAACGTGGTGGTTTCCTCGCCCGCATTGTTCGTCTCGTTGACGACCTTCTGAGCGGGAACGGCATACGTCGCCGGAGCGGTGCCGTGGTTGGTGAGGGTCACCTGGAACGACGTCGGCGCGTTCACCTGACGCAAAGCCACCCACGGCTTTCCTTCCACGGTGGCATACACCTGGGTGTCAGCCGCGCGATCGACGCGAGCCAAACCAGCACCGATCTGGCGCGGGGCATACGGAACGCCATTCTCGTTCGCGGTGATCTCCGCGGTATTCATCAGCGCGGTTTCGATCAGGTTCGGACGCTCGGCTGCCGGGAGCTGCGGGTAGCGCTCGGCAAAGACCTGCGTGAGCAGGGATGCCATGCCCGCAACGTTCGGAGCGGCCATGGACGTTCCGGACATCGTGGTGTACTTATTGTCGTTTTGCAACGAGTAAACCTCGCCGCCGATACCGGCAATACGCGGCTTGAAATCAAGCGAAGAAGTGGCGCCCCAGCTGGTGAAGGTAGAAGGCTTACCCGCTACCGCGTTTGGCTCGGTGCGAGCGTCATTCGTGAGCCGAATGGTTACGCTCTTGCCCGCCTTCGCTGCCTCGGACAGCTTTGCGCCATAGCTATGGCCGATCATGGCCGAGGTGAACGTGTAGGCGTCCACGCCGCCGATGGAGCCGATTTCGTCTCCGCCGGTCTCGTGGTTGTAGATAATCACGGCCGATGCGCCGTGCGCAGCTGCGTTCTTGTACTTTTCAGCGAAGGTAATTTCGCCGCGCTGCATAAGGGCGGCCTTGCCTTCGAGGTTCTCTGCCGCGCCGGTGAAGTCTTCTGGCTTGCCGAGGCCCGCGTCTACGACTTCGTACTCGGTATCGGTGACTTCGCCGCTCTGCAGACCGTAGGGGAAGGAATCTTTTTCGTCGTCGATCGTTGCAACCGCAACTGGGCGGGTGACCGTAGTGTTCTCGATGGAGGCCACGGAGAACGAGGCCGGCATCGAGCTCGGGGAGCCGAGCAGGCCGTCGTCGATAATCCCCAAGGCGTCGTTATTCACGCCGGTGGGAGAGAAGTTCTGCCCCGAGTTACCGGCGGAAACCACCGGGATAACGCCCATTTCGCGGGCCTTCTCGAGGGCGGTGTACATACCCGAGGATTCCTCGCGCTGGCCGTTGGACGAGCCGAGGGACATATTGATAACGTCCGCTCCCAGCTTCACGGAATCTTCGATGGCGGCGAGGATATCGGAATCGCTCGCTCCGCCGCCGACTTTCGGAAACACCTTCATAGCGAGGATCTGGGCGTTGGGGGCGATGCCCTCAATGCGGCCGGTATCCGCGAAGGATTCGCCGTCTTCCAGACCGTTAGCGCCCACGATTCCGGCCACGTGCTGACCGTGCTGGGTCTTGCCGGAATCCCAAATCTCGTAGTTCTGATCGGCGTAGTTGAAGCCGTTTGGTACCTTGCAGGTGAAACGGCCCTGCGTATTCGGGTTGATCTTCTGGATCTTCGCCTTCGAGCAGTCGTCGATCTTCAGATCGCGGTGGGAGGCGTCAATGCCGGAGTCGATCACCGCGACGACGGTGCCCGTTCCATCAGCACCCGTGCGCTGGGCCAGAGTGGGAACTCCGTGCACCACGCGCGCGCTGGCTTCATCCGGCTGGTTGTCCGTGGCGGGGGCGCCTGCATGCGCGGCGCTCGCGGCGGCCGCGGCGTTGGCGGCGGCCTCGTTATTAGCGGCCTTCTCCGCGTCGTCAAGCGGCTGGTAAACCCGCTCCCGCTGCACGGTTGCTACCTCGGGCTCCTGCTGGAGGGCGAGGAGGTTCGCGGCCGGAATCGTGGCGGAGAAGCCATTAACCAGGTAGCCGAACTGGCGGTCGACCTGCAGGTCATAAGCCTCGGACCACTTGGCCAGTAGCTCGCTCTGATGGTTCTTGTTGGTATTTTCCCTCGCTGTCGAAGGTGCGGCCGGCTGGTCCTTGAACATGACCATTACCTTGACGCGAGTATTCGACTTACCGAAGGCGATTGATGAGAGATCGGGGCGAATGGAATTCTTCGCGCCCGCGGCCGCCTGCTGGCCGGTCTGTGACTGTGCGGAGGGCGGATTTGCTTCATCCGCCATACTGAGCGGCGCTGTTGCCGGAACTATCAAAGCAACAAGCGCAGCGGTTGCGCCAACCCGCAACCATGGCTTCTCTTGCATGGGATTCCCTTCTGTTGATGCATCCGTGTGGGCGAGGCCGCGATTCGTGAATATCGAGGCCCTTTCGCCGCGAACACATAGCGAAAATTCAAACAGAGATGGGAGTCGTGATCGCCTAGAATCCGAATTTATCTCACCATTCGAAACGCTTAGTTATTAGCGTGAACAGGGATTTTTCAGGCTTTCGAGCCCGCGCAAAGCGCACAACAAAGCGGCTATGTTCACTTCGTTGTCATATCCGTCTCGCCTTCGGGCGTGATGAAGGTCGCGTTCTGGCGGGGGTGCATAGGAGGAGGGCGCATCGACGAGCTGGTAGCTCGCCGATGCGCCCTCCAGGATTGATGGGTGCTAGCGGAATTTATCCGCTAGCACTTGGCCAGACCGTCGCGCACGGCCGTGACCAGGCGGCACACGCGCGACTGCGGAAGAGGCTCGCTACTCAGCTGATTCTCCACATAAGAGAACGCGATGCCGGAGGCCGGGTCGGCGAAGGAGACGCAGCCACCGCGGCCGTTGTGGCCAAAGCTGCCACTGGAAATCATTGGCTCGCGAATCCCGCCCAGCTGGAATACCAGGCCGTAGCGGGAAACATCGCCCACCAAGACTTCGTCATTGCCTTCCCCGACCGGCTGCGAGACGGCCTGCACAACGGCGTCGTCGTACCTGTTGAGTGGGCCATCGGTGAAGCTCGCGTACAACGAGGCGAGCGAGCGGGCGTCCGCGAAACCGTTGACGGAGGGGATTTCCACGTCCATGAAGCGCGGGTCGAGCATGGCCTCGTCGAGGCCGGCGGGGGAGCGGTAGGCAAAGGTGGTGGTGGAGTCCGGGTCCGCCTGCGCGGCGCTGAGGGCGGCGCCCCAACCCTCGGTGCGTGGGCCCCACGAGTGGGCGGCGAGGCGGTGGCGCTCCGATTCGGGCAGGCCGATCCACACCGAGAGGTTGCCCGGCGCGCGGAAGTACCTTTCCAGGTACTCGCCCGGCTTCAGGCCGGTGACGCGGCGGATCAGCTCGCCGGCCAGGAATCCGACCGTGATCGCGTGGTAGCCGTGCGCGGTGCCCGGCTCCCAACGCGGCGCCTGCTCGGCGAGTTTGCCGACCACGCGCTCCCAATCAAATAGCTCGGCGGCGTCGAAAACCTCGGCCCAGCCAGGCATTCCTGCGCTGTGGCCCACCAGCTGGCGCACGGTGATGTTTTCCTTGCCGGCCGCGCCGAATTCCGGCCAGTACTCGGTGACCTTCTTTTCCGGATCGATCAGGCCGCGGCTCACGACGTCCGCGAAAGCCACGCCGGTCAGGCCCTTCGTCTGCGAGAAAATCAGTTGCACCGCGTTGTCCGGGTACGGCGTGCGCTCGGAGATCGGTTCGTCGATGACCTTACCCGCGGCCACACCGGCGCCCGCGTTCAGGCCCGCGGGCGGGTTCCAGCCGGCGAGGAAGTCGACAACCGGCTCGCCGTGCAGGAACACGGCCACCTGCCCGCCGCGCTCCTGGCCGTTGGCGATGCCCATGGCAAATGCCTCGGCCACGCCGGCAAAAGCCGGATCCCAGGATCCGCGAATTGATTCAAATGCGTCTTTGTATGAAGTCATGATCGTCCTTAGCTGGTTGGAGGACTTGGGGTTGCGGTCTGTCTCTTCGATTCTACTTACTGGGATTAAAGCGCGGCGGGTTATCCGGCCCCGCGGCTAGCCCGGGCCCGGCGTTCGCTCAATCTGGCCGGGAGCAACGGCGTTGGGGACTTCGGCGTCGGGAATGAAAACCCGCGCGCAAGGCGACCGCTATTTCGCGGCTTTGCGGATCGCCTCGTAGGGGAGCGCGGCGGCGAGTTGCTCGCGGAGTTGGCCAAAGAAGTGGTCCTGGCGCTCCAGCGACTCGATCCAGAGGCGTTGGGCGGAGCGCGTGGCGCAGCGGTACTCGCGCTCGCGCTGGATGCGGCGGCGGTAGGCGTCGATGAAATCGAGCTGTTCGGGGAGTTTCATGCTCGCGAACTCGCGGTAATCGAGCGTGTCGTAGATGCGGTAGACCGAGAAGCGATCCACGTTGTCGCAATCGCCCACCGAGCGTGCCAGGATGCTCGGCTCGTGGTCGAAATCCGCGTGGCCGGGGTAGTCCGGGGAATCCTCGGGATAATTCCAGCGGCCGTCGGTGTGCATGGCGATTCCCTGGCAAATTTCCTCTACCTCGGCGGGCGGCAGGCCGAGTCCGGTGAGGAACGGGCGCACGATCTGGGCGCCGGCGCGGCCGTGGTCCACCGGGCGGGTGGAGTCGAATTTGCCGATGTCGTGGAGCAGGCACGCCAGCTCGAGGCGATTCGGGTCGAGCTGTTCGGCCTCCGCGACCGCGCGACCGATTGAGGCAACGCGCAGGCAGTGAAAGTAACGGTACTTGCGCTGTTTCTTCGTGGCGTCGGCGTGCCTGAGGTGCTGGCGCAGGAACTTCAGCGTGGGTTCGAGGTATGGATTTGTGGTCACGGGGTAATTCTTACACCTCGGCGCGGTGGACGGTGGCGCTACGAAAGGCAGCGCTAGGGGAGGTGGCGCGAAATTTTGCGTAGGAGCGCCATGCCGGTGGCTCCCACCTCCCAGATCAAGGCTTTGGGAAGTTGGCGTAGCGGCAAGCGGGCTCCGCGCATGGCCGGTTCGAAGCCGGCCGACCGCGCAAAGAATTCGGCGCGCGGAATATGTTGCCAGCTGGTGACCACCACCGCGCGGATGCGGCCGTTACTCTGCAATCCCGGCACTGGATCGCGTTGGCGTAAGAGCTCGGCGGTGAATGCCAGGTTTTCCTCGGTGCTTGCGGACTTCTCCTCGAGCAAAATTGCTGGGGCGGGAACGCCTCGGCGCGTTAGCCAGCCCGCCATAATCAGCGCTTCTGAGGCGTGCTCGTCGGAGCCCTGCCCGCCCGAGCAGACGATGTAGGGGTGGAGGCCCTTGCGGCGGGCATCGTCAAACTGCTGCTTTGCCTGCGCGAGGCGAAGTGCAACGGAGAGCGAGGGGCCGGTGGGAAACACGCGGCCGCCGAGGACGATGATGACCGGCGTGATTTGGGTGCGCGCGGTCCGGGCGGTGCGGGATTGGGCTGGGCGCCTCCGTATGCTGTTGGACTGCGCTGTGTCGAGTCGGGTGAGGGCGAGCGACTCGGTGCGGGGCTGAACTGGCTCCAAGCGCCGTAACGCTTTTGACGCCAGCGCGGATTCTGCCACAAACTTCATGAGGCAAATCTACCCACCGCCTGCAGATTTCGAGGTAATACCCAAAGCCGGCGGGTGGGCGGGGCTGATATGCCAATGCCAGGTGGGGCCGATTACCCGGTGGGAAGCGGGGTATGCCGGCGGGTGGGCGAGGCTGATAAGCCAATGGCAGGCTGAGTAGAAAAATCGTCGGCTAGCTGGGCAAATAGGCGATCGGGCAGATGGGGTGAGCCAGCTGAGTTGCTAAGGGGGAGGAGGCGGCCGCTGGCGGTACCCGCCAGCGGCTTCACTTTAATGTGGTTATGCGTGCACGTTCCTGCGGGAACGCGCACGCATAACCACAGTGAAATAAAGGGGGCTCTAGATACACGTATCTTCGGAGAAAACCGGCTGGGTAAAACCCCAGCTCACAGAGTTTTCTATTTCCCCGGCTTTTCCGAGACCTTTCTACACCTCTTGCGAGTAGGCACCCTGCCACACAGTGGAGAATGGGGTCTTGGCGGAAACGCGGGCGCGGATTCCGGCCGTGACCATATCTTTTGCCACCTGAACCGCGTCTTCGATGGGCGAATCCTTGGCCAGCTCGGCGGTGATGGCAGCGGCCAGGGTGCAACCGGCGCCCGAAACGCGCTCTTCACCGATCTTCGGCGTGGTGTAAACGCGGGCCTCGGTGCCGTCCCAGAGAACGTCCACCGCATCCTCGCCGGTGAAATCAATTCCGCCCTTGACCACCACATTCTTCGGGCCGAGGTCCGAAATTCGCTTCGCTGCCTCGATCAGATCATCCACGGAACCAAGGCTTTCCATACCGGAAAGCGTGCAGGCCTCGAAATAGTTCGGGGTCACTACGGTTGCCAGCGGCAGGATCTTTGAGCGTAGGGCGTTATCAGTATCCAACGCCTGGCCCGGCTCCTGTCCCTTGCAGATGAGGACCGGGTCCACCACCACGTTGTCCCACTCCTGGCTACGCAGGCCTTCTTCCACCACCTCGATTGTGGCCGGGTGCCCGAGCATTCCGACCTTGACCGTGCGCATATCCTGCGCGGAAAGCGCGGCCTCGATTTGGTCGTGAATAACATTGGCCGGAACTGGCACGAAGCGGTGATTCCAGTTGTTGTTCGGATCGAAAGAAACGATGCAGGTGAGAGCGCCCGATCCGTACACCCCGAGTTGCTGGAACGTCTTGAGATCCACCTGGAAACCGGCGCCGCCGGTCGCTTCGGATCCTGCAATTGTGTATGCGAACTTCATGATCTTCTCCCCAGATCTGTGCCGATCCTGATTCATTTCCTAGCGCCGCCGCGTGCCCGCGAGAGGCAACGCGCCGTGCCGGGGTAGCTTGCTGTTTTGGACAGCTAGCCGCTTTTGGACAGGTAACTTCAAGGATAGGCCCGCACCCAGGACATTCGCCGGGCGGGTGGCGAGTAGCACGTCGTGAGGTATGACGCTTCCCGGGCAAGGTTTCCGAGGAGTTGGTTGTAGGCGCCCCGCAAGCCGGCGGCGGGCAGATTCGCCCGAGTGAGGTTGATTGGGTTTTTCGGGAGCAGGAGTTTCTGGAGGATCAGGTTGTGGGTGCCCAGCAAACCGGCGGCAAGCGCCCGAAGACCTTGCCACGGCTACTCGCCGGGGCGCTTCATCGTGTCCGGGTGCATCCCCGAGCGGCCCGCCTCGAATTCGTCGAGGTTGTTGATTTCGTCCACGTCTTCCTTGAAAATCCGTACGTCCACCGCGGCAAAATTCTCCTCCAGATGCTCGCGAGAGGACGCCTTGGGGAAGACGATGCGGTAATTTGCCAGATGCCAGGCGAGCACCAGCTGCGCCGGAGTGCAGTCGCGCTCCTCCGCGAGCTCGCGCACAATTCGATCTTCGGCCACTTTGCCGCGCGCAATTGGCGCCCAGGCCTCTACTCGAATTCCCGCGTCCTTGCTATATTGCTCCACTTCGATGTTCTGGAAATACGGGTGCAACTCAATTTGGTTCACCGCCGGCACCGTCTCGGTGTTATTGCGTAGCGCCTGCAGGTGGTGGACCTCAAAATTCGAGACCCCGATGCTCCGCGCGCGCCCGTCCGCCAGAAATTCCTCCAGCACCTTCCAGGTGTCCACATAATCCCCGGTCAGTAGCGGCCAGTGGATGAGGAAGAGGTCCACGTAGTCGGTCTGCAGATCGCTTAGCGACTGCTCAAAAGTGCGCCGCGCGTCCGCCGGCGCGTGATTCGGGTTGTCGAGCTTGGTGGTGAGAAAAATGTCCTCGCGCGCTACCCCGGACTTCTTAATTCCGCGCCCCACCGCCGCTTCGTTTTTATACATCTGCGCGGTGTCGATATGCCGGTAGCCGATGTGCAGCGCCTCGTTCACTGCGTACTCGGCGGTCTCCTCGCTCATCTTGTAGGTACCGAGCCCGAGCGCCGGGATCGTGTGGCCAGAATTAAGAGGAAAAAGCGGAATCGTCGTCATGCGGGTATTCTCCCAGGCTGCGCAAGGCACCGTGGTCGCGCAACTCACAGAGCGAACAAAAAACGTCCGCTTTGCAGACAAATCTGTGCGAGGTCTGGCACAGGTAGGCGGAAAGGCCGCGAGTCTCGGGTACTCTGACGGCGTGAGTACGGCAAAGACGCGGATCGACGGGCACACCGTCTACGAGCATTGGATTCAGGCACCCCTGGATTATTTCGGTGCGCTTTTGAATCTGCCGCCGAGCGCCGAACTCGACTACTTCCCGAAGACGATCAATGTTTTTGCGCGCGAGGTTGTGCGCGACGGCAACGAAAAAGCCCCGCGTATCGTCTACTTCGAGGGCGGGCCCGGCTTCGCGGCGCCGCGCCCCACCACCGTGCCGGCGTGGATGGACGCGCTGCTCGACGATTACCGCCTAGTGCTCCTCGACGAGCGCGGTACGGGCAACTCGTACAACTTAGATTCGGCGGCGCTCGCGGCGATGGGCAATGCCGAGGCGCAGGCCGCGATTCTCACCTGCTTCCGTCAGGATTCCATCGTGCGCGACGCCGAGGCCATGCGTGCCTACCTGCAGGATGACGAGCCGTGGTCCGTGCTCGGGCAGAGCTTTGGCGGATTCGTGGCGCTGTGCTACCTTTCCCACGTGCCGGCCGGCCTGCGGGAAGTGCTGATTACCGGCGGATTGCCGTCCACCTCCCTGGGCCCCGACGATGTATATCGCCGCACCTACCGGCGCATGATCGATCGAAATCGCCAGTTCTTCGCGCGCTACCCGGAGGATGAAGAAACCTCCTGGTACGTGGCAACTCACCTGGCCGACGTGGAGGAATTCGTCCCCACCGGCGAGCGGCTCACCCCCGAGCGCTTCCGCCAGCTCGGCATGAAGCTGGGCTATTCGTGGGGCGGCGAGGCCCTCCATTACATCCTGGAAGATCCGGTTTACTCCCACCGTGGCGAGCGCCGCCTGCGCCCCTCGTTCCTGCGCGCCGCCGGTGCCGCGCTCTCCTTCGCGGACCACCCGGTGTACGCGTTCCTTCAGGAAGCGATTTACGCGCAGAACGACGCCGGAGCGCTGGCCTATTCCGCGCATCGCATTCGTTCCGAGTTCCCCGAATTCGCGTTGCCGCCCTCGGCCGCGGGCGGGTCGGGAGAGAACGACCTGCGCAAGTCCGAGCGCGGTTTCTTCTACACCGGAGAAATGATTTATCCCTGGCAGTTCGAGCAGGATCCGGCTTTGCGCGAGGCGCGCGACGCGGTGGAATGCCTGGCGTTCCGCACCGACTGGCGCGATCTCTACAACCGCGACCAGCTGGCCAATAACACCGTTCCCGTGGCTGCGTTCGTTTATTACGACGACGCCTATGTGCCCTTCGAGCTCTCCATGCGCACGGCCCGGGAGGTGCGCGGTCTTCAGCCAATCGTCACTAACACTTTGCAGCACAATGGCTTGGGCGTGGCCGGTAAGGATGTGATCGCCCAGCTCCTGCGTGCGGTGCGCTAGGGCTGAGACGCGCAGCGGCGCGCGAGGCCGGCGCCGTGCTGGCCAGTTCGGGGCGCTCGCTCGGATGAGATTCCGGTGTGCTGGCGCGGGTGCGGTTATAGCCGCCGGTTGGCGCGGTGCTGACGCGGCTGCGGTTCGGTCCGTGCGGGGCGCCGGCGCTTACTCGGTGATTCCCACTCCGCCCGTTTCGCGATTCATGCGGATTGCGTAGGCGCGGGCTTCGGCCAAATCTACGTCCCCGAGCAGGTGCTGACGGGCGGCGTCGTCGTCCTCGGCGCGCAAGCGCGGGACGAACGTTTTCTTGCCGTCCTGGCCGACCTTGCCGTCGTAAAACTTGCGCAGGATGTCCATATCCGCCGTGATGTCGCCGGAAACGTACATGTGCTTCCACCAGCCGTAGCTTTTGGTGGTGGCGTCGATGAAGCCGAGGGCCACGGGCATTCCAGATTGCAGGGCGATGCGGTAGAAGCCGGATTTGAGGTATTTGACCTGCTTGCGGGTGCCTTCGGGGGCGAGGACCAGGGTGAAGCGATCGGAGGCGTCGGCCTCCTCGAGGATCGCGGCGACCAGGCCATTGTGGCGGCTACGGTCCACGGCGATGCCGCCCGCCCATTTCACGATGCTACCGATCACCGGAATTTTCAGGATCGAGGCCTTCACTAGGAATTTCATTTCGCGGTGCTCGCGCCAGAATGCCATGACGTTGAACCAGCCGTCCCACATCGAGGAGTGCGGGCCGCCAATTGCTACGACTTTGTCTGGAATCGGCTCGTGCACGAATTTCCAGTTGGAAAACATCATGTAGGTGCGGGAAAAGATGCTCTTGAATCCCATGATCGCCTTTCTCGGCTGGCTGGCGTGAAGACTCGGAGGTTCGCGGGTTTGCTAACTCGGAGGTCCGCGTACTCGGGGCCGCTGGGTTGCTTACTCGAAAGTCCGCTGGGTCGCGGGCGAGCCGAACCCCGGATCGCTTATGTTCAAATAAAATCGTTCAACTTCAGAATTTACCGCGAGCTATTCTCGCCGGCCAGTGCGGCGCGCGAAAAGTGAGCACCGGCGCGGGGTCCGGCCCGTTGGTGCAGATCTTGCTTAGGATTACCTCATGAGCGAATTTGATCACGACGCCGTGCATTTCGAATACGAACGCAAATTCTTTGTGCGCTCGCTGCCGAGCGATTTGCGGGAACAAGCCTCGAAGCAAGTCATTGTGCAGGCATACCTCTTCGCGGAGGACGGCTACGCCGTGCGCGTGCGCATTCAGTTCCCCGGCGTCGAACTCGATATGCCCAATTTCCGGTCGGAAGTTCATTATGCCGGTGGGTATGAGCACGCGGCTCTGGCGCATTTGCTCGCGCTCCAAATGTCACCAACGGCGTCGATCGCCGTGAAATCACCGGTAGTGAGCGCGGTGCGTTACGAGATGGAGGAGGAAATCGACACCGATGTGGCAGTGCAGATTTTGCGGCGTGCCACGAATATCGTGCTCAAGAATCGCTACTCGGTCTGGCTCGACGAGGACGGTTGGGAGTTCGACCATTTTGGCGGGCGCAACGGCGGCCTCATTATCGCCGAATGCGAGCGGATGGGGCCGGTGGTGGATCTGAAGATTCCGCCGTTTTGCGTGACGGAGGTGTCGAACGACCTGCGCTTTACGAACGATTACCTCTCCAAGACCCCGTGGAGCCAGTGGGGCCGGCTGTGGCTCGAGGATCTCGCCAGCGACAGTCCGCGTTTTTTGGATCTTCAGCGCCCGGCTTCGGAGCGGGGTGCATCTGGGCATGGTGCGTCTGGACAGGATGCCTCCGGGCAGGGCTCGGACGATTCGTTCCTGTAGAGCTGGTCTTGTAGCGCCGCCTGGGCGCGGCGGTTCCCGCTACGCCTCGACGCGGTTCCGCAGGCGGTTCCTGCGGCGCCTCGGGGCGATGGCGAGCGTCGCGCTGCGGGGCGAGCTTTCGGCGATTTATCGGCGTTTTCAACTGTCGTAAAAATTCGATTTAGCCTTGAAATTCGATTCGTTTCGATCTATGGTGCAAGGCATTAGAGGTCATGAGGCCTCGCAGAACTTAAGACCAGTGCAACTCTCTCGAGTGAGCACGAAACGGTAAGTCAACGTTCCTTCCTGAGGTGAGCGGGTGGGTAGGTTCTTACCGCAGAGCGGCGCGGATTATCCGCGCCGCTCTCTTTTTGGCCTTTTCTGGGTTTCTGGCTTGCTTATGCGGGTGTTCTATAAACCGAAACAAAATCTTTAAAGCTCTAGGATTACTGCCTATATCCCTGCCAGAATTACAACAACCCGTAACCATCAGAGAGGGAGGTGCCCAGGAGCAATGGGTAACGTCAAAAAATCGATGAGTTTTTGCCGCCCTGGCACTAGTTGGCACGCTAGCCGCCTGTTCCAATTCGGACTCCGGGGCAACCGCTTCTTCTGAGGCTCCCGCTACCAAGCAACAAACATCTGCTCCGGCCGCGGAACCGTCCACCACAGACGCTACGGTTGAAACGACTTTTGACCACCAGGCGGCTTCGCTCCGTGAAGCAGCCGACGCCATGGCGAGCGCAACCCCCATTATTCTGAGGTAGAGACGATTCCGGTCTCGTGTTCCCGACGAAGATCGGACGCTACAAGCTCGACACATTCACTCCACGAGTTTGACGAATGCATCACGGCTGACTACGGGTATGAAATTGGTGCCGGCCTGAATGGCGGGCATGTGGCAAACACAACGCTAATGGTTTATCCGACCTTTATGGCGGATCATCCGGGGCTTTCCGTTGAAGAGGCAATGAAGGCCCAGATGCACGAAACGCTCATTGCGGAGAAGGTTTTCATTGGTGATCAAGATGCTTTGGGGGGGGGGGGACACCGGAAATGGGACGATGTGCATCACCCCCGCCGCGTACGACATCGCATTGGAGAAGGGTGAGTCCGTGCACCAAGCCGTCCGCTACTTACGGGTACTCGATGGAAGCCAAATGGTTTTTGGTCGTGGCCAATACTATTAATCCTCCGCACGAGGTATACGAGGTTCTGAGAAACCATGGGGTGGTGCAAACCGAAGTGAAGGTAATTACTGAGGCGGTCAAGCCCCAATAGTTGCGATCGGGCCTCGCGCCCCTACCGCTCGACCCGCTCCAGGATCGTGTCCATCCAATGCCGCGCCGAAACAAAGTCGGCGTCGAAGGTGCCCGGGCGCAGCCGGATCGCCTTGCCATTTGCTGCCGGGTAGGAACCCAGGAAGGTGACCTTGGGGCACACCCGGTGCAGCCCGACCATCACCGCCTGCATGCGTTCTTCTCGCACATGCGCCTCGGCATCCAGGGAAAACGCGTAGCGCCCCAGCGAGTCGCCGACCGGCCGTGATTCAATCCGCGAAAGATTGACGCCCCGCGCCGTGAACTGCTCGAGCATCCGTAGCAAGGCCCCTGCCTCGTTAGTCGACAGTTGCACCATCAGGGTGGTTTTATCCGCGCCGGTGGGGGCAGGAATCGTCCCCGGCTGGCCGACCAGCACAAATCGCGTCACCGCATTCTTGTTATCCGCAATTTCCTCGGACAGCGCCACCAGCCCATATTCGTCCACGGTCGGCACCGCACAAATCGCCGCATCAAATCCGATGCCGGGATTAGCGGCCAAATCATGCGCCGCCGCGGCGGTGGATGTGGTGGGCACGTGCACGGCGTCGCCTAAATGCTCAGCCATCCAATTGCGCGTCTGCGCCCACGCGTGCCCGTGCGTGCCCACGCGATGCACATCCTCCAGCGCCGTGCCCTCGCGCACCGCGAGCGCGAAACTAATTGGCACCACCATTTCGCCAAAAATCTCCAGCGGCTTGCCCTTAATAAGCGTGTCCGTGGTCGCGTTGACCCCGCCCTCCACGGAATTCTCAATCGGCACCACCGCGTAGTCGACCTCGCCGGCGCGCACCATCCGCAGCGCCGCCGGCACATCAATTGCCGGAATGACCTCATCCGCGTCCGTCGCTACCTGCCGGAGCGCCGCATGGCAAAACGTCCCGCGCGGCCCGAGGAACGAAAACCGCAGATGATCGCTGGTTTGAATGGCTGCGTTAGTTGTCATATCTCCTCCTCGGTTCGTGTTCGGCGCGTTTCACTTTAGCGCCTTTGCCCGCCGCGCGCCCTAGTAGGGTTGACCCATGCGAATGCGCGCCAAAATTCTCGGAACCGTCGCCGCCCTAGTGGCGGCATCCTTCGTCGCCTCTGCCCCTGCGGTAGCTAGCGTTTCTTTTTCGACGACGCCGCAGCCCGCGCCACTAGTGGTTATCGGCTTTAGCGGTGTGGAATGGCAGGATCTCTCCGAAGAATCCGCGCCAAATCTTCTTGGATTCCAGGAGGGTGCGGCGAGCGCGAATGTGGTGACCAAGACCGCGGAAAAAGTTGCCTGCCCGGGGGATGGCTGGCTCACGCTCGGTGCGGGGGCCCGCGCCACCGCGGGTAAAGAGGGAAACGCGGTTGCAAGCGCTGGCGCAAACGGTAATCCGACCGCGGGAGAAAGCGCGCCCGCGGCGCAATGCCCAGAAATCCCGGTGCCGGATGCGTCGGGAGTGATTCCTGGATGGGACGCGATTGAGGCGGCGAACCGCGATAATTCCTACGCGCCAAAACTTGGCGCGCTTGCCGGCGCCGCTGATCCTGGCCAGACCGTGGCGCTCGGCGCCGGCGCGGCCCTGGCTCTGGCTGAGAACGGGAAGCTTTCCGGGCAGTATCAGCCGCTCGCCCCACTCGATAATTCCGCGTTTTCGTCGGCGGATAGCGCGGGCGCGAATGCTGATGCTGGTACAGATGCGGGCACAGGCATAGTCGAAAGCACGGGCCAGGCCGCGAAGCTCCCGGATGACCCGGCGCTTTCCCAGCTGCGCGAGGCCGCACCGGGCTTGGGCAACGCGCGTCTAGCGGTAATCGACCTCGGAGCTCTCAATGTAAACGCGGATCTTTCCGGGCAGATCGCCATGCTCGATCGACGCTTCGGCGCGGCCCTGGAGGTGGTGCGCGAGGCGATGCCGGATGCACAAATAATGGTAAGCGACGTAGCCGATCGATCGACCTCCGCGCGCCTCGGCTACTTCGCTTTGGCCGCAGCGGGCGCTCTAGCCGCAAGCGATCGCGCGGCGAGCTTCGCCTACTCGGCGAGCACTCGCACCCAGGGCCTGGTGCAGCTCACGGACATCACCCCCACGGCCTACGCTCTGACCGGCGCCATTGATGCAAATTCGCTGATCTCGGCCGGCAAAGCGGCCGCGTCTACGCAGGTGCGCGCGGCGCTTTACTCGGATGCGGCCAAAGTGCACCTTTCCCAGCCGCTCGTGCCGTATTTCTACTTGGGTCTTTCGGCGCTTTTCGTGATCGTTCTCGGAGCCGGGTTGGGGCGCATTGTTACTCGCCGCACCGGCGACGGATCAACAGGTTTCACTCAATTCATGTGCTGGGTGGCGGCGCTACCTGCCGCGACTCTCGTGGCCAATGCGTTGCCCTGGTGGACGCTGCAGCGCCCAGAGCTCAATCTCCTCATTTTCATTGCGCTCTTCGCCGCGCTGATCGCGCTCGGCGCGGTATGGACGAGCGGCGAAACGCGCAAAGCCGTGGTGCGCGCGGGGCTGGGCAAAAACCTGCTCGGGGCGCAGACCGACTACGCCCCGGGCGGCTCGAAGCACCGTGAAGTGCCGCGAAAGTCGAAACGAAACGCGGGGGATTCCGCGCCTCATCCGGTTTACAACGCGGACGGGCGGGCGGTTATCGGCGGCAAGGTTGTGTTTGGTGAGCCCGGTCGGCGGGTGCCAAACGAGCTGGTGGCACGCGCGAACGCCCAATCTGCAACGAGCACCCCGGCCGCGACCCAACCCGAGCTCCTCCAGCGGGCGCGCTCCTGGATCGCCGCGCCGTTCATCCGGGTCGGGCTGGTCACCGTCGCCGTCGTCGTCGCCGACCTCATTCAGCGCTCGATTATGCGCGGATCATCGCTCATGACCGGCTCGCTTCTGGGGATGTACCCGATCACCGGCGGCCGCTTCTACGGCCTCACGAATACGATGTTTACCCTGCTCGCCGTGGGCGCGCTCATCCTGGCGGCCCTCCTCGCTCGCACCTTCCTGCACCGCGGCCAGCGCCGGGCCGCGGTGATCGGCGTCGTCGCGGTGTGGGCGGTAACCGTGGCCCTCGACGCCCTTCCCTTCCTCGGCGCCGACTTCGGCGGCGCGCCGGCCCTCACGCTCGATTTCGCGCAAGCTAGAACAGCTTTTCTACGGTCTGAATCCCGTGGCCGGCGCGATGCTCCTGGCGATGCTCGTGGTTCTGATTCTTGGCCTGACCTGGGCTATCAGCTCCGGCAGGCTACGCGGGCCGCGGCTTCCTCGTTTCGCTGCAATTGGGGAGGTGTGGGAGCGTGAGCCGTTCACGCGCTCGGTCATTTCTGCTTGCGCGTTCACGCTGATTTTCGCTTCTCTGACGAACGATTCGGGCTTGACGATCGCGTGCCTCGGCGCATCGATTATTGTGCCGTCGTGGCTCATTGGGGCGGAGCGATATATCGTCGCGGCCCAGCTGCAGGAGATGGGGCTGGAGGCTTAGGCTCGGCTTTCCAGGCGCGCTGGCCTAGTAGGCGGCGCCCGACGCCGGAAAACGCGAAGTGACCGGATCCGGATTCGCGGCTGGCACCGAAGCTCGCTACCTTAGGCGCGGGCGCCCACGGGCGTGAAGTTTTCGTGGCTGGCCGCTACCCGCTTGCCGCGGGGCAGTGCCACCTTGTGGAAGCGGCGGGTCCAAACCGCGCGGGCCACGTCCTTATATTGGCTGGCGCGATGGGCGATGCCCGCAATGTCGTTTCCGGTTGCGCGATGGCGGATATCGCAGGGCACCTCTTGCAGGGTAAAACCGGCAGTAAGCAGGTCAATCGTCATGCCGACCTCCACGCCCCATCCAAAGGCCAGGGGCCGGGCGGCGTCGAAGGCTTCGGCGCTGAGGCACCGCTGGCCGGAAAGCGGCGCCACCGGACGCCAGCCGGTGGCGCGTTCGATCGAGCGCCGGCCTAGGTTCACCACGAAGCCGTGACCCCCCGCACCCTTTTGCGGGGGAAGTGCGGCGATGGTGCAGTCGGCCTGGCCGCGTAGTACGGGATCGATGAGCGGCGCTGTTTCGACGGCGGATTCACCCAGGTCGGCGTCCAAAAATAGGAGAAGCCGCGGGGGTTGGCCCTCTCTGTCGCGCATTCGCACCACCGAGGCGCCAGTTTCCATAGCAGAGGCCTTGCCGCGGTTTACCGAGTGCCGTACGACCGTGGCGCCGGATGCCCGAGCAATTGACTGAGTATCATCCTCTGAGCCGTCGTCCACCACAATTACCAGGTCGACGTGGGGAAGTGCGTGGGCGGCGCGGACCGTCCCACCAATGCGGGCGGCCTCGTCCCTGGCCGGGATCACCACCGCAACGCGTTGCGTACCATCGTTCACGGCCTAACCTTATAACCAAATCTTGGTAAAGTGCTTACCCTTTTTCGCGAACTCCGCCACGCTCTGCCGTGCGGCGCGCGGGCGCCGCCGGGTTCCTACCAGATGCGCGATTCGCTGAAGCTACCGCGCGGAGCGCGGGTGCCGCCTAGCTGAGCTAGCCGCGCACCCAGCCCGGCAATCGCGCAACCAGCCCAGCTAACCGCAACCCCGCTAGCTAACCGTGACCTGGCGCGCGACCAGGCCCGAGCGGGCGCGCTTTTCTTCGGCCGTTAGTGGCTCGGCGGAGGCAATTGCCGCGTCGAGGCGCTGGGAAAACTCGGCCAGCGGCGCGGCGAGTTCTTCGGCCTCAGTGCCGCGGGCCAGCTCCCACACCGGAATGCACAGACCGTGGGCGCGGAATGCCCCGATCAGCCGCACGCCATCTTCCCACTTCTCTTTGCCGGCGGCGCGCAGGCGAGCCAGGCCATCAAGTACCCGGTCGCGCGGCTCGGGGCGAAGCCAACGCAGGAACTCGCGGCTCATCCGGCACCAGTACACATTCTCGAGTCCCTCGATGGCCGCGCTCGGCACGGCGTTAGCTTCGGCGTCGTGCAACGCTGCCTTGATCTCCGGCTTGGCGGCATCCTCCGCCGTGACCCAAAAATCGGGCTGCTGATGAATTTCCAGCTCGCCGAAGGAGGCGATAACGTCCTGCAAGCGCGGCCCGCCGGCCTCCGGCTGTTCCTTGTCCATGAACGTCTCGCCGGGCTCAAGCTCCAGGCCGTGTAGCACGCGGTTTGCGACGTCGAGCGAAGCATCACCCGAAGAGGTGAGGGTCTGGATCGCCACCAACAAAACGCCGTCGGTGCGGCGGAAGGCGGCAGCCATTTCCGGCAGGATGGTGGCGAAAATGAGGTCCTGCTCGCCGTGCTCGGCGGTGGTGGTGGCGGGCAGGGTTGCCAGCGGCAGGATTTCGCGCATCGCTACCAGGCTCGCTTCGGCGCTCAGCCCCTCGAAGGCGCGCTCGATGAAGGGGATAATTGTGCGCTTCTTCTTGGGGCGGTCCTCGCGGGCGCGCTTGCGATTCTTCTTAGCCATGATGTTCCTCCATTGGTAAGGGCCACCCACGCGGGGTGGCCCTTACGGTAATTTTCGCTAAATCTAGTCGATCACGCCGTAGAGGCGATCGCCGGCGTCACCGAGGCCCGGCACAATGTAGCCGCGCTCGTTCAGGCCTTCGTCAATCGAGGCCACGACGATCCGCAGATTGGCGTGATGGCCAACCTTGTCCTCAACTTCCGCCAAGCCTTCCGGGGTGGCCAGCAGGCACACGCAGGTGACGTCCTCGGCGCCGCGCTCCAGCAGGTACTTCACCGATTCCACAATGGTGTGGCCGGTGGCGAGCATCGGGTCGAGCACGAAGCACTGGCGGCCGGAAAGATTCTCCGGCAGGCGGTTCGCGTAGGTTACGGCCTCGAGTGTTTCCTCATCGCGGCGCAGGCCCAGGAAGCCGACCTCCGCGGTGGGGAGAAGCTTGGTCATGCCCTCCAGCATTCCCAGCCCGGCGCGCAAAATCGGCACCACAATCGGGGCCGGGCGCGCGAGCTTCACGCCGGAAGTCACTTTGATCGGGGTTTCAACGCTAACTTCGCCGACCCGCACATCGCGCGTTGCCTCGTAGGCAAGAAGCGTCACGAGCTCTTCGACGAGCTGGCGGAAAATCGGAGAAGGGGTGTCCTTATCTCGAAGGACGGCGAGTTTGTGGGCGACAAGGGGATGATTAATTTCGAGGGTCTCCATGCCTTCAGGTTACCGCGCGATGGGGCCGCGGTGGTTAGAACGTGCCAAAATAGTTGCGTGCGTGAACGTGAAGAAGGGTACATTCGGCGCGCGCTCGCGGAGGCGGAGGCGGCGGCCGCGGCGGGTGACGTGCCGGTGGGGGCGTTGGTGGTGGTCGGTGGGCGCGTGGTCGCCGCGGCTCACAACACCCGCGAAGTAGATTGTGACCCGACGGCGCACGCGGAAATCCTTGCCCTCCGGCGCTCGGGACGCGAACTAGGCCGCTGGCGGCTAGACGACGCCGATCTGTACGTCACGCTTGAACCGTGCACGATGTGCGCGGGAGCGATTGTGGCTGCCCGTATTCGCCGCCTGGTTTTTGCTGCCTGGGATCCGAAGGCCGGCGCCGCGGGGTCTTTGCGGGATGTGGTGCGCGATCCGCGGCTGAATCACCGCGTCGAGGTTATAGGCGGAGTGCTTGAGGGCGAAGCTCGCGCGCAGCTAGCCGAGTTCTTCTCCGACCGGCGCGCTCCGGACAATGTTCTTTAGTGGCCGTCTTTAGTGACATATAACGCACAGGGTAGGTAAATCGGGGGTAAACCCTGTACCTTAGTTGGCGGTGGCGTGTCCGAGCGGCCGAAGGTGCATCACTCGAAATGATGTGAGGTTAATAGCCTCCGCGGGTTCAAATCCCGCCGCCACCGCCACGAAGGGAGATCCGGATTCCGGGTCTCCCTTTTTGAGCTTTTTGGTGAGTCCGGTAGATGAGTTTTGTCAAATTATGAATCTCTAAGCCATTCCCGATTTGTACTATTAGTTGTCCTAATAAAAGTAAATTAAGCGAAACGCAAACGACTCCGTTAATTAAATTTAAGAGGAGCTCGCCAGGGTGTCTATTTACACGTTTTAAACGGACTTCAACTGCTGGCAAAGCGTTTTGAGGGAGGATGAGCGGCTGGCTTTGAACAACTTAAAACAATTACGACCCATGTCAATAGCGTAAAAAGCCTCATCCTTAAGTATGGGCAAGCATTCTTGAATTAACGTTGTTAAAAGTCCCTATACTTGAAAGTTCCCTTGTATCGCATGCGCGGGTTCTGAATCTTCGCGGTCCGAATTCGCTCCACGTGTTTCCGGAGACGAGGAGGTTTTTGACCAGTTCGTGCGTGCATTCAAAACGAATATGGAGCATTTAATGAACAAAGCCTCAGTTTCGACACCGAAGCGTCGGTGGAAGAAACCGCTCGCGGCGTTGGCGGCCTTTGCAGTGGCCGGCTCGGGCGCGTTTGCTGGTTTCTCTGCCGTGGCGCTCGCGGCGCCGTCGGACTCCGCGAACGCGAGTGCGGCGAACGGGGGTGCGCCGGCGGAACTTAACGCGGGTGCAATTTCTTCCCCGGGTAATAAAGATACGAAAAACACGATCTCGGGCACTGTCGGTACCTTCAGTACCGCAACCGGTACCAACACGATTACTGACAAGGGGTGGGAGCCGCTCGGTGGCGTAACGATCTACGCCCAGTGGTTCGATTCGAAGGGTGCGGTAGCATCCCCCGTCTATAAGACCACCTCGGATCCGTCCGGTAACTGGGGCATTATTATGAAGCCCTTCGTTTCCCCGGACGGAAAGATTCATACTTTTGACGCGGACCCGAACCTCCCCGAGGGTGAAAAGTTCCGCGTTTGGAGCGATAACCCTGACGTCAATAAGTACGCCCTTGCGTACTCGTGGGGCAACCAGCAGGTATTCCCCGGTTCGAGTACCTATGCCCTCCAAGGTGGAAGCAACTTCTCCATCGGGCCTAACAAGATTTCTGGCGTGACGATTCGCTACCAGGAAATCACCGATAACTCGAAGTTCCACCTCGACAATGCGGTTGACACGTCGGATGTTTCCACGAATCGCAACGGCCAAATCCGTGGCCGCGCGTTCTGGAACTATTCGAACGACGATGCCATCTCTGACTTGGGTGCCGGTGGAACCGCTGGCACGTGGACTCACTACGGGAGTGGCGATTCCGCCGCCCCGGGGCTGAAGATTACCGGTTCCTATCTCTCGGATTATGCGGTCAAAAAGATTTATGCCGAATTCCGAGGCGAGAACAACCGCAAGCCCCGCGCTACTGGTTGGACCGCTAAGGATGAAGCCAACCTGCAGGCTTGGATCCAGGAAAAGATTGCAACAGAAGGTAAGGATAAGTGGATTGCCGAAACGGTAACCGCTACCACCGCTGCAGACGGTACCTACCACCTGGAGTTCAAAGGACTCTACGGCAATAGTGCCACGTCCAAGGGCATTGTTTCCTCGGAAAAGGCTGGAAAGCTTGCTCCGTCCAATAGCGAGGGAAGCTGGCTTCTCGGAAACCTAAACTCCAAGCACATTAACCAGGACTTCCTCTTCGTCTCTGCCGAAAAGATCGACGGAATTGATATGGCGGGCCCTTACTCGCATCCGGGCTACGCGGATCAAAACCGCCGTATGTGGGGCCTCGACATAATTAACGCTGGCGACAACTACAACTTCCTCCTGTTCCCGCAGAAGTTGAACTTCGACGTCACGCCTTATGACTCGTATAGCCAACTCGCGGGTGCGGAGGATACGGCTAATACCGTTACTTCCGGTCTCGGATATCACGTCGGGGATTCTCGTCAGTTCCAGATTGTCTGGTCGGACGATGAAGGTAACAAGGTTCGCGAGTGTGAAAAGGCCAAGGCCGACAACAAGGGAGCTATCCCAAGTTGTGATCTGACCGTGCCGGAAAATGCATTCGATAAGAAGGATTCACGGACCTACACCGCGAAGCTTTATGCATACAATGCTGATGGAAAGACGTCGGGGATGCCCCTTGCGACCGATTCCTTCGTTGCCGTCAAGTCGGCAGAGGCTCCCGCGGGCTCTGTTGGGGACGAATACAAGGCTCAGGTAAAGCTTGAGGTTGTTTCTAGCCGAGGCGGAAACGAAGTCGCCGTCGCATACCAGCCTTACACCGCCACTGGTCTTCCGGAAGGCCTAACGATTAATTCCGAATCGGGTGAGATCACGGGCACGCCGACTAAGTCCGGCACCAGCGAAGTGACGATTGAGCGTCCTTACACGATCACGATTACCGCTGCTGGCGAAAAAACCGTGCAAGAGGGCAAGTACAGCCGCACGGTGTCCATCGTGATTACCGATACGCCGTTGGCCAACGGCTCGGAGGGCGAAGCCTATTCAGCAACGGTCGATCCTGAGGGTGGCCCGGAGGGTACCGTTTACCACGAGCCCAAGGTCGACGCTTCGACGCTTCCGGCAGGACTCACGTACAACCCCGAAACCAAGAAGATCGAGGGTACGCCCGAGGTTGGAACTGCCGGTGACTACAAGGTCAAAGTGACCTACGATCTGCGCGTTCCGGCTTATTACCAGTCGAACGGCAAGAAGATCAAGCGCAATATCACCGGTGGCGTCGTCGAGAAGATTGACGGCGTCGAGTACGTGGTTGTTAAGGATCATGTCGATTTGATTCCGATCAAGATCGACAAGCAGAAGCAGAACCTGACCTATGAACCGTCGTATGTGGAGGTTCAGGGCGAGCCCGGAACCACCGCGACTGTTCAGAAGCCGAAGTTCACGAATAACGACGGCGCCGCCGTTGACACTCCGCAGAACGTTAAGTATGGCGTTCCGGAAGGCAAGGAATTGCCTGCAGGCGTCGTCATCAACGAAGACGGTTCGATCACGGTTCCGATTCCTGCGGACAAGCACGAAGGGGACATCATTGAGGTCCCGGTGCGCGTCACCTATCCGGATGGCAGCTTCGACGACGTTACCGCCAAGGTAAACGTCACGAAGCCGTCCGATGGTGATAAGGATGGTGTGCCGGATGCTAATGATCAGTGCGCCAATACTCCTGAGGGTGCGAAGGTTGACGAGAAGGGTTGTGCTGTTGCTCCGACGGTGAAGGTTCCGCCGGTCACTGGTGTGGTTGGTGAGCCGATTACGCCGGTTGAGGTGACGGTTGATAACCCGGGTAAGGCGACCATTAAGGGTTGCTCTGCCGAGGGTCTGCCGGAAGGCTTGGAGGCGAAGTTCGAGAACGGCAAGTGCACGATCTCGGGTACGCCGAAGGCTCCGGTGACGGATCAGGATTACAAGGTGACGGTTGAGTTCACTCCGGTGGATGAGAACAACCCGAACCAGGGTCCCGCAACCACTACGGGCAAGGTAACCGTTACCCCGGCTCCCGATGGTGATAAGGATGGTGTGCCGGATGCTAATGATCAGTGCGCCAATACTCCTGAGGGTGCGAAGGTTGACGAGAAGGGTTGTGCTGTTGCTCCGACGGTGAAGGTTCCGCCGGTCACTGGTGTGGTTGGTGAGCCGATTACGCCGGTTGAGGTGACGGTTGATAACCCGGGTAAGGCGACCATTAAGGGTTGCTCTGCCGAGGGTCTGCCGGAAGGCTTGGAGGCGAAGTTCGAGAACGGCAAGTGCACGATCTCGGGTACGCCGAAGGCTCCGGTGACGGACCAGGATTACAAGGTGACGGTTGAGTTCACTCCGGTGGATGAGAACAACCCGAACCAGGGTCCCGCAACCACTACGGGCAAGGTAACCGCTACCCCGGCTCCCGATGGGGATAAGGATGGCGTGCCGGATGCTAATGCTCAGTGCGCCAATACTCCTGAGGGTGCGAAGGTTGACGAGAAGGGTTGTGCTGTTGCTCCGACGGTGAAGGTTCCGCCGGTCACTGGTGTGGTTGGTGAGCCGATTACGCCGGTTGAGGTGACGGTTGATAACCCGGGTAAGGCGACCATTAAGGGTTGCTCTGCCGAGGGTCTGCCGGAAGGCTTGGAGGCGAAGTTCGAGAACGGCAAGTGCACGATCTCGGGTACGCCGAAGGCTCCGGTGACGGACCAGGATTACAAGGTGACGGTTGAGTTCACTCCGGTGGATGAGAACAACCCGAACCAGGGTCCCGCAACCACTACGGGCAAGGTAACCGTCAAGACTCCGGACGTTGCGCCGCAGAACAAGACGTATGAGCCCAACTACCAGGATGGCGCGGGCGAGCCCGGCACGACTGTCGAGATTCCGGCTCCGACCTTCAAGGACAACAATGGTGATCCGGCGACCGCGCCGAACGGTACGAAGTTCGATTGTGGTGCGGGCGCGCAGTGCGGTAAAACCGTCAAGGTGGATCCGAACACCGGCGTCGTGACGGTGGACATTCCCGCCAACGCGGTTCCTGGAACTGAAATCCCGGTTCCGGTGAAGGTCACCTACCCGGATGGCACTTCGGACAATGTCAATGTCAAGGTCAAGGTGAATACCCCGGCCGCCCCCGAGACGGATGCCTCGAAGTACGATCCTTCCTACAAGACGGTGATTGTTCCTGCCGGTAAGTCGGCCGATTCTCCGGTCAGCTTCGGTGAAGGCGTAACGCCTCCGCAGGCTACTTTCGCAATCGCTGAGGGCTACACCGCGCCGGCCGGCTGGTCTGTGAAGATCGCCGCGACGAACGGCACGGTGACCGCAACGGTTGTTCCGGCTGGACCGAACGGCGCGGATGCTGAGGAAATCAGCGTCCCCGTGGTTGTGACCTACCCGGATGGCTCTGTGGATAATGTGACCGCTAAGTTCCAGCTCGATACCGATGGCGACGGCATTCCGGACGTCACCGATAATGACGACGATAACGACGGCGTCACCGATGAGCAGGAGAAGAAGGACGGCACCGATCCGAAGAATCCTGATTCTGATGGCGACGGCGTGAACGATGGCCAGGAGAAGAAGGATAAGACTGATCCGCTCAACCCGGATACCGATGGTGACGGTTTGAATGACGGTGAAGAGAAGACCCACAAGACTGATCCGCTCAACCCGGATACCGATGGTGACGGTTTGAAGGACGGCGATGAGGTCAACGGCTCGAAGAACCCGTTCAAGAACAACAAGTTCGACAAGGACGGTAAGCCGGGCAACACCGATCCGCTCAACCCGGACACCGATGGTGACGGCTTCAATGACGGTGACGAAGTCACCGGCGCGAAGGACAAGGACGGCAAGCCGTCCGATCCGAACGACCCGAACTCGGTCCCCAACATCGACTCTGATGGCGATGGCGTGACCGATGAGCAGGAAAAGAAGGATGGCACGGATCCGCACAATCCGGACACCGATGGTGACGGTTTGAATGACGGTGAAGAGAAGACCCACAAGACTGATCCGCTCAACCCGGACACCGATGGTGACGGTTTGAAGGACGGCGATGAGGTCAACGGCTCGAAGAACCCGTTCAAGAACAACAAGTTCGACAAGGACGGTAAGCCGGGCAACACCGATCCGCTCAACCCGGACACCGATGGTGACGGCTTCAATGACGGTGACGAAGTCACCGGCGCGAAGGACAAGGACGGCAAGCCGTCCGATCCGAACGACCCGAACTCGGTCCCCAACACCGGCAAGAAGTCTGAAGGCAAGAAGCCTGCCCCGAAGACGAACGCCAAGCAGGGCAAGCTCCCGCACACCGGTGCGGATGTTGCTGGGCTGGCTGGAATTGCAATGATTCTGGTTGCTGGTGGCGCTGTGGCCATCCGTCGTAAGGATGCCTAAGTTGCCTTCTGGTGGCTAAGGTTTCCGGCACCAATTTCGGTGCCGGTTACCTGAGTCGCTGGCCAGAGTGGCTCTCGAGCTACTAGCTACAGTGGCCTTCGGGCTACTATCCACGGCGGCTCTCAAGCTACTGAAAGGTCGATATTTGGCCGAAGAGAGGCCCGCATTGCCAAACGGCAGTGCGGGCCTCTCTTATGCTCTTTGTTCTCCGCGAGGATTTATTGGCTGTTGTCGGGGTTTCGCGCGGCCGCTGCGGCGTCGTTCCGGCTAACGAGCCATAGAATGAAAACCGCAACCGCAAAAAGAACGACGATTCCGCCAAGCGTCCAGGGCGCTTGTTGCTTGTCGTTTTTGCTTATTGTGATCTACGTCACTCGACTCTTGTCTACGGCCTCCAGAGCGCGGACGCAGATTTCTGAGGGTCGAAACCGGAGGGATAAAGGAGGGAAAATGCCATCGGACAATAACCTCACGCAACGGTTCCTCTCCGCGGTCGAAGATATCCGCGCCGAATTTGACGCCCAATATGGTTGGGAATCGCGCGGCTTCGGTGATGCGTGGAATCGCGCCCTGCAGCACGGCGTGCCGGTGGCCAAGCGCAACCGCGAACTCGGCCAGGTCTTGCGCGAGCTCCGCAACGTCATCTCGCACGGGAATTACCGCTCCGGCGAGCCCGTCGCCACCCCGCGCGAGGACATTGTGGAAACGGCGGAGGCATTGCTCTCCCAGGTTCGCAACGAGCCACAAATCCAAAACTTCATGACGCATTCCGTGCAAACCGTTCGCCCCAACACCCCGTTCAAACAGGTCGCAAAAATCATCAGCGAGCAGGGTTTTTCTCAAATTCCAGTGGTCGACGGCGACGCTGACGAGGCAGGGGATGGAGCGCGCATCGTAGGCCTGCTCACGATGCGGGCAATCAGCCGTTGGGTAGCGAATTTGGTGGTGGATAAAAAGCGTTACTCACTGGCTTCGACCACCACGGAGGCCATCCTTGAACACGTGGGCCACTCCGATGTGCCGATTTTCGTCAAACCATCGGACCCGGCCATTGAAGTATGTAACGCGCTGACCGATAACGCGCAGTGCCCGGCGGCGCTTATCACCCGCACGGGGGATGCGGATGGCGTGCTGATTGGCATTGTAGCCCGCGCGGATTTGGGGCGGATTTATCGGAAGATTTCCCTCGACTGATCGCGCGGCAAGCCCGGGCGCGCATCGCCTGAGGTAGGCCTGACGGCGGGTTCTAGTGCGACCACGCCGCGAGCCCCGGTCGCACATCTGATGAATATTCGCGGCCGGGCGTTTAGGATAAAGGCACGTTGTGGAGGCGCTCGGCCGGCGACGTCGTCTGGGCCGAGGCGCCGGCGTAAAGCGAGGGTTCAAGTCTGGCGCGGTGTTGCGCTGAGCTAAAGAGCTGGAGCCGCGCGCGGGAAGAGACTTCTGGAGAACAGTGGGAGAGGGAGCGACGATGGTTCGGGCAGTCGTCAACTACATTGGCATGATCGCCGATGTTGCAATGGTGCGCGATGAGATTGTCGAGCTCCCCGAGCGAATTGGTTTTGACGACCTGCGCAACGAGCTTTCACTGGGAAACACCCTCCGGTTTCGGGCAATTTTGGAGCGCTCGGCAATCACGGTGAATGGCGAGCGCCTTGAGCCCGGCGAATCCGCCGAGCTCAAGGACCTCTCAGCCATTGACGTGATTTCTCCCCGCTAGCCCCGCCGCCGCTAGCCGCTAGCTGCGAGCCGCAAGTAGCGAGCGAAAAAGCCCCGGCGCTACTCTTGCGCGATGGCGTCGAGAATATCGAGGCGAGCGGCGCGCCGGCTCGGAAGGGCGGCCGCAACCACGCCAACAATTACCGCGCCGCCGAGCGCGAGGCCAATCGTGCCCCACGGAATCACCAGCTGGGTGAGTCCCATGCCGGCGAGCACCCGCTGCAGGCAGGCGCCAAAGACCAAGCCCAGCCCGGTTCCCAGCGCCGCGCCGAGCAGCGAAATGGTGACGGCTTCCAGCGTGACCATGAGTCGTACCTGGCCGCGGCTGGTGCCGACCGCGCGCAGCAACCCAATCTCCCGCGTCCGCTCAATCACGGAAAGGACCAGGGTGTTGACAATCCCCAGCACCGCGATCACGATGGCGAGCCCGAGCAAGGCATAGAGGACACCCAGAATCGCGCCCACTCGGTCGGTTTGCGCCTGGGCGTACTCTTCCTGATTGGAGACCACAAGCGTCGGGTAATCCGCAATTTTTTTCTCAAGCCCGCTGGTCACACTGGCTTGATCGGCACCCAGTTCGGCGTCGACCGTGATGACGTTGGCGCGCGCGCCTCCGAAACGCTCAACCGTGGCGAGGTTCGTCTCAAATGTACCCTGTGGATTTAGCCCCTCCGGCTGCGAATACAGACCGACGATCGTGAGGCTTTCCGGCATGCGCGTGGCGGGATTGATGACCTCCACCGAGTCGCCAACCGAAACCCCGCGCGACTCGGCCACGGACTGACGCATAATCGCTTCGCCCTCCGCCGTGCTCATCACGCGCCCGTCCACGATTTCCTGCGCAACCGTCTTGTTGAAATCCTCGGGTTTATACCCGGCCACCTCGACCAATTGCCCCTCGGTGTCTTGCGTGAAGACGGCGCGAATTTCGTGAACGGCAGCCACGCCCTCCACCTCGCTGAGCTTCTCGGGGAGCCCAACCGCCATGGGTTGGTGGTTCACGGATTCCACCGTGTAATCGCCGCGCAGGTTCTCGCGCACCAGCCGATCCACGGTGGCCGACGCCGATGAGCCGAGCATCGCGAGCATCGTCACCAGCGTGAGCCCAATCATGAGGGCCGACGCCGTTGACGCGGTGCGCCGCGGATAGCGGTGCACATTCAAATCCGCCAGGCGCGCGGGCGCGCCAAAGATACGGGTGAAGATCGCGCCCAGAAGTTTCGTGAGCGGCCAGCCCAAATGCGCCGAAATTCCCGTAGCACCAATCAGTACCAGGAGCGCCCCGAGGCCCACCGCGGTCGTCGAGTGCTCAACGCGCTCGCTTGCACCGAGGTAGAGGGCCACCGCGCCAACCGCAAATATCGCGGTGAGCACGGCTTCCATCACGCCGAAACGCCGCGGCTTGATTTTCTCGGCTCCGGCCATGGCTGCCACCGGCGGAATCTTTCCGCCGCGGTGGGCGGGGATCCAGGCAGCCAGCATCGTCACCACGGTGCCGACCACGAGCGCGGCAAGAATGGTCTGCACGGAAGGCGTGGGTACGCCGCCGCCCAAATCCACCCCGCTTGCCGAAATGGCCTTGGTAATGCCAAACGCCAGGCCGGTTCCGAGCACAATTCCCAGCACCGCTCCGGCAACGCCGGTGGCCGCGGCTTCGCTGAGCACGGTGCGTTCAACCTGGCCGCGGGTTGCGCCAATCGCGCGGTAAAGCGCGAATTCGCGGCGCTGCTGTGTCACCAAAATCGAGAAAGTATTGGTGATGAGGAAGATCGCGATGACGAAGGCAATCGCGGCGAAAATCCCCAGGAAGGCCGTGACGAAGGAAAGCCCGGCATCCAAGTAGGTCGAGTAGAAATCGGACACCGTCTGCGAGGAATAGGCGTCGAGCCCCTCCGGTAGCTCCGCTTTGATGTTCACGAGCGTCTGCCCGGCATCAGCGTTCTTATCGAGCACCACCCAGCCGGTCATATATGAGTATTCGTCCGTCGGCACCGGCTCGGCCGCCACGGCTTGTACGGCGGCAGCTTGCTCCGCTGCCGCTTGTTCACCCGCCGCCTGTTCCGCTGCCGCCTGTTCCGCGGCGGCTGCTTGGTCTGCACCGGCGTTGCTTTCCGCGGCGCTTTCCGCGGTGCTTCCGGCTGCGCTGGAGCGCATGAGGCGCTGCATTTCGGCGTCGTTCAAGAACACATACTGTGCCCCGAGCGTGCCGCCTTCGCCCCATTTCGCGGTGCCGCTGAGCGTTTTCGTGAAACGCTCGCCGTCTTGGGTGATGAGCTCTACCGAATCGCCAATTCCCGCCCCGATCGCTTCGGCGGTATCGGGGTCGAGCGCAACTTCGCCGTCGTCCACGGGCGCGTTGCCTTCCACCAAGACGATCCCCTGCCGGCCCGAATACGCGGGGGCCTGGAACCAGTTGGTGGCAATCGACATGGTGATGCCCGCGTTGGACGAGACCACGTGACCATCGGCGTCGAGCGCGTAAATTCCGGCAACGGTGTTCACGCCGTCCACGCTCGCGACGCCGGGGACCTGCGCTACCTTTTCGAGGATTTCACGGTCGACGCCGGAGCCGGTTTGGGTGGCGACGGCGGCGTCGTTATCGAAGCGGCCTTCGGCCGACACGTCGATATCCGGGATTGCCGAGGTGGTGATCGAGTTAAACGCGCGGTCGAGCATGCTCGTGAACGTTAGCGCGCCCACGAGAAACGCGACTCCCAGCGCCACTGCGGTGACGGAGAGCGCGAGGCGGCCCTTATGGGCCAGGAATGATTTCCAGGCAGCTTTTCCCATTGCTACGCCTCCACGGTGGCCGCGCTGGCGGGCTCGGCGTCGGCGAGAATCTGCAAAACGGAGTCCCGGGAAGGCTTTTCGATGGACTCGGTGATTTTGCCGTCGCGCAGGAAGACCGCGAGGTCGGTGTAGGTGGCGGCGGTCGGATCGTGCGTCACCATAACGATGGTTTGGCCGAAGTCGTCCACGGAGCGGCGGAGGAACTCAAGAATTTCCGTGCTCGCGCGGGAATCGAGATTGCCGGTGGGCTCGTCCGCGAAAATGATTTCCGGGCGGCTGACGAGGGCGCGGGCGCAGGCCACGCGCTGCTGCTGGCCGCCGGAAAGCTCGGCAGGCTTATGGGTGAGCCGGTTTTCCAGCCCCACCGCGGCAACGACCTGGTCAAACCAGTCTTGATCTACCTTTTGCCCGGCGATGGAGAGAGGCAACACGATGTTTTCCCGGGCGGTCAGGGTCGGAATCAGGTTGAAGGCCTGGAAAATAAAGCCAATCCGGTCACGGCGCAGGCGGGTGAGCTTCTTATCCGGCAGGGCGGAAATCTCCGTGTCGCCAATGTAGATGCGCCCGGAAGTGGGAGCGTCGAGCCCGGCCGCGCAATGCATCAGGGTTGATTTTCCGGAGCCGGAGGGGCCCATCACCGCCGTAAACTTGCCCTTTTCGAAGGCCACGCTCACGTGGTCGAGGGCTTTTACCTGGGCATCGCCCTCGCCGTAGGTCTTGACGGCATCTTCGACGCGCGCCGCGTACTCGATTTCTTCGTTCGTCGTTATCACGCGCGCAAGAATACTGGGTGAAGGTGTCCGCGCCGATAGGTTTTCGCTGAGACGTGTCGCTAATTCGCGGGCGGCAGAACGGGCGCTAATTATCCGGGGGTGTTGTTTGCCCCGGGCGGGCTACTTACCCGCGAACCAAGCGGGCCAATTGGGTGCGGGCGGGCTACTTAAGCGCGGGTTGGGTGCGCGCCGGGCTGGGCGGTTCGTTACCCGCGGGCGCGCTCGCGCAACTCGGCCTGGACCTGGCGGTTCTTGCGAGCCTCGGCGGATTCAAAGAATTTCACGCCCTGCCCAGATCGAAGGCGCATCACCCACCACAGCACTTCAATCAGTGCGGCGCCGATAATGCCCGCCACAATTCCGACCGTCATTGTTTGCGGATTGGAAGAGTCCAGCAGGAAAAAGTCTTGCGTCAGAGCACCCGTGAAAATGATGTAGTAGCCAATTAGTGGCAACATAACCAGCACGATCTTCCACCAGTTGTACGGTCGCGCGACCACCGCGAGCACCCAGGAGGAAGCAATGATCATAGCCAGGAGCGTCGCCGTCGACACCTGAACCGCGAGCTCTTGGTTCGCGCCCCGATTCCCGCCAAGGATGAGGTAGGTGGCGAAAGTGACCGCGCCGACGATCGCGCCGGCCGGGAAGCCGAAGCCCATCACGCGGCGGACGAAGCCGTCTTCCGCTTTGTCATTATTCGGCGGCAGGGAGAGGAAGAACGCCGGGATGCCGATGGTGAACCAGCCGGTGATCGTCACGTGAATTGGCTGGAACGGGTACTGCAAGCCCCACAGCAAAACCAGGATGGCGAGCAACGCCGAATAGGTGGTTTTGGTGAGGAACAAGCGTGCCACGCGCTCGATGTTTCCGACCACGCGCCGGCCCTCGGCCACCACGAAGGGGAGGGCGGAGAACTTATCGTCCAGGAGCACGATCTTGGCCACCGAGCGGGTGGCGGAGGTGCCGGATCCCATGCCGATCCCGAGGTCGGAATCTTTGAGGGCCAAAACATCGTTCACGCCGTCGCCGGTCATAGCCACGCGATGCCCGCGGCTTTGCATGGCCTTCACCATCGCGCGCTTTTGCTCCGGGGTGACGCGCCCGAACACCTGGTGCGTGTTGATGGTTTCCTCGAAAGAGGGCTCTTCAATGCGGCGCGCGTCCACGGGTTCGCCGAGGTCAACGCCAATATTTCGGGTAACTGCGCCGACGGCTTGGGCGTTATCGCCGGAAATTACCTTGACCTCAACTCCTTGCGATTCGAAGAACTTAAGGGTGTCACCCGCGTCCGGGCGGATCTTCTGATCAAGAAGAACGAAGGCCAGAGGGGTGACGTCGCCGGGCGCCTCCGCGCTCGCGACGTTTGCCGAGGCCTCAGCCAGGAGTAGCGCACGCAGGCCGGCGGAGGAAATTTCCGCCGCGCGGGCTTTGGCTTCTTCGAAACCGTTGGCCAGGTCAAGTAGCACATCCGGGGCGCCCAGCACGAAATTGCGCTCGGATTCGGGGTCTGGCGCGGATTCGGGGTCTGGCTCGAGGTCCACGCCCGCGAAGCTCATGCCGGACCACTTCTTCGCTGAGGTAAATGGCTGCTGGCCGATGACCTCCCAAGTGCGTTCTGGCGTGCCCACGGCTTCAATGATTGCTTCCATCGAAGAATTGGGGGAGGAATCGGCCGCGCCGAGTTGGGCCAGAATTTTTCGCGCTACGGCGTCGTCGGGAAAATCGCTACCGTCGTTCGGCTCGCTCCCCGCAATTGGCTCGATACCGGCGAAGGTGAGCGTGTTTTCGGTGAGCGTGCCGGTTTTGTCAGCGGCGACGGTGTCTACGCGCGCTAGACCTTCGATGGCTGGCAACTCGTTGACCAGGACTTTTAGGCGGCCGAGGCGGATCACGCCGAGCGCGAAGGCGGTGGAGGTGATGAGGACGAGGCCTTCGGGGATCATTGGCACTAGGGCGCCGGTGACCGAGAGGATGATTTCGCGCCAGTCGTCGCCGCCGGCGCGGATTTGGCCGACGATGGTGAGGATACCGACCGGGACGAGGATCCAGGTGATGGCGCGGAGAATCGAGTTGATGCCGCTTTGCAACTGCGAATCGACGAGGGAGAAACGCGAGGCTTCGTGCGTGAGTTTGGACGCGTAGGCGTCCGGGCCCACGCGGGTGGCGCGGTAGGAGCCGGTGCCGGAGGAGACGAACGAGCCGGACATGATCGGCGAGCCGGGATCCTTGTGAATCGGGTCGGATTCGCCGGTGAGCAGGGATTCGTCAATTTCCAGATAGGACGATTCGGTAACTTCGCCGTCCACCACGATCTGCTCGCCGGGTTTGATGACGATGACGTCCCCGAGGACTACGTCTTCGGGGGAGACCTCGCGCACGGTGCCGTCGCGGCGAACGCGCGGGCGGGCTTCGCCGATCACCGCGAGGTTGTCCAGCGTACGCTTGGCGCGGAGCTCCTGGATGATACCGATAATCGAGTTGAAAATAATGAGCAGGCCGAAGGCGCCGTTAATCCACGAACCCGTGAGCATAACTAGCACAAACAGCGTGCCCAGCATGAAGTTGATCCGCGTGAAAACGTTGTCGCGGATGATCTGGGCGGTGGAGCGGCCCGAGCGGTCTGGCAAGTCGTTGAACTTGCCCTCCTGGCGGAGCTTTTCAGCCTCTTCCTCGGTGAGGCCGCGCGCCGGGTCGGCACTGGGCACGTGCTCGTTGTTCTGGGTGGGATCGTCCCAGAGCTCTTTCTTGCTCGGAGACTGGGCAGGCGTTGTTCCCTCGTGACTCATGCCGAAATTCTATAGGTGTTCGCGGTCGGGTCGGCTAGTCGGGAGTATGAGCTGGAATTGGCGGGTTCTGCTACGGGGCTCGGGAACTGGCTTTATTTTGGTGTGGATATACGTGTACATCCCTGCATGGATCCGCGCGTATATCCACACCAAAGTGAAGCGGGTCTGCAGTACCCGAGATTTGCGGCGAATCCGGCCAGGAAAAACACCAGGTCAGAGCGTTTCTATTCCGTACGTGGCGATACTTCACCCGTGGGAGTAATGGCGCGCCGGGCTTTTCCTCGCCTATCTGCGCGCAGGCCAACCTCGGGCAGGCGCTTAGCGAGAATCAAGCTTCATTTTTCCGGCACGTCAGGTGGGCGGATGTCGCGTTGTTGGCGTGCTGCGTGGCGATGGGTGGTGGACTGCGTGGCGATGGTTTCCACAGATCGCTTGGCGCGTAGGTTTTCCACAGTCGGAGCCGGGCTCCATTCGAGGCATGAGATTTTCCTATGGGCTTAGCCATATGAACATGGTGATTCCGTCTACCGGAGGAGCTGGGATCACGGGCGTCGTTTCAAGGAAAGCGCTGCTTGAGGTCTGCAGCCCATTTCAGATCCGTAACTATGCCAAGAAAAATCGGTGGGAGTACTTGGATGGTTGGTATGCTACCGAGGATGCTCCGCCCGAGGTGCGCCAAAGCTATCGAAATAAGATGCGGCCGACCTGTATCAGTGCCTGCAAACTCTGGGGTTTGTGGACCCCTCCCTTTTCGAGAGTGCATGCCTATAAACCGCGTTACGCCTTCAACGGTCAACAGGTGAAAACGGATTTTGCGCCGGCGATTCTGCCGCATCGCCCATGGCTGGATAGTTGGCCCGATAGGGGGCCGATTGCCTCGCCGGCTCGGGCGCTCGCGCATGCCGGGCGTTGCCTTGAAGCCTCAGAGGTAGCAATTCTCCTTGAATCCGCGCTCAATACCGGGTTGTTAGGACGGGGAGATATTGACGAGATCATCGAGGGCTACCCGGTGAACCTTCGCCGCAGCCTGAGGCGCGTCGACGGCTTATCCCAATCGGGCTCAGAAACCAAGGTGAAGTTCGGGCTACAAGCTCGGGGAGTGAAGTTCCGGCAACAGGTTTTCATTGATGGGGTGGGCTACGTGGATATTCTGGTTGGAAAGTCGCTCGTGATTGAGTGCGATTCCTACGAATTCCACGATGACGTAGCGCAGTACGCGACCGATCGCGCCCGTGACCTCAGGCTCCACCGGCTCGGATACACGGTTATCCGCCTAACCTGGTGGCAGATTCATCGCGACTGGGAGAGGACTCTTGCAGCCCTAGTCGCCGTTATATCGACCGGGGCCCATCATCGATTGCCGATCGGTGGCGACTAATGAGCAGGTCAAAGGCTTGATCTGCCTAGCTGAGCAGTATGTCCGCGGTGTGAGTGAGCACCGGGCCGGCATTCCCTTCGATGCGCAAATCTGCGTAGCGGTCGCCCTGGGTGGGGCCGAGATTGATAATCGCGCATTGCGCGCCGTGCTGGAGGGCCTCGCCCATCACCCACATTCCGGTGAGGACCATAAGAGACGTCCCGACCACGAGCGCCACGTCCGCTTTCCCAGCCCAGTCGAAACTTTGGCGCATGGCTTCAGCCGGGAGGGATTCGCCGAAGAAAACCACAGACGGTTTTAGGATTCCGCCGCATTTGGGGCAATCGGCTGGCTTGAAAGCCGAGGCCTCGGCGGCCGCCCGATCCGCGCTTGGCAGAATAGCCGCGTGCGCCGGATCCGGGTCCGTGGGCCAGTTGGGGTTCAGTTCATCGAGCAACTCTTGCACCCGTTCCCGGGAAAACTCGCGCCCGCAGCCGAGGCAGGTGACGCGCGCGAAGCTTCCGTGGAGTTCCGCGATTTTGCGCGAGCCGGCTTTCTGGTGCAAATTGTCCACGTTTTGCGTGGCGATGCCATTAATGAGGCCGGCTTTTTCCAGACGTGCGATCGCTATGTGCCCCTCGTTGGGCTCAAGCGCCGCGGCTGCGCGCCAGGTCTCGGTATTTCGTTGCCAGACCCACCGGCGCCACACCGGATCTGATTCAAAATCGTCGAAGTACACACTGGGTTCTTCTGTGGAGCCTTTGCCGCGATAATCGGGCAGGCCGGATTCGGTGGAAATTCCCGCGCCGGTGATCGCCACCGTGGTCTTTCCGCGCATGAGTTCCGCAAGTTCCTGAGCAGCTTCTTCGACGTCAGTAATCATGCCTCCACAATATCGCGGGGCCGCGCGGCCGGTTGTCCGCGTATCTCTCGGCGTGCCAGAGCGGTGGCGGCGCCGGCGCTCACGCTAGTGCTTGATGCCCGCGAGCTTGTCCGGATGCTTTTCAAACCAGGCAACCACGTAAGGGCAGACCGCGCGCAAAGTCTTGCCGCGCTCGCGGGCCGCATCTACTACGGCCTGGACCAGCTGAGACGCCAAACCCTGGCCGCGATAGGCCGGATCGGTAACGGTGTGCGGAAGCGTCCAGGTCTCGCCGTCGTCGTCCACCTGAATGAATGCCGCACGAGTTTCGCCGTCGCGAATTTCGAAGCCCTCGGGCGTTTCTTGAATATTCATGGAGCCACCGTATCGCATGTGACGCGGGCGAATTTTCACAAATAAAATTCCCGCGGCGAAAGGCCCGGGATACCCGCGCGCGGTGATGCGATAATAAGAAAGTACGCCCAGTGGGAGTAGTGTGCCGCGATTCTTCGCGCCGGCGCGCCAAATCATTGGGGCAACAATCCATATCAAAGGAGAAACACAGTGGCAGTTGCAACGCGTGAACAGTATGACGAGATGCTAGATCGCGCAAAGAAGAACCATTTTGCTTACCCGGCCATTAACGTCACGTCCTCGCAGACGGCGAGCGCGGCGCTGGCTGGCCTGGCTGAGGCGGAGTCGGACGGTATTCTGCAGGTCTCCGTTGGTGGCGCCGAATACTGGTCGGGCTCCACGATCAAGGACCGCGTGGCCGGCTCGATTGCCTTCACCGAGTATGTGCGCGCTGTTGCTGACAAGTACGACATCACGGTCGCGCTTCACACCGACCACTGCGCCAAGCAGAACATCGATTCCTGGATCCGCCCGTTGATGGAGCTTGAGGCTGAGCAGCACAAGGCCGGCAAGGAAACCTACTTCAACTCGCACATGTGGGACGGCTCGTCCGTACCGCTCGATGAGAATCTCGAGATCGCCAAGGAACTGCTTGAGCTTTCGGTGAAGGCCAACACCATCCTGGAGATCGAGATTGGCGTCGTCGGCGGCGAAGAAGACGGCATCGTGGGCGAAATCAACGAGAAGCTCTACACCACCGCGGCCGACGGCCTGAAGACGGTGGAGGCGCTCGGCACCGGCGAGAACGGCCGTTACACCACGGCTCTCACTTTCGGCAACGTACACGGCGTTTACAAGCCGGGTCACGTGAAGCTGCGCCCCGAGATCCTCGAGGACATCCAGAAGGAAGTCGGCCAGAAGATCGGCAAGGAGCGTCCGTTCGACCTCGTCTTCCACGGTGGCTCCGGCTCGTCCGCGGAGGAAATCGCCACCGCGGTGAAGGCCGGCGTGGTGAAGATGAACATCGACACCGACACGCAGTACGCGTTCACGCGGCCGGTTGCCGGCTGGATGTACCAGAACTTCGACGGCGTTCTTAAGATCGACGGCGAAGTTGGCAACAAGAAGGTCTACGATCCGCGTTCTTGGGGCAAGGCGGCCGAGGCCGGTATGTCCGCTCGCGTCATTGAGTACGCCAAGCAGCTCGGCTCCGCTGGCAACAAGATGTAAATCGTAGCTTTACGCTAATGTGCGTGTGGGCCCGGTGCTTTAGTACCGGGCCCGCACGCATATATGGGCGGTGTTTTTTTTTGGGGGGGGGGCGGGCCTGCATGCATTGATGCGCGGTGTTTTGGGCCGCAAGAAACGGGGCCGCGCCATCGATGGAACTCCGCAAACTGCAGGTTGTGCCTGAAGTGGCCTGTAGGTTGCGCCTCAAGGGGAGGAGCAAAATGACATCCGGAGATGAAATCAGCGGACCGAGGATCAGCAATCCCCGGGCCGCAGCGGACTCATGATTTCGACGATCGTTGCTTGGGTATACCTCGGCGTCGTGGCTTTGCTGTACGTCGTCAGCGAATCGCGCTGGGAACGGTATTCAGCAGAGGAAGTGCCGCGGCTTCGTCGGCCGATGGCTCACTGGAGACCGCTCCTTCCGTATTGGTTCCGCTTGCGCCGGTTGCGCTGATCATCGCCTTGGTACTGACCCATTGTGTTGATCCGGCGGGCGACCCGCGAAGGCTCCTGCTTCGCCCATTTCGTCGGTGTGGGGCTGTGTGCCGTCCTGGTAATTGTTGCGCTTTGCCTCGCGCACGTTTTCTTCGCATTCGTGGCGATCTTCGGGTGATGCGCGGTCCCGTTGTACGGGTGCGCTTCGTGCGGGTTAAATTGAACACATGGCTGATGACGAGACGTTTCCAGGTGCGAGGGCTACCGTGGCGGGCGCCCCGGATTCGCGAAGCTGCGCCGAGGAGCAAGCCAGTGCTGGGGCATACACAGGCAGTTGCGCGCCCGCAATGGCTGACGCATACGCAGGTAGTTGCGCGCCCGATGGTTCCGAAGTTGCCATAGCGACTTGTGCGCCGAGCGACACCGAAGTGCCGACGGGGGCCGCTCGCGCGGCATTGTATTCCTGGGCGTTGGGCGGCGTGCTGTGGGTCTTCTTTTGGTGGGCTCAGGCCGGTAGCGGACTCCTCGATTGGAGTCCGGATGCTGCGGACGTAACTGTCACCTCGCAAGTTGCCGTCGTTCTGGTGGCGTTAGCTGGCCCGCCGCTTTTGCTGTGCGCGCTGATTTCCTCGGGCTATCTGCTGTATAACGCCGTGCGCACTGCCCGCCTGGGCACACGAATTCTTATGATTATCGCGATCGCGGCGCTCGCAATTCTGGCTTGTTTGGTATTCCTGGCCTGGCTCTTTGGGCTTGCGGTGTTTTCCTAGAGAGGAGGGAGCATGAGCACACGTGATGCAAGCTTCGTTCAACCCGGGGTGGGTGACGTTCCCAGCGGCGATCCCTCGGGCGATGCAGAGCTAGCCGCGGCCGGGAAGATTCAGCTCGCCCACCTTCCCGTGGCCCAGCGCAGACTGGCGTACGCCGCGGCCCTGAGCCTGGCCCTCGCAATTGCGGCCTGGGCTACTTTGAGCTTTGGCGATATTTACCTGGTGCGCGAGCACGGCCTTACCTGGAACCCGGCTTGGGAGCGCGCACTCAACGTCGCATTTCTCGGCGGTCTGGTGCTCTTTGTAATTGCCGTGATGCTCGTGGCAATTCTGGCGCTTATTCGCGCAAGCCGTCTGCGCTGGTGGGACGCGCTCGCGGCGGTGACGGCGGGAATCGTTAGTGCCGGCACTGCTGGCGTCGTGATGACGGATGTGGCGAGCAGTTTTTTGGGTTACGCGAACGCGCACGGCCAAACTTACGTCATGCGGGGTGAATCGACCTGGAATGCCCGTTTTTATGCTCTTCGCGGCTGGTTCTTCCAAGAGATCGAAAGCTCATATACGAGCGATACTTTCCCCGCGGCCGATGCCGCGGGCGATGGAGAGTCCCCGCACGGACCGAGCGCCGGCCCAAATAGCGGTCCCAGCCCGGCGTCAACCGAACGTCCGACGAGCTTGCCTGCGGAGCCCGGCACTCCCGGCGCGGCGAGCGGCGCCGTCGAACCCGAAGAAACCGCGGAAGTAGACGGCGTTCACTACGAGGCGATCCTCGAAGATTCCGCAGGCGGGGAGGCGAAATATGGGCTCTACGTGCGCGGTGAAGGCGAGGCGCGCTGGCGCGTGGGGGACCTCCCGGCCGGCGGGCTTTATGAGCTGTATTTCGCGACCCCCGGTATTGGGTATGCGTCCTACGCCGGCGGCGGGCTTTATGCTTCGGCCGATGCTGGCGCAAGCTGGCAGAAACTGCAACTGCCGTACAGCTTGGATTGGCCGCAGGAGGCGCGTTATTTGGAGGACGGCCAGAGGGTCGGCGAGCTCGGTGCGGGCGGGCGCGTGCGCTTGAGAATGAACTATCCGCATTGGACGGCGCGCGGAGAAGGTATTTTGTTTGATTCCGCGGACGGCGTTTCAGGCTGGGAGCGCGTGAATTAGCGCGAGCGTTTCGCCTCGATTTGTAAGGGCAGTCACAGCTCACTAAAATTGCTTATTGAAGATTTTTGCGAGACAAGCGGAGAAGGTAGATCAGTGAGTGGCAAGCAGGGCGCGCGCGAAGACGGGCTGCGGGAGTTTCATTTGGGGCAGGGCGAAATTGCCGCGGGCAATCTCGAGGAGGCTATCCCGCATTACCTCGCCGCGCTCGATCTGTTCGATGGAGACGCCGATCTTTCTTTGGAGCGGGCGGTAACCGCGGGTCAGCTCGCGATTACGTACAAGGGCCTGACGCAGATGCCGCAGGCCGTGGACTATTTTGGCCGTGCGATCGCGCTGTTCCAGAAATATCCGCAAAATGCGGACGCCATGATTAGCCTGGGCAACTGCTTCTGGCATATTGGGCAAATCGACGAAGAAGCTGGCGATTTTGACAGCGCGCGGGTGGCGTACAACCAGGCCTATGCGGCCTATCGGAGCGCGCCCGATACCCACGCCCAGCAGATCGAGGTGCTCGGGAAGATCCGCACGTTGGAGCGCTCCTAGTGGAGCACCGCTTCGAAGCGGGGGCCGGTGCGGGATCCGAGACCCGCAAGGGGGCGGACGCGAGGTTCGATCCAACTTTGGAGTCTGTTCGGAAGACGCTACTTGCGGGGTTTGCCGCGGCGGAGCGCGGGAATTGGGGCGAGGCTGAGTCGCGGTATGACGCGGCTTTGCGGCAGCTTGGAGCGGCCCAGAGCTTTGCTGGGGAAGATGGCTGGCTTCGCGCGGATGAGCGTGGTGGTGCGGGAAAGCTCACTGGTGCAGGACGGCGAGCGGACGTGGGTGCGCTTCTAGGGCTCAACGATCCCGAGGCGCTCACCTTCGCTGGAATTATTACCGCGCGCCGGGGCGATTTGCCGGGCTCGGCAACGATACTTCAGCGCGCCTCTGATCTGTTGGAGCAGGGTGGGGGTCCTGAGTGGGTTGGTGAGTCTGAGCCGTTTGCGGGATCTGAGCGGGCTGGAGGTTCTGGCCAGGCTACGGAACCTGAGCGGTTTGCGGGGTCTGAGCGGGCGGCCGCGCTTTACGAGAATCTCGCTGGTGTCTACACCGAGCTTGGTAACTATGCGGGCGTCGCTCGGGCCGCGGCGCGAGCGGTTGATGAGATTGAGAGGCTTGGTTCCGATCATGGCCGCCTGGCGAATGCACTGTTCAATCTAGGTACGGCCGCGTCGGTTCTGGGCGAGCATGCGCGAGCCGTGGAGGCGCTCGAGCGGGCGGCACACCACGCGCGTCAGCTGGGGAGTAATGACATTGGTTGGGTACGAATCGAGCAGGCGCTTGGTTCGGCTCTACTCGCCTCCGGCGCTCCGGAAAAGGCGCTTAAGCACCTGTTAGAAGCGTATAAAAGCTATTCCTTGCTGGCCGGCCAGGAGGTTGAGGCCGCACAGTGCCAATTTGAAGTCGCTCGGGCGTTAGGCATGCTGGAGCGTTTCAGCGAGGCCGCGGGAGGATTCGCGCTCGCGGCCGAGTTGGCGGCGAACCGCGACGCCAATCAAATCGCTGCCATCGCCTGGCATCACCAGGCAGTTGCGCTCGCGCAAGCGGGGCAATTAGGGCAAGCGGTGATACCGATGGGTCGTGCCTGCGAAGCATATGAAGATCTGGAGTTATCCTTCCCGGCGGCGCACTGTCTGGGCCTTATTGGTGATCTTTTTGCTCAAGCAGGCAAGCCCGTGGAGGCCGCTGGATACTTCTCCGAAGCCGTGAGCCGATTCGAGGAACTCGAGAAAGATGCGCAGGCCCAACTCGACGAACTCGCCGGGCTTGATGAGCTTTCCGGGCTCGGGGACCTCAGCGTGCTTATCGAGTTTGCACGTCATGGAAATGAGGCTTCGTCGGCCGAATCGGGGATGCAAGCGGCAGACATCGGCGCGGATCGACGCAGAGTTGCCGAGTATCTGACCGCAATCCGGGCCGAGCTCGAGGAGTTTCGAGCCAAATTGGCGTCCGCTGGCGGCTAAAACCTTTGAGGGAAGTTCGGCCGCTTCATTTAACGGTGGAGATATGTGCATGTTCCTGCATGCATCTGCACGTATATCCACCGTTAAATGAAATGGGGTCGTGGCTCTCAAAAATTTCGCTTCCCGTGGTTTGTAAAACCGCAGGTCACAGCGTTTCTATTCCGCCCGTGGAGCATCCTCACTCCCAGACAGGTATTTCCCCGGGTTTCCCGTGCCCACGGGCGACACGCTGCACAGATAAATGGCGGTATCTGGCCTGATGGTCGGAATCGCCACACGCGATGGCGGGGTTCGGTCACGCGATGGCGACATTCAGGCGCGTCGATCGATCCCAAGCGGGATCTCTGGGAATTGCTACTCGTAGCGGTCGGGTGAGGGGCGTAGATGATTCCAGAGATGCTGGTCGCGGACGGTTCAGAAGAATCGGGAACGGCTAGCGACGCGCCCGCATGCAAAAAACAGGACCGGCTGCATGCGAAAACCGGGAGTAATCGCATCCCGAAGGGGCGATTACTCCCGGTTGTTCGGTCCGGTTTTCGAGCTCCGGGGCCGCTTGCTTGCAGCCGCGCTTTCCGGGCGGGGGCTAGCGAAGACCGCTAGCGCTTAGCCGGCGATCGGTCGCGGCTCGACACCCCAGATGTCCTGGGCGTACTCGGCGATCGTGCGATCAGAGGAGAAGCGGCCGGAGCGGCAAATGTTGATCCAGCACTTGCGCGCCCACTCGAGCTCGTCCTTGTAATCCTCGGCCATGCGGTCGCGGGTCTCGCGGTAAGACTCGAAATCGCCGAGAACGTAGTAAACGTCCGGCTCTTCCCAGCTTGTTCCGTCGAGGAGCGAGGCGAGCAGGTCATGGAACATGCCGGTGGCATCGTCATCGCTGAGCGTGCCGTCCACCATTGCGTCGAGCACCCGCTTGAGGCCGGGCACGGTTTCGTACTTTTCTCGCGGATTGTAAGAGCGCTTGAGCTCGGGCAGCTCCTCTTCGCGAGCGCCGAAAATGTAAGCGTTCTCTTCGCCTACCGCGTCCACAATCTCCACCGTGGCACCGTCCATGGTGCCCAGCGTCAACGCGCCGTTCATCATGAACTTCATGTTGCCCGTGCCGGAAGCTTCCTTGCCGGCGGTGGAGATCTGCTCGGAAACATCCGAGGCGGGGATGATGTTCTCGGCCGGGGAAACGTTGTAATTCGGCACGAAGACCACCGTGAGGAGGCCCTTCATTTCCGGATCGGCGTTTACCAGGCGAGCGATCTCGTTGATGAGCTTGATGATGGCTTTGGCGCGCTTGTAGCCCGGAGCGGCCTTGGCGCCAAAGATGAAGACGCGCGGGGTGACTGCCTTGGCGGCCTCGGCCCGCTCGCCACCAGCGGCAAGATCGTCCTTGAGGCGGTAGTAAAGATCCAGGATGTACAACGCATTCAGAAGCTGCCGCTTGTACTCGTGCAGACGCTTAATCATCGAGTCGTACATGGCGTCCACCGGCACGTCGATATCGTTGCGACGCTTAATCCAGCGAGAGAACTGCGCCTTGTTTTCACGCTTGATCTCCAGCAGGCGGCGGTAAATATCCTCGTTGCCCTTGTCTTCAATCGTGGCCAACTTGTCCAGATCCGAGACCCACGAATCGTCACCCATTACTTCGGTGAGTAGAGCGGCGAGGCGGTGGTTGCAGTTGTTGAGCCAGCGCCGCGGAGTCACGCCATTCGTCTTGTTGTTGAACTTCTCCGGCCAAATGTCGTGCCAGTCGTGGAGTGTATCGCGCACCAGAATGTCCGAGTGAATCTGCGCCACACCATTAATGGAGAACGAGGCGTAGCAGGCGATCCAAGCCATGTGCACGCGGCCGCCGTGAATCGGGGCCATGTACTCGATTTTGCCCTGGTCGTACCCGGCCTCCGCCAGCTCAGCGCGGAAGCGCCGATCGATCTCCGCGCAAATCTCGTAAATCCGCGGGAAGATCTGCTGGAAGATCGTCACCTCCCACTGCTCAAGTGCCTCGGCGAGCACCGTGTGGTTGGTGTAGGCGAAGGTTTTCTGCACTACCTTCCAGGCGTCATCCCAGCTCATGCCATGTTCGTCGAGCAACAGACGCATCAGCTCGGGAATGCCGAGCACCGGGTGGGTGTCATTGAGCTGGATCGTGTTGTAGTCACCGAAGCCGGTGAGGTCATCGCCGTGGGCCTCGATGTAACGGTCCACAAGCTCCTGCAAAGACGCGGAAACGAAGAAGTACTGCTGGCGAACGCGCAGCACCTTGCCCTCGTAGGTGGAATCGTTCGGGTAGAGTACGCGGCAAAGATCGTTCACGCGCTCGCGCTCCACAATCGCGTCGGTGAAGCGCTGGGAGTTGAAAGCGTCGTAATCGAACTCTTCCAGAGGCTCGGCCTTCCACAGGCGCAGGGTGTTCACATTCTGCGTGTTGTAGCCGGTAATCGGCATATCGTAAGGAACAGCGTTCACTACAAGATCGGCGAACTTTACCTGGCGGCCCTCGGCCTCGCGGCGCACCACGAAGGGGTAGCCGTTCTCCATCCAGGCGTCGGGTTCTTCGCCCTGGAAACCGTTCTCAAAGGTCTGCTTGAACAGGCCGTAGCGGTAAAGAATTCCGAAGCCGGTGACGGGCAGGTTGAGGGTGGCCGTCGAGTCCAAGAAGCACGCGGCGAGGCGGCCCAGACCCCCGTTGCCTAGCGCCGCATCGGGCTCTTCTTCCAAAACATCGGTTAGGTTCAGGCCGTACTGCGCGAGCGCCTCCGCGGCCTCGTCCACCATCCCGAGGTTCACGAGGTTGTTCAGAAGCGCGCGGCCCATGAGGAATTCCGCCGAGAAGTAGGAGGCGCGAGCCTCGCTACGGTAATGCTGGCGGGTCTTTTCCCAATTGTCCGCGAGGCGCGAAACTACCAGTTCAGATAGTCCGTACCAGAAGGCGTGGGGGGCCGATTCCTCGATCGACGAGCCAGAGACTGACTTCGTAAAAGCTTCGAGCGGCTTGGTCATTTCAGCTGACATGTTTCTCCTTTTAGGCGGGGAACATTTTGCTCCGTGGTTAGCTTAGCCGCTTTGATGTGAGGCACCTGGGAACAGTTTCCCTTTCCGGTCTGGGTGTGAGTTTTACTTCATTTATTTATTGGTTAAGCCGCCTATTGTCGCGAAAATTTTGGGGTCGACGACGCCGTTGCCCGTCTTTCGAGCGGGCCCGGCGCGGGTCTTTGGGCCCGTCAAGGCCTGCTCTCATGATGTGGTACTCGAGGCGATATAGTATGAGATGTTTTCGATGACGGGCTCCGGTTGGCTATCCTTTGTTAGTAAAGCGTAGAGCCCATGGCAGGGCCTCCTCTTTACATCGAAGTTTGGGGAGAGAGTTTGACTGGATTCCAGCCCACATCGTTAGGCAACGAGGGGAGATAGAAACATGCCCGCGGTAGTCATTCTGGGCGTCCAATGGGGCGACGAAGGCAAGGGGAAAGCGACTGACCAACTTGGTCAGCGCGCGGACTACGTTGTGAAGTTCAATGGCGGAAACAACGCCGGACACACGGTTTCCGTCGATGGAGAAAAGTTCGCGCTCCATCTTCTGCCTTCCGGCATCCTCAATAGCAATTGCGTGTCGGTTATCGGCAACGGTGTCGTCGTCGATCCGCAGGCTCTCATCAGCGAAATTGAGGAACTGGAATCGCGCGGCGTGGACACCTCTAACCTGCGCATTTCCGCCAACGCGCACGTGATTACGTCGTACACGAAGATGTTCGACGGCATCAACGAAACCGCGCTCGGCGAGCACAAACTCGGTACCACGCGGCGCGGAATCGGGCCCACGTATTCGGACAAGGCGAACCGGATCGGCATTCGCATTCAGGATTTGTTCCACGAGGAGCGCCTGCGGGAGCGGGTGAGCCTGGCGATCGCGCAGAAGAATATGGTGCTTTCGTGTATCGCGGGGGAGAAGCCGATCGACGTCGATGCCGTGGTCGAGGAGCTACTCGGGTACGCAGATGTGCTCCGGCCGATGGTGGTCGACGCCTCGAAGCTGCTCAATGAAGCTCTGGACGCCGGTAAGACGGTGGTTTTCGAGGGCGGGCAGTCCACGCTTTTGGATCTTGACCACGGGAATTATCCCTATGTGACCTCGTCGAACGCGACGGCGGGCGGGGCCTGCACCGGTTCGGGTGTGGGGCCGACTCGCATCGATCGCGTGGTGGGAATTATCAAGGCATACGCCACTCGCGTGGGCGAGGGGCCGTTCCCCACCGAGCAGCACGGCGAGGAAGGCGATTGGCTACGTGAGCGCGGTGGCGAGTACGGGGCGACCACCGGCCGGCCTCGGCGCACGGGCTGGTTCGATGCGCCGGTGGCGCGCTATGCCTCGCGGGTTAACGGCCTGACGGACATGGTGCTCACCAAGCTCGACGTGCTCACCGGCCTGGAGCAGATTCCGGTGTGCGTGGCCTACGAAATCGACGGCGAGCGGGTGGAAGAATTCCCGATCGATACCTGGGATTTTGCGAGCGCCAAGCCGATTTACGAATACCACGAGGGGTGGACGGAGGATATCTCCGGCGCTAAGAGCTTCGAGGATCTTCCGGCCGCGGCTCAGGACTATGTGCGTTGGCTCGAATCCATGAGCGGTTGCCGCTTCTCCCTGATTGGCGTGGGCGCGGATCGCGAGCAGACCATCGTGCTTCACGATTTGCTAGGGGAGTAGGTGCCCGGTCGGAAAGAGGGCGCTTAGCCTCGAAAGGGGCGTTTAGCTTCGAGATGGACATCTAGCTTCGCGCAAAGTTCGCCGCATCAAGCAGAGCATTTAGCTTCAAGACGAGCAAACCGAAAGATCGTGTCGGATGGGCGTTTGGCCCCCGGCACGATTTTTTGTCTTTTGATCTGGGTAATTTGGTGTTTATAAGGGGTTTTGCGCGCGATTTCCACAGATGAGTACACAGCGGTGCATAAAGTATTTTTAGCTGTGGATAGATTTTATTTGCATTTGTTTATGCCTTATTACGTTTTTATGATCGCTTTTGTACCCGATTGAAGGTACCAGAAATTATTAGGACTGCACCCGCTCACCGCGCCATCTGTAGCTCTAGTTGATACTCAATTGCGGCTCGGCAAGTTGTAGCTCAGTTGTAGCTCGGCAAGTTACAGCCGCCGCGAGGCCTCCTCACCGGGCCTCGCGGCGGGGTGGCATCGAGTTTTGTAGCGCGAGGCCAGATGGTTGATGCACTCCGGAAGGGAAACCTATGAAAATTCGTCAGTGGCCGATAGTGGTCCTTATTATTGCGCTCTGCGCCGCCAGCGTGGCGCTTTTCAGCGCCGGTGCTCATGCAGATGACTCCGGCCGTAAAATCCCTGCGACTATTGGAAGCAATGACACCCGCGCCTATCAGGTGGAGTTCACTCGTCCGGACGGGGCGAAGGGAGCGGTATGGAGCAATCTCTTTATCGTCAACGTTCAGGGCGAAGAGCTGCGTGCCTACTGCCTGGAGCAGTCGGTAGGTTTGCGCCGCGGAGAGGCGCGTTTGGGTGATTGGGATGAATTCCCGGGCACTAATAACTTCAAGACGAAGAAGGAAATTCGGGAGAAAGTCGCATGGATCATTCTCAATTCCTATCCAACTCTTGATGTGAAGAAATTTGCCGATCAGGCCGGCGTCACGGATTTGACCGAAAAGGAGGCGATCACTGCTATTCAGTCGGCTATCTGGCACTTTACGGACGGCATTGAGATCCGCGCTTGGGGAAATAACTCTGGCCGGCTTGATTCCGATATTCAGGGGCGAATGCGCGCTGTGTATAACTACCTCATTGGACCGGCAAATATCGGCGTGGCGGAGCATCGCGTGGAAGCCCCGCAGTTCGCCCTCGAGCGCGGCTCGGCGGGCGAGGCTGTGCCCGGTCTGGTGGGCCCTCTCAAAGTAAAAGCGGACCAGACCTTGGCGCTCACCTATCGCGGTGACGGGACGGTTGTGGATGCGCAGGGGAAGAAGATTGATTTAGGCGCCGTGGCCGCCGGGACTGCCCTCTACATTAAAACTTCCGCACCTTCGGCCGGTTCTGGGATTTTTACCGCGAGTGTTTCGGGCGAAAACATCACCGGCTCGCTTGTGATTACTCCGCCCAATGCGACGGCGAGTAGCCATAGCCAGACGATCGTGCTCGTCAAAAAGAATCCGGTTCAGCGAGAGGTCTCGGTGTCTTACTCGTGGAAAGCGCTGACCCCGAAGCCTGAGCCCAAGCCCGTTCCGACGGTGACGTCTAAGCCTGTGCCCAATCCGGTTCCGACGGTCACGCCCGAGCCCGAGCCGACCGGACTAAAGTCAGACGAAAAGCAGTCCGGCCCGCAACCGGCCTCGAAGGTAACTGGTCCTCCCGCAACGATTCCCGAGCAAGCGCAACCGCGAGGCAAGGTTGAAACCCAGGATCAGGTCAAGGTGCAAGTTCCGGCTCCGCAGCTCACCGAGAGTGGTGCGAAGAGCATCAAGGCTACGGCCCTGGTGTTTGCCCTGCTGGGGTCGGGAGTGCTCGTCTTCGCGGTGAAAGAGTGGCGTAAGGAGGCGATGAAGTCCTAAGCGTGAACAGCCCATCGTGAGGTGGAGGGGCGCCGAAGCCGGCGTCCCTCCACCTTGGGCCATGGAATAGGGCCTTTAGGGATTGGCGCCGGGGTTCAAATAGTGAAAGAATGCGTTGCAGATTCACGAGGTGATCTCAAACTATGAGATTTTCGGCGCTGAGATCTGGCAAAGCGCGCGGATGGCTAACCTCCGCTATCTCGCCCCAGGTAGGATGATAAAGAATCTGGTATGCCTCGCAATGCAGCGAGGGAGAGTGGAGCCTCGGGGGTGAGACGTAGCTATGACGAGCGGAAGCCTCAATACAACGGGTTCTTTGGGCGTGATTCTTCCGGGTTGGACGAAGCTATTTTCGGGCAAGATTCGGGATATATACCGGCCTACCTCGGCTAGTCCTCACGCGGGTTCGGATGTGTACCTCATCGTGGCATCGGATCGTATCGCCGCTTTCGATAAAGTGATCCCCACAAAAATTCCTGGCAAGGGTAAGATTCTCACGCAACTTTCACTTTGGTGGTTCGACCGGACCAAGGAAATTATTTCCAATCACGTGATCGCCGCGGATAACTCCGCGGGGATCGAGGGGCGTGGAATGCTCGTGCGCGGTTTGCAAATGGCGCCCTACGAGATCAAGGTTCACGGCTACCTGACTGATCGGGTGCTACGTGAGTACATTGATCACGGCACGGTGGGCAGAAGTCCGGCTCCCATGGGGAAATATCCCGGGGATGCCTTCGATACTCCGATCCTTAGCGCCTCGTTCAAAGGCCCGCTCGGGCAAAAAGATACCGCGATCACCTGGCCTGAGCTCCGCGAACGCGTGGGCGCGCGGCGCGCAAATAAAATCGAGGATGTCGCGATTCGGCTTTATGAGCGCGGTCGGGAAATCTCCGCGCAGCACGGCTTGATCCTGGCGGACGCCAAATTCGAATTTGGATCCGATGCGGACGCGGCAAGTTCTCGGCTGATTTTCGCTGACGAGGCTTTCACCCCGGATTCAGCTCACTATTGGGTGAAGGAAGAGTTTGAGCGCACTCGCGAACGCGGAGAAATCCCGCGTTCTTACGACAAGGAAATCATTGGAAAGTGGCTTGCCGGCCCGAAGTCCGGATGGAATCCGGCGTCGGGAACCCAGCCGCCGCCCATTCCGCAGGACGTCGTCGATGAAACCTTGGCCCGCTACGTTCGCGTTTACGAAATGCTGACCGGGCAAAAGTGGTGCCGGCCGGCTTAGCCCTCAGCACGCCTAAGCCAACTCGCGCAGACTTAGTTCGTTTGAGCTCCATCCTGGTTGTGGTCGAGCTCCCGGGCCCCGCCCGGACTCCCGTGCGTCGAGGTACCCGCCCGAAGGTGAGAAAAATTCCGCCGTCCGATTTCTAAGACACCGCGCGCGGCGGGCTTTGCGATGAGTAAAATCGCGTCGTCAGAAGCTAGTGCACGGTCTGGCTCGTTTCCCTTTCGGAGGTGCGGCGTCGTCGGGCATGGGATGGAAAGCAACGGAAGGTGGAGTCGTGCAGAACAATATTCGTCAGGTCTACGAGTCAGTGGTGGAGCGCAATCCGGGAGAGCCGGAGTTTCACCAGGCGGTGGAGGAATTTATCGAGAGCATCGTGCCGGTACTCGAAGCGCGCCCGGAATACGCCGACGAGGCAATTCTGGAGCGAATCGTCGAGCCCGAGCGGGCCATTATTTTCCGCGTCCCGTGGGTGGACGACGCCGGAAAGATCCAGGTCAATCGCGGTTATCGCATTGAATTCAACTCGGCGCTGGGGCCCTACAAGGGCGGCCTGCGTTTCCACCCGTCGGTCAATATCAGCATTCTGAAGTTCCTCGGATTTGAGCAGATTTTCAAGAACGCGCTGACCCGCCAGCACATTGGCGGCGGCAAGGGCGGCGCGAACTTCGACCCGAAGGGCAAGAGCGACGGCGAGGTTATGCGCTTCTGCCAGTCGTTTATGACGGAGCTCTATCGCCATATCGGCCCGAACACTGATGTTCCGGCCGGTGATATTGGCGTGGGTGGGCGCGAAATTGGCTATCTTTTCGGCCAGTATCGGCGCCTCACTAATCGATTCGACGCCGGGGTGCTAACCGGAAAGGGCGTCGGTTACGGCGGCTCGCTCGCCCGCACCGAGGCCACCGGGTATGGCGCGGTGTACTTCGCGCAGGCCATGTTTGAGCAGCGCGGGGAGTCGCTCGAGGGCAAGACCATCGCGGTTTCGGGCTCCGGCAACGTTGCGCTTTATGCCATCCAGAAGGCGCATGAGCTGGGTGCGAAGGTGGTCACGGCATCCGATTCGAGCGGCACGATTTATGCGCCGGAGGGCATCGACTTTGAAGTTTTGCGCGAGATTAAGGAAGACCAGCGCGGCCGCGTGAGCGATTACGCCGAGCGCACTGGCGCCGAGTATCGCGAGGGCGCCAAGCCGTGGGATGTTGAGGGCATTGACCTCGCTTTCCCGTGCGCCACCCAGAACGAGCTCGACGAAGACGCCGCGAAGGCGCTGATTTCCGGCGGGGTGCGGGGCGTGGTCGAGGGCGCGAATATGCCCACCACCCTGGCCGCCACCCGAATGTTCCAGGAGGCCGGAGTTCTGTTTGCGCCGGGCAAGGCCGCAAACGCCGGTGGAGTGGCGACCTCTGCGATCGAAATGCAGCAGAACTCGGTTCGCCAGTCATGGGAGTTCGACGACGTCGACGCGCGGCTACATACGATTATGGAAGATATCCATGACACCGCGCTCGCGGCGGCCGATCGCTACGGCCACCCGGGCGATTACATTACCGGTGCAAATGCGGCGGGCTTCGAGGCCGTCGCAGATGCCATGATTGCTCAGGGAGTTATCTAAGCAACCGGCCGGTACGCAGGCTTTCCGGCCGAGTGTAATTTGGCCCGGGCCCGACCGAAGAACTGGGCCCGGGCCAATCTTTTACCGGGCTCGGGTAGCTTCACAAGCCAGGGCAGAAAGGCTGCCCCGGGTAGGACGGCGCGGGCTCGGGTAAAGTGGCGGGCATGGCACAAGAGCGAGCTCATAAACCGCGCAAAATCGATTCGGCTACAGGGATTCACCTGCTGGCGAAGGCCCGCGCGGGCGGCGAGCTGACAAAAGCCGAGCGGAAAATGGCGGTGAGGTTTGCGCTGGAGGAAATTGCCGAGCGTCACCCCGGCCACTCGGTAGAAATCCGCGTGCCCTACGCGGGAGCGGTGCAGGCAATCGCGGGCCCGGCGCATCGGCGAGGAACTCCGCCGAATGTGGTGGAAATGGACGCGCAAACCTTCGTGGACCTCAGCGTGGGTAACACGGACTGGCAAGCGGCGAAAGCCGCCGGCAAAACTGATGCCTCCGGGATCCGCGCGGATCTCTCGGATTATCTGCCGCTTTTTACCGCGGTAACTTTAGACCGGCATGGCAAAGAACCCGAGCGGGGATAAGCCGGAACTTTTCCGGCCTGCCGGTTAGGGCGCAATATCGATCCGGGGTCCAGCATCAACCCGGAGTCCAGCATCAACCTAGGATCCATCGTCAATCCGGGGTCCAATATCTAACAGGAGTGCAACACCAATCCGGGGTGCAGTATGGGGGAGGCGGGAACCCCGCAGTTCCCGCCTCCCCCATACTGAAATTGAATTACCGGGTCGAGCTACCTATCCCGGCCGTCGCCGCCGCGATGATCATCGGCGTCGTTGTATTCGCCGTATTCATCTGCCCACGGATCTTCTTCTTCGTACTCACCATATTGGTCGTAATATGCCGCGTACGGATCGTCGTCCTTTGGCTGGGTCTGTTTACCTTCGGAAGCGCCGTTCTGCTGACGTAACTCACGCTCAAGAGCCGCGTAATCGGTCTCTGGCGTGTAGTACTTGAGATTTCGGGCTACCTTACGCTGCTTAGCCTTTTGACGGCCGCGCCCCATTGGCTCGACCCCCTTCATCTCACCGGGGGCCTATTTTAGCCCCGCATCTACTCTTTCGTGACTTCATACTAGCGCCAGCAATCGAACATGACCATAAAGAACAACACATTTTTATGGTCAGACGGTTTTGCGGTCACGCTGGGAATTCCCGCGCGCGCCGCAATGCCGCCTCGCATACCGCTCAGCGCCGTAAGTAGAAACTTTACACTTCAATGCCCCTGAAGGCGAACTGAAAAGCCCTATCCGCGCAATCTATCCACGCAACTTGCTAACGAGCAAAACCGCCGCTCCGAGGGCGGCAACTCCCAGACCCGCCACTACGGCAATTCCGGTGGGCTCGCCCGCCTTCGCGTCCGCGGCCACCGACTCTGCCTCGGCGCGCACGCTCGCCGCGGTGCCGGCCGCAAATCCCGCGGCCTGATCCGAAGCTTCTTCCGCGCGGTGCTTAGCGTTTTCCGCCCGCTGCTTGGCGTCCTCCGCTTTATCAGCCACATCCGCCTTGAGCTGCTCGCCAGTTTCTTCCGTGCGGTCAGCCAGATCCGCCGCCTTGGCCTTGGCGGAACCGGCCAGCGAGCTGGCCTTTGCCTTCGCCTGAGAGGCGAAATTAGACACGCTCTGCCTGGCGGAATCCTTTGCATTGCGCAAGTTCTCACGCGGATCGAGGCGGCTAACAAGCTCGTTGACGGAGTTGGTCAGTTCCTCGCGGGTGCGCTGAAGATCGCGTTCGATTTCTTCGGGGGACCGGTTGTCTTGCTCGCTCACTTGGAGAGTCCTTTCTTGAAGGCGTTGACGTCCTTGGTGACCCCGCCGACGGGATCGGCCTTGTACTGGCCAGACTTCTTGAATTTCATAGCACCCAGCCCGCCGAGCACCGCAATAATCAGGAGTAAAACTCCCGCTGTCGCAAGGAAACCGGCCCACCAGCGCCCGCCGAACAGCACGGTGAAGCCCGCGGCGGTTGCCAGTAGCAGGAACAGGAGGAGGTAGAGCGCGAGGATGCCGGCCACCGCAAAGAGGCCCCCGCCGATGCCCAGGTTCTTGACTTTCTGGGTGAGCGAAGTCTGCGCGTACTTGAACTCATCGCGAATCAGCGCCGAGAACTGCGCGGTGACCGTGGCAACGAGTTCGCCAATGGTTTTCTTCTGGCCGCCCGCCATCTGTTCCCGAGCCTGCGCGCTCGACGTCGTCGCGTAGCCCGCGTCAGTTTTCTGCGCTGCGCCCGCGGCGGCCGCGCTCTGTGTGTTATCCAATTGAATCCCCTCACTCGCGGAAAGTGGCGTTAGATACAAATCTAATTTATTCCAACGTGCAAAAACGATGGTATCTGCCGTTACGTTTCGCGTCTTCCATTCAGCTTAGCGGGTAGTGCCGCTCTTTCTGAACGACGACGCCGTAGCTCCCCTACTTTTCCGGTACCAGCCACACGGTGGTATCGGCCGGAATCGGCTCGCCGCTGGCAACGGGCTGCGAGCTGAGAATTGATACCCAGCCAGCCGGGTAGTCGAGCGGTGTATCGAAGGCAGTAAGAACCAGAACGTCCGGGCGCGCCGGGGCGCCGATCTGCCGATCCGCACGGTTGATGTAGGCAACTCCGGCGGGGGCGAGTTCATCGCTGGCATCTTCGAGCGAGCCAATTCCCAACTGCCATTGCTTACGCAGGGCGAGAAGGCGGCGGAAGTAGGGCAAGCCGGTCAGTTGCGAGCCGCTCTGCGAAGCACCCTGCCCGCAAACCAGCGCATTCGCCCGCAACTCCTGCGCGTCGATCGTAAATTCTGACCATTCGGCCGGCTGAGGCAACCAAGTCTCGCCGTCGGGCGAGAACCCGAAGCCGGGCTGATCGGAATACCAGGGAAGGGGGACTCGGCAGCCGTCGCGCCCGAGTTCCTTACCGCCGCTACGCTCGAAGGTGGGATCCTCGCGTACCTCGTCCGGTAGCTGGGTGTGCTCGGGAAGCTCGCGCTCCTCGCCCTGGTAGAGGTAGTAAGAGCCGGGAAGAGCGGCAGTGAGCTGGTGCCAGGCTCGCGCCCGCGCCCGGCCAAGCGCGGCGTCCGGTTGCGGATCGTTTGCGCCAATCCCGTTCGGTCCTTTGCCCGGGTGCGGATAGCCCATTCGGGTTACTGCCCGAACCGTGTCATGGTTGGAGAGTACCCAGGTGGTTGGCGCATTTACCCGGTCGGCAGTAGTGAAGGACTCGCGCACCACCTCGCGGATCTCAGCCGGATCCCAGTGCGCGGCCAAATAAATGAAATTGAAAGCCTGCTGCATTTCATCGGGGCGAATGTAAAGGGATAGGCGAGATTCTTCGCCCACCCAGGCCTCGCCCACCATCATCCGGTCGCGGCCGTACTCGTCGAGCACGCGCCGCCATTCGCGGAAGATTTCGTGAACGCCGTCCTGATCGAACATCGGTGGCCGCCCGGCCTCAGCTCCCGCATCAAAGTTGCCTTCGGAGCCGAGCATCTCCACCTGCTCCTGCCAATCGGGCAGGGCGGGATCCTTGACCAAGCCGTGCGCCACGTCCACGCGGAAGCCATCGACCCCGCGGTCCAGCCAGAAGCGCAAAGTGGAAATGAATTCCTCGTGGATGGCGGGGTTCTCCCAGTTCACATCCGGTTGGGAAGGATCGAAGAGATGCAGATAGAACTGCTCGTCGTTTTCTTGCGGGGTGCCCTTCACCCACGGCAAGTCCTTGACCTGCGACCACGCTGAGCCGCCGAAAACCGAAATCCAGTCGGTGGGCGGCTCTTTGCCGTCCTCTCCGCGCCCGTCGCGGAACCAGTACAAATCGCGTTCGGGCGATCCCTTTCCGGCCGCTACCGCCTTCCGGAACATCTCGTGATCCCAGGAGGTGTGGTTGGGGACGATATCGACGATAACCTTCAGTCCGTTGGCATGCGCGGCCGCGATCAGGCGTTCGGCGTCGTCGAGATTTCCAAAACGCGGGTCGACGGCGCGATAGTCGGCGACGTCGTACCCCGCGTCGAACTGCGGTGAGGCGTAGAACGGGGAGAGCCAGATCGCGTCCACCCCGAGGCTCGCGAGGTAGGGCAGGCGCGCGGCGATCCCCGGCAGGTCGCCCATGCGGCCGGTCGATGACGCGAAGGAACGCGGATACACCTGGTAGATAACGGCATCCCGCCACCATTGCGCGGGTGCTGAGGTTTGGTGAATGAGTGGCATGTTTTTCCTGTTCTCACGTGCTGGTATGTTGCGAGGTTTCGCCGACGACGCCGAAGCTCCCGCCGATTTACTCGCGGCCATAGAGGAGCTTAGGAGATTGGAGGCGCTGAACGCATCCCAAAGGGGCCGCTCGGGTGGCAAAAATTCTCGTCTCGAGAAAATCCTGGCGCCGAGGAGCGTGTAGCACGCGAGGCGCGCCAGATGCTTGTAGCTCTGACTGGAGAAGACGTTCCATGTGGAGCGTCAGAAACGGCGGCAAAGCTTAGCCGGGTTGCGGGGGTAGGCGTTGTCCTAACCGATGGCGGTTCGGGCTGCGTCGTAGTCAATAAAGGCAATCATGGTACCGCGATTCGTATTCTTCCAATTGCGTCAAAACGGGTGCCCGATTCGACGGGTGCCGGTGACTCGTTTTATGGCGCGCTTGCAGCGGGATTGTATGCGGGGCTGTCGCTTACTGAAGCGGCGAAACGCGCAGTTTACGCGGGAGCTTACGCCGTTGAAACGTAGGGTGTGATTCCGGCACTCGCGACCGAGAAAGCCCTCAAAGAGCGCTTCGGGATCTCGTTTTCCGAATCGCTGAAAGCGTTAGATGTAGCACGAAGTGAAGTTTTCGAACTGTAGATCGATAATCAATGACCACAAACTAGGTAAGGATATGAAATGGAAAAGTGAAGCCTATGGATATCACCGAGCCCGCGCAGCTAGCTCCGTTATTTAACACACAAAAATCGCAATTGGTACGACGCGTGATAACGCTATTAAGCATGCTGAAGGGGCGCTGGAATACGGATTCAATGCCGCAATGATGGCAGGTTCTCGGGTGCCTGAAACGGCTGAGGTTCTTAAGGGAACTGGTGTGGAAGTAGCTACAGCGCTTGATTTTCCTACTACTGGAGTGATGTCTAGCTATGGGAAGGCGAAGGAAGTGGAGGAGCTTGTTAGGCTCGGCGCCACGCAAATTGACATTGAGTGCAAATTGGTTGGCTGAAGGATGGCGATGACGACCGTTTCCGTGAGGATGTCGCGGGTGTCGTTGCCTGCGGCGTCCCCGTTAAGGTTATTATGGAACTCCCACTGCTCACCGAAGATGAGAAGGAAGTTGCCGTGGAGCTCGCGGTTGAGGCGGGGCCAAGTAGGTGAAGAACGCTTCATCGGGCTCGGTTGGGAAAGCTACGCCTGAGGAGATGAAGTTCCTATGCTTGCTCGCCCCGGAAGGTGTCCTAGTGAAAGGATCCGGTGGGATCTCAACCTTCGAGCACGCACTCTCTCATCCAGGCGGGGCGTCATTGGTGGGGTCTTCGAATTTCATCGCAATTGTCACGGGCAAGAGCGGTGGAGATAGCTACTAAAAGTATTTGAGAGGGCTCGCCGTTAGCTGGCGGTAGGAAACCGCTAGGACTCCGATGCCAGTGAGAAGTCCCTTTCAGAGGATAAGGCAAAATGGAGAAAATTCCTTTTATTTTGGATACGGATACGGCGCAAGATGATTGCGTAGCAATTCTATTTGGGGTGTGCGATCCCCGAGCTGATCTCCAGGCAATCACGATGGTTGCGGGAAACGTTGGCTTCGAGCAGCAAGTTCGAAATGCACTTCTTACGCTCAACGTGGCTGGAAAACTAGGGGATGTGCCGATTTATACCGGGTGCAGTCAGCCCATTATGCGCGAATGGGTTTCTGCATCAGAAGTTCACGGTGATGGAAGTGGCGGACTCTCGATGGACTTCGAGAAGGCGGAGATTCAAAAGGAGCATGCCGTTAATGCCATGCTTCGAATCGTTAATGAGCGCCCGGGCGAGGTTTCGATCGTCGCTATTGGTCCATTGACGAACGTGGCATCCGCGGTTGTTCTCGACCGTGGATTCGCGAAGAAAGTGAAGAGTCTCTACATTATGGGAGGTTCCGAGAACGGTCGTGGAAATACCACCTCGAGCGCAGAATTCAATTTCTACGTCGATCCCGAGGCGGCACAGATCGTATTCACTGCAGGATTCGAGGACATTCATGTTCTAACCTGGGATCCGGTGACACTACGGGACGCTACCATTTCACGGGATATATACAACGAAAAGACGAAGTCGCCAACGCCCATCGGAAAATTCTTTAAGTCGGTTTGTGACGCAACCTTGGACTTCAATGAATCAGTAGGGGTCGACGGTTCAACGCATCCTGACTCGATGACGTTGGCAACGATGTTGCATCCAGAGTTAGTCGAAGATTCGTCACCGATGCGCATTGACGTCGAGACCGCTTCAGAGCTGACCCGTGGATATTCTGCGATGGCATGGGACAAATTCGGACTGAATGCGAATGCTACGGTCATCCACAAGGTTGACCACGACGGATTCTTTGAACTCCTAGATAAGCTACTCGCCACGCAAACCACTCCTACCCTGGAGATTCGCGAACCTGATGGGAGCACATTGTGAATGCAAAAGATGCAGGTCAAAAAACTTCATTGGTAGGGCGGCGAGTTGGGGATGATAAAGAATCGCGCTCGTTCCTGAACGAAGACGGAACCATCGAAATTACCCCGGTGGGTGGGAAGACCATTAACCCTCGGTTGGTGCTCGTAGCGTTGATGCTCGTGATTGCAAGCTTCCAACTCTGTGCGACCATGCTTTCTCCCGCAATCGGTGACATGGCGGAGAGCTTCAACACTAACGCGGGAGTGATCGGATGGTCGACCACCATCTTTCTCGCTGTCGCAGCAGCACTTGCCATTTTCTTCCCACCTTTTGCAGATAAAATTGGCCGCCGAAATACGCTCCTTATTTCTGTGGGGTTTATGCTCCTGGGTACGGTAATCGTCCTGGTCACTTCCTCCTTAGTGGGACTTTTTATTGGTCGCGCACTGCAGGGTTTTTGTGGAGCAACATTTGCCTTGGGAAATCTGACTTTACGGGCGATTCTCGATCCAAAAAAGTTCGGATTCTATGTTGGGCTAGTTGCGGCGATTAATTCCGGCGTGGCGGGGATTGATACGCTTCTGGGCGGCTTGCTCGCTGACGCCTGGGGATACAAAAGCATTTTCGTAGTGATTCTTGCTCTTGAAATCCTGGCGCTCATTACGGTGATTCGGTGGGTTCCTGAGACTAAGGTGAAGTCGGCGCAGAATATGGATTGGGCAGGTGCCGTGTTCCTAACCGGAGCGCTCTGGGCCTTCAACATGGTTCTCACCTTCGGCTTCGGAACTTTAGGCTGGTCGAGTCCTTGGACCATAGGGTTCGCTATTGTCGGTGTGGTGTGTTCGGTGGTTTTCACGATGGTAGAAAAGCGCGCCTCGCACGCTCTTATCCCACTTTCTGAGCTCGGCCAACGTGAGACTTGGGCTCAGGTGGGGACGACGTTCTTTACGCTGGCGTCTTCCTTTGCGGTTTTGATGTTCCTCATTCCCGCCTTCGCTCAAGATTCGAATGCCGGATTTGGCTTAGGTTCTACGGTCACGGCGCTTATGTACCTCATGCCATTCTCGCTTTTGGGGTGGATGCTAGCGCCCGTTGTTGGCAAGGTGGCGCCGAATGTCGGTTATCGGCTTGTTTTACGTGCGGGTTTGGTCGGTTCTCTCGTGGTCATTGTGTGCATCCTCCTGTTTGGTTTCAGCAACAAGTGGATTCTGTGTGGTTTGAGCTTCCTTATGGGTGCAACCTACACAGCCATGTCGAACACGACACTCAATGCGCTTGGCGTCCTCTATGCCTCGTCAAGGCACCCCGGAGTTCTTCCCGGCCTCACCTCTGCCGCTTTCAACCTCGGCTCAGGTGTAGGAATTGGAGTTATGGGCTCGGTGATTGCTGCGGCCGCAGTTTCGGGTGATATTTCGTCGGGATACCGGCAGTCACTCATCATTGCGATTGTTCTTTCTGGCGTGGCGCTTGCGCTCTCGCTCTTCATGCCGGGGCGCACTAGCGAACACGAGAAAATATAAATAGTTACGCCAGCAGAGCGTACTGTACCGGGTAGGGGCCGTTCCGCCACAATTTAGTTTGGCGGCACGGCCCTCTACTCTGTAACCGGAGCTGGCCGAAGTGTAGAAAGTGCGCGGCCAGCCAGGAGTGGCCGGTCGCAAACAGGCCAGGTTACGTCAAGATCGTTCGCTAGCGAAGGGCGCGATAGGGCAGGAGCCGGTGGAGCCGCGCACCACCAGCTCAGCCGCGAAGGTCATGGAGCCGGCATCCGTCTTGTTGCCGGCGATGAGCGCGGTCAGGGAATTGACGGCATAGCGTGCCATGGCCGCGACCGGTTGGCGCAGGGTGGTTAGCGGCGGATTTGTGAGCGTCATAAGGCGAGAATCGTCGAAGCCGGTGATGGAGACGTCGCCCGGTACGCTCAGGCCCGCGGCTTGCACCGCGGAGGCGGCGCCGAGGGCCATGATGTCCGAGCCGCACACAATGGCTGTGTAACCGCTCTCGAGGAAAGCCTGCGCGGCGGAAATCCCCCCTTCAAAAGTGAAGAAGGTGTTGATGATGCGCGGGGTTGCGGCGGGGGAGAACTCGGCCATCCCGGTCAGGTACCCGCGCTCTTTTTCCTGCGAGGGAATGAAGCGGTGCGGGCCCATCGCTAATCCAATCTTGGTGTGGCCCAAGCCGGTCAGAAACTCCACGGCTTTGCGCATCGCATCGGCGTCGTTCGTGGAAATGTTCGGAGCGTCCACGGCTGGGTTCGCGCCATTAATGGTGACGAAGGGGACGTCCCCCTGGAGGCGGCGATAGCGCGCGGGGTCGGCTTCCGAATCCGCGTGGAGACCGGAAACGAAAATAATTCCGGCAACGCGCTGGCGGCGCAGAATGTCCACGTATTCATCCTCGGTAACGCCGCCCGCGTACTGCGTGCAGAGCACCGGAACGAATCCCTCGCCGACCATGGCTGCCTCCAGTTCCTGGGCGAGGGCGGGGAAAATCGGGTTGCCGAGTTCGGGCACCACCAGGCCAATGAGGCCGCGGTCAGTGCGCGAGAGTGATTCGGGGCGTTCGTAGCCGAGCATGTCGATAGCGGTAAGGACCCTGGCGGCGGTATCTGCGGAGACGGGGCCGGAGTCATTGAGCACGCGGGAAACGGTGGCAATAGAGACGTCGGCATGTTCTGCGATATCCACTAGCCTGATTTTCTTGCTCATCATTACCTTTCAGTGGCGTCGGCGGCACTTCGTCAATCCTATGTGAGGAGACATACTTAGTGTAAATCCTATGAAAAATTTATGTACGTCGGCTGAGGGGGGGGCGAGCTCCGCTGTAGTGGGCCCGGCTGGCGGAAATCTATTCCAATCTGGCCGAATTAAGGCCACACGAGCGCCGTGCGTTTGCCGACGCCGCCGCGCATCCGCACGGAGAGCCGGCCCGAACACTAGAGGCAAACACGCAAATGGACTCGCCCCTCGCGGTCGCGGCCGTATGGACGTATCTTAAAGATTAACGGGTGCTAGATCACATATCCTAGTATTTGTAAAAGTTTCCTGAAAAAAGCTGAAAATCGCTTGTAAAAATTTGCACGGGGAATTATTCTCAAAGCAAGTGACCACCGTAAAGAAGCGGGTGTCAGCGCAAACTTCGAGGAGGAAAGCATGCGCAAGAGCATTTTTGTGGCGGCTGCCAGCGCAATGGCGCTCATGTTGAGTGCCTGTGGCGGTGGAGGTTCGCAATCCACGTCTACGTCTGCCGGATCTGATACGGCCAGTGAACCGGCTACATCAACCGGAGTCTCCTTGACCGTCTGGTCTGATTCCAACCGCGAGCCGGCCCTCAAGGACGCCGCGGCGAAGTTCGAAGCCCAGACCGGTAACCATGTTGAAGTTGTGGTCCGCGAGTTCAGCGATATTCGCGCCGACTTCTCCACCCAGGTATCGAACGGCGAAGGCCCGGATATCACCGTGGGCGCCAACGACTGGCTCGGTGAATTCGCGGCGAACGGCCTGGTTGCCCCGATCGAGCTGGGCGACAAGGCCTCCGAGTTCGATGAGACCGCGGTCAAGGCTTTCACTTACAATGGCCAGACTTACGGCCTTCCCTACGCCATTGAGAACCTGGCGATGATCCGTAATACGGAGCTCGCGGATTCCACCCCGGCGACTTTCGATGAGATGATCGCCAAGGGCAAGGCGGCCGGCAAGCAGTACCCGTTCGTGGTGCAGACTACCGAGAAGGGCGATCCGTACACCTACTACCCGCTGCAGGCTTCCTTCGGTTCAGCGGTCTTCGCCACCAATGACCAGGGCGAGCTGACCAATGAGCTTACGCTTGGCTCCGCCGAGGGCGAGGCCTTCGCGAAGTGGCTGGGCGAGCAGGGCAAGGCGGGCGTACTCGAAACGTCGATGACGTACGACGTCGCCGTTGATGCCTTCAAGAACGGCCAGTCCCCCTACATCCTCGGTGGCCCGTGGATGATCAAGGACTTTGAGGATGCCGGTCTGAAGGTTGCGGTTGATCCGGTTCCGTCTGCCGGTGGTCAGAAGGCCGTGCCGTTTGTGGGCGTGCAGGGCTTCTACGTTTCGTCAGCGTCGAAGAACCAGATTGTAGCTAACCAGTTCCTCACCGAGTACATGGCTACCGAAGAGGCGCAGCTGGCGATTTACGAAGCTGGTAACCGTTTGCCGGCTCTGACCACCGCGGCTAAGAAGGCAGCGGAAGATCCGGCAACTGCCGGTTTCGCGAAGGCCGCCGAGGGTGCGCAGTTCATGCCGAATATCCCGGCGATGAACAATGTGTGGACCCCGTGGGGCATCGCGGAAGCCAAGATCATTGACGGAGCCGATCCGGTTTCGACCTGGCAGGGCATGGTCAACGAAGTTCAGGCTTCCATCGCGAAGTAACAATAATTTGCCGAGGCTAGGGCGCGGCGCTCGCGGGCGCCGCGCCCCTTCGCCAAAGGAAACGCAATATGCAAGAAACCCAGAAAAAGGCCACATCGAGCCGGCCCAAGGAGCGGAAGGCGCTGAAGATTAAAGCGCCGGAAGCGCGGAATTGGTCGCCCGGCTTCATTGTGAAACTCATCCTGGTTGGCCTCGTTGACGCTCTGGGTATCTACGTTTTGGTGCAAACATTTAGCGCGAAATCGTGGGTGCTGGGCGGCGTCGTCGCGATTCTCCTCATCGCGGCCAACTACGTTTACTTCTCGCGGCGCACGCTCGCCGCCAAGTACCTCATCCCGGGCCTGGTCTTCCTTTTGATCTTCCAGGTCTTCGTGATTCTCTACACCGGTTACATCGCGTTCACCAACTACGGCGATCGGCATATGCTCACCAAGGAAGCGGCCACGAACTCCCAGCTCGTGCGCTCCTCGCAACGCGTGCCCGATTCGCCGCAATATCCGCTTAAAGTGGTTTCCCGCGGGGGCGAGCTGGGCTTCGCCGTCGTCAATGAAGATGGCGACGTGCTGGCCGGCACCGAAACGGAACCGCTGGAGAAAATCGACGGCGCGACCGTCAAGGGTACCCAGGTCGAGGAAGTCCCCGGTTTTGAGATACTCGGAATGCAAGAGGTGACGGCCCAGCAGGCGGAGATCCTCTCCCTGCGCGTGCCGTTTAGCGACGATCCGGCAGACGGCGCGATTGGCACCCAGAACGCCAGCACCGGCTTTGTTTTCCGCTCCACCATGTCCTATGACAAAGCCACCCAAACCATGACGGATCACGCCACTGGCAAGCAGTACGTGGCCGACGATTCGGTGGGCTTCTTCGTGGCGGAGGACGGCTCCACCCTGGACACCGGCTGGCGCGTGACGGTCGGCTTCGACAACTTCAAGGACGCTTTCGCCGATTCTCGCTACGCTCAGCCGTTCCTGCGGGTGCTACTGTGGACCTTCGCTTTCGCGTTCCTCTCCGTTTTCACCACGTTCCTGTTGGGAATGTTCCTGGCGATTGTGCTCAACCGCGAGGGTATGCGGGGACGCAAGTTCTACCGCACCCTCATGCTGATGCCATATGCCTTCCCCTCCTTCATGACGGCGTTCCTCTTCGCCGGCATGCTCAATCCGAAGTACGGGTTCTTCAACCAAGTGCTATTCGGCGGAGCGGAAATTCCCTGGCTCACCGATCCCTGGCTGGCGCGCCTATGCGTGCTGGGCGTGAACCTGTGGATGGGCTTCCCCTATATGTTCCTCATCTGCACCGGTGCGTTGCAGTCGATTTCCGCTGACCTCAACGAGGCTGCTGAAATTGACGGCGCGACCGGCCTGCAGCGGTGGCGCTTCGTCACCCTGCCGCAGCTCATGATCCAGGTGACCCCGTTGTTGATTTCGTCATTCGCGTTCAACTTCAACAACTTCAACCTGATCTACATGTTGACCGGCGGCGGCCCGCGGTTCGACGACGTTACCGTGCCGGTGGGCTCCACTGACATTTTGATCTCGATGGTCTATCAGATCTCCGGAATGTCCGGCGAAGCGACGCGAAACTACGGCTTGGCTTCGGCGATGTCACTCCTCATCTTCATCATTGTGGGAACGATTTCGCTCATCAGCTTCAAGAAGTCGAATTCGATGAAGGGGGCGCAGTAAATGGCTGACACTATGTCTCGCACGCCAGACACAATTGTGGCGGGTGACCCCAAGGAGAATCACCAGACCTTCGGTAACTGGTTCCGCCGCCTCGGCTTCCGCCACCTGGTGGGAATCATTGCGGTGATCTACTCGGTGTTCCCGATTCTCTACGTGCTCTCCGCGGCACTGAATCCGAACACGAAAACCACCCTCAACGGCGCGAACAAGATGTTCTCCGACGTCTCGCTCTCGAACTTCGCGGAGCTTTCGAACTCCACGATGTTCTGGACCTGGTTCGGAAACACCGTGCTCATCGCCGTGTGCTCCGCGGTGGGAGCGGTGTTGATGGGCGCGGCCGCGGCCTACGCCTTCTCCCGCTTCCGCTTTGCGGGGCGCGATATGGGTCTGATGGGCCTGATGGTGGTGCAGATGTTCCCCCAGCTCTTGGCCTTCGTAGCGATCTTCCTGCTACTCACGCAGATTGGAAACGTATTTCCCTGGCTGGGCCTGGATTCGAAGATCTCGCTGATCGCCGTGTACCTGGGCGGCGCGCTGGGTGCGAATACGTTCCTCATGTACGGCACCTTCAACTCGATTCCGAAGGAACTCGACGAAGCGGCGAAGATCGACGGCGCAACTCACGGCCAAATCTACTGGCGGATTATTCTTCCGCTGGTGGTTCCGACCCTGGCGGTTGTGGCCCTGCTGGCCTTCATTGGTGCCTTCAACGATTACGTGCTGGCCTCAACGATTTTGACCAGCCAGGATAACTGGACGCTCTCCATCGGCATGAACCTGTGGGTAGGCGGAAACGAAAAGCAATGGGGCTGGTTCGCGGCCGGCGCGGTTCTGGCCGCCCTGCCCATCTTGCTCCTCTTCCTCTTCCTGCAGCGCTACATCGTCTCCGGCCTGACCGGAGGCGCGGTGAAGGGCTAGCGCCGCTCGCGGGCGGTGGTAGTGCCGCCAGCAATAGTGCATATAAAGGCGGGTGACCGGAGAATCCGGTCACCCGCCTTTATGCTCGCCGAGTTTGCGTGAAACGGAGTGGGCTCGGGAATTGCTTCCCTTTGCAGTCGCGAAGTGCTCGCCCCGCATTGCCTAGCCAAGCATTGCCTAGTCAAACACTGCCTAGCCAATCATTGGCGTACCGAGGGTGCCGACCTGGCCGGGCTCGCCGTGAGTATTTTGGTGGCCGGAACGAATTACCCAGATTCCACCCATAATTCCCAAAAGCGCAATTGCGCCCCAAATCCCCACGATTGCCCATGATGCGCCGGCAATTGCGAGAATTGGCGCGAAGGACACCGCGCTAATTTCTACCGGGACCACCGGCAAATAGGCGTAGCCGAATTCCTCCAGAGTGCCGGATTTCAGCTTCGGGTCCACAATGCGCAGGAGCGCCAAACCGGTAGAAACCGAGCCGGTTGCCCAGCCCCAGGTGAATAGCTGGCGCTCAAACCAGCCCTCGCCCATCAGGCGCGGCGCCACGCCGAGCCCGAGTGCCACCACCACGATCAGGCCGAAGACGAACAGCGCGGCCAGGGCCCCAATGTGGTGGGCCACGAACGAAGGCTGGATGGAGGCAATTCCGCACACAATCAGCAGGTCCGTGGCAAGCCCGGAAACCGAGCGCAAAGAATCGCTATCAATGACGTGCGAGGTTTTGGTGAGGTTCATCAGAACGCGGATGATAATCCCCAGGATAAAGGCCAGTGCAAAAAGCGGGAAGGTGAGGCCGGGGAACCAGGTGGTAAGGACCTTATTGGTGCCGTATGCCAGCAGTGCCACGATCGCCACCACGCCGACCTGGAAGGAGAGCGTTTCCACCGAGCCACCTGAGAACGTGTGGTAGCCGAGTGCGGGGCGCTTCTGGTTGGCGTCGAGTACGCCGGTACGGACGTCTTGGGGGAGGGAGTCCATGCCGCGGAAGGCTTTCGCGGCCCCGCGCTTAGCGCCGTACTTGGCGAGGATAATTCCGCCGACGACGCCGACCAGCAGCCCAACCGTGGCCGAGGTGAATGCAATTGAGGCCACGCTCGGGTCACCGTTTTGGGCAAACACATCGCCGATCGCTGCGGCGGTGCCGAAGCCGCCGGCCCAGCCGGTAAAGAGCATGAGGCCGAGGGTGTCCGGAGCGCCAAACACCGGCCCGAGAACTAGCAGGGCGAAGGCCATGCCGAGGGCCACCTGCGCGCCGTACATCAGCACTCCGTAGGAGGCGAATCCCGCCACGGATTTATTTACCTTCCGCACGTCAAAATCGTCGGCGAGCGCCATGCAGGCGAAGACCACGATAATCAGGATTGAGGAGTAGGTGCCGACCTCGGAAGAGAACGGAATGCCGGTGAGCTTCCACTGGCCGAGGTGCCAGTTATAGGTTTCGGCGATGGCGCCCAAGACGTGCGGACCGAGGAGGAGCCCGAGGAGGCCGGCGATAACTGAGGCCGGAACCAGCATATTTTGGAGCCATTTAATCTTCGCGCGCATGAGCACGCCGACCGCGAGCAAGAGCCCAATAAAGCCCATATCAATGAGCATGCTCCATGCGGTAAATGTGGATTCCACGTGTTTCCTCCTTCGGTGCCCGCGCGCGACTAGTCATGAGGTATTTGGGGCCGCGTGCCTGAGCAAAGGTGCGCGCGCCGGTTCTGCGGGCGGCGCTAAGTAAAGATTTGGTTTTGCCAGGGTAAGAATAGCCTATGAAGGAAATGGTGAAATGTGAGTTTGCGCGGGTGGGCGTCCGAACTAGTTTCGCAGGAGCTGCGCGGCGAGTTGTGGTAGTGCCGTCGATGTTCCGGCAGAAAGGCGCACATTGGCGAACTTATCCCCGCGCGTCTTCCCGCGATTGATAATCGCCACGGGTTTATGTGCCTTGGCGGCCTGGCGCACGTAGCGCAGAGCTGAGCCAACCGCGAGGGACGAGCCGGCAACGAGCACAGCGGCGGCGTCGTCGATAATTTTGCGCGCGCGCTCAATGCTTCGCGGGTGAACCTTTCCCCCGAACCACACCACGTCCGTCATGAGGATTCCTCCGCACGCCGGGCAGTCGGCGACTCTGAAGGTCGAGGTGTCCCCGACCTCGAGGTCGGCGTCCGGCGCCACCTCTCCACCCTGGCGGATCGGCCAGCGCGGATTGAGTTGCGTCAGGAGCTCGTGAATCACGGCGCGGCGGAATGCTTTGCCGCACTGCGTGCACAGCACGCGGTCGTAACGCCCGTGCAGGTCGACCACGTTTCGCGAGCCCGCGCGCGAGTGTAAGCGGTCCACGTTTTGGGTGATGATCCCGGTGACGAGCCCGGCGCGTTCCAGCTCGGCTAATGCCAGGTGACCCTCGTTGGGGATGGAAGTAAATGGGCGTAGCCACCCGGAGTGGTTGCGCGCCCAGTAGTGCTGGCGCATGCGCGGATCGGCCATGAACTGCTGATACGTCATGGGGCGGCGCGGGGCCGAGCCGGGGGAGCGGTAGTCTGGCATGCCCGAGTCGGTGGAGATTCCAGCGCCGGTGATAACCGCAAATGGCGCTCCGGCCAATAGATTTGCCACCGGGAGCACGGCCTCGGCGATGTTGTGTGGGTCCGGACGCGCTTCGCTCGCCGGCGGGGCATCAACCTCAATCAGTCTGAGATGAGGAGCGTCGCCGCCGGGAAAGTAATCCGAAATTTCATGTGCCATATGCACGCTATAACGCCGCGCTCGCGGTTTTGTTCCGGCCGGCGCAAACCATCTCGCGCCGGCCGGCCCGGGCCGTAGCGGTTAGGCACTTAGTAGTTGGGGCGATCCTCCGGATTGCGCGGGCGCGGAACCTGATCCGCGAAAGAGCGAGCAATTGCTTCGCGGGTCATAAAGACGGCGTCGTCCTTGGAAAGCGCGTACTCGATGAATTCGCGCAGCCCGCTCATGCGCGCGGGATTGCCGGTAATCCGAGGGTGAATCCCGATGCTCATCATGCGTCCGGCGTCGTCGCCGTCGTCGAGCAACTGATCGAGGCAACGCATCGCCTGCTCGGCGAAATCGCCCCCGGTGGAAAAACCGACGCCGTCGATATAGCGGGCGTCGTTCGTCACGAGGGTGTAGGGGACGACGAGGTGCGATTTGCCGCCCACGAAGGTCCAGAAGGGGAGGTCGTCCCCGTAATAATCGGAGTCGTAGAGGAAGCGGCCGTCTTCTACGAGCAGCTCGCGGGTATTGACGGACATTTCGCGGCAGTACCATCCCACCGGTTGGCGGCCGAGGGTGCGCTGGAAGGAGTCCATCGCGAGGCTAATGAGCTCCTTCTCCTCTTCACGCGTGTAGTTGAAATGATCGATCCAGCGGTAGCCGTGACCCACGATTTCATCGCCGCGCTCGTTGATCTTTTCCGCGACTTCCGGGTTGCGCTCCAGGGCTACGGCGGCGCCAAAAATCGTGACGGGGATGCTGTAGCGATCGAAGGTGCGGAACATTCGCCAAATTCCGGCGCGAGCGCCGTATTCGTACATTGACTCAATGGCGAGGTCGCGCTGGGAGCCGGCGTCCCACGGCATCTCGTACATGCCGTCGTTCTTGCCGTCTCCCATGGCGAAAGTTTGCTCTGAGCCTTCCTCGTAGTTGACGACGATATTGATCGCCACTTTTGCTCCGCCTTCCCAGCGAATCTGCGGCGGGTGTGGGCCGTATCCGCGGATTTCGCGCGTGGGTCCGGGAACTCCGGGCACATCGGATGTGCGATACCAGTGGTTGCGGCGCAGTTGCTCGTGCGGTTCGGGGGTAGTTGCCTGCGACATCGAGTCCTCCTTCGGGACGTAAAACGCCATTGTTGCCAGGAATTCTACGCGCTCCTTCCGACGCGATTAGCGGCATCTGGGGGAGGGGATTTCCGGCCAGCGGGGCTATCGCGTGAAGGCTGGAAAGATCGTGTGAAACAGTTTAATTAAAAAACGCGAATCGTTACGAACCTTCCGAATTTATCCAGGCGACTTCCAGACGGCTTTCAGAATGGCGCGCTCGCCAAATGCTGTTGCGTAAAACCTTGTTAGAGGAGGGTTTATGTAGATTTTGGGCGATCTATGGCACTCCGCATTAAGGGTGTTAAAAGTTGGAAAGTGTGACCTTGTCACCAGATTTCGGGAAAATTTTACATCGAACTTATTGTAATGACATTCTGGCGCGGTAGCCCAGTTCAACGGCGACGAATCTGTAGAGGAGGCGTGGCTGGTGTGGGGCTTACAGAAACTATTTCGGTTTTGCGATGGGGTGCGCCGGCCGACCGTTTTTGGTATCGCGGCAAATCACCTCGTAGAAGCGAAGCTCTTGTGCTGACGCCTCGCGGCGCCGACCAAGGGTAAAACGCGGGTGCTAACTCGCGAAATTGGGTCCAAGGGGGCCCGCAATGAAAGGAATAGAAATGGCACACAAGAGTACGCGAGGGGCTAGGGTACTAGCCGTCCTTTCCGCGCTCGCGGTTAGCCTCCTGGGCTTCTCGGCTCTGCCGGCGGCCAACGCCGCTCCTGGCAACATTGATCCGGGGCAGATCGGAATTTTGACCATCCACAAGCACGCCGGTACGCCGGGTAACGGGGCCGGGCACGATGGTTCGGAGCTTAAGCAGGCTCCCGCAAACCCGCTCGAGGGCGTGACGTTCCGCGTGCAAAAGGTCAAGGACTTTGACCTCAACGCGCAGGAAAACTGGGCTCACATCAAGGATCTGAGCGCCGCCAACGTCCAGGGTGATAAGGTCACGATCAATGGCCAGCAGTACTCGTTGGAAGACCAGACCGCTGAGACGAAGCCGACGAGCGCCGAAGGTATTACCAAGGTTGAGCAGCTCCCGGTGGGTCTTTACTACGTCACGGAGCTTTCGACCGGTACGAATAAGGTGACGCAGAAGGCCACGCCGTTCTTCGTGACCATCCCGCTCCCGTCGAAGGCTGGCGCCGATACGTCCTGGAACTACAATCCGCACGTTTATCCGAAGAACCAGACGACCACCGACACCGGCGAGAAGAAGGTCGGGGAGGACACGAACGTCCGCAAGGTCGGCGATAAGCTCCCCTACGAGGTGGCCCTGGTTGCGCCTGGTCCCGCTGAAAAGAACCCGGCCGCGCTCGGCTTCTATGACTTCTCGGGCACGAATGTTGAGTTCGACAAGGCCTCGGTGACCGCGAAGGTTGAGGGCGGCGAAACGCTCACGAGCGGGGAAGATTTCACCATTGAGGATTCGGTGAAGAAGCCGGCTGGCCGTAACGGCCACAAGATTTCCCTGACCAAGCAGGGTTTGGCAAAGGTCAAGGGCGGCCAGAAGGTTGTGTTCAACTACACCGTCACGGTTAAGACCGTTGGTCAAGACGGCAAGGTGGAGAACTCCTTCACGCCGATTCTCAACGATTACGATCCGTGGGGCGATTACGAGAAGGACCCGAACAACCCGCCTACGCCTCCTACTCCGAACGAGCCTAAGGACAAGGCGTTCTACGGTGATTACAAGTTCACCAAGGTGGACGAATCCAAGAACGGTAACCCCCTGGAAAATGCCGAATTCGCGGTTTATGCCACCGAAGATGCCGCAAAGGCGGGCACCAATCCGATCCTTACCGCGACGTCCGATGCGCAGGGCGTTGTGCACTTCAAGGGCCTGTACCTGGGTAAGTACACCAAGGATGAAGAAGCCAACGCGAAGCGGACCTTCTACCTGAAGGAAACCAAGGCTCCGGCTGGTTACGTGCTTGATAACACCATCAAGCCTATCGAGGTGACCCCCGGTAACGCGGAGAATCCTAAGGTGGGCGAGAACATCGTCAACAAGAAGGCCGGCGGCCCGAACCTGCCTCTTACCGGTTCGGCCGGCACCGTGATTCTGACCCTCGGTGGCGTGGCTGCCCTCGGTCTCGCGGGCGGCGTGGCCTTGCGCAACGCTCGTCGCGAGCGCGAGAACGCCTAAAGGAAATCCGGCGCGGTAGCTCAACCCCGATCCCAATTTCGTGTTCGGGCCGGGGCTGAGCTACCCGGGAGGGGCGCTGAACGCGGCGCCCCTCCCCGGAAATCCCTTATTTGACTTTGCCTTCCGGCCCCTCCCCTGGCCCTCCAAGACGCATGAGGCGGTGTTCTTTGAAAACTGCGCAGCGGCTGTTCCCGAATTACCTCACCGGTTTTCTGGTTCTGCTCGGGGTGGGGCTGCTTATCTACCCGCAGGCGGCGGCCTGGTTCGCCCAACTCAACCAAACCGAGTTGACGGTGGAGTACAACAAGGCAATCGAAAACGCGGTTCCCAATGCGCGCGAGCAATTAGCGGCCGCGCGGGCCTATAACGATGCGTTGACCACCGGCACGCTCATCCCAGCCAATGAGCGCCTACCGCGCTTGGCTGGTGAAAGCTCCGATACGGTCGAGGTAAACGGCCGCACGTGGACGTACGAAGAACTGCTGAGCACCAAGGGATCGCCAATTATGGCGCGCCTGCGAATTCCCAAAATCGACGTCGATCTTCCCGTCTATCACGGAACTTCGGACGAAACCCTGCTCAAAGGCGCCGGCCACCTGGAAGGCACGGCCCTGCCGGTAGGCGGAGCTTCAACCCGGTCCGTTATCACCGCCCATCGCGGATTGGCCGAGGCCACCATGTTCACGAATCTGGACAAAGTGGAACCCGGTGACCGATTCACGGTGGAGGTGTTCGGTGAGGTCCTCACGTACGAGGTGAGAGACGTCGTCGTCGTCGAACCGGAAGAAACAGAACACCTCTCCGTCGAGGCGGGGCGGGACCTGGTGACGCTGGTGACGTGTACGCCTCTGGGAATCAACTCGCACCGAATTTTGGTGACGGGGGAGCGGGTGGTGCCGACGCCGGCGGAGGATCTGGCGAAGGCGGGCGCGAAATCTGACCTGCCGCGATTCCCGTTCTGGGCGGTCATCGGGTCGGTCACTCTTCTCCTCGTCACCGTGGCTCTCGGCCACCGCACCTACCGTGAGATTCAGAGTAATAAGGCGCGACGGGCTAACTTCTATGGCGCTGACAAAGCGTGGATATCGGAAGAGTTGCGGATATCCAAAATATCGTGCGATCCGGCGAGTAAAAGCTAGCCGCACTACTCGCTATCTAAACAAACAGCTTTACTAACTGGAGGTCCGGCTATGTTCGGAGATTTGAAAAACTGCCTGGCAAAGCGGGTCGGCGCTGTGGCCCTCGCCCTCGCCTGCGGGTTTCAAATGTTGCCAGTGCCCGCGTATTCGGCTCCCCTAGCTGGCTCCGAGGCGTCGCAGGAAAGCGACGCCGCCGCCGCTGTCGCCGGCGAATCCGGCACGGCCGAGGGGGAAGCCGCTAGTACCGGCCGGGAAGCGCCCGAGGGCTCGCAGCCCGCCGCTCCCGCAACGGACGCGAGCGAGGCCGCCCGGGCTGGCGGGAGTGGTAGCTCCGAGGTGGATGCGGACTCAGATGCGGAAATCGACGCGCGGATGATGGAACGGTCCGCCGAGCCAAGTTTTTCCGAAGACCTTTTGCGCGATGCGGTCAATGCTTCCGCGGCAACGATGCCGGTGTGCCCTGCAAATCACGGCTTTTACACCATCGGTTCGGGCGTGGGCGAGATCCACGAAATCGGGACCGGCAACCCGAACGCGCTCTCCGATAATAAATGGCACGGCAATATCGAATGGCGCGACCGAAATGTTTCTACCGTAAACCTAGGCTACGACGCACTCGGCATCGCACCTGACGGCACCATGTGGCACACCGAATTGGCCGGGCTTACCACCCCGGGTGCCAATCCGCAGACCTGGATTATGCACGGGCGAATGGACAGGGTTGGCAAGGGTGGCTATACCCCAAACGAGGGATTCGAACTGCAAAACCCGCGAATGCCGATTAAGGGTGGCACCATTGATCCGCAAGGGCGTTACCTCATGGTGGGCGACGCCCAGAATAAGGGCGCGAACCGTAAGCCCTATGAAGCTAAGCTCAAACTCCTCGCCTATGACCCGACCTCTCGGCAGGTGATTCGTCTTGGGTATATCAGCGATCCGGGGCAAGTTTCGTCTACGGTTTTCTCAGACATGTTCTTCGATGCGCAGGGAAACTTTTACATCCTCTCAATGGCGCAAGAAGGGACCATTCACAGCGGTGGTAACACGACCACGCGCATCAAGGTGTACCGCTTGACCGCTCAGCAATACGAGCAAGCCGTGCAGAACGGTCGGCGCTTCAATCCTGGTGCGACGGTGGTTCACCCCAAGCGGAAGGGCATGAGAGTCCCCCGGTTCAATATAAATGAGAATATTGACCAGGTGCCGGCGTTGAATCCGGTTCTGTTTCGTAGCGTTGATGCGGTCACTCCCCGCTTCACCCCCGCGGGCGGCGTAGCTCCTGTGCGCGGCGGGAAGATCTATGTTTCCGGATTCTTCTCTGGGCCTGGTGGCGACCGAGGAGTGATTTATTCGCTCGATCTAACGACCGGGAAGTTTGCAAATGGGGGGAATCCTGTCTTTACGAGCCCGGCTCCATCAGCGTTCGCGGCGGGTGCCGATAAGAATAATTGGAAGTGGGGAGACTCAAAGATTGTCGACCTCGAAGGTTGCCCGCAGAGCGTATCAACCCTGGCCGTGCAAAAGAATATTGAGAAGCGTATTGACGCGCGCGATCAATTCACGGTGACCGTGCGCGACGCGCAGGGTGCGGCTGGATTGACTCCGGAAGGCCAGAGAACCTCGGTGACGACGTCGGGAACCTCGACCACTTCGGGAGAATCGACCGCCATCTTGCGTCAGGATGGACGCACCTATGTGGTGGAAGAAAAGATGGCAGCAGGTTCGGCGTCGAAATTGGAAGATTACGAGCCGGTCGTGCAGTGCAGTAACGCGGATAAAAGTACGGTTGCTGTTTCAGGCGGGAAGATAAAGGACGGTGTTTTCAGTGCCCAGTTTGTTGCTCCAGAAACTTCCGGGCAACTCACCTGCACGGTAACGAACAAACCCGCGGTGAAAACGAAGCCCGTTACCTTCCTTAAATACGACGCGGACGCCTGGAGCCCTGCGCAGAGCGGAGACATTAACGTTCCGAACAGTGCGCGGCTAAAGGACGTTACCCTGCGGGTGTGCGCGGATGAAAACGCCGACAGTAAGTGCGACGGCGCTTTTGTTCCCGTACGTCAGAATGCTTCCGTAGATTCGGCAAAGACGGATCAGCGGGGCGAGGCGACCTGGGAGGCGCTAGAGGTTGGTAAGACCTACCTGGTCCAGGAGACGCCTCTCTGGGGCTATCGCGCTCCCGAGAAGCCGTTACGCTTCCAGGTAGCTGAGGATACCAAGACTGTTCTGGTAGCTAATCACCGCAAGCCGCGCACGGTAACCTGGGAAAAGACGGATTCCTCGGATAGGCACTTGGCGGGTTCTGAATGGAAGCTCGAGCTCGTGAGCGGCGGCGCGAATGGTGCCGCGGGTACCAACGGAGGCGATCCCATGGCGGGGCTAGACGCGATTGCCGACTGCGAGGCTACATCGGCTACCGAGTGCACCGGGTCTGATAAGGACCCGCGCGGTGGGTTCTTCCGGGTGGAAAATCTTCCGTGGGGTTCCTACAAGCTCAGCGAGAAGAAAGCGCCGGCTGGCTACCGCCTGACCGATGAATCCAAGTACTTTGTCGCTGATGCGAAGTACTACCTCGATGACCGCGCGAAGAATCAGTTCGCGGCCATCACCCTCGGTGGCATTATCAACTACCGCCAGGAAGGGCCGGCTTTGCCCCTCACTGGCGGGCTTGGGGAAGACATCTTCCGCTACGGGGGAGGAGCTACGCTTCTAGCGGCTACGGCCTTGGGGATCTCCCTCTGGCTGAGGAAACAGCGGCGGCGTCGTAACGCGATCGTCTAGCAGCGATCTGATCATCGAACAGTTCTGAGTGCGGGGCGGGTAAACCGTCCCGCACTCTCCTTTTGGGGAGCGCGAAGCGGCGTAGCCATTGTAGATTCCGAGTAGCCGATGAGGCTCAGGATGATTGGCCAATGCGCTTAGACATTGAGTGGCTGGCGAAAGTTAGGGTAGTTAGCCGCCGTGCCCGGATGTCGAGCGGTAGAGGAGCCTTAGGCGATCGGGCAGATAAAACAAAAAACCCGCGATTTCTCGCGGGTTTTCCAGTGGCTCCGACCGGCGTCGATCCGGTGACCTTCTGTTCTTCAGACAGACGCTCTCCCAACTGAGCTACAGAGCCAGAGAGAGAAAAACCCGGTTTCCCGGGATTTTCGTCGCGACCCTGACGGGACTTGAACCCGCGACCTCCGCCGTGACAGGGCGGCGCGCTAACCAACTGCGCTACAGGGCCATGTGCAGAAGCACCATATTACAGAAGCCGAAGCTCCTTTGCAAGACGAATCTTGCAGTACCCCCAACGGGATTCGAACCCGTGTTACCGGAGTGAAAGTCCAGCGTCCTAGGCCTCTAGACGATGGGGGCTCCACGAACCTAAGTTCGCATGTTTCCTGTCGAGGGAACGGGTAATAGCTTACGGAGAAAACTGCCGGGCGCGCAAACTTTTGCGGCGTGTTGTCCATCACCAGGCGCTGGCCCTTTATCGCCGCCAGCGACATCGCCAAATTCGTATCGGAGCGACCACCTACCATAGGGATATGCACGCAGGACTCATTTCAATGCTCAGCGGCTCAGCGGGGAGCCTGGCTTCTTTGGAGGCGGGGCCGCGAGCGGCGGTGCCCGTTTCCCTTCCGTTGCGTCAAGTGCTGGCAGAGACCCCGTCTCCTTCGGATTCTCCCAGCGCTAGCGATCTCGAGACGGCCGCGGCGGCCGCGGTAGAGAACACCGTGGAGTTCGGCCAGGTCGTCGCGGTGGTGGCGATTGGTGTAGCCGTGGGCTTGCTTCTGGCGGTTGTGATTGTTTCGATCCTGCGAGTGGCTCTGCGGCGAAGTACCGCAATGCTCATGACCGTCAAAGGTGCGCGCGTGCCGATGTTCGTCACGCTGGCGATCCTGGGCGGTTGGCTTTCGCTACGCCTCTACGGTCGGGGCCTGACGGATGCCGAACAGCCAAGCTATTACGACGGCCTCTCTCACCTCCTCCTCATCTCGCTCATCCTCAGCATTGGCTGGCTCGCGGTGGGAGCCGTCAACGGCTTTTCCCACGGCTATCTGCAACTCATTAAAGAGGTTGCCGAAACTCGCTATCGGCGCGTGCAAACTCAGCTCCAGATTCTGCGGCGGCTGATCAACGTCATCATCGTGGTGATCGCGATTTCGGCGGCGCTTCTCACCTTCCCGACGGCGCGGGCCTTTGGCGCTTCGCTCCTCGCCTCCGCCGGCCTGATCTCGGTGATCGCCGGTATTGCCGCCCAGTCCACCCTGGGCAATGTATTCGCGGGCCTGCAACTCGCCTTTTCCGATTCTCTCCGCGTCAATGACCTCATCGTCTGGAAAGAAATTACGGCAACCGTTGAAGAGATCACCCTAACCTACGTGGTGCTCAAGGTGTGGAATGGTCGCCGCCTCATTGTGCCGTCGTCGCAAATGACGACGACGACTTTCGAAAACTGGACCCGTCGCGTGCCGGAAATGACGGGCACGGTGCAATTCGATCTGGATTGGCAAGCTCCGATTAATGCCATCCGCGCGGAGCTCAATGCCATTCTGCAATCCACGGACCTGTGGAATGGCGAAACTGGGGTTCTCCAGGTGACAAGCGTGGACAACGGCATTATCAAGGTCAGCGCTCAGGTTTCCGCCAATAGTGCTGGCGAAATGTTTGATCTGCAGTTCTACGTGCGTGAGCAGCTGTTGCGGTGGTTGCAGGAGCATTCGCCAGAGTCAATGCCGCGCCAGCGTTTCTATGTGAGCGAAGGGGCGCGGCCGCGCAGTGCTGAGGAAGCGGACCACAGCCAGGAGATCTATGTACTCCACTCTGGCGAGGTGGCAGGTGAAGGGGCGGACCGAGCTGAGGTAGCCGGCGTGCTCGGCACCGGTGCGGCCGAAGGCGGGTTGGCGGGCGGCCCGGCGGACGGGTCTCTTAGTGCTTCAGCGGGTGAGCCGGCCGGCGTAGCGGAGGAAGGCCCGGCTGTGGAAGACGGCCTTGATCCTTCGTGGCGGAGGAAGATCTGGCTTTCCAGCGATGATGAGGATGAGTTGGATCTCGATACCACCGATATTGGCCTGGGCGCGGATGTCGAAGCCGTCGAGCGGCATCGGCGCTCAAAGTCCCGGCGGAAGAACGCCGCGCGCGGCAAATCAGGGCGCGGGAAGAACGCCGCCCGTAGTGCGGGCCGTAAAGCCGCCGATGGGAAGCGTAGGGGCAAGCAAGGCCAAGTAGCGCGCGAGAACCGGAAACCGCGCGGAAGGGCTGAAGAATCCCGGAGTGGCGGCAGCGCGGAGGGAGCCCGGCTCACCGCGGAAACCAAGCTCATGCGACCCTCCGAGATCATGGCCACGGCTCCTAAGCGGATCCCGATTGCCGAGCGTCACCTGCCGAGGTCTTATACGCCAGGTGAAAAGCCGCGGACCGAAGCCGAACACCAGCGCCGCCCGGAGCCAGGGCGTGCCTATGAGCTCGAGCAAGAGAACCCGCAAGGCGTGCATCCGGATTTGCGGGTTGAGGACGCCACGGCGCGCCCGGTGGCTGGCGGCCAGCCCGGATCGGAAACTCGGGCGGGAGCGTCGGGCGTGAATCAGGTGGACGCGGCAGATACCGGCCAACCGGCGGTAAAGACCGCTCCTACCGATACCCAGGTCAAGGCCGGCCACGAGGCCTCCTTGTTTACCGGATCGGAGAAGAACGAGAGCCGCGGGCGCGAGTACGCGGGTCCGGGCGAAGAAGTGCTGGAAGAGCGCGAACGCACCGCTGCGCGGCATAATGGTTTGATAGATGAATCCGGCGAGGGATTAGGCGGCCGCACCGCGGTGATGGACGCGGTGGAGCCGGAAGAGAAAAAGTAGCGCCCCGGGCGCGTGGCCTTGGGCGCGTGGCCGCGGGCAAAACTCTGGGCAGGCTTATGAATCGGCCTACCCGGGCATACCAAACCGTAGACGAGGAAGAAAGAGAGGCAAGAAATGGCAGATATGTTGCCGCAGACCGACGAGGAGTGGGCGCGGGTTCTGGCACCGGCCGAATTTGACGTATTGCGTAAAGCAGGCACGGAAGCCCCCTGGTCGGGTGAACTGCTTGAGGAGAATCGTGAGGGCGTGTACTCGTGCAAGGCGTGCGGTGCGGAGCTCTTCCGCTCGCAGACGAAGTTTGATTCTGGGTGCGGCTGGCCGAGCTTTTACGATCCTTCCAGTTCGGATGCCGTGACCACCGATGTGGACTACAAGCTGGGCTACCCCCGGGTGGAGGTGCGATGCGCCAAGTGTCAGTCGCATCTGGGGCACGTCTTCCCAGACGCCCCGCAAACCCCCACCGGCCAGCGGTACTGCATGAACTCGGTCGCGCTCTCTTTCGCGCCTAACGAGGAAAAGTAGCCGGCCATACCTGGCCGTCTTGGGCCTCCGTGAAGAATATCCGGAGCTACAAGCGGCACTACCCCGGTTTTCGGGGACGAATCGGTGCGGTCTCCTCGCTGAATTGGTCGGGTGCCCGGGTAGTTTATGAGAAAATAAACCAAATGCATCGATAGGGCGGGCTGCGCACCGCGCGGCCCGAGTTTTAAGGATGATGAGGAATGGCGAGCATTCACGTTGTTACCGCGAATCTCCAGAAGGGCACGCCGACGGCGAAAGCCCCGGGAGGAATGCACAAGGTTGCCTGGCAACGCGAACAGGTATCCTCGGCCGCGCGCGTGCTCGGGCGTCTCAACGCCGATATCCTCGCCCTGCAGGAAGTCAAAGAGCCCGTGGCCTCCGGCTCCCTCGTCAACCCCATCGTTGCGCTGGGTAAATTCACCGATGTGATCTTCCTGCCTCTCCGTGGCGGCAAAACGCTGACGGGCCAGCCGAAAAACGACGTCGACCTGAAGGGCAACGGGATCGCCCTAGCCTCCCGCTACCCCATCGGGGCGAGGGAAATGATCGAGCTTCCACTCCAAGACCCGAACGGCTCGTGGCTGAAAACCTTGCGCACCAAGATCGGCTTGGGAGAAATGCCACGGCGAGCAATTTTGGCAGAGATCCTCAGCCCCGACGGGCCGATTCTGGTGGCCGCAACCCATATCGCGTTCACTCCGGTGCTACAGGATTCCCAGTTGCGGACTGTCTCCGGGACGCTTGACGGCTTCGCGCGCCGGAACGGGAAAATGCAGGCACCGCGGCTGATCCTTGGCGATCTCAATATTCGCGGGGAGCGACCGCTCGCTCTGACCGGCTACGACTCAATGGCCGAGGCGGACACCTATCCCGCCACCGCCCCGACCGCTCAGATTGACCACATCCTCGTGCAAGGCGGCCAAGCCCGTAGCGCCGAGGCCGTATATATGGGGATTTCCGACCATCGAGCTCTACGCGCCAACGTCGTTTTCTAACCCTTGACTTGGCTCTCCGCTTGCCGTGCGATCGGCGCTGGCGTTTGGGCTCGGCGCATTTGCGGGCAGGTGCGGCGTTTCGCCACTAATTGAGATCTATTAGCTCGATCTTTAGCGCATTTGCGGGGGATATAACCGCCCAAAAGTCACCGGGCAAGTCTAGACTTTGCCGAGTATGACGAGTGCGTTGTTATCCTTCTGGATCATTATTTTCTGTATTCTCACGGGCTACCTGCTTGCCAGAGTAAAAGTGGTGCAGCCTGGGGTAGATCGCACCCTGACGCAGATCGCCTTCAATTCCACCCTGCCGGCGCTCCTCTTCATGACGGTTGGAGAATCCGACCCGAGTATGTTCTTTAGCCGCGGCTCGTTGGCAAATATTCTTTCCGCGACCCTCATTGCCTGTCTCTACGGCGTCGTTGGACGCTACCTCCTCAACATCCGCGGCACGAAACTCACTATCGGCACCCTCGCCGCCTCCTATACGAACGTCGGAAACCTCGGCATCGCCCTGCTTTTGGCGATCACGAACGACGCCTCCACCGCCGCCCCCATCTTGCTTTTCCAGATCGTGGTGATGGTTCCGGTCTTCTTCGCGATCCTCGACCACCAAACCGGTCGCGAAGGCGCGGGCATTTGGCGCACGCTCCTCACCCGCCTGAGAAATCCGCTTCTCCTGGCCGTTCTCGCCGGCCTCGTCGTGTCGGTAGCGGGTTGGACGATTCCCGACGTCGTTGCCGGGCCGGCGCGAATGCTCGGCCAAGCGAATGTGCCGATCATCCTCATGGCCATGGGGATCTCAATTCGCGGTGCCCATGTGCCGCGCCTCGGGCGAGAATCCGGCGCGCTTTTCCTCGCCGTCGCGCTTCGCTGCCTGGCCGGGCCGCTTACGGTTTTCCTCCTCGGCAGCGCTATGGGAGTTACCGGCCACCATCTGCTCTCCATCACCATCGTGGGAGCATTCCCCACGGCAAATAATATTTTTGTCTACGCGCATCGCTACAACTCTGACGTGGACCTCGCTCGCGACTCGATACTTATCACCACCGGGCTGTGCCTGGCAGTCATGCTGGTTATTTCCACCCTTTTCCGGGCCGCGGGGGTTGTGTAGAGATGGGCGAAGTTGACGTGACCGGGCAAAAGCGCCCCTGGCAAGCGAAATGGGCGCCAGCAATGTTCCTCGGCGAAGGGCTGGTGGAATATATCGGGGCCGGGATTGCCGTTACCCTGTTCGCTACCGCCGGATCGTTTTCTGTGGCCTGGGGGAGAATCGCGCTTTCGGCCCTCATCCTCTTGCTGTGGCGCCGCCCGCGCCCGCGGGGAGCGGATGGCCGAATTGACTGGCACTTCATCCGGAGTGCTTCGATTTTCGGGATCGTCCTGGGCGGCATGAACATGGTTTTCTATGCGGCCTTGGAACATATTCCGCTCGGAACAGCAGTTTCGCTTGAATACTTGGGGCCGGTGGTCCTTGCCGTGGTGGCCGGGCGCGGCTGGCGCACCTGGCTGGGGAGCGTTTTTGCGCTACTCGGTGTTTTCTCGATTTCCTGGGCGGGTGTGGATTTGACCGAAAAATCGGTGCAAATCGGAGTGGGATGCGCTTTGCTTTCCGGGGTATTTTGGGCCGGGTACATAGGGCTCGGCCGGCGCGGTGCGGCGCAGGGGAACGGGCTCAATCGCCTCGCTATCGGTATGGCGGCGGCGACGATCGTCTACGCTCCGATTGGTATTCCGGGCTTTGCGCCCCTGGCTACCGATGCGAAAGCCGCCGGGACGCTGGTGCTCGTGGCCCTGATGTCTTCCGTGATCCCCTTTGCTATTGAGCAGGTGATCCTCGCCGGAGTCTCCGCCTCGATGTTCTCACTCCTCGCGGCGCTACTTCCCGCCACCTCGATGCTCGCTGGCCTAATCACCCTGGGGCAGGTCCCCAATGTGGGCCAGCTTGCCGGCTTGACGTGTATTTCAGTGGCGGTGGCCCTGGCTTCACTTCCTAGCTCGCTTAGGCGCAAGGGTGAGCGGCGTCGTCGGCGAGGAAGGGCGAGCAGCGGCGGCGAGGAACTTTAACAAACCCGTGCGGCCGTGGATACGGGCGCCGCGCGGGTGTACACAACGTAGGATGTGAGCAGAAATGAGGTGCACTATGGGGATTTTTTCACGCGTCAAGAACGCGGTTACGCGGACCGATTCCGAGCAAGACAAGCGCGACTTCGAGCCGCAAACCTCCGCTATGGCCGCGCCGAACGCGGCTCCGGTAACCCACGTAGAAATTGGGTTTAAGGGTGTCCAGCCGGTGCTGGTCTCGTGGGGCGTCTCTGCGATTCTGCTGATTGCGGTCGGCATTGCGATCTGGGGAATCTTCCACATGGCCTCGGCGGTGCAGTGGGTGCTGGTGGCGGTGTTCCTCGCCGGTGTTATCACGGCGCTGTTGAATCCGCTGGTGCGCGGGCTGTCGCGAATTATGCCGCGCGGAGCTGCCACCGGAATCTCGCTAATTGGCTTCCTGGCGCTTTTCCTGGGCATTATCACCTGGATCGTGACCTCGGTGGCGGCGCAGTGGGAATCCATGGCGGAGCAGATGAGCCGCGGCCTGCAGGGGATCTTAGAGTGGGTGGCGGACGGCCCCTTGCCGGTGGACGCCACCGCGGAAGAGCTCTCCCAGGAGATGGACGCCCTCATTGACCGCGGCATTGAATGGTTGCAAACCAATGCGGGGACTATCGCCACCAGCGCGCTGTCCCAGGCCTCCGCGGTCTTCCTCTTCTTTACCCTCCTGGCGCTGGCGATTTTCTGCTCCGTCTTCTTTATGGCAACCGGCCGAAATATGTGGCTTTGGTTCATCAACCTGCTCCCCTCCTCGGTGCGCCTGCGCACTCACGCCGCCGCCTCGGCGGGCTGGTACACGTTCTCCGGCTACGCGCGCGGGACGATTATTATTGGCTTCTGCGACGGCGTGCTCGCCTTCATCTTGCTTCTGGCCTGCGGCGTTCCGCTGGCCGCGCCGCTGGCTGTGCTGGTCTTTATCGGCGCGTTTATTCCGATTATCGGTGCGCCGCTGGCCATGATCGTCGCCGCACTGGTTGCTCTCGCTACCCAGGGCCCCGTTATTGCCCTGGTGGTTTTGCTGGGCGTGGCGCTTATTGGGCAGGTCGAAGGCCACTTGCTTCAGCCCATCATTATGGGTCACCAGGTTTCCCTCCACCCGGTGGTGATTGCCTTGGCCGTTACCGGGGCGACTTTCGTTGCCGGCATCCTGGGCGCGATCCTCGTTATCCCGCTTATCTCGATTATTTGGGAGGTGTACAAGGTTCTTCGCCCGACGCCGGATCAAGCCCTCAAAGCGCTTCCGCGCCTGGAGCTGCGAAATATCCCGGGTACCTCGCTGGCCAAGCAGCTGGTGGACAAGGCCTCGAAGGACCTCAATGAGGCGGCGGAAGAGGCGGTTTCGCCCGTCACCGCTCGGCCGGCAAGCGAGATGCTGGGAGGTACCGGAGCGGGAGTTTCACTGGAGGGAACCGTGGAATTTGAACCGATGCATCCCGATAGCGATGCGGATGACCCGAGCGTTTCGCAAACCGACGGTATCGAGATTGGCGGTTTGGGCGGCCCCGGAACGCGGGGCGTGGCCGGATTTGAAGACGAAAGCGATGGCACCGGAATCTCGGCGCCGCCGCGCGAGGTCAAGGGCAATCGGATCGGCAACGAGGATTAGAGCTAATCGGTAGAGGTGCAAAACCGGCCGGAGTAGAGGCGAGGCCTCCACTCCGGCCGGTATGTATTTAAATCCGAAAATGCGGGCGAGCAGGGAGCAGGGCCGGCTGGCGGTTAATTGCCGCTGCCCAAAAAGTCCGGGCGAGCCGGGCGCGGGGCTGGCCCGCGGTTAATTGCCGCTACCTAAGGCTAGAGTTCTAGCGAGCCGGGCGCGGCCCCGGCCGGGCCGAGCGGCAAAATCACGGAAGCCTGCTGGTTTCCGGTGGATTCGGGGCCGGGGTCGTTATTGGAGAAACCGCCGAACATTCGAATGATGAGCGTCAGGCAGACGATTCCGAACAGCACCATGATGATGATCATGCTCCAGTGCATCGACCGCCCGCGCCCTTCGGGCGAGGGCGGTGGGCCCCAATAGGACTTGCCGCTGGAGGGATCAGTGTGCCAGCCGTAGCCGGAGATCCAGCCTTCGCCTACGCCTTCTTCGTTGTGATCTTCCTGCATGGCTCCTTCTCTCCTTGGCCGGTTGTGCCCCACTGTGAGGCTGCCAATACGCAGCTACCAACTGCAATGCACGGTTGTGCCCTCAGTTGGAGGCTAGGCAAAAAATGCCAGGTTGGGAAGCGGTTAACTAATCTTCGGTGAGGTGGCGGATCTCGTCGTCAATCCAGTCGCCGAGTTTGCCGTCGCGGATTGCGGCGTCCAGATCGTCTTGGGTGGACGGCTCCTCAATATCAATGAGGAGATTTTGCGAGGGGCTGAGCGCGGCCGCAATGACCTCGCCGTCCTCGCTACCTGCCCACCAGAATTCCGGCTGCAGATTGCGTTTTTCAAGCTCGCGCACCACTGCCTGCGCGCGGGTCTCGTATTCCTCCGTGAAACGGCCTACCGGGGTATGCCAGGCATCGGGTAGCCCATCGGGTACGCGGGGGAATTGCGCGCCGGAGTCCTCGCGATCCGCCAGTTCGGCGGGGATGACTCGCGGGATCGATCGCGCTTCGATCAAACCGGGCCGCACCGGAACGGCCTGCAGTACCGTGCCGTCGAATTTATCCGCGCGGAAACGTGCGCTTCCCAGGGCAAAAATGGCGTCTGCGAGGAAGGCCAAAGAAATCTGCTGGCCCGATTCGGGGGCGTCCGCTTCGGCGTCGTCGAAGAAACCGAGAGAAGTCTCCAGGAACGCGACCGGCAGGTCGCTCGAAAGCTCGGCGGTGTTCACCGGCGCGAGGAGAAGGCGCTGGCCGAGGTCGGTTCCGATTTCCTCAAAACCAGCGACGAGGTGGAGGTCGTTGCTAATTGTGATGGCGGGGAGCGGCGTGCTGCCCTGCGCGAGATCACGAATTTCAATGCGAGGATTGCTCATGCCGCTTAGCGTACCCGCATAACTGGCGATTCTTCCGCTGGTGGTATGCGCCGCAGGCGAGATCGCCGGCGGGCGAAAATGTTAGGGTTTCGCCCAGAGGCGTTTCCGGCCTCGCGGACGAGGGAGCAGTACCCGCACAGCGAAAAGACTGACTCGGAGCAATTTCTGCGCGAAATTGGAAAGTAATGAACTGGATCGTCCTGATTCTTTCTGGGATGCTCGAGACGGTGTGGGCGGCGGCGCTAGAGCGCTCCAAGCATTTCCGGCGCGCTTTGCCGGTGATCGTTTTCGTCGTTGCCTCAATCATTTCCGTGCTCGGGCTGGGCTATGCAATGCAAACCATCCCCACCGGCACCGCGTATGCCGTCTGGGTTGGAATAGGCGCCACCTGCACCGTGGTCTACAGCTGGGTCACCGGCCTGGAGCGTGCCAGTTGGGTGAAAGCCGCGCTCCTCGCGCTCCTCATTGGGTGCGTGGTGGGCCTGAAGGCGGTGAGCTAAATGCCCTGGGTGGTTTTATTAGCCTCGGCGGTTCTGGAAGCGGTCTGGGCTACCGCCTTGGGCCAGTCCAATGGGTTTTCGGAGTTGGCGCCGACCTTAGTGTTTGTGATTGCCATGGTCGGATCGGTCTGGGGGCTGTCCCACGCGATTCAAGAAATTCCGCTCGGCACCGCCTACGCGGTGTGGACCGGCGTTGGCGCGGCGCTGACGGTCACCTACGCGGTGATCACCCAGTCCGAAACTCTTAACCCGGCCAAAGCCGTGTTCCTCGCCGGAATTATCCTCGCCGTGGTGGGTCTGCAGCTGGCGGACCGTGGGAAACAACCAAAGGATGGCGAGCGGCGCGGCTAGAAACGCTGGAAGCTAAGCCACGTTGCCACAAAATGGTTTCGTTGGGCAAGGCTGGGGCAACGAGGAGGTCGAGAGCGAATCTCTAGGTACAACCTAAGCACTGCCTAGGCAGTCAGCACTTTTCAATGCCATGTATATGGCATGCAAATGTCATGCGGCGAAGCGCTCGCGGGTTTGACTGCCTCATTGTTGTCCCCTTTTTGTCCCCTCGGAAAGAGGCTGATTTCCGCCGTTTAAAGGCGTTTTTCCGCGGTTTCCGGAGTCCTGGTGTCTTGCTCCACATACGTTCCACGCCGGCCTTAAATGTTTTCGCCCGGAAGCACTTTTCGTTGTGTTTCCGGGCGAAAGCCTGGTAGGCCCCGTGGGATTCGAACCCACAACCCATGGATTAAAAGTCCAGTGCTCTACCATTGGAGCTAGAGGCCCACCGGACAGTTTAGCTTCTGTTCACCCGACTGTGAAAAATGTGAAGGGTTGAACCGGTCTCATTTTACGTGCACGCGAGCCGCGCTCGTGTTGTGTCGCGAGCGGTGCATCTGTGCGTTTGCGGGTAGCGCCCTCGCTCATGGGCGAGCCGCGTGAATCGCCACTGCAAGGCGGAGGTGTTTTCCGTAAGCGAGCTTGTTCAGAGCAAACTTTTGATACGTGACCGCGTGAAATGAGCGAGAATAGGGAGTGGCATAAGCGACAAAATCGCCGGGAGTAGCGCCGCGGCGCCGGCCCGGAGATCGAGTCGAGGACGCGCATAAAAATGGCTCCCGCCCAAGAATGGCGGGCGCCGCGAGTGAGGAGGCATCATGGCGAAGTTCCGCAGGCCGGCCCAGATCAAGCCGGATCAGCTCGAGTCGATTCAGGGCGAGGGGGACGTCGCCTACAACTCCGAGCTCGCGCACACGTCTGCGCAGGCCCTTCTGCCCTTTGAAACCACGGACGCCGACCGCGAAGTGCGCGAGCGGGTGCTCGAGCTTATCCGCGAGGAGGGTGTAGACGTCGTCGCCGAGTCCTGGATTCGCTCCCCCGAGGATTCGCTGCCGGGCGCGCTCTGGCGCGGCTATCTGCTCCGCGAGTGGATTCGCCGCTACCCGGATGAGGTGAAGCGCCGTTGGAGCGCCGCTATCGAGGCGCTGCGCGCGCAGGGAGCCGACGGCGAACAGAAGATTTCCATGACCCCTTCGCCGCAAGAGGTTGAAGAGGGCTGGAATGCGGTGTTCTCCGGTGGGTACGACGCCGACTTTGCCCAGCTCCTGGCGCAATCGGCACGGATTACCGACATGATTGGTGAAATCGATCCGGAGTGGATTGATGCGGATGGCCATCCGCTCGCTACTGATGTGACCCGCCGGGATCGGGCTCTGATTGAAACCAGCGAGGAGTTCCGCATTGCCGGCGCGCAGGCGGAGCGCGGATTGCTGGAGTAAAACCCGGGCAGAGCGAGTTGTTGGAATAAAACGCACTCCACCCCGGGAAACCGGCAAAAATTTAATACCTCCCAAAAGTTAGACTGTAGGAAGATCACGACCGCACCGAAGGGGTAAGCGATATGGAGATAGCATCCGGGCGAGTAACGCAGGATACGGCCCAGATCCTCAGGCATATAGCGAAAGAAGCCGAGGATGCGGACGGCGTGGCACCGTTCAACGAGCAAACGCTTTTGGATGTGGAGTCCCAGGCGGCCTCCTCAATGGTGTGGACGATTGGCGAGCCGGTGGCCGGAATCGCCCACCGCGGCCGCAACGGGACCGTGGAGCTGGCGGTGTTGCCGGACGCGCGCGGGCTGGGCCTGGGAACCGAGCTGGTGCGCGCGGCCAAAGACGCGGGGGAAACGGCGTTCTGGGCGCACGGTAACCTGCCGGTGGCGGAGCATATCGCGGAAAAGGAAGGGCTCGACGCCGGACGCACACTCCTGGTGCTCGAGCGCGCCCTACCCGGTGACGGCGAAGGAGCCGAACCTAGCCAAGGCGAAGAGTCCGGGGCATCGCAGTTGCCAGAACCGGAGCAAGTTCCGGGCGTCGTCGTCTCGCCGTTTAATTCGGCTACCGATTTCGCTTCTCTGGTGGATCTCAACGCGCAAGCGTTCGCGAGCCACCCGGAGCAGGGCGCACTAACGCGCGAAGATTTCGATGCACGGATGCAAGAAGATTGGTTCTCCCCGGAGCTACTCCTGGTGGCGAAGTCCGAAGGCAACCTCGTCGGTTTCGTCTGGCTCAAGCCGGCCGGCGAGGCGCTAGAGCTGTACGTGCTCGGCGTCGCCCCCGAATTCCGCGGCAAGGGCCTGGGCACCGCGCTTACTGCCCGCGCGCTCGCGACTGCCGAAAAGCAGGGATTCAAGAAATCGACCCTTTACGTGGACGCAGAAAACGAGGCCGCGGTGAAGGTGTACCAAAACGCGGGGTACACCGAGGCGCAGCGCCACGTGCTTTACGACGTCGTCGCTCCGCTCGCTGAATCGGCACGGCGGGCGAAGGCCGCCGAAGAAGAGGACGAGCCGGTGGCCGAAAGCTTCTCGGTTGCGGCCCGTCTCGGCTCGCCGGTTTCCACCAAATCGCTGACGGAAATGGCAAAGGAGGCCCGGGCGGAAGCCAAGCGCTCCGCTAAGGCCCCGGAGGAATCACGCCTTCCGGAAGGACGCTTGGCCGATCGCGAGCTCTCCTGGCTCGCCTTCAATGAGCGTGTGCTGGAGCAAGCCGAAGACCAATCGCTTCCGCTCCTGGAGCGCGCCTGGTTCCTCTCGATTTTCACTTCGAATTTGGACGAATTCTTTATGGTGCGCGTGGCGGGCCTGAAGCGCCGCATTCGCTCCGGCATTGCCGTCACCGCCGCCTCCGGCCTTACGCCGCGCCAGGTCATGGCCGGAATCGCGGCTCGCACCCACGATCTGACGGCACGCCAAGCGCGCGTTTTCCTCGACGACGTCGCCCCGAAAATGGCTGAGCAGGGCATCGAAATCGAGCACTGGGACGGCTTCTCGAAATCCGAACGCAAGCTCTTCTCGAAGTTCTTCCGCTCGAATATCTTCCCCGTGCTCACGCCCCTCGCCGTCGACCCCTCTCACCCCTTCCCGTATATTTCGGGCCTGTCGCTCAACCTCGCGGTGCGGGTGAAGAATTCTGCGGGCACCACGATGTTCGCGCGCGTGAAGGTGCCGGATATCCTGCCGCGCTTCATCGCGTTGGACGAGGACGGCCACGCCTATCAGCCTGAAACCGTGCCGGCGGAGAAGAACGGGCCCACCCGGTTCCTGCCGCTGGAGGACCTCATTGGGGAACACCTGGCCGAGCTCTTCCCGGGCATGGAGATTATTGACTACTCGACCTTCCGGGTAACTCGTAACGAGGACCTCGAGGTGGAGGAGGACGACGCCGAAAACCTGCTCACCGCGCTGGAGAAGGAGCTGATTCGGCGGCGGTTCGGGCCAGTGGTCCGGATGGAAGTGGACGAGAACATGGATCCGGGCGTCCTCAAGTTCCTCATGAAGGAAATGGACATCTCCGAGCGGGACGTTTACAAGCTTCCCACCCCGCTTGATTTGACCAGTCTGGAGCTGTTCCACGGCATGGATCGCCCGGCCCTGAAGTACCCGAAGTTTGTGCCGATTACGCCCCCGGGCCTCACCGATGCGGAGTCGGCGCATTCGGCGGATCTGTTCAAGAAGATACGCGAGCGCGAAGTACTGGTGCAGCATCCCTACGAGTCATTCTCTACCTCGGTGCAGGCCTTTATTTCCCAGGCCGCAGCCGATCCGCGGGTGCTCGCAATCAAGCAGACCCTCTACCGAACCTCCGGCGATTCGCCGATTATTGACGCGCTGATCCAAGCCGCCCGCGCTGGCAAGCAGGTGTTGGCCGTGGTGGAGATCAAGGCGCGCTTCGATGAGGAGCGCAATATTGGTTGGGCGCGCAAACTGGAGCGCTCCGGCGTACACGTGGTGTACGGCATGGTGGGCCTCAAGACTCACTGCAAACTGTGCCTGGTAGTGCGCCAGGAAGCTGACGGGTTGCGCCGCTACTGCCACGTGGGCACGGGTAATTACAATCCGAAGACGGCCCGCGGTTACGAGGATATTGGCCTGTTCACCTGCGACCGCAATGTGGGCCAGGACCTTACCCGGTTGTTCAACCAGCTTTCCGGCTACGCCCCGGCGGCCACTTTCCACCGCCTTCTGGTGGCGCCCACCGGCATTCGCTCCGGCCTGATTGAACGCATTGAGCGCGAAATCGCCAATAAGAACGCCGGCAAGCCTGCCTGGATCAAGATCAAGTGCAACTCGATTATCGATGAGACCACCATTGACGCCCTGTACCGAGCCTCGCAAGCGAGCGTGCCGGTGGATATCCAGGTGCGCGGGATTTGCGGGGTGCGCGCCGGCATCCCGGGCCTTTCCGAGAACATCAAGGTGCGCTCGATTCTGGGCCGCTACCTGGAGCACTCGCGTATCTACGCCTTCCACAACGACGGCGATACCGACGTGTGGATTGGCTCGGCGGACCTTATGCACCGCAACTTGGATCGGCGAATTGAAGCGCTGATTAAGGTGCAAGATCCGGATCATATTGACCGGCTAGTGGAGCTGATTGACGTTGCCACCGCGGATTCCACCAGCTCGTGGCGCCTCCGCCCCGATGGCTGGGTGCGCGTGAACCAAACCCGCAAGGGTCGCCCGCTAGTGGACATCCAGGAATTGCTCATGCGCCAGGCTCGTTCGAAGGTCTCCGGGTCGAAGAATTAGCCGAGCTCGACGAGCCAAAACCGGAAGATAGCCCGCTTCCGTTATCAAAAAATGAAAACGCTTCCGTATGGGGGAAAGTAGCGAAGAAGTGATCACAGCGGGGTGAACTGGCATGGGTAAGCGTAGCGACGCGGCGGGGTGCCTGGTGTGGCGCCACGGTAAGAAGCACCTTGAGTTTTTGGTGATAGAAACCGAGGCCGGCCTGGTGCTTCCTTCCGCTCGCCTGGAGCCCAATGAGGGTTTTCGCGACGCCGCCGTTCGTAGCGCGGCGGTACTGGCCGGGGTGGGCGTCGCGCTACGCCGCCCCCTCGGCTCGTTCTCGATTAAGGCCAGCGTGGCGCCGGATATAGCCGAGCGCATTGAGGGCAGCGAAGAAACCGAGGCCGCGCAGGCGGCGTCGGGCGAGGAAGAAGATACCCGGAAAGAAAGCTCGCAAAAACCCGGAAAACCGGGGAAAACCTCCACCTACTACTGGCTCGCGCAGGAGGTGGGGGAGGACCATCCCATCATTGCGCTACGCCGCGATCGGCCGCGTTATTTGAAGAACTCCAGCCCGGTGCAGGCGCGGTGGATTACCGCCGAGGATGCGCAGGAGGAACTGGCGCTGAAGGGCGAATCGAAACTGGTGGGTAAGGCCCTCAAGCTCTACAAACACGAGGAATTTTATACCCGGGCGGTGCTTTTGGTGCGCCACGCGCGGGCCCGTAAGCGGTCGGTGTGGAAGGGGCCGGAGGAGACGCGCCCGCTCACTCCGCAAGGGGCGGAACGAGCCGCCGAAATCGCCTATGACCTGGCAAATTACGGGGTGGAAGAACTGGTTTCCTCACCCTGGAAACGATGTATAGATACGCTGGCGCCCTACGCGGAGCGCACCGGTCTGGAAATCCAAATGGCGCCGGAGCTTACCGAGGCTTCCTACAAGAAGAGCTCGAAAAAAGCGGTGCGGAAGATCCACAAGCTGCTTGGCACCTCGGGGGTGCCCACCGCAGCTTCCCTACATCGGCCCACTTTGCCGGGCGTGCTTGACGCGGTGCTGGAGCATTCGAACTCCGCGGTGCAGAAGAAAATTCCCCGCAAGGATCCGTACCTGAAGACTGGCGAAATCCTGGTGATGCATCTGATTGGTTCGACGGTGGTGGCCGCCGAGCGCTATCGGCCGGTCTCACCCGATTAAGTGGGCGTGAAGCGCGCGCGAAGCAGCTGTTTGCGCGGGGCCGGGCGAATGCGTTGACCGCGCCGAGCCGGTGGGGCAAATTGGAGAGAAATTGGCGGAATTTAGCCGATGTGACAGAGGGAACAGCGTCGTTAACCAACTGTTTACTTTAAATGTCTCGGATCGTAACCCGCGCTTTTTACGGTTGCATTCAGCGAGCGCATAAACGGGCGCTCCCTGACACGCAAGGACACAACTGTGAAGATGAAGAAGTTTTCGGCACTTGCCGCCGCAACCGCTGTCGCTCTGACTCTTTCCGCCTGCGGTGGTAACGCAGACGGTAGTAAGGCGACCAACCAGGCCGCGACCGAAGCAACCTCTGCCGCTGCCAGCAATTCCGGATCCGGTGTTTCGGGCACGATCAACGGTTCCGGCGCTTCCTCGCAGGTCAACGCTCAGCAGGCGTGGCGCGACGGCTTCCAGGCCAAGGAAAGCGGCGTCACGGTCAACTACGAATCGACCGGTTCCGGCACCGGCCGCGAGCAGTTCCTCGCGGGCGATGTTTCCTACGCCGGTTCTGACTCGATCTTCAAGGCCGAAGAGCGTGCCCAGGTTGGCAAGAACAACCAGTGCGCTTCGGACGTTATGCTCGAGCTCCCGGTTTACATCTCCCCGATCGCGATTGCTTACAATCTCCCGGGTGTTGAGGAACTGAACCTCAAGTCTGAGACGGTTGCCAAGATCTTCGATCAGAAGATCACCAAGTGGAACGACGCCGAGATCGCCGAGGCTAACCCCGGCGTTGAGCTTCCGGATCTGGACATTATTCCGGTGAACCGCTCCGACGATTCCGGTACCTCTGAGAACTTCCAGCAGTACCTCGCCGAGGCCGCTCCGAGCGCCTGGACCTACGAGCCGTCTGACACCTGGCCCGTGACGGGCACCCAGTCCGGTCAGGGCACCTCCGGCGTCGTCACCCTCGCCTCCTCCACGGAAGGCGCCATCACCTACGCCGACTACTCGCAGATCAAGTCGCTGAAGGCCGCCAAGGTCTCCGTCGGTGATGACTTCGTGGGCCCGACCCCCGAGGCAGCCGCGGCCATCGTTGACGGTTCGCCCGCCACCGAGGACGCCACCGACACCCGCCTGACGGTTGAGTTGGTGCGCGACGGCTCCATCAAGGACGCCTACCCCGTGGTTATGATCTCCTACCTGGCAGCCTGCCAGCAGTACAAGGATGCCAACACCGCCAGCCTGGTGAAGGAGTTCTTCACCTACGTGGTTTCGGAAGAGGGCCAGAAGTATGCTGCTGAGGCTAACGGTGGTAACGCCCCGATTTCGGACACCCTCCGCAAGGAGGCCCAGGCCGCGATCGACACCATCAAGTAAGCGATTCGGTCAGCCAATAAGTGAATATCGATAGTCAATGACTGAACTCGATAACACTGCCGGGGAGGTTCCAGTGGCGAATACGCCCGGGGCCTCCCCGAAGGCCGAAAAAGGTAGTGGTGGTAAGGAACAGAAATCTACTGTTACCTTCGGCAGTCGGCGCGCGCGTGGCCGCGCTGACGCAACATTCAAAGGCTTTGCCTACGGAGCCGGCATCCTGATTATTCTCACCCTGGGTGCTGTCTTCATTTTCCTTCTGGTGGAGTCCTACCCCGCGTATCTCGCCACCTCGGAAGAGATTCGTAAGGGAGCCTCGTTCACGCAGGGTTTGAATTTCTGGCAGTACGCCGGGGCGGCGCTCTTTGGCACGATCCTGGCTTCGCTCATCGCCCTGCTGGTAGCGGTGCCGCTTTCCATCGGTATCGCTCTGTTTATTTCGCACTACGCCTCGCGCCGGTTCGCAACTGGCCTGGGCTACATTATCGATCTGCTGGCGGCGATCCCCTCCGTGGTGTTCGGCCTGTGGGGCATCCGCACACTGGAGCCGATGATTCGGCCAATCTTTGATTGGATTGAAAGCGCCCTGGGCCCAATCCTGCAGTGGTGGGTCGATTACGTTCCGTTCATGGGTGAAGAAAACGGTCTGGCCCGCTTCGACTGGTGGCCTTTGCAGCCCGATCTAGTGAACTTCGTACCGCCGGCACGAAACATCCTGATGGGCGGCCTGGTTCTGGCGATTATGATCATCCCGATCATCACCTCGCTGTGCCGTGAAGTCTTCTTGCAGACCCCGCGCCTGCTCGAAGAGGCAGCGCTTGGCCTGGGCGCGACGCGCTGGGAAATGATCAAGATGACGGTTCTTCCGATGGGACGCTCGGGTATTTCGTCCGCTTCCATGCTCGGTTTGGGCCGCGCACTCGGTGAAACAATGGCCCTGTTGATGGTGCTCTCGCCGGGCTTGGCCGTGAACTTCGCGATTATGTCTCCCGGCCAGCATTCGACCATCGCCTCCCAGATTGCGCTCAACTTCCCGGAGGCCGCTCCGGGTCTGCCGAGCCAGGTACTGGTAGGAATCGGCTTCCTGCTGTTCGTGCTCACATTCATCGTCAACTGGGGCGCGCGCCGAATCGTGGCGCGCACCAGCGTGAAGTAAGGAGGAACCCATGGCAAACGAAGATATTGCAAAGGGTTCGATCCCGGAATCTGAGCCAACGGCCCCCGGCCAGGGCGGTGCAATGCCCCCGGCCGGCGGAGAGCAGCCCGGTCTGCCCACCACCGCTTTGGCGGAAACGGCGGCTAACGACAAGGTGGCCACCGAATCCGAGCCGAAGCCGGCCGCGGGTAAGCGCGCGAAGGATTCCGGCAAGTCCGGTTCCGACGGCGTTGATTTCCGCACCGGCACGCTTAAGCGCCTCCCCAAGGGCTTCTCGCTCGGAGTACTTATTGCCTGCTGGCTGGTGACCTACCTCCTGTTCAAGTTCGCGTTCAAGACCGAATCACTGGTGGGCATCGCCGTCGTCGGCTACCTCATCTTCCTGGTGATTATGCGGATTGTTTCCTACCAGGTGGAAGGAAAGCGCGGCGGTAGCGACCGCATGGCGGGGATCGTCATTGCCTCCGCCTTTGTGATCGCGGTGGTCCCGCTCATCTCGCTGCTCTGGGCGGTGGTCCAAAACGCCATCCCGGCCATGAGCTACAGCTTCCTCAACAACTCGATGGTGGGTATGTCCGCCGCTGGCGCGCAACCCGGCCTCGGCCACGCGGTGGTTGGAACGCTCATCATTACGGGCACCACGGCCCTTATCGCGATTCCGCTCGGAATCCTCACGGCCGTATACCTGGTGGAGTACTACCGCGGCGGATGGTTCGGCAAGGTCGTAACGTTCCTGGTGGACATTATGACCGGTATCCCCTCGATCGTCGCCGGTTTGTTCGCGGCCGCGTTCGTGGGCGTGATTGCCCCCGGCCTCGGCCACCGCAACGGCCTGATGGGCGCCGTCGCCCTCGTGGTTCTGATGACCCCGATCGTCGTTCGTAACACGGAAGAAATGCTCCGCATTGTTTCCGACGAACTGCGTGAAGCGTCCTACGCGCTGGGCGTCACCAAGTCTCGCACGATCGTCAAGGTGGTTCTGCGTACCGCGTTGCCGGGCATTGTTTCCGGTTGCGTTATCGCGCTGGCCCGCGTGATTGGCGAGTCCGCACCGCTTATGATTACCGCATCGTCGCCGGACGGCTTCAACTACTCGCTGGTCAACGGACCGGTGATGACGCTCCCGGTGTTCGTCTACTCGATGTTCCAGCGCGGAATGATGGAGTACGCCTGGGGTGGCGCGCTCGTGCTGGTGATCATCGTCCTCGTACTCAACCTCATCGCGCGGATTATCGCGAAGGTGTTCGCCCCGAAGACTCGCTAGTTCCGAACCGGGTGGCTATGGTTTCACGACGACGCCGTAGCTCCCGGCACGGAAACGAAAGGACCAAAAGTGACTAAAGGAATCGTCGTCCGCGACGAAAATATTTACTACGGCGACTTTCTTGCCGTCGAGGGCGTGAACGTACACATTCGTCCGAACTCGATCACGGCTTTGATTGGGCCCTCCGGTTGTGGCAAGTCCACCTTCCTGCGTTCGCTCAACCGCATGCACGAAGTGCAGAACGGCGCTTACGTGACCGGCTCGGTGGAGATCGACGGCCAGGACATCTACGCTCCGAACGTTGATCCGGTTTCGGTGCGCGGGCACGTGGGCATGGTGTTCCAGCGCCCCAACCCGTTCCCCACCATGACCATCAAGGACAACGTTCTGGCTGGCTATCGCCTCAACAATGAGAAAGTGAAGAAGGCCGACGCCGAGGAAATCGTGGAGCGCTCCCTGCGCGGCGCCAACCTCTGGGAAGAGGTCAAGGATCGTCTGGATCGCCCGGGCGCCTCGCTTTCCGGTGGTCAGCAGCAGCGTCTATGCATTGCTCGCGCCATCGCGGTGGAGCCGGAAGTTCTTCTTATGGACGAGCCGTGCTCCGCGCTTGACCCGATCTCGACCCTGGCTATTGAGGACCTCATGATCGAACTCCGCAAGGACTTCACGATCGTGATCGTGACCCACAATATGCAGCAGGCCGCGCGTGTTTCGGAAATGACGGGCTTCTTCAATATTGAAGGAACCGGCAAGCCGGGCCACCTGATTGAGTTCGACGACACCGAGAAGATTTTCTCCAATCCGTCTAACTCTGAGACGGAAGATTACGTCTCGGGCCGCTTCGGCTAAAAAGCTCGGGTAGCACCCCAGCTACTCGTTTTCTCACGCCCGCGTAGAGGTAGTTGTGTCCCTGCCTCTACGTGGGCGTTTGTTAACCCGGGCGGGATGCCCAGAAGGCCAGCGCGCGCGAAACTTAGAGCAGGAAGAGGCGTAGCGCGAGGGTTACCAGCGCGGCAATTCCCGCGGCGCACGGCAGGGTGAAGACCCAGGCGGTGGCGATATTTCCGGCCGTTCCCCAGCGGACCGCGGCCTTGCTCTTGGTTGCCCCCACGCCCATAATCGCGGAGGTAATGGTCTGGGTGGTGGAAATTGGCGCGGCCCAGACGAACGCCGTCGTGTAAAGCACCGAGGCGGCCACCGTCTCCGCCACGAAACCGTGCGGCGGATCCAAATCAATGAGCTTGCTACCCAGCGTCTTCATAATGCGGAAGCCGCCGGTGGCCGTACCGGCCGAGATCGCGGTGGCCGCCACAAGCTTCACCCAGAGCGGGATTCCTCCGCCGGAGGGGTGGAAACCGCCAGCTACCATGGCCATTACGATAACGCCCATTGTTTTCTGCGCGTCCTGCAGGCCGTGGCCGAGGGCCACCGCCGCGGCGGAAATCGTTTGTGCGTAGCGGAAACGGGTCATGGTGTGCCCGTAGGAGGCCTCTTTTGCCTCGAGTGCGGCGAGCACCAGCTTCATTGCTACGTAGGCAAAAGTAAAGCCGACGATCGGCGAAAGGACCATCGGCAAAACGACTTTGTCTACAATGACGCCCCAGTGCACGGTCACCGCGGTGACCAGGCCGGCGCCCGTCAAACCGCCAATAAGTGCGTGCGAACTGGAGGACGGCAAGCCCAGCCACCAGGTAATGAGGTTCCAGCTGACGGCTCCGAAGAGGGCGCCGAGTACCAGGAGTAAGCCGTCGAGCTCCGCGGTTTCAGTAATGTCGACGATGCCTGAACCAATTGTTTCCGCCACCCCGGTACCCAGCATGGCGCCCACGAAATTCATGAGCGCGGCCATGGCCAGCGCCACTGGCGGGGTCAGGGCGCGGGTTGCAACCGAGGTTGCGATCGCATTTGCGGCGTCGTGAAAACCATTGGTGAAATCGAAGATCACGCAGGTCGCGATCACCACGAATACGAGGAAAATTAGTTCAGACACGCTTAGGACTCCTTGAGCGCAATCTGCTCGACGATATTAGCTAGCCGTTCGAAGGCGTCCATGGTTTCCTCGAGCGCGGTCGCGATCATTTGCAGGCGCATAACCTCCAAGGCCTCGGTGCGGCCGTCGAACAAATCGACGATCGTCTTGGCGTAGAGCCGGTCGGCCTGGTTTTCCAGCTGATTCATTTCGATCCAGTAGCTGCGCGCCTTTTCGTCGGTGGGGGAGAAGTGCGTCAGCGCCTGCACCGACTGCTCGGCGCATTTCTTCACCAGTCCCACCACGGCGATACACTCGCGCGGCAGATGGGAAGGCGAAAGCATGGTGATGCTGCTTCCCGCTTCATCCATCAGATCAACGCAATCGTCAATACGCGAGCTGAGCTTGTACAGGTCAGAGCGATCGAAGGGAAGAACAAAAGACTTGTTGACGAAGGTGAGGAGTTCGTGCGAAGCGTCATCGGCTTCGTTTTCCACCTGATGCAGGGCCTCGCTCTGGATCGTCTGCTCGGAAACGTCCGAAGTTACTATCTTTTCCAGGTAGTGAGCAGCGGATGCCAAGTGTTGCGCCTGGTTATCAATCAGTTGAAAGATCTTGTGCGACTTCGAGAGTCGATTAAAGATGCCCAAATTAACGCTCCGTTTCAACGAGGTAAACGGCAAATAAATGGTGCCGGGCCTAGCTTAGATGACGAAGCGGTAAAAAAGTAGGAATTTGGGCGGGTGAGCGCGAAGAAGACTGAGGGAAACGCGCGAAATAAATGGGCGTCGCTCGCGAAAAAGGGCATGAAAAAGGCATCGGACCCGAGAGCGCCTGACGGCGCGAATGCCGCTCGAAGCGGCTGTAGTTGGAGCCCGGGGCTTTCGTGGCCCGATGCCGTAGCTCAACTCTAACAGGGTTGCCGGCCAATCGCGAAAGCCTGCGGTCAATCGCGAAAGTTCGGCGCTTTTGCAAGAATGGCACCATGACACCGCAAGTAGAAACAAACAGTGACGGGCGGCCCGAGGAGGCTGTTCCGCTTCGGCGCACGATACCGGCAGACGCTCTGGCCTGCGCGCTCGTGCTCGGAATTGAACTGGTGTTTCTCTTCTCCCAGGTTCTCCCTGCCCCGCATCTATGGATGGGAGCGCTGGCGCTGATAGGTAGCGTGTTGGCGGTGTACGGAATCGTGAGCCGATCCCCGGTCCCGCACCCGCGCATGGCGCGCGGCGTCGGCCTGATAGGTTGCCTGGCAGGCGTCGGCATTGGCACCTTCGGCGCACCCATTCATTTGGCGTATGCCGCGGGCGTGGCGGTGCTCGTAGCTTTCTTCTCCGAGATGCTTCGTGCCAATCGCGAGCAACTGCTCATCCAGGTTTCAATCACCTACCTGGTGGTTTTGGTGGGTATTGCGGCGGGCTTTTGGCCGCACGTCATTCGCCTGGGCGAACCGGGCCGCACCGCCGGCCTGGCCATCGTCGCCGCCGTCCTGTGCATGGCGGTGGCGCGCCTGGTCATGGGCCGCATCTGGGGCTGGTGGCCGTTCGCGGTCGTCGCCTTCGCCGGCCTCATTGGCGGCGGACTCATGGCGTGGTCGCTCACCCGTGGCTTCGCCGCCTTCGCCCCGTTCGCCGGAGGCGTGCTAGCCCTGGTGGTGCTGTTCGCGATTGTTGATTTTTTCTTCGGCCTGCGCCCCGAGGCACATCTTCCCGACGCCGAAGAGTGGGCCGCTGAACGGCAAGACGGCGAGGGGATAGCCGGAGAGCCGCAAGCCGGAGACCAGCAGGCAGGCGAACAGCAAACTGCGGAGGAATCGGCGGGCGAAATTGCTGAAAGCCAAGCGCGCGGTCACGCTCCGGCGCTATTGGCGCTGGCTGGGCTCGAGCTTTCCGTGGTGTCAGCCGCGGGCGCGGCGGCGTTCGGGCTGGCGCTCGCGATCATCTAACCTGGGACTATGGTTTTCACGATTCCCACAAATCTTGCGCCCGAAACCTACCCGATGGCCTGGTTGGTTGATACGTGGCACGGCGCTGGCGTGCTTTCCTATGAGGGGGTTGAGGCGGCGCCTTTCCTGCAGGAGCTACGTATTGATAACGACGGCGGTGGCCCGTATCTGCGAGTGCTCTCGGATATTTGGCTTGCTAATGAAGGGCTCGACGCCGTCGACCAAGAAATGCCCGGTGGCCTGCAATATCAGCGGCTTAGTAAGGGGCAGGTATGGTCTAGCCTGGCTGGGTATCTGCGGGTATCGCCCGAACACGGCGAGGGTAAAGACGGGCAGTACGTGCTCGAGGGAATGGTCGCTCAACCTACCGGCCACGCGATGACTTTGGCCGGCGCCATTCAGGGGCCGCGGTTCCAGTTCTTGGCAGACGCCATTGCGGCCACACCCACCGCGCAGCGCTATGAGGGCGGGCGCGTTACGGGCGGTTACGTGGAATCAGAGCTTTTCTTCGCCTACGAGATGGCCGCGTTTGGTAGCGACCTGCGCGACTATATGTCCGCCCGCCTGCAGCGCGTTGGGGATGTGGAGTGGCCAGAAGCCAGCGCCTCCCCCGCCGCGGAATGAGGCGCGCGCGCAATCCGCTTCTTGCATTGAATGGAGCGGTTGAGGCCACCGACGACGGCACCCCGGATGGACGCGGCCTGGGCGTGGCCGCCCATTACGGGAATCCCCTGGCCGAGCAGCGCGAACTGGCTTGCGGGCGAGCGGTGGTGGATCTTTCGCACGCGCGAGTTGAGTGCCTCGGGAGTGGTGCGGGCCTAGCGAATAGCTCCGGCACTGCAGGTAGCCCAGGATTTGCGGATGGGACCGGCGCCGCGCGCAACCCAAGTCCCGTGAGTAGCTCCGGCATAGCGGCGGAGCAGAATGCGCGCCGCTGGAAAGATACGCGTCGTGGCAGAGGCGTGCGCCGCTGGAAAGACGTACTTGAAATTGACTCGACCGGGCGAATTCGCTACGGCTGGGTTCGTGCAGAGGCCCCGGGGTGCGCTTTCAAGGTTTCCTTCGCCAATTTCGTCGGGGAGGAAGTTCCGAGTAGCGACCAAAACTATTTTCTTGTGGGGGCTTCGGCGGCGCTCGCCAAAAAGCTCGAAACTATCGCCGCGCGAGGCCCGGGTGGCGAGCCGTTGGTATGGATTGATTCCTGGCCGGCAACGTCCTATCAGGAACGAACCGGCGAGAGCTGGCAAGCCGCTTATGCGCTGGTCACCGACAGAGAGGCGCTGGCGCACTGCCCGCGCGCGGAGCAGCCAAAGTCGGCGGAGCCAGAATCGGCAGTAGTAGGGCTCGCGGCGCTCGCCTCCGTTGGCTCGGAATACGGTGAGCCAGAGCTTGCGGCTTCAAAACCCGCCGGCGCGGAACGCGCCGGGCTAAAGCTGGCGGGGCTCAGCGCTTGGAGAGCACAAATGATCGCCGCCTGCCGGCCGGATCCTTGCCTCGCCGCGGCGGTGGGCGCTTACCCCGACGAGCTAGGTTTTCCGATTTTGGATCCGGAATATCGTGGCGGCGCGGAAATTCGAACCACCACCGAGAGGCAAAAGAGATCGCTCTGGCTGCTCTATCTTGAGGGCCCGGACCTGGCCGATTTGCCCGCCCCGAACTGCCCGATTTTCGTGGAAGCGCCGGGCGCCACCCAACCGAGCACTACCCAACCGGGCGCCACCCAACCGAGCCCCGCGGCGGGCCAAATTGTGGCCAGTGCGCGCGACTGGCAGGATGGCCCGCTGTCAGTGGCATTGCTGAACTCCGGCGTCGTTCGCCCGGAAAGCGCGCTGCGGGTCGGTGACTTTCGAGCCTTCGCGCAACCCATAGAGTTCTAGCCACCGCCCGCCGCGCCTGTATTTCTTAGCGAAAATTTGCGGTAATGGCGCCGAACCCGTGAGAATGGAGAGGTGATGTATGCAACCAGCACGTTAGCCGTCGCCCTCATTATCCGCCGCGTCCTCGGCCTGGCCGTGGCGATTTTGCTGACGGCCTTCATTTTGTGGGCGCTGGTTTCTTGCCTGCGCCAGCCGGAGCAACGCTACACCTACGCGCGAAAGCCGAAAAACTTCTGGTCTGGCGTGCTGGCGGTGAGCCTGGGCGTGGTGGTTATTCAGTATTGGGTGGGGTGGCGCCTGCCTTTTGGCGGCCTGCTTACCTGCTTCGCGCTGTTCGCGGCCGTTTACTATCTGGGCCCCGAGCGCCAGCGCATGGGTGTGGACGGCAGGCGCTCGCGCGGTTGGTGAGTTCAGTGCTGAACTAAGGTAGAAACCAAAAGTCGAGGGAGGATGCCCATGAGAGCGGTAATTCAACGAGTCAAGCGCGCGTCGGTGAGCGCCCACGGCGAGGTGCTCGGCGAAATCGGCGCCGGCCTGTGTGTGTTGGTTGGTGTAACGAACGACGACGACGCCGATCGCGCCAAAACCGTGGCGCGCAAAATTGCGCAGCTGAAACTTTTGCGCGCAGAAGATGGCACGGATGATGAAAAGAATCGGCTCTCGGCCGAGGAGGCGCAGGCGCCGGTTTTGGTAGTTTCTCAGTTCACGCTGTACGCGGATGTGCGTAAGGGCCGCAAGCCGTCCTGGTCAAAGGCGGCGCGCGGAGACGTGGCCGAGCCGCTCTACCAGGAAGTCGTGCGCGAGCTGCGCGAGGAATACGGGCTGGAAGTGGCAACCGGGGAATTCGGCGCAGATATGGACGTGGAGCTGGTCAACGATGGCCCGCTGACGATTCTGATCGAGGTGCCCGCGCGCTAGCGCTCCCGGTGGCGGCGATGTGCGCTACCGCGCGCGGGCCCGATCCGCCCAGGGTGTGAGATCCGCCTATTTAATTTACTCGCCGGAGTGGTAAGTTGAGTCGTCCCGGCGCAAGTTTGACCGCCAAAAACCATGCGAAAACCTTGGAATTACCGGAGAAAGTGGCGGGGGCCACGCCGCCGGTGATAAGGGCACGCCGCTGGCGAACAGAGAACAGTTTCTGCCGCGTACATCGTTACTCTCATAGGTAGTTTCCAACCAAGGAGTGTCATGTTTGAAAGGTTTACCGACCGCGCCCGCCGAGTGATTGTGCTCGCGCAGGAAGAGGCGCGCAACCTTAAGCACAACTACTTGGGCACCGAACACGTTTTGCTGGGCCTGATCCGAGAGGGTGAAGGGGTCGCGGCGAAGGCGCTCGAGGCTCTGGGTATCACGCTTGATGAGGTCCGCGCAGAGGTCATCGAAATCATTGGCGAAGGGCAGGAGCAGCCGTCCGGGCATATTCCGTTCACCCCGCGTGCCAAGAAAGTTATTGAATACGCCATGCGTGAGGGCCTGCAGTTGGGCCACTCGTACATCGGCACCGAGCACCTGTTGCTTGGCCTGACGCGCGAGCCCGACGGCGTTGCCGCGCAGGTTCTGCAAAAGCTCGGGGCGGATATGCCCACCGTGCGCAACCAGGTCAACCAGCTTATTTCCGGTTTCCAGGGCAAGGAAGCCGTGGGCGTAGGCGGGGGCCGGCGCGAGGGGCAGAAGGCTGGCTCCACGATTTTGGACCAGTACGGGCGCAACCTCACCCAAGCCGCGCGCGATCACAAGCTAGATCCGGTAATCGGACGGCATACCGAAACCGAGCGCGTGATGCAGGTGCTTTCGCGCCGCACCAAGAACAACCCGGTGCTGATTGGTGAACCCGGCGTGGGTAAGACCGCCGTCGTCGAAGGTCTTTCGCAGATGATCGCGGCGGACAACGTACCCGAAACGCTCAAGGGTAAGCAGCTTTATTCGCTGGATATGGGCTCGCTGGTGGCAGGTTCGCGCTACCGCGGCGATTTCGAGGAGCGGATGAAGAAAATCCTCAAGGAGATCAACACCCGTGGGGACATCATCCTCTTTATCGATGAGATCCACACCCTGGTGGGTGCCGGTGCCGCGGAGGGCGCACTCGACGCCGCCTCTCTGCTCAAGCCAATGCTGGCGCGCGGCGAGATTCAGGTGATTGGCGCGACCACGCTCGATGAGTACCGCAAGTACATTGAGAAGGATGCCGCGCTGGAGCGCCGTTTCCAGCCCATTCAGGTGGATCAGCCCACCGCCGAGCAGACGATCGAGATCCTCAAGGGTCTGCGTGATCGCTACGAGTCGTACCATCGCGTGACGATTACAGACGACGCCCTCGAGGCCGCGGCAACGCTTTCCGAGCGCTATATCAACGATCGGTTCTTGCCGGATAAGGCCATCGATTTGATTGACGAAGCCGGGGCACGCCTGGCGATTCGCAAGATGACGGCGCCGCCGGAATTACGCGAGCTCGATGAGAAGATTTCCAGCACCCGCCGGGCGAAGGAAGCAGCCATTGACGGCCAGGACTTTGAGCGCGCCGCCAAGCTCCGCGACGAAGAGCAGAGCTTGAACGCCGAGCGTGACGAGAAGGAAAAGGCCTGGAAGGACGGGGACATGGACGTTGTCTCCGTTGTGGATGAGGACCTCATTACCGAGGTGCTTTCGATGTCCACCGGCATTCCGGTGTTCAAGCTGTCCGAGGCCGAATCCGAGAAACTCCTGCGCATGGAGGACGAGCTGCACAAGCGCGTTATTGGTCAGCACGAGGCCGTTACCGCGATTTCGCAGGCCATTCGCCGCCAGCGCGCCGGGCTGAAGGATCCGAACCGCCCGGGTGGATCGTTTATTTTCGCCGGTCCCACCGGCGTCGGAAAAACTGAGCTGGCCAAGGCGCTCGCGGAGTTCCTCTTCGGGGACGAGTCGGCGCTCATTACGCTCGATATGTCTGAGTACTCGGAGAAGCACACGGTTTCACGCCTCTTCGGTGCGCCTCCGGGATATGTGGGCTACGAGGAGGGCGGCCAGCTGACCGAGGCCGTGCGCCGCAAGCCGTTCTCGGTGGTTCTTTTCGACGAAATCGAGAAGGCGCACGCGGATCTGTTCAACTCGTTGTTGCAGATTCTGGAAGAAGGGCGCCTTACCGATTCGCAGGGTCGCGTGGTGGACTTCAAGAACACCATCATTATTATGACCACGAACCTGGGAACGAAGGACATCGCCAAGGGTGTGCAGACCGGATTCCAGTTCGATCAGGACACCACCACGTCCTATGAGCGCATGAAGATGAAGGTATCGGAAGAGCTCAAGAGCCACTTCCGGCCCGAGTTCCTCAACCGCGTGGATGACGTGATCGTGTTCCCGCAGCTGGGCCGCGACGAGATTCTGCAGATCGTGGACCTGATGATCGGCAAACTCGACAAGCGCTTGCGCGGGCAGAAGCTCTCGATCGCTTTGACCAAGGACGCCAAGGAATTGCTGGCGGACCGCGGCTATGATCCGGTGCTGGGAGCCCGGCCGCTTCGCCGCGCGATTCAGCGCGATATCGAGGACGTCCTCTCGGAGAAGTTGCTTTACGGCGAGTTCGAGGACGGTCAGGTGATTGTGGTGGATGTGGATAAGAATGACATCCCCATGAGCTTCACCTTCAAAGGCCAGGACGCCAGCGAGCCGTTGCCGGCAGGAGTCGGCGAGGTGGAGGCGCCGCCAGAAATGGAGTCGCTGGTTTCCAAGACCAGTAGCTCCGGGCGCTTGGGCTCGACTTCTGGCCCGTCCGCGCCGAGCTCCGGCGGACTGCAGGCCGCTAACTAAATAAAACTCAGACCGCCCCGCTTTCGCCCTCTTTGTCGAGGGGAAAGCGGGGCGGTCGCATTTTTATATCTATCTTCTGCGGTGCTACTGACCGAGATTACGGAAAAATGTAGCCTTTTGGCTTTGTTATGTAGGTGTAGGCCAAGCGGCGCTATCGCGTGGGTGTAGGCAAGCCGCGCTTAGGGCACAAGGAAAAGTACGCAAGCCAAGGAAACCCCGGCAATAAGGATGCTCAGGATAATTCCGAGCAAGAGCGCGCGCCCGCCGGATTTGATGACATTGCGCAGGTTCACGCCCGCCCCCATGGCGCCCATGGCTACCGTGAGTAGCAAAGTAGCTACCGTTCCACCCAGGGTGGTGAACACCTGGCTGACGGAAGGTACGCCGGCAAAGATCGAGGCCAGACCCACGGCCACTAGGAATCCGAGCACGAATCCCGGAATGAGCGGCGGCTTCTTGCCCGAGCCGGTGGGCGCGAGCTCGTGGCGCACCTCCACCACGCGGCGCTCAATAATTCCGACCACGGCAACCACGATTGCCAGGCACACCACGCGCCCGAGCTTGGTTGCGGTAGCGAGATCGGAAACTGCGGGGTCGTAGATATTTGCGGCGGCCACCACCTGGCCGACCTCGTGGATGGAGGCACCCATCCATACCGCGGCCTGCATATCCGAGAGATTAAGCGCGTGGGCGGCGGCGGGGAGCGCAACCAGCGCGACGGTTCCAAAGAGCGTAACGCAGGCGATGGCGGTAGCAACGGCGTCGTCGGCATCCTCGTGACTACGCGCGGAAACCACGGGGGAGATTCCCGCAACCGCGGAGGCGCCGCAGATCGCGGTGCCCGAGGTGGTGAGGATGCCGGTGGCGTGGCTGACGCGCATGAAATACGTGAGGACGTAGCCGGCCAGCATCGTTACCGCGACCGCGCAAATGATCGTAATAATCGTGCCGGCGCCGAGCGCGGCGATGGCGGGGAGGGAGAGGCGGAAGCCGAGGAGCACGACGCCGGCGCGTAGCACGGTTTTCGCCGAGAACCCAATGCCCGGTTCACAGAGGGCCGGGATGAGCCCGGCGTTACGCACAATCACGCCCAGTACAATCGCGACGAGCATCGACGAAAGCAGCGGCACGAACATATTAACGAGCCAGGCGACCCCGGCGATCGCGCACGCGTAGAGAATTCCGGGTAGCGCGGATTTTAAGGTACTCCAAATAGTCACCTCATAGATATAACACGGATATGCAACATTTCGGTGACGCCGGCTCGAAGATTACGCAATGGTTTACCTAAACAGCAGTGGGTGGCGAGTGTGTTGTAAAACATAAAGAGCAGTGGCGTTCGCACCGCGTATCGGGAATGATGAATCCATGGGTGATACTTTCCTGGAATCCCTCGGCTACCTGCCTGATTGGGAGAAAAATGTCGAAGCGTTCCCGTGGTATGAGATGCCGTCCCTTCCCAACTATCGGCAGTTCGATCACATTTCGGTGTATCGAGATCCGTCTGGTTCGAATATTTGCCTGTACGGGATGGTGGGCGGTGGCCTGGGCGAAAGCGTTGTGGTTTTCGGTGAGAGCTGCGTCAACGTGAGTGCCTGGCAAGTGACCCCGGGGCTGGCCGAGGTGAGCATACTCGACGCGGGCGGCGAGGTGATGAATAAGCTCCTGGCAATGGTAGATGATCCGCATCTTTACCCGATGTATCCGGCTAGCGAGGTGGGCGAACCAGTTTTCCACACTAATTATCGGATGGGCGCCATTGCGGTAGATGTTGAGGTGTTCGACGACGTCGCCCTGTGGAAGGCTCAGCAGAAGCCCCTTCAAATCGACGGAAAGCGCGCCGCTGATGCCGATAAGCTTCGCGAGCAAACGGATGACTCGGTAACTGGAGGAAGTGGCGAAGAGCTTTATTTAGGCCCGCAATTTGCCACGAGCCCCTGGCTTTTTGAGTTCTACGCGGGCGAGGCGGCCGCGGAGGATCTCAGCGCGATTTCTGCGGTATGCGCGGTGTGTTACCAGGTTGATATTGAAACAAATGCGCTGACCGGCAGGCCCTGGTACAAGATCGAAGCGGATTGCGGTTTCCCTATAACTATTGGTCTACCGATTAATTCCCACCCGGCGCCAATGCCGGGGAGCGTGATCGACGGCAAAATGTTCATCACCGGAACCACGGGGTTCTGGCTTCCTGAAAATCTGGACAGCTAACGTTAGGCGAGTGCTTGCGGCTGGGTAATAATGCCCAGCCGCAAGCATGAGCGCGAAGCAGCCCCGGGCCCCTAGAACCGCGGCCCTAGAGTTCCGGGTCTGAGGCCCTCGCGGTGAGAACCATGAGGGCTGGACTTCGCGGAGCTAGAACTCCCAGTCCGAATCGGTGGTGTCCTCGTGCTCTCCCATGACGTAGGAGGAGCCGGAACCGGAGAAGAAATCGTGGTTTTCATCCGCGGCCGGGGAAAGGGCGGCTAGTACATCCGCGCTCACCTGAGTTTCTGCGGCGTCGAACAAGGCGGGATAACCAAGATTCATGAGCGCCTTGTTTGCGTTATAGCGAACAAACGTGGCCACCTGATCCATGAGCCCCACGGGTTCGTAAAGCGCACCCGAATATTGCATTTCCAGTTCGTAGAGGTGCTCAAGCAGCCCGTAAGTGAACTCTCGCATTTCCTCTTGCCGGGCGGGCGTGCACTTGGCCAAGCCGATCTGGTACTTATAGCCCGAGTAGTAGCCGTGTACAGCTTTATCGCGCAAAATCAGCCGGATCATATCAGCCGTGTTCATAAGCGTGCCCCGGCAGGAAAGGTAGAGCGGCAAGAAGAAACCCGCATACAGCAGAAGCGAGGAAAGCAAGGTGGAAGAAACCTTGCGCTTGAGCGGGTCGTCCCCGTAGTAATTACGGAGTACCGCGGTGGCGCGGCGCTGCAGAAGTTCGTTGTCGATGGCCCAGGTATAGGACTCCTCGATTTGAGCCGAGGAGGCGAGGGTGGAAAAAATTGAAGAATACGAGCGTGCGTGCACGGCCTGCATAAAGGCAATATTCGCGTAAATTGCCTGCTCGTGTTCGGTGTGAGCGTCGGGGATTTGGCTCACCTCGCCCACGCTGGCCTGCACGGTATCCAGCAAGGTAAGGCCGGTGAATACGCGCATCACCAAAGTTTGTTCTTGTTCGCTCAGGCCGCGCCAGGAAGGGATGTCGTTGGAAAGCGGAACCTTTTCTGGAAGCCAGAAGTTAGCCGTAAGACGTTTCCAAATCTCGAGGTCTTTTTCGTCCTCAAGATGGTTCCAATTCACCGGGCGGAAAGGGCCGGCAGGGAAAGTGGCGAACTGGGGTGGCGTGTAGGACCGCCGAGTGTAGTGAACAGGCATTCGCTCCTCGCTTTATTACTACATATAGTGGTTTGGTAGCGCTAAAAACGCTATATGTAGTGTGCCTGCTATCGACGACGGCGCAACTGTGACGCGCCGAAACAGTCCAAAAAGTGCGCCGGGAAGAGGCGTGAGAGCGCGCCGGGAAGGGGGCTTGGTTGGAATTGCGGCAGGCGGCGCGTAGGGCTAGGCGAGGTGCGGAAAACATTAACCAAGAAGGTGGCGGCGTGTTTCGAAAAACGCGCCGCCACCCTGAAGTGTCTGCTGGCATCAGACGAGTAGTTGGAGTTTTAAGCTTCAGTGAGAACCTTTGCAGGATTCTCAACGAGAAGCGTATGGATTTGTTCGTTTGTTACACCCTTGGTACGTAGAAGATCTACGAATACCGTGGGGACAAAGGCGAAGCCGTTTCCGCCGTTCTGCGTCCACATTTGCTTGAGGAACAGATCGTGGCTAAGCAGTATCTGGTTTACATAGCCAGCATTGATTAGGCCCGCAACGGCGTCGACCGTTTCGTTAACCGAAGGTGAAACACCCTCTTTGGGGAACGTGATATCCAGCCCGATCATGTCGAACTCGAGCCATACGCCGCGATCCAAAATCCGATGCTGATAATCCGGATCGTTACCAGAGGGATCGGAATGCGCCAGCGATACTTTATGGGCGGGAACCCCGACTTCGTTAAGAACGATGTCCAGAACCTCGTCTCCGCGCCGCTGCCAACCGGGCATGTGGATATTGAGAGCCACCGTTGGATTTTCCAACTGCGCGAGTGCACCCGCGCGGAGGGAAGTTCGCTCGCCGTCAGTAAAGCTAGGCGATACGCCGATTTCTCCGATCATGCCGGCTTTGATTCCGGTTTCACCCAAGCCTTCTTGAATATCCCGAGTAATGTCTTGGACTATTTCCTCGGAGCTACGAGTCGTAATACGCTCAGCTTCAAATTTTTCAAGGTAGGGACCAGTGGACATAACAACGTTAAGCCCGGTTGCTTCTGCAACTTCTTTGAGGCGAGAGGGGTTGCGACCAATCGCGGAGGTCCCGGTAGCGTCCACTATGGTGCGCCCACCCAGATCGGCGAATTTATTTACCTCAAAAGTGACCGCCGAGACGGGTTTTTCTGAGACATTATCGCGCGAACAATAGGGATCTTGGCGCAGACCCCACATGAGATCCGGGGATACTGGTTTTTCTAGTAATTGTTCAGAGAATCTGTAGAAGGGATCATCTACTACAGAAGAGAGGTCGTTAAAAAGATGTTCGTGCGGCAGGGTGACTCCCATTTCTTCGCCGCGAACCACGCCGTTTACTGTTTGCAGTTCACCTGATTTTAGTGCGGTCATTTCGTTTCCTCGCTTTGCTTTAATTCGTATTCTTCGGGCGTCATATATTCGTCATTTTCTGAGTATTCGGAGCCTTTCCCTATGGCGCGAGAGGGAATCATGGCGATTCCGGAGCCGAGCAACGCGACGAGTGCTCCCGCGACGGTGAGGCCGTAGACCTGATTGCCAAGTTGGGGGATCAGTAGGTCAATGAATACTGAGCCAATAAGTTGCCCGGCCGTCGAGGCGAGAGCGAGTAGCAACGTTCCTAGATGGCGAACCAGAAGGGCCATGAAAGCGATCGAGAGTAAACCAAGCGGGCCACCAAGATACATCCACCACACTCCCGGTAGCGAGAATGAAGCATTACCCGTTCCGAGCCGGATGAGGAACACGATCGTCAGAATCGAAAAGCCGATAATGAAGTTCCAGGTGATTGATACGAGCATAGAGCCGGAGATTTTTCCGATCTTGGAGTTGGCTGCGGGCTGCCAACCTGCGAGGAGGCCTGCTAAGAAAGGTAGCGCCGCGAGCCATAGCAGGTGCGGGGCTTGGAAATTGGGTAGTACAACGAGAACCGTTGCAGCGATTGCTAGCAACGCTCCCGCCAAGCGCGGCAGACTCAATGCCTGCTTGAATTCCACGCCAATCCCGAATCGATCGCACAGAATTCCGGAAATAATCATGGCGGAAACCAGAGTTGTCTGGAATGTGGCTACGCCGAGCGAATCTACTGAAACGCCTTCGGACAGCACCACCGCCGCTCCGCATATACCCGCGAAGAAATATGGCCAGGGAAGCGTTCCTTTACGCATTTCTCCAGGGATTGAAAAGAGCGCGGTGCGCAACTTCTTTTGGGGTAGCACAATGATGAGCATCACCATGAGGCCCACACCGAAGGAAATGCAGGCCGCGAGGTGTCCATCACCTAGATGTGCGCCAAGGTTACCGTTGACGGCGGACTGCATGGGGCTAAGAGTGCCCGCCAGAATTGTGAGTAGAACGAACACGCCTACCGAGGCAATGGCGGTGCGTTTCTTGGGACTACCTTGAGTGTTCTGTGACATTTTTACTCTCCTTTGAGCCAGGTCACGATATTGGAAAAGAGGGTTTGATAGTCGGACCATTCCATGAACTCCGCGGGGGCCCAGTGTGGGGAAATATCCGTCATGTAGGCAACGGTGCGGCCCTTACCGAAGCCCTGCGCAATTAGAAGCGGTTTACCATCGTCCACGGTGGCGAGAACATCGGCACCCTCGGCAACCGAAACATCCTGGTATCCGAGAATGTAAGGCCACTCCTCATCAAGGCCTGAGGTGATGGGATGGTCACTTTGAGTGACGACAGGTGAAACGCCCTCCGGAGTCTCCACGCGATCGTCCCAACGGCGCATAGTTACGGGAAGAATTTCCTCGATAGGAGTGCCCGCGTAATTAGCCTTTGCTTCGAAGCCCTGGAAGCTGAGGTATCCACCAGCCATCATGAGTCCGCCTCCATCGCGTACCCATTGCCGAAGTAACTTGAGTCGGTTAGGGAAGCGTTCTCCCTTTTCAAAAACTTGCGGGGGAAGGAGTAGCGTGTTGGAGCCGACGTCAGAGAGGATAACGACGTCGAACTTATTGAGTTCCTCGAGTGTGGAGGGGAAAAACTCAGCGACGTCGTGATTTCGCAAGTGCGATACTTCGTGCCCCGCGTCCTCGAGTGCTCGTATAAGTTCCGCGCAACCAATATGCACCTGCGTGTGGGCGAAAGGGTCGAAACCTTTGTGATCCACGACGTCACTCACCCATGATTCTCCGGCGATGAGAACTTTTACCATGTGAACCTCCTTGTTCTTTACACAACGTTGCGCAACGATGCGCACCGATGTTTCCTATAGTATTCCTGCTATAGAAAAAATCAAGGAGTCCGAGTGGGTACAGATGCGGGCAAACGTGTGCCGTCGCTAAGTGAAGTAGCGCGCGTTGCGGGCGTTTCGAAATCGACGGTTAGCCGTTATATCAAAGGGGAACTACGCATTACTCCGAGCACACAAAAGAAAATTGAGGATGCTATGCGGGCGCTCAATTGGAAGGCGCCAAAGAAAACAGCATCGGGATTTTCAGCAAGTGAGCTTGTGGTAGCGCTTTTGGTTCCCGGTTTGCAAAATCCTTTCTATTCGGAATTTGCTACCGAGCTATACAGTGCAACGAGTGGACGGCAGGTCACGCTTGGTGTGGATATAACCGGAGGGACCTTGCGGGGTGAAATTCTCAGTATTCAGCGTGCTCTGCGTAATCCGGCCGTAGACGCCATTTTATTACTGGGGTCAAATCTGCTTGGAGATTCGGTTTCCCCGGAGGCCTTCACGAAACCACTCATCCTTATTGACGAAGGTGTATTACCCACGGACGGAGAGAGTATTGGTTTCGTGGGAGCAAATTCGCGTGACGGCGGGTTCCAGGCAACTTCTGCCCTTATCGCGGCGGGACATAGGCGTATCGCACTCATTACCGGGCCTCCCGAGCTACCTACCGCGCAAGAACGTGAGCAGGGATATCGGGATGCTCTAGAAGTAGCCGGAATACCATTTTCCGGAGAGATTGTTTTCCGCGGTCCGTTTAGTGAAGCCTTCGGCGCGGCCGCGATGTCTGAAATGGTACGTTTTGCCGATCAACCTACCGCGGTATTTGTTGGAGCGGACTACGCAGCCATCGGGGTGTTGGCAGCGGCGCGGCAATTCGGGCTGGACGTTCCAGATGATATCTCTATCGTCAGTTTCGACGACGTCGCGCTGACGAACTGGCTCAATCCGCCGCTCACCAGCATCCGGCAACCTATTCGAGAAATGGCCGAAGAAGCAATCCGGATGGTGGTGGAAGCGGCGAATGGGGAAAAAGCCAGGCGGGTAGTTCTGCCCATTTCGATGTCGCAACGGTCATCGGTTGGCCCAGTGCCCGCCTTTTGATGCCATCTACTGCTCCTTAATGAGCCGTGCGCGGTAACGCGGGGCGGGCAGATCTGCCACGGTCAGGAAACCGGGCGAAGCGTTGATAACGTCCGGAAGGCGGTTGATCATGGCGCTCGTGGTCGTCATATCTCCGCGGATATCGTCAACGGCGATCTTTAGGGGCGGTCGCCCGGAAATCTCCCATACGGACTTTTCGGTTTCTCCCTCAAAAGTAGAAAGCCGGGCTGTGAATGTGGAAGAGAGGGTGACGCTCTCGCGCGTTTTCAGCTCCAGGGTAGCCGCGTTGCCGATAAGCTCGCCCACCGGAATTTCCCGATCCAAAGCCTTGGCGAAAAGCGGCTGATCGTGGGTTACCGGATCCACGCGAGTATCTTCTCCGGTTACGGTAAGGCCCAGGCGATCTGCCAGAGCATAGAGAGCAATCGCGCCCGGATCAAGGTGCTCGGTTTGCGGAGACTTCGCTGCCTCGAACTGTTCCATGGTCCAGCCGATGCGCGATTCTTCCATAACTACCGGGCCCCAGCCGTCCATAATCCCCACTGTGCTACCGGAAATGCGTTCAACACTGTGGCTGGCTCCGCTCAGAACCGCGGGAAGTAGCGCCCAAAAGACGTCCTGGATTCCGGTTCCGAGGATGGTAACTCCGGCTTTGCGTGCTTCGGCGTCGAGCTGCCCGCCCAGTTCCGGTTCGATGCGACGCCAGTAAAAAGCGTTTTCTGCCGAGGTTACAACATTCACTCCGTGGGTGATGGCGGCGCGAATATCAGCTTCCTGATCGGAAATTGCCGAAGCGTTAGCGAGCACTAGAACGTCTGGATGGGTCCGATCGAGAACGGCGTCGAGATCCTTTTCGATTTGGATTCCGAGTTCTGCGCGTCCGCAATGCGTGCCCAGATCGGCGCCAATGATTTTGTCCCAGCCGTCAACCGCTCCGACTACCTCGCCGTCGCGTTCAAGAAATTCGCTCACAAACTGCTTGCCAACGACGCCAAGCCCTTTGATAACTACACGGATAGGTTCTGCCATTTTTCCTCCCGGTTAGCCGCAAGTTGCGGCCCCTAGTAACGGTCAATGCGCGTTTTCGATCCGCGAGGTCAGAAGGGAGTCTACAAGGTTGATGCGTGATTGCGAGCGGTTACGCGCGCGAATGAAGGCTGTGGATACGCGCCGAGCGCTGATGCATATCTGCGTAGACTACGAGTGTAAAGGACTGGCCGCGGACGGGAAGAGCGGGCCGCGGGCGGGACAGTGCTCTGATGTCCCTCCTGAGCAGGTAGCTGAACCGATCATTTTGGCATACCGGTTACGTCGCAATGATTGAGTAAACAATCTGGTGCCCGCTCTTCTTCGCCGCGTAACCAACTAGGATGCCCAGTATTGGGAATGCCTGCGGGCATTCCCAATACTTTTGACTGTGAGCGGAGCGAACCGGGAAGGCAACCTTAATCTGCGGCCCGGGTTTGCGGCGCGGGCGCGTTACTGCGCGGAGCGTTCGGGTTTGGAGGAGCGGGTGCGGGAAAGTTTTGAGGTGCCGGGTAGTCGTGAGCGGGCGGCGCGGCGAGCGGCGCGTGAATTTGCTGAAAAATGGAAAAAACCGCGGTTACGAAAAAGGCGATACGCAACCTTTCTGGGTGGATCTTTTGCGCCGAGTTTACGGTGTGGACGACGCCGCAACCGTTGCCCGGTTTGAGCAGAGAACAAACGCGGGCGGATTTATCGACGTCATTATTCCCGAGGCTAAGACCCTGGTCGAACAAAAATCCCGGTCAGTTAATCTTGACGTCCCGGAAAAACGCCAAGGCGATTTTGTTACTCCCTATCAGCAGGCCAAGCGCTACGCGGATTCGCTACCTAACCGGGAGCGGCCCGATCACATTATTGTTTCGAATTTCCATACGTTCCGTATACATGACCTCAATAAGGCTGATCCGGAAAATAAATACGTGGAGTTTCAGCTGGAGGAATTACCCAAACAGCGCGCCCTCCTCGGGTTCTTGAATAGTCCAGAATCTGCCCGTGCGGTGCGGGAGAAAAAAGTTTCGGTTGAAGCCGGTAAGCTCATCGGCCAGCTATATGACGCCCTACGCGAGCAATACCTCAATCCGGATTCGCCCGAATCACAGCACTCCCTCAATGTGCTATGCGTGCGTCTAGTATTTTGCCTTTTTGCGGAGGATGCCGGGTTGTTCCGCAAGGATGCGCTGTGGTCGTATTTGCGCGAATATACGCCGTCGCAAACCCGTAGCGCTTTACTCAAGTTATTCGAGGTGCTTGATACTCCGGAAGCGAATCGCGATCCGTATCTGGCTCCGGAGCTCACCCAGTTCCCTTATGTAAACGGCGGCCTTTTCCGGGGCGTGGAAGAAATACCGAATTTTACCGAGGAAATCTGCGATCTACTCATTAATAAAGTCTCCCAAAGCACTGATTGGTCGCAAATATCGCCCACCATTTTCGGTGGCGTTTTCGAATCGACCCTTAATCCGCAAACTCGCCGCGCGGGTGGAATGCACTACACCAGCCCGGAAAACATTCACAAAGTGATCGATCCGCTTTTTTAGATGATCTGAAATCTGATCTGAATGCGGTCCTTACTAACGAGTCGCTCACTCCGCGTCAACTGCGCAACCGTCTGGTCAAATATCAAAATAGACTTACCTCCCTGGAGTTCTTTGATCCGGCCTGCGGCTCGGGAAATTTCTTAACGGAAACGTATATCGAATTGCGCCGCCTCGAAAACACGGTGATTAAGTACCTTGGAACCACGCGCATGGCAGACTCTTTCGATGAGCCAAGACAAAGGAATGCAAGCGAGGTGTCCCGTGCCAAAACCATCCGTGAGGATCTGCAGGGCTGGGGTGACGGCTTGGAAGGCGGCACCGCGCAACCAAAGCAATATGGCTCTCAGACGATGATCGGCCTGGGAGAAGCGCAGGAAAGCCAGGTAAAAGTGAGCTTAAAACAGTTCCACGGAATCGAGATCAATGATTTTGCGGTGGCGGTAGCGCGCACGGCCCTGTGGATTGCCGAGCTTCAGGCAAATATTGAAACCGAATCGATTGTGCTCACCGAATTGCCGAACCTGCCCCTACGTAAATCCGCGTGAATCCACGAAGGCAATGCCCTGCGCATGGACTGGGATCGCGTTATCTCGGCGACTGAATGCAATTATGTTATGGGGAATCCTCAGTTTCAAGGGTGATAACGGTGTCGAACAGGCCAACCTTGCGCAGGTCCTTGTGTGATCGAATCCCTGTATAGGAGAGTGACGCATCCTCGTAACGACGAAATGCGAACACAGCCTGGTTCATGTGGATCGAGTTGAAAACACCGAGATTGACAAGCAAGTGGAAATCCTCGACGGAGAGTCCTGTAACGACCTTGAAGAGATCGGGCTCTATTTTCGTAATGACATCCTGCAACGTGTTTTCCCGGAAATCCGTGAGATACATGAAAGCTGGAATTCGGGTTGCGAACTTTATGAGCTTTTCTTGAACTTGCTTGCGCTTGGATCGGTATTCCTTCTCTTCCTGCGACAGCTCTTTCTTTTCTTGCCGGGAGAGCTCTTCGCCCTTGCTCTTTCGTTTGTGAGAAACAGATTCACTCTTATTGATGATGGTTTCAAGGACGTTATTTCCGAGGGCGCGGAAACCCTCGATATTCATTATGGCTTCGAGCGCGCGCTCATTGTTGAGAATCCGTCGCAGAGTCGAATTATCGACGTTGACTAGAATTGCCGATTCCCACTTACGTGCGAGCAGAGTCGCAGAGGTTCCAGACATGGCGATATCGAGGATGCCGCCCGCATCGACTTGAGTCATATTCGCCCCGTCGTAAGCGAGAACGGGTAAGAAGTTCGTCAAATCCTCGACTGCTTTTTCTGGATTTGAAGCTTGAGGATGCAAACCGGAAGCATACTCGGCAACTTGCCTGAGGGCTCGGGTGGGGGCGAAGTCGAAAATGAAAGCGACCGGTTTGAGAACCTCTTCGCGTGAGGGATCGTCGCCGTCGGGATTCTTGATTGACCAGGGTGATTGCACGCGGAAAGCCGCTTGGAAGTACGTTTCCGGTTTTCCGAGATTGCGAAGCATGAGAATCGCTGACCACTGTTTTACAGTGACTCCGGTGGTGAGCTTGCCGCAAGTTAGAGTGATGGTATTTGTTTCGTGGCCATCACCAATTGCCTGACGAACTGGCGGGAGTGCAGCGACGCCGACGCCCGCAGCGGGCCCAGCGACTACAAGAACCTGGTAGTCGTGCCAATATGTGTTATTTCGGGATTTCAAGAGATTAGCCATGGCGTAGCAGGCTGCAACGCTTGGTAGGTACCACATCGAATGCTGAAGGTAGGGAAGGAGGCGTACATCTGCATAGGGCAAAGGCGGGCGCTCCCCAGCGCGCAAGGCGTCGAGTTGGGTTGGGGCGTGGTCGCCACGGATAAGGTCGAGCCATTTTTGTACCTCAGATGCATGTTTGAAACGTGCAGCTTTACCGGCGCCGGTAGCGGAAAAGAACTCGTTGAGGTCGAATTCGTCAAACTCCCCCTCGTTTGCCACTGAGATGATATCGTCGGGCATCTGATAGGTCATGAGCCGTAGTTCAGGGAGACTACGGTACGGATTTTGCTCCCCAGGATGGTCTACTTCCCAATGCTGTTTCGCGCGTTGTTCGTCTGTATAAGTCCAGTTGAAAATCTGTTCTTCGATGAATTCCCCTGTCGCGAGTGCTCGGAAGGGGGTGCCGGAAAGGTAGAGAAACGCCTTGGTGCCAATAGGGAGAAAATCGTTTTCCTTATTTCCAAGCTCATCTAGCTCTTCGTCGAAAGTGTCGAAGTCGGTCTCGAGCGACGAGGAAAACTCCTTTTGAATTTCCTCCGGATCTTCGCCCTCAAAGAGCTCTTTCGCAGATTCGCGCCACGCGCCGAAATGGTATTCGTCAAAGACTACGAGGTCCCAGTGAACGCGGTGTATCCAATCGTTCTTGGCCTTATATTTCCTGGTGTTTCTGTCTTTGCCAAGTAGATCTTGGAAGGATCCAAAGTAAACCACGGGGATTTCTGGGTCCATTTCTAGGAGGCCTCGTGACGACGACGCATTGCGATACTCCCATCCTTCAAAATCAACGTGGGATTCGAGATCCTCCTTCCAAGCATCCTGCACGGCTGGTTTGAATGTTGCGACAAGAACCCGCTTTGCGCGCATGCGCTTAGCGAGCTGGTAAGTCGTAAATGTTTTCCCAAAACGCATCTTCGCGTTCCACAGGAACCTGGGGGTTGCTGTTGGATCCTCTTCCCAAATTGAGCGGTAGTAGGTGAGGGTCTTTCTCACCGCAGCTTCCTGCTCTGGGCGCATCGCGAAACTCTGATAACGATGATGGGAGAGTGCTTTCCCGGATCTTAACTCAGTGATTGCACTAAGCACCGCCTCCGGAGTGGTGCGTACCCACTCCCTGGCGGATCCGAAATGAGGATTCTCGAAGCCCTTGGCAACAAGGCGGCGGATTACGTCAGTATCGCGAATGATCGATCCGTCGTTTCGTTCGGCTGGTTCGTCAATGTGAAGCGTGTAGGCTTGTTGCATCTGACCTTGCGATTCACGGATTCGATCATTGACGTTCTGCTTCGTGGTCTGCCCAATTTTGATAAGTCCCTCATACCCTGCTGGCGGATACTTGGGGGACCAAGCATATATCCGAAGTTGCGGGCTGGGTTTTGAAGGAAAAAGCACGTCGGGACTAGACATCGTTTCCTCCGTCCATTGGACGAATAGAGTTCTCGATCAGCTCGATCTCGCGAGCGTCTAAGTTATATTTCGAGTAGAGTTCCGTGTCTGTGTACATATGATCCCATTTTTGGATAGGTACGTAGCGGAATCTGCCCCGCGTGATGTGTTGTGTTGAAGTCCTGAGCGATATTAGAAAACGGGTGAACTTCGTGGTTACATAGCACAGGCAACTTTCCGCTGATTCGGGGATGTCGAAGGTGCCCAATAAAATGTACGTTTCAGTTACGGCAGTGTTGGGTTCTAGGATTCCGGTTCTTCCCAGCACTCGCCGCGTTCCGTTCTTGTCCGGCTGCCCAGCGTGGTCGTTAGAGGCGTTTGACGTAAAAACTTTCCACATATCGATTGTGTCAAGATTATTCAGAATCTCTGTTCGGGAAACCCATTGGACTCCAGTCTTACTGATAAGTCTTACGCTTTTTTGGGATGATTTTTTAGTGCTTCCATGGAAGTTTGTTGGGAAACCGAAAGGTTTCCTGGCACTAACCTGGCCCGCAAATTGGAGAGATTCTGGGAGAACTGTAAGTGCGTCCTCGAAGGGGACGGACATCTCCTTGGCGTAGATCTTCTTGAGTATGCGGATCGCCCTCTCGTCCCGTAGAAATATGTCATTTCCTGGTTCAAGAAGCGATCGCAGTGAAGTAGTCGTGGAGGTTCCCCTGTGAGTGGTTATTTCGGTATCTCCAGAGTGTGTTGCGGACCAAAGAAAATAGCAGATTCCTCCAGCGACATCTACCTCTGGAAATACGTCACGACTATCGGGGAAGTCGTGTAGCACGGCGATGCGGTCATCTCCTAGCATCTCCGCGCGGAAAGCATCTAAACCTTTTCCGCCTGAGAACCACCTAGCTGGTACGACCATACAAAGCATTTTCGGATCCAAGTTCTTCGCCTGCTCAATGAACTTATGATAAATGGGCTTGGCGCTCACCCCATGGCCGCTGTCAGAGAGTTGATATGGCGGGTTGCCGATCACAACGTCGAAATGCATCTCTTCTCCAAATATCTCGTTCAACCTGGCGACTACGTCGTCCGTGTGGATGAATTCGTAGGCGTGAGTTTCTAAATCTTCCGCGCGAGCGTATTCTGCCTCGCTCGCACCACAGAAGGAGCACCGACGATTCTTGTAAATGAATTCATCAGCTCCGCTACGGGGATTTACTCGCGCTTCGCGTGTACCACCGACCCACGTGTGATCGGTGCGGTCAAACCAAATGTGACCGCTTTCGCCATCAAACTCGGTACAGATTGAATGCTCACGATTTGCCCACTTTGAGCAGTAGACGCTGCGGCGTGAGAGCAGGGCGGTGAGATTAGTGATGGCGAGCCCAAAAACTTGGCGGGTGAGGATGTGATTTACGCGCTCTTGCAGATTGGGTATCTTACCGGCCAAGCCATCGACGAAGCGTCGAGTAATTTCGCGTAAGAAAACGCCAGATTTTGTGCAGGGATCGAGAAAAGTGACCGTAGGGTCCGCCCAGATATCTGCGCCGTCGTAATTTTGTCGCCAAGCATCCGCAACTTGATCAAGCATCTTGTTCGCAATCGTCGGTGGTGTGAACACCTCATCATTCGAAAGATTGGCGATACAGGTCAGGACATCTGGATTATGTGGGCGAAGTGGCGATTGGATCATTTAGTACGCCAGCTTTCAGCGAGATCTTCGACAGTCACGGGGCGATAGTCTGTTCTAGGGCTGAAGAATTTGGAGACTTCGCTCTCGCTTAAGTCGTCAAAAAGTGTTCCGGAGAATGAACTCCGTTCGGTGAGGTTTGTGTACTCGAAATCGCGGCGCTGAAACTTCCCTTTACCGAGATATCCCCATTCGGGAAACACCAGCGGGTTGCCCTCGGTTGTTTTCATCGTAAGCGCGTCTCCTCGGACGATATTGGTTGAAAGGACCGTTCGAATAGCGTCCGCCCAAACAGAATCATCCGGTTCATCAAGGAAATTGAGTATGATCCGCGCGAGATTATTTCGGCATACCTCCGCGTTGTCGGGGAGTATTTCAATTCCATATAGCGACATCAACCCGAGGAGTGCATAGTGACGCGACTCGAAAGAGTTCTTGCCGTAACGCGTTTTTACGGTGGTCAGTTTCCTTCGTAGTACCTCCATGAGGAAGATACCCTCGCCGCAGGCCGGTTCAAGCACTTTTGCGTCAATTCGTTCTGATTCGTCTTTAACCAAGTCAAGCATTGCTTCGACGATGTGCTTTGGGGTGAAGACCTCTCCGTGGTCGGATACTCGCTGTTTGGACTTGACCAATTTTTCGCTCGGTCGTGGAAATAGATCAGTCAAGCTCGGAGCCTCCTCATCTTTTGACTTGGCGTGTGAAGAACCATCGGCACATCTCAATAGATGTAGTTGAGATTACCGCCTGGTATACGGGTATTCTCAGTGTACCTGCGGCCCCAACTTTGAAACGTTTGGGACCGCGGTCCCAAACGTTTCAATGCCGTCAGTCTAAAAGGAGTCTCCGACACGGTTCCCATCACCACCGAAGTGAAGCCGTAGCTGCGGCACTACTTTGTCAAAACCTTCAAATGCGCCAAGATTTTCTTCCCGATTTTTCTTAGCCCGGATTCTACGAAGGCTGGGCCCATCACCGATTCCAGACCAGCAACCTGATCCGCCGTGTCCAGATGTTGCGAGATGACCACGAGGGCTTCTTCCTGGGCGATGGTCTCTCCCTGTGTGCGTAGCTCGAACTCTTCTTGCGTGCCACTGAGAATTTCTGTGGGCTGAGCTGCGCGGAAGGGAGTAAAGGCCGCCGAAAATCGCGAAAGGAGATTTTGCGGGTTTTCATCAGCGCCTAAGCGCTCAAATTCTGGAATGAACGCGAGAAGGGTCGCGTAGGGTGAATCGTGGTTCGAAGAAGCTGGGGCTGGGCGGTCGCTGTCGCCCGAAGCAGAGGATTCTGATTCGCTACCCCCGAGGGTGAAGACGAGGTCTTCTGGGTCGAGGTTCGCCTGTTCAAAAACCGCGCGCAGGAGCGCCATCTTCTGGAGAGTACTTGAGGAAGTTTGGACGAAAAGCCCGGGATCAAGCTCAACAAATTTTGCGTCCTCGGGGATTCCTTCGCGCGAGGTGCGTAACCCTTGGCGTACTTGAGCTAGCGCTAGCAAATCTATTCGATGATCCTGAATAAGTACCTTGAGCACTTCAGAGAGGGCTTCCGCCCAGGTATGAACCGGTTTTCTCACCTCGCCGTATTCGAATGCCGTCACCTTCACACCGGTGAGTCCATCAGATTCCGCCAGGGAACACGAGGGCCGTGGCGTGACCTCCGGCTCGAAGGAGGTCTCCGGGAGTGGCCAGAGTTGTAGTGCGGATTTCAGGAGTATTTGCGATCTTTCTTCGAGTTGCTCTTCGCCCCACTCGTCGCACTCCTTCACGAAACCGTTGAGCCGATAAGGGGAGGTGGCGAAACCGTTTGTGGCGTTTTTCTTGGTTGTGAAATCCCGATTTGAATACTCGGAGTTATAGCCGGTGACGGTCAGGTTCGCGACGCGGTTAGCCCAGATGGTGTGTATCTGTTCTGCTTCAGGGCCTAGATCCGCACGCCATTTGGCAGTGAGGGCTTGCGGCATTATATGTTCAATCGAGATAGCGCCCTTATCCAAGTTTCCCGCTATGTCTACGCGGTCCTTAGAGCCCTCATTTTCTAGTGCATCAAAGAAATATTGGGTGTTTCGTGGGCTCAAACGATAGAAGTTGCGCGTTGTGAAGGCGTCGGTGAACTCGGCGTCGTCGGGGAAACGTCCACTTGATCCATCGCGCCTGCGAAGCAGGTAAACCAAGATATCTGGATACGGCTCACTGTGCTTACGTAGCGAGACCAGGTCGGGATAAGCCGACGAAAAAATCTTATTGAGCGCATTGGAGCCTGCCGAAACCACCGTTCGGCGAGCCATATAGCTTTCGAGGATGCGTAAAATTCGAACAAAGTCAGAACCGGGTACCGTGCCGGCGTGAACGTCCGCCAGCACGGGCATGAGGAAGGGAAGGAAAACTCCGCCGAGGAGTGCGCGTGCGCGATGGAGGATGAGGTTTGCCTCGGCGATCCCTGTTTGCGCGGTGGTGATTTCTCGGTGATAGCGCGAATACTCGTGCATATCTTTGAGTACGCTCTCGATCGATGTGGGAGTTTCATCGGCGTGTGCCACACCGGCCCGTCCGGGCGAGAGCTCGCCGGTGCCTCCGGTTTGAGCGCTTCGTCCAACGCGGTCAGGCCCTTTCAGGTACTGCTTAAACGCTTCGTAAACCTCAGATTCTTTCGGGGTCTTGTGAGTCTTTACCACTAAGTACCAACGCACGAAACGGTCGGTTTCGAAGTTGACGTTCTTCTCAATCGGATTCCAACGAGTCTCATACAGCCGCTCCTGCGTATGGTGGTCGAGCCCCATCAGCACTAGGTTCCGGATTTTATCTGACTCTTTGAGCGCAAGGCCGGTCGAATTTAGAGACTCGAATATTCGCTGAGGTGAATCGGCAGGCTCAAGGTCAAGAACCATGACCTGTAGGTGGGTAATTCCTTTCTCCCAAAACACGTCACCCGGGATCGTCGTCTCCGTGAAGCGTTTCCGGAAGTACCGGTAATTTGCGGTGAGGTTGGACGTTTCGTCGTAGTCCGCTTCGGAGCCAAACAGATGCCGATAAGCACTGTCATCAGCTTTGACGGGCTTCAACTTGAGTTTCGTTCCGTCGCCGTCGTCGTCGATGAGGTAGTTCTTTCGCAACCGTCGGCTAAGGAGTGGGTCGTCGCACGCGAGCGTTCCAGCGTCGACGGCGTCGCACAGCGCCAAAATGAGCAGGCTAATGGTGGTGAGACGCTGTTGGCCGTCGATGATTACGCGCTCGCGGTAGCTTTCAAGTTGTTCGACGACGGAGCCAAAGAAATGCGAATCGCGCCCGGTGCCTATCATTTCCTCAATGTCATCGAAGAGTTGCGCGCATTGTTTCGTTCCCCAGTCATAGTTGCGCTGGTACACAGGAATGATGATCCGATTTCCGGAACTGTCGTAAATTCTCTGGATGTAATCGACGCTGCCCTTCATGCTTCCCTCTTTGCGCTTCGAGTATTGGGTAAAAGAACTTGCCCGCTCTGAAAAATCTAGTGATGTCAGATTAACAGCACACTCATGACACGAATCGGGATTCCGAGGGTGCCGCGGTTCGCCACTGCGTAAAGCGCGATCGCGCCCGGATCGAGATGCTCGGGTTCGCCCACCGCGGCGCGGTAAGCCTCTTCAAACTTCTCCATCGTCCAGCCAATCCGGGACTCTTCCATAACCACTGGTCCCCAGGCGTCCATAATTCCAAGGGATTGCCCTTCGATACGTTCGATGGCGTGGGTACCGCCGGTGAGCACTGCTGGCAAGAGCGTCCAAAAGACGTCTTAAATTCCAGTACCGAGGATGGTCACGTCAGCGTCCCACGCCGACGACGTCGACGCCGCGCCTCAAAACCTCATCGACAAACTGCTTGCCCACAACGCCAAGCCCTTTAATTACGACACGAATTTGATCTCGCATTTTTGCCTCCAGGCACTAAATGTGTTTGGTCTATTCGCGTTTTCGACCCGCGAGGTCAGGTCTAGGCTACAGGCTGGGCGCGATATGAATCCGATATTCATGCGTATAGCTAGACCCTCCATGCCGTACACATTCTGTGCATTGGTGAAGCGTTAAACAGAGAACCGGCGGCGCAGGAAAGGTGACTGCGACGCCGGCTTGGATTCTCTGAGATTGCGGGCGCGGGGCCCGCGGCTCTTGAAAAGCTCTACTTCTCGGTCAGACCCGAGAGAATGTAATTATTGATCGTGGCCTTGAGAGCCTCGAGCTTATCGGCCTTGACGGAGGCCAGGATATCCTCGTTCGGGATGTCGAGAGCGTACTCTTCAAGGTCAGCGAGGGAGGTTTCGCCGGCTGAGATCTTGGCGCCGATACCGGAGTCATACGAGCTGTAGCGATCCCCAACCAGGTTCTCGATGAACTTATCCTCGTGCATCTTCGCGGCGATCAGCAGACCGGCAGCGAAAGCGTCCATGCCCACGACGTGAGCGAGGAACAGATCCTCTTCGGAGAAGGAGGTGCGGCGCGGCTTGGCGTCGAAGTTCAGGCCGCCCTTCGGGCCGATCGACCCTTCGGCCAGAACCTCCCACATAACCGCAGTCGTCTCGTAGAGATCCGAGGGGAACTCGTCCAGATCCCAGCCGAGGAGCTTGTCGCCCTGGTTCGCATCCAGAGAGCCGAGCATGCCGGCGGTGCGAGCGACGCGAATCTCGTGCTGGTAGGTATGGCCAGCCAGATTGGCGTGGTTGCCCTCAAGGTTCAACTTGAAGTGGTCATCTAAGCCGTAGGTCTTCAAGAAGGCAATTGTGGTGGCGGCGTCGAAATCGTACTGGTGTGTGGTCGGCTCCTTCGGCTTCGGCTCGAGCAGGAACTGCGCGTCGAGGCCGATTTCCTCGGCGTAATCGACCGCCATCTGGAAGAAGCGAGCGATGTTGTCCTGCTCGCGCTTGTAATCGGTGTTCCAGAGGTTCTCGTAGCCTTCGCGGCCACCCCAGAAAACGTAGTTTTCAGCGCCCAGGCGCTTGGCGATTTCCAGGCTGTGCTTGAGCTGACCACCGGCGTACGCGTAGACGTCCGCGAACGGGGAAGTGGCAGCGCCGGCGAAGAAGCGCGGGTTATTGAATAAGTTGCAGGTGTTCCACAGGAGCTTGATTCCCGTTTCCTTCTGCAGCTCCTCCATGCGATCAACAACGCGATCCAAGTTCTTGTTGGATTCGCGCAGGTTATCGCCTTCGGGGGCGATATCGCGATCGTGGAAGCAGAAGTATTCCGCGCCGAGCTTCTGGTAAAACTCGAAGGAATAATCCACCTTGGCAAGCGCCAAATCCATCGGATCAGAGTACTTGCCGTCGAAGGGGCGCTGGGCCGTGCCGTCGCCAAATGGATCAACGAGGCGCTGATCGAAGGTGTGCCAGTAGGCAACGCCGAAACGTAGCCAGTCCTTCATCTTCTTGCCAGCGACGACGCGATCGGCGTCGTAGTAGCGGAAACCCAATCCCTGCTTGACGTCCTCAGTGCCGACAAAGGGGATCTTCTCTACATTCCATAGATCTGCCATGTAATTGCCTCTCAGTTCAGCGGTCCGCTCTCGCGGCCGCCCCAACGACTTTGTTGTGTAGCAATACTAAGTCTAATCCGAAGCATTGCTTTCGATCAAGGGTGGTCAAAAATCGAAATTATTTTCGACATTTGCACGGCTTTAAAGTACGGATTTCATTCCGGTTTCTCCATCCTAGTGTTGCGGGAAGGGGGCGCTGACGCCTTGGCGATAGTAATGTGAGTGAATGTTAAAAGTGTGAGGTGAATTGGGGCTTGACTCTGATGTGGCGGTGTTTTAGTTTTAGAGCTAAACAAAGGTGTTGCTTTAGGACGTCAAATAGTTTTCCTGGCGGTGGGTACGCGGAGGTGCTTCACGGGGAACTCGATTTGATAGGCGAAACCGCTCGGGCATTGGGAGAGGAACCTCGATCAGTTCACTACCTACTGGCAGTTGTTTTCGCGGCGATGGAAAGCTCTATTCTCCTTCGCCGCGTAGCAATGGCTCCTTAGGTGACTAAAGAGAGTAGGTTGCCGGAACTCTTCAGAGACTCGGTACTGCCGGATTGGAGCACCACGAAGAATACGACGAGTGCGAGGAGGCTCTCGTGAAGAAATCAATGAGGCGAATGCTGGCAGGAATTCTTGGTCTTCTGCTGGTGATGGCGACGGCGAGCGCGTGCTCGCCCGTTCGTGCGCGTGATCGCGTGGCGGGTGGCAACGCGGCATCCGGCAAGGTGGGCATTTCAATGCCCACAAAGTCCCTTGAACGCTGGGCTCGCGACGGCGCGTACCTGCAGCAGGTGCTCGAGGAAAAGGGCTACAAGACCTCGATGCAGTACGCGGATAACAAGGTCGAACAGCAAATTTCGCAAATTCAGAACATGATCAACGAGCGGCCTGACGTCATGATTGTGGCATCAATTGACGGTTCGGCACTGGGCCCGGTGCTATCGCAGGCGAAGCAGGCAGGCATCAAGGTGATCGCCTACGATCGGTTGATCCGCGATACCGACGCGCTCGATTATTACGTCACCTTCGATAACTACAAGGTGGGCCAAGCGCAGGGCCAGTACATTGAAAAGTCGCTTGCATTGCAGGGCGGCGCGGGCCCCTTCAATTTCGAGCCGTTCTCCGGTTCTCCGGACGATAACAATGCTCGCTACTTCTTCGAAGGCGCTTGGGACGTGCTCAAGCCCTACCTCGATTCGGGGCAGTTGAAGGTTCCGTCCGGGAAGATGCCGGCGAGCGTGGCCGACTGGCAGTCGATCGGCATCCAGGCATGGATGGGGCCGGCAGCCCAGGCAGAAATGGAAACGCGCTTGAACTCCTTCTATCGCGGAGGAACCAAGGTGGATGCGATTCTGGCGCCCAATGACGCTCTTGCTCTTGGAATTTCCCAGGCGCTGAAGGCGGACGGCTACACCCAAAACGACTGGCCGGTTCTCACCGGGCAGGACGCTGACCAGGCGAACGTCGCCAACATTCTGGAAGGCTTCCAGTCGATGACGGTGTGGAAGGACACCCGTAAGCTCGCCGAACAGGCAGCCACGATGACCGATCAGATCATTAAGGGTGAAGAGGTCGCTGTCAATGACACTGAGACCTATGACAACGGCGTGATGGTGGTTCCCACCTTCTTGCTCGAGCCGATCGTGATCGACGCGGAGAACGTTCAGTCGCAACTCGTTGATTCCGGGTATTACCAGGCGGCGGACCTGGGTCTGAGCTAAGCGGCGGCAAATCGAAAGGAGAGCATCATGGTGAAAACGCATGACATCCTCGAAATGCGGCATATCACGAAGGAATTTACCGGCGTCAAGGCGCTCGACGACGTCAACCTCACCGTCCGTAAGGGCGAAGTGCACGCCATTTGCGGCGAGAACGGTGCCGGAAAATCCACACTGATGAAAGTGCTTTCAGGCGTATGGCCGCACGGCACGTACGACGGCGAAATCGTCTACGAGGGCGAGAAAGTCACTTTCCGCAATATCAAGGATTCTGAAAAAGCTGGAATTGTTATTATCCACCAGGAACTTGCGCTGTCACCGTTCCTCTCGGTGGCGGAAAACATTTTCCTTGGCTCCGAAATCCAGAAGCACGGGATTATCGATTGGGATGAGACCAATGATCGTGCCCGCCTGCTCCTGGCGGAAGTTGGCCTCGACGTCGACCCCAATACGCTGGTCATGGACCTCGGCGTCGGCAAGCAACAACTCGTGGAAATCGCGAAAGCGCTGTCCAAGGACGTCAAGCTCCTCATCCTCGACGAGCCGACCGCAGCCCTGAACGACGACGATTCCGAGCATTTGCTCGAGCTGATGCGTAAGCTCCAGGGGCGCGAGGTGACCCAGGTGATCATTTCGCACAAGCTCAATGAGATTTCGGAGATCTCTGACCAGGTGACGATTATTCGTGACGGCCAGACGGTTGGCACCTACCCAATGAAGGGTGAGGAAGCGATTTCCGAGCAGGACATCATTCGTCACATGGTGGGTCGCGAGCTGTCAAACCGATACCCGGAGCATGAGTCCAACGCTGGGGACGTGCTTTTCGAGGTGGAGGATTGGAACGTTTTCCACCCGGTGGATACCGAGCGGCAGTTGGTTAAGGGTGCGTCGATCAACGTTCGCGCGGGCGAGATCGTTGGTATCGCGGGGCTGATGGGCGCCGGGCGAACCGAACTCGCCATGAGTGTGTTCGGAAAGTCCTACGGCTACAACATCTCGGGGAAGGTGAAGATGCACGGCAAGGAGGTTGATACCTCCTCTGTCCAGAAGGCGGTTTCCGCCGGGCTCGCCTATGTGCCCGAAGACCGAAAAGGTCTGGGACTGAACCTGATCCAGGATGTGCAGACGAATATCACCTCGGCCGGTTTGAAGAAACTGGTTCGCGGCGGCGTAATCGATGAAGGCGCGGAGGGCGACGTCGTCGAAAAATACCGCGGTGACCTCCGCATCAAGACGGCGAGCACGGCAACACTAGTTTCCTCGCTCTCGGGCGGAAACCAGCAGAAGGTAGTGCTCGCGAAGTGGATGTACACGGAGCCTGAGCTCCTCATCCTCGACGAACCCACGCGCGGCATCGACGTCGGCGCGAAGTACGAGATCTATCAGATCATCAACGAACTCGCTGATTCTGGGAAGGGAGTGCTGGTTATCTCCTCGGAGCTTCCCGAACTCCTCGGAATTTGCGACCGAATCTACACACTCAACGAAGGCCGTATCACCGGCTGTTTCAATGGCAAGGAAGCCAGCCAGGAAGGGCTCATGGAATACATGGCCGGCGATAAAACGGAAGGAAAAGTGGCATGAGCGGAAACGTGAATAAGAGCGTGAGCGGTGCCCACGCGGCCGGAGAAAACGCAACGCCGGAAGGTGGCGCGGCGGCCCAGGCGGCGGCAACCGCCACGCCGAAGATTTCCACCCCCAAGGGCGGGGTAGCAGGCGGTACCGGGGGGCCGGGTGGCAAGGCGAAGCGACGCGGTCCGAACCTGCGTCAGTACGGCATTCTGCTCGCGCTCGTAGCCATCGTTATCTTCTTCCAAATTGCCACCGGCGGCCTCCTCCTAGCCCCGAATAACGTAGCGAGCCTGGTGCAGCAGAACGCCTACGTATTCATCCTCGCCATTGGCATGACAATCGTGATCATAGCTCGACACATTGACCTCTCGGTTGGTTCGGTCGTGGCATTCGTAGGCGGCATCGTCGCATTACTGATGTCCGACATGAACTTCCCGTGGTACATGGCGGCTCTGGTGGGTTTGCTCATCGGCGTGGTGATCGGTTGCTGGCAGGGCTTCTGGGTTGCTTACGTGGGAATCCCCGCCTTCATCGTGACTCTGGGCGGAATGCTGATTTTCCGTGGCCTGGCGATCGTGCTGGTGGAGCAGACAATCTCCGGTTTGCCGGGAGGCTTCGTCAAGATCGCGAATGGATCGGTGCCGAACTTCCTCGGATACCTCCACGACTGCGACGCGGTAACGCTGTGGATTGGCGGCTTTGCCATTGCAGGCATGCTCTGGAGTGCCTTCAACAAGCGGCGTAAGGCGGTGAAGGCCGGGCGCTCGGTGGAGCCCCAGGGATCCTTCATCCTGCGCAATGTGCTACTCGTGGCCGGCCTCGCGCTGGTAACCTACATTCTCTCGCTTTCCGCGGGCGGCACCCCGATCATCCTGATCATTGTGGGCGTGCTGGTGCTGGTGTACTCGTTCGTCCTCAACCGCACCACCTTCGGACGGCACGTGTACGCGGTCGGCGGCAACCTCGAGGCGGCTCGGCTTTCTGGCGTAAATACCCGCCGCGTGGACTTCATGGTTTTCGTGAATATGGGTGTTTTGGCCGCTCTCGCGGGCATCGTCACCACCTCCCGCGCTGGCGCCGCGGTGGCAACCGCCGGCAATGCGTATGAGATGGACGCGATCGCCGCGGCCTTCATAGGTGGCGTTGCCGTTACCGGTGGTCGAGGCAAGATTTCTGGCGCCATTATTGGTGCTCTTATTATGGGCGTGCTCAATATGGGCCTGTCCATCCTCAACGTCGACTCCGCGTGGCAGCAGGCAATCAAGGGCCTCGTTGTTATCCTCGCGGTTGCATTCGACGTGGTGAGCAATAAGAGGAAGTAGGTAAAAGCGCGTAGCCAAATAGCGCTACAGATATTTCCGTAGTGAAGTAAACCCGGGCCCGGATGTGTATTATTGCGATATCCGGGCTCGGCGTTTTATTAAGACTCCGATTGCCTTACGCGGATATTCGGAAGGTAGGTCTGGACCGCGCTAGCAGGTGCGTCTATAGCAGCGACGTCCTGAACGGTTATTGTTGCAATGCGCTTGTGAGGACCTCAAGGGCTTCCGCGAATCCCGCGCCCGTCCCCGCGCCAAAATTGATCACGATGCCGTTCCGGGCGTGGGCGGCACTAGCGCCGCCCCAGTAGTCAGCGAGGGCGGTGAGACGAATTCCGCGGCGCGCGGCCGCGGCGACGATCTGCTCCGCTGGAGTTTCAGTATAAATTGCGGCGAGGATTCCGCCGTCGATCGGGCCGATGGATACCCCGGGCAGGGCAGTGAGCGCCGCGATGAGCGCCTCGCGGCGCCGGCGATAAACGCGGCGCAATTTCTCAACGCGGCGGCGCACCGCCCCGCGCGCTAGGTAACCGGCGAGTGCCTGCTGGGTAATGGCATTGACGGGCTGTCCAAAAATCTTCCGCCGTGCCACGAGCTGGGCTACGAGCGGCGCGGGCGCAACGATATAGCCGCAGGCAAGCGCGGGCGAAATGGTAGCGGAAAAAGACCCGAGGAGCACGCAGCGTTGAGGATCCAAAGATGCGAGTACCGGCAGAGGCATGCCGCGATAGCGAAGCTCGGCCTGAAAATCATCCTCCACCAGCAGTGCACCGCTCGCCCGCGCCCAGGCGATGAGTTCCCCGCGCCGGCCCGCCGAAAGCGAGCCACCATTCGGATATTGATGCGAAGGCGTAACCAGTAGCGCGTCCAAGCCGTCTGCTTTGCCCTCCGCGGGTAGAGCCGTAGGGTCAATCCCACCCGCATCAGCGGGAATATCGGCCAGCTCATGGCCCAGAGCGGGCACAATTTTCCGCAGGCTCGGGTAGCCGGGCGATTCCACTCCCACGCGGAGTGCTTGCGTCGTGCCGCTAGCTCGTGCCCCCATACCGCCAGCTTGTTCCGCTGCCACACCGCCATCTTGCGCTCGCGATTCGCCGTCGGAGCGCAGAGCGGAAAGTAGCAGCGTAAGCCCGTCACGCGCCCCGGCGGTGATCACAATGTTTTCTGGCGCCACCTCGAGCCCGCGCATATGGCGCAGGTGGTCGGCAATTTCGCGGCATAGTTCGGGGGCACCTTGCGGGTTATTCGACGACGCCGTTGCCAGTGCCTTATTCCAGGCGGCCCTCCACTCCGAATCCGCGAGTTTTCCGGTCGAGTTCGCGGCAGGAGTGAAATCAAACATTTCGATGCGTTCCTGGTTTACCTTGGGAGCGCCGCGGCCGAAAACCGTCCTGTCAGGGGCTTCGGATCGGTCTCCAGAGATCTGCCTGGGTTGCCTCATGCTGGCGCGCCCGCTTCGCACCCGCGCCAGTTCCGGATTGACCACCGTCCCGGATCCTTCCGCGGCCACCAAATAGCCCTCGCCAATGAGCTGGTCATAAGCCGTAACCACTGTTCCGCGCGAAACGCCCAGATGCTGCGCGAGGCTTCGCGTGCTCGGTAATTTATCGCCGGGGCTATAGGCGCCGTCGATAATATAACCGCGTAGCGCCTCGGAAATTTGCACTGGCAGGGAAATTGGGAGCCCGCGATTTACACGGAATCCGGTGGGGCTGAGCAACGCGCCGTCGACCCTCGCCGAAAGGTCGGAATTATCGGAAGCGGGGCGCGGGGTGCGAGGCATGGTTCTATTCTGCCTCGCGCTGGCCCAAGTGGTCTAATTAGAAACACGCAAAGCGGATCTAGGAATAGTCCAGTTCCGTGCTTACGGTATTCGGCATGGCAAACGAAACACAGAATCTATTGGAGCGGGCGATTGCTAAGGGGCAGCTCGCGGAGCAGTTCAAGGGCGGCGTGATCATGGACGTCGTCACCCCCGAGCAGGCGCGTATTGCCGAAGACGCCGGAGCCAGTGCGGTGATGGCCCTCGAACGCGTCCCCGCGGACATCCGCGCGCAGGGTGGAATCGCCCGTATGTCCGATCCGGACCTTATTGAATCGATTATCGAAGAAGTCAATATTCCGGTCATGGCGAAGGCGCGAATCGGGCATTTTGTGGAGGCGCAAATCTTGCAGGAAATCGGCATTGATTTTGTCGATGAATCCGAGGTTTTGAGCCCGGCGGACTACGCGCACCACGTCAATAAGTGGGATTTCGAGGTGCCGTTTGTATGCGGCGCCACCAACCTGGGGGAGGCGCTGCGCCGCGTGGCCGAGGGGGCAGCAATGGTTCGCTCCAAGGGTGAGGCTGGCACGGGAGATATTTCTGAAGCCGTCAAGCATCTGCGCAAAATCCGCGAAGAAATCGCGCGCGTTACCGCCATTGATGCCGAGGAACTGTTCGCCGAAGCCAAGAACCTCGGTGCTTCTTACGAACTGGTCCGGTACGTGGCGGAAAACGGAAATCTCCCGGTTCCGGTGCTCGTTGCGGGTGGTGTTTCCACTCCTGCCGACGCCGCATTGGTGATGCAGATGGGCGCCGACGGCGTATTCGTCGGCTCGGGCATTTTCAAGTCCGCGCAACCCGAGAAGCGGGCAAAGGCAATCGTTCGCGCGGTAGAAAACTTCAATGATCCAGCGGTGCTCGCCGAGGTCTCGCGGGATCTGGGCGAAGCGATGGTAGGAATCAACGTCAGTGAACTGCCCGCGCCGCACCGCCTAGCCGAGCGCGGCTGGTAAGAGGTCGCTTTAGTCCCAGCCAAATCAGGAAAAAGGTGGCCGCCGCAGGAATCCCTGCGGCGGCCACCTTATGAGCGCTCGGATTTACTCAGCGTCGGCTGACTTTTTTGAGTTCTTCCGCGCGGGCTTCTTGGCCGGCGCGGAAGTCTCGACCTCCGGCGCCTCGCCGGCGTGGACGCCACCCTCGGGCGCATCCTCAGCCGCGGTGCCCGAGATCAGACCGTGCTCGTCGGGGTGATTATCGCGATAATCCGCCGGCACCCGGCCGCGCGGCGCCGAATCGACATTCGGAAGCGGTTCGGTGGGAAGTTCCTCGCGGCCGCGCTCGCGGGCCCGCTCTTCGCGGTAATCCTCGCTGTAGTCCTCGCTGAGCTCGCCTTCACCGGTCTCGCTGCGGTCGTGATTGGCGTGTTGCGGATCTACCGCGGTGTCGTTGAGCTCAGCCGAGAGCACCACCGGCAGGCCGGAAGGAACATGCTTGTGATCCCCGGGCGCGCCCACTGCGGCCTGCGCCGCGGCAATGCCGATAATCTCCGAGGGGCGCTCGGCGGCCTCGGCGTGTACGTCAAGCGGATGGCCAGCGGCGTCGAGCACCGCGCGGTCCGGCTCGGAAACCCCGCGCATCGCGTCACCTGCCGCCAGGTTGGCCTCCCAGGCGCTCGGCTCCAGGTTCTTCTCGCAGTAACCGAGTTCGCCCTCGTAGGCATCCAAAATCAGGCGCTTGAGATCGGAAACCAGCGGCTGCACCGGGTTGGCGGGCGTGCACTGATCCTCAAAGGCGAGGTATGCCAGGCCGTCAATGGTGCGATCCAGGTGTTCACGGGTCACCCCATTTTCCTTCAGCGACATCTTCACGCCCAGGTCTTCAGCCAACTTGGTGACCTCGCGAATCATGGATTCCACGCCTTCCTCGGTAGTGGAGGCGGGGAAGCCCATGTAGCGAGCGAAATCGGCCAGGTCCTTATCTGCCCGGAAGGATTCGTACTTCGGGAACATGGCGTGCTTGTAGGGCCGGGTGGCGTTGTAGCGAATCACGTGCGGGAGGAAGATCGCGTTGGTGCGGCCGTGCGCCAGATTGAACTCAGCCCCGCACTTGTGCGAAAGCGAGTGCACAATTCCCAGGAACGCATTGGCGAATGCCATACCCGCCATTGCCGAGGCGTTGTGCATCTTTTCCTTCGCGTCCAGATCGCCGTCGAGCACCGCGGCGCGCAAGTTCTCGAAAATGAGCTGCGCGGCGCGAACCGAAAGGCCGCGGGTGTAATCGGAGGCCATGGTGGAGATGTAGGACTCGATGCTATGGGTCAGCGCGTCCAGGCCGGAATCAACCGCGGTGCGGGTAGGCACCGAATCGACGAACTGGGCGTCCACAATTGCCACGTCCGGGGTGATCGCGTAATCGGCCAGCGGGTACTTCACGTGAGTCTCGGAATCGGTAATCACCGCGAACGGTGTGCACTCCGAACCGGTACCGGACGTCGTCGGGATCGCCACGAACCGGGCCTTCGCGCCCAGCTTCGGGAAACGATAAGTTCTCTTACGAATATCCATAAACTTCTGCTTCATGCCGAAGTAAGAAGCCTCGGAATCTTCGTAGAAGAGCCACATCACCTTGGCCGCGTCCATGGGCGAACCGCCGCCGAGGGCAATAATGCAGTCCGGCTTGAAGTCCTCCATCTGCTTGGTGCCCGTGAAAACCGTATTAGAGGTGGGGTTGGGCTCTACATCGGAGAAAATGGTCCACGAAATGTCGTTCTTGCGCTGCTTGAGGTGCTGAATGAGCACGTCCACGTAGCCGTGCTTGACCATTCCCGGGTCGGTCACGATAAAAACGCGCTCGACCGCGGGCATCTTCTGCAGATACTGCACCGAGAAGCGCTCGAAGTACGTCTTGGGTGGTACCTTGAACCACTGCATATTGTTACGCCTTTCGGCAGAGCTCTTAATATTGATTAGGTCGATGGCGGACACGTTATGCGAGACGGAGTTGCGTCCGTAGGAGCCGCATCCGAGCGTGAGCGAGGGAATGAGGCCGTTGTAGACGTCGCCAATGCCGCCAATGGCCGACGGCGAATTGACGATAATGCGGCAGGCATTCATGGAAAGCCCGAACTCGCGCTCAATGAGCTTGTCCGAGGTGTGGATTACCGCGGTGTGGCCGAGCCCGCCGAAGTTCAGCATGTCGCGCGCCCGCAGGAAGCCTTCTTCCTTACCGGAGACGCGCATGAATCCGAGCACCGGGCAGAGCTTTTCCTGCGAGAACGGGTGATCGGGGCCAACCCCCTCAATTGGGACGAGCAGCAACTTGGTTCCTTCGGGCAGATCCAGGCCGGCGCCCTTGGCAATCGACATGGCGCTTTGCCCCACCAGCGTGGAGACAATTCCGCCCTTTTCATTGACCATATAAGCCTCGAGCTTGGGGCGTTCGGCGTCGGTAATGACGTGCGCGCCCATGCGCTCGAACTCTGCGATTACCTCGTCGGCAATCACGTCGTCGATCAAGAGCGCCTGTTCCGAGGCGCAAATCATGCCGTTGTCGAAAGTCTTCGAAAGCAGCAGGTCGTTGACGGTGCGCTCGATCTTGGCCGTCTTTTCGATGTAGACCGGCACGTTTCCGGGGCCGACGCCGAGGGCCGGCTTGCCGGTGGAGTACGCGGACTTCACCATTCCGGCTCCGCCGGTGGCCAGGGTGAGAGAAATGAGCGGGTGGTTCAGGAGCGCGGAGGTTTTCTCCATGGACGGTTCCTCAATCCACTGAATGCAGTGCTCGGGTGCACCGGCGGCAACGGCGGCGTCGTACATGATTTTTGCGGCGGCCGCGGAAGATTCCTGCGCGCTGGGGTGGAAGGCGAACACGATGGGGTTGCGCGTCATAATCGAGATGAGCGACTTGAACATCACCGTGGAGGTGGGGTTGGTTACCGGGGTAACGCCGGCGACGACGCCGACCGGCTCCGCAATTTCGGTAATGCCGCGCTGGGTGTCTTCTTTAATGACGCCAACGGTGCGGTCGTACTTGATGGAGTTCCACACGTACTCGGTGGAGAACAGATTCTTGATGCACTTGTCTTCGAAAAGGCCGCGTCCGGTTTCCTCTACCGCGAGGCGCGCCAGGTGCATGTGGTTCTCAACGCCCGCCAGTGCCATGGCGTGGACGATCTTATTGATCGACTGCTGGTTGAACGGAGAGAATTCATGCAATGCCGTTTGGGCGCGTTCGGCGAGTAGATCGACCGACGGAACCTCGTGCGTTCTAACTTGGGTGTTTGGCTGATTAGTCATCGATACCCCTCATCATGGGTGGTTTATGTCTTTACCACCGCTCATGACTTGGAGATTATATGAGGCCAAAATAACTTAATCGGGATTAGTTTATTTCGTGGCCAAGCGCTCACTAATGCCGATAATTAAGGGGACTTTCGGGCGAAAACTCGCGGTTTTAGATGTCGTAAACTGAGGGCCGAATTTACAATTTTTTGGCGATTTCGCGGTAGCGTTCCCAGGCCGGATTGGCCTCTCCCGGAGCGACGCTTTTGACGATTTCCGGCTCCCATCCTTCGGCGTCGACGGCGAGCCCCGCCACCAAGGCCGCTTGGCGCGCGGCGCCTTTGGCAACGTATTCGCCCGGCTGAGGTATGTCCAGAGGGGTCTCCAGGACATCTGCCAGGATTTGACTCAGTGCACCAGATTTCGTGGCTCCTCCGATAACCATGGCACGATCAATATCGATTCCGCCAGCGCGGAGCGCCTCCAATGCCCCGCGCATGAGGCAGGCCAGACCCTCGTACGCGAGGCGCGCGAAATTCCCGCGCGTCATGGCGGCGGGCGTCATCCCGGAAATACTGGCCGTAGCGTCGGGAAGGTTTGGGGTGCGTTCCCCACTGAAATAGGGTACAAGCGTCATTCCGCCCGCGCCGGGTTCGGCCTTTTGGGCCAGCTCTGCCAGTTCGGCAAAGTCCACCCCGAGGATGCGGCAGAAATAGTCCTGAATCAGAGAGCCGTTGAGGGTGCAGGCAAGCGGTAGCCACTGTCCGTTCGCATCCGAAAAGCCCGTCACTCCGGAAACGGCATCCTGGATGGGGTGATCAGAAATTGCCGCGACGACGCCGGAGGTGCCGATCGAAATGGAGGCTTGACCGGGCTGGAGGTTCAAACCGAGGGCGGCTCCGGCGTTATCCCCGGCGCCGGGCCCCAGAAGTCCCCCGCCCCAGCGGGAATCCGCGCGGCCCACTGCTTCGTACGGCTTTGCAATCCGTGGGAAAACAATTGCGCGCGCAGCCTCCTCGGAGATCCGCAGTGCGTGGGAAATAATGTCGTAGCGGTAAGAGTCGTCGGTGCAGTCGACGTATCCGGTACCCGAGGCGTCCGAGCGGTCGGTGGCGAGATCGCGAATATCGCGCGATCCGGAGATCTTCCACGTCAGCCAGTCGTGGGGGAGACAGACTGCGGCAATGCGCGCGGCGTTTTCCGGCTCATTATCCGCAATCCAGCGCAATTTCGTGACGGTGAGGGAGGCGACGGGCACCGAACCGGTAGCGGTGGCCCAGAATTCGGGGCCCAGTTCTTCGGTGAGCTCGCGTGCTGCGCCCGCGGATTTGGTGTCGTTCCACAGTTGTGCGGGGCGGATCATTTCTCCGGATTCGTCAAGGAGCACCATTCCGTGCTGTTGTCCGCCGACGGCGAGTGCGACGACGTCCTCCAGGCCGCCGGCTTCTTCGGCAGCTTGCTCAAAGGCGCGGAACCACTCGTTGGGGTGGATCTCAGTGCCGGCGGGATGCTTGGCGCGCCCCGCGCGGACAATGTTTCCAGTGGCTGAATCGATAATGACGATTTTGGTTGACTGGGTAGACGAATCGATACCGGCGACGAGTGACATTGAGGCGCTCCTTTGTGCCCGACGTGTTTGTTCTTAAGTAAAACTAATGCCTTTGGCCGAGATTTTCAACGCTGTAGGTTTATGTTTTATGATCATGCAAAGTGCGCTCTTTAGGGTGATCGCACGGCGAGCCTAACAGTGATGGTGAAGTCGAGGGAGGGACGAGTTGCTATGAAGGCTGGGAAAAATTCCACCTCGATTCGGCAAGAAAATCTGAGTTTGGTCCTCGGTGCGATTTTGGGGGCAAAAGAGGGGCCATCGCGGGCGAAACTTGCCACGCAGACAGGGCTCACCCGCGCTACTGTTTCCCGCCTGGTGGACGAGCTCATTAACGCGAGGCTTATCGACGAGTTAGATCCCGTGCGCCCCGCGGTGGGAAGGCCGGCCGCGCCACTGGTGGCGCGCGAGTATCAACACGTAATTTTGGCGGCGGAAATAAACCTCGAATACGTCGCGATCTACGCCCTCGACGTGACGGGGGCAGCCCTGGGAGAGGAAATCATTCGCATGGATTCGCGGCGATCGGATCCAAAAAAAGTCCTTTCCCGGGTGGGTGAATTAGTCGCCAAAGCTGCGGGCGAATTGCCGATGTATTCGAACCTCCTGGAGACGGTGCTCTGCGTCCCTGGCCTTATATCCGCAGACTCGCACACGATTATCACCGCGCCTAACCTCGGGTGGTCGAATGTCGACGCATTACCTTATTTCGATTTCCCCGATTTTGACCCTGCGCGTTTCCGGGTGATGAATGAAGCTGATGCCGCGGCATATTCGGTTCTTTACGATGATCCGGGAGCGCGAGCAGGAGTCGATAATTTCCTCTACATTTCTGCGGAGGTCGGGGTTGGCGCCGCCATTGTTTTCGATGGTCAGCTCTTTGCCGGCGACCACGGCTGGGCCGGCGAGATTGGGCATATGTGTGTGGATCGTTCGGGGCCAAAGTGCCGGTGCGGCTCAAACGGTTGCTTGGAGCAGTATGCCGGCGCCGATTCAATTATCCGCAATGCGGGTTACCGTCTCGATATTCCGCTCGAAAGAATCGCGGAGCTTTTTGATGCGGGAGATTCCGGTGCTCGGGCTTCAATTGACGCCTGTGCAACGGCGCTGGGAACCGCTATCGCGAATGTTCTGAATTTGCTCGACCTTGAACTTGTGGTGCTCGGCGGTAACTTTGGCCGGCTCTACGACCGCCTTGAGGTAATTATGAATGCCGAAATCGAGTACAGAGTACTCGGGCGGCGTTGGGAGAACGTCGAGGTCACGACGTCAACATACGGTGATTCGGCCTCCGCGCGGGGCGCGTGCCTCGCCGGTTTCGCAAGGATTTTCGCGAATCCCGAGATCTGGAACGAGCGCGGAATACCTATTTCTTTTGACTAGGCCCTTACCTCGGACTTTTCCTTCGGCTAGGTGGCCGCGCGGCAGGCTTTTATGCGCCTACACCCGTGGCCTAAAGCAACCGCGGACACAGGATCTAAATCGCCGCGATACGCCACCAGGCCTGGTGGCTCTCCCCGGGCTCGAGGCGGAGCAGGCCGGTTCCGGAATTAAATGCATTGGCGGGGCAAGTCATCGGTTCGATGGCGATACCCGTGCGGTCCGGGAAAGGAGGTTTTCCAATATCGGCCGTAAATACCTGGACCCACGGCAAAGTTTGCGGGTCCCAGATCAGCTCCGCGCCCCGGCCTGAACCGTCGGTGATTCGCGCGTGGGCAAAGCCGTCCTTTCCAGCCCGCAGTCCCGTAAAGGCGTGATCGACTTTGGCGCTCCCGATGAGGCGCGGGTTGCGGTAATCAAATTCGCCGTCATTCCACGAGTCGATGCCGTGCGAGGCAACCGGCAACATCTGATCCGTGCTCGCCTCAATCACTTCGGTTGCGGGTAGTTCCAGCTGCCAATCGTCCGCGATTCCTTCGGGAGCGCAAAGATACGGATGGATTCCCGTTCCGTAAGGGGCTGGTCGAGTCCCGATATTCGTCGTCGTCACCGTCCACAGAAGGCCGTTCTCCCCGAGCTCGTAGCGGGTTTCAACGGCCAAGGCGCTGGGGTATCCCGGTTGGGCCGGGATACGGGTTCGCCAAACCATGCTGGCCCGCCCGTCCGAATCGCTTTCTGTTACGGGTGGGGCGTCGTCGGCGGCGACGTCGGAAAGCTCCCAATCGAGCCAGCACGCTAAACCGTGGAGCGCGTTGTTTAGTTCCGGCTCATTAATTGCGGCCTGGTAGACCTCGTCGTCGAACTCGTATTTTCCGCCCGCCAGACGGTTGGGCCAGGGGACGAGCACCGCTCCCTGAAAAGCCGGGCGCGGGGAGGTGGGGTCCCAGGATGAGACGAGGTCCGCGCCCTGAAAAGTGAGACTGTGCAGGGTGGCGCCCACGCTAAAAACTTTGGCCTGGTAACCCGCGGCGGAAATGGTCGCGGAGGTTCCGGCGGTGGGTACGTGCTCGCTACTCATAAATGCTCTCCCGATTGCGTCGTTGCGTTCCTGGTATGAGATTATTGCAGGTATGGCAAGTGAGCACGAAGATCAAGTGAATCCGATCGTGGACGGCGCAACGCCCTCCGAAACGTGGAAGCGAATGACAAGCGGCAAGCTGTACGTTGCGAATGACCCGTATCTTAATGCGGTCCGCGAGGAGCATTTGCCGTACCAGGAAAAAATGAATGCGATGGCCTCTCATCGCAACGCCGACATACACGCGGTGGCAGAGAAGCTTTTCGGGAATTTTCCGGCTTCGGCGACGATTGTTCCGCCGGTTTCTTGCGACTATGGCGCGAACGTGCTCATTGGCGAAAACTGCTTCGTGAACTCGGGAGCGACTTTCCTGGACGTCGCCCCAATTCGGCTCGGTAACCAAGTGCTCGTGGGACCGAACGTCACGTTCACGACGGCGTCGCACCCCATCCATCCACTCACGCGCAATTCGGGGCTCGAGTACGGCTTGCCAATTACCGTCGGTGACGGAGCCTGGATCGGAGCCAGTGCGACCATTGGGCCGGGCGTGCAGATTGGTGAGAACTCGATCGTTGGTGCGGGAGCGGTTGTTATGCGCGACGTCCCGGCCAACGCAATCGTGGTAGGCGTACCCGCCCGCGTGCTGCGTTACTTTGACGACGCCGACTACGAAAAGGCTCTGACCGATATTGCCGACTATGAGGACGCTATGGGACCGGTGCCGGGGTTGGATCGGAGCCTACTTCAATGGAATGTGAGATAACAGCGTAGCTGCATTGGGTGGCGTACGCGTTCAGGCGTTCAGGAACTACGCCCGCCGGCTGATATCGGTCCCGAGCGCGTGCGCGTTCAGTCGGTAAAATCCTTCTAAAGAAACTTTTCCAGAGAACGCGGTAAAGATGGACCTGTTTGCCAAAGAACTACCAACAAGAAAGCCCGGCAAACGCTCGGCTTTACGGGATGATGTCTATGTGCAAATTCTCGACCGGCTTCTGGGCGGAATGTACAGCCCGGGCGATCCCCTTACCATCGACCAACTAGCCAGGGAGTTCGAGGTTTCGCAGACCCCTATTCGAGAGGCATTGGTTGAACTGGAGAAAACTGGGCTGGTTGAGCGTGCTGCGCGCCGGGGCTATCGTGCCGCCGCTCCTCTAACTAGTAAGCAGATGGAGGATCTGGTAGAGGTGCGGATTCTGCTTGAGACCGCGGCCGCCCGGAAAGCTTTTGAATGCCGAGAGTTATTGGTCCCGGAATTACGCGAAGCGCTACAGAAACAGCAGGCCGCCGTGAGTTTTCTTGAGGCTTCAGAAGGGCCCTTTGAACTTAGTCAGCTTCGTTCCTATTTCGAGGCCGATTGGACTTTTCATGAAGTAATTCTTCGTCATTCCGGTAATCCATATTTGCGCTCTTCAGTTGATGCACTTTCTTTCCAGGTGCATCGGATGCGGCAAACGTTGGGGACGGGAAGTTCGGATGGGCCCGATGCTTTGCGCGAGCACGCCGAGATCGTGAGGGCATATCAGGAGAAGGATGAAGGCGCCGTCGTCGAGGCGCTCTCTGCGCACCTTGGGAAAGTTCTCGAACGGTCGCTCTCCGGTCGATAAGAGCGCGGCAGTAGGTCTTTCCGATTTAAAAGAGTCGTAATTAGAAAAACCCTTGCGATAAATCGTATAGGATATATTATGGACTCATTCCGCAATGGCGCGCGAAGGAGTATTAATGTATACGGCAGAGAATTGGCCTATTGCCGCGAAAATGAACTTCGGGAATCGAACCCACGATGGGGTTAAGATGAACGATGCAGATATTTCTGAGTGGCGAGAATGCTTTCAGCAGATCGTAGATTTAGGTTTCACTGCCTATGATCCAATTGATGATTGGATCGAGCTAGCAAATCTGTCCGAGACGCGATTCGCTGAGTTCAAGAATCTTGCACAGGAAATGGATCTGGAATGTCCCGCTATTTCCATTGGTCGTCGGTCGATTGTGGATGTTGAAAATGGTGAGAGGAATCTTGATTTCGTTCACCGAACCATTGAGCGTGCTGCGGAATTGGGCGCGGAAATTGTGGATATTGGGTTCATGCAGGCGCTTACTCCGGCGCAAGAGAAGGCACTGTGGTTCTGGTTGGAGCCAGGGCATGTCGATGATCCGGAGTTGCGTGGTCTAGCCATTGAACGAGTTCGTGAGTTGGCGGATCATGGCGCATCACTGGGTGTCTCTCTGAGCCTTGAAATGTATGAAGACACGTTCATTGGCACACCCGACGAAGCGGTCCACTTCGTCGAGGACGTGGATAGGGCAAACGTTGGTTTGAATCCTGATATCGGGAATTTGGTGCGGTTGCATCGCCCGATGCCCAGGGGAGAGGAAATGTATTCGCGGGTACTTCCTTATTCAAACTTCTGGCATATCAAGAACTACTTGCGCGATGAGGATCCGGCTACCGGCTCCTACATGTCCGCACCGATCCCCCTGAAATTCGGAATCATCAACTACCGAACGGTGATTCGTGAGGCAGTTCGTCTCGGGTATTCGGGGGTCTTCCAGGTGGAGCATTACGGATCTGACTGGCTAGGCGTCGGCGCGATGAATCGTGACTACATTCGGGAGGTGCTTTCGTCAGCATTGAGATAAGTGGGGAAATTTCGTGGTCGTGATTCATCTCGGTATAGCGAGTGCGCTTTAGATGTTTTTTAGAAAGGGCGAACAATGGCTGTTCCAAATTTGACTGTTACCTTGGGTGATCTTTCGGGTATTGGTCCCGAGCTTGCCGTGAAGTTGTGCGCGAAGGAAGAGAATCGGCAAAAGGCGAATATCCAGCTGATAGCTAGCAAGGCTGAGGTTGAGCGGTACTCGCAGGAGGCGGGGGTTTCTTTCCCGTATAGCAAGGAGTGTGTGCCGGGGGAGGTTCGCCTAATTGATTCTGATCTTCCCGATCAGGTGGTTGAGCGCGGCGTGCCGTCGTTGGCGGGCGGTCAGCGTGTAAAGGCAGATCTTCTCAAGGCCATACGGCTATACAAGGAAGGGAAGACAAACGCAATTCTCTTCACTCCGTTGAATAAGACTGCGTTGCATGATGCGGGGATGGATGAGGAAGATGAGTTGCGGTGGTTTGCCAAGGAGTTGGATTACCACGGCTTTACTTCCGAGTTGAATTTCATTCCGGGGTTGACGACGTCTCGAGTGACTTCTCATATCGGCATCAAGGATGTTGCGGCCCGGATTAGTGCCAAGGGTGTTTATGACGCGATTGTGCTCCTCAACGAGACGATTAAGGGTATTGGCGTTGAGAAGCCGCGCATTGGAGTGTGTGCTTTGAACCCCCACGGTGGGGAGAATGGACAGTTCGGGCGAGAAGAAATTGACCATATTGAACCTGGCGTGCGCCTCGCTCAGTACGAAGATATTGATGTTAGTGGTCCATTCCCGCCGGACACGATGTTTATGCGTGCGAAGAACGGTGGGTATGACGGCGTCGTGACGATGTATCACGATCAGGGTCAGATTGCATTGAAGACGATGGGATTTGATCAGGGCGTGACGGTGCAGGGCGGTTTGCCGGTGCCGTTGTGTACGCCGGCGCATGGTACGGCATATGAGATTGTGGGCCAGAACAAGGCGTCTCTTGGACCTTCACAACGTGCTTTTGATATTGGTGTGGGACTCGGAAAACAGAATATGGAGGCGTGAATAAGGCACTAAGAGTTGTCGGGGATAGGTAGCCTGCTACGTGCTGAGCCTGTACGAGCGAGGCTACCAACCTCCCGCTCGGCCAGAACGGTCGATTCGGAAGAAGGTGCCAGCGTGGTCACCTTGGAAGTGAGGGCGAAGAGGCCACTCGCTTATCAAAAACTCATCGCACCGCATTTTCTCGGTGGCGCATATGGATGAAGCAGGTAATTAACAGTGGCTTTCCGCTGGTAAAAACGTTACGCAATGAAGCGTATGGGGGCTTTTATGCAAAGTTCGAAGAGTCAGGCTGTCCAGCCAAAGAAAGCTGAACAGCCAGCGCTCGAAAAAAGCGTGGTGAAGCGCGATCCAGGGCAGTGGATAGCCCATTTTGTTCTTCTCGGAATCGGCATTTGCGTGTTTGTTATGGCATTCGGATACGGATTCTTTGAGGAGAATGGCGAGGTTGGGCCAGGTCTGGTTCCTGGACTTGCAGGAGGAGTGATCGTCCTTGCCACCTTGTGGGATATGTGGAAGAGCTACAAGGAAGAAAAAAAGGCCCATCCTGTGGGTGAGGCTAAAGCTGATGGCGAGCAGGATGTGCTCGACGCGGAGGATGGTAGCGAGTCCCAAACTCGCACGGGTGCGGTACTTGCCGTTTTTGGCGTACTTCTCGCGGCGGTTGTGCTCACCCGATTCATCGGGTTGTTGTTGTCGCTCGTCGTCATGGTCTTTGTGCTAGTGACGTTCGTGGAACGTAAGAAATGGTGGCAGGGCTTGCTCGAGGCGGGTTGTGTTTTCTTGATGGGCTACGTGGTATTTATCGTCCTCCTGAATGTTCCGCTTCCTAGCGGCACTCTGGGTCTGATTTAGGAGTTCAGATGCTAGAAAATCTTGCGATAGGTTTTGCAACCTCATTCACACCAGACAATTTATTGTGGTGCTTTATTGGTGTTCTGCTCGGAACCGTTATCGGAATGTTGCCGGGACTTGGAGCGACGACGGGCGTGGCGATCATGATTCCGCTAACGCTCACGATGGAACCGGTGACTGCGCTCATTATGCTGGCTGGTATTTACTACGGTTGCCAGTACGGCGGAACAATAGCCGCGGTTCTCATTGCCACTCCCGGAGATGCTAATGCGGTGGCAACGGTAGTCGATGGATATGCACTGGCGAGGAAGGGACAGGCTGGAAAAGCACTTGCAATTGCTGCGATCGGATCGTTTATCGCTGCGATCGTTTCGCTCCTTATTCTCTGCTTGATCGCGACGCCGATCGCCGCTCTCACTGTGACATTCGGGCCAGTGGAAATGCTGGCAATAATGATCATGGGTCTACTCACGATTATCTCGTTTGCTGGTCAGAATCTCGCCCGAGGCTTGATTATGGCAGGTCTGGGAATATTCCTATCGACGGTGGGCATGTCTGCGGGCTTCGCCAGTTCGCGGTTTACCTTCGGGAGTATTGACTTGCTTGCCGGAATCGACTTTGTGGTCGTGATGATTGGCGTCTTCGCGATTGGTGAAGTCGTGAGCCAGATCGGACAGGGCAATGTGAAGCCAATTCGAGTTCGAATGAAGGATACGGTCATTCGCGGCAAGGACGTCAAGCAGTCACTGCCAGCCATCGGGCGCGGAACTATCTTCGGGTTCTTGCTGGGATGCTTGCCCGGTGCGGGCTCTACTCTCGGATCCCTGGTTTCATATTCGGCCGAGAGTCAGATCTCCAAGAACCGGAAGAATTTCGGAAAGGGAGCGATTGAAGGTGTTGCCGCTGCGGAATCAGCTAATAATGCGGCGGCGAATGCGAACTTTATTCCAACGCTGACGCTAGGTGTGCCGGGTGGTTCAACCACGGCCGTGCTCCTGGGTGCATTCGTGATGTATGGGATTCAGCCGGGGCCGTTGCTTTTCGAAAACCAACCGTCGCTCGTGTGGGGCTTGCTCACCTCTTTCTTCATCGGCAACGTGATTCTTCTCTGCCTTAATCTGCCGCTGGCGCCGGTTTTTGCGCAGGTCCTTCGCCTGAACTACTCGTACCTCTACCCCATCATCCTGTTCTTCAGTGTTATTGGGGCTTATGCGGTCGCGAATGACGTCTTCGCTCTGACGGTTGTTTTCATCGCTGGGGTGGCTGGCTTCTTCGTCAAGAAGTTCAATTATCCGACGGCGCCGCTCATCCTGGGGCTCGTGCTCGGCCCGATGTTCGAGCGTTATTTGGTGCAGACTTCGGCTTTCGCTTTCGGAGACCTCACGGTAATTATCCGATCCCCAATCGCTGTGGTAATTCTGCTTGCCACCGCCGCACTTATGTTGGTTCCCCGGCTGGTTCGCCGGTTCACGGCGCGCGGCAAGGAGCATGTGGAAGAGAACATTATGGCTACTTCCGAAGAACTACGGACTTCTTCTGACGAGGATGGTAGTTCCGCGGTGGTGGAGAACGCCGACGAGCCACAGTTGGTTTTGGCGGAGCAGGCTCGCGAAAGTGATGCCTCAGATAAAACGACAGTGAATAATCCACGTTCGGAGCCTGACGGCCAGGGTGTGGGTGAATCTCGGCGCGAATAGCGTGCCGGCAAAACAAAAATATTCAGCTCAAAATCATCAAAGGAGATGTTATGAAGCGCAATAAATTGGTCGCAATTGCAGGATCGGTTTTGGCGGCCGGTTTGGCCCTCAGCGGCTGTAACGGAGGAAACAAGGGTAACGTCGATGCCGACGGAAATTTTTACCCCGGCGATAAAATTACAATGATGGTTCCCATGGGTCCTGGCGGTGGATCAGATATGTTCGGCCGCGCCGTTGCCTCCGGTCTGGAACCCATCACCGGAACGACGATTAGCGTGGAGAATAAGGCGGGCGGCGGCGGGGCTGTAGGATATGGATCTTTCGTGTCCAGCAAGGGTGATTCCAGTCGGCTGGTCGCCTCAGAAACCGCACTTATCAATCTCGCTATTACCGAGGATGTTCCGTTTAGCTGGCGTACCTTCACCCCGATCATGAAGGTCGGCCAGGATCCTTCCGTCATGATTGTTCCGAAGGAATCGAAGTACAGCTCGTGCATGGACGTAGTGACTGAAGCAAAGTCCCGCTCGGACGTTCAGGTCGGCGTTTCAGGGGGCGTGACAGGCAATGATGCAATTCAATTTGGCCTGATCGAGAAGGATCAGGGAGTCACGTTCAACCGCGTTCCGTATGAGTCCGGTGGCGAGGTTATCACCGCGCTACTCGGTGGGCACATCGATGCGGGCTTGTCTAACCCGTCAGAGGTTGCTGGTCAGCTCGAGGCTGGGAATCTGAAGGCGCTGTGCGTTCTATCGGCGGAGCGGCTTGAGTATCCCGAGGTATCTGATATTGAGACTTCGGTTGAACAAGGCGTGAATGTTACATTCTCGCAGTTCCGCGGTATCTTCGCCCCTGGTGAGATCAGCGATGAGGCGCGTCAGTATTGGATTGATGCCTCGAAGAAGTACATCGAGACCGATGCATTCAAGGAGTACATGTCCTCTAACTACATGCAGGTTGACCCGCTTTTCGGAGATGACTTCTCGAGCTACCTAGAGCAGTACGAAAAGGATCTTGCCGCTGGACTCGGTAAGGAAGTTTCCAAGTAGTAAATAGGCGGCGATGGCGCGCGTTCTTGGTAGCAGTGCCAGGAACGCGCGCCTTCTCATCTCTGGCACTTCCTTTTAATGTGAAAGGATATGGCGGGCGCCGATTGCTGTATTGAAAGTAGATAGAGGTGCGGATGGAGAATTTTGGAAGCGCTCTGCTCTTCGCGACGATGTGTATGAGCGCATCCTCGATCGTCTCTTAGGAGGCCTGTATGGGCCCGATGACCTTCTGAAAATTGACCAATTAGCGCGTGAGTTTGGGATTTCTCAGACGCCTATTCGAGAGGCGCTGGTAGAGCTTGAAAAAACTGGCTTAGTCGAACGGATGGCGCGCAGGGGAAACCGGGTGGCTCCGCCGTTTACAAACGAGCAAATGCACGATCTGATTGAGGTTCGGATCATTCTGGAAGGCGTAGCTGTGCGTCGAGCATACGCGCAGAAGGCCAAGGTGGTTCCGGAGCTTCGCGCAGCTATGGAGAAACACCGTTGGGCGGTTCGAAATCTTGAAATTGCTGATGGTTCATTACGATTTGGAGAGCTTCGTTCATACTTTGTAGCCGATTGGAACTTTCATGAAATAATCCTTCGGTACGCGGGTAATCCCTATATAAGCGCTTCGGTAGATGCGCTTTCGTTTCAGGTTCATCGGATGCGACAAGCCCTCGGGACGGGCACTTCCGATGGGCCGGATGCTTTAGGAGAAAATGCTGAAATTCTGCAGGCATTTGAATTCGGCGCCGTAACGGAGGCTGAGCGTGCCCTGGAGGATCATCTTGCCCAGGTCTTGGGTCGGTCACTCTCGGGGCGGTGAGTTTCGAGTCAACGGCTCGCCTCGCGCGGGTTAGTTAAATCGAGAAGTTGCTTTGTGAAATATCCTATAGGATATATCATGTATATATTCCGCAAAGATGCGTGAGGGGAGAGCGTATATGCGTCGCGGAGTTGCGGCGTTGCCAGTGGTGGCGTTCTAACGCAAAGTCCATACGGCAATTCGGCGAGTCTTCGCGATTTTATCCGTTCCACTCGATCTTCGGGAGCGGAAATCAGGGGTTTGGCGCGTGTCTTTGACGCGTGCGAACAATGGGTTTCCAAGCTTTAGGGGAGGAAAAATGAAGTTTTTTGACCAATATCGGGTAGTGGATTTATCGATGCTGATTGAGCCACATTGGCGTTTTAAGCCAGAGTTCGGATTTAAAGAGATTCCGAAACCAGAATTTAGTTTTAGGTCAACCGTTCTGCAAAGCTACGGAGCTCACAATTTTTCGCATTGTGATGCTCCGCAGCACGTCGATAGGAGCATGGAGACCATTGAGCAGATGGATATCCGACGCTTCGCGGGGGAAGCATCCTTAATCGATGTCAGCGATCTAGGGGATAACGCACCGATCACGCGCGAGATTCTTGCTGATCGCGGGGGGCATCTCCGCGAAGGGGACATTGTGCTTCTGCGGAGTAATCAGGCGTTGCGCCATCCCACCACGGATGAAAAATACTGGACGTTATCTCCCTGGGTAACGAAGTCTGGCGCGCAGTTCCTACTGGAAAAGAAAATTAAGGCAGTTGCTTTTGATTTTCCACAGGATCGCGGAATACGTGAGGATTATGATCCCGAGTTTGAACCGAGCGAGGAAAGTGTTGAGGATTGGGCGTGCCATATGGTCCTGCTGACTCAAGGGGTTGTGCAGGTGGAGTACCTCAGCGGCCTTGAGGCGTTAAACAAAGAACGGTTCCTATTTTTTGCGGCACCATTGAAGATCAAGGGATCCGATGGTGGGCCCGCTCGCGTCTATGCCTTGGAGGAGAACAATGACTAGCGGGCTTAACGAGAAGATTGAAATTCCAAAATCCCCTAAGCGGCGCTGGAAAATCCTCATTCCCATTATTATTACGATCTACATCATTGCGTATATAGATCGAGTAAACATTGGTTTCGGAATGGAGGGTATCCGAGAAACCCTCAATATGGATGCCGGGCAAGCCGGTTTCGCCGCCGGTATTTTCTTTATTGGTTACCTGGTTCTCCAGGTCCCTGGCGGCTACTTGGCACAGAAATATAGTGCGCGCACGGTTGTTTTCTGGCTCATGATCGGTTGGGGCGTGACTGCTGTTGCAGCCGGATTTGTACAGTCGTACGCCCAGCTTTGTACCGCCCGCTTTGTGCTAGGGGTTTTTGAGGGCGGAGTTCAGCCCGCGTTGATGGTGTTGATTAGTCGGTGGTTCTCAAAGGAGGAACGCGGAAGAGCTTTCTCACTCTTTATCATGCATAATCCGATCGCGACGGTTATCACCGGCCCATTCGCGGGTTTGATCCTGATGTACGGAAACTGGCGCGAACTGTTCATTATTCAGGGAGCGTTGCCGCTGGTTATTGGAGTAGGGCTCTGGTGGTACTTCGCTGCCGATAACCCCGAGCACGCTCGCTGGATTGACCAGAGCGAAAAGGATGAGATCCGCGCCCTCCAGGTTCTCGATGGTCGCGATAAGCCAGTGGAGTCGGATTGGCGTGTGGCTGTCCGAAATCCCTATGTTTGGTACCTCGCGTTCCTCGGAATGTTTGTATGGCTGGGCTTCTATGGTCTGCAGATTTGGCTTCCAACCCTTCTCAAGCAGTCTTTCACCGGCAGCCTCACGGTAGGACTAGTATCGGCAATCCCTCCGATCTGCGCTGCGATTGCAATCTGGTACAACGGCCGGGCATCTGACCGGGATAAGCAGTACACGATTCGAGTTGCTGTTCCGCTAATTCTCGGGGGAATTGTGCTGGCTTGCTCCTCGTTTGTTACTTCAGAGCAACGTTGGCTCGTGGTGGCGCTTTACGCGTTGGCAACCGCGTGCCAGCTTTCCTTCTTCTCCCCGTACTGGACCATTAATTCCATTATGCTTCCGCCAGCTGCGATTGGCGCGGGATACGGAATTATCAATGGGATCGGGAATCTTGGTGGAATGCTTGGTCCGTACATTGGAGGCTGGCTACAGGATGCAACCGGTGGGAACCTCTTTGCGTCGACGATCTTCTTTGGCTCATCTGTCATCATCGCTGGTTTAATGGCCCTAGCGCTAACGTCACGTGTGAGGAAGCAGGTGGCAGAAGATGAAAAGCGCCGCGAGAAGCTTACGGATTCCGGTAGCGCCGCGGTTCGTCGCGATGAGGGAGATGCGGCCTAGAGCGCGTACCGTTTCCAGGTTCCTACTTAACTAACCAGCAGATTTCGTGTAACCCCGAAAATAGAAATGCAATGGAGCAGACATGACATATATTTTCAATGATCCGAAACGGTTTGCGGCGGATGCTGTGGAGGGCTTCGCGGCCGCGTATCCCCAGTACGTGATGCCGGTGCATGGAGGTGTTGTCCGCTCTACCGCGAGCCCGGACGGCGAAGTTGCCCTCGTCATTGGAGGCGGTTCGGGCCACTATCCGGCATTTTCCGGATGGACTGGGCCGGGCATGGCGCACGGTACCGTGTGTGGAAATGTGTTTGCTTCACCCTCAGAATCCCAAGTGGTATCCGTTTCTAGAGCAGCCGATAACGGCGGCGGAGTGCTGATCGTCTTCGGAAACTATGCCGGGGATGTGTTGCATTTCGGAGCTGCGGCGAAAGACCTGCGTGAAGACTACGGTCTGGACGTTCGAATCGTCACCATTACTGATGACATCGCTTCCGCACCAGCTGATAAGCATCGTGAGAGGCGAGGAATCGGCGGCGACGTCTTCGTTGTCAAGGTGACGGGTGCTGCGGTTGCGGAGGGTGCAAGTCTCGATAAAGCGGAGGAAATCGCTTGGCATGCCAATGATTCGGTTCGCACCCTCGGGGTTGCCTTCACGGGTTGCACCTTGCCCGGATCCGCTGAGCCTCTCTTCACCGTGCCGTCGGGTAGGATCGCGCTCGGATTGGGAATCCACGGTGAACCGGGAATTTCCGAGCACGAGCATATGACCGCAGATGAGCTCGCTGAGTTGCTGGTTTCTCGAATTATGGAGGAGGAACCGGAACGGACGGAGGATGGTTACCGCGGCCGGATCTGCGTCGTCGTGAACGGACTCGGGGCCACAAAGTACGAGGAACTCTTCGTATTCTTCGGCTCGGTGCTCAAAAGCCTTGAAAGTCGGGACGTTGAGGTGGTGGCATCGCTCGTTGATGAGCAGGTGACTTCCCTCGATATGGCGGGAGCCTCTCTGTCGATCGCCTTTCTCGACGACGAACTTGAGCGCTACTGGCTCGCGCCCGCGGATACACCAGCTTTGCGGACCGGCAACGTTGGTGCGCAGGAGCGGCGTACGTGTGCGGTGGTGTCCGACGAGGAGAGCGTGCTTAAGCCAGGAAGCGAAGATTCCGCGAAGCAGGCCGCGAAGATTGGCAAGATAATTGAGGTACTGGCACAAACTGCAATCGCTGCTGAACAGGATCTTGGAAAACTTGATTCCATCGCGGGCGACGGTGATCACGGGCAGGGCATGGTGCTTGGCTCGGTGGCGGCACGGGATGCGGCACGGCGTGCGGTCGAGGCGGGCTGTGGCGCACGAACATTGCTTGATGAAACCGGTAAGGCATGGGCCGAGGGGGCTGGCGGAACCTCTGGAGCTCTGTGGGGCGAGGCGATCCGCGCCGTCGGGAAGAAACTCGACGACGCGAAGGCGTGCGACGATAAGGCACTCGGCACCGCCGTTGCGGCGGGCGCGAGGCACGTTGCAGAGCAGGGCGGAGCGCAGGTAGGCCAAAAGACGATGGTGGATGCCACCGAACCGTTTGCCAAGGCGCTTGAAGAAAAGTTACAGGGCGGAGCATCGCTTGGCGACGCTTGGCGAAAGGCAGCGGAAGTTGCAACCAAGCAAGCCGAGGCAACGAAGGATATCGTCGCTACGAAGGGCCGGGCAAAGACTCACGGGGATGCCTCGCTGGGTTACCCGGATCCGGGCGCGGTGTCCTTTGCTCTGCTGATGACGAAGGCGGGTGAAGCACTCGGGTAAATTGACCACTCCAACCGCTAAAGTGCGCATGTGCGCGAAAAGTCGGAGAAACGCGCCGAGATAATAGGCTGGTAGTGAGCGTTTCGGGTGTTGAGATTCGAACGGTAGCTGAGTCTGACGCAAAGACGGTGCGTGAACGGATTTGATGTACTTGAAATTGGTGTACATAGAAAGGGAGACCAATGGGATACCGGGTTGTATTGGTTGGCGATTCTGCTGGCTACGGATATAAAAATATGATCAAAGAGATGCTCGAGGGAGATGATCGCATTGACGAGATCATCGACGTCGGGCTGAACGACGGCGATGAGGCTGAACTCTACCCCAATCTCGCCACACACGGTGCGGAAATCATCGCGCGCGGGGATGCCGACCGCGGAATCTTCATCTGCGGAACCGGAATGGGCGTGGCGATGTCAGCCTGCAAGGTAAAGGGAATCCGCGCCTCGGTGGCCCATGATTCCTATTCGGTGGAACGTCTGGTTCTATCCAATAACGCGCAGATCCTTGCCATGGGCCAGCGCGTGATTGGGCCGGAACTCGCTAAGCGCCTCGCTTCGGAATTCTTCAATTACGAATTCGATCCGGCTTCACATTCGAAGGCGAACGTGGACGCCATCTGCGCCTACGACGGATCCTTGGAGGAGTAGCGCCATGCTATGGGTTGGAACCAGCTGGAAAATGAACGGAACGCGGGCCTTTGCCGCTGATTATGCGCAAAAGCTTCACGATGCCGATCTTGCTCCGATTGTGGAGGCGGGGATCCAGCCGTTTATCATCCCCTCCTTTACCGCGATCGATGTGGCGGCTGGGATTCTCACTGATTCGTCGCCCGTTATAGTGGGTGCGCAAAATGCGCATTGGGAGGAAAAGGGCGCGTGGACCGGCGAAGTCTCGATGGTGCAAGCTAAAGACGCCGGAGCAAAGATCATTGAGATGGGTCACTCCGAGCGCCGGCAGTACTTTGGTGAAACCGATGAGACCGTGAACCTGAAGGTGAAAGCAGCATTGCGCGAAGGCCTTATCCCGCTCGTGTGTTTCGGAGAATCTGCGGAGGTTTTCGAAGCTGGGGAGACGGTGGAGTTTATTACCTCTCAGATCGACGCGGCGCTCGACGGTGTAGTTGACACGTCACGGGTGATCCTCGCCTATGAACCGATTTGGGCAATTGGCGAGCATGGGCGTCCGCCCGAGCGCGAAGATCTGGCCCGCACATTTTCCGTGCTAGCTGACCGCTACGTGGGCCGTGTTCAGGCGATTCTCTACGGGGGATCCGTCAATCACGACAACATCAAGGACATCCTCGGAATCGAGGGCGTTGGTGGTCTATTTATTGGGCGTTCCGCGTGGACTCCGGAAGGCTACCTAAAGAATCTTGAGCTGGCGGCCGAAACTCTGCACTAAATAATCGGTCGACCTCCTTCCGGGTTCCCTTGCTATCACCGCGGGGGAACCCGGAAGTTTTATCTAGTTTTTTTAGATTGGGGCGAAACCAAATATCGCAAACGCGCGGAGGTATCTCATCATCACCGGGGGCGATTTCACCCGCTAATCGACGACGATCACCTCTGTGGCGCCCGAGTTTCGCATGTGTTGCAACGTGTGAAGCGAAGCTTCGCTAGTTGTGATAAGCGTCCATTCAGGTGGGAATGGGGACCAAAACTGCTCCACTGGTTCGCGGAATTTTGAAGCATCAGCCAGAATGAAAACCCGTTCGGCATGCTGCATCATGAGCGATTTCAAGCGAGCCTGCTCGAAGCTGAGCGAAGCAATCCCCCGTTCGGCGTTTAGATTCTGAGCTCCTAGGAAGGCGTAGTCCCCCCGTACATTCTGCAACATCTGCTCCGCGGCGGGTCCGCAAATCATGTCGGTTGTCGGATGCAGGGCTCCGCCCAAAACAATTGTTTGTACATTTGCCTGGTTAGCCAGTTCGTGCATTGGACGGATGCCGTTAGTGAAAACGGTGAGATGGAATTTATTGTCTAGAGCGATTGCTACCTGCTCCGCCGTCGTCCCTGCATCGAGAATAAGGAGCGATTCGTCACGTAAAAACCTAATTGCGCGGGAGGCTATCGCTCGTTTTTGTGAGATATGTTCGTTCTTTACCTTCGAGATCTTGGCAGTCGGGGAGCTAAAGAGATGAACGTGACCGTGGGATCTTACGACTAGATGTTCTTCTTCGAGGCTCGCCACATCTCGGCGGATAGTAGCCGCTGAAACATTGAGGAATCGCGCGAGGGCTTCGTTCTCTAAGGTCCGTTCAGGCGCTCTCTCTAAAATATTGAGGATTGCCGCGCGCCGCTCGACCACGCTTCGGTTTTGGGCTCGTCGCTCAGTTGCCATGAGATCCCTCGGGTTTTCTGCTTAGTTGGAAATGTTCCTTAACAGTATCGGCGAAAGTAAATAAAAGCGGGTACCTGGACGCTTGAGAGAGTGTCCAGGTACCCGCGCGAGGGGGCGAAGCCTGTTATGCCCGTACCGCCGGACGCTTAGCGCTCGCGGCGTTCCCTTCCGCGCAGGAGCTTAAGACCCCACTCGGCGCATACGCGAGTTGCCTCTACCATCGACCCGTGCTGCGCAACTCCCTTGCCTGCAATATCGTAGGCGGTTCCGTGATCAACAGAAGACCTCATAAAGGGCAAGCCCAAAGTGAGGGTAATAGCCTTCTCAAAGTCCAGGGTCTTGCAGGCGATATGCCCTTGATCGTGGTACAGCGAAAGAATTGCATCGTGACGACCGTCGAGTGCAAAAGCGAAGATTGAATCGCCCGGGAAGGGGCCGCGAGCATTGATTCCTTCAGACTTAGCTTGTTCGACGGCGGGTTCGATCTCCTCAATTTCCTCGCGCCCGAACATTCCATTGTCGCCATTGTGGGGGTTGAGGCCCGCGACGGCAATAGAAGGATTGTCAAAGCCAAGAACCTGCAGTTCCTTATCAATATTGCGGAGGAAATCGAGTACGTGATCCTTAGTCACATATTTCACGGCATCTTCCATGGAGACGTGCCGCGAAAGGAAGAATACCCGCAACTTGTGCACGTGGAACATGGTCAAGGCATACGGAGAATTCGTCATCTTTTCGAAAATTTCCGTTTGCCCGGGGTACTTTACGCCCGCGGCTTTCATACCCTCTTTTTGAGTAGGAGCGGTAGACACAGCGTGCAGACGGCCTTCGTTACCAAGTTCGATTGCCTTCTGTAGATACGAGTAGGCCTGGCGCTGAGCAGGAAGCTGAATCGAACCGTACTCAATCTCGGCATCGGACTCGACACCAGTATCGAGCAAATCAACGGTGCCGAATTCAAACTTCGCTTCCTCGGGTTCCGAGATTTCGTTGATCACGATTTCCTTGCCGAGGAGCTTCGCTGCCTTCTCGAGCGCCTTGCGGTTTCCGATCACGAACGGGCGAGCAATCTCGTAGATCGCGGGCGTTTCCATTGTGCCAACCACGATCTCGGGTCCCACACCAGCGGGGTCTCCCAGAGTAATGGCGGTAATTGGGCGGATATTAGTGTCAGTCATGAATGTGCCTTTCGTCGAAGAGTCTATTAACAATGTGGACGGCGGTTAGTTCGTTTCCTGTGAGTCCTCCCTTAGACACAATGGGTAGGCCGTCAAACGGCCCTCCCACAATTCTGCCTTGATCCGATTGCGCGATCACGTATCCCTCTAGAGCAATTCCCGCAACCTCATTGGCTTCGCAGGTATTGATGAGAGTGTCTCCGCCGGTGACGTATAGCCCAGCTACCCGGGCACAGTGATCCTCGAGAAGTTGCCGGGCAACCTTGCCGAGGTTCTTTGCCAGATTCCGGGACCCTTGCCCAGAAATGAGGTTTTTGCGAAGCTCCATTTCCGTGATATCAATATCGATCCCGTGAACGGTGGTGTCGAGAGTTATTACAACCACGCGTGGTTCGCCTTTCGCGTACGCTTTGGAAAGCTGCGCCCGTGCGCTCTCGATTTGTTCGTCTGCCTTGTTGTCAATCAGAGCCTCAGAGCTTGCTTGGACAACGACGGTGCCATCTACCGCGGCGAGGTTACGAAGCTGATTGCGCGTCACTTCCGTTGCCGATCCGGCCACAACGAAAACGGTGCCGTTGTCGGTTGCTAAGGAGTCGGCGCGCAATGCTGATTTCTCAGATTGGCGGGTGGTGGCGATTCCCTGGGATATGGCGTACTCGGTGGTGAAAGGACCTGGGTCTACGCAGAGAACCTTCCAACCCAATTCGGTAACTGCTGCCGCAATCAGCTGCACGTCCTCGTTCGATACTGCATCGCACAGAATGGCTCGGAAGCCATTTTCTTTGGCCTCCCGCAACCGCGCCTTGACCGCTTCCTTCGAATCTATGATTGTCTCCAATGAGATAAGCGAGAGCGGTTGGCGAAGTTGCCCGTTGAGGAGCCGTGGTAAATACGACTCGCGCACGGGATTGAGGATATCGTTTGCGACGCCGGTGCGAGAGAGCAACACCGAATCGATGAGCGAAAAACCGCCCACTACAATGTGGCGTGAGGGAGGCATAGCCGGCACAATGACTGCCGTGTATTCCTCGCCGAGAACGTCCAGCATCGCATCGATTTCGTAGCCGATTCCTCCGCGCATCGTGGTGTCTGTACGCTTAGAGAAATGTGTGCACCCTATGTCTAGAAGGGCCTGAGTCGCTTTCCGAACCCGAGTTTGTGCCTCATAGGGAGGAATCGTGCGCGAGTCGGTTGAGCGGAGCACCGCATCCGATGAATCGGGAACCTGGGAGAGATCCTCACCCACGACCACAACATTGTTTACGCCTCGCGCGGCGAGTAAAGCTGCGGTAGTTGTTGCCCCGGTCAAATCGTCTGCGACGACGGCAGATCTGACATTTCCCGTCACTGTTCTCACCTACTCGGTGTCCGCGGTAATCGCGGCTTCAACGACGCCGTCGTTCGTTTGGTTGCGTTCGCGGATGGTAAGCAGGAGAACCAGCGCGATGACCAGCACAACTACGAAGTAGCTGAATGCGACATTGTAATTTCCGCCGGTGCGGTCAAGGAGCATACCGATGATTAGCGGAGCGAAGAACCCGCCAAGGTTTCCACCGGTGTTGATGATGGAAATTGCGAAGGGATAGGTATCCGTGGTTGTCACGTTCATGGCGTAAGACGTGAACATCGGCCACCCTAGGTTGAGGCAGAAACCGGTAAGGACCAGGACGGTTGCCAGAAGAGCGGTGTTGTTCGGAACCGTGAGAACAACAACGAACATAACGGCGGTTAGGAAAGCGGTCAAGATCATGGTCGGCTTGCGACGGCCGAAGAAGATCTTGTCAGACACCCATCCGCCGCACATGGCGCCAAGTACACCTCCAGCGGGAGCGGCTGCGGCCATGAATCCCATGCCCATTGCGTCGTAGCCACGGGCGTTGAGCAGGTAAGCCGGAATCCAAGTGAGCATGCCGTACAGGACGTTATTCATGAAGAAGTAAGCGAGCATATCGCCCCAGATGTCCCAAGACTTCAGGACCTTGGCGTTGGAATCCAAGGGCGCGAAGTTCTTCATCCGGATACCCTTGTCAACGGAGGCCATCCAACGCGGTTCAACTCGAGGCTTCGCGTCAATCTTTTCCCCGGAGCGAATGTAGCGGATTTCAGCTTCATTCACCCACTTCGACTCGTGTGGGTGGCTTCGCACCAAAATGTGCCAAAGCACGGCCACCACGATGCCAAAGACTCCGAGGACCCAGAAAACGTGCCGCCATCCCCAATTGGTCGCCAGGACAACCACGATTGGCGGAATAATCATCGGGGCAACCTGGGTGGACGCAATGTAGAGACCTGTGGCGGTTCCCTTTTCTTTTGGTGGGAACCAATTATTGATCGTGGTTGTCATGCCGATCGGGGTGGGGCCTTCGCACAGTCCCAACAGGAGTCGCATGATGATCATCGCTGCTGCCGTCGTGGGATAGCCCATGAGGAATGTGATGAGGGAGAAGAGCCCGACGGCCATGGTAACCAATCGCCGAGTACCGACTTTCTCCATGAAGAGTCCGGCTGGGATCTGCGAAATGGCATAACCCAGGAAGAAGAACGAAGAGATCGCGCCAGCTTCGGTAGCTGTAATGTGGAAGTCTTCGCGGATGAACGGAAGAAGAGTGCCGATGTTGGATCTATCGGCCATGCAAACCAAGTAGGTGAAGAACACCGCGCCCATGACCACCCAACGGTAGTTAGTTGGTTTTTGAGTAGTGGCGCGTGGAGAGCTGATGCTACCCATGATGAACTCCTCAATGTGATTGAGCTTCAGTCGGCTTTGGCTGAAACGCGTCTGGGATGTTGAAGTGGATGCAAGCAACACTGCTTACATAAACGAAATGTGCCTCCAATGTAAAAAGAACGCGCAAGAAGATCAATAAAAATCCACAACTTGATCGAAATGCGCAAACTGTAATGAATTTGAGGCTCCAGTTAGGCGGTGCGGCAATCCATCCCGCACCTCGCCTACAATCGTTTCTATGAGCGAAATTCGACCCATTGCCGAGGTGGCCCGCGCGGCGGGCGTGCCTGATGAAGCTTTTATTCCTTACGGGCGCGACCGCGCGAAGGTGGATCGCGCGTGGGTGGAGTCTTCGCGATCTCGCGGCAAACTGGTGTTGGTGACCGCGCTCAACCCCACTCCTCCGGGTGAGGGGAAGACGACGACGTCGATCGGCCTGGCGGACGGCCTGCGCCGGATCGGAAAACGCGCCACGCTAGCTTTGCGCGAGCCGTCGCTGGGCCCGGTCTTCGGCATTAAGGGCGGCGCTATCGGCGGCGGGAAGGCAAGGGTCGTGCCCGCCACGCAGATCAATTTGCATTTCAACGGTGACTTCGCGGCAATTGCGGCGGCACAAAATCTGCTTGCCGCTATCGCCGAAACCGCGGCCCGCTTTGGTACGCACAATATTGATCCGAGCAGCGTGAACGTGCATCGTGCACTCGACGTCAACGACCGCACGCTGCGGCAAATCGTGACCGGCCTGGGAGGGAAAACAAACGGTATCCCGCGCGAGGCCGGGTTTGATATCACCGCCGCTTCCGAGGTGATGGCCGCCTTCTGCTTGGCGGCAGATTTGGCGGACCTGCGGCGTCGCATTGGGCAGATTGTGGTGGCAAAAAATATGGACGGCGAGCCGCTTACCGCGAACGACGTCGAAGCAACCGGCGCCATGCTGGCCCTGCTGGTGGAGGCATTTTCGCCGAATCTGGTACAGACCCTGGAAGGAACGCCCGCATTTATTCACGGTGGCCCCTTCGCCAATATCGCTCACGGGTGCAATTCGGTGATGGCTACCCGCGCGGCGCTTGCCACTGGCGAGATCGCGGTTACCGAAGCCGGCTTCGGGGCGGACCTTGGGGCGGAAAAATTCATCGATATTAAGTGCCGCCAGACCGGATTGCGGCCCGACGCCGCTGTCTGCGTCGCGACGATTCGTGCCATTAAATACCACGGCGGTATGGGGCTGGCGGATCTGGAGACCGAGGATTTGCAGGCGCTCGAACGCGGGCTTCCGAACCTTCTGCGGCATGTGCACAACATGCAGGATGTTTGGGGTCAGTCCGTAGTGGTGGCAATTAATCGCTTCGCATCGGATTCAGATGCGGAAATCGCCGCCGTGCAATCGGCTCTGGCGGAACTTGGCGTCCGGGCTATCCCAGCCAATCATTTTGAGCTGGGCGGCGAAGGCGCGATTGAGCTGGCCCGCGGCGTCGTCGACGCACTGGAAACCCCCTCGCAAACAACGTTTACCTACGAGGACGATGAGACCCTCGAAAACAAGGTAAACGCGGTGGTAAAGCGTGTTTACGGCGGAGCGGGGGCGAGCTACAAGCCCGCCGCGCGCAGGGAACTCGAGCGGTTGCAGAACGCTGGTTACGGCCGCCTTCCTGTGTGCATCGCAAAAACCCCGGCGAGTTTTACCGCCGAGGCCGGCGTGCTCGGGGCCCCGGAAGGATTCGATATTCCGGTGCGCGAGGTGCGGCTCTCCTCGGGTGGGGAATTCGTGGTGGTGATTGCCGGGTCAATTATGCTCATGCCCGGGTTGCCGAAGCATCCGTCCGCGGCTGACGTGGACGTAGACGCGGACGGAAATATCACCGGAATGCATTAAAAGCGGCGAGACCGCGTGAGCGGGTCGAGTGTGCTTTAGCGTGGACGGTCTGGAGCAACCGGGCGGGCCGGCAATGGCGGGTCCGGCCCGCACTACCCGCGCCGCCCCGCATTAGCGGAACGAAATCTGAAAATAACGCCGGTTTCCCAATGTCCTAGCTTCTGTATCGGATTCAAGTGCTAGCCTTTGTGATGGTGGAAACGCCGGGCGCGTGACGATGCGCGCCGGAAAGCTAAAACTGAATTTCGCAAAGGCAATAATGAAGTTGCCAGACGTGGAGGCGGGAATGACGAAATACGTTTACTCCTTTACCGAGGGTAATAAGGACATGAAGGACCTGCTCGGCGGTAAGGGTGCGAACCTGGCGGAAATGGTGGGAATGGGGATGCCCGTCCCTCCGGGTTTCACAATTACTACGGAAGCGTGCCGCTACTACTTGGAAAACGGTCTGGAGCCCGATGAGCTCGCGGATCAGGTCACCGAAAACTTGGCCGTCGTCGAAAAGGAAATGGGCAAGAAGCTGGGCGATCCGGATGATCCGCTCCTGCTTTCGGTGCGTTCGGGCGCAAAGTTCTCCATGCCGGGCATGATGGACACCGTGCTCAACATTGGTCTGACGGACGAGTCCGTGCAGGGCCTAGCCAAGCAGTCGGGCGATGAGCGTTTCGCGTGGGATTCCTACCGCCGCCTCATTCAGATGTTCGGCAAGACGGTGCTTGATATCGACGGCGATCTTTTCGCTGAGGCAGTCACGGATTTGCAGCAGGCGCACGGATACTCCGGCGACCTCGATATGACCACCAATGATCTGCGCGAACTCACCTCGATCTTCAAGGGCATCGTGCGGCGTACCACCGGGCGTAACTTCCCGCAGAATCCGCGCTCGCAGATGAACCTGGCGATTACCGCGGTGTTCCGGTCCTGGAATACCGAGCGCGCCACGATCTACCGCCGTCGCGAGCACATTCCGGATGATCTGGGAACCGCCGTCAACATCCAGACCATGGTCTTCGGAAACCTGGGTGAAACCTCCGCCACCGGCGTGTGCTTCACCCGCGACCCTTCCACCGGCCACTCGGGCGTCTACGGCGACTTCCTCCCCAACGCCCAGGGCGAGGACGTTGTTGCGGGTATCCGCAACACGCACCCGCTCTCGGATCTGGAAAACTTCGACAAGCCGGCGTACGACCAGCTCGTCGGCATTATGCGTGAGCTTGAACAGCACTATAAGGATCTGTGCGATATCGAGTTCACCATCCAGGAGGGCAAGCTGTGGATGCTGCAGACCCGCGTCGGCAAGCGCACCCCGGCCGCGGCCTTCCGCGTGGCGGTGCAGCTGGTTGAAGAAGGCTTGATCGACAAGAAGGAATCGATTACCCGCGTAACCGGCGCTCAGCTCACCTCGCTCCTCTTCCCGCAGTTCAAGCGGGAAGGCATCGCGGCTCCGATCTGCATTGGCACCCCGGCCTCCCCAGGTGCGGCCGTGGGCAAGATCGTTTTCGATAACGCCTCTGCCTCCAAGCACGCTGCTGAGGGCGAGAGCGTCATCCTGGTTCGCCGTGAAACCAACCCGGACGATCTTGAGGGCATGGTTGCCGCGCAGGGCGTGTTGACCGCTCGCGGTGGAAAGACGTCCCACGCGGCCGTAGTGGCCCGCGGCATGGGGCGCACCGCCGTCGTCGGCGCGGAAGACCTCGTGATCAACGAGGCCTCCGGAACCGTCTTCATCAAGTCGAAGCACCGCACGCTCCACGAGGGCGACCTCATCTCCATCGACGGCACCACCGGCGAAGTGTTTGAGGGCGCGGTACCGGTGGAGGATTCCCCGGTGATGGTTTACGTTTCTTCCGGTTTGGAGGCCGGCCTCGCCGCCGCCACCGACGACGACGCTCGCGACTTGGTCAACGCCGTCCACAAGATCCTCACGGAATCGGACGAGGTTGCGCGCATGAAGGTGCGTGCAAATGCCGATACCCCGGAGGACGCGGCCAAGGCCCGCGCCATGGGCGCCACCGGTATCGGTCTGGTGCGTACCGAACATATGTTCCTCGGTGACCGCCGCGAGCTGGTTGAGCACGTGATTCTGGCCGAGGACGACGAAGAGCGCGCGGCGGCTCTGGCCACCCTGCGCCCGCTCCAGAAGTCGGACTTCCTGGGGATTTTCGAGGCGATGGACGGCCTGCCCGTGGTGGTGCGTCTGATTGACCCGCCGCTGCACGAGTTCCTCCCGGATCTGACGAAACTCTCGGTGGAAATCGCGGTGGCGGATGCGAAGGGCGAAAAGGTATCCGAGCGGCGCCGCCAGCTCTTGGCAGCCGCGGAGGAGCGCCACGAAGCAAACCCGATGCTGGGCCTGCGCGGCGTGCGCCTCTCCATTGAAATCCCGGGCTTTGTGGAAACTCAGGTGCGAGCGGTGGCGGAAGCTGCGGCCGAGCTACGCGCCAAGGGCCTCAACCCGCATCCGGAAGTGATGATCCCGCTGGTCGGTTCCGAGAAGGAACTCCAGATCGTGGCCGATCAGGCACGCGAGGTTATTGCGGATGTGGAGAAGGAAAATAAGCTGGCCGCCGGCGAGCTGGGAATCTCGGTCGGCACCATGATCGAGCTCCCGCGCGCGGCCATCGTGGCGGACAAGATCGCGAAGGACGCGCAGTTCTTCAGCTTCGGCACCAACGATCTGACCCAGACCACGCTCGGCTTCTCGCGTGACGACGTCGAACACGAGTTCATCCCGCTCTATATCACCAAGGGCATCTTCCAAGAGTCGCCCTTCGGCACCATCGATCAGGAAGGTGTTGGCGAGCTGGTTCGCATCGGTGTGGAGCGCGGCCACAAGGGTCGCCCGGATATCGTGACCGGCGTTTGCGGTGAGCATGGCGGTGATCCGCAGTCGATCCACTTCTTTGAAGCCTGCGGTGTGGACTACGTATCCTGCTCGCCGTTCCGCGTTCCGATCGCCCGTCTGGAGGTCGGCCGCGCCACGGTCCGCAACGAGTCCTCACTCGCTGAGCACGGAGCGGCTGGAGCGACCGCCTAGGGCGGAGCTCAAGCCGAGGTAGGTCAAAACTTCGGTCTAGGTTTCAATCCTGAATACAACAGCCGGGGAGCCCGCATTTGCGGACTCCCCGGTTAGTTTTTGCGCGGAAATTTGGATAACTACGGTGTACCTCATACGGTTGGGGGAGCGCTATTTTCAGGTAGGCACCATAGAATGGCAATCAGGGTTACACGGGTACTCGCGGAAGGGCGGCTATGGCGGTTTTTTCTCTGGAAAATGGCGATCTGAGGCCTGCCGCCCCGCATCAAGATATTCCCCGCGAACTGGCTGAAACCATCCTTCGCTCGCTCCGGGAAAATGCCACAGACATTATCCGCACACCGCTTTTTCCGGTCGCGTGGGTATCTGAGCCTGATACCCCCGGTCCCGATATCTCCGCCCGTGATGCCTCCGAGAAGCGTTCGCCCCGTCGCGGGCGGCGCCGCCATTTTGGCCGCGAAGCGGAAACCGAGGCTCGCCCCGCCGCAAAGAGCACGCTCGTGGGGCTCGATGCGGCTGGGAAAGTCTGCACCGTCGCCGTACTTGCAGATCTTTCCGCGGTTTCTTTAATGGAGGCCTTGACCGCGTCGGGTCGGCACAGCCGCTTCGACCGGCAGGAAATCCTGCGGCTCTACTCGGGAACCGAAACTGATTTCACTCGCGAATGGGACGCGTTCCGCGCCATGAATCCGCCTGTGGCCCAGGCGGGGCCGCGGCTGACCGTGATCACGCTTAATGTTGCTCCGAACGCGCGCAACGCGGTGACGGCCCTGGCTGGCGGCGGAGTGAGCGTGCTTCACGCATCCGTTTTTGAATCCGCGGGTTCAACGCTTCTGAGCGTCGAAGAAATTAATGACCTGGCGTCGCGCGGGGCCCTGACCGCTCCAGCGCCCGTCCGCGCGGTCAGCGGACCGAAGGCTGATGCGCCCCACGGGGCGACGCCGCCGTACGCGGCTCAGCCTCCGCGCGCGGCTCAGTCCCCGCACGATGTCTCGAAGCGGCACCCTGAATCGGCCGCGCACGCGCCTGCGCATCGCGGCCCGGCCGGCCACCACGCTCCAGCTTCGCAGAGCACTTCCGCTTCGCAGGGCGCCCCGGCGGCCCAGAATGTTCCGGAGCCGCAAAAAACCCCGGCGGCCCAGAATGTTCCGGAGCCGCAAAAAAACCCGGCGGTACCTAGCACCTCGACCCCGCTGAGCTCCCCGGCGGCCCCGATCCGGAACTCTGCCGCAAAAGCGCCCGTTCCGAACAAGCCGGACGTAGCGAATAAGGCCGAAGCTCCTAGCTCTCCGGCAGGGGAGAAGCCAAAGGCCCAGCAGGCGCGCGGGGCGGATAGTATTTCGCCGTCGCGCACCAAGCGGCGCGCGGGCCACGCGGCACTGGCCGAAGGGCCGATAGCGGCGGAATTTGGAATTTTCACCCCGGTTTCGAAGCGGAACGCGAGCGATCCCACCTCAATTGCGCGGTTGGCGCAGATTGCCCGTTCAGGCCCGGTGGAAGTGCGCTGGGTGTTCCGCCGGCGCGGAGTTGACGCTCGTGGACGGGTGGAATGGCCGGGCGTGCTACGCGTCGAGGGCCACGGAAACTTTACCGACCCCACCGCGGCTGCCGAGGTAATTGGCGGAGTTGAGAACGCCAATGGCTGGGAGCTGTGGCGCACCATTGACGGGCGCCGCCTCGGCGATCTTTAGTTCAACCCATGCTTTCCCGCGATTCGCGGTGCTCGAACCACAGCGGGCAGGCATAAGCGCTCACGAAGCGCTCGATCTCGGTGAAGGCGCGCTCGCGGACGGGAGCGCGGGACATGGTGACGTCGTGAATCGCGGCATCGAGCTTGGCAATGGTGACATGGCTACCCAAGAAAGGCGCGCGTTGCCACATTTGCTGGACGTCAAGCACGATATCCGCCGCGCGCATTTCCTCGCTCCAATTGGCTGAAAAAATCGTGCGAGCCGAGGTAAGCATAAGAATTGGCGCATCAATCGATAGACCCGCGGCAACTCGCTGTTGGGCATCGAGTACCGCGCGCAGCCAGCCGCCGCGAACTGGGAATGGGTTGCTCACGCGCTGATCGAAGTCTGGGATCCAACCGCCGTTCCAGAAGGGATCGTGCGGGTCCAGGGCTCCCGGCGGGAAGCGCATTCCCGCCGGAGCCCAAGCGGTGGTGGTGCGCGAATAAAAGTCGGCCTCCGGGAGGGGAATGGGTTGCTTAGGGGCGTAGCGGCGCAGGACTTCAGAAATGGGCGCCGCCACCGCACGCACCACTCCATTGCCCTGCAGATCCAGCCAGGGAGAATTGAGCACCAGGCCAGCGAAGGTTCCCGGCCGCGCGTTGGCGTAAAGGCAGGCGGTCAGGCCGCCGGTGGAGTGACCGTACAGAATAAGAGGCACATCAATCTCTGCGCGTAGCGCCGCGACCGCGGCGTCAAGATCTTCAAAGTAGGTGCGAATATCGGTGATATAGCCGGGAGTTTGCCGCTCGCGATCCAGGCTTCGGCCGTATTTGCGCAGGTCAATAGCGTAAAAAGCGCCACCCATCCGCTCAATCGCCTGCGCCAGGGCCACCTGGATAAAAGAATCGTTCCAGCCGTGCACGGCGAGGAAGGCAAATTTCGGGGCCGAAGGTGCCGGCTTCTTGCGGATGAGGGTTGCCCGCACGGGACCTTCGTCATCTTCGCCTAGATCAAGCGGTGCCTGTTCATACTCGTCGCCCAGAGGATCGGGGCTCCATTCCGCTGTTTCCATGGGCCAATTCTTGCAGAAGTGGCGTGTTTTAGCGAAAGCCGGAGCGGCGTCATCGCCGAAAAAACTTGAAAAAGGTGGGGTTGCTGAGGAAAATGTGACAAACGAGTAAAGATAAAAAGGTGAGTGTTTTGGAAAAAATGTTCCTTTTTTTACAAATGTGGGGTAGCTTCATAGCAGTTGCGTCACGGACGTCAAGGCGACACGCCGTCCGTGACACCGTCGTCAGGGCACTGTTCTAGTCGGTGCTCACTTTTTATGGAGGCGCCGTGCAGTTGCGTAAAGGGAAGCTCATAGGAGCCGCGGTTTCAGCGGCTTTGGTTGTGTCTCTTGTTCCGTCCGCTTACGCGGAGAACGGTCCGCGAGGGGTGGACGATCGCGACGTCGCTGCCGCCAAGGCCGCAGAGGATGAAACCTCGAATTCTATTGCTGGCCTGGAATCTAAGCTTTCGCAGCTCGGCGCCGAAGCCGAGTCGGCGCGCACCGACGTGGCGAAGAAGCAGGCGGAGGCCACGCTGGCGCAGCAGGATCTCGCGGCGTCGATTACCGAAGCGATGGACGCGCAGGATCAGGCCAATATTGCCCAGGCGCAGGCCGATGAGGCGCTCGACGATCTCGGCCAGATTTCTTCCGCCATGTATCGCGATGGCTCGACTAGCCTCGGCGGTGCGACGGCGTTGCTGGGTGCTGATTCACTCAAAGATGCAGCGGACCGCGAGCGCGCTTTCAACGTGCTAGGCCAGCAGACGGATAGCAAGCTCCAGACGTTCCAGGCCTCGCGCGATATCGCGAAGACTCTGCAGGGAGATGCGGACGCGAAGGCGCAGGCGCAGGCCGAAGCGGCAGCGGTGGCGGAGTCCACCCTCGATGACGCGCAGAGCGCGGCCGCCAATCTCGATTCGACGATTTCGGGCATTGAAGATGAGCGCGAGGAGCTCTTCACCCGCTTGGCTGCCCAGAAGGGTACGACGGCGGAGCTCGAACGCCAGCAGCAAGAAGGGAAGGAAGCTGCGGCCCGCCAGGCGGCGGAAGCTGAACGGCAGCGGATCCTGCAGGAAGCAGAGGCGAAGGCCAAGGCTGAGGCGGAAGCACAGGCTCGGGCAGAAGCTAATGCGCAGGCTCGGGCTCAGCGCGAGGAACAGGCGCGCCAGGCGGCAGCGGAGAAGGCGGCACGCGAACAGCGCCAGCAAGAGTCTCCCGCTCCCGGCCGCACCACGCCTGCCCCGGCGCCCGCACCTGCTCCGGCTCCTGCACCTGCACCGGCCCCCGCTCCTGCACCCAAGCCCACTCCGGCTCCGGCCCCCGCTCCTGCACCCAAGCCGACTCCGGCCCCGAAGCCGGCGGCGTCCTCGAGTGCTTTGCGCCAGCAGGTCGTGGCATTCGCGCGGCAGTTCGACGGCAAGGTTCCTTACGTGTGGGGCCAGGCTTCTCCGGAAACCGGTTGGGACTGCGTGGGCTTCACGTACTACGTTTTTAAGCAGTTCGGTTACACCACCCCGCGCCGCACCGGCCAGTCGGTGGGCCAGTTCTGGAGCGGCTACAAGCAGGTTCCCGCCTCCCAGGCACAGCCGGGAGATTTGCTGTGGTGGCCCGGGCACGTGGGGCTGTACACCGGCAACGGAATGCATATCGCGGCCTGGAATCCCTCGATGGGAACGCAGGAGCGCGCGGTCTGGGGTAATCCGGTTTACCTGCGGGTTTTGCCCTAAAAGTCGTTTCCCGCCGGCTGGGCACGGCCGGTAGGACTTTACGCGGTCAGGGGCGCCGGCGCACGAGGGCAGGCGCTGAATGCTGAAAGCTTCGAGCAAACCGCGAGGGGTCTGAATCGCCAAGCGATTCAGACCCCACTTTTATGCACTAAATTATTGGCGTACTTCGGGCCGGGCCGCAAAGCCCAGCCCGCCGGGCTGGCGATTCCCGGAGCGCCCGCTCGGGAGCCGCAACCGTGCTAGCTCTCGCCAGACGCCCGCGCGCTAAGCTAGTTCTTGGCCTTGGCGTTGCGCTTCTTGCCGAGCTCGGTGGTGTAGTAACCGGCCTCCTTAGCGCGATCGTAAGAGGCTTGGATTTCCTCTTCAGCGGATTCGCGGCCCACCCAGTGCGCGCCCTCCACGGACTTGCCGGGCTCAAGGTCCTTGTAAACCTCGAAGAAGTGCTGGATTTCGAGGCGATGGAATTCGGAGACATCCTCGATCTCTGTACGCCAGGAGGCGCGCTGATCGGTGGCGGGCACGCAGAGCACCTTATCGTCGCCGCCCTTTTCGTCGCGCATACGGAACATCCCGAGGGCGCGGCAACGAATGACGCACCCGGGGAAGGTCGGTTCTTCAAGCAAAACCAGAGCGTCCAGCGGATCGCCGTCCTCGCCGAGCGTGTCGTCGATGAATCCATAATCATCGGGATAGCGAGTCGAAGTGAAGAGCATCCGGTCCAGGCGGATGCGCCCGTCCTCGTGGTCCACCTCGTACTTATTACGGTTTCCTCGCGGAATCTCGATGGTCACATCAAATTCCATCATGCTGGTATGCCTCCTTGGTTCGCGTGTGCATGCGCCCTAAGTCCTATTATTGCCCTCTTTGGCTTCGTCACACCATTATGGCCGTTCGCGTGCCGCTTTTCATCCGTTCGGGCACAACGATTCCTCAGCGCGCCGGCGCAGCCGCTTTGTTCGCCGGCTCGGCCGTGCGAGAATGACCGGGTGCGTGGGAAGAGATTTATTGCCTTGGCGGCGGTGTTTACCTTAGCCGGAGGCTATGCGGTTGCGGATGCGGCGGATGTACTTCCCGGTCCGCTCGATTTTGCGCCCGCTGTCTACCCCGCGCCCTATCCGGTGCCGAGCGCCATCGCTCCCGCCCACTCGCCGCTTCCCGCGCGCCCCGCCGCACCGCTTCCTTCTGCTGCCGAGGTGTCCGAGCTTGCCCGCGCCCTCGCGGAGGATCCGCGCACGGGTGGCGAGGTTTCCGTGCTCGTGCGCGATGTGGAAACCAAGCAGGTCCTCGCCTCGATTGCCCCGGATCAGCCGCGCGTTCCGGCGTCAAACCAAAAACTTCTTACCGCGGTGAGCGCGCTTCACGTGCTGGGTGGTGATCGTCGTTTCCCGACGACGGCGCAGCTCTCGGGCAATACGCTCTACCTCGTCGGCGGGGGAGATAACCTTCTGGCGCCCGATGCCGGCGACCCGCATTCGGCCCTGGGGCACGCCGGGCTGGGTGATCTAGCAGACCAAGTGGCGGCATCCTTACGCGAGCGCGGGATTGTGGGGGTGGATCTGCGCGCTGATGCCACTCTGTTTTCCGGGCCCGCCTACGAGCCGTCAATGAATGAGGCGAAGCGGCACTACATTATGGAGATGGCGCCGCTGGGGGTGCTTGCCTCGCGCGATACAGATAAAGGTGGCTATCATCCCGATCCGGCCGGCTACGCGGCCGAAGTTTTTGCGCAGCGCCTGCGCGAACGCGGCATTGAGGTGGCCTCGGTTGCGCCGGGGGCGCTCGGCGGCGCGGAAAGTGCTGAGGTGGGCCGAGTTGAATCCGGAACCGTGCGTCAGCTCCTCGAATACATGCTCACGGTTTCTGATAACACCACCGCGCAAACCCTCGGGCACCTGCTGGCTCTAGAAAGCGGGGAACAGGCGAACTTCGAGGGGGCGGCGAAGGCCACCCGAAAAGCGCTAGAAGAACTCGGATACCCGCTCCAGGGCGTGAACCTGGTGGATAATTCGGGACTCTCGGATGACAACAAGGTCACCGCCGCACTGCAAATCGCAATTGTGCATGACGTCGCCACTCTGGCGAATCCAGACTACGGGGCAATTGGCGCGGGTTTGCCGGTCTCCGGCCTCAATGGCACGCTCGATAAGCGGCTGGGTGGGGACACGGCCGGGAAGATCCGCGGGAAAACCGGAACGCTGGCCAATACGGTTTCCCTCTCCGGAGTGCTGACGACGCACTCGGGCCGCGTGCTCGAATTCTGCGTTCTTATTAATGGCCTGGAGGACGGCAGTGCCTTTGAGGCGCGTGCCGCCGAGGATGAGTTCCTCAGCCAACTTGTGGCCGCGAATTAGCTACCGCCCGGCGCCGCGTAAGGTTGTCTGAAGATAGAGGCGCCTGCCGAATTGGGAAACGCGAAAGCCCTTGGGACTCGAAGCTACGCGAAAAACGTGTGCTCGTCGGCGATAATGGCGAATTTGAACTGATGTTCAAAAACGGATGCGAGGCCAGTGCCGGTCTTGTATTCTCGTATTTGTCCGACGATTTGCACGGTCGGGCACAGGCGAGGCAACGATGCCTCAGCGGCAATGACGCCAACAAGAAGGAAATACGCCAATGAAATTATTGCGTAAAGGGCGCGTGTGGAAAGGGGCAGTCACTTTGCTCTCCGCACTGGCGCTGGTAGCTACGCCGTCGATCGCAACGGCGCAACCCGCGGAAGAATCCGCGCCGCAGGAGTATATGACGCTCACCCTCGAGCGCATTGATGATCTTGAAGGGCCGGCTCATCCCGGAGATACCCTCAAGTTCCGTATCACATACAAGAACATTTCAAGCCAGACGATCACCGCATTCCCGTCGAAAACCAATCTGGAGAATGTGCTGACCACGGCAGCTAAGAATTGTCGCTGGGCGAACCTGGCGCCGGGAAAGTCGGCGTCGTGCGAATTTGGCTTCCTCAAGGTGAGCGAGGCGGACGTTGAGGCGGGCAGCGTGGAACCGTACGTGACCTACAAGGCCACCAAGGAACGCGCCGGCACCACGGTGCTACAGGACAATATCACCGCCAAGGAAGACCCGGTGGAGGTTGTGCCGGGCGTGCGGGAGAAGGAAGATCCGGCCGCAATTGCAAAGGACCGCGGTGATATGGAGCCGGTGCGTCTGGCTCGCGCGGGTGACAAGTACACCTGCTACCGCATTCCGGCGCTCGCCCAGGCAAATAATGGTTGGCTGTTGGCCGCCTACGATGGCCGCCCGAATTCTTGCGAAGATTCTCCCAACCCGAACTCGATTGTGCTGCGAATTTCCAAGGACAACGGAGCCTCGTGGGAAAAGCCGACCGAAATTGCCACCGGTCACGGCGCTCGCCACGCTAGCGATAAGTACGGCTATTCGGATCCCTCTTTCGTGGTGAACCGGGAAACCGGACGTATTCACGCCTTCTTCGTGAAGTCCTACGATGTTCGATTCCAAGATTCCCAGCCGGGCACTGATGAGGGTCAGCGCAATGCGCTTCACGCCGCCGTCACCCATTCGGATGACAACGGCGTTACCTGGAGCGAGCCGCGCGAAATCACCGCGGATATCACCAATGATCCAAGCATTCGTTCCCGCTTCGCCGCCTCTGGCGCGGGAATCCAGATGCGTTATGGCAAATACGCTGGCCGCCTCGTCCAGCAGTACACCATGACGGAGGCGAACCGTAATTACGCCGCGGTTTCGGTGTATTCCGACGACGACGGCGAAACCTGGAAGGCCGGCAAGCTGGTCGGCACCGGCATGGATGAAAACAAGGTTGTGGAGCTTTCCGACGGCCGCCTCATGCTGAACTCGCGGCCCTCTTCCGGCCCCAACTACCGCAAGGTAGCTATCTCCGAAGACGGTGGCGAGACGTACGGCGAGGTTTTTGTGGAACAGCAGCTTCCCGATCCCCGCAATAACGCCTCGATTATTCGCGCCTACCCGAACGCTGAGCAGGGTAGTGACGATGCGAAGATCTTGCTTTACTCGTCCTCTTCTGCGCAGGGGCGAGTTAACGGCCTGCTACGAATTTCCTACGATGACGGACAGACGTGGTCGGACGGAAAACTCTTCGCGCAGGGGCCGATGGCCTACTCGACCCTCGCCGCGCTGAAGGATGGTTCGTACGGCATTCTGTACGAGGGCCCAAATAATGACATTATGTTCGCCAAGTTCGGGATGTCCTGGATTGAGGGTCTGCCCGTGCGAGCGGCGGCGTCGGAAGCGAACATCCATCGCGGCGAGGCGAAAATTACCTACAACCTTGTGAACAGGGGCGATCAAGCCCTCACCGGGCTGACGCTGACGCCGCAGGTGCCGGCCGGTTGGCCGCAGGTTGGGGCGGTGGAGCTTCCTGCGCTCGAGCCCGGTAGGGTGACGCCGGTTGAGGTCACCGTGCAGGTACCCGCGGGTGCGAGCGACGGCGACTACAGCTTCCCCGCCACCGTGACAAGCGGTGATCTTTCCTCGAAGGTGCGCGCTACCGGCAAGCTGGCGGTGCGCGAGGGCGAGGTAAATCCGGAGGCGACGCAGGTTGAACTTGCGTCAAATCCGCCGGCCGAAACCTCTGCCGAAAATAATTCCGCCGCGAATTTGGTGGACGGAAACCGCTCCACTATTTGGCACACGCCCTGGGGTCGGACCGCAGAACTCCCCATTGACGTGGACCTCAAGCTGGCCCAGGCCGAGCGCATCGTGCGCGTGGACGTGGCGCCGCGTCAGGATGCCAGCAACGGGCGCATCCGCACCGCGGAGCTGTGGGCTGGCGATTCCGCCGATACTCTCGAGAAGGTCGCGGACGGTAGCTTCGCGGACACGCCCGAGGTGGCCAGCTTCTACCTAGATAAGGAAGCGGCTTACGTGCGTGTGCGGATCACCGGCACCTACGGAGATGCGCAAGATAAGTACGCTTCGGGAGCCGAGGCGCAGGTCTTTACTGCGCCGAAGCCCGAGCCGCAGCCGGAACCCGAAGAGCCGAAGGTTGCCAAGCCGCAGGTTTCTTACGCGGCGGTTGAGGCTGCTCCCGGCCACCTCGCGAAGGCACCCGTCGCTTTTGCGAACGAAGCCGGCGAAGCTGTGGAGGCCCCGGAGGGCACGCGGTTCGCACTGGAGGATGTTGATCCGAGCGCGGTGCCCGAGTACGCGGCAATTAACACCATCACCGGACGGGTGCTCGTCGAGGTTCCCGCTGAAGCCGAGGTGGGCTCGGAAATTTCCGTGCCGGTGCGCGTTACCTACGCCGACGGCGAGGTCGCTTCGGCCAAGGCCATCGTCAAGATCGTGGCTCCGGCGGAGCCTGATCCGATCGAGCCCATCGAGCCGAGCGAGGAACCGACCACGGTTGAACCTACGCCGGAGCCGAGCGACGCCGGCGAACCTCAACCTACGGTCGAGCCGGAGCAGGCCAAGCCTGCTCCGCTCAACCCGCGTGGCATTCTTTCCACGAACTCTTGGACCGGGGGACAGGCGGACAGCTCGGTGTTCTACGGCAACGCTGGCGATGAACTGTTCTACGGCGATTGGGATGGCGATGGAATTGACACCCCGATGGTGCGCCGTGGGAACACCTTCCTCGGCACGAACGCCCGTACCGGCGCGGCGCAGTTCGAATTTGCCTACGGCAACGCGAACGACGCTGTGCTGGTCGGTGACTGGAATGGCGATGGCCGCGATACCGTCGCCGTGATGCGTGGAAACCGCGTATTCGTCAAGGATTCGCTGACCGGTGGCGCGGCGGACTACGTTGTCGCCTATGGAGAAGCTAGCGACCTGTTGGTTACGGGTGACTTCGACGGCAACGGTTGCGACGAACTGGCTGCCGTGCGCGGCAACCACTTCTACCTCCAGTCCACCATTCGCGACGCCGTCTCTACGCGCGATTTTGCTTACGGGCAAGCGGGCGACCGCGTGATCGCTGGTGATTGGAATGGCGACGGCGTCGATGGCATCGGCGTGGTTCGTGCTAACCAGTTCTACCTTCGCAACACGCTCACCGGCGGAGTTGCGGAAGCCGTGTACGCCTACGGCAACGCGAACGATCGCGTGCTGGTGGGCGATTGGGACGGCGATGGCGTTGATACACCCGCGGTAGACCGGCGGTAGCGATTGCGTTCCAGCTCCTGAGGAACCGGCATCGGCCGGGCGCCAGTGCGTTTCGTGGTAAATCACGGTTCCGCTGGCCTCAGTGAGGAATGCGTAAGGCTCCCTGAGAGCAGAGCTCAGTTAAATGCCGCCGCAGCGTGTATGACTGCTTGAGGGGTTAGAGCCGAGCACATACAAAAGGAGCGCGCCAGCGGGGTAGCTGGCGCGCTCCTTTCGCAATTGTGCTAGCGAGGCAAGTTGCATCGCTAACTATCATGACGGCATGCGCTCGCGAGGGTTCGCGGCGACCTTAGCGCGAGGCAACGAGCTTGCGCTTAGTAAGGCGAAGCGAAACGTCGGCCGAGCGGGCCACCTGCTTCGAGTGGGTAACGACCAAAACGCATTTGCCCTTCTCGTGGGCAGCATCGCGCAGGATCGTAATCACCTCGTCGGCGGTTTCCTCGTCTAGATTGCCGGTGGGCTCATCGGCAAGGATAACGGGCGCTCGCGAAACGAGAGCGCGGCCAATTGCTACGCGCTGTTGCTGTCCGCCGGAAAGATGCATTACGTTTCGGCGAATCTCCTCGGGGGTCAGGCCAAGCGAAGTGAGCGTATCGGCGCTTGCCTTTGAATCCACCAGGCGCAGGTTTTCCAGCGGCGTGAGGTAATCAATCAAGTTGTAGCTCTGGAAAATCAAAGAAATCTGTTCGCGGCGGTGGTGGAAGTATCCGGCTTCACGGATATCTTTCCCATCAAACCGCACCTCGCCTTCGGTTGGGGTGTCGAGCCCTGCCAGCAGACTGAGAAGAGTGGACTTTCCGGCACCGGAAGAACCCTCAATGGCGTAAATCTTCCCGGCCTCAAAATCGGCGCACACATTGGAAAGAACCGTTGTGGGCATGCCCTTATAGCGATAGCTGACGTGATCAAGTTGCAAAATCGACATGGTTGAAAATTCCTAACTAAGTTGGGAAAGAATGCTTTTTGGTGTTTTAGTGATGATTGGCATAAGCGCGGCGGCAAGTGCGGCGAGAACCACGAGGTATCCCAGCCCGACGCCGGCGACCATACTGAGTATCTGCGGGGAAGAAATGCCGATACTGGAAAGAGTTGCGTCGCCAACCCGCGAAATAATGAACGCCCCGAGTTGCCCACTCAGCGCATTTCCGGCCAGCATGGCCAGTAGCGTGGCTATCGCGGCCAGCCCGGAGGCTTCGAGCACGAACTGGCCCACCAGCTCCCGCTTTGAGCAACCGATACTGAGCAGGATTCCAATTTCGTGAATTCTTCCGCGAACCCAGAAAACCAAGACGAGCACAGCCATTCCGAGCCCGCCCAAGCAGATGCCAAAAAGAAGCATTCGTAGCATCTGGTTGGCACTATCGACAGCGGCAAGAACGCCCGCAAATTGTTGTGCGTTATCGGTGACGACGAGGTCTGGAGCCGTGCCTCGTGCCTGCGCCAGGGTGGTGGGAAGCGATTCAGCGTCGTTCACTAGAAACCGCGCCAGCGTCACGTCCTCGCTCCCGTTTAGCTGCTGGGCGGCCCCCAGATGCGTAAACACCTGATTTTCTGAAGCACCCGACGGTAAGCCGGTCTCATTTTCCGCAATGCCGCTGAAAATGCCCGTCACGGGGACGCGAATTCCCCGGCCGTCCTGCGCGAGCGTCAGCTCGGAGCCGATAGTCAGGTTGTTCTGAGCGGCAAAGGCTTCATGGATGAGCGCGCCGGGGCGGTCGCCCGCCAGGTGCTCTCCCGACTGAAGCGAGTAGATCCCGCCCTGGAAAGCGGGGATTAGACTCGAATTCGTGGTCCCCGTCAGGGTTACCGCGCTTTCCACTCCTTCATCGAGCTGGATCCCGCCTGCCGCAACTGCCGCGGCGCCGACCGGAGTAGCTTGCGTCATCGTTTCGAAGGCGTGCGCGGAAATGCCGGGTAGCGCCGCGAGCGTATCCGCCAGCGAGACCGGAACCTGCCCGGTGTCCGACGTCGCCGTAAAACCCGCCCCGACGTTCCGGGAAATGCTCTCGCGCACCTGCGCCATGGTGGAGCGGACTCCGGATTGGGCCACAATCGCCGTGAAAATAACCCCCATGACCAGCAAAATCGCGATGCTCCGCGCGGGGCGGCGCGAGACCGCTAGCCCGGCGCGCTGAGGAGTACTCATCCGCTTCATCGCGCCCGCCGTATCCATCCCGTTCGTCGCGCTCATCGTGCATCCACCAAAAGCGCGCGCGGGGATTTGCGCAGGCGCGGGATAGCGGCCACCGCCACGCAGGCGACGATCACAACGAACAAGGAGATCGCTACCGGCACGAAGAGCCGAGGATCGACCACGGTCGAAAGCGAATCGAGAGTCTTGGCGGACATCGACGATTCAATATCCGAGGCAATCTGCTGCCCGCCGGTGAGCTCCTTGGTCAGGGAGGCGTTGGTGGAGCTCAGGACGGCGGAGCCGAACCCGCTTGCCACCAGGCGCGCCAGGAAGAAGCCGCCCACCACCGCGGGGATCGCGATGAAGACCAACTCGGCCAAGTATTGCGAGATGATGCTTGCCTTGGTGCGCCCAATGGCGAGCAAAACGCCGGTTTCTTTCTTGCGCTCGTTGAGCCAGAGGAAGAGCACCAGCGAGAGAATGGCAAAGGTGAAAACAAACGCGGCAATGGTGGTCGCGTTCATTACCGAGCGCACGCCCTCAATGGAGTTGGTAATTCCCGAAAAGTACTGCATGCTCTTGGAGAGCTGGTATTTCTTCCAATCAATATTCTGCGCGGCCGCTTCCTTCGCAACCGACTCGAAATCTGCATTGTTGGAAACGTAGAAATTAGCGTCCTGATAGATCTCGTTTTCGGGGGTCATTTGGTACAGCGCGCGGGTGGTGTCGACGTCCGTGTAAACAATGTTTCCGTAGAGTTCGTTGCGCTGCTTCGCCTGACCGGTATTTGAGCCAGAAACGATTCCAACGATCTCGGTGGTTACCTCCGCGGTGGATTTATTCTGATTGTCGGCGTCGTACGGATTTCCGCGAAGCGTGAGCTTATCGCCGATTTTCAGCCCGTTCGCGGCGGCGAGCTCCTCATTGATCACCGATTTATTGTGGTCCTCAGCGGTGAGGTGGCGCCCGGCGGTTAGCGTGAGCGCGCCGGAGCGGAAGTTGTTATCCAGTTCTGTGGTATTCACGCCCCACACGTTCACGGCGTTCCCAAACTGCTCGGCGCGCTTGGCGTCATAGTCCTGCGCTCCCGTTGTCAGTGCTTTCGCGTCCACCAAGTCCGCGGTGACGTTCTGCCGTTTCACGTAATTCTCGACGCCGTCTAGCGCGGCAATTTTTTCAATGTCCGTTCCCTGAACATTGCCGGCGCCGCGGGGAGTGCCCATATTCGTGCGGGGATTGATGCCTAGAACGAATCCCTTCCCGGTTTTGGCCGCCACCTGGTCGGCGGCCGCGGCGGTGGCGGATTTAATTGCCAGAGTTGAGAAGAGCAGGGTGGACATGGTCACTAAAATCCCCAAAATAATCAGGGTCTTCACCCATTTGCGGGTGACGTAGCGCCACGCTCGTCCGATAAAAGACACGTCGGTGTCCTTCCGTTGTCAGAGGTCCCCGCGAGGGGATCGAAAATTCTTGTTAAGTCCCCGAGGTGGGGGAATATAAAGTGGCCAGAAAAGCTGCATTGAAATAAAACAGGCAATGCTGGTGCCGACCAGAGGATATTAGACCGGCGGAGGCTGTGGGTCCGCTGGGTAAATCGTGGGCTACGCCTAGGAAGAACTTGTTCTAGTTTAATTGAAATTTGTTATTAGCGCTCGTTAATGCGAATGGTTGTCGTTTTCAGTAGAAACCAGTAATCTGTCATCGCAACCAAGGTAATGCACCCCTAACCCAGGGCTTACGGGTAGGGAAAGTTGAAAGGAATCGCATGAAGTTGCCACTCAAGCTTGCCGCCGCCGCGACGGCTACCATGCTTGCATTAACATCGCTCTCCGGCTGTGCCACGAACGATGCCTCGAAGGGCCCCTCCGCGGAGGGAAGTTCCAGCGCCGCCACCTCGCTCAAGGTCGTTGCCACCACGGGCTACCTTGAGGATGTGGTCAAGAACGTCGCGCCGGATGCCAAGGTCACCACGCTCGTCAAGCCGGGCGGCGATCCGCACACCCAGGAACTCACCACCAAGGACACCGAAGAAATTGAAAAGGCTGATCTGGTTGTGTGGACCTCCCACGATATGGAACACAAAATGATGGATCAGCTCAGTAAGCTGGGCGATCGTCAAATTCCCGCGGCTGAGGCTATTCCGGAAGACCAGCTCCTGCCTTGGGAAGAGGACGGAAAGATCGAGGGGCATGATCCGCACGTGTGGAATTCCCCGGATAACTGGCAGTATGTGGTGAGTGCGACGGCGGAGAAGTTGGGCAAGATCGATCCGGCGAATGCTGAAACCTACAAGAAGAACGCCGATGCTTACAACGCCAAGATCCAGGAGGCCGAGGCCAAGGCGAAGCAGAAGCTGGACGCCATCCCGCAAGAGCGTCGCGTGCTTATTACCGGCCACGATGCCTTCAACTACCTAGGTAAGTCTTTCGGTATCGAAATCCACGCTACCGACTTTGTTTCCTCCGAGTCGGAGATGTCCGCCGTCGAACTCAATGAGCTGGCAGACCTCATCGCCTCCAAGAAGGTTCCGGTGATTTTCCAGGACAATCTGAAGAACCCCGAGGTCATCAAGCACCTGCAGGAAGCCGTAAAGGAAAAGGGTTGGCACGTGGAGATTTCCGATAAGGAGCTCTTCGCGGACACGCTCAGCTCCGAGGCTCCTACCAATACCTACCTCGGTGCCTTCGAGTACAACGTCGACGCCATTGTTGAGGCGCTAACGCAGAAGTAAAAACGGGAGCCATCAACACTCCCAAACCGACTACCAATGGAAGAAACAAAATGACCAACGTCCATCACCTGGCCTGCGAGATTCAGTATCTCGGTGTTGCCTATCGAGAACGCGTCGTTGTGGACGATTTCTCGCTGAGAATTGAACCGGGCCAGGTGATGGCGTTGCTAGGCCCGAATGGTGCGGGTAAATCCACCATTATTAAGGCTTGCTTCCAACTGATCCCCAAGCTTGCCGGCAAGGTGGAGTTTTTCGGCCAGCCGCTGCAGAAGGTGCGCTCGCGAATTGGGTATATGCCGCAGGCTGCCGAGGTCGATTGGGATTTCCCGACGACGGTGGCTGACGTGGTGCTAATGGGCACCTACTCTCGGCTCGGCTGGTTGCGCAGGCCGGGCAAAAAAGAAAAGGAGATCGCCGCCCGGGCGATGGAACGGCTGGGTATTGCCGAGCTGGCGGATCGGCAAATTAGTCAGCTTTCTGGCGGGCAAAAGCAGCGCACGTTCGTGGCGCGCACGCTGGCGCAAGATCCGGATTTCTGCGTCATGGACGAGCCCTTTGCGGGCGTGGATATCGCCTCGCAGCAGGCAATTATGAAGATCCTCAAGGAGCTGGTGGCAGAGGGGAAAACCGTGCTGATCGTGCACCACGATTTGCAGACGGTTCGCGATTTTTGCGACTCGGTGGTTTTGCTTAATTCGGGCAAAATCGTAGCCGCCGGGCCGGTGGACCACGCCTTCACCTCCGAAAACGTGGCGGAAGCATACGGGCTCGCAATTAATGTGGACGCGATTGGCGACCGCGCAACAAGTGCTGATGCAACAAATGCTGACGCGGCGCGCCTCGCTCCGGCGCGTGCCCCCGAGGCGAGGTAGCGCAAGGAATACATGTTATGACGCTTCCTCTCTTCGATTTCATTCCGCCCGCTGAGTTCTTCAGCGCATACATATTCCGCACCATGCTGATCGGCACCGTGCTGATCGGATGCTTCTCGGGAGCCATGGGCTGCCTGCTTTATCTGCGCAAACAGGCTTTGGTCTCCGACGTTATTGGTCACAGCTCGATCCTCGGCGTCGTCGTCGCCTTCACGGTTGCCAGCGTGGTTTTCCACGCCGATGGTCGCTCGCTCACCGTGCTGGTTATTGGCGCCGCCATTGCCGCCACCCTCGCCGCGATTCTTACCAACGTCATTGTGAGAATTTCAAAGATCAAGGCCGACGCCGCCATGGCTATCTGCCTCTCGCTTTTCTACGGCGGCGGAATGGTGGGGATGCGAATGCTCACCCACTCAAGCCTTCCTAACCGCGGTGGTATTGAAAGTTATATGTTCGGCAACGCGGCGAATTTGCGCGGCGTGGACGTGCGAACAATCCTGATTTTCGGCGCCCTTGTGGTTGCGGTTTTAGTGCTTGCGTTCAAGGAAATAAAACTCCTGCTTTTCGACCCGATTTCCGCTCGCGTGCAAGGCTTTTCCCCGCGCATCCTCGACCCTCTCATTATCGGCATCGCCACCCTCGCCATCGTGATCGGGATTAAAGGTGTGGGCCTGATTCTCATGGTCGCCTTCGCAATTATGCCGGCCGCGGCCGCGCGGCAGTGGACGAACAAAATGTCCCACATGATCATCTTGGCCGGAGTGTTCGGCGGCCTGGCCGGCGGGGCGGGCGCCTATGTTTCGGTATGCCTGGGCAAAGTCCCCACCGGCCCGGTGGTGGTGCTCTGCCTTTTCACCGCCGTCCTCTTCTCTCTGTTCTTCGCCCCGCAGCGATCGGTTTTTGCCGTTGCGCGCCGCCGCAGGCGTCTGCAGAGCGCGGGCGCGAAAGAGGAAAGGTAGCGACATGAGTTTTATTGTCTCGGTGATGCTCCTCGCCGTCGTCACGGCCGTCACCTGCTGCTTACCCGGAGTTTTCCTCGTTCTTCGCCACCAATCCATGCTGGTGGACGCGATGTCCCACGCGGTTTTACCCGGAATCGTTGTGGGGGCAATCCTCTCGGGCACCACGAGCTCACCCGTTATGGCGATCCTTGCCGCGCTAATGGGAATGCTCGTGGTGCTCGGGGCGGATAAACTACAACGCACCGGCCTGATTACCGGCGACGCCTCCCAGGGCCTTATCTTCCCGGTGCTTTTCGCGCTCGGTGTGCTTCTTTTGTCGACGACGTTGGCGAATGTGCATATTTGCCAAGACACGGTTCTCACCGGGGATCTCAACCTCATGGCCCTTACCCCCGAGCACATTATTATTGGCGGCTACGACATCGGTCCGCGCACCATGTGGCACCTCATTGTGGTTATGGCCTTGAACGCCAGCTTCATCGGCGTCGTCTACCGAGTCCTGAAAACCTCCACTTTTGATCGGCAGTTCGCGGTCACTATTGGCTTCCCGGTACGGGTGGTGGAGCTCGGCTTAATGCTGTTGGTCTCGCTGACTGTTGTGGTGGCATTCAATGCCGCCGGCGCGGTGCTCGTGATTGCCCTGATGATTGTGCCGGCTTCCGCGGCGCTCCTTCTCACCACGTCCCTGCGCTCCACTATTTGCGCCACCATCGCCATCGCTGCGCTCTCCGCGCTCGCTGGCTTCCTTATCGCCTGGCAGTTGGACCTGGCTACCTCGGCGGCCATGGCTTTCGTGGACGGCGTGATCTTCTTGCTGGTGCTCGGCGCGGTCAAGCTTTTTCCAAGGGTGCGGAGGCACCCGGCGAAGGTACGGGCCCCGCAAAGCGCCTAACGCCGCGCTACTCGCGTAAGGCGGTGATCCGCGCTTGGTTGTGCCGGCTCCTTGTCAGCGCAACGCGCTCGGCCCTGATCCTCGGGCCTGATGCTCGCGGGCAGTTTGAGCAGGCGAGCGGTCTCGGTTTGTTCGCGGGAAGTGCTTGGCTAATGGGCGGGGAGTTCCTGGGTCGGGCAGGCCTCGAGCACGGAAACCATGGCTTGCTTTTCCGCGGCGCTGGCACCGATGTCGTACTTTTGCTTCACCCCGACTTGGCGCGCCACGTACTCGCAACGGAAATTCTCATTGGACGGGAGCCATTGGGACGCATCCTGATGGCCCTTATCGTCGTTTTCGGCCTCGGACACGGCGAGTAAATTCAACGGATCAGTGGCGAAGGCGAAGCGCTTGGCCGGTTGCCAATCGTCGGCGCCTTTTTGCCAAGCATCATAGAGTGCCACCACGTGGTCGATCTGCACCGCGTCCGGATCGGCGGCGCGGTCAAAATCCACCTCCCGGCCCGAATACGGATCGTGAAGCACTCCGGTTCCTACCACGCAATGCGGCGGATTCTTCCCGCCTTCCCAGAAGGTGGTTCCCGCGAGGTCGCGCGCCAGGATTTCATTGCGCTCATTGCAATCGTCGCCGTCCAGATCCGGCCAACCATCGTCGGTGAATCCGAATTCCTGACGCCGGTATCCCACCCCGTTCGTCGGTTCGGTTTCCCGCAGGTTTTTGGCCGCGGAAAGAGCTTCGCCGGAGGGTGCGGAGGCGGAAACATAGTCTTGGGGTTGCTCGAATTGCTCGGCCTGTTTATCCCAGTTAGCCGAATCGATAATGAGGTAGACGAATATTGCGGCGACCACGACGAACATGATGATCCGGTTGCGTCGCTGGGTCCGCCGTTGCTGTTCGCGCGAGGGCGGTTGCATCCATTTGGGGCGATTGTTGCCGGAGTTTGCCGAGGCTCCGGTCCCGCCCGAAGTGGATTTCCCCGATCGATATCCGGAAGGGCCATCAGAGTTACCGCGGAAAGTTTTCGCCATTGCACCAGGATATCGATTTCTTGGCCGTTCGCGCGCGGGGGTTGGTGGCGTGCGCGGGGGCAGAAGCTGAGATCGCTCACTATCAAAGCCCAGTTCCGGCCCGGCGCGGCGCAACGGATTAGACTGGCCACTGTTTGCGCCTCCGCGCGCATTGCCTGGCCCAGCCGCGGCCGGGCACCGCGAAGCGGCGGCGTCGTCGGTAATAAAACCAAAACACGGAAGGTGGACCATGGCGCAGGCTCTTAGCCCGGAAGTCATTCAGAATTTTGCGGAGAAGTTCGAGGCGGATCCGGCCGCGCGCATCGCGCAGAACGCGGTGACGCAAACGCCGATTACTAAGGTTGCCGAGGATCGCGAGGTCATTAACTCGATCGACCCCACGATGTCTGTCAAGGTGGACAAGTGGCCGATTACCAACCAGAAGAAATCGGGGCGGTGCTGGCTTTTCTCGGGGCTCAATAGCCTCAAGAACGCTGTTTACGAAGAGACTGGGCTGGAGAAGTTCGAGTTCTCGCAGGCTTACCAGCATTTCTGGGACAAATTGGAGAAGGCGAACTACTTCCTTTCCTCGATGATCGACCTGGCCGAGGAGGATGTGGATAACCGCACCGTCCACTACCTGCTTTCCGATCCGATTGGCGACGGCGGGCAGTGGAATATGTTCGTGGCGCTGGTGGAAAAGTACGGCGTGGTGCCCAAGTACGCCATGCCGGAAACCGAGTCGAGCTCCAATACCTCGGCGATGAACCGCACCCTGGAGATGCTGCTGCGCCGCGGAGCGCGTGATATTCGCGCCGCCGAGGCGGCCGAGCGCGATGCCGTGCGCGCTTCGGTGATGGAGCAGATTTACCGCGTGCTGGCGATTCACCTGGGCACCCCGCCCCAGAAGTTCGTGTGGCAGTGGGAGAACAAGGACGGAGAATTCCACCGCGAGGGCGAGATGACGCCGCTCGAGTTCGCGCATAAGTACCTGCCAGATCTGAGCGAACTGGTGTGCGTGGTCAACGATCCGCGCAACGAATACGGCAAGCTCTACACAGTGGACCGTCTGGGCAATGTGGTGGGCGCCAAGCCAGTGACGTACCTGAACGTTCCGATTGAGGTTATTCGCACCGCCGTGATTGAGCAGCTCAAGGAAGGCCACCCGGTGTGGATGGGCTGCGATACCGGCAAGCAGTCCGATCGCGACCGCGGTATCTGGGACGGCAAGCTCTTCGACTACGAGGGTACCTACGGAATTGACCTCGAGATGTCCAAGGCCGATGAGCTACGCTTTGGCGAATCCATGATGACGCACGCTATGGTGTTCACCGGCGTGGATCTGGACGAGGCCGGCTCCCCGCGCCGCTGGCGCATCGAAAACTCGTGGGGCGACGGCATGGGCGATAAGGGTTTCTGGACCATGAACGATTCCTGGTTCGACCAGCACGTCTTCGAGATTGCTGTGCCCAAGAGCCGCCTGCCCGAGGAATACTTGGCGGCCCTCGATTCCGAGCCGGCGGTGCTCCCGGCCTGGGACCCAATGGGATCGCTGGCCTAAGGTTCCGCGACTAAAACAAACGCCGGTGGGGCGGGTTGCTTGCGGCCCGCCCCACCGGCGTATTCATTACGGCGTCGTGTTCCGCAGAATACTTCGCGCCCCGGAGGTAATCGCGGCCTATTGCGGGTGCTTTTGGATCCAACGCACGGTATCCACAATGGTTTCTTCCACCGGGCGCGTGCTGTAGCCGAGCTCAGCTGAGGCTTTGGCATGGCTGAACTGTGCCGGGGCCTGCAGGGTATAGAGCGAATAGCGGGTGTAAAGCGGCGCGGTTCCGCGCAGTTTGTACCAGAGCTCAGCCGCGGGGGCGGTGAGCTTGGCAAACCAGGTGGGCAAAACGGTGGGAGTGCGCTTCCTGCCAATTGTCTTGCACACGAGGTCACTCATCTCGCGAATCGAAGTTTCGGTGCCGTTGAGGATGTAGTTTTCTCCGTTGCGCCCGCGGTAGGCGGCGGCAATGCACGCATCCGCAATATCCCGCACATCCGCAAAGTCGTAACCGCCGTTCACAATCGAGGTGAGCCGGCCGTTCATAAGGTCGCGAATGAGGCGAGTGAGATGACCGTCCCCATAATCACCCGGGCCAAGGATCCCGGAGGGGTGAACAACGACGCGATCAATGTTCTCCGCATCGAGCACCAGCCGCGTGCCCTCGGCCTTTGTCTTGGCGTATTCACCCACGACTTGCGCGGGCGTAATGTCCTTCGTTTCGGTGATAATGCCGTCATCCTCGGGCAAAGCGTGGACGCTACTGGTGTACACCAGTCGCGCTACGCTGTGCTCACGGCAGGCGTAAACAATGTTTCGGGTTCCGCCAACATTGACTGAGCGCACCTCGCGGCGCACCTGATTGGCAATGGAAACAATGCCCGCGCAGTGGATAATGAACGTATCTGCGCCGGCGCCGTCGAACAGCCGCGCAACGTCTGCGGGATCGGTGATGTCTGCGTAGAACTTTTCGCACTCGATGCCCGCGAGCGATTCCGGCTCGCGGTCCGGGTAAACCCCCGCGCGCACGCGGGCCCCCGCTTCGAAGAGGCGCCGCACGATTGTGTTGCCGAGGAACCCCTCCGTGCCGGTCACGATCCACTTGTGTTGCGTTATCTCTGCGTCTTGCATCCAAACCTCCCTCGCGGCGCGCGCCTTCGTTTGTTTCCCGACGCCGCCGCTCGGCCACGGCTGGAGTGGAAATGCCTCAATGTGCGGCTGGCACGTATGGAATTGCGGAAGGCGCGCCCTGTGTTGGGATCAAGTTGAGGAAATTATTCTCTGAAAAAACCGAGAACCAGGCGGGCGGCCTGAAAGACCGGGCGGGCGAGTGCAGAGCCAATCCGGTAGCGGATCGCGGCGCCAAAGCGGCAGCGGAGTGCTTCGCGAAAGCGTGAGAGTGCGCGCGATCCAGACGATTCGCTTTAGGCTGTCGGAGCTGCGCGGTACCATGCCAGTGCGTTTCAAGAACCGCGCGGCAGAGCGATTGAGTCGCGCGGCGTCGGCGAAGAACTAGTAAACGGAGGCATATATGGGCGCCCAGCAGAGCGCAAACACCGCAATTACGAGCACGCAACTTGAGGCGTGGGCGGAGGCATTTTCCGCGGATCCGCAGGCGCGAATTGCCCAGAACGCGCTCACCCAGAATGCGCTTGCCGATGTGGCTCAGGACCACGCCAAGGCCACCGCGCTCAGCGGCGCCAGTTTCTCCCTAAAAATCGACGCCTGGGACGTGACGAACCAGGAAAAGTCCGGCCGTTGCTGGATGTTCGCGGGTTATAACGCGGCCGGTCGCCCCGAAGTTTTCAAGGAAACCGGCCTGAAGAAATTTGAGTTTTCCTTCGCCTACCTGCAGTTCTTCGACCTTCTCGAAAAGGCGAACGTCTTCCTGCGCAATATTTGCGACCTCGCGGACGCACCTTTCCCCGGTGAGTTTTTGGTGTCCGACGTCGGAGCGAAATTCGCCGGGAAGTCGGCCAACGAAATTGAGCCGGGCGCCGATAACGCGAGCGGCAATTGCGCCACGGATAGCTGGATCGAGCGCGCCGCGCGGGTTGTGGCCACGATTTTGGAAAACCCTGTTTACGACGGCGGCTGGTGGGAGTCCTTCGCCGCGCTGGTGCAAAAGTACGGCGCTGTTCCGAAGTACGCCATGCCGGAAACCGAGTCGAGCCCGAACACCACTGAAATGGATAGCGTGATTTGCCGCCGTCTTCGCCGCGCCGCCTGGGAAATCCATCACGCGCAGCCGGAGGCGCGGGGTGATATCCGTGAAGCGGCACTCGCCGATGTGTATCGGATCCTACGGATCCACCTGGGCACCCCGCCCCAGCAGTTCATGTGGCAGTGGGAAGACAAGGACGGGGAATTCCATCGTGAGGGCGTGCTAACCCCGCAGGAGTTCGCGCAAAAGGCCGTTCCCGATATTGGCGAATACGTGACGCTCCTTGTTGATCCGCGCTTGGAAGTCGGCCAGGCCTACGCCGTCGACCGGCGCGAGAGTATGGCGGGATACCCGCAGGTTTTCCATGTTGTGTCGATGGACACGCTACGCGAAGCAACGCTCGCCACGCTACGAGCTGGCGAGCCGGTGTGGATGGCATGCGACGTGAGCAAGGAGATGGACCGTAAGAAGGGAATCGGTACGCCGGGGCTTTTCGACGAGGCGGGTATTTACGGCGTGGACACCAGCCTGGAGAACCTCGCCGGGCTCTCCACGCTCGGTTATATGCCCACGCATGCCATGGCATTTACCGGCGTTGACCTGGACGAATCCGGCCAGCCACTGCGCTGGCGGATTGAGAATTCTTGGGGAGAAGATAACGGAGACAAGGGCTTCGTCACCGTCTCGGATGAGTGGGTGGAGGCGCATACCTACGTTGTCGTGGTGAAGAACGACGCCGTTCCTGAGCAGTGGCGTGCGGGCATTGATGATCCCGACGCGCGGTTGCTACCGGCCTGGGATATTTTGGCTTAGTCGGGACGCGTCGTGGTGTGTTAAAAATTGGCCTAGTTGGGCTCGGCACATGGTGCGCCAGTGCTCGGTTTCGTGAAGGTGCGGCACGGGTCGCTAGGCCACGGCTTGGTGAAGGTGCGGCACGGGCGCGCTAATAGAAGGAGGCGCTGGGAATGCAAAAGAGCGTAACGGAAGAAGAAATCGCGGAGTGGGCCGGGGATTTCGCGGCGGATCGCGCCGCGCGCCTGGTGCAGAACGCGGTGACGCAAACGCCGATTAATAAGGTCGCTGAAGATCGCGAGATTATCAACGCGATAGACCCTAGCGTCTCCATTAAGATCCCCACCGGAGAAGCGACGAACCAGAAGAAATCTGGACGGTGCTGGATGTTCGCCAGCTACAACGTGCTGCGCGGGCGGGTGGCAAAGGAAATTGGGGTGAAGAACTTCCAGTTTTCGCACGTTTATCTGCAGTTCTTCGACAAACTCGAGAAAGCTAATACTTTCTTGGGGAATATGGATCGCTTGGCCGAGCGCCCCGCCGATGATCGCGAGGTCGTCTTCTGGTTGCGCGAACCGATTTGGGATGGCGGATACTGGTATTTCTTCGAAGGCCTGGTGCGTAAATACGGCGCGGTGCCCGATTACGCCATGCCGGAAACAGATTCGTCGTCGAACACGGACGCAATGAACGAGACGCTCAGGGTGCTCATGAGGCGTGCGGCGCGGGACATTCGCGCTGCCGCGTCGGGGAGCGCGCGTGAGGCGATTCGCGCGGAGGCGCTACGGCAAACCTACCGCGTGCTGGCGATTCACCTGGGTGCCCCACCCCGCGAGTTTATCTGGCAGTGGGAAGATGACGATCACGCCTTCCACCGTGAGGGCCTGTTCACGCCGCGCCAGTTTGCCGAAAAATACCTCGGTGATCTCGGAGATTACGTGCAAATTGTGGACGATCCGCGACACCCGCGCGGAGTGCGTTACCGGGTGGACGGCAAGCAGAATATCGCAGGGCGCGATTTTGTATTCGTCAATGTTCCGGTTCAGACGCTTAAAGAGGTCGCGATTCGCGAGCTTCAGGCGGGTCGCCCGGTGTGGATGGCCTGCGATGTGAAGCACCAGCTCGACGGCAAACGTGGTATTTGGGACGCGAATCTCTACGCATACGATTCCACCTACGGCATTGATACGGCGCTGACCAAGGCGCAGATGCTCGAGTTGCACGAGGCTCGCCTCACCCACATTATGGCGTTTACCGGGGTGGATCTGGTGGACGCCGGTGCTGGGGATCGAGAAGTCTCCGCGAAAGACGGCGGGGGGACGAGTTCGGACGGGCGTATGGAAAACACGCAGACTGCGCTTCGCCCGCGGCGCTGGCGGATTGAAAACTCCTGGGGCACAGATCGCGGCGACGCTGGCTTCTACACTATGAATGATTCCTGGTTTGACCAGTACGTTTTTGGCATCACCGTGCCGCGCGAGTCGGTGCCGCGTGAGGTTGCGGAGGCTTTTGCTCCCGAGGCTCCGGAAACAGTCTTGCCGGTATGGGATCCGGTGGGGCAGTAGAGAGGCGGTGAACGAGATGGACGAGGCGGCTATGCGGGCGGCGAGTGAGATAGCCGAGGAGGCTACGCGGGCCGTGAGTGATACGGACGAAGCGCCGGAGCTTCAGGGAGAAAATGCGCCGAGCGGTTCGCTGGTTGCCGGGAATGGACGGTATGCGCCGAGCCCCACCGGGGATTTTCACCTTGGAAACCTGCGCACGGCTTTGCTGGCCTGGGCGTTTGCTCAGCGCCACGGGCGCGGTTTCGTTATGCGCGTTGAGGACCTGGACGTCGAGCGTTCACGGTCTGAATATGCCCGCTCTCAACTGGCTGATCTGGCGGCTATTGGCCTTACCTGGAATGAGCCGGTGCAGTACCAAAGCGAACGCGGGAATCTCTATGAGTGCGAGTTCGAAAGGCTCCGTGAGGCGGGTTTGCTCTACGAGTGCTACTGCACCCGCAAGGATCTTGCTGAGGCGGCGAGCGCGCCCAATGGCACCCCGGGCGTTTATCCCGGCACCTGCCGTGATCTGAGCGGAGAACAACGCGCCCAAGGGCGAGCCAAGCTGGCCGGAATGAATCGCGGCCCGGCTTTGCGGCTACGCTCAAGTGTGCGTGAGCTGGAGATTCGGGACGAAATTCTCGGTAACTACATCGGCGTGGTGGACGACTTTGTGATTCGTCGCGGGGATGGCGCGTTTTCCTATAATTTCGTCTCCGTCGTGGATGATGCTGAAGCAGACATTCGTGAGGTGACCCGCGGGGCGGATTTGCTGGCATCCACTCCGCGCCAGGTGCATTTGCAGCACCTCCTGGGGTTCGCCACCCCGCAATATTTCCATGTGCCGATGGTCTTCAATTTGGAAGGGCGCCGGTTGGCTAAGCGCGATGGCGCCGTGACCATGCGCGCGCTTGCTAGTTTCGGCTGGACGCCCGCGGATATTGTGCGCTTGCTGGCGGCATCGCTCGAGGTTGATCTCCCCGAGGCCACCGGTCTGACCGGCTCCGCCGAAACGCGGGAGCTAGCGCGTATTTTTTCGGAAGAACTCAGCATGGACCATTTACGCCACGGACCGTGGTACGTGGACACGGCCGAACTCGAGCGCGGTCCGCGCCGCTGAGGCAACGGGCAAAATCTTTCGACGAAGCTACAACCCGCGCGGCGGGCTAGAGAATGAAATAAAGGATGAGTGCAAACATCACGACGAGTGCCACGCCGAAGAGGACGTGCATGGCCTCTTCGCGGCGCTTCTTCGGCAAGTAATCTTCGCCGGGCACATACCCACCGAAGTCGTAGCCTCCGTGGTGATCCCCGCGATGCTTGCCGTAGAGCGCGGAATACTCAGTGCCGGCCGGTGAGGCATCGCCAGGACCGTTCGAAGGCACCGCGCCCGATCCGGGGATACCGCCGGGTGCAGGTGCGCCATCGTCCACGCCGTCTTCCTCACTCGAGCCGCGTCGCGACGAGTCGGTACGTCGTCCCCAAAATGCCATTGCTACCTCCAATCGGCTCCGCGGGTGGTTCGCGGGCCTGCGTTGTGGCCAGTCTAGTTCGCCCACTGCGTGATGCCGTAGCTCAGAGGCAATTTTCCGCTGGACGCAATTACGAGTTTGCGAAGAGAGCACCTGCGGTTTTCTGCCTAACACAACTGCAATTTCCCGCCTAAAGCGACTGCAAAGTTAGAAGTGGCGCGAAAAATCTGCGATGGCCGCGAAGGCGCCTTTGGGGACGATTTTTACCAAATCGTCAGGTTTTACCCGCACGGAAAGCGTTCGCTTGCCACCCGAGACAAGCATGGTATCCAGTTCGCGTGCTGACTCGTCGATGAAGGTGGGGGAAGCAATCTTCTGCCCCAGCGGCGAAATTCCGCCCGTTACGTACCCGGTTCGCCGCTCTGCATCTTCCGGCGCCATCATCGCTGCTTTCTTGCCACCGGCCGCTTTCGCGAGCGATTTCAAGTTGAGCATCCCGGTTGCGGGGACCACCGCGACTACAGGTTTGCCATCGACTGTGGTCATGAGTGTCTTGAACACCGTGGCCGGATCCAGGCCCATCACTTCAGCCGAGTCGAGCGCGTAACCGTGCTCCATGTGCTCGGCGTGCTCGTACTCGAGCTCCTCGAAATGAATCCCGGCTTTTTCTAGCGTGTTAATCGCCGGCGTTCCTCCCGCCGCGTGCTTCTTCTTGGACATGCATCCAGGTTAGCGCGCTCGCGATTATGCGTGCCGCCAACTGTGATGCCGGCGAGAGGCGGGAAGGTGAAAATGCGATGGCAGAATGGCGTCGGCGCGGCGCGATGGATAGCGTCGGAGGGGTGGAAGGGTGAGATACAATGCTGTGCTCGTCCACGGCCCGGTCGGGACTCTATCGCTGGCAGCTCGGGCACCAGAAAAGACGTCGCCCGGCCATTTTGGCCTCAGATATTTTCGCTCCACACCGCACGCACGGCTTACCGGTGCGGTGGTACGCCACAAACCGAGAAAGCTCCGGGTCGTCGTCTGGAATCGGATCGGGCTGGTACTCGGGTGGAATCGTGATGATGATTCCGGTGTCGATGTCCTTTTTCATGTACGCGGAAAGGTCATCCCATAGCTCACCCCAGCGTTTAGCCGAGACTCGATCAGCGGCGCGGTGCGGGGAGATTCCCACGTGCCAGAGGCATTCCGCGCGATAAATATTGCCAGGCCCGGCAACTACCGACTGATCCATTACGGCTTGCCCGGCGGGGATTTTCCGCCCACGCGCCGCGGTAATAAAGCGCTTGCGGTCTCCTGGCTCGTTGCGAATGGGATCCGGGCCCAAGTTGGCGATTTTTTCGAGAACTTCTGCACCGGTGAGGATGTTGCATTGTGCCGGCCCAGTGAGTTGGGCGACCGACGCTTCCCCCTCGATCCGCAGGCGCGTGGTGGCAGTAGGAATGAGATCTTGCGCCCCGCTCGGATCGGCTAGAGAAGTGGTCATATCGCGCCCATGGTCGGTGGCGCGGCGCATAACCGCCATCATTCCGGAGTCTTCCGCCGGTGCGAGACGAATCCCCGCTCCGCCAAGCCCTTCCACGGCCTCGCCGGCAAAGGCCCATTTTCCGTAGAGTCCAAGGTGAATCTGGAGCCATACGGCGCGCTCATCTCCAAGGCGAATGCTTTCTTCGCCCGCTCGGGATGCCCGGCAGGGGATATTTGACTCGCCTACCATGCCGGGGACGGTTGCTTGGCTTTGGTTGTTTGGCTGGCCGGGGCCGGTTGTTGGGCGTGGATCGGTTGCCCTAAATTCCTCGTCGGCGCCGGTTGCGCAGAGCTCCTCAAACTGCGCGGGGGAAAGAAAAGGCCAGAGCAGATGCTTCCCCCATGCCTGAGCCCGGCCGGCTACCAAGCCGTCCAACAATTGCGCACCTGCATCGAACCGCCCTTGCGGCGAAGACGTGTGTACAATTCGCCCGGCATATAGCTCGGTAAGGATTCTTGCGTGGCGATGAATCGAGTGACCTTCAGGCATTGCTTTCCGTTCCTTGGAGACGCTCCAGAGTATAGCTGGCCTGCCTGCTCCGACGCCTAGCCGAGCAGTCTGACCCCGCTCCGAGCCTCGCGCCTGCATAAGGCCAGCTCAAGCGCAGCCGTGCATCGGTTCATAAAGCAGGAATCGGGCCGGCCTCAGCGCGCAGGGAGGAGGGTTCCGGCCGGCCCCTCCACTTCACGGCGGATATACGTGCACGTCCATGCGGGTATCTGCACATATCCCCACACCGAAGTGAAGCCGCTGACTGCGTCTCATGGTGGGAGGCCGTGCACCGGACCAGGTTTGAGGGAATGCAAGAGTCTTGGGTGTGCTCCGCTCCTAGATGCGGAGGAGAAGTAGCCATAGTCCAATGTCTTGGGTGCCATTTCGTCCCTGCGTACAGAGTGGAAGTAGCCGTGGCCCAACTCAAAAAACTTGAGCGGAATAGACTCAACCTGAGTGGCGTTCATAGAGCGGATACAAAAGGGTCGGCCACCTCGATGCGGCCGGCTTGTGAAGGAGATTTTATGGACAAGTACACAACGAAGTCGCAGGAGGCGCTCGCGGAAGCGGTGCGTCTGGCGACGGAAGCGGGCAATCCGCAGGTGGAGCCGCTTCATTTGCTTTCGGCTCTGCTTACGCAAGACGGCGGAGTGGCGGTGGCTCTACTCGAAGCGGTGGGGGCTAACCGCGCAAAAATTAGTAATCGCGTAAATGGTGCGCGCTCGGCGCTCCCGGCCACGAGCGGATCATCGGTGCAAAGCCCGCAAGCCGCGCGCACGCTTGCGCAAGTTTTGACCCAGGCCGGCCAGGAAGCCACCGCGCTTGGTGATTCGTATATATCTTCCGAGCACCTGCTTCTTGCCATCGCCCAGTCACAATCGCAGGCGGGGGAGATTTTGCAACACGAGGGTGCTACGCACGAGGCACTTTCGGCTGCGCTCCCTACCGTCCGCGGCTCGGCGCACGTAGATTCGCCTGACCCCGAGGGAACGTTTAAAGCCCTGGAAAAGTACGGGCAGGACCTGACGCAAACCGCGCGTGAAGGAAAGATGGATCCGGTGGTGGGCCGCGATTCGGAGATTCGCCGCGTGATCCAGGTGCTCTCTCGGCGCACAAAGAATAACCCGGTGCTTATCGGCGAACCTGGCGTAGGAAAGACTGCGATCGTGGAAGGCCTAGCCCAGCGCATGGTGGATGGAGACGTCCCCGAGTCGCTTCGCGGCAAGCGCCTCGTACAGCTCGATGTGGCATCGATGGTTGCGGGCGCAAAGTATCGCGGCGAATTCGAGGAGCGCTTTAAGGCCGTGCTCAATGAAATCAAGGATGCGAACGGCGAGATCGTCACGTTCATCGACGAAATCCACACCATTGTGGGTGCCGGAGGTGGTTCGGAAGGCGCGATGGACGCGGGCAATATGCTTAAGCCGATGCTGGCCCGCGGCGAACTGCGCCTGATTGGCGCCACCACCTTGGACGAGTACCGCGAACATGTGGAGACGGATCCCGCGCTCGAACGGCGCTTCCAGCAGGTCTATGTGGGGGAGCCCTCGGTGGAAGATACCGTGACGATTTTGCGCGGCATCGCCCCGAAGTACGAGGCGCACCACAAGGTCACGATTACGGACGGCGCACTGGTTGCAGCTGCCCAGCTATCGGACCGCTACATCAGCGGCCGCCAGCTACCGGACAAGGCGATTGACCTTATTGATGAAGCCGCTTCGCGCCTGCGTATGGAACTCGATTCGTCCCCCGAGGAAATCGATACTCTGCAACGCCAGGTGGACCGCTTGACGATGGAGGAGTCGTACCTCGCCGATATGGAAGATCCTGACGCGGCCACTTTGGAGCGATTGGAGGAAATTCGCGGCGAGCTGGCCGATAAGCGTGAGGAACTTGCCTCGCTCAATGGACGTTGGGAAGCGGAAAAGGCGGGGCGTAACCGGGTCGGCGATTTGCGCGTGGAACTCGATGATTTGCGCACCCAGCTGGAACTAGCAATCCGTGATGGCCGGTTTGAGGACGCGGGCCGGCTCCAAAACAGCGATATCCCGCGCGTGCAACGCGAGATTGAAGAAGCTGAAGAAGCCGAGCGTGCCGGCGCAAGCTCGGGAACCGCGGGCTCGAATGAACCCATGGTGGCCGAGCGCGTGGACGCGGAGGAAATCGCGGAAGTTGTGGGTGCGTGGACCGGCGTACCGGTAGGCAAGCTCCTGCAGGGTGAAACCGAGAAGCTCCTCCACCTGGAAGAGGAAATCGGTAGGCGCCTTATTGGCCAAGAGCAGGCCGTGCGTACCGTTTCGGACGCCGTTCGCCGCTCGCGGGCGGGGGTCGCGGATCCGAATCGGCCCGATGGGTCCTTCATGTTCCTTGGCCCCACCGGCGTTGGAAAAACCGAACTGGCGAAGGCTCTCGCGGAGTTCCTATTTGACGATGAGCGCGCGATGGTTCGCATCGATATGTCTGAGTACGCCGAAAAGCACACGGTTTCCCGGCTGATTGGCTCGCCTCCGGGGTACGTCGGTTACGAGGAGGGTGGCCAGCTCACGGAGGCTGTGCGGCGGCGCCCGTATTCGGTGATCCTGCTCGACGAGGTGGAGAAGGCTCACCCGGACGTCTTCGATGTGTTGTTGCAGGTGCTCGACGACGGACGCCTCACCGACGGGCAAGGCCGCACGGTGGACTTCCGCAATACGATTCTGGTTATGACCTCCAACCTTGGGTCGGCAGCGCTAGCCAATCCGGCTCTGGCGGACGAGCAGAAAGACGACGCAGTGATGGCGGAGGTGCGCGGGCACTTCAAGCCCGAGTTCCTTAATCGTCTGGACGATATCGTGATCTTCCGTCCGCTCTCGATGGAGCAAATTGGCCAGATCGTGGATCTGCAAGTTTCGCAACTCGAGCGGCGCCTGGCTGAGCGTCGAATTCACCTGGATGTCACGCCGGCCGCGCGCGAGTACCTTACGCTCGACGGCTACGATCCGGCATACGGTGCCCGCCCGCTACGCCGCCTCATCCAACGCGAAATTGGCGATCAGCTGGCGCGTGAGATCCTGGCCGGCCACGTGGAAGACGGCGATACCGTGCGCGTGGATCTGCCCGAACCGGGCGCGAGCGAAGGAGCCAGTGACAACTCGAGCACCGCGGGCTCTGGCGGCCAGCGTAAGCACGGCTTGAGCGTTACCGCAGTGAAGCCAGATAAAATCGGCGTATCGGTTATCGATGAGGGTCCGGACGGCCAGGAAGTCGACGGTGGGTCAACTGCTCCGGCCGGCGAGGAAACCGAAGCCTAATCAGAGGGGTAGGGCGTTCGCTATCTCAGCGGCTGGCCGCTACATAAGTGCTCCGGCTGCTACCTAAGCGGACCGAGGGGCTGGGTTGCAACGCAACCCAGCCCCTCTTTTACATGCCGACGCCGGGTAAGCTCAATGCATGATCGAAAGCGCGTTTGAACCCGGGAATAAAGATCCGCTCGATATGTCAGCACTGGAGCTGGCAGAGCAGATGAAGGTGGGTCGGATCGATCCGGTGGAGCACACCGAGAGGGTCTTGGATCGCGCCCACGGGCCGGGCGCAACCGTGGGGGCTTTTGCTTTCTATGCGGAAGAGCTTTCACTGCGCCAGGCGGAGGCGGCCCGGGCGGAACTCTCCACGCGCGCTTCAGCGCAAAACCCTCGCGAAGCTGGCCCAGATGCTCGCCCGCTCCTCGGGGTTCCATTCCCCATTAAGGACGTCACCGCCGTTGAAGGCCTCCCGCTCGAATTTGGAAGCCCGATTATGGCCGGCAATATCGCCGACCATACCGACGGCGTGGCACAGGATATTCTCGATGCGGGCACCGTCACGATCGGCAAAACCAACGTCCCCGAGTTTGCATTTCCCGCCTATACCGAACCGGCGGGCAAGACGCCGGCGCGCACACCCTGGGATTTGCGGCGCACCGCCGGTGGATCAAGTGGCGGCGCGGCAGCCGCCGTCGCCAGCGGGGTTGTGCCTATTGCACACGGTAATGACGGCGGAGGATCCTGCCGTATTCCCGCGGCGTCGTGCGGAATTATCGGCTTCAAACCCACTCGCGGCCTCGTCTCGCCCGGGCCGTTCGGAAACGCCGGAGTTGGCCTGGCAACGGACGGAATCCTCGCCCGCACGGTAGCGGACGTGGCGGCGGGCCTCGATGTGATCGCCCGCGTGCGCCCCGGCGATGACTTCCCCTACCCGCGTGAATACTCGTATCTGCAGATCTTGCGCGCCGAGTCGGAGCCGGGTCCGCGCGTCCTGGAGGGCCTGCGCGTCGGCATCCTCACCGAACCACTCAACGTTGATACGAATATTCATCCGGGCTGTTTGAACGCGGTGGACCGCGCCGTCGGGATTCTTCGCCAATTCGGCGCCGTCACACAGCCCGTTCCGCGCCCCATCGGCCCCAATGAATGGGCCACGTTCATGCCGGTGTGGCAGGGAGGTGCGGCGTCGATACCGATCCCCCCGGAGCGCCTGGGCGACCTCAAACCGCTCACCCGCTGGCTCCACGAATCGGGCAAGAGCATCGGCGTCGCGGACTACATGGCGGCGGAGGCTGGCGTTCAAAAAGTGGCGCGCCAGCTGGGCGAAGCCTTCAAGAACTTCGACGTTATCCTCACCCCGTCGCTCGGCAAGCCGGTGGTCGAGCCGGGGTGGATGGAGCTCCTCGACGATCCCGCGCGCGATTTCGAGCGCCAGTGCGAGTACACGCCCTGGACGAGTTCGTGGAACATTTTCGGCCCCGCGGCGATTTCCGTGCCGCTCCATCGCGAGCCGATCCGCCGGGGGGAGTTCCGAGCGGAAAGCGATTCCGACGGCGTGCTTCCCGCGGGCGTCGAGGCGCGCGACGACGACGCCGACCTGATTGAGCTGCCCTTCGGGGTGCATTTTGGCGCGGTGATGCCGGGCCAAGAAGCGCTACTGCTCCGCATCGCCAGGGTGCTCGAAATTGCAGATCCCTGGCCGTTGATTACCCGTCCGCAGGGGTAACGCAATGGACGGAGGAACGCGGAGCATTGTGGACGGGCTGATCATCCGTCCCCAGGGGTAGCACGCCTGCCGTCGATCGCCAGTAGGAGAGAAAGGCGCCGCATGCGGAAGTAAATTTTGCGGGAAGGGATTGAGCATCGGGCAGGAGCGCAAGCTCTTGTCTGATGCTCAATTTTTGTGTCGGAGGGGTCTGGTAATAATTGAGTGTCGGCCGAGGGACGCGAGAAGGGAGCGCTTCGAATGGCTGGAAATGGTGCGCAGGATCGTAAAAACAGCGCGATGTACGTGGTTGCGGGAAGTTGTCTTTTGATTGCCGCGGCGATCTTGGTCTGGTTCTTTGTGATTTCGCCGGCGCGAAGTGACGCGGGAGCCGGCGCTACGCCTTCTTCCCCGGCGGCCTCGCAGTTGCCAAGCGAGGGAGCCGCGGAGTCGGCGAATGAAGGAGAGGAAGGTGAGTCCTCCCCGAGCGGAAGCGTTTCGCCGACGACGTCGCAGCCGTCCTCCGCTCCTATCGGCCGCGAAAATGGCCTGGCGAAACCCGCTCTCACTATGAGTGAGCTCATGGCTGGGCCAATCCAGGTACCTGATCTTTGCCGGGATATCGAGACCCATTCCCCCGGGATCAATACGAATATGCAGTTTTCTAAGCCGGCGGGCGCTGATCTTTACATCAGCGATGATCCTCGCTATCCAGAATCGCGATGCCGAATTGAGGTGTGGACGCGCACGAATATCGAAAACACTCCGGTAACGGCAGTCTTGGTGCGGGCAGCGGTTCCTTCGTTTAGCGAGGACATGCTGGTCTTCTACGATGCGAATAGGAACGTTGCGAAGAGCATGTCGCTTATGCAGCGTGGGAGCGAACAGCGTGCGGGCGGAATTATCGCCGGTATGCCGCCCTATGATGGTCCGGTTTCTTACTCAAAAATGGAGCCGATTTCCGGTGGGGTGAGGCTCTATAACGACAAAGTCCTGGTGAAGGGCTACGACGACAATTTCGAGTACGACAAAGCATCCGGCTCGATCACCTCAGAAATGGTGGTAAGCAATGGGTCGATGGTGCAACGCAACGCGGTATTGCATGTGGATGGCAAGGATATACCTCTCACCTTCGCGAACGCCCCTGACTACTTGCTCTACTACTAAGTAAAACATCTATGCGCTGAGGTGCGGGCTGAGCTTTGCTGTGGAACCTAGCGCGCGAACCTGTGGCAACTAGCTGGGTAGTTGAAGTTTCGTGTTTGTTATCGAAGAGCGAAAAATAGGGCTAATGGCCTGGTAGTGGGCTTAGTATTTTGCTTGCTAGCTGGCGGGCAAGGATGCCGCCGCAACGCAATAGAAAAGGAAGATGATGAAAGCAGCGCGTTACTACGGTAATCACGATATTCGCATCGAAGATATCGAACCACAGGAGCTAAAGCCGGGAACCGTTCGCGTGGATGTGGCCTGGTGCGGCATTTGCGGCACGGACCTACACGAATATCTCGACGGTCCTATCTTCTGCCCTCCGCAGGGTAGCCCGCATCCGATTTCCGGAGAAGAATCCCCGGTCACGCTCGGACACGAGATGTCCGGTGTCGTGGCTGAAGTGGGCGAGGGTGTCGAAAGCGTCAAGCCCGGCGATCACGTAGTGGTTGAGCCCTACTTGATTTACGACGAGGTGGACACCGGTCCGGAATCCACCACATACCACCTGTCGAAGGATATGAACTTCATCGGCCTTGGCGGAGGCGGCGGCGGTCTCGCGGAGAACATCGTCGTCAAGGAACGCTGGATCCACAAGATCCCGGATTCGATCCCGCTCGACCAGGCCGCGCTCATTGAGCCGCTGTCGGTAGCGGTGCACGGAGTGGTTGATCGTGGCGAGGCGAAGAAGGGCCAGTTCGCGGTAGTCGGTGGCGCCGGCCCGATCGGCGTGCTATGTGCGGCGGTGCTTAAGGCGCAGGGTTGCACGGTTGCCGTTTCCGAGCTTTCCCCCAAGCGCCGCGAGATGGCTCTTGAGGGAGCACATGTGGACTACGCCTGGGATCCGAACGAGGTAGACATCGTCGAAGAGACGAAGAAGCTCACGGACGGCAAGGGTGCAGATCTTGCCTTCGAGTGCACCTCCGTCGACGTCGTGCTCAACCAGCTGATCGGAGCCCTCGGCCCGCGCGGCATCCTGGTGAATATGTCGATCTGGGGTCATCGCCCCGAAATCGACATGCACTCGGTGGTTATGAAGGAAATCGATGTTCGCGGTGTTATTGCTTATGTGAACACCCACCCGAAGACGATTGAAATGGTTGCCTCCGGAAAGATTGATCTCAAGCCGTTCATCACTGGCAAGATCAATGTGGAAGATCTTGTAGAGAAGGGCTTCGAGACCCTCATTCACCACAATGAGGATCAGGTAAAGATCCTGGTCTCCACCAAGGGCGAAGGCGAAAACTAGCGATAGCTAGCTAACGAAAACCCCGGCTCTGCGCCATTTTCGGCGCGGGCCGGGGTTTTGCCGTACTTTTGCGGGCGGTTGCCAGAGCGGGCGGTTGCCAGAGCGGGCGCGGTGGCGAGTCCTGGCCGGCTACAGCCAGCCGTTATTTCGAGCCAGCCGCGCTGCCTCCACCCGCGAACCGGTGCCGGTTTTCTGGATTGCCGCCGAGAGGTGATTGCGCACAGTTCCGGGCGAAAGATGCAAACGTTCGGCAATTTGAGCCGCGGTCCCTCCGCGCTCGACCTCGCGCAGGGCATCGCGCTCGCGGTCGGTCAGGGGATCATTCCCGGCGGCTAGAGATTCTGCCGCCAGCTCGGGGTCGATGACCAGCCGCCCATCGGCCACTTTGCGGATCGCGTCCACCAAAGATTTGGCTGGCGAATCTTTCACAATGAATCCCGCGGCTCCCGCCTCCAGTGCGCGGCGCAGATACCCCGGTCGCCCAAAAGTGGTAACCACGAGCACTCGGATATTCGGGTAGGTGGCGTGGATCTTTTCCGTCAGAGCAATTCCGTCCAAGTTCGGCATCTCAATATCCGCCAGAATCACATCCACGGGAGGATCCGCCTGAGTAGCCGAATTGTCAGCGGTAGCTGCTGTTGCGCCCGCACCGGACGCCGTTGAGTCCGCCGCTACTGCCGCCGACGCTAGATTTTCCAACGTTTTCAACGCTTCTAGGCCGTCCGCGGCTTGGCCCACCACTTCGATTCCGCTTTCCAGATCCAGCATCATCGCCAGAGCGCCGCGGATAAGCGCTTGATCGTCAACGACGAGAATGCGAATTTCCATGTCCCCACCTCCGCGAGATTACTAATCTGTTTTTAGTGGACGTGGGCCTTTCCCGGTTCTCAGGGAAACCGCTGGCCTCCACCCGCCAGCCGTTCGCGGTGCGGCCATGGGCGAGTTGCCCGCCCGCCGCACGTACGCGATTCGCCAGCGATTCCAAGCCGGTGCCGGCCCTTTGCTGATTCACGGCGAGTGCCGACGGCGAGCGGCGGGTACGTCCGTCGTCCTCGATGGAAACGCCACCCGGGAAGAAGGTCAACCTCACCCGCCGCGCCGTCGAGTGGTGAACAATATTTGCCGCCGCCTCGCGGATCGTGTGGGCAATGGCCTCGTTGGCCTGTTCGCTGAGAGTGCCCAGATCAGCGGTTGCGAGAGCGGCGGATGCGCCAGAGGGCGGCGATGGCGGAGATAATCGCCCAAACCGCGCTGCTCACCACCCAACCCCAGTTGAAGTCGGTATCCATCAGGCCGGAAACAGGGCTCATTTCGTTGTAGAGGGGATAAGAAGATAGGTGCGTCATGCCGTAAAGCGGCGTGTAAGGGGCGATGGTCTGGAAGAATTTCGGCATGGATTCCACCTGCATAAAGGTGCCGGAGAGGAATCCGAGGATGGCGGAACCACCGCCGATAATTCCGTAGGCGGCGTCCGACCTCACCATGTACCCAATTGCCAAGCCCATAATTGCCGGCACGATGCAGCAGGCGAGAGTAGTCAGCGGGACGGCGATCCACACCCACCACTCGGCCCGGGCATTGAAGATCGCGCCCACGGCGAGGAGAACCACGATGGAGAGCGCGGCGCTGCAGACCGCGAGGGTGACTTTGACGGCGAAGTAGGTGAGCGACGTCGCCGGCGTGAGGGATAGTTGTCGGGTCCACCCGGCTGTCCTTTCAATGCCGACGGCGGCGCCCATCGATGCCGCAGCGAGGAACGCACCCCAGCTACCTAACTGGAACATCACCATGGCGGCTACATTTCCGCGACCCATGATTTCGGTTGAGTAGTTCTGGAAGGTACCGAACATGAAGTACATGATGATGGGTAGGCCAATGGAAAATGCCGTCATGCCCGGGTAGAGCACGGTGCTTGGGAATTGGCCGCTCACCATAGCCCAGTAACCCTGGCCTGGCCGCGGGGTGCTGGAGGGGCTGAATCCTTTTACCTCGCGTGGCGAGGTGAGCGTGGGGGTGGGGTCTTCTGGTTTGACGGAGGTGATGGACTCGGACATGGTTGGTTCCTTTCAAGAACGTGGCTTAGACGTTTCGCGGCTCTCGCCAATGTGTCCTCGCTACGCGCTCGCTACCTTCTCTGGCACTACTCATTCTTGAAGAAGAAGGGAAACCGGCGAAGTCTCGCGCGTCATTTCTTTGCCGTGACACCTGTCATCGATTTTTACTCTGCTTATCACGGCCCCAAAACGGCGCCCTACTTCGTTCGCATCTCCGCGGTGATCGCCGGCCAGGCGTGGGAGTGTTCGCGCCCAAACTTGTGGTCGCCCAGGAAAATCCCGGCTTTGCCCAAATCTGGATCCACCCAGATAAACGAACCCGAGATGCCGAAATGTCCGAAAGTACGCGGCGAGAATCCTTCCGCGAGCCAGTGTGGTTGCTTCGAGTCGCGAATCTCTACTCCCAGGCCCCAGGCATTATTCTTCTGCATGCCGTAACCGGGAAGAATCCCTGGCAATCCGCTGTACTGAACGGATTGGGCGTAGGCGGCTAGATCCGGAGAGATAAGGCGCGGATTCATGAGTTCGCGCACGAAGAGGCGCAGGTCTTGCACATTGGAAAAAGCGCCGTGGGCGGGTGAGCCAGGAAGTGTGGAGGAAACCATGCCGAGCGGGCGGAATACCTGGCTTTCCGTCCAGGCGCCAATCGGCATTTTCACGCGACGTTCAACGAATCTGGCCAGAACCTCATAGCCGTAGTTTGAGTAGATGCGGCGTTCATAGGGTTGATAGCGTGGGGGAGTAATAGGCTCATCCGAGTCCGGGCCCCAGGTCCGCCCCATATCGGATCTTTGCCCATGCACGTAGCCAGTGGTTCGAATGGCGCCGTCGATGCGGCGTCGGAACTGCCCGTCGACCGGAAGCCCCGAAGCGTGGGCGAGAAGTGCGCAAACCGTCACGTCAAATGGTTCGACGCGATCATCGAGGTCGACCAACCCCCGCTCAATAGCTACCAGCACGCCCCAGGCGGCAAGCGGCTTCGTCACCGAGGCAAGTGGCCACACCAGAGCGGTGTCGTTATCGCGATACGTCATTTGTCCGTCGGCAGCCACCACCGCGATGGAGTGCGTAAATGAAAGAGAATCTGATTCCAGCCGCTTCATTGCCATGGGTTTATTCTTCCACGCTTTGCGGAGTTCGCCGGCCTTCCGTGGTTTGCCACGTTCGCCGCTCTTCCGTGCTTCGCTTTCCTCGCCGGCCTTCCGCGCTCTGCTCCCTTCGTCGCGGCTTCTATAGGCGCGAGCAGGTAACGGTAACCGTGTGGCGAGGGTTCGTGTGGGCGGTAACCGGGGCGGGATGGAACCTGAACAAAATCACTCTCGCCAGGGGCTAGAAAAATTATCGTCACGATAATAAAGTATTATCGAGAGCTTCTTGGGGGCCGTGAGACGAGCTAACCACGCGCAGACGGCCACGAGTGTGCTTGAAGAAACAAAGACGTTCCACTCGTTAGGGAGATTCTATGGTCACCTCAACCGCGGGGCTGGTTACGGTGCTTATCGCCGCTATCCTGCTTATTGTCATACTGATTGTTGCGCTAAAGATGCACGGTTCACTGGCGCTGACTATTGCCGCCATTGCGGTTGCGCTTGTTACCGGAGTGGGGCTCGGCGATATTGGCCAGCTTCTGGAAGACGGTGTTGGCGGAACCCTCGGCTTCCTGGTGCTGATCATCGGCTTCGGTGCGGTGCTCGGCAAAATGCTCGAGGTCTCGGGAGGTGCCGAACGGTTGGCAACCTCCATGCTCAACGTTTTCGGCCAGAAGCGCGCTCCGATCGTGATGTCGCTTCTGGGCTTGATCGCTGGCATTCCGGTCTTCGTTGAAGTTGGTTTTGTTCTACTGGTACCGCTCGTCTTCGTGGTGGCTCGCGAAGCGGGAATGAGTCGCTTGCGAATCGGCGTCCCGCTGATCGTTTCGCTTATGTGTGTACACTGCCTCATTCCGCCTCACCCAGCCGCTACCGCAATTTCCAACACCTTGGGAGCGGATATTGGTCAGGTCATTATTCTTGGTCTTCTGGTCGCTATCCCGACGTCTCTGATCGGTGGTCCGCTCTTCATGCGTTTTGCGGATCGGCGCATGGCGCATCACGAAGCCAAGGCCGAAGTTAACGCCGCGACCGTCAAGGAAGGTGTTTCTGGTCGCGTGGGCGGTGGCGACGCATCGGTGGCGTTCAGCGCCGTAACCGCGTCCGAATCGAGCGAGGCGGCGACGGGTAGTGACGATGACGGGAAGAACTTGCCCGGCTTCGGAATCACACTCTTTACCATTCTGCTTCCCCTTCTTCTCATGGTCGCCAAGACCATCGCGGACGCGGTGCTGGCGGACGGTAACGGCGTGCGGCAAGTTTTCGAGCTCGTGGGGCACCCGATTGTTGCACTACTCCTGTCGGTGGTTTTCGCGTACTGGTCACTCGGTTTGCGGCGCGGCGTGCGGTTGGAGAAGCTGTCATCAATTACGGATTCCAGCTTCGCTCCGATTGGCGGTGTGCTCCTCATTATTGGTGCCGGCGGTGCTTTCAACGCGGTTCTCATGGAATCGGGTGTAGCTCCCGCGCTAGCCGATGCTCTCGGCGGCCTGCCGGTGAGTCCGATTATTATCGCGTGGCTTATCGCCCTGGTACTCCATTTCGCCGTGGGGTCGGCGACCGTTGCCATGATTTCCGCGGCGGGCATTGTATTGCCGATGCTGGCAGCTAATCCTGACCTGAACCCGGCCATCCTGGTTCTCGCCGTCGGTGCGGGCGCAATGGGTCTTACGCACGTGACCGACTCCCTGTTCTGGCTTTACAAGGAATACATGGGAATCGAGGTGGGCACCGCGCTGAAGACTCTCACGGTGGGAACCACCATTGCCTCGCTGGTGGCACTGGTGTGTGTGCTTGTCGTGCACATCTTCATTTAGAACATTCTTCCCTCGTCCGTTTTCAGGTAACCGGGCGCCTAGCCCGTGCAGTAAATAAGTAGCTCAGATATACGAAGGAGTAATTGACATGACCGAAGTCCTCGGAAAAGACATTTCGCAGTGGGTAAAGGAATTCCCCAAGATCGACACGCTTATGAAGAACGAGAAGACCGACTGGTTCAATCCGCAGGTTAAACCGGCAGAAGAGGGAATCAAACACGTTGGTCTGACCCGGGCGGACATCGAGGATGCGCGCGACCGGCTCAAGCGATGGGCGCCCTACCTCGCGCAGGTATTCCCCGACGCCCAGCGTACGGCGGGAATTCTTGAATCGCCTGTGGTCTGTGTGCCTAACTTCCAGGAAAAACTGCAATCCCATTTTGGAATTGAGATTCCCGGACAGCTGTGGGCAAAGCTCGATTCCCACCTACCGATTTCAGGGTCAATTAAGGCTCGTGGTGGGGTGTATGAGGTTCTCAAGCACGCGGAGGAAATCGCTCTCGAAGCGGGTCTGATCACCCTCGAGGACGATTACCGGAAGCTCGATTCTGCCCAGGCGCGAGAACTCTTTAGCGGCTACAAGGTGGCGGTAGGCTCCACCGGAAATCTCGGCCTTTCGATTGGAATCATGAGCGCGCAACTGGGCTTCCAAGCCTTCGTGCACATGTCCGCGGATGCACGCCAGTGGAAGAAGGATAAGCTTCGTTCCCACGGCGTGACCGTGGTTGAATACGAATCCGACTATTCGGTGGCGGTTGCTGAGGGGCGCAAGCAGTCTGAGTCGGATCCCACCATGTATTTTGTGGACGACGAGAATTCCACCTCGCTGTTCCTCGGCTACGCGGTTTCCGGGGCGCGGCTGGCCGGGCAATTCCAGGCCTACGACGTACGAATTGACGCCGATCATCCCCTCATCGCGTACCTGCCCTGCGGCGTCGGCGGTGGTCCCGGCGGCGTGGCTTTCGGTCTGAAGTCCGTGTTTGGCGATAACGTGCGCTGTATTTTCGCCGAACCCACGCACTGCCCCTCGATGATGCTGGGGGTGATGACTGGCGAGCACGATGCCCTCGCGGTACAAGATTTCGGAATTGATAACGTGACCGCCGCGGACGGTCTGGCTTGCGGTCGCCCGTCTGCTTTTGTCGGGCGTCACATGCAATACCTGATTGACGGCTACTACACGGTCGAAGATCCCGAAATGTATCGCTTGGTGGCGCTGCTCGCCGGTAGCGAGGATTTGCGGATCGAGCCTTCGTCGGCTACGGCATTCGCCGGCCCGGCGCATCTGCTGGGAGAATCCGCGCGCGAGTACCGCGAGCGCACCGGCCTGACCGATGAGCGCTTGGCGAACGCCATTCACCTGGGATGGGTAACCGGTGGAAATATGGTTCCCGCTGAAGAAATGGATTCATACATAGCGAAAGGTGAATCCTACATGTAAGAGCGCCTGAAGACGCTCACGCGGGCGGGTGGTAGGCGAGCCTTACCGCCCGCCCGCATCAACGAAAGATTGGCGTTCGGCTAAATGGCGCCTCGCTACGTAGCCGGGCGTGGAGGGAGGAAAAACCATGGCCGCGGTTGCCGCATCTAAGGTGGAGTCACTCACCGATTCTCAATACGTGGCGCGTTTTGCACCCCTGGTGGATTTTCTAGGTGCGGCCCTCGGCCCTACCACGGAAGTGGTACTACACGACGTTGCAGACTTGGATGCGTCGGTGGTCGCCATCGCAAACAGCCACGTATCTGGCCGTAAAGTGGGGTCTCCTGCCACCGACCTCATGCTACGGGTACTACGCGCCGGGAAAGCAGATCAGCGGCCCTACGTAACCGGGTATTCCGCGCTCAGTTCCACGGGGGCTTCGCATCTGCGCTCGGCCACCTATTTCATCCGCCGCGAGTCTCGCATTGTTGGGATGCTTTGCATAAATGCTGACCAAACCCTTCTTAAGTCCCTCGAAAAACTCACCGGCGAAATTGCCGAAGCATTTTTCGCGGGCGAAGATGGCCCTACCAAACTTCAGGCGACCGAAGGCTCGGAAACGCTCTCGACCTCAATCGCGGATATCACGAGTGGTGCCATTCGAACGGCTCTGGCAACCCGGCCGGTCACCGTCGATCACTATTCGGCGGAGGACAGGCTCGCGGTGGTCAAGCTCCTCGATGATGGTGGATTCTTCCAGTTGAAGGGAGCTGTCGCGGATTTGGCCGGAGCGTTGCAGATTTCCGAACCCTCAATTTACCGTTATCTTCGCCAGGTGCGCGCCTAATAGAACAGATAGCAGTGATTTTGTGCTTTTGAGGCGGGAAGAAGCACCGAACGCGCTAGAGTATACGAAGTGGAAAACGGCGGGTTCACCCGCAATAGCGCGAAAGTGCCAAGGAGAGACATGCTTGATATTCGGCTCGTTCGGGAAAATCCGGAGTTAATTCGTCAGTCGCAACTCAAGCGAGGTAACGACCCCGCCACGGTAGACGCTCTACTGGAAGCAGACGTGGAGCGGCGCTCGGCGCTCGCGGAATTTGAGACCGCGCGCGGTAGGCAGAACGAGGTGTCCCGCTCCATCTCTAAGGCGTCCAAGGAAGAACGCCCGGCGATTATTGCCGAAGCCAAGCAGCTTTCCGACCGCGTGAAAGAGCTCGAAGCGGTCGCCGCGGAGGCAGAAGAGGCGGCTAAGCGCGCCAATGCGGTGATTGAAAATGTTGTTCTCGACGGCGTACCGGCGGGCGACGAATCAAAATCCGAAGAGATCGAGGTGATCGGCACTCCGCGTGATTTCGCGGCCGAGGGTTTTGAGCCGAAAGATCACCTGGACGTTGCAGAGAGGTTCGACGCCGTCGATATGGAACGCGGCGCCAAGGTTTCCGGTTCGCGCTTCTACTACATGAAGGGCGTGGGCGCGCGGCTCGAGTGGGCACTGTTCAATATGGCGATGGATCAGGCGCGTGAGCGCGGGTACGTCCTCATGAATACGCCGACGATCGTCAACCCGGACATTATGGCCGGTACCGGCTTCCTGGGCGAGCATTCGGATGAGATCTATTACCTCAATGCCGATGATCAGTACCTGGTGGGTACCTCGGAAGTGGCGCTGGCGGGCTACCACAAGGATGAAATCCTGGATCTGAGCGCCGGCCCAATTCGCTACTCCGGATTCTCGGCCTGCTACCGTCGTGAAGCGGGATCGTACGGCAAGGATACGCGCGGAATCATTCGCGTTCACCAGTTCAACAAAGTCGAAATGTTCGTCTTCTGCAAGCAGGAGGATGCCGAGGCGGAGCACCAGCGCCTGCTGGCGATGGAAAAGGAAATGCTCGCCAAGGTGGAGCTTCCCATCCACGTACTCAATATTGCGGCCGGTGACCTGGGCTCCTCCGCCGCGCAGAAGTTCGATTGCGAAGCGTGGTTGCCCACCCAGAATCGCTATATGGAAGTCACCTCCACCTCCAACTGCACCACCTACCAGGCGCGGCGCCTCAATATCCGCGAGAGGACGGAGCAGGGCAATCGTCAGGTTGCCACCCTCAATGGCACGCTCGCCACCACCCGCTGGTTGGTGGCGATGTTCGAAAACCATCAGCAGAAAGACGGGAGCCTGTACATTCCCGAAGCTTTGCGACCCTACATGGGCGGAATGGAAGTAATCGAGCCGATTCGGTAGAAATTTGTTTGTCAGCGTCGTAGACATGTTCAAAATCGGTATCGGGCCCTCCAGCTCGCATACCCTCGGCCCGATGAAAATCGGGAAGCAGTTTGTCGATGAATTAGAGAACCAAGGATTGCTCGAGGTGGCGACGAGCGTCGTCGTCGACCTGTACGGTTCGCTCTCGGCAACCGGACGCGGGCACAACACCGACGTCGCGGTGACGCTCGGACTGGCCGGGAAAATACCGGATACCGTGGATATCGACGGTATTCCGGCATTCCTCGCGCGCGTGCGCGCGACCGGCCGACTGTCGCTGAGCGGACGGAGGGAAGTCGATTTCCCGGAGGAGGCTATTCGCTTCAACGCGGAAATGCTTCCGCTCCACGAAAACGGCATGAGAATCACCGCCTACGCTGGCACGGAAGAGCTCTATGCCAACACCTTCTATTCCATTGGTGGTGGGTTCATCGTCGACGCCGAGCATCTTGGCGTCGTTTCCGAGGATACGGTCTCGGTTCCCTATCCCTATCGCAACGCGAAAGATGTGCTGGCATACTGCGAGCGCGACGGGATCTCTATTTCTGAGATGCAGTGGCGCAATGAGGTTGCGGCGCGAAGCGAGGACGAGGTGCGCGGGCACCTGCGCCGCATCTGGGAGGTGATGCGGGAGGACATTGACCGCGGCATTACCACCGACGGCGTGCTTCCCGGCCCGCTCCAGGTTCCGCGCCGGGCAAAAGCACTCGCGCAACGCATTTTGCCTCAACGCAATACAGACGATCCGCTCATCGCCATGTCTTGGCTGAATATGTACGCCATGGCGGTGAATGAAGAGAACGCCGCGGGTGGGCGCGTGGTGACCTCACCGACCAATGGCGCCTGCGGGGTGTGCCCGGCGGTCATGGCCTATTACGACGAATTCTTCGGTCCCAGCGATGAAGAGACTCGCGGCCGGTTCTTCCTTACCGCGGCGGTCATCGGCGCGCTTTATAAAATGAACGCGTCGCTTTCCGCGGCCGAGGTAGGTTGCCAGGGTGAAGTGGGGGTCGCCTCCTCGATGGCGGCCGGCGCCTACGCGGAGTTACGGGGAGCGACGCCGTTGCAGGTGTGCAGTGCCGCAGAAATCGGCATGGAGCATAACCTTGGTCTTACCTGCGATCCGGTGAACGGCCAGGTTCAAGTCCCGTGCATCGAGCGTAACGCCATGGGGGCGGTGAAGGCCGTCAATGCGGCCGCCCTCGCTATGCTGCGCGATACGGATCCGAAGGTAGGGCTCGATGAGGTAATCGAGACGATGTACGAAACCGGTAAGGATATGCACCTGAACTATCGCGAAACATCGCTCGGCGGGCTGGCTCGCAACGTGCCTTGCGCCTAGATTCGTTATTCGTTCCGGCGTAGCTAAGCACGCCGTCGTCAAGAATTAAAACCTCTTCGCCGCCTGCCTTGCGTATGGTTAAACCATGACACGTGAAATCAAGAATTGGCTCACTGACATGGACGGCGTCCTCATTCACGAGGAGGTCGCACTCCCTGGCGCGGCGGAGTTCCTCACCACCCTGCAGGAGAAGGAATATCCCTACCTCGTCCTCACGAACAATTCGATCTTCACCCGCCGCGATCTCTCCGCGCGTCTGCAGGCCGCGGGTTTGGAGGTTCCGGAGGAAAATATCTGGACGTCAGCATCCGCGACCGCGATTTTCCTCGCTCAGCAGGTGGAAAACAAACGTGCTTACGTGGTGGGTGAAGCGGGGCTCACGACGGCGATGTATAACGCCGGGTTCGTTATGACGAACGTGAATCCCGAAGTGGTAGTGCTAGGCGAAACTCGCACGTATTCGATTGAGGCACTGACCACCGCAATCCGCCTGATTGACCGCGGTGCGCGTTTTATAGCCACGAATCCGGACGTGACCGGCCCCTCCGAGCACGGCCCGATTCCCGCTACCGGAGCGGTGGCCGCCATGATTACCGCCGCCACCGGACGCCAACCTTACTACGTGGGGAAGCCGAACCCAATCATGTTGCGCAATGGCCTGAACAGAATCGGTGCCCATTCGGAAGAAACCGCGCTGGTGGGTGACCGAATGGATACGGATATTCTGTGCGGCATGGAAGCAGGGCTACAAACTCACCTCGTTTTGAGTGGTTCGTCGAGCCGGGAGGACATGGGCACCTTTCCGTTCCGCCCCGAGTACATCCATGAGTCGATCGCCGAGGTGGTTGGCCTTCTCTAGAAGCGGTAGCTAAGCCGGAATACGGCGGCGCTAGGCTTCGGCATCGAACTCCATAATCACCGGTACGTGATCGGAAGCACCCTTACCCTTGCGCTCATCGCGGTCGATGTGAGCCGCGGCGAAGAGATCGGCGAGCTCCGGGCTAGCCCACCCGAAATCGATGCGCATTCCGTGATTTTTCGGGAAACGTAGGCGCTGGTAATCCCAGAACGTATAGTCGGCCCCGTCCGCACCGCGCGTGAGCTCGGTGAGCGCGGGGCCGGCGAAATCGCCCTCCGTGCCGGTTCCGGGTTTTCCAAAGGCATTGAACACCGCTCGCTCTTCGTCGGTCACGTACATGCCCACGTCATTGCGGAAGAAATCAATATCCCACACGTCGGTATCTTCGGGCGCGACGTTCCAGTCCCCGGCAAGCAGGATTCGGCGGGCGGGATCAGCGGCAAGCTGTTCGCCGACCGCGGCGCGAAGCCTGCGCAGGAACTCCAGCTTGTACCTGAAATGCGGATCGTTGTAGGAACGCCCGTTGGGGATGTAAAGGCTCCAGACGTCGATTCCGCGCGACCCGGTGCCAACCCGGGCTCGAATCGCGCGCGCCTCCACAACCGGCTCGCTAAGTAGCGCGCCGGCGCCGTCCTCCTTCGCGAAACCGGGCTGGCCGGGAAAACCAATTTCCACGTTGTCTAGCCCGATGCGCGAAATAATCGCCACCCCGTTCCACTGGTTCAGGCCGGCGGCCGCTACCTGGTAACCCGCGGCCTCGAATGGCTCGGCGGGGAACTGCTCCGGCTTGCACTTGGTTTCTTGCAGGAGCAAAACGTCTAGATCCCAGCGGTCCAGAACGCCCAGTGCCCGCTCGGCGCGGGCGCGAATTGAGTTGATATTCCAGGTTGCGATACGCACCCGGCCATTCTATCTGCTTTCGCCATTAGCTCTTCTGCTCTTGGTATTAGCTTGCGGCCCGGCCGGTGATCCGTTTTCGAAGAACGCGAATTCGCGCCCACGCGATACACGGATAAAGAACTTGCCAAAGACGGCTCACGAACCTGCGGGGAGACCCTCCCCAAAACCCACCTCATGCGGTTTAATAAACACAATCGCAACCGGGTGAGATGGTGCAACACACGCAGGAGGTTTTTGTTATGCGTGGGAAAAGAATCTTTGCAATGGTGCTAGCTGCCTTGCTCTCAGTGTCTGTTGTCGGATGCGGTAAGAGCGCGGAAGAAAAGCGGGCGGAGTCGTGCCAGGCCCTAGAGGCGATAACAATGGATGTGGAGCATGCTCGCGCAACGGCTAAGGCTGGCGGCTACGGCGGCTTCTATGGTTGCCCTGCGGGCCCGCCAGCCCCGGAAGCTGGGCTAGCTCGCCCGCCCCGGGCAAGCCCGGCAAAAAGCTCTCAGCTAGGTATTCTGTCTCTATGGGAACTGCACTTATTACCGGCGCTAGCTCCGGGTTAGGCCTCGAATTTGCGTGGCAACTTGCCGCCGAACGCAACGACCTCGTGCTGGTTGCGCGCGGGGCGGAGACACTGGAAAAGATCGCGGAGGAAATCCGCCAGGTGGCGGCCGTAAAAGTGGAGGTACTTGCGGCGGACCTGTCGAAGCGCGAGGACGCGATTAAGGTCGGCCAGCGGGTAGCGGATACCGAGAAGCCCATTGGTTTGCTGGTAAATAACGCCGGTTTTGGGCTCGGGCAGGAGTTTTCCGAGGGCGAGCTCGAAAAAGAGGAGAACGCGCTCAACGTTATGGTGCGCGCGGTGATGATTACCTGCCATTACGCGGCGGCAGAATTTCGCCGGCGCGGCTACGGGGGAATTATCAACGTTTCGTCCATGACTTCCGTGACCGCCCAGGGAACCTATTCGGCGCATAAGGCCTGGGTGCGCACGTTTAGCGAGGGCCTGGCCACCGAGCTTACACCGCACGGGGTATCGGTGACGGCGGTGACGCCGGGCTTGATCCACACGGATTTCCATCGCCGCTCCGAGGTTGATGCGAGCCAGTGGCCGGAGATTGCCTTTGTACCGGCCGAGCAGGTTGCCCAAGCCGCAATTGAGGCCTGCCGGCGCGGGCGGGTGCTCGTGACTCCAGGCTGGCTTTACAAAATGTTGGTTGGGGTGGCCCGGGTGGCCCCGCGGTGGTTGGTGCGCAAGGTCGCGGGCCCCTCGCTTTCTGGGCGCTAGCCACGCGGCGAACGCCACCCGGCTCGAGCGGGTCAAAGGCGCACGAGTAGCTTAGGGTGGTGAGGTGGATTCCAAAAAGGTAGTGAACGACGACGCCGTAGCGCGGCCGGTGGCAGATAACGCCAGCCCATCTGATTCCGAGGCCTTGCCGGAAGGAGTGCTTCCGGCAAGTGGAGGCTCGCCCTATGGTGAAAAGCGCACGGTGGGTGTAGGGCCGCACCCGCTGCCCTGGCCCGATGATCCGCGCCTCGATCCAGAGCTTTTGGCCAACGGAGACCACCGCAACGTCGTCGACCGTTATCGCTACTGGACGGTAGAGGCGATTAAAGCCGAACTTGATACGCATCGTTCGCCCCTGCATATCGCCATTGAGAATCTTCAGCACGACCTCAATATTGGGTCGATCGTGCGTAGCGCAAACGCTTTCAACGCCGCTGGTGTGCATATTGTGGGCCGCCACAAGTGGAATAAGCGCGGCGCCCTGGTGACCGATCGATACCTGAATATGTACTATCACGCGGAGCCGGCGGGCCTGGAAGAGTGGGCTCAAGAAAATGGCTATGAGCTAGTGGCAATCGACAATCAGGAGGGTGCCACCCCGATTGAAACCACCGAGCTTCCGGAAAAGTGCGTGTTGGTGTTTGGCCAGGAATCGAGCGGAATTTCCGCGGATTTGCTCGGGCGTTGCCCGCGGGCGGTGGAAATTGTGCAGTACGGCTCAACCCGCTCCATGAACGTGGCGGCGGCGGCCGCTATTGCCATGCACACCTGGGCCTTGCAGCACCTCGATCCCGGTTTCCCGGGCGAATAGTGCTAGGCCGTAGTAGCTTTCTGGCGCCGCGAACGCGCCGGTTCGCTGGGATAGCTAGGCGGGCCTTCTCCGTGAATTCTTCAGATCAGGTCTGAGGGGAGCGCGGCGGCCTGAGGGGAATTAACCAGGGTAGGATCGGCAGATAAGCGCCGGTGAACACGTGCCGGTACCGGCACTCAGCCGGTTCACTAGTTCGATGATTGAGGGAAACTCGAGCATTGAGGAAACCGCGGCGGTCAGCGCGGCCGCCACGTACCAGTTCGCAGGGAGGAACCGTGACCGTAACCCGCATGAGCATTGACCTCAAGCGCGTGGTGGATGAATCGTATCCGCTGGTTATTGGGCGCGATCTGGAAGATGAGCTCGGGCAAATCCTCGCCGGTCCAGAGCTTGCCGCTCGCCGAGTTGCCATTATTACCGATTCCAATGTGGCGCGCCTCAAGGCCGGGGCAATCAGGCAGATGCTTCGTAACTCGGGGCGCGGTGCAGAGATTTTTGTTTTCTCCGCCGGAGAGGAAAACAAGACCCGTGCCACCAAGGAGCAGCTGGAAGACGCAATGATTGCCGCTGGCTTCAATCGCGACAGCGTTATTGTGGCGGTGGGCGGCGGCGTCGTCACCGATCTGGCGGGCTTCATCGCGGCTACCTTCACCCGCGGCATTCCCTACGTCAGCTACTCCACCACCCTGGTGGGGGCGGCAGATGCGGCGATCGGCGGGAAAACCGCCGTCGACACCCCCGCGGCCACAAATCTGATTGGCGCTTTCCACCAACCGCGGGCCGTGCTTATCGATATCGCCACCTGGGCCAGCCTCGATGCTCCGAAGATTTGCGACGGAATGGCTGAAACCGTCAAGCACGCTTGCATTGCCGACGCGGATTTCTTCGCGCGCCTGGAAGATGCCTTTGTAAATCGGGGAATGGGCCCGGAAGAATTTGTGCGCGACGCCGATCTTGCCGAATACACCGCGCGGCGAAATGCTCAGATCAAACAGGATTTCGTGCAGTCCGATGTGCATGAAGGTAACCGCCGCATGGGCCTCAATTTGGGCCACACCATTGGCCGAGCCCTGGAGGCCGCGCTCAACTATCGGTGGGCGCACGGGGAGTGCGTGGCGGTGGGATTGAACTTGCAGGCGCGCCTGGGCGTGGGTTTCGGATATATTTCGGCCGCTGACCAACTCCGTCTGGAGCGGTTGCTAGCGGCGATTGGGTTGCCCACCCAGATCCCGGATGGGGTGAGCGTCCAGGCGATTATGGCTGCCATGAAACACGATAAAAAGGCGGCGGGCGGCCAGATCAGATTTGTTTTCCAAGACGGAATCGGAGCCTTGCGTCTTTTCGCGCAAGGTTCGTATTCCCGCGCGGTTTCCGCCGCGCAAATTGAGGCGTTCTTGAGCGAACAGCTTGGGTAAACCGATAAATGGAGGAAAAGTGAGCACCGACCACAGCAATCATTCCGCGCACGCGCATTCGCACGGCGTTTCAGTCGATGCGGATCGCCGCTACCTGTGGGGGGCGCTGAGCGTCCTCGTCGTCTTCATGGTGGGCGAGGTCGTCATCGCCTTCCTCTCCAATTCGCTCGCCTTGCTCTCTGACGCGGCGCATATGCTGACCGACGCCGGTGCCATCGCGATCGCCATCTGGGTGAGCTACGTGGTGGTTCGCCCGGCCACCGGGCGCTGGACCTACGGCTTGGAGCGTGCGGAGATCCTATCCGGCTTGGCCAATGGTGTCACGCTACTGGTGCTCGGGCTCATTATTGCGGTGGAAGCCGTCCGCCGATTCTTCGTGCCTCCCGTGGTGGCCGGCTGGGCCGTCGTCTTCACCGCCCTGGCGGGGATCGTCGTCAACGTTATTGCTACCGCGCTACTGGCCCGCGCCAACCGGCAGTCGCTCAATATTCGCGGGGCTTACCAGCACATCTTGACCGATCTCTACGGTTTTATCGGCACCGCCGTGGCGGGTCTCATTATCGTCACCACGCAGTGGGTGCACGCGGACGCCATCGCGTCGCTCATTGTTGCCGCGCTTATGCTCCGCGCCGGCTGGGTGCTGGTTCGCGACGCCAGCCACGTACTCTTGGAAGGGGCGCCCGCCGGCATGAGCGTTGAAACCGTGCGCGAACATATCAGCGGTTTAGAAGGCGTGGTGCGCGTGCATGACCTTCACCTGTGGTCGGTGGGCACCGGCACTCCGGTGGTTTCGGCGCATATTGTTGCCGACGACGCCGCCTTTGCCGACGGGCGAGTTCCGGCCATGTTGGACGCCGTGCAAGGATGCCTCTCCGAGCATTTCGATGTGCAGCACTCTACTTTCCAGTTCGAGCCGGAGGCACACGCCGGGCACGAGGAGCGCGGCCGGTTCTAGCGCTGTGGCACGTGAGAGGTCCTAGTTTGGTACCCAGACCGAATGGGAACCAATACTTCCGGGCACATTGTCGCTGTGCGTATTTGCGACTGTGCACTTTTGGATGCGTGGATCCTGGGCGGACTGTATCCGGGCCTAGGCGAGGGTGAAAACGACCTCGACTTCCACCGGTGCGTCGAGCGGAAGAACCGCTACTCCAACGGCTGAGCGGGTGTGCAGGCCGGCATCGCCAAAAATATCGCCGAAGAGGTCAGAGGCTCCGTTTGCAACCGCTGGCTGATCGGTGAAATCCGGGGCAGAAGCGATAAAGACGGTGACGTGTTCGGTGCCGGAAATCTGGTCGAGGCCGCCGGCGATATCGGCGGCCGCCGCCAGGGCATTCAGCGCCGCGATGCGGGCGTAGTTATAGGCGGAATCGGGAGTTACGCTTGCGCCCACCTTCCCGGTGGCGGGTAGTGCGCCGTCGACCAGGGGAAGCTGGCCCGAGGTGCGGATCGTGGCGCCGGTGTTCTTAGCCGGTACGTAGGCGGCAACCGGAGCGGCGACGGGCGGTAGGTCAAGGCCAAGTTCGTTCAACCGCTGGCTGATGGTCATGAGGACCTCCGAAGATAAAGCTGTTTTAGGAACGAGGGAAATTATAGGGCGATCTACCCTAGCGCGGTTGGTTGGCCGGCCGCCAGTTCTCTGCGCGGAGATCCTAAGCACGCCGGCTAGGCGGGCCCTCACGCAGGGATTGGGCCAGGCTATCGGTGCCCTGGGTGATATGGCGATACCAATTATCTTCGTTGGGATGCTTGCGTAGGACTGCCCGCCGCTCACGTTCCGTCAGGCCTCCCCAAACTCCGAAATCCATATTGTTATCGAGGGCATCGGCTAAACAGAACAGGCGGACCGGGCAGGTGAAGCAAATCTGGCGGGCCTGGCGCTGGGCGGCGCCGCGAACGAAGAGCGCGTCCGGATCGTTGGTAGCGCAGGAGGCGTAAGCAGTCCAGCTAGAGTGCTGCGAAACTTGCGTCATGTGCCTTCCTTGCTCTGGCTACCCAATCCTCGTGCACTCGGTCAAAGGCCGTCGGCACCTTATCCTGAGTAGTTACTTTACTTGTCTCGCTACAATGCGGCAAAGTCAAAGATTCTACTGTCTCTAATTCTATTGAGTTTGGTTTATTTTGGCGTTGCCTTCTCACCCTCTGGGAGGAGGCGAGGGCGGAGCGGGGAACTTTCCCGGGACACGAGAGAAACAGAGCACAACACCGGCCCCAATTCGCACGTATTCTTGGAGGTATGTCGAACAACCGTCTTGCTTCGCAGGCTACCGGTGCGCAAATTGGCACCCTTTTGCTGGCGCTAATCCTGGCCATTACCGGGGGAGGAATCCTCGTTGCCGGGTTGGCCCTGCCCTTCGCAATGAGCGCGGGAACCGCGGTTAATGCGGTAACGGGGGTTTTCGAGGAAGTTCCGGACGATCTCGGGTTTACCGAACCGTCTGAACAGTCCGTGCTTTTGGCGGCGGACGGATCGGTGATCGCGCGTTTCTTCGCCGAGAACCGCATCGTCGTCTCTTCGGATCAAATCGCGCAACCAATGAAGGACGCCGCGGTGGCGATTGAGGACCGCCGCTTCTACGAGCATCACGGCATTGACGTGCAGGGAACCTTGGGTGCCCTCGCCTCAAATATTGTTACCGGTGGAACCTCGGGTGGATCGTCGATCACCCAGCAGTACGTGAAGAACTCGATGGTGGAGCAGGGCCGCATTCGCGGCGACGAGGATATGATTCGCAGTGCCACCGAGCAAACTTACCCGCGAAAAATCAACGAGGCCCGCTACGCCGTCGCCGTCGAAAAGACGATGACGAAAGACGAAATTCTCACCGGTTACCTCAACCTGGTGCAGTTCGGCCCCTCGCAATACGGCGTGGAAGTTGCCGCGCAACATTACTTCTCCAAGTCTGCGAAGGACCTCAATTACATCGAGGCGGCCACCCTCGCGGGTATCACGCAGAACCCGGCGAAGTGGGATCCGGCCAAGCATCCGGAGAACGCTTTTGAGCGGCGCAACGTGGTGCTGTCGACGATGTTGCGTGACGGCTACATTACGCAGGAAGAGTACGACGCCGGAGTCCGGGTTCCGGTGGAAGACACTCTCCACATTTCCACTCAGCCCGCCGGTTGCGGAGCGGCTGGTATCTCGGCTTACTTCTGCGAATACGTGGTCAAGGATTTGCTCCAGGATGAATCGTGGGGCAAGGATGCCTCTGACCGCACCCGCCAGCTCTACCGCGGCGGCCTCGTCATCCACACCACCCTGGACCCGGTGAAGCAGCAACAAGCCTACGATTCGGTGGTTGAACAGCAGCCGGTTGACGACCCATCGGGTATTGAGGCGGCACTCACCAGCGTCCAGCCGGGCACCGGGCATATCGTCTCAATGGCGCAAAATACGCGCTTCGGCACTCCGAATGAAACCGACGATCGCATGACACAGGTCAATGTGAACGTGGGGAAGAATATGGGTGGTGGATCCGGTTTCCAGACCGGTTCAGCTTTCAAGATCTTTACGCTGGTGGAGTGGATCCGAACCGGCCATTCCGCGCATGACGTTGTTTCACTCAATGCTGATACCACCTATCCGCGCAATTCATTCCATGCTTCCTGCGAGCCGGTGCAGGGTAGCGCGGCATGGCACGTGTCTAACCTCGGCTGGCCCGGTGGGCGCAATACGGTGGAATACGCGATCAAGAACTCCATTAACGGCGGCGCCGCGCATATGGCCATGGAAGTGGATCTGTGCGACATTATCGGCACCGCGGAAAAGATGGGCGTTCGCATGGGCAACCCGGACGGCAAGTGGAATTACGGCCCGCCCCTGGTGCTTGGCGCCAACGAAGTAACCCCGCTATCGATGGCGGTGGCGGGTGCGACCCTCGCCAATGATGGCACCCGTTGCGATGCAATGAGCTACACCTCGATTGAGAATCAGAACGGAGAGGTTATCGCCAGCCGCTCGCCCAAGTGCGAGCAGGTACTCGAGCCGGATGTTGCCCGCCAGGCAACGGAAGTGCTGGAGAAGGTAGTTGCTCCCGGCGGAACCGGAAAGAACGCGCAAATTCGTGACGGACGAGCGGTGGCCGGAAAGACGGGTACCGCCAACGATGACTGGCACGCCTGGTTCGTCGGATTCACCCCGGACCTGGCCACCTCCGTGTGGCAGGGCCATATCGAGGGCAATATCTCGATGTTCGATTCGGTCATCAAGGGTCGTTACTACCACGAGGTCTACGGCGGTTTGTTCCCGGCCACGATCTTCTCCTCCTACAACAGTCGGGCGCTGGCGGGCACTCCGCCCACTCCATTCCCGAACCCGGCGTCCCGGAATGTAACAACGGAGCCGCTTCCGCAACGGCAACCGGCTCCGCGTTACACCGAGGAAGAGCCCGAGTACGAGGAAGAGCCCGTTGAAGAGCCGCCGGCGGAAGAGCCGGTGGAGTATGAGGACGAGCCGACTGACTAGGCGCCGGGATGTCGGAATTTCTCGCGACAGCGCCGTTGCGGCCGGCGGGTCCGGGTGAATCAAGGCAGGAGAATATGCAGATGAAAATGCGAACCGTGCGGCGCGCGGCCGGCCTTGCCGTGTTGGGCGGAGCGGCGGTGGCCGCGGGCGCCGCCGTCGAGGCGTGTGCCTACCGCCTACAGCGGCGTAGCGTGACGCTACTACGCGAGGAGCCGGCGGGGGATGATCTCCGGCCACTCCGAGTTATACACCTGACCGATATTCACCTGCTGGCTTGCCAGGCGCGAAAGATAGATTTCATTCGGTCTTTGGCGCAGGAAGATCCGGATTTTATCGCTCTGACCGGCGATAACCTTTCCTCCGCCCACGCGCTTGAGGCTTTGCTCTACGCACTAGAGCCATTTGCCGGGTTGCCCGGTGCCTTCGTTTTTGGCTCCAATGATTACTTTTCGCCGCGGCCCAAGCTCAATCCTTTCCTCTACCTGGTGAAGAGCCGGTACCAAGGCACCGGCGAGGCTTCGAGCCACGCTCCGGATCGAGCCCGGGATTTGCCCTATGCGGAAATGGCCGCGGCCTTCGCCGACCGCGGTTGGGCGGACCTCAATAATCGTCGGGCGCGGATGAGGGCGGCTGAATGGGATCTTGACCTGGTTGGAGTTGACGATCCGCATCTCTTCTACGACGCTTTCCCTCCGGGGGATGACGCCGAAGATGAACCTCGCCTGCGGATTGGGTTGGCACACGCTCCCTACCAGCGCACGCTCAATGCAATGAAGGACGATGGGCGTGACCTTGTGTTGACGGGCCACACGCACGGCGGACAACTGGCTTTGCCGGTTATTGGTTCGCTCACCACCAACTGCGATTTGCCTAACCGGCTCGATTCAGGTCTGTTTGCCTGGCCCGATACCGGTGATGAGCCGCTACGCGGCGAGGGTGGAGTGGTGGCGCTTCCCGGCGAAATGTATGTTGATTTGCCCACCGGATTGGGAACATCTCCGTGGGTACCGGTGCGAGCATTACGGCCGCCGGAAGCTGTTCTTCTTGAGGTGCGGGTAGTGGCCCGATAGGTGCGCAAGCATCGTTTGCTGGCACCCGGGGAATTTGCGCCGTGTATCACGCCACAGAACTTAGGTACGTGGGCGGATTTCGGCTATTATGATCGAGTTGCCAATCGGGGTATGGCGCAGTTTGGTAGCGCGCTTCGTTCGGGACGAAGAGGTCGTGGGTTCAAATCCCGCTACCCCGACGAACTAAAGGGCCGAGGAGTTTTCCTCGGCCCTTTGTTTTGTTCTCTGCTCTAGCCTGGCTGAGAAGACTTTGGGCCGGGGAAAGAGGAGGAAGATGAGCGGGCAGTCCGAAGAAGCGCGCTCGAGCCTGGCGCGGGCGCTCAGCAGTGCTCGCGCTGATATTGCGCGCGGCGAGTACCTTTTCGGCATTGCGAGCTACAAACGAGCGGTGGATCTCGCCCGCGGAGTGGACCCGATGGTGGCTGGCTCAGATTTAGTGGGCGCGGATCCGAGCGAGGATCCGAAGGTCGGTGAGACCCTGGCGGACAACGGTGGCCCGGAGGCCAGCGGTGGACAATGGTCGGAGAGCTGGGCTCCGGGTAGAGAAAACTCGGATACGACCCCCTCAGTTCTCGGACAATGCTTGGTCGAGCTCGGTGAGGCCTACTTGGCGGCGGGCTATGCACTCGCGGCGGTTAGTCCGCTTACCGAGGCAGCTCATATTTTCAGCGAAAGCAAAGAGCTCGTTCTCCATACCCGGTCCCTCACCGCCTTAGCCCGCGCCTGTGTGGACTGCGGCGAGATTTCCGCCGCTCTTGACACTCATCAGAAAGCCGTGAATGCGGAGCCGCGCGATGCGCGACACCGGGAGCGTCAAGCCCTCCACCTAACGGAACTGGGCGATCACCTCCGCGGGCGCGGCAAGTACGCCGATGCTCTTTTGCTCTATAACCAGGCTGGAGAGCTTAGCCTTTTGCGTGAGGATCGCCTCGCCGGTTCGCTACGCATTCAAGCGGCAAGGGGTGAATGCTTGGTCGAGCTGGGAATGAATGACGAGGCAATCGAGACGCTGGAGGTATTCCAGCGCGCCACCGGCGCACAGGTCCAGGCGCTACCTTCCTCGGTGCGCTCGCGGGCACTACGATTCCTCGCCCGGGCCCAGCGCACCTGCGGACAGATCAAAGAAAGTGTGGAATCACTACGGCAAAGTGCGCGGGCGCTTGACGGTTGCACCGACGTCGAAAAATTCGAGGTTTTTTCACGCCTGGGAGATTGGCTGGTGGAGGCCGGTGATCTCACCAGTGCACAGGATTCCTATACCCGGGCGGCCGCGGTGTACGAGAGAAGGGAACGCGCCGGGTCAGCCTCGACGTACCTCTGGTTCTTGAGAAAGCGGGCGAATGTGCTCTGACTACGGGCGCGACCGACCCCGCCCGAGAGCTATTTGAGGAGGCCCTTGGGCTTATTCCCTTCCCGTACACTCAAGAAGGCTTGGCCGCGGAGGCTCGTGTGGAGTTACGTCTGGCGCAACTAGCTCTCGATAATTCCGAGTTTTCGCGTGCCCTCGCCTACGCCCAGGACGCGGCCACAACTCTCGGGGCCACGAAGAGCCCATGGGAAGCGTTCGCCCTGCTCTTGGTTGCGCGGGCCGGGGCGGCCAGCGGAGGAAAACTAGTTGCGGTGGAAATGTATGAACGCGCGATCCTGGCGTTTTCCGCACAAATAGAGGATTCTTCGGTTGAGGTGCCCGCATCCGGTTTGAATGCTCCATCCCCCGAGGAGGTCAGGCGGGGACTAGCGGCCGCGGAGCAGGAGGCGGGCGCGCTCGTGGGGCAGATCCTCGACGCCGAGGACTTTGGCGGCGTGTGATCACTAGTTGGTGGGCATATTGCCCACATGAGAAATGAAGGTTGTGGGTGGAACGCTTTCCACCCACAACCTTCATTTCTCAAGCGCGCCGGGAATGAGCCGCGGCGAGCAGAATATTTACGCTATATATTCGCGTTTTGAACCATTCGGCAGGTCGCTACGCTTTGCGTTCGCGCTAGTGGGCGCGGCGCTGCAAACGGCCGATCTCAATGAGGAGAACCGCGCGGCCCTCCAGGCGAATCCATCCGCGCGAAACAAAATCAGCCAGAGACTTGTTGACGGTCTCACGCGAGGCGCCTACCAGGTGCGCAAGCTCTTCCTGAGTCAGATCATGCGCCACGAAGATTCCTTCGGGAGTGCGCTCACCGAAGCGGTTGGCGAGGTCGAGCAGGGCCTTCGCCACTCGGCCGGGAACGTCTGAGAAGACGAGATCAGCCATATTTTCGTTGGTCGCGCGCAGGCGGCGAGAAAGCTCGCGCAACATGGAAATTGCAAGTTCAGGATGCTCGCGAATGAAAGTCTTCATATCGCGATGAGCAAGCGAGAAGAGCTTGGTTGGAGCGATAGCCGTGACGGTAGAAGAACGCGGTCCCAAATCGAAAAGCGAAAGCTCGCCAATCACTTCACCCGGACCAAGGACGGCGATGAGGTTTTCGCGTCCGTCGTCGGACGTGTGGCTAAGCTTCACCTTGCCCTCGGTAATAATGTAGAGGCGGTCGCCTTCATCGCCCTCGTGGAAGAGGCTCTCCCCGCGCTTAATCGAGGTTTCGCTCATCATGGAGCCGAGGCCCGAGAGGTCTTCCTGGTTGAGGTCCTTGAAAAGCGGAACCGAACTCAAAACTTCTATATCCATCGCATCCTACTTTCTGAGTAACAACAGACGGTCATCTCAAGATCGCAGCACACGGTGCCGCGATACGTTACAACTCACATCTTGCCAAAATTACGGGGGAAATGGTGACTTATCGCTCATGAAAGAAGCAAAAAAGTTGGAATTTGCCCGCAAAAAATAAGGAGGCAAAAAGGGAAAATGTTTCGCAAGCGGATTCGAAGACGCCGGTCGCCGAGAAACTTGAGGCCACTTTTCGGCGATAGATAGCCGTTTGTGGCCTAGGAGCCGAAGAATGCCAGGCCCGCCGAGGCAATTACCGGCACCACTCCTAAGAAAATAAATGCCGGGAGAAAACAGAGGGTGAGGGGAAGGACCAGGCGTGTCCCGAGTTCCGCGGCCGCCTCGCGCGCCAAATGCGATCGTTGGGAACGGTAGCTGGTGGCGGCACGGGTCAGGAGCGGGACGGGTGCCGCGCCGTCCTCCCATGAGGGTTCGAGTGCGTCGCGCAGGAGTGCGCAACGGGGAGGGACGTGCGCCCATGCCTCCTCCCACGGGCTGCCTAACACCAGCAGTCGCGCGGTGAGGGCCAGCCCGGTGGCAGTGCATTCTTCTCCCGTCGCCGTATCCACCGCTTCGAGCGCGGCGGGCAAGGAGGCGCCCGAGAGGAGCGCGGCGCGAGCCAAATCGGCCAGAGTGGCCGGGTCTGAAGCCGGAAGCGGATTCGGGCGGCACGGAGCCGTACGGCGGAAAACCGCTGTGGCGGTGTAAGTGGCGGCAAGGATGAAAATCCAAAGCCCGAGGAGAAGAGTCATACGGTAGCCGCTTTCGCCACGAGTTTGCGGGTCCAGACGATGCCGGCAAGCTCCGCGAGAAGGGATGCAGCCAAGCAGACGAGGCCGAATGGAGACCCGAAGAGAAATGCAATGGGATCAGAGCCGAAGGCGATGGCCAAAAATAGACCAATAACGGGGAGAAAAGCCAGTATCTTGGAGCTCGAGAGCGGTCCGGCCAGGGCGATATTGCGCTCCGCCGCGGCCCGGGCGGCGTCGCTGATCCCTTCCGCGCACGCCTCAAGAACATCCGCGGCGCTGGCTCCGGTGAGATGGGAGAGCCGGCAGACCGCTACGACGGGCGGAATCCCGTTGAGGGAAATGTTTTTCTTGCGGTGCCGTTTTGTTCTTGCGCCCTGCCAGAGATGGCGAAGTGCTCGCGGAACACCGACGTCGTCGAGTTCGCCTCCGGCCGGTTGCGGGACTCCGATCCGCGCCACCGTTTTACGCCAAGCATCTTCGGTACTCGCTCCTGAGCGCATCCGCGCGGCCGCCTCCGCGGCGAGCATCCCGATATCCGTACCGCGCGCCAGTCGTTTTGCGTTGCTTGCCGGGCGTTTCGATCCGCGCTCCGGGCGTTTCGATCCGCGTACCGGGGTGTTTTGCGGTGCTAATTCGCGACGCCGACGTCGCAATCCGAATGTGGTACGCCGCGTATCTGGCGCCCCGGGCCTCGCCCGGGAGCTGGAGTGAGGAGTGGAAGAATAGAGCCAGACCAGCAGGATAAAAAGTGCGAGAATAACGATCACGGAGCACCTGCCTCCGTTAGCCCTAGGCGAGAGGCAAGGTGGCTCCATCCGGTACCGGTGGTGATTTTTCCCGAGTTTTCCACCCGCAAAGCCGTGAGAGCGTTGAGCTGGGAACCTTCGCGGCTCAACGTTGCAATCTGCGCAATTGTGCGCTGAGAACCCCGCCGCTCCACGTGAATTACGGCGTCCAGAGCACTCGCGGCCTGCGCGGCGACCACCACTTCTCCCATCCCCGCGAGTGCTCCGAGAGCGGTGAGACGAGCCGGAACGTCAAGGGCCGAGTTGGCGTGAATCGTGGTCCAGCCGCCTTCGTGGCCGGTGTTGAGCGCGGAGAGGACGTCACGCACCTCAGCTCCGCGGCACTCGCCGAGCACGATGCGATCCGGGCGCATTCGCATCGCCGCGCGGACCAGCTCGCTCATCGACACCTCGCCGGCGCCCTGCACATTCGCGTGGCGCACCTGGAGGTGGACGGCATGCGGGTGATGAGGGCGTAGCTCGGCAGACTCCTCGATAATGAGAATGCGCTCGGTGGCGGGTACTTCCCCAAGAAGCGCCGCTAAAAGCGTGGTTTTCCCCGAACCGGTCGCCCCGGAAATCATCACATTGGCGCGCTGGGAGATCAGCGCGTCGATCACTGGTCGCAGCGTTCTTGGCACCATGCCGTTGCTAGTTAGCGCATCGAGAGAGAAGGTGATTGCGCGCTGGGTGCGCAGAGAAATGAGCGCGCCCTCGGCAGCCAACGGCGGGAGAACCGCGTGCAGGCGCAGACCTCCCTCAAAAGTTCCGTCCGCAATCGGGGCGGCGTCGTCCAGACGCTGACCCGCGGCCGCGGCAAGGCGAACCGCCAATGCGCGCGCATCGCTTGCGGTAGCAATCCGGGAGCTGAGGGCCCGGGCACGCTCGAGCCCGTGCCCGCGATCCACCCACGCTCCCGCGGTGCCGTTAATGAGCACGTCGGTGACGCTCGGATCGTCGAACAGCTGCTGGAGCTCAGGGCCAAACCCGCTGGCGACCGCGCGTAGGCGCCGGCCCTGGTTGAGGATATCGCGGGCGCCCACCGCTTCTGGATCGGCTCGGGCAATGAGGTCTCCTGTGCTTTCCCCGCGTGCTAGCCCCACTCGCACCCAGCGCGGAACCTCGTGGCGATGTGCTTCGCCGCGCGCGCTCATGCCACCTCGCGTTCGGAGGCGCGAGAGCGTGATCCGGTCACCAGCCCCGCCTCCGCGCCGCCGCGCCCGGAGCCCTCCGCGGTTACGAGCCGCGTCAGGGCTTCCATATCTCGATAGGTTGCGGAGCGTGAGCGTTTGCCGACGGCCAGGCCGTGGCGAATATCGGCGTCGAGATTTCGAAGCTCGCGAATCGGGTGCGCGTCTTGGCCTATCTCCTGCCCGAAAGCTGCGCATTCCATCTTGGTTTTGCATCGAACCGCCAGAATTGGCAAGGAGGAGAGTGCTGCCAGAGCGGCGCGAGTTTGACGCATGCTTTTCTCCTGACCCGCCGCGGCCACCAGCACCAGATGGTCGCACCATTCGAGCCACTGGGAGCATTCGGTTGCCGGATCAAGTGCCCGGCGAGGTAGGTCCAAGATGGTGACGTCATTCGCCTGGGAGAGCGCATCAATGGCGCGCCGCCCAGCCGAACCATTTGCGTTTACGGCCCCGCGCTCGTCAGCGGAAAGAACTCGGAAGAAATCCTTGGAGGGGAGGGCTTGGGAAAGCCGCCCGGGAACCAGAACCCCGGCGGATTCGGGAATATCCGGCCAGCGCAAACCGCTTGTTTGCGCCATACCCAAACAGGTCAGTAGCCCCGCGGACTGCGGATCGAGGTCAATCAGCGCTCGCGGCCCACGCGCCAAAGCCGCGATCCAACAGGCCACGGTGGTGGTGCCGGCACCGCCGTGAGCGCCGATCACCCCGATGGTCATTCCGCGGCGAGTGGAGCCCGCGGCCAGCATTAGCTCAAGCAAATCTTCCGCCTGATTTGGAAGCTCCAAAACAATGTGGCCGGCCGCGAAATACGGTGCGTAAGCGGGATGGAAACTCGCCCGAACTCGCACCCGCGAGCCGGGAACTTCTTCCAGGCGCAGCACGGCCGCGCTGGCGCGAAGCCCATCGCGCGGATGCTTGACGTTAATGCCGGCAAGTTCGCCAACGCGATCAACTTCTTGCACGGTGGCCGGGTTGTGGGCGATTAAAGAAACCGTGTCGAAAGCACGTGTTGCTCGTTGTTCCATGGTTGGAGTTTTGCGCCAAAAGGCACGAAGTGCGACGTCGCCGTCGAAAACTGTGGAAAACCACGACGCTTGGCGATCTGTGGAACGCTCCGGATCCACAACCGCTACTCCGCAAACGGTCAAACGGAAAAGAACTCTGACAACCGTGTTTATATTGAGAATCTTGAGACAAAAACTCCGCAAAACACCGCCGCTATTGCGCACGGGGCGCGAAATGTCGCGTATTCTCGTGGCAGAGAAAACTTAGGAGGAACAGTGTCAACTCCCAACGATCCGTACAACCAGCAACACCCGCGGCCGCTTGACGGCGAGGACTTCCTCGAGCCAATTGAGGAGCAGGTGCCTGCCAGTGAACCCGGCGCGGAAACTTTCGGCGCGCAATTGCCGGAGGAAAATCGGCCCGTTGAGGCGGAAAACGCCCTGGATACGCCGATTTTCGAGGATGAGCCCGCCGATTCTGTAGCTCCCGCCTACGGTGCTGATGGCCCCGTTGCCGACGATCCGGCCCCCGAGCCGAACACCACGGATACGGCTACCCGTGACGAGGTTCCTTATTTCGAGGCGCAGGAGACCGCCGCGCGGGAGGCCACCGCTCCGGAAGCCGTCGCGCAGCAGGCTCCGGCCGAGGCGGGTGATGAGGCTCGCTACGCGGCGCCCGCTCAGCAGACCGCGCCATTCGAGGCGCAGGCCGATTACGGGCATACGCGCGAATACGCCACGCTCGGCCAGGCGGCCGGGGTTCCCGAGGCTCCGCGCTCCCAGGTAAATGAGCCGGAGGCGCCCGCCACCAGCCCCTACCGCGTGCAGGAACAGCCGTATGCCGATGATTCCGCGTTTACCGTGCAGTACCCGCCGGTGGAATCTGAGGCGCAGGATCGCATGGCCCAGTGGGCCACCATTGAGAGCAGCGAGCCTGAGGTTCCGGAGGAGCCAAAGGGCCGCGGCTGGACCCACGTGTGGGTCACGCTGGTCACTCTGCTCTTGTTGCCGGTGGCTTGGTACCTGCTCTCCAACGGCATGGAGGCGCTACGCCTGGCGCATCCGCTCACCGAAGCCGAGCTCACGGATCCGGCACTCAACCAGGTGACGCCGATGGTCCTCGGGCCGATCCTGGAGCTCCTCGGCGGGGTGGCCGCACTCATTATCGTGGCGTTGCTGGCACGGCGTTCGAGCTTCGGCGCGCAATTCTTCGGCATTGTCATCGCGCTGGGCGCGGCGGTGGGGCTCTTCTTCCCCAAGCTCGCCCTCCACGTTCCGGTGCTGTGGGCGCGCGTGACCGCTTCGCTCAACCACGTGATTATCGACAACGTCACCGCGCACCTCTACCGCGATCTGCTCTGGGGTCGCTTCCTGGTGTTTGGCATCGTCATCTTCGTGATTGGCCTGGCCGCCCATGGCGCCCGCAAGCGCGCGGCAAAGCGTGCCGCCGCCCAGACCGCGCGGGAATTGCTGGTCTCTGACGCCGAGTAATGACTACCACCGTCGATAATTCCTGTGTGTGGCTTCCCGGACCCTGGGAGCATCGCTTCGTCACCGCGAACGGCACGCAGTTTCATCTGGCGCACGCCGGTCAGTTTCGCGCTGACCGGCCCCTCGTGCTCCTAGTTCACGGATACCCCGAATACTGGTGGGCCTGGCGCCACCAAATTGAGAAAATTGCGCAGGCCGGCTTTGAGGTGGCGGCAGTGGATATGCGCGGGGCGGGAGGCTCCGATAAGACCACCGACCTCGTTGATCCCAAGACGCTAGCGCAAGACCTCGTTTCTCTGGGTGAGTCCCTGGGAGCATCTTCGCTGGTCATCGTGGCACACGGAACGAGTGGCGCGGCTGCCTGGGGTGCCGCCCGTTTGGCGCCGCATATGGTGCGCGCGATTATGACGGTTTCCGCTCCTCACCCGCGCTCGCGGCGCGGTGGTTTGCGCGGGTTGCGGGGCTTGCGCGGGGTGCGAGGCGTTTCGGCGAAGCACCTGGGTTGGCTGTTTGCCTGGCGCGGAGGGTATCCCGCGCCCAAGAGCTTGCAGGAACCGGAGAAGATGCGCGAGTTCCTGACGAGCCTTTCGGCGCCGCAGGCGGTGGATTCGCAGGAGGGAGCGGCCGGGCAGGCTGCCCTCTATACGGATGCGATGTTGCTTCCCGAAGCCGCGAATGTGCAGGCCGAACAGATGGCCGCCCGCTTGCGTATTTTCGCGACGGCGCGCGGACGGGCCTGGATGCGAGCGCTTTCCGAGCCGATTAGCCAACCGGTTTGGGCGGTGCGCGGCATGCGCGATCCCGCCCAGAGCGAGCATGACTGGTCTGAAGACGCTACTTACACCAACGCCGGCTGGCGGCTGGTGACGATCCCTGGCGCGGGTTTTTTCGTTCCCGAAGAGGCGCCAGATGACTTCACTCGCGTGGTCCTCGATTTCCTCTCGGTGGTTTCACGCGAATAGATGTAAATGCAAATCTTATTTATAATTTTCGACGACGCCGCCGCTCCCGCCACGTGGAATGGCGGCTTTGTTGTGTCCACAGAACGCTTCGGTGGGGTAGCCATCCACAGATTCCTACCTCCCTATCGAGTTCCCCTTGCGAATAAGGAAGCCTGAGTGCGGGCGCCACCAGGAGCCTAAAACAATTTTGATGCCGCCCAGGCGGCTACTCACCACAAAGGGGATAAAAATGAACAAGGAATTTCTAACCTTCGGCGCGCAGTCGAGTGAAGAAGGAATGACGACGGCGGAGTACGCGGTAGGAACAGTTGGTGCAACAGGCATTGCCTCGATCCTGCTCTGGCTCTCCAAGCAGGATTGGTTTAAGGACCTCATCGCCGACTTCTTCAAGTCGATCTTTCGTCTTTAGTTTTCGACTCCCGGGCCCGGCTTTTCCGGGCTTCAGGATTTACTAGCAATGCGGGTGGGAAGGGAGCGGCACGCAAATCCCTCCCTTCCCATCCGCCCGTGACCGGGCAACTTAGCGCGCAGGTGTGTGGCTTGTTGCTGATGTCGGGTGGAGGTGCGGGTGCGCCTCCATCCGCATGCGCGGCGGCGCGCGATCCCGGGCCGCCTCACAGCGAGAGTGCGGTCGCATAGCGATGGGCGGGCAGTAAACAGGAAACAAGGAAGAAGCGAGGATGGGAAGGGAACTTGGTGCCTCGCGGCGGTGCGAGGCGGGAATGGTAACGGCGGAAATCGCGATCGGAATGCTCGCCTTGGTTGGCGTGCTCGTATTTGCTCTCGGAACGCTCTTTACCGCGGTGCAGTACTTTGAAGTTCAAGACGCGAGCCGGGAGATAGCGGTGATGGCCGCGCGCGGGAGAAGTGCGAGCGAGCTTTCGAGCCAAGGACTACCGCCCGGTGCCTCTATGAGCGTGGAAACCATGGGGGAGCGCGCCCGAGTCACGGTCGAAAAACGAGCGACGGGAGTTCTTGCTCCCTTCGGAATCACGCTTCGAGCCGAGAATATTGTTGACCTCGAGCCGGGGGCGCTCGAATGAGTGGCCTCTTACCGGTGGCCGACAGGAGCGTTGCGGGCCGGCCGGCAGGAATCGAATCGGTTGAAACGCGACGGGGGATTATTCGTGATGTGAACGAGCGGGCGCGCGCCGAAGAAGGTGCGGGGACCGTGCTGGTCTTGGGCGCTATCGGCGCTGTTATTGCCGGACTTTTGCTTGGTTTGGGAATTCTTAGTGGTATGGGCATTCGCGGCGAGGTGCGCGCGATCGCCGATATTTCAGCACTTCAGGTTGCCGATCGGGTCATTAACCAAGCGCTCCCCATAGAGCAGGCCTGCGATGTTTCGCGGGCCACCGCGCGCTTGGGCGGCGCGGACTTGAGCTCATGCTCGCTTAGCGGGGAGATGGTCACGGTCGAGGCCGAAAAGAAAGTGCCGCTCTTCCCGGTCTTTACGCTACGCCTCCAAGCGCGGGCAGGGCCGGTCGATAGCGGCTAAAAATCAGGAGTAAGGGGTGCGCCGCCGCCTGTTTGGCCGGCGGAGTTGGAGCGAAGAATATCCTTTGAACTCCACAGAGCCTCCTCCAGGCGGCTGAGGAGGGCAATGGCTCCCGGCTTGGATAGCGGCTCGTTATTGTTGCCGCATTTGGGGGATTGGATGCAACGCGGGCAGCCGCTTTCGCACGGGCAGCTGCGTACCAAATCCAGGGTGGCCTCGATCCACTCAAGATTTGCTTCGAAGCCGCGGGCCGCGCATCCTGATCCGCCCGGAATCGCGTCATGCACAATGACCGTGGCTCGCCCGGTGTCCGAGTGATATTCGGTGGAGAGCCCTCCTAGATCCCAGCGATCGCAGGTGGCAAAGAGCGGAAGCATGGCGATGGATGCGTGTTCGGCTCCGTGCAGTCCGCCGGGTAGATCCGCGGGGAGCACCCCAGCTTCCTCAATGGCCTCGCGGCTGATCGTCCACCAGGTTCCGGCGGTGCGCAATTCGCGTAGCGGCATGGAAAGAGGGACGAATCCCAGGTACATTCCGTCCCGCGCACGGCGAACGTCATAACCGACAACGCGTGAACTGACGAGCACCTCGCCCCTCGCCCATACCCCGATCTCCGTCTGGCGCTCCTCGAGGGTGCGGATAATCTCCACTCGGCTCTCTTGGCGTGGGTAGGTGCGAAGTTCATCGACGTCGCGCCGTTTTACTAACGCTACCTCATCGGAAAGCGCCTCCACCTCAAAGGGAACGCCCTGATGGATATAGATGGCGCCCGGGAAAACTGTGGTGTCGGCGCGCGAGGAATCCACCGTGCCCAAGAGGCTACCGGTATTCTTCTCAATAATCGAGACGGTAGTTCCCCCGCCGCGCAGATCCACAACGTCGTGGGCGCTCACTCCGGTTGAGGTGTTCCAGAACCAACCATTCGGCCGTTTTTTCAGTAGTCCTTGGGCGGTGAGGTCGGCGAAAAGAGCGGTGGAAGAAAGACCAAAGATTCGGGCGTCGGAGGCGGTGAGGGCAAGCTCGGCCGCGGCGGCGCACAGCTGGGGAAGGAGGACATTCGGATTGAGGGGATCGAAAACATTTGCCTCGTGGCTGCTCGCGGTGATCGCGTCGGGATGGCTGAGGAGGTATTGGTCGAGGGGATTATCGCGGCCGATGAAGATGCCTAAGCCATCGTGTCCGCCACGCCCAGCGCGGCCGAGTTGCTGGAAGAAGGAGGCGTGGGTACCAGGCCAACCACAAAGAACCACGGCGTCTAAACCAGAAATATCAATTCCCAGTTCCAGGGCGCTGGTGGTGGCAAGTCCGCGCAGGGTCCCGCTACGTAACTGCGCCTCGAGCGCCCGCCGCTCTTCGGGTAAGTACCCGCCCCGGTACGCGGCAACGCACCCCGCCAGATCGGGAGCCAGTTCGTGCAGGTATTCGCGGGCGATTTCTGCCACCCTCTCGGTGCCCGGCCGGGAACGCACAAACGTCAGTTCCCGACCGCCCGCCGCTACAATCCGGGCCGTGATTTCGCCCGCCTCGAGATTTGCGGAGCGGCGCGGAAGCTCGGCAAGAGGTTTCCGCTTCGGCTCCTTGCTCAGTGAAGTTTCTCCCTTGCCCGGAGCGGCTATTCCTTCATCCGAATCCGATGCTCCCTCGTTCGGAGCGGGTCCTTCTAGGGCCTGGGGCTCGTCGGTTCCCCGTTCAACGGTGCGGCAACGCCACAGCAGAACATCTTTGGCGGCGGCGGGCGAGCCGTCCTTTTCAACGATACTTATCGGCCCGAATGCTTCACCCAAGAAACGTTCGGCCGCGCGAGCGGGCTGAGCCACGGTAGCGGATAAAAACACCACCGTGGGCCGGGCACCGTAGTGGCGGGCGATGCGTAGCAGGCGGCGTGCCACGTGGGCCACGTGTGCGCCGAACATTCCCCGATAGGAGTGAAACTCGTCAATCACAATGAGGCGCAAGCCGCGGAGCACCCGGGTCCAGCGCGGGTGGGAAGGAAGCAGAGCGTGATGGATGAAATCAGGATTCGAGAGCACAAAGTCCGCGTAGTCTCGAGCAAAGGAGCGAGCGGCGGGCTCGGCATCTCCATCTACAGTGACCGCGGAAAGCGAGGGATCAACGGCGTGGAGAATCTCCTGCAAAGTCGAAAGCTGATCGGCGACGAGGGCTTTGGTGGGCGCTAGATACAGGCAGGTGGGGCGCAGACCGAAAGCTTCGCGCGCGCTGTACTCTCGCGGCGTTCGGGCAACGGTAGTCAGTGTGCCTTCCGCGCGAGCCTCTAGCATCTCGGCAATCATGGGTATCCAGGCTGTAAGAGATTTGCCCGATCCCGTTCCGGTGGCGACGACGGTATGGACCGATCCGTGGATGAGGTTCGCGGCTACCGTCTGGTGGATCCAGGGGCGAGCAATTCCCCGATCGGCCAGGACCTGCTTGAGCTTTCCCGGAACCCAGTCCGGCCACTCGCCGAAGCGAGCTTCACGCCCGGGTAGGTGCAACGATCCCGCGATCTGCCCCGGCTCGGCAGAGCGCGATAAAGAATCGAGAAGCGAATCCACGCCCTCTAGTGTGCCACGCCAGGGCGGAGCGCCCGCCAGGCGCGAGGCAGAATCACCCCACACTTTCGGTGGAAAAAGAATTTGGGTCGGAGAGAGGAAGTAAGGTGAGGGCCATGGAAATTTTTCACGCCGGGGCCGTGCCGCCGCTAGCGGCAGCCTTGCGGGAGGACCTCACCGGTTACACCCTCGACAACGTCCAATCCGTGCTCGGGGATCAGGCCTGGGAAGCCGTGCAACGCGAACAGCGCGTTCCGGCGGTCACCCGTTGTGCCGAGCTTTCGGGGCATTTGTCCGCCTCAACGCTCAAGGATCTAGGGGCGGGTAGCGAGGCGCGCCTGGCGTTGATTATTCGTCTTCTCATGCTCGGAGATATCCTCACCCCGGCCGAAGCCCAAGCGGCTTTGCCGAATTGCCTGGCAAATGAGCGCGCGCGGGACGCGCTTCTGGGCCAAACCGAGGCTGGATTTCGCGCCCGCTTCCAGGTGGTTCCCGTGCGTAACGAGTTCGCCGAAGAAGCGGCGCTTTTCGCGGCCACGGAGGAGCACCCCAATCCCGCTCACCAGCTGGCCGGGCAAGATCCCGCGAACTTGCTGATCGCCTCGGACTTTGGGGAGTTGGCGGGGAAAGTTCCGGGGCCGCATCATGTGATGCCCATTGGTGGGGCTACCCGCACGCTGGGGCGCATCGTGAACTACGTGGGCGGAAAGGTCCTCGACGTCGGAACAGGCTCCGGGTACCACGCCATTGTTGCGGCGAAGGCCGGGTGCGAGGTTACCGCCACCGATATCTCGCGCCGCGCCCTGTGCTTTGCCGAGCTCAACGCGGCGCTCGCGGGCGTCACCCTCGATCTGCGTGAAGGGTCGCTTTTCGAGCCGGTGGGGGGTAAATACACCACCATCGTCTCTAACCCGCCCTTCGTGATTACCCCGGACGAAGTGCGAAAAAAGGCCGATTTCGAGTATCGCGATGCGGGCCGGCCGGGCGATACACTGCTCGGCGAACTGATCACCGGCATTGCGGATTACCTAGAGCCAGATGGGCGTGCTTTCGTGTTGGGGAACGCGGAGGTGGCCGCCGGAGCCGAATGGGACGCGCACCCCAGCGCGTGGGCTCGCCAGGCCGGTCTAGACGCCTGGCTTATCGAGCGCGACCATATTGATCCCTCGCGCTACGCGGAAATGTGGCTTCGCGACGGCGGAATGACCCCGCGCGATCCAGGCTATGAAGATGCCTACCGGGCGTGGATCGACGATTTCAGCCAGCGCGGCGTGGAGGCGATCTCCCTCGGCTACGCAATTCTGAGTAAACCTGGCGCTGAGCGTGAACCCGTGATTGTGTCTCATCAGCTCACCGGGGTAGCGCAACCGTTCTTGCGGCAGTACATTTCCCGCGTCTGGGCGGGCCGCGAGCTCATTCGCACCGCCGCCAGCGGAACGGATGCCCTCACCTCGCGCCGATTGACCCGGGAGGGTGTGCTCGAACACCGCATCTTCGAACCGGGTAGCGATTCCCCGTTGCAAATCCTCCTCACCCAAGCCTCGGGCTTCGAGGAGTCTGTGCTGGTCACCTCGGAAACGGCGGCGATCGTGGGTGCATGCGACGGCGAGCTTACCCTCGGCGCGCTGATAGGCGCCGTCGCGCAGATATATGGGCAACCTGAAAACGTCGTCGTGAATACCGTCATGCCGGAAATTACGAATTTAATTGAGCTCGGTATGCTCGTGGAAGAATGCGAAGAAGTGTAGGGTTCAAGCCGTTGTGTAAACTGCAATGTCAGTGAGATCAAGGATGGAGGGGACGATTTGAGCACGCTCGTTATCGTGGAGTCGCCCGCCAAGGCGCGCACGATTAATCAGTATCTGGGGCCGGAGTTTGAAGTTTTGGCTTCGGTGGGGCACATTCGCGACCTTCCCCAGCCCTCCGAGTTGCCCGAGTCCATGAAGAAGGGCCCATTCGGCAAATTCGCCGTCGACGTCGATGGCGACTTCGAACCGTACTACGTGGTAGCCCCGGACAAGAAGAAAACGGTCAGCGAACTGAAGAAGGCGCTCAAGAACTCCGACGAACTCCTCCTCGCAACCGATGAGGATCGCGAGGGAGAGGCGATTGCCTGGCACCTCGCGGAGGTTTTGAAACCCAAGGTTCCCACCAAGCGCATGGTCTTCCACGAGATTACCAAAGAGGCGATTCAGCGCGCGCTGGAAAATCCGCGTGCTGTGGATACGCAACTTGTAGACGCGCAAGAATCGCGCCGGATCCTCGACCGCTTGGTCGGCTATGAGGTCTCTCCGCTTTTGTGGCGCAAAATTTCCACCGGTCTTTCCGCCGGGCGCGTGCAGTCGGTGACCACCCGTTTGGTGGTGGAGCGCGAACGCGAGCGAATGGCGTTCGTTCCCGCCGAATACTGGGACGTCGCCGCCACCTTCACCGCGAAGGCCGGCAGTTTCGAGGCGAAGCTACAGGCCCTTGACGAGGCGCGCATTGCCACCGGTAAGGATTTCACGGACGGGGGCGCCCTCACCGAGGCTTCCCGCAAGAAGGGCGTTCGCCAGCTCGACGGCGAAGCGGCGGCCGCGGTTGCCGATGCCGTGGACGGCGCGCAGGCAGAAATTGCCTCACTGGAAAAGAAACCGTACAAGCGTCATCCGGCCGCGCCGTTCACCACTTCCAGCCTGCAGCAGGAGGCGGGGCGAAAGTTACGTTTCTCCGCTCGCGAGACCATGCGCACCGCCCAGCGACTCTACGAATCCGGTTTCATCACCTATATGCGAACAGATTCGACGAATCTTTCCCAGCAGGCAATGCAGGCCGCCCGCGCCCAGATTAAGGAAATGTACGGCGCGGAATCGCTTCCGGAAAAACCGCGCTATTACGCCTCCAAGCAGAAGGGCGCGCAGGAGGCGCACGAGGCAATTCGCCCCGCCGGAGATCATTTCCGCACCCCCGAGCAGGTGCGCGGGGAGCTGAACTCGCAGGAATTCGCGCTTTATGACCTCATTTGGAAGCGCACGGTAGCTTCCCAGATGGCCAGCGCAACCGGGCATACGGTGTCTTTGCGGCTGGCGGTGCCGATTGAAGGTGCGGCTGGCGCGCAGGTGGCCACCTTTGCGGCGTCGGGCACCGTGATTACCTTCCGCGGCTTCCTCGCCGCTTACGAGGAGGGGCGCGATAAGAGTCGGTACGACGACGGAAAAGAAACCCGCCTCCCGCAACTTGAGGCGGGGGAGAAATTGCGCGCTACCGATCCGCAACCGACCGGCCACGAAACCCAGCCGCCGCCGCGCTATACCGAGGCATCGCTGGTGAAGAAGATGGAAGAGCTAGGCATTGGCCGCCCCTCCACTTACGCCTCGACGATTTCCACCATTACCGATCGTGGCTATGTGGATCATCGCGGGCAGGCGCTGGTTCCTACCTGGACGGCGTTCTCGGTGGTCAAACTCCTTGAAGATAATCTTCCGGAGCTGGTGGATTACGACTTCACGGCAAAGATGGAGGAGGACCTGGACAGGATTGCCGAGGGTTCGGAGGACCGGGTTGAGTATCTTTCGAATTTCTGGCGCGGAACCGGGGAAGAAAAGGGCCTCGAGGGTCGGGTGGAATCGCTTGGCGATATTGATGCGCGGGCGGTGAATACCACCCAGCTGGGCGAGGGAATTAACCTCCGCAATGGTCGCTACGGGCCGTATCTGGAAGTGGAGGGCACCGATCAGCGCGCTTCGCTACCGCAGGGAATGGCTCCCGATGAGCTCAATTTGCAAAGCGCCAAGGAGATTCTGGAGAAAGCCGCCGCGGGCGACCGCGAACTCGGCGTCGACCCAGACACAAATCACCAGATTATTGTGAAAACCGGGCGTTTTGGGCCGTATGTTTCCGAGATTATTCCGGAAGGCGAGGTTGCCTATACTCCCACCGGGAAGATTTCTAAGAAGTCGCCCAAGCCGCGCACGGCCTCGCTTTTCAAGGAAATGCAGCCGGAGAGCGTGACCCTGGAGCAGGCCTTGCAGCTCTTGAGCCTGCCGCGCGTGGTGGGAACAACCGAGGACGGCACCGAAATCCAGGCGACGAACGGGCGCTACGGGCCGTATTTGAAGGCCGGCAAGGAAACGCGATCCCTGGAATCCGAGGGGCAGATTTTCACCCTGACCGAAGAGGAAGCGCGTGCGATTTTGGCGCAGCCCAAGCAGCGGCGCGGGCGGCAATCCCAGCCGCCGCTGAAGGAATTTGGCGAGGATCCGGTAACCGGTAGCCCGGTGGTGCTCAAGGATGGGCGCTTCGGCCCGTACGTGACCGACGGGAAGACCAATGCCTCCTTGCGCAAGGAGGATAGCGTGGAGACGATTACCGCCGATCGTGCCTACACCCTCCTGAGCGAGCGGCGCGCCAAGGTGGCGGCTAAGAAGCCGGCTCGCGGTAAGACGGCGAAGAAAACGCCGGCCAAGAAGACCACGGCGAAGAAGTCCACTACCAAGAAGGCTCCCGCCAAGAAGACCGCAACCAAGTCAACAGGTGCGGCAAAGTCGACGGTGAAGAAGGCTCCCGCCAAGAAAACCGCTACCAAGAAGGAAGCCGCGTCGAAGGACGCCGGCTCGGCTGGCGCGAAGGAAGAGTAAATGGCACGCGGCCTTTTCATTTCCTTCGAGGGTGGGGACGGCGCGGGGAAGAGCACCCAGGTGCAGTTGCTAGCCCAATGGCTGGAGGCTCGGGGATATCCGGTGGTCGTCACGCGCGAGCCGGGCGGAACTCCGCTCGGGAAGCGCGTGCGGCAAATGCTTTTGCACGGGGGAGAGGTCTCTCCGCGAGCGGAGGCCCTGCTCTATGCCGCCGACCGGGCACAGCATATTGATGCGCTTGTTCGCCCGGCACTCGAGGACGGCGCGGTAGTCATTACCGACCGCTATATCGATTCCTCGCTGGCCTACCAGGGTGGGGCCCGTGAGCTCGAGGGAATACGTGAGATTTCCGAATGGGCCGTGCAGGGGCTGTGGCCGGACGTCACGATTTTGCTGGATCTTCCGGAGACGGTCGGGCTTGATCGGGCCGGGAACGAACAAGAGGCTGATCGCATAGAGTCTGAGGGCGCTAGCTTCCACGCGGATGTGCGCAAGCGATTTTTGCAGCTGGCCGCTGCCGAGCCGGAACGAATCTCCGTGCTCGATGGGAGCCAGTCAATTGAAGACATTGCGCGGGCCGTGCGGGATCTGATTTTTCCGCACCTGCCAGTAAAGGCTAGCTAATGCGGGTTTGGGATTCTCTGGTGGGCCAAGGGCAGGCGGTTGACGTCCTTATGAAGGCGGCTTGGGCCTCGCGGATCGGAGACGCCACCGTGGCGCAGCCCGAAGGATCGGCAGATCCGCGGGCGGAGGGGCTGAGTACCCAAGCGATGGCGCAGGCTTGGCTTATCACCGGCCCGCCCGGATCGGGCCGGTCGAATGCGGCTCTGGCCTTTGCCGCCGCGCTGGAGTGCACCGGAGAAACCCCGGGATGCGGGACGTGCAATGAGTGCCGCTCGGTGATAGCCCGGGTACACCCCGATGTGCGCCACCTCGACGCGGTGGGCGTTACGATTACGGTGGAGGAGACCCGCGCGATGGTGGCGGATTCCTATACTTTCCCCAGTATTGGCCGCCGCCGCGTCATCATTATTGAAGATGCGGACCGTATGCTCGAACGCACCACAAATGTTCTGCTCAAGGCCATCGAGGAACCACCCGCGGAGACGGTGTGGATTCTTATCGCCCCCTCCGCCGAGGATATGTTGCCCACCATTCGTTCTCGCTGCCGGCACGTGGCGCTGGTGGTGCCGCCCGCGCAGGCGGTGGCCGAATTGCTCCAGAATCGCTACGCGGTGGAGCCAGAGCAAGCCTTGCATTTTGCGCGCGCTGCTCAATCGCATATTGGCCGGGCGGCAGGTCTGGCTACCGACGCTGAAACGCGCGATCACCGCCAGCTCACCATCCGGGCTGCTTTGGGTGTGCAATCAACGGGCGAGGCCGTGCTCGCCGCCATGCGCCTTTTTAACGGGTACGAGGATTCGGAAGGTAAGAAGGCCCGCGAGCAAGAGGCGAAAGCGTACGGGAAGGCCCATCCCGACGACGAAGAGGCGCAGGACCCGTCTTTGACCGCGGAAGAAAAGCGCGAGCGGAAAGACCTTAAACGCCAGCTCGGAGTGGAGACGAGCCGCGAACTGAAACCCGCTCAGCGCGGAATGTGGCGCGACCTGATCAAAATGCAGGAAAAGCGTCGCACCCGCGCGGTACGAGACCGCTTGGACCTAGCGCTTCTCGATCTGCTCGCCGTCTATCGCGATGTCCTCACGGTTCAGGTGGGCGCTCAAGTTCCGCTGGTCAATGAGGATTTTTCCGCCCAGATTACGCAGGTGGCCGCCTCCACCAGCCCCTTGCTCACAGTCCATCGCATGGATGCGATCTCCACCGCCCGCGAGCGCCTAGCGGCAAACGTAGCCCCGCAACTCGCGCTCGAGGCGATGTTCGTTTCCTTGCGCCCCTCGGCGCTCGGCGCATAGCGGCCACGCCTTCCGCGCCGCGCCTGCTTCTACATTCCCTCGCAGAGCCCTAAGCGGCACGCTAATCCAGTGCAAAAGTGGGCGGAAGGTCGAGCCTCTCGCGAGGTTGCCCTTCCGCCCACTTACGCGGCGCAGTCTGTGTGCTTTAGTTCATCGACACCAGGATCTTCACCTCGGTGGGATCCTTCAGCTTCTCCAATCCGTCTTCGACGTAACGGTCCGCCTTAATCTTGGAGGTGATGAACGGCTTGAGGTCTACCAAGCCCTCCTGCACCAGGCGAATCGCTTCCGGATGGTCGTTCGCGTAGCCGATGCATGAACCGATTGAGCGGTCCTGCATGGTCAGCGAGCCCATCACGTTCAGCTCGTAAGGCTGGAGGTGCAGCGCAATGATTTCCACGTGACCGCTCGGCCCGAGGACGTCGAATAGCTGGTCCACAACGGCGCCCACGCCGGCGGCGTCGAAAGCGACGTCCGCCATAAAGCCGTCCGTTTCCTCCTTCACGATTTCCTTGAGGTCTTCGTTCTTCGGGTCGACGACGACGTCGGCAACTCCCGAATCCAGTGCCTTCTGGCGGCGCACTTCCGAGAGCTCGGAAATGATCGTCTTCACGCCGTAGGCGTGCAGGGTTGCCGCCGTGAGCAGGCCAATTGGGCCCGCTCCGCCGATGACGGCCACCAGTCCTTCGCCGTCTTCCTCGCTGTAAATCCCAGCGTGGCGCACGGCGTGCAGAGCAACCGAAAGCGGCTCGAACAGTGCGGCTTCGTCAAGCGGAACATCACCCACCGGATGCACGAAACGTTCTTCCACCACGATATGCTCGGCGAGCCCACCGCCGCGGCCAGAAATTCCGATGAAGCCCATCTTCTCGCAGAGGTTGTATTCATCGCGCTGGCAGGCCGGGCACTCGCCGCAGACCATCAGCGGCTCCACGCACACCGACTCACCCACGCTCAGGCCCTCAACGCCCTCGCCGATCTCTTCGATCGTTCCGGAGAACTCGTGGCCGAAAACCACCGGGATGGTCTCGCCCGAAATTGGATGAGGTTCAGTTTCAGTGGGGGCCGGCGGCATGGCGCCGTCGAAATAAAGATGGACGTCCGAGCCGCAGATGCCGTTGAAGGCCGGCGCGATCTTCACCGTGCCCGGGCGCAGTTCCGGCTCCTCGATCTCTTCGAGACGTACGTCTTCTTTGCCGTAGTAACGAATGGCTTTCATTCTTCCTCCTGGAGATAGATCGTGTATGAATACGGGGAGGGCGCTTGGTGGCACAGCCGCCACCCTTGGGTAGGCGGTGGCTACCTCGCGCGAAGTGAAAAATAATCTGTGACTCCCACCATAGTGGGCGGAGGTGGAGTGGAAAAAGATTCCGCATCGGATTACGGCTTTAGCTGAAAAGGTGGCGTGGGCAGGTTGGCCCGCCCTGCCCGGGAAGGCCGGGGTCTTCGGGCCAGCCCGAGCGATACGGCCCGAGCTATCCGCCCGGACCGAGCCGGCCGAGCCGACCTGCGCGGTCGGGTCTGTGTAGATAACGGTCGGGCTTGTGTAGATAAGGACGGGTCTGTGTGGATAGTGGGCGGAGAGCCGCGGTGTGCCCTAGGCTACGAGGTGTGAAGAGGAAAATCGTTGCCGTACTTGCAACCGCACTTCTCGGTCTTAGTGGATGCGCCACGGGCGCGGTTTACCGTGGCCTAGGCGGCTCAACCTCCCATCCCCAGCCCTCGCCCGTTGGCCCTTCTCCGACGCAGACGTCGGATGCGCCCTCGGGTCTGCAAAAGTTCTATGACCAGGAGGCGGACTGGAGCGAGTGCGGGAAATTTGAATGCGCGGAGGTGGAGGTTCCCCTCAACTACGAGGAGCCCGATGCCGCGACAATCAAGATTTTTATGAAGCGGCGCCCCGCGAGCGGAGCTAAGCTCGGTTCGCTTTTCCTTAATCCCGGCGGGCCGGGAGGTTCCGGTGCGGATATGCTCGCCTCCCTCGATGCTTATCTTTCTCAGGAGATCCAGGACGCCTATGACGTCATCGGCTTCGACCCACGCGGAGTTGGCAAGTCCAGTCCGGTTAAATGCTTGGATGATGCGGAGTTGGGACGGCTCATGGACGCGTCCTACTCGGGAACGCCCGAGGAGCAACAAGCGGCGAGGGAGAAGGATCTGAAAATCCTCACTGACGGTTGTCAGAAGCGTTCCGGGGAAATCCTGCCCTTCGTGGGAACAGAGCAGGCCGCGCGCGATATGGACGTGATGCGCGCGGTGGTGGGCGATCCGCTACTCAACTACCTCGGATTCTCCTACGGCACCTTTCTCGGCGCACAGTATCGTGAGCTTTTCCCCGAGAATACCGGTCGCATGATTCTCGACGGCGCCGTTGATTCCAGCCTCGGTGCGGCGCGCATGAGTGCCGAACAGTCCGATGGCTTTGAAGTTGAGCTACGCAGGTTCGTGGAATATTGCCAATCGCGCGAAAACTGCCCGCTTGAGGGAAGCGTGGATGACGGGCTCACTCAAATTAGGGCGTGGATCGACGAAGCGAAAGAAAACCCCTTCGAGGGGAAGGGTGATCGAAAGGTTAATGACTCTATCCTCATCAATGGACTGATTACCACCATGTATGACGACACCTACTGGAACTACACCATTAGTGCCTTCCGGGAGATGAAGGACCATCGAGACGCGAATCTTTTCCTCACGCTTTCGGATTTGACCAATGGGCGCAACTCAGACGGTAGCTTTGAGAACAATATGTTCGAGGCAAACATTGCAATTAACTGCGCCGACTACCCTGCTGCCACTCAGGAGGAAATTGACGCAGCCATCGATCACACCAAGGGCAATACGGTCCTCGGAACTACCTTTACCGAAAGTGACACCTGCAAGTTTTGGCCCGCTTCACCCGACACCGTCCCCGGGTTGTTCACCGGGAAAGGCGGAGCGCCGGTCGTCGTCGTCGGAACGAAATACGATCCAGCCACCCCGCTCGCGTGGGCGGAGTCGATGGCGGATGCGCTTGACTCGGCGGTGCTGGTAACCTACGAGGGTGACGGCCACACGGCTTACAGCCGCGGCGGTAAGTGCGTGCAGGAGCCGCTCGATAATTACCTTCTCACTGGGGAAGTGCCGCGGGATGGCCTGACCTGCCCGAAGGTGTAGCGATGTGGTGGTGCCGGTAGTTCTGTAGGCATCGGTGCAACGAACGCCTTTGCGAGCCTACGTGTCGACCACCTTCGCAATCTCCTACGCGGCAGAAGCCATCGCATCTGCACCTGCCTGCAACGCGGGCGTTACGCATGCCACGTCGAAATGTTTGCGGCAAGCGGCACTAGCTCGCTAAGCTGTTTCCTGTTGCTTTTACGCGCCCCTAGCACCGGCCGGCTAGCCGGTAGCGCTAGTGAAGGTTTCGTAAATGCACGCCACCTTAGCTCAGTCGGCAGAGCGATTCACTCGTAATGAATAGGTCATGAGTTCGATTCTCATAGGTGGCTCCACTAGGACGCTCATTTTGATACAAAAAATGGGCGTCCTTTTGTTTTAGTTTCGGTTGTTCTCAGCGCGCACTCCTTCGCCTCAAAACCGGTGGAATAACCGACGTTGCCAAAGCAAAACCATCTATCTCAAAGTTCTGGACTAATCGTTCTGGAATGCGTATTCTAAAACTATGGGAAGGCCACGGGAGTTCGATACGGACACCCTCCTGCAACAGGCTGGTGAACTATTCATATTGCGAGGCTATAACGCAACGTCGATTGATGAGATTGTGAAAGCCACGGGAGTTGTGCGGGGAAGTCTGTATTCAATCTTCGGATCGAAGCAGGGGATATTCATTGCAGTGCTGGAGGAGGCGGCAAAGGAGTGGAGTGAATCTGTGGTGCCGGATGGAGAGTTAGGGGCCACTGGTGCACGAGGCGATTTTCAAACGCTGTTGAGCCTCTTGAACGTCGCTGTTTTCGAGATTGCATCTGTTAGCCCGGATGTTGCTGAACTGGTGCAACACATTATCAATGAATATGGGATTACTGCCCAAGCCCTAGGTCAGCGCGCACTTGAACGGGCTGGCTTAACTGAAGCGGATCTTTAAATCTAATATCGGTAACAAGGAAAGGTCATGTCTCGTAACAAGGTTGAAATTCAGGGCGCAGAGCTAGTCGTTACCCCGCAGGGGTTGGACAAACTGTGGTCGTTCACAAAAGAAATCCGTGTGCCACTCTCGCTTGTACGAGGAGCCACTTACGATCCGGGCATTGTGAAAGAGCCGAAGGGGATACGAGCTCTGGGGCTCAACACGCTTGGCAAAAAGGTATCGGCCACCTACCGCAAAGATCACGAGCAACACTACTGGAACGTGACCGGTGCGGCAGATGTTCTCGTCATTGAACTTGATCCGACGTTTAAGTACAGGCGCCTCATTCTTTCTGTCGACGATCCAACCGGTCTAGAACAGGAAATCAATAGGCAAGTCCTCGCTGACCGGGGATAGTGATTGGCGCCCCGTTTAGCGGGAGTTAGATCTTCTTGGGCGAAACGCAGCAAATACCGAGCGCGGTGTGTATTCATTCTCTTGGGTGAGCAACACCAGAAATCCCGGCCCGCTCGACGCCCGGTATCAAAATGAGAGTCTCAATATGTGAATCCCCCGGTTTACTGCGGAAATCCGGGGGATTCTATTTTTATCGGCTATCTCCCACTGGGCCGATTCTCGGATATTTTGCCTGAATCCGTGGAAGAAAAGCGCTCTCTGACCTTGAAAACAGTCAGACCGCCGACGAGGAGTGCGAGCTGAAAAAGATAAGTTATCCAGAACTCCTTGGGCACGCCCTGACGTCCGATAAAGATCCAATCCACACCGGATGAATAAAGTGCGAGAGGAACCGGCACCAAGAGGAAAATTGCCACAGTTACCGCGAGAGCCCTCCAGGTAGTGTCCTTCTTCTTTTTCATGAAGTTATACTAGCGGAACCCGCTTGATGGGAACCTTTCTCCCAATTCGCGATCGGTCCTGCCTTGACCGTGAACAGAGGATGAGGTTGAAGTGGGCTCCCTTGCAGGTTCTTCTCCCAGCCAGGTGCCCGCTTGGCAATTTTCATCCGCAAGTGCGCCTCTTCAAACTCCAATTGCCCTGTAGTTACAGATATTCGGACTGCTGAATTCTTAACAGTAGAGGCGGCAACGCCAGCTCTACTCGTAGCTGACCATTCGCGTGCCTCCGGATAATCGATCTTTGCCCCATTGAAGGAGTACCCACGCCGTGTGGCTTCCTCCCAAACTTCCCAGAGATAAATACCAATTGCTGCTAGAGGATCTGGCTGGCCTCGAAAGCGTTCGAGTTGCGGATGGTGTGTGTATCCGCGGGTTTTACCGCTAAGAACAGCCTGCGCGAGGAGCGCTTCACGCCACAGTGCAACAAGCCCCGCGCGATCTAGATATTTCGGATGGATCGACCACAACCTCATGGTCGCCATTCTAATAAATTCAAACCGGAGTATTTTCGGGCATCTTGTGGTTGAGATTTCCAGGTCGGATAGCTATCGGTTGCTCGCGGAAATCAATTACCGCTGTTCGCTGGCTCTAAGGATTAAGCCTTGATAGGTAACGCGTTTTCTATGGATGACATTGGGTAAATCCGTGGCCTGAATAGTTAAAAAGGAGGAGAATGGGTGAGTCATTCAAAATGGGTCTCTCGAAAGGAATTGAAATGCGGAATCTGGGTGGGCTCCTTGCGGGTGCTCTTGCCTTAGCGTTAGGTCTTTTTACCGTGCCTGGAGGGGTTGCCCTCGGTGACGATAACACTACCTGGAGTCAACTTGTTAATCGGGTGGCGAGCCTCAATAGCGGTAGTGAAGAGAATATTTCTATTGACGGGGCGATCACCGCAATTGAGGGGCAGCCTCTCGTTGTGCCCGCGGGAGCAAGCCTCACTTTGAGTGGGAAGGGAGAGGTGTCAGGACCCGGGGGAGACACCATCAAGGTGGAGGCCGGAGCCCATCTGAGACTCGCTGGTCCGTCCTTCTCCAAGGCGCGAATTAGCGTGGAAGGTGGAGCCCTCGATTTTGTTGACGGGTCAATTCACGACACGAAGATGACCGGTCCGATCATTTTTGTCAAAGACGGAACGTTCAAAATGGGTGGCACCGCTGATTTTTCACGGAATGACGTCACTAACGTTAGCGGAGCGCTACCAGAAGGCGTCAAGGAGCACCTCTACGCGCCGATCACTGTTTACAACGGTAAAGGTGTGAGCATTACAGGTGGAACAGTAACGCATAACCATGGTTATCAACGGGGCGGTGCTATCGGTATATGGGGGAGCCCTGATGCTCCTACACCCGTCGTTCTAACTGGTGGCGAGATTTCGGGTAATGACGCAATTCATCCTCGCTGGAACGGATACGGCGGTGGCGTTTACGCCACGGAAGCAAACGTGACCTTAGACGGAGCAACGATGGCGGGGAATACCGCCGAGAATGGCGGTGGCCTGGCGATTGAAGGCGGGGAGAGCTTCTCTCTAAAAAGCGGGCTGGTCAAGGAAAACACTAACGGTAAGTACGACGGTAGAGGCGGCGGTGTTTACGTCTCAAACGTGAAAGCCGTAGACATCTCGGGTGGTGCCATAGAGAAGAACACTGCCAATGGTCACGGCGGCGGAATCTTGGTTATGGGCGGCAAGAACGTCACGTCTGATGTAGCCATAAGCGGTGGGAGCATCTCGCTGAACACAACCGTCGGTAATGCTGGATATGGTGGAGGCGCCTACATTCAGAAAGCCAATGTGACGATTAAGGACGGCAAGTTCGCTGAAAATAATGCGGCTACGGGCGGTGGCGGAATTGGCATCCGCGCCAGCAAAGCCTCGATTAGCGGCGGAGAATTTGCGGGCAATACGGCCGGACTGTCTGGTGGCGGGCTGTATCTTTCCGGCGAATCCAGCGCCACCATGACAGCTGCCAATATCCATGACAATACGTCGAAGGGTTTCTGGGGAGGAGGCGGAATCTTCATTGAGAAAGACTCCAGCCTCAACGTCCACAATGCGCTTATCCGTGGCAACACGATCAAAGACGTAATCCTGGTAGGGGCAGGAAGTGCCATTCGTGTTAGTCCCCAAGGTGGCGGAGTCTGGAACTGTCCGACGGGCCAAACCACTCTGAAGATTACAAAGGGCGTCGCTATTTTCGATAACTCCGCCCCGGATGCGGGTAGAGAAAAGCAATACAAGGGTGCCGGTGACGATTTTGTGGGGATCGCGGCACACCAATTCGAAGAGGCCGTGCCCGCAAATCCGGGGCAACCGGTTTCTATCTCCGAAAGGATGCTAGGCGGTGGCGAGCGCATCTGGTACCAAGATGGTTCCGTCTACAATATTCACAAGAACTGGCTTCCGGGAAAACAGCTCCCACGCTATGCTCCGGGCGCCGAAAATACCCGCATCGAGTACGACACCGAATACAAGGTCAACCGTGCCTTCAAGTCCGTGCCGAGCGAAGAGTCCAAGCAACTTGCTGAGCGCCTGGCAACTGTTCGAATCGAGAACAACTACGCGACTCGTACCGGCATCAGCGGCGCTGGTATAGCTAATAACGGGCGTCTCACGTTTGGTGAAGATGGGTGGAAACTGAAGATAACGAAGAGCTGGGAAGATGATGATCCGGGCGCGCGTCCCGCAAGCATTACTGTAGATGTGCTTGTTGGCGGCGTAACGGTTGTCAGAGGGGTCGAGCTGACGAAAGCCAATAACTGGGAAACGGTTATTGAAAACTTCCCGAACCCTGAAACCCTTATTGATGCCAAAACGGGGGAGCGTCTTCCGCTGGAATTCAAGGAAAGCGGTGCTGATGGATACTCCATGGAGGTAGCGGAGCGTCCAATGGCGTCTGAATTAACCTATGCCGTCACCCTCACCAATCGGCTTGTCACGTCGGTCGATGTTTCGAAGCAGTGGCTCGATTCTGATGGAACCGCGCTCGTAGCTGGCGACCAACCGCAAAAAGTCGAGGTCGAACTCTTGGCAGACGGCGCACCGACTGGGCAGAAGCTCCAGCTGGTGGCCAGGAACTCCTGGGCGGGAACGTTCACGGATTTGCCGAAGTATAAGGATGGCAAGCTCATCAACTACGCGGTGCGTGAGGTTGCAGTTCCTGGATTTACCTCCGAAGTGACGGGGACGCCCGCGGGTGGATTCACCGTAGTAAATACGAAGATTCCGCCAGAGAAGACGCAGGTTCAGGTTCTCAAGAAATGGCTGGACTACGACGGCAGTGTGCTCGCGAGCGCTTTGCCAGAGTCGGTTGATGTGGAGTTGTTGGCCGACGGCGTCGCTACCGGCCAGAAGATAACTTTGACAAAGGAAAATTCCTGGGTGGGCACGTTCAAGGATTTGCCGAAGTACAAGGACGATGGCTCAACCTTGATCAAGTACACGGTCAAGGAGTCGCCGGTTCCCGGATTCGTTACCGCTGTTGCGGGTTCGAGCGGTCAAGGGTTCACGGTGACGAACACCCGGGAAACTCCACCACCGCCGAAGGTCACTGAGTTGTTGGTGCAAAAGCAGTGGGTCGATTCCGACGGCGATGTTGTTGACCGGAATCTGCCCCGGGCAATTGAGCTCCAGCTCGTGCGTGTGGCGGCAGGAGAGAATATCCCGGTTGGTGATCCAGTGGAGGTCACGCCGGATAGCGAGGGCCGGTGGCAGTACCTCTTTACCGATTTGCCGATAGAGGTAAATGGCGAAACCGCCGTCTACTCGGTGGTAGAGAGCCCGGTCGATGGTTTCACTGCCTCGGTGGGCGAGATTATCGATGGCAAGGTGACGCTGACAAACAAGCAGAACACCCCTCCGCCGTCGACACCGCAAACGACGCCGCCAACGGTTTCACCGACGACACCGCCGAGTAAGCCGCCGTTGGTGCCGACGGGCGCTCAGGTGGGTGGCCTGCTTGCGGCCGGTGCGGTGATGGCGCTACTTGGAGTCGCGATTGTGCGGCGACGCGGCGATAGCTAAGGCGCACGCTATGTAGCGACGCAAAAAGCCCCTCGGGAATCTGACTATCGATTCCCGAGGGGCCTCCGCTATCTGAGTGCCCTAGAGTGCCGGATCGGCCATCCGCACGCGGGCGACTTCGGAGCGATTGGGCGAATAGGCTCCGGCGTGGCTTACCGTCAGCCCGGAGGTGATGGTGGCCCGGTGGAGGGCGTCGCGCACTTGCGCGAGCTTGGCGCTACGCAAGCGATGCTTGGCTTCCACGCTGCCCAGCAGTCCGGCGTCGAGCAGGCCGGAAATGAGGCCGGCCATGAACGAATCGCCAGCTCCCACCGTGTCACCGACCTCCACATTAAGCGGATCGATAACGAGCATGTCGCGGTCGCCCGCCACCTTGGCGTAGGCACCCCACGGGCCGCGAGTGGCAACAACCATTCCGGCACCGAGGGAGAGCCAGTGGCGTAGAACCTTTTCGGTGGGAACATCGGGCCCGTAGAACCAGGCGATGTCCTCATCGGAAGCCTTAACGAGGTCGGAAAGGCCGATGATTTCTTCGATCTGCGGCACAACGTCCTCGCGGCTTCCCATAATGGATGGGCGGGCGTTCGGGTCATAGGAGACCGTGCCGGCGAGCGCCATATTCTTCACTGCGGCCAGCACATCTTTGCCGCCGGGGGCGAGGGTGGCAGAGAAACTGCCCGTGTGCAGGTGGGAGATCTCCGTTGCCTCCGGGAGGTGGGGAACTTGCCAGTCCAGATCGAAGGTGTAGCTGGCTTGGCCATCTTCGTCGATCTGGGCATCCGCAACCGGCGTGCGCGCTGCGCCGTCGGACCCCGAAACGATCCCCACGCCGGCCGCGCCGAGGTGCTCCTCAATCATTTTCCCGTGAGCGTCGCGCCCCCACCACGAGCCAATCAAAGTCGGATGCTCGAGTTGAGCAATCCCGCAGGCCACGTTGAGCGGGCTACCGCCAACGTGCTCCTCGGTGGGAGCGCCGGCGCGGGAGATGACGTCAATAAGTGCTTCGCCCAGGCAAAGAACGGGGCGGGCATTTTCTGCTGCAGAAGTGGTATCCATATCAGTTCCTCCTAGACCTATCCGTGTCTACTTTTCCTCGAGCCCCAGGGTGGAGGCCATTTCCTCGAGCGGAATCCCCTTCGTTTCGGGCATGATCTTCAAAACCCAGAATAGCTGGCCGCACATGCACAGGAAGAAGAAGAGGAAGCTTACCCCACCGCCGAACATCGAAAGCATCGACGGGAAAGCGAAGGACGTAAGAGCGGCGAAAGCCCAATGGGTCGTCGAACCGAAGGACTGACCGCGCCCGCGCACCCGGTTGGGGAAGATTTCCGAGATGAAGACCCAGATAACCGAGCCCTGGCCAAAAGCGTGGGCGGCGATGAAGGCGAGGAGGCCAACGAGCACCATCCAGGAGGAGGTGGAAGTGAAGTTGCCTTCGAACTTGAACATGACGAAGGTGAGGAACCCGAGGCTCACCAGGTAGCCAATCGAGCCCACCAGCATGAGCGTGCGGCGGCCCAACTTGTCGATCACCGTGAGGGCCAGCATGGTGGCGATGAGGTTCATGAAGCCGACGGCGATGGACATGAGATAGGAGGCGCTTTCACCGGCACCGGCTTCCTGCATCACCATCGGGGCGTAGTAGAGAATCGCATTAATGCCCGAGAGCTGGTTAAACATTGCAATGCAGAAGGCCATGAGGATGACCTTGCGGTAGCGCTTCGTAAAGAAGGGAACGCGCTTGGCGCTCGCCTTGGCGTCCGCCTGCAACTGCGCTCGAATCTCGGCAATCTGATTCTCGGATTCTTCTTCGGTGCGGCACAGCCGCTGGCTGACCTCGCGTGCCTCGGCTTCGCGGCCTTGGCTCATTAGCCAGCGCGGAGTTTCCGGAACGCTGAAGAGGAGAGAAATGAAGATGAGGGCGGGAATTGCCATTACTCCGAGCATCCAGCGCCAGGCGTCGGGGCCATCCACGACGGCGCGAATAATTGCGTTGGATGCGTACGCCACGAGAATTCCGAGCACGATATTGAACTGCACCAGGCCCACCAGGCGCCCGCGATGGGCGGCGGGGGAGATTTCCGCGGTGTAAATAGGTGCGCAAACGCTGGAGAATCCAACACCAATACCGCCCAAAATGCGGCAGGTAATGAAGAGCCAGTAAGCGGACGCCGGTGAAAGCGCGGTGCCGAGGGCGCCAACGAGGAAGAGCCCGCCCATGGCGAACAGCATTTTCTTGCGACCGAAGCGATCAGCCAGGGAGCCGGCAAAGATAGCGCCAATAATTGTTCCGATAGTTGCGCTTGAAACAGCGAAGCCCAGCCCGAAACTGTCCAGGCCGAAGACTTGTTCAAGGGATTTCGTGGTACCAGAGATCACTGCGGTATCGAAACCGAAGATCAAACCACCTAGCGCCGCCACGATTGCGCTACGAAGTACGAGCCCGCTCGGGCCGGATTTCTGTTGTTCTACTGCTTCACTTGCCATTGTGAGCTGCCTTCCAGCTAAGTGCCGAGCCAGGGCCAATGAGCGGTTGTCCGCTTACCGCCTCGGTGAACCTGGTCTTGTCGGCTGACAACGTTGTCATGTTTAAGACGATAAAGGACAAATTTTGCTTTTGCAAGTCCTGATTTTCGCGATCTGGCAGACAACTCTGACACAATGGAGACATGGTGAGGTCAAGAGTGACAATGAAGGACGTGGCTTCCCACGCGGGAGTGAGTCTGAAGACGGTGTCTCGAGTGGTCAATGGGGAAGCCGGGGTTTCCCTCGAAACGCGCCAAAGCGTGGACGACGCAATTGAAGCCCTCGGATATCGAACAGATCTTCAAGCCCAGGCTCTGCGCCGCACCGACCGCCGCTCGCACACCGTGGGGTTGCTTATCTCTTCCGTGGCAAATCCCTTTGACTCCGCCATTCACGCTGCCCTGGAAGAGGTGGCGCGGCAAAACTCCGCGAGCGTCCTCGCGCTTTCCTCGAATGACGATCCGGAAACGGCCCGCGCCGGGGTAGCCGTGCTCGCCCAGCACCAAATTGACGGCCTAGTTTTTTCACCGGTCACCGATGACCAAAGCTGGCTGGCCCAAATACTTGGGAAGCGCCCCGTCGTCGCCGTCGACCGCGAACCCGGAACCCCGGTAGGCGACGCCGTGGTTTCGGACAACCGGGTCGGCGCACTTCGAGCTACCCGCCACCTGCTCAGTCAGGGGCACACGAAAATTGCGTTCTTCGGGGATCGCGAGCAAATTCAGACCGCTCGCGCCCGCCGCTCCGGTTTTGAGCAGGCCATGAAGGAGGCGGGAATCGAGACGCTGGCGGAGCTGTGGCGCCCCAACCTCGCCGGCGAAGAGGCAGCTCGCATGGCCGCTCACGAGATGCTCACCGGTCCCACGCCGCCGACGGCGATTTTCGCCGCGCAAAACACGCTCACCGCGGGAGTTTTGCGGGCGCTTCGCGATCTTCAACTCGATGAGCGCGTGGCCGTCATTTCCTTTGACGATCTTCCCTACGCCGAGCTTTTCAAGGTGGGCCTGACGGCGATCACCCAGGACCCTCATCGCATTGGTCAAATCGCCGCCGAGCGCCTCTTTGGGCGCATCAACGGGGAAATCACCGGCGAGCCGCGCACCATCACGGTTCCCACCGGTTTCGAGATTCGCGGTAGCGGCGAGATTCCGCCGGCTCGCTAGAGATTTAGGCGCTCCGGTTGCTGGTTGCTTTGGTGCTGGTTCGCGTTAGGCGCTCCGGTTAGCGTTCGGTGTGCGGACGGCGCAGTTTCCGCAGCGCCCAGCCGCCCGCCGCGAGGCAGGCTTAAGACACGGCGAGGGTAATCACGACGCCGGAGTTCACGCCGTAGCGGATCAGGGCTTCGGATCTGTGCTCAAGGCACTGCAGATCAGCATCCAATCAGCGTGCCACTCGCTTTGCGACCAGGCGGCAAGCTCCTCGGCCCAGGCCCGATACCCGGCCTCGTTGGGATGCGCCAACTCCTGCATGGTCCGCGCGTTCTCGGCCCCGAAAAGTCCGGCCGTTCCATCGGAAATCTCCCGGCGCGCGCCTTCCTCCAGGCTCACCTTCGCGAACCAGGAATCCTCGTCGCAAATCGTGTGGGGCGGCTGCGGAAAATCGCCCACGGAGGGTGCCATAGCAATCGGGTAGCCCTACCGGCCAAGTCATCGACCGCAGCGCTCGCTGATTGGTTGAGCGCCTCAATGAGTTGGTTTCCAAAGCGCACCTGAGAAGGCGAAAAGCCGAAAGGAGCGTCCGGGAGCTTCCCGCCGAACACCCCGAACATCCAGCTCACTGCCGCATGCCCGCGATTGTGTCCATCACTAAAGAAACTTTCCGCGCGCTACCCATTGGGCTGGGTAGGCAAAAGTTTGGGATAGGGGGAAACCACGAGCGGCGCCAACTGACCCACGCGGGCATGAATGAACTCCGGTGTGTTCATGGCATCGAGGATGTGCCGGTAGGAAACCGCCGTCATCGCCTGCTGGGCGCGTGCGTCCTCGAGGATGCACTTTTGATCGGTCGGTTCGTCGCAGCGCCCCATTAGGCATTTCGTCACCACGTTCGCAAAACCAATATCATTCCCGCCAATGGTGAGCAGACCCACGCCCGGTGCCTCACCATGGATTTTCATTTGGTCGGTTTGCGCGGGATGCGGCTGGCCGGTTTTATGCCCGGAGAGCCACGTGTCATACATGATCGCGCCCGAGCAGGCATAGATATTTGTGTCGCTTCCGCCCGGCACCGCCCCGTAGGTTTTCAGCGAGCGATGGCAGGGCAGATAGTCGCCGTCGCCCATATACGGCCCGGCACCTTCGCCCGAAGAATACGAATCGCCAATAGCAGTTAGTGGCCCGGCGGCGCCCCGCGGTGCGCGGGCTGCGTGGGCCTCTCGCCTGGCGCCGGTTGAGTGGGTCGCGCGGTTGGCGGGCCCTGGTACGGGCTGGATTGCGCGGGTTGGGTGAGTGGAGGCGGTGTTTCCGTTGCGGGGATCCAATCCATGAACAGCATCGTTCATAAATAACGCGGACTTTGAAGCCAGGCTATCGGTCATGCGCATCGGGCGTGACTGTTAAAAAATGCATTTTCTAGGGCCTATCGCCGCCGAGTCGAATTTCGGCATCTAGCTGGGCAAATGCGTCGGCGGCAAGAAAGTGGCGGGTCCGTGCACGCTAAGTAGTGCCGGGCAGAGGTTAGGTAAAAACTGTGGGGACGAGAGCTTCGAGCTCTCGTCCCCACTGGTTTATGTATTTATGCCTACGCCGCTTATCGCGGGTTTTCTAGGAAACGCCGCGCGTGGCAGGAGCGCGGGGCAACGAGGGCTACGCGCGGGCCTCGACGTCGCGAACGAGCTTCCATAGCGACGGGATCAAGCAGGCCGCGAGTAGCCACTTGATAATCCCTCCGATAATGAAGGGCGTGAAGCCGGCGTTCAGAGTCTGCGCAAAGGTGAGCGTGACGCCCGAAGTCTTGAGGATTGCCCACATATAGGGCATGCCGGTCAAGAAGGGGATGAGCGAGGCAATTCCGAAGGCGGCTAGGGCGCGCAATGAACGCCGATCCCAGCCGAGCTCAGCCAGCCGGCCAATGATCCAAGCCGCAATGGGGAAGCCGATAATGTAACCGAAGGATGGCTTGGCCAGAGTGGTGATCCCTCCGGTGAAGTCGGCGAACCAGGGCACTCCTGCCAGGCCGAGCGCCGCGTAGGTAACCATCGAGGCCGCGCCGCGCCGCGAGCCGAGCGTGGCTCCCACGAGTAGCACACCGAGGGTTTGCCCGGTAATTGGCACCGGCCAGAGCGGAATGGAAACCTGGGCCAGAAGCCCAACAACAAGCGCACCGGCTACTACCAGCGCAATATTAATCACGTTGGAGGTGCGAATTGCCTTATCGATAAGGACGGGTCGAATCGCGAGCGTGGACATAGTGTTACCTCCCTATCCTCGGCGATTTGAACAGTTTGATCTAGGTGTTCTATATCTTTTCATTCGCGAGGCCGAAATGGAATAAAGCCTGGGATTAAGTTCCCAATGTCTCTACGCTTGGCCGCCTTTCGCGCGGCAAAGCGTAGAAAACATAAATCGTGGCGCCAGAATAATGCCGGCGCGTAAGCTCCGTTGGGGGCGACCATAATGTAGACGCCGAGACTGCGAGGATCTATTGCGCGGCCAGGCTTCGATTGTTAAGGTTATCCGTCGCGGTTGAGGCGGCGTCGTCGCTGATAAAAAGCGTAAGTATCGGACGTTCTGCCCATGCCGCAGGGACATTTTCGAAGTTCAATGAGTGCGAGTATGGTTGTAATGCGTGCCACAAAGGCAAACCACGTTTCGTGTTTTAGGAGGGCGTATGTCGCGTTTTGATGCCGTGAAGTCGCTGGAAGAAATCCAGCCTAAGCTGGAGGAGCTCTACGTGGAGCTCCATCAGAATCCCGAACTTTCCATGCTCGAAGAAGAAACGGCGCAGAGGCTCGATGGGCTCCTGACCGATTTCGGTTTCGAGACGATGCGCATTGGTGGCGGCGTCGTCGGGATTCTTAAGAACGGAGAGGGCCCGGCGGTTCTCTACCGCGCGGATATTGATGGCCTCCCGGTGGAAGAGGCGACCGGTCTGGACTACGCCTCCACGAAGACGCAGCAGGATCGGAATGGCGCCACCCAGCACGTCATGCACGCCTGCGGGCATGATTTCCACATGACAGCGGGGATCGGAGCGGCGTGGGTGCTCGCGAACAATAAAGACGCCTGGTCCGGAACCTACGTAGCGCTGTTCCAGCCGGCGGAGGAAACCGCCGAGGGCGCGCGCTCGATGGTGGCTGACGGCCTGGTGGACAAGGTGAACGAGAAGATTGGAAAGCTGGATGTCGCACTCGCCCAGCACGTTCTCACCGTTCCCGAGTCCGGGAAGGTGGGGACGACGGCGGGGCCGGTGCTCTCCACTGCCGCTTCGCTTCGCATTACCGTCACCGGCAAGGGCTCGCACGGCTCCATGCCGCATTTGGGGATTGACCCGATTCTGCTCGCGTCCTCGATTGTGGTGCGTCTGCAGGGAATCGTGGCTCGCGAAATTGCGCCGTCGGACTTCGCGGTGGTGACCGTCGGTTCGCTTCAGGCGGGGACGCAGGCGAACATTATTCCGAATGCGGCCACCCTGCTACTGAACGTGCGCGCCTACTCCAATGAGATTCGCGAACAGCTCATTGAGGCTATTCGCCGTATTGTGATCGCCGAATGTGAAGCATCGGGTACCGAGGTGGAGCCGTCCATCGAGGTCTACGATGAATTCCCGCTCACCAACAACGATGAGGAAGTGCATGAGGTTGTGCGCAGTGCCTTCATTGAGTACTTCGGAGAGGATCGGGTGGAGCACTTGGCTCCGGTAACCGCCTCTGAAGACTTCTCGATTGTGCCGGACGCTTTCGGTGTTCCGTACTGCTACTGGGGTTTTGGCGGTTTCGAAGCTGGTCAGCAAACCTACCCCAACCACAACCCGCATTTCGGGCCCACGTTGCAGCCCACCTTGCGGACTGGCGCCGAGGCCGCAGCAACTGCGGCACTCGCTTATCTTGGAAAAGGAGCCAATTAAATGGCCAAAAAGAATAATTCCGTGGCGCAGGCCGCCGCGGGCGAGACGAAATTCGTAGGAGGGGACAAGCTCCTCCTCGGCATCGTGCTCGCGGTGTTGACATACTGGCTCTTCGCCGGCACGCTCGGAAACCTGGTGACCGTCATCGTTGGCGATATCGGCACCGAGCATATTTCGGAGTCGGTGGTTTCGCTCGCCGCGCCGCTGGCGGGCCTGTTCTCCGGTCTGTTCATCGTGGTGATGGGCGGCCTGGCGGACAAAGTTGGCCGCGTTAAGGTGACGCTCATCGGCATCGTGCTCTCGGCAATTGGCTCGCTTTTGCTCGTGCTCGCCACGGGCGGCCTCGCCACCCCGCTGATGCTCGTAGGCCGTGCTCTGCAGGGCCTGTCCACGGCGTGCATCATGCCTGCCACCATGGCGCTCCTCAAGGACTATTGGGAGGGACCGGCGCGCCAGCGCGCGGTGTCCATGTGGTCGATTGGTTCGTGGGGCGGTTCGGGCCTCGCCGCGCTCTTTGGTGGTTTCGTTTCCCAGCAGCTCAACTGGCGCTGGATCTTCATCATTTCCATCATTATTGCGGTGATCGCCTTCGTTCTTATTCTGGGTACGCCCGAATCGAAGGCCGCGGTGGTAACGAAGAAGAAGTTTGACGTCGTTGGTCTCATCATCTTCATGATCGCGCTTCTGTGCCTGATGGTGGCCCTGATCTTCGGAGCCGGGATGCCCAATGGTGGCTGGATGTCTCCGATTACCTTGGCTCTTTTCGCCATCGCAATTGTGGGCATGGGTCTGTTCGTGAAATGGGAGATGTCGCAGGACAATCCGTTCATCGACTTCTCGCTTTTCAAGAACACCACCTTTACCGGTGCCACGATCTCGAACTTCATGATCAACGCGACGATTGGCCTGCTCAACGTCTCCCAGCTGGTGCTGATTGGTGCGCGTCCGCGCACCATCGAGGACTGCGGTTCAGACCTGTGCCGGCAGAACTTCGTTGATCTGAACGGGGACGGCATTCACGATCAGTTCGTTTCCGCCTGGGATGCCGGGCTCCTCACGCTCAGCTACGGCGTGATGATCATCGCCTTCATTCGCGTTGGCGAGAAGCTCCTGCAAAAGTACGGCCCGCGCAAGCCTATGCTCTGGGGCTCGGCCATCGTGATCCTGGCCGGCGCATTGCTCACGCCCACCTTCTTCAACCTGGGCACCTACAAGATCCTGGCGATCATTGGATACGGCCTGTTCGGCCTGGGCCTGGCGTTCTACGCCACGCCGTCCACCGACGCCGCGCTCTCCAACCTGCCGAGCGAAAAGTCCGGTGCCGGATCTGGTATCTACAAGATGGCATCCTCGCTGGGTGGTGCGATTGGCCTCGCGCTTTCGCTCACCATCTTCAATGCCTTGAAGGGCGGTAGCGGTGAGGACGTCACGTACGCGCTCACGATGTCCGGGGTGCAGGACAATACGTCCCTGCGCTTTGCGGGCATGGTGGTGATGCTCTTCAATATCTTCCTCACCCTCATCGCGATTATCTCCATTGTGATGACGGTTCCGAAGGGTGGCGGAAGCCGCGACCTGGGCAAGGTTGCGCCGTCCGCGGCCCCGGCTCCGCACGCGACGGCGGACGAAGAGCGCGCTGCCGTGATCGATCGCCTCTCGGCACTTTCGCTCTCCGAGCTTGAAGAGCTCGAGCGCCAGGTGATGATCAACAAGCTCGAGAAGCTCGATCCCAAGGTGCTCCAGCGCTTGGTTGAGGAGTATCGAAGCTAGGACTCTCCGTTGGCCTCCCACAAAAATATGAGGGGTCAATAACGTAGTGGATAAAAGGCATCGCGCCGGCCGGGTTTCTCCCAGCCGGCGCGATGCTGTATCGGTCTTGTGCAGGTTCTGAATTCGGATTAATTGCTATCGCTTTTGCGCCGGATGGCAAGGAGCTTGAACCGATTGTCGTACAGAATCTACGGGGATCGGATGAGGGATTTTACGTGGAGACGCGCGTATATCTAGTGCAGGTTTAAAGCATTAATTTGCGAGTGGCGGAGCTTTCATGCCGGGGCCTGTGATGTTTGGTCGGTCCGGCCTAAAATGCGGGTGACGCCATCGGAGGCAAGGTCGATGGCGACAACTGATCGCAAACGAAAGGCATGAGGATAATGCGTGAATTTCAGGTGAACCTCAAGAACAACGGTGATGACTGGACCGCTCAGGGCCTGGATCTGCCGGAGTTGACCGCTGAGGGAGCTTCCTTGACGGAGGTGCGCGAAAATGTTGAGAAGCGCCTTCCCGAGGTGGCGAAGCTTGAAACTGGCGAGAAGTGGCACGTGACGTATCAGATGTCCAAGGAAGCATAGGTTAGACCTAGCGAAGCTAGAGTATCGCGCGGCGGCGAGGCCGGGCGCTCTGCTGGAGCGGCCGCTTCGCCGCCGTCGTATCGCGTACCGTTGTAGCGCATACCGCCGTCGCGCCTACCCGCCACCGCCGGCCCGCTTCCCGGCCGCGGGGAACGGGCGCGACAACAGAAAGCATCCGAATTGAAAACGGTAGAGGTTGGATAGATGAGATCGAATAACCCCGCTCCTAATCCGCGCGAGAACGTGCTGCGGTCGGTTCCGGGACTCGTATGGGGGCTACTGCTCATGTGGCTGGGCACCCAACTGCAGGCCGACCCTGCCTACCGGGTGAACTCGCCCCTTATGTTTTGGCTTTTCGTGGCGGGCTTGGCGATCACGCTGATCGGCGGGGGAGCGGCGCTTTACCTCACCGAATACGATCTGCGCGAAGTGATCGTTTTCGGATGTTTCGCCCTCCTTACTTTTGGGCTCCTTTTGGTCAGCAACACCGAACCCATGCGCTTTGTAGTCATCGTGATGGCCCTCGTGTATTCGGGTTTCTACGGCTTTATTGCGCGCTCCTAGCCGCGTCGTATTTCGCGCTTTTAGCCGCGCCCCCACGGAAGCTACCACGCTATTTCGCGTTTTAGCTGCGCCGGCACGGAGCCGCCGCACCCATTTCATTGAAAACAAAACTATCGCGCGCGCAAATTGTTTCGAAAACGGTACTCTGGTGGAATGAAGAAGATTCTTGCGCTTGCCGCCCTCGCGCTCGCGGCCCTTGGTTTTTCCGGCTGTAGCTCCTCGAACGAGGTGCCTGATCCAACCCCAACCGCCACTCAGTCCGGCACGGCGGAGGTTTGCGCTCCTGGCGGGGACACCGATTCGGGGAAGATTCCTGGCTGCGAATAAGCTGAGCCACCTGTAGAAGCCCCCTTAACGCCCTTGTTAAGGGGACCAATGCATTATAACGCAGTGTGGGATATGTCTCGGGACGAGCGTCCCGGTGATTGATTCTTACCCTTCCTCCGCCGTTCGTCCTGGTGCTCGGGCGGGGGAGCGTGGAACAATAATGCCATGACTTACACCCTGGTATTGCTCCGCCACGGCGAGAGCGAATGGAATTCGAAGAATCTGTTCACGGGCTGGGTCGATGTACCGCTTTCCGAAAAGGGACGCGCTGAGGCAAAGCACGGCGGTGAGCTCCTCAAGGAAAACAACATCCTTCCTGACGTTGTTTTCACTTCGCTCCTGCGCCGCGCCATCTCGACCGCGAATATCGCGCTCGATGTTGCCGACCGTCACTGGATCCCGGTTCATCGTCACTGGCGTTTGAACGAGCGTCACTACGGTGCACTGCAAGGCCTGAACAAGAAGGAAATCCGCGACCAGTACGGCGAGGAACAGTTCATGGCTTGGCGTCGCTCCTACGACGTACCGCCGCCCGAGATCGAGCTTGGCTCGGAATGGTCGCAGGACCAGGATCCGCGCTACGCGGGTGAGCCGGTTCCGCGTTCGGAGTGCCTCAAGGACGTTATCGCCCGTATGCTCCCGTTCTGGGAGTCGGAGATCGTCCCCACGATCAAGACGGGCAAGACGGTTATGATCGCCGCTCACGGTAACTCGCTCCGCGGCGTTGTGAAGCATCTAGATGAGATCTCGGACGAGGATATTCCCGGTCTGAACATTCCAACCGGTATTCCGCTCGTCTACGAGCTCGATGAGGAGACGCTCAAGCCCGTGAAGAAGGGCGGCACCTACCTTGATCCCGAAGCTCAGAAGAAGATCGAAGAGGTTGCTAACCAGGGCAAGTAAAAGCCCATATAAGTGAACTCAATCCTTGGGGGCGTTCGTAGCCGAAGCTGCGAACGCCCCCAAGACCTATGGTGATACGGAAAGGATTCTGGTCGATTTAGGCCCGGCCTTGCGGGTTTTAGCCGAGCATTTCTTCCTCGGTGCTGGGCCCCGGATCGGCATCAACGTGCAGGCCTGTGATAAGGAAGCGCATATTGCGCGCCGCGTTCACGCCCTGATCGCCGTAGCGCTCGAGGAAGCGGCCGAGCAGAACCACGTCAACCACGGTCTGACGGGTCAAGTCGTTGTTTTCGTCGAGTACGAGGTCGAAGGTCTCGCGGTGGAGCTCATCCAGCCGGTCATCCTCTATCTCGATCTGCTTAGCCAGGTCAATATCCTGGTTCTCAATCATCTGTTCAACCTTCTTGCCGGTGTGGGCGGCTTCTTCAGCCATCTTGACGAGGAGGTCGTAAGCCTTGCCGTCCACCGCGGTCTGCGGGAAGCGGCCCCGGGCAATATAGGCAACGTGGCGCGCCAAATCGCCCATGCGTTCCAGGATCGTGCCGATGCGAAGGGCAGTAACAACCGTGCGTAGATCGGAGGCCACCGGCGCCTGGCGCGCGAGCAACGAAATCGTCATTTCTTCGATCTGGCGCTCGAAAGCGTCAATATTGCTGTCGGCGTCGATAACGCTTTCGGCCAGTCCGAGGTTCGCGTCTCGAAGTGACTTTGAAGCGCGATCCATCGCCTTCGCGGCGCTCCGCGCCATCATTGTGAGGGTCTCTTCAAGAGACCTCATTTCGTTTCGAAATTCCTCGCGCATTAATGCTCCTTGTTAAACGGGTGCGAGTGCTAGCACATGGCTGGCACCATCGTGGCGCTTCGTCGACTCACGAACTCACGAAAATCCATCCGCGATTTGTGCTTTCGCAAACCAGCGCACCCGATTTAGCCAGCACCACGATGGCGCACTTGCCGATGATGACACCACCCTATGTTGAATTTAACCCAGCCGCTCTGTGAACGATCGGTAAACAAATCTAAATTCATTTCCGAGCCGGGCCAAAGGTGGATACCCTGGGAATATGAGTGATTTAGTTGCCACGGCGAACCTCGATCTGGGGCTGTCGTCTGGAACCATGGTGCTGCTCCTGGTGGCCGCGCTCGTGGGGCTGGCCGTTGGAGTGATCGCTTCACTCGCGTATTCCTATTCGCAGAGAGAGTTTCACGCCGGCGGGGAAAGCCGGCAACCAGAAGATGCCGCGGTGCAGTCCGAGCGCATCCTCGATGCGATTCCGCAGTTTCACATAGTGGTGGCCGAGGGAAATCGAGTTGAACGCGCTTCCACGCAGGCATATAGCTTCGGGATTGTGAAGAACGATGCGCTGGCCCGCCCGGAATTTAAAGACGTGGCGCAGGCCGTTCGCTCCACTGGCGAGATTGTGCAGAAAAACCTGCGGATTCGCCGCTCAGCACTCAAAGACCAAACGGATATTCGCCTCGCGGTTTACGGTGCGCCACTTTCGGCAGGCCGGATCCTCATACTTTTCGAAGACAATACGAAGAAGATTCGGGTGGAAGAAACCCGGCGCGATTTCGTGGCGAACGTTTCCCACGAGTTAAAGACGCCCGTGGGCGCCATCAGTTTGTTGGCGGAGACCATTGATTCTGCGGCTGATGATCCGCAGGCTGTGCACCACTTCTCCCGGCAGCTCAACCTCGAGGTTGAGCGTTTGCGCGGCCTCGTGCTTGATATGATCGAGCTTTCCCGGGTCCAAGACCGGGATGCGCTTTCGGTGCCGGAACTGGTGGATGTAGACGCCGTCGTCGCTGAATCGGTAGCGCGCATGGAAGTGGAAGCGAAGGAACGCGACGTCAATATCGTCACCGGTGGTACCCCGGAGCTTAAGGTCTACGGGGACCGGAAAATGCTCGCCACCGCGATGCGAAATTTGCTCGATAACGCGGTGCGCTACACCCGTCCGCACGGGCGCGTTTCGATGGCGACCAGTTTGGTGGACGGTCAGGTAAGTATCGCCGTTATTGACCAGGGCGAGGGTATTCCGCCCGAGCTCCACGATCGTATTTTTGAGCGTTTTTACCGCGGCGATGCGGCTCGCGATCGCAACTCGGGCGGGTCGGGCATTGGCCTGGCCATCGTCAAACACGTGGTGCAAGACCACGGCGGCCGCATCAAGCTTTGGAGCCGAAAGGGGCAGGGCTCCACGTTTACGGTGTTATTGCCCGAACCCTACATTCCGGAGCCGGCGGACGGAGAGCTCGCGGAGGCAGAACCCACGGATGTTGCGCCGACGACGCCGGAGTTCACGACGCCGGGCGCCGCGCCAGAAAATCTGGTGCCGGCCGCGGGCCGAGCTGATGGAGTACCTAACCCAAAGGAGCACACACTATGACGCGAATCCTCGTGGTCGACGACGAACCTACCTATCGCGATACCCTGTCTTTCAATCTTGGCCGGGATGGTTTTGAAGTAGAGACGGCGTCGGACGGGAACATGGCACTCGAACGGTTCCACTCCAAGAATCCGGATCTCATTTTGCTCGACCTCATGCTCCCCGGGATTTCGGGGGAGGAGGTGGCGCGCCGGGTGCGTCAGGAATCGAGTGTGCCGATCATTATGCTCACCGCCAAGGATTCGGAAATTGACAAGGTGGTGGGGCTGGAAGTCGGCGCGGACGATTACGTGACCAAGCCGTACTCCTACCGTGAGCTGGTGGCGCGCGTGCGCGCGGTGATGCGCCGGGTGGATTCAGGTTCGCTCGACGATGACTCTTCGGATGTGCTCAGCGTGGGACGGGTGGAAATGGACACCGAGAAGCACGAGGTGCGGGTGGCCGGCGAGGTAGTGCAAATGCCGCTACGCGAATTTGAGCTTCTCGAGCTGTTTATCCGCAACCCCAACCGCGTGCTCACGCGCTCGCAGATCCTGGATCGAATCTGGGGAGTGGATTATCTGGGTGACTCGAAAACGCTCGATGTGCACGTGAAGCGAATCCGCTCGAAAATTGAGGAAGATTCTAAGACGCCGAAGTTGCTCGTTACGGTGCGAGGGCTGGGGTACAAGCTCGTTTCGCAGGGCTAATTTGGGCCTCGCGAACCCTATACCTTTCGTGCTAGAATGTCTATTCGTATAGCGCGATTTATTCGCGATGTCGAAGCGGAAAGGGTCATTACTCCATGCCGTTCAAGGTTGGCGAAACCGTCATTTACCCTCACCATGGGGCCGCTGAAATCATTGAAATTTCGGATAAGGTCATTCGAGGTGAGAAGCGGCGTTACCTTACTTTGAACGTGACGCAGAGTGAAATGGTGATCCAGGTTCCCGAATCATCACTCGAAGAAGTAGGCGTGCGCGATGTTTCCAATGAGGAACAGCTGCAGCGCGTTTTTGATGTCCTGCGGGTGGCGGAAATCGAGGAGCCCTCGAATTGGAGCCGTCGCTACAAGGCAAACTCTGAGAAGCTTTCCTCCGGTGACGTGATGAAAGTTGCCGAGGTCGTGCGCGATCTTACCCGCCGCGATCACGAGCGCCATCTTTCCGCTGGTGAGAAGCGCATGTTGCAGCAGGCTCGGCAAATCCTCGGTTCGGAAGTTGCGCTGGCGCGCGATTTGAACGAAGAAGATACCGGGGCGCTGATGGATGAGATCCTGCTCGAAGGCGAGGAAGAAGCCCAGCGGATCGCCGCTGAAAACAAGGGCAAGAAGAAAGCCAAGGCCGCGGGCAAATAACAGCGTTGGCATTAAAACTTCAGAGGGCCGGGATTAATCCCGGCCCTCTTTGCGTCGTTGGCTCAACCCAGCGATCGCCGCGCAATATTTTCGCGTGGCCGCACTCGCGGTGCTAGCGCTCCGCGGGCTCGGCTTTTTGCGGCTGGGATTGGCCGCGGGTTTAGTTCGAGCGGGCGGGGCTTGCGGCAGGCCGTTTCTGGCCCGGCTTGGCATCATGCACGGGCAGGAAGAGTAGCAAGCCAACCAAGAGCACGAAGGCGATGCCCAGCACCCCGAAATGCGCAGCCAGATCCTGGGGTACACCGCTGGCCGCCGCGCCAATGGTGATCGCCACGCCGTACATGAGCGGGGAGAGGAAGGAGATCGCGCGGCCCGTGGTGGCGTAAAGTCCGAACATTTCTCCGCTCAACCCCGGCGGGGTAACGCGAATAAGGTAGGTGCGCGAAGAGCTTTGCACCGGGCCCACGAAGATACATAGCACCAGGCCACACACCCAAAATGCGGCTTTCCCGCTCGAGTGCAGGGCAAACACCCCAAGTCCCGCGGCGAGCATAAGCACCAGGGACAAAATAATGAGCTTGCGCGATCCAATCCGGTCGTCAATAAAACCAAACAGCATGGTGGCGATACCGGCCACGAGATTCGCGGCGATACCGAAAATCAAAACTTCCCCGGCGCTAAACCCGTACGCCGCGGCTGCCAGGGTGCCGCCAAAGGAAAAGACTCCCGCCAGGCCGTCGCGGTAGACGGCGGAGGCGAGGAGGAACCACACAATGGAGCGATCGCGGTTCCAGAGAGTGCGAATTTGATGGAAGAGTTGCTTATAAGCGCCCACCAGGCCGACCGGAGGTTTGCCGTTGGGGCCCGTGTCCACGGAGGAGATCATAAGCGGCGCGGAGAAAATCAATGTCCACAGCGCGCAGGCGATCATGCAGGCCCGGATGTCGAGGCCGGCGTCGCTGGTTACCCCGAACCATCCCACCTCTGGCCCGATAAATCCGACGTACAAAATCAGCAGCAGCACGATTCCGCCCACATATCCCATTCCCCAGCCGAAGCCGGAAACGCGCCCCACCGTTCCCGGCTTGGAAATATCGGAGACCATGGCGTTATAAACCACCGAGCCAATTTCGAAAAGAATGTTGCCGATGGCGAGTAGCACAATGCCGATCAAGAGCAGCGAGGTGGAGTGCGGCTTAGCCCAGAACATTCCGACCATGCAGGCGATGGTTCCGAGGGTGGTAACGGAAAGTAGCGTGTTCTTCTTTCCCGTCCGATCCGCCCACTGCCCAATGGTGGGGGCGATAAGTGCAACCACCAGGCCCGCCAGCGAAAGCCCCCAGGCCACCCGGGTATTGGCTTGCGGTCCGAAGTTGGAGGCCGCGGTGAGGTAGGGGGTGAAAACGAAGGTGGTGACGACGGCGTTAAAGGCTGCCGACCCCCAGTCCCAGAGGGACCACGCCCAGACTTTCTTCGTCAAAAAGCCCATGCCACTCTTGGCCGGCGCATCGGATTTTTCATTTCCGCTCGTGGAGACGTGCCCACCGCTAGCGGGCTCTGTGGATTGTGATGCCATGGCTAAGAGAATAAACCACGATGGTAAACAAAGTTATTCGTGTCGGATTTGCCGCTAGGCTAGACCCGTGAGTTTCGAAATCTATGATTCCTCCTACCGGTCCAACCGCGAGTTCGTTCCCATCCACGAGGGAAAGGTCGGGATTTACCTGTGTGGTGCCACGGTTCAGGGCGCTCCGCATATCGGCCATATGCGCTCGTCGGTAGCGTTCGATGTGCTCGTGCGGTGGCTGAAGAAATTGGGGTACGACGTCGCCCTGGTTCGTAACGTCACCGATATTGACGATAAGATCCTGGCCAAATCCGCCGAAGCGGATCGCCCGTGGTGGGCCTGGGGATATCGGTTTGAGCACGAATTCACTCATGCCTATGAGGCGCTGGGGGTGCTATCGCCTACTTACGAGCCTCACGCCACCGGCCATATCACCCAGATGCTCCACCTCATCCAGGAAATCATTGATAACGGCCACGCCTACGTAGGCAACCCGGGCAATGTGTACTTTGACGTCTCGTCCTTGAAGGACTACGGCTCGCTCACCCGGCAAAGCCTTTCGCATATGGTGGTTGACGAAACCGAGATGGAGCCCGATAAACGCAATCCGCACGACTTCGCGCTGTGGAAGGCGCATAAGCCCTCCGAGCCGGAAACGGCATCCTGGGATTCTCCCTGGGGGCGGGGCCGGCCGGGCTGGCACCTTGAATGCACGGCAATGTCCACCCACTACCTCGGCGATGAATTCGATATCCACGCCGGCGGAATTGATTTGCGCTTCCCGCATCACGAGAACGAGCAGGCGCAGGCGCACGCTGCCGGCCGCCGCTTTGCCAAGCAATGGATGCATAATGCATGGGTGACGGTCAAGGGTGAGAAGATGGGTAAGTCTCTGGGCAATGCGCTGGAGGTTGAGAACATCCTCAAGGAAGTTCCGGCCGTGGTGTTGCGCTTTGCCCTGGGTACCGTGCACTACCGCTCCACCGTGGAGTACTCTCCGGAGACCCTGGCCGAAGCCGCCGCGGTGTGGGAGCGTTTGGCGGGATTCGTGGATCGCGCGGTGGATGCGGTCGAGGAGGTCCCGGCCGAGGAAGTTGCCCAGATTCCGCTGGAGGATCTTCCGGAAGCCTTTGTGGAAGCGATGAACGACGACCTCAATGTTTCCGGCGCTTTGGCGGCGATCCACGAAGAGGTGCGGCGCGGTAATAACGCGCTGGCCGAACGCGATGATCCGGTAATTCGCGAGGCGCAGTTGCGCACCCGCGCCATGCTGGACGTGCTGGGCCTGGATCCGCTCGCCGCGCCCTGGCGCGGGCGGGGCGGTTCCTCCTCGGCTGATGCGGCCCTCGAGACCCTGGTAGAGGAGATGCTTGCCCAGCGCGCGGAGGCCCGCGCCGAAAAGAATTGGGCGCGTGCCGATGAGTTGCGTGATGCGCTCACCGCTGCCGGCATCGTAGTTGAGGATTCGGCCGACGGCGCCCGGTGGCATCTGGGATCTAAGTAAAACCTGGTGGCGCGGCCGGGTCGCCCGGCGGCGTCGTCGGGAAGGTAAGATAATCGCGCGAAACCGCTAGTTAACGGGAGAAGAGCGAGGCAGGATGGCAGACGGACGCACGCGACGGCCGAAGGGGAAGAAGGGGCCCACCAAGGGCACCGGAGGGCATAACCGCAACCGATTGAAGGGGCGCGGGCCCACCCCGAAGGCGGAGGACCGCGTCTACCACAAGGCGCATAAGGCGAAACTCGCCGCGGAAGAAAAGGCGCGGCGCGAGGAAGCTCGCAAGGCTTCGCGCACGCCCAAACTGCGCGCGGAGCTCGCAATTGCCGAAGGCCACGAGCTCGTGGTGGGGCGAAACCCGGTACTCGAGGCGGTGCGGGCGGGAATTCCGCTTTCGCGCGTGTTCCTCGCCGCGTCGATGACGAGCGATGAGCGACTCCAGGAAGTGGCGCAGCGGGCAACCGCTTCCGGCACGCGCCTGGTGGAGGTTTCGCGCACCGAACTCGACCGCATGTGCGGGGGTGAAACTCACCAGGGCGTCGGCATTGAGGTGCCGCCCTACGCCTACGCGGACGCTGAAGAGCTCGCTGACTCGGCGGACGATCGCAGTAGCGCCAAGGATGTTCCCCCGCTTTTCATTGCTTTGGATTCGGTGACCGATCCGCACAATTTGGGCGCGGCGATGCGAAGCGCGGCAGCTTTCAACGCCGACGGCGTGATTATTCCGGAGCGGCGAGCGGCGGGCGTGAATGCGACGGTATGGAAAGTCAGCGCCGGGGCGGCCGCGATTTTGCCGGTGGCGCGAGTGACGAATCTGGTGCGTACCCTGCAGGATTTCAAATCACGCGGCTACTTTGTGGTGGGCCTGGACGGCGGCGGAGACGTTTCGATTGAAAACCTGGAGCTGGCCGACACCCCGCTGGTGCTCGTCACCGGTTCCGAGGGGAAGGGCCTAGCGCGCCTAACGCGCGAGACCTGCGATCAGATTGCCTCGATTCCGATCTCCGCGCGCATGGAATCTCTCAACGCGGCGGTTGCCACCGGCATCGCGCTCTATGAGGTGGCTCGCCTGCGTGCCCATCGCGTAGAGGGTGGCGCTGGCGAATAATTCAGCGCGGCAATTCTAGCTTTTCCCTTCGATTTATCTACGATGGAAGGGCAAGCGGGAGGAAGGTGCATTGCACATGGACGAGAACACGAAGAAATACAATTGGCGTCCCGTTCGCGGCGAAATTCTGCGCAATGACCAGTCGCTCGCGGGCCCGGCTGATATTGAGGAATTCTTTGCCGAAGAAGGCGTGGTTGCGCGCGGTGAGCATGAGGGCGCCCTTTTCCGCTTCGAAATTGCGGTGGTTGGCAGGCGCCGGCGCGTGGCGACCATTAAGCGCTCCGACGACGGCAAGGAGTTCATTGGTCCGGGCCGCCACCTCACCGATTTTCTGGAGCGCGCCTACGCCACCTTGCGCAAAGTCCGGGTGGAAGCGGATAACGAGGTGCTCGGTGACACCATTGACCTCGGCGAAGTGCCGATTACCGAGGATGATTTTGCCTATGCGGATGCCGATGTGGCCGCGGATGGTGGCGTAGCCGCGGGGGATGGCGCCGCTACGGATCTCGGCCTCGAAGGCGCGCCGATTTCGGGCGAGCACGAGGGCGAGGCGGGCCTTCCGGAAGGGGAGGTAGAGAACCTCCTGGCCGACGACGAAGGTAAAATTCCTACGCTCAACGATGGGCCGATGCTCGTGGTTTCCGATGTGCCATTTGCGCGGGTGCCGGGGCTAGCCGCGCGCATTAATGCGCCGGTCGCCGTTATGCCTGCCGAAGACGGAGCCAATGCCATGGTAGCTGATGTTCCGCTGACGAAGGCGGCGAAGATTGGAAGCCAGCCGGGCTTTGTTTTGGTGCTTTCCGTTGACCTCAGCGGCGAACGTAATCCGGTGCTGGTAATCCGACAGGATTCTGGCATTGCCTCGTGGAAGTGGATCGATACCCTCTCCGATATGAGCCACACCGAGGCTTCGGAGGCGGCCAGCCAGTTTGCCCGCCGCGAGCTGGGATCGGGAGCACGGGCGGCGCGTATTATCAACGACTTCCCCTCGGTTGACCCGGGTGATTTACTCGATGCGCTCAACGCTCCGGCGGAAGAGGGTGTGGCGAAGTTCGTGGAAGCAATTCATCTGCCGCACGAGGTTTCCGATACTTTGGCCGGTCTCTTAGAGGCACGGCGCATCCCGGAGGCCACGGTTTTTGAACCGGAGGCTTTCCGTAAGCGCTTCCAATCCAGCATGGCCTATGAGGTTTCCGGGCAGGGCCGGGCCCCCGCCGAATTCTGGGAGTTCTACCGCAAGATTTATCTGCGCCATCCGCGCGCTTTGGAGGTCGGTGCTACCGTTCAAGCCGGAATTGGTACCGCGCTCGGGGTGGCAGGTGTGCGTTTGTGGAATAAGCGCGGCGGGAAGTTGCTCACCGCTGTCGGCGCAGGTCTCGCGGTCAACGCCGCGATACGCATTCTCACCACTCAGTGGATCCAGGTAGCGCTCGAACGCGCCGGGCTGGCCGAGCGCCTGCGCATGGCCGCTGAAGAAGAAATGGCGTCCCAAGCTGCTGAAGCCGATGAGGCCGAAGCCGCGCCTGGCAAAGAAAAAACCGGCTCCGAGCCCGCTACCGAAAATAATGAACCTGGCGAGTAGCGTCGCGCCACTCGTTCTCCTCGGGAAAGGTAAAAATCGTGGAAATTTTTGATTTTTCCAAGCGCAATAAGCGCGCTACCGCGGATGATTCCCGCGCGGAACAGCCCACCGCGGAACAGCCCACCGCGGAACAGCCCATCGCTGAAGCGCTAACCGACGCGGATGCCAGCGGCGCGCAGGCACCTGCCCCGCAGACACCTGCCACGCAGCCGGAGCTCTCAAATGAGATCCCGCAGGTCCCCGATGCGGATCTGGAGGCCTTCTGGACTCGCGCGATCACCCGGGCCAAGCTCAATCCGCTCGAGGTGGTGCTCGGATCTGACAATGCATCCGTTTTCCGCCCTCCGGCTTTCGCATTCGGAGATGGTCCGGAAATGGCCACCGAGCTTGCGCAGCTGGTGATTTCGGGGCAAAAAACAGCTACGACGTCGCTCGCCAAGGCATACGAAGAGACGGGGGAGGGCCTTCCCCAGGTCGGCGAACTAGCAATTGTGACCGACGGGTCCGGTGCTCCGTGCGCTCTGATCGTCACCGAGCAGGTAGAGGTCATGCCGTTCTTGGAAGTCGACGCTACAGTTGCCCGCGCGGAAGGCGAAGGAGACCTCAGCCTCGAGTATTGGCGAGCCGCTCACCAGGAATTCTTTGGCCGAGAAGCGGCCTTGTTCGGTATTGATTTCAACCCGGAGGCCGATGAGGTCGTGGTTGAACATTTCAAGGTGCTCTATAGTCCCGAACTCCACGAAGCCTAGGCGGGCCGCCGGCCGCGCGGGCGGCGGCAACGCACGGCCACCGTTTTCCAAGCGCCGGGAGATTGCGCTAGTTGTCGCTGTTCGCCGCCGCGATATCGATGCACCCCTCGGGCGATTCAAATTCGGTCTGCGGGAATTCTTGAGCAACTTCTTCGGGCGTACGAACGGCGTCGAACTTATCACCCAACACCACGGTGAGCGACTCGCCGCTCATATCGTTGGAGAAGACGACCACGGCGCCCGGCAAGAAGCGGGCCAGTGTGTACGCGCCCTCAAGTCCGGCGGGTCCGGCAATGATGCGTGCCGGTTCTTCGAGCTTTTCGTTCCAGTTTCCGGTGTTCGAGACGTTCATCCCGGCGTTTGCAAGCGCCTGCCCCACGCTGCCGGCGAGTCCGGATCGCTCAGTGGAGTTGTAGACGAGCACGTTGATAGTTCCCGGGTCGACGGCGCTGCTGCCTTGCGGTGGGCAGGGAATGACGACGCTACTCGCCTTTTCCGGCTTTGAGAACGCCGGGTTGATGAGTGCGGGCAGAACTCCGGCCCATACGAGCAGGCACAGAGCGAGCAAAAACATCAAGATGCCGCCGAGGGTAGCGAAAATAACTGTCTGCCTCTGCTGCGTCTTCTTGCGGTAGACGGCGCGTGTTTGGGTTCTCTGCTCGCTCACAGCACCCACCGTAATTTATTTTTGTGCCAGCGGGTACATTAAACGCGGAAAATCCCGGGTGATTTTGGCCCGGCTTCAGCTCGCGTGATGTGGTAGCTATCGCATTTTCGCCTTTCAGAATTCCCTCGGTGTACCATCACCAAGGCTCTAAAGCCACCTACACGCAAAACGCAAGGAGTTTTAAGCATGGCGAAATTCTGGAAACTGCACGGTGACGGTTTACATATCGCACCCGGGGAGGTGGTTCAGCCCGACGAGCGCCTCGCGTGGCCAGCCACCATCGGCATTGGAACACAACACGTGGTGGCCATGTTTGGAGCCACGTTCCTGGTTCCGTTACTTACTGGTTTCGATCCTTCGACGACATTGTTCTTCACGGGGATCGGAACCATTCTTTTTATCCTCATTACCGCCGGAAAATTGCCCAGTTACCTGGGCTCTTCTTTTGCCCTCATCGCCCCGATCGGCGCTGTAACCGGCTATGTGCAGGGTGGCGGCAAAATTGATTCCTACGGCCAGGCGCTCGCGCAGGGTGGCATTATCGCAACCGGCGCCTCGCTCCTCGTGGTCGGCGCCATCGTCATGCTGGTGGGATCCCAGTGGATCGACAAACTCATGCCGCCGGTCGTTACCGGCGCCATCGTCGCCCTCATTGGTTTCAACCTGGCGCCCTCTGCCTGGAACAACGTCAAGGCCGCGCCGGTCACCGCCGTCGTCACCATCGTGGCGATCCTCCTGGTCACGGTGCTCTTCAAGGGAATCATTGGCCGCCTCTCGATCCTCATCGGCGTGCTGATCGGCTACGGTTGCGCGGTGATTCGCGGCGAAGTGAACTTCTCCGGCGTTAGCGAAGCTTCCTGGGTGGGCCTGCCTAACTTCCACGCACCTGCCTTCGACGTCTCTACCCTCGGCCTCTTCATCCCGGTGGTGCTGGTTCTTATCGCCGAAAACGTGGGACACGTAAAGTCGGTCTCCGCCATGACCGGCCGCAACCTTGACGGTTTGACCGGCCGCGCGCTCTTCGCGGACGGTCTCTCGACCGTGTTCGCCGGTACCGGTGGCGGTTCGGGTACGACGACGTACGCCGAGAACATCGGCGTTATGGCCGCGACCCGCGTCTACTCGACGGCTGCCTACATCGTGGCAGCTTGCACCGCGCTTCTGCTCTCGCTCTTCCCGAAGTTCGGCGTCATTATCGCTACGATCCCGCAGGGCGTGCTCGGCGGTGCGGCAACGATCCTCTACGGCATGATCGGAATGCTGGGAGTTCGTATCTGGGTGCAGAATCGAGTGGACTTCTCCGACCCGGTGAACCTGAATACCGCGGCCATTGCCATGGTGGTCGCCATCGCGAACTACACCTGGATGGTGGGAGACATGGTGTTCGAGGGCATCGCGCTTGGCTCCTTCGGCGCCATCATCATCTACCACTCGATGCGTGCCCTCTCCCGCTGGCGCGGTACTTCGCTCGAGTCTGCCTCACCGGCTTCGACGCCGGCGGGCACCGAGCTGGAGGAAGGCCAGCTGCAGCGTTCCTGGGATGAGAGCGACTCCGGTAAGAAGGCGCGCCGCATCGGCCAGCACCGCTCGAGCGATATCGCCGCCGAAGCGCGCGCAGAGGATGCTGCCGCAACTGTTCCGGTCGATGTTCACAACGATGAGCCCGGAAGCGGAGCAAAATAAAGTTATTCGGATCTGAACGGTAGCACCGCCCCACGGAAAAGGCCCAAAGCTTTTCCGTGGGGCGGTTTTGCATCTGCTGAGCGTCGAGAGTTTCTTGAGCGCGAATCAGGAAGATTTAAAGTTTGCGACATAGTTGCACCCATGCCTAGCTAGAAATCAAAATCGAAAAGAGGTTAGTAAGGCTAGGTAAGAAAACGTGAAAGTCGCCATAATTTTTATGCGAGTTTCGCGGCCTGGGTGCGCAGGTAGTCTCTAAGCTTTTACGGTTTAGAAATTTCTTGCAATGGTGCCTGATTAAAATCGGATACAGGAGAACCGGACGTTCCACGGGATCTAGTTCTCGGCCCAGGTTCGTCCGATACCGGGTGCGATCCGGGCGCTCACTCGCGATGAAGGGAGGAAATGTGCGACACAAAAAATAGTCGCTTGGGCGACGGGGGTGGCGCTGACAGTCAGCCCGCTCGTTGTGATGCCCCGCTCTAAGTAATGCAGTGGAAACGGTATCTATTTCAACGCTTTCGCAGTGTGCTGAGCAAGCTGACGGCCCGGCGTTGATCCCGGTGGGAGATGCTTCTGGCACAGACCGCCTGGTCACCATTACTGGAAATAACGACCAGCAGATGCAGGGAAGCGTCTGGTGGCCTATCGAGGATAAAGCAGGCAACAAGGTTGATACCGCTCCGCATGTTGCCAACTCGACCACCGAGCCGCTAGTGGATATCTCCCAAACGCAGACCGTATACTCTAATTTTGAAATAAAGAATATTTCTAACGCCAACTACAACGTCAACGAAGCCTTCTGGCTTCCGCGAGTCGAATCGGTCCTTACTTCGGATGTCGACAAAATGGAAAGCCACCCGGATAACCCTGAGGCGAAAATTCCCGCCGTCGATTCCGAGCTGGTGGCGCCTGGCTTGGACTTGGAATTCGGCCGTGGTCTTGGCTTAGGTGGAGAAAACGGCTACAACAGGCCGCTCCGTGGGAACAAAATTGAATGGGAAAGATTCGATAATATCTGGGCGAGGTTCATCCTTAAGCCTGGTCAGCACGTAAAGGTGACGATTCCCTACAAGCTTAAGGAAAGTGCCTCTCTTAAGCTTGATGGCTCCGAGAAAACCACCACTGACGTACACAATTCCTAGTCAAAGCTGGCGACCGCGATGGGCAAGGACGCGATCGTCCTCACGAAGTCGGCTTACCAGCTAGAGTCCTCTGATAATTTCACTGTCTACACAACCCAGGAACACGGAAGCACAGTTGGCGCGCCGCAAAGCGTTATCGATGCTGTGAACGCGCTTGGCCCTACCGCGATTTCTTCGGTGGGCTCTTCGGGGGAGAAAACCTCGCTTGAAGACGGGGCGTGCTGTACGCCGGTCAGAAGTATGAGGTTGATGCGTCGGCCGCACGCCAGGCACTACTAGAGCCGGGCTGGATTATCCCAGACTCGCAACAAGCTCGCGCCACGGAGGACTGCTCGAAGCTCGCCGTGAAGGCGGTGGAGATCATTAAGGCCGAAGACTTCACGGCATTCGCCGACGGTATTGAGAGAAACGATATTCAGGCCACGGTTATCACCTCCCCGAGTGGTGTCGATGTTTGGTGGAATGCTAAAAAGGACGAGAATGGGAACTTCGTTGCGGATAACGGTAACGCGGTGCTTGATCTCTCACAGGTAGGCACAGAGGTTAACACTCCCTACCCGACGACGTACACCTATAACTATGGCGGCGTGAAGGTTTCGAAGACGGTAAACGGCACGCTTTTTCCGATTCCCCAGGATATGGATATTTCGAAGGCGGGGGATGAACCCCTCAAGGGTGACGACACGACGACGCAGCCGGGTGAGCAGGCATCTGATGCTGGCCAGAAGGGTGATTCTGGTAAGTCGGATGCAGGCAAGTCGGATACTGGCAAGAAGGCCACCGGTAAGCACGGTGCTGCTGGTGAGAAGCATCAGGGCAAGCTCTCGCACACAGGTGCGGCGGTTATGCCTGTTGCACTCGCCATGGTGGCGCTCGTTGGCGGCGGAGTTTTGATTCTGCGCCGGCGTGATGCCTAAACGGTGTAGGTAGGTTTTACCTGCTGAAATTCACCACGTGAGGGGGGGGGGAGGCCGAGGCCTCCCCTCACTGCGTATATTGATACCGTTGAGTGGACGAATAGGCAGGAGATAGATGGCAGGCATCGACGAAACAGCGGTAATTTTCGAGGGCGGAGCATTTCGGGCAGTTGCCACCGTGCCCGTGGTTCAAAAGCTTATTGAACTGGGGATCGAATTCCCGTATGTCGCGGGTATATCTGCTGGATCGACGCATTTGTGCAATTACATTTCGAAAGATCCCGGCCGTGCAAGGGCGTCGTTTATAAGCCTCGCTGCCGACAAGCGTGCAGGCGGCCTGCAGTCTTTCCTGCACGGTCGAGGGCTGTTCGATTCTGAGTACATTTACCAGCACACCTCTAATCCCGGAGAACTTCTACCCTTCGATTTCGAAACTTTCCGAGCCTCGCAACAAGACTTCCGGATCGTCGCCTACCGAATTGCTGACGGCCGGCAGATGGCCTGGAGTAGAGCGGATGTTCACTCTCGAGATGACTTGTTGCGGCGGGTGCAGGCGTCGTCGTCAATGCCCGGGTTGATGCCTTTTACCGCCGTCGACGGCGAGTTTTACACCGACGGCGCAATTGGGCCGTCTGGTGGCATCGCCGTCGACGTTGCGGAAAAAGACGGCTACGAAAAGTTCTTTGTGGTGATGACTCGGCGGCGTGAGTATGTGAAAACTCAAAGCGTGCTTTCTGAGCGCATGATGCGCGCGATTTTTAGAAACGCGCCCAGGGTGGCTGAAGGCCTCAACGCGCGTGCCACAAACTACAACGCCACACGCGCGCATTTGTTTGAGCTGGAGAGACGGGGAAGGGCTTACCTCTACTTCCCTAAGCACGATTTGCCTAGCAACCGGGAGCGTGACCCCGAAAAACTCGAAGCCGTCTACGCGCAGGCGCAAAAGCAGGTCGAGCGTGAATATCCGCGCTGGCTCGAATTCCTCGGAATCGATTAGCCATTCAGTAAATACGGGTGCCGCGCGGCCGTAGACGTGGTGTGCGTTACCGCTCAGCGCTAAACCTCGCGAAATCAGGCGCTAATCAGCTATTCTATTCAGGCGCGTAAGCGTAAAGGAGGATTCGCCTAGTGGCCTATGGCGCTCGCCTGGAACGCGGGTTGGGTTAACGCCCTCGGGGGTTCGAATCCCCCATCCTCCGCAAAAGCCCCTCGAAAGAGGGGCTTTTTTGTTGATATTTCGAGGAAAAATCGGTTAGCTCGAGTGGCTATTTCTTGAACATTTTGAGGATGTCCGAGACGCCGAACGTCGTGCGCTTGTAGATGGCGTTCTTCATCGCGCGCTCGGGGTCGCGGATCCACCCCATACCCTTCTTGCCGTAAAAAGGATTAATTGCGCGCTTGACGGCGCGGGTGGCACGGCCCTTGGTGCGGGCAGCAATGGACTTCTTGATGCTGGGTTTACGCATTCCAAACTTCATGGCATCAGACTACCCGCGCGAGCGGCGCGAATCACAGCGGTTTAGGCTTCTGATTTCGGGGTTTTCTTGGCGTTACGCCAAGCCTGAAAAACGGCGATAGCGATGAGCACAAGCGTGATCCACAGGAGGTAGCGGTTCACCACCTGCACGATGCTCAGAACCTGAGTGCCGAAGGTCCATCCCAGGCCCACGAAAATTCCGTTGACCACGAGAACCGAAGCAACATTAATCGCCATCATGGCCCAGAAGGGAACTCGAAGGAGCCCGAGGAGCGCATTGATGATGGAATTTGGTACCGGGCCGGGGCAGTACCCGAGCGGTACCAACGCTGTTGTGAATGCCCTTGCCCGCGAGGACCCCATCGCGCGGCGTACGAGGGTCTTAATCCGCGGGGTGTATTGCACCGAAAGGTCAATGAAATCCATGCCCCAGCGCCGGCCCATCCAGTAGTAGAACGGCATGAACTTGAGGACGCCCACCAGTGTGCAGAGCCAGTAGCCCCACCACGGACCGTCGCCCACCGAGGCGTTTGCCCCGCCTATGATCGACGACGTATAGCCGCCCACTAACAGCGTGTAGGCCCAGGGGTGGCCCGTGAGCCAAGCTCGAAGCGGAATCATGACGACGCCGAAGACGAATATCACGAAGAGCATTCCGAGCAGGAACAAGTCGGTCTTTTCGGGATGCTCGAGGAACTCGGGAAGTTGAATGTCATCGTCGGCTTCGCTCGGGGTCGCCGATTCCTCTTGCGCGGGATCGTCAGCCTGTGCGGAATCGGCCGCCTCCGGGAGATCGTCAGCCCGCGCGAAGTCGTCAGCCCGCGCGGAATTATCCCGTTGCGCCGGCTCGGCATCTCGAGCCGCTACATCACCCCGCGCGGGGCCGCTGCTCCCTGCCTGGTTTTCACTGCGTGCCGGGAGCACAGTGGAACGATCTTCGACGTCGTCAAAAAGTTCGCGATGGGTCACGTGAGGTCCTCCTGCGGATGATGCTCTTCGGAGTATAGATTCTGGCGGCCGGGAAAAGTCCGCGCCGCGCACAGGTCACTAAACCCCGTCACTCAACCCCGAGGCCCTCGACCACCTCCGCCTGAGGGAGCTTCGCCAGGAGCGCGCCCGGGACCAGCAATTTAGACGGTCGGATTCCGGAGCCAATGCAGGCGATTCCGGCAACAACCTGAGTATCGAGCAAAAGCCGCCACTGTGCGGGAACTCCCACCGGAGTAATTGCCCCGTACTCCATTCCCGACGCTTCCACCGCCCGATCGGTAGGCCAGAAGGATGCCTTACGAACGTCCAGGCGCTTCTTCACTACGTGGTTGATGTCTGCCTGCGTTGTGGCCCGAACCACGCAGGCCGCCACCCGCTCCTCGCCGTTACGTTTTCCGGCCACAAGCACGCAATTGCATACAAGTTTTTCGTCGACGCCGTATTTCTCCACCATTGGAGCCGTATCAGAAAATTCGGGATCGATTTCGGCAACGAGGGCTTGGGCCGCCAGTTCCGGTTCGCGGGCGGCGATCTCCTCCAGGGCGCGGGCAACGGGCTCGGCGAGCAAGTCTTTGTGTTCCAGAGCGGGGAGCCAGGTGAGGTTGCCGGCTGCTGATTCGTCTAAATTCGTGTATTCATCCGCGTTTTGCATATATCTATGCTCCAAGCGCGGCGAAGAATTTTCTAGGGATTTCGCTATGTGGAAGCGGCGGGGGCTTTAGGCCCCAGCTCCGGGCCGCAGGCTTTACCAGCGAGCTCCAGCCGTGGGCGCGCTCCTAACGCCTCGCGGCCCGGCCCGCAGGCTTTACGCTCCGGCGTCGGCGCGCAGGACGTGCGCGATGGCGCGGATTGCCTGCTCGCGATACCCCTTGCGATCAAAGCTCGTAAACAGCGTCCCCTGGATGGCGTATCTCTCCAGAAGCCCAATGAACATTGGCGCCGCTCCCCGCGCGGCCTGGCGATCTCCGCCCGTGCGATCGGGATCTCCTTCGGTGCGCACATCTGCCCGGGTAGAAATGCGCCGGGACGAGAACGGGCGTATGCGGCCCGTCCTCGTCCCGGTGGAGTAGCTCAGCTAAGTTTCCCGCGCTGTTGCCTGGCGCCTCCGCGTTATTTCTGCACGGGCCCCATAACTAGGCTGGCCCAGGAGGAATGCAGAGATTCCTGATCGGAGGGCTGGAAAAGCCCGGCCAGCACGTCTCGGTACAGACGCGAGAGCTCATGCTTTGAGTAGTACGAGCTGCCGCCGCACGCGCGCACGCACTCTTCGACGGCGCGCAAGGAAGCCTCGGCAGCGAGGTTCTTCGCAGCGGAGAAGCGCGGATACTCGCTCGGATCCTCGAGGCACCCGCCGGCATCCACCTGATCCGCGAGCTCGCGCAGGGCCGGGCCCACCGGGTACATCGTGAGCGCTGCCTCGGCGATGCGCCAGCGAATATCGGGATCGTTCGCGTACACATCCTGGTGGAGCACGGACTTCCTCTGCTTGGAGTGCTCGGTGGCTACCTCGATTGCCCGCTCGCCAATTCCCGCGTAGGTCGACCCCAGCAGAATCTCGAAATTGGAGAAAATTCCGTACACAACCGGCTCCTTCGAGGGGCCCGGGTCCACCACGCCGAGCACGTTTTCCGGCCGGATCAGTGCCTCGCGCAAAACCGTGGTATTCGATTGGGTGGCGCGCATTCCCATCACGTCCCAATCGCTTTTGATCTCAAATCCGCCGTCGTCGCGCGAAATCAAGCCGAAAACGTCCTTCGTACCGGCATCGGTTTTCAGCGCCCCGAAGCTCATAAGCCAGTCCCAGGCGGGTGCGAGCGAGGTGAACACCTTCGTTCCGGTGAGCTTGTATCCGCCGTCCTCGGTGGGCTCGGCCTGCGTGAGGGAACCGAAAAGGACCAGGTCATTACCGGGTTCTGAGATGCCGAAGGCGAAAAGCTTACCGGCCGCCGCCTCGCGCAAAATCACTTCGCCCGCTTCCACGCCATGGCTGATCAGCCAGCGGCCCAAACCGACGATGATCTGGTGCATATTAATGCCCAACGCGGTGGCGGGCGCGGCCTTGGCGAGCCGAGTCTGCTCAGCGGCAATTTCCTTGAGCGAGAGGCCGGCGCCGCCGAATTCTTGCGGCACAAAGGCAGCGTAGTAGCCGGCATTCTTGAGGTCTTCGTAATCGTTGTGAGGAAATTCGTTGGACGCATCGTGCTGCGCCGCGCGGGCGTGGAGCGTGCTGAGTAAATCCTCGGATAGAAAAGCCATAGTTCTCCCCGTTTTCGTAATCCAATGCGCCTGTTGCGCACCTCACCATCATAGGCCGGGCGGCTGGCATAAGGGCGCGAGGGTGGGTGCCCGACGCCGTAGCTCGGGCCGGGTGCGGGTGGGCACCGGCGTTGTTCTGGCAGGGGGCGATCAGATTCGGGCCCGGTGCCGATGGGCGAAGTGAGCCACACACATTTGGTTCGCCTTAGTTGAGCCTGTAGACTTCTTTCCGACTCCCCACGCGGCGTTATCTTGCAAAACTCCCCCAGGGCCGGAAGGCAGCAAGGGTATGCGGGCTCTGGCGGGTGCGTGGGGCGTCTTTGTTTTTAACCTGAGCGTTGTGAACCTCAGCATTTTGAACCTGAGCGACTGAGTGGGGGATTGGGCTCGGTCCGAGTCGGAGGCGCAACGTAGACTGTGCTTCGTGAGCATGGCACTTTATCGCAGGTACCGCCCGGAGCGGTTTCAGGATGTTATCGGGCAAGAGCAGGTGACGCGCCCGCTGATGGCGGCTTTGCGCGGGGGACGAACCGTCCACGCCTACCTCTTCTCCGGCCCGCGCGGTTGCGGGAAAACTACTTCGGCACGCATTTTCGCCCGGTGTCTGAACTGTGCCAAGGCTCCGACCGATACTCCCTGCGGTGAATGCGAATCCTGCCGTGATCTGGCCAATGACGGCCCGGGTTCCCTCGATGTGGTGGAAATGGACGCGGCCTCTCACGGCGGTGTCGACGACGCTCGCGACCTGGTGGAACGCGCGGCCTTCGCTCCGGCACGCGATCGCTTCAAGATTTTCATCATTGACGAGGCACATATGGTGACGACGCAAGGCTTCAACGCTTTGCTCAAGTTGGTGGAAGAACCGCCACCGCATATCAAATTCATCTTTGCCACCACGGAGCCGGAAAAGGTCATTGGCACCATTCGTTCCCGTACCCACCACTATCCGTTCCGGCTGGTCGCGCCGGACACCATGGAGAGCTATCTGGCCGGAATCTGTGCCGAAGAAGGGTTCTTGGCCGGTCCTGGCGTTCTGGGTTTGGTGGTGCGGGCCGGCGCGGGATCGGTGCGCGATTCTATGTCCGTGCTCGATCAATTGATGGGCGGGGCAGAAGATAAAACCCTCGACTATGAGCAAGCGATTGGGCTTCTCGGCTATACCGACTCGGCCATGATTGATCGCGCGGTGGAGGCAATTGCTAGCGAGGATGGCGGGCGGCTCTTCGCCGTCGTCGAAGAACTGATTGGCGCCGGGCATGAACCGCGGCGATTCGTGGAGGATTTGCTTCAGCGTCTGCGCGATTTGGTGGTTATCGGCCTGGCTGGTCAGGCGGCCACGGATGCTTTGGGATCACTGCCGCAAGACCGTTTGGAGCGCATGCGCGAGCAGGCCAGGGCTCTGGGCGCCGAGCGGGCAACCTACAGTGCGGAGCAAACGAATGAGGTGCTTTCGCAAATGACGGGCGCCACCTCGCCGCGCCTGCAACTGGAATTGCTCTGTGCGCGGCTCCTCCTGCCCGCGTACGAAAAGCGGGGCAAGGAGGCCGGCGGGCCGAGTGCGCCCGGGCGGCCTGCGGCTTCTCCCGAATTGGCGCGGGTAGGCGGGGCTCCCGAGGGTTCGGGATACCGGCCCGCCGCCGCGGGCGCAAAATCCGCGCAAGAGATGGCTCGAGAGCGTGCGATTGCCGCGGCTCGTAATGCCGCAACGTCGCGTGAACACCAGAGCGGGCAGGAGCATTTGCCTTCGCGCGGAAATCTGCCGTCGTGGGAGAACGCTGGTGTAACCGGGCAGGGCAAGCCCGGCGCCGAAAACCCGTTGGCCCAAGCGGGCGGTGAAAGTGGCTCGCCCGCCCAAGCGCAGGCGGAGCCGGCGCGGCGAGAAGCCGATGTGCCGGGCGCTGAAGCGGAGCCTGCGCGGGCGGAAACGTCTACTGCCGGCGAAAAGGCCCAGGAATCCGGCGAGCAGGTCCATCAGCAACCGGCCGCGGAAAGTAATGCGGCCGGCCCGGAAACGCCGGACCTTTTGGCGGTGGTGCAGAAGAGATGGCCGGAGATTATTTCTTCGGGACGCTTTGCCCAGGCTATTTTCGAAGCGCCGGCGAAGGCCGTTTCCCAAGCCGGAGACGTTATTACCATTGAGTTTTCGGGGGAGCGGGCCTTCCACGCGCTTGAGGATGAGCGGAATTTGCAACGCCTCAATGCGCATATATCAATGTTTACGGAGGAAGACGCCGGGCGGCCGGTAACTGTGCGGCCCGTTCGCCAGTCAGCGGACGAAGCAGGTGATGCCAGCCCAAAAGCTGAAGCCGCCCCAGGGGCGGCGGCCCCCACAGAGCAGACTTCGCCGCGCCCGGCCGCCCAGATGCCGCGCGTGATCGACGAGGAACACTCCGACGAGCCGCCGCTACCAGAAGAAATCGTGGACGAAGACTCCGATCCTTACGCGGGCTATGATCCCTACGCGCAGGACCGGAGCGCCGCTACGCCCGGTGCAGCTACTCCCTTCGTTGCACGAATTGGCGTTCTAGCCAATATTCCAGCTGCTGGCAGTGGCCAGGCGGAAGCACAAACCTCGACGCAAGAAGAGCCTGAGGAGGACGTTCCCTTCTATATGCAACGGATGCCGATGCCAAAATTCCCGCAGGCGCCGAGTGCACAAGCACCCGCGCCGGGGGCATCGGAAGATAACGCACCCGGCTCGCAAACATCGGAGCCGCCGGCTCCTAATACACAATTAGCAGCGCCGCAGGGACCGAGCGCTAGAGCATCGGAGCCACAGGCATCCAGTGCGCGGGCGGAGGGAGGCCCGGCAACCAGCTCAACGCCGGGCCCCGTAGCCAGCCAAGTGCCGCGCTCTGAAGACGTTGCCTTCCATGTTCCCACTATGCCCAAGGCACAGCACGATTTCAGTGCTCCAAAATTCTCGGCGATGGAGGCCGTTTTGCGGCGTCAAAGGCCGGGAGCCGGTAGTAACAGTGCGGGTTCTCCAGTACCGGACCAAAGCCCGGCATATCAAGCTACCGCAAATCAAGCTACGGCAAGTCATATCACGGTAAACCAAGCCCCAGCTAATTCGGAAGCTTCGCCCGGCTGGAGTGGCTCGCCGGAACCGGAACCCGCTGAGGTGGATGATTGGGGCGGGGAAGAATCAGTCTCCGCGGACGATCCCACCATCGAGCAGTCGAGCGTGGTGGGAATTGAAGTGGTCCTGAAAACGTTCGAGGGCACGATTATTGAAGAGACGTCGGATCAGCAACGAGAGGAGTTTTAGTGGCGAGTATTTTCGACGGCGCAGTGCAAGCGCTGATTGATGAATTCAGCCGGTTGCCGAGCATCGGGCCAAAAACCGCGCAGCGGATTGTTTTCTACCTCCTCGAACAGGATGATTCTGAGGTCAAGGCGCTCGCGGATGCGCTTCGGGCGGTTAAAGAAAATGTTCGGTTCTGTGAGATCTGCGGCAACGTCACCGAGCAGACCGTGTGCTCCATTTGCTCTGATCAGCGGCGCACCAACGAAGTAATTTGCGTGGTCGAAGAGGCCAAAGACATTGTTGCAATTGAGCGCACCCGCGAGTTCCGCGGAAAATACCATGTGCTCGGTGGGTCTATTAACCCGATCCAGGGCGTGGGGCCGGAAGATTTACGGATCCGCGAGTTGCTGACCCGGCTACAGGACGGCAGTACGCAGGAAGTCATTCTCGCTACCGATCCGAATATTGAAGGCGAGGCCACCGCGGCTTACCTCATTCGCCTACTCGCGCCCATTGGCTTGCGCGTTTCGCGCTTGGCCTCCGGTTTGCCGGTGGGCGGCGATCTCGAATACGCCGACGAAATTACGCTTTCACGTGCTTTCGAAGGGCGTACCAAGGTCGCCGGTTTTGAATCGCCGCAGTCGCCTGCCCAGCCGGCGTCCCCAGCCGACCCAGCGGTCTAAAGTCTCCAGACTTAAGACCCCCGCGCGGCGGAGAGAGGCATCATGCTTTAGTCGCGAAAGCCCCGAACGTGGCCGGTATCTCACGCCGGGGAGGCGGACAAGCCGGCACGGGTGCTCGCAACGCGGTTAGAATCGCGATAAGCAACGGCTTAGTGGGCCTGTTCCTCAACGGGCGGGAGTTCCTACCAGGTGTTGGGCTCCCGAGGGATAGCGCGCTAGGCACAGCCATAAGAAAGTGGGCTCGAGTGGCGCTAATTGTGCAAAAGTTCGGCGGATCGTCCGTGGCGGATGCCGCGGGGCTCAAGCGCGTTGCCGATCGGATCGTCCAGAGTGCACGGCGCGGAAATAAAGTTGTCGTCGTCGTTTCGGCGATGGGAGATACCACCGACGATCTTCTCGATTTGGCCGCCAGCGTCACCGATACGCCGCCGGCGCGCGAGTTGGATATTCTCCTCACCGCCGGGGAACGTATTTCGATGGCGCTCCTTTCCATGGCGGTGAATCAGAAGGGCGTGCGGGCGCGCTCCTTCACCGGCCAGCAGGCGGGTCTGCACACCGATGCGGCATATGGCAAGGCGTCCATCGTAGGGATTGTGCCCGAGCGGATTTTGCGCACGCTGCAAGACGGTTACGTGGCGATTATTGCCGGATTCCAGGGAGTTAATGAGCGCGAGGACGTCACCACGCTGGGCCGGGGAGGTTCGGATACCACCGCCGTCGCCTTTGCCGCCGCCCTCGGTGCTGATTCGTGCGAAATCTACACGGATGTGGACGGCGTTTTTACGGCCGATCCGCGCTCGGTTCCGGCCGCCGCCCCGCTTTCCCTGATTACCTACGAAGAAACCCTGGAAATGGCCGCTCACGGAGCGAAAGTTCTCCATTTGCGAGCGGTCGAATTCGCGCGGAAATACCAAGTTCCGCTGCACGTTCGCTCGTCGTTCTCGAACAAAGAAGGAACCTGGATCGTGGAAGATACTTCAAAGAAGCTGATTGAAAAAGGCATCGAGGAACCGGCCGTCACCGGCGTTGCCGCCGACACCAGTCAGGGAAAGATTTCCGTGGTGGGGGTTCCCGACCAACCGGGTGTTGCCGCGCGGGTCTTCGCCGTCGTCGCCGAAGTGGACGGCAATATTGACATGATCGTCCAGAACACCTCGCTGACGCAGAAGGGACTCTCGAACATTTCCTTCACCGTTCCGCGCGAGGATGTCAGCAACGTGGTGGAGGCGCTGGAGGCGAAGAAAGACGAACTTGGTTTCCACAATATCGCGGTCGAGCGGCAAATCGGCATCCTCTCCATTATTGGCGCGGGGATGCGCTCGCATTCGGGTGTTTCCGCGAAATTCTTCCAGGCGCTGGGGAGCTTGGACGTGAACGTCGACATGATTACCACCTCGGAAATTCGCATTTCCGTGGTGGTGGATCCGAACCAGCTGGCGGAAGCGGCGCGCCGAATCCACACCGCGTTCGGACTGGACGCATCTGAAGCAGCAATCGTGTACGGAGGTACGGGACGATGAGTTTGACGCTAGGCGTGGTTGGCGCCACCGGGCAGGTGGGTCGCGTAATGCGCGCGATTCTGGAGGAACAGAATTTCCCCGCTGAGCGAGTGCGTTTCTTCGCCTCCGCCCGTAGCGCCGGGAAGCGCCTGCCGTTTAGGGGCGAAGAGATTGAGGTTGAGGCGCTCGACGCCGCCGACCCGGCCGGCCTCGATATCGCGGTGTTCTCCGCGGGTGGCGATGTTTCGCGCACCTACGCGCCCAAGTTTGCGCAGGCCGGATGCGTGGTGGTGGATAACTCCTCCGCGTGGCGTTCTGACCCCGAGGTGCCGCTGGTGGTGTCGGAAGTTAACCCGCACGACGCCGATCGGCGGCCCAAAGGAATTATTGCTAATCCAAACTGCACCACTATGGCGGCAATGCCAATTTTGAAGCCGCTCCACGATGCCTACGGTCTAAAGCGCCTGGTGGTTTCCAGCTATCAGGCCGTTTCCGGCTCGGGCGTGGCGGGAGTGGAAGAGCTTGCCAACGGAGTGCAAGCCGCGGTCCGTGCGGGTGCCGGCGAGGCTGGCGATGGCGAGGCGGGCGAAGTCATAGCGGGCGGCGAGTTCGCAGCCGATGGAGTTGGCGCCGGATCCGGTATGCGCGCGCTAGCTTTGAATGGACACGCGGTGGAGCTTCCGCCGTCGCGCGTCTATAAGGCTCCGATTGCTTTCAACGCGGTGGCTTTTGCCGGAAATCTGGCCGCGGATGGCTCGCTTGAAACGGATGAGGAACAAAAGCTTCGCAACGAATCGCGCAAAATTCTTGGAATCCCGGATTTGCGAGTGGCTGGAACTTGCGTGCGCGTGCCGGTGTTCACCGCGCACGGTATGGCCGTCAACGCCGAATTCGAGCGGCCGGTTTCGGTGGAGGAAGCCACCCGGATGCTCGAGCAAGCGCCGGGCGTGAAGGTAGTCGATCTGCCGAACCCGCTTGACGCGGCCGGAACCGACCCCTGCTATGTGGGCCGCCTGCGCTTGGATCAAAGCGTCGAGGGCGAACGCGGTTTGGCCTTCTTCTGCGTTGCCGACAACCTGCGCAAAGGCGCCGCGCTCAACACCATTCAAATCGCGCAGTACGTGGCGCAGTCGCTCCGCTAGAAGCCACGCGGCTAGTCGTTATCGGAGATAGCGGCAATGCTGTCTGGTTCGGCTTCCGAGCCGCCCAGTAGCGCCGCCTCATCGCGGTGATGGCGCAGAATATTATCCACGAAGGAACGCACGGCTTCGCGCTGGGGCACATCACGGCCCTGTTGCTCGGAGATAAACCAGCGGTGCTCCAAAATCTCGTGGAAGATCTCCGCTGCCTCCAGCCTCCCGGCCAGCTCCTTGGGGATAGCCGCCAGCGTCGGTTCGTAGACGTCCCGTAGCCAGGCGTGCGCAATCGTCAGTTCGGAAGATTGTTCCAGCTGATGCGTCACCGCATATTCGCCAATGTCGTTGAGGATACGGCGAGCCTGGTTTTCCTCCACCGTCAATCCCGTCAGGCGCTCGACCTTGCGCGCATAGTGCCCCGCCTCCACAATCTTGGGACGGATGCGAAGCTGCTTTTCGCCAGGTCGCGTGGTGATGGACAGCTCGTCGACGTCGAACCCCAAATCATTGAGGCGATTGACGCGCTCGGTGACCTTCCATTTCTCACCCTGCCCAATTGTGGTGACGGCGGTAACTTCGTCCCACAGTTCGTGGTACCGGCGCTCGAAGTAGTCGCCGACGGCGATGGCGTCGAAATCTTCGGGGAGCACCGCGCCGGCAATGAGGTCCATAAGCTCGCCAATAATGTTCGTTCGCGCCACGTCGATGTCATAGGCTCGCTTGCCATCCGTAATCGGATCAAAGAGCTCGCCGGTTTCGGCGTCCACGAGGTAGGCGGCGAAAGATCCGGCGTCGCGCCTAAAAAGGGTGTTTGAAAGCGAAACGTCGCCCCAGAAGAAGCCCGCCAAGTGGAGGCGCACCATCAAAACAGCGAGGGCGTCAATGAGTCGTTGCACGGCGGCCTGGCGGTGGTCGCGCCCGATTACCGCGCGGTAGGGGAGCGAGTGGGGGAGATGGTCGGTGATGAGGCAGGCGTTGAGCGGCTTGCCGGTCTGGTCGATGCGCCCGGTGACGACGGCGGTGGGTAAAACCGTGGGAAGATCGAGCTTTTCCAGGTTTCGCAGGAGCTCATATTCGCGGAATGCCACGGTTTCTGCGATCTCCTTGACCGCGATGATCTTCTTTCCGCCCAGGCGCACGAAGCGAACAACGTGGCGCGAAATGCCGCGGGGGAGAGCCGCGATGAGGTCCTCGGGCCAGGTATCAAGCGGGAATGACCATGGCAGGTCAATCAGGTCAGGCTCGATTTGCGCGGCGGTAATACGGAGTTCGGAGGTCACGCCCTCGAAGTTCGGCCAATCGAATCCATCGGACATATTTTGTAGCAACCCTTGCTTTCAGACGACGATCAGAAATTCACGAATTGACGGTATCGGGATCAAAGGTACAGGGGGAAGCCCTGCGGAAACGAATCTAGAGATGGGTTTTTAGAGGCCAGGTTTCAAAAAATGGCGTACGAATTCGCATTCGGGATGATTGAGCAGTTCCTCGGGAGTGTCGGCTTGAAGGAGCTTGCCCTCGCTCATGATTCCCACGCGCGTGCCCAAATTGATCGCCTCTTCCGGGTCCGCCGTCACGTAAACAGTGGTTACCCCGCTATGTTCTTGTAAGCGCACGATCAGATCACGGGTGCGATCACGCAGGTCAAGGTCAAGGTTGATCAGCGGCTCGTCCATGAGGAAAACCTTAGGGGAACGAACCAAGGCGCGGCCCATGGCAACGCGCTGACGCTCGGCGCGCGAGAGATCGCCTGGCTTTTCTTGGAGTTTTCCGTCCAGTTCCAAAACTTCAGCGGCGTCGCGCACCCGCTCGGCAATGAAATCCGGGTCTTTCCCCGCGATCTTGAGGGTAAATCCCATATTGTCCTCAATGCTCATATGCGGATAGAGCGCGTAATTCTGGAAGGCGATCGCAACATCGCGCATTTTCGGAGGCAGGTGCGTCACGTCTTCCGAATCGACGAAAATATGGCCCGCATCCACGTTCTCCAAGCCCGCTAGCATCCGCATTGCCGTCGACTTCCCGCAGCCGGAAGGTCCGGCGAGCACGAAGAATTCGCCGTCGCTAACGGAAAGAGAAAGATGATCGACAGCGGGGACGACGGCGTTGGGGTACAGACGCGTCGCCTCGTCGAACGTAACGGATGCCATGGCTGCCCCTCCTCGGATGAGCCACTCGAAAGCAGATAAACCACTCGAAAGTAGATGTGAGAACGTTGGCGTTCCTCTGTGAACGCCGCCGGGGTGCTTCGCTCCGTGATCTGCGAGCACACCGTTAACTATTATGGCAGTGATTTTGTTTCGATGTGTAATCCAAAGGTATGGCGCATTTTCTTATATAGCGAAGTGGGCGTTTTTGGCGGGGTGGAAGGCGGCCGCAGCCATCCACAAAACCGGCTCGCGGTACGGAAACTCGCGGCATGGAGAGCGAACACTGCACCGCGGGAAAGCGGCCACTGTGCTACTGATGCGGGTATTTTTGCTTTATGAGCGCTGAGATAGGGGAATATTGGCTGGGCACCGAGGTCTGCGGTACGGCGGTATCCACCGTTTACCACGCCACGAACGCGGCCGGTCAACCGGTGCTTCTCGAGCTTTTTAATCCCGCATTGTTGGGCGGAAAGGCTGGCCGAAAACGCTTGCGAGGCGAGGTTTGAAAGCTCTCTGAGATCTCGGGTCCCTACGCCGCTCAAATTCTCGATTGTGAGGTGGGCGAATCCAGGGTTTACGTGGTAACGGAGGTCCTTGAGGGTTCAACCCTAAGGGAATACATAGATACCCACGAGCCTCTAGCGGGCGAGGAACTGAGGAATCTTGCCGGCGAATTGCGCGATGCGCTCGCTGCCCTGCACGACACCGGCGCTCTCCACCGCAACATCTGCCCCTCCAGCGTGATCCTCACCGCGGACGGGCCGCGCCTGGCTTTCTTCGGACTCGCCATAGTTGCCCGAGACAAGCGCCGCGACCGCCTGGGCTTTTCTCCCCGTGCCTACACAGACCCTCGAGTGCTAGCCGGCGTCGAACCCGATGCGCCCGCCGATGATTGGGCACTCGCCGCCACCATCGCTTTTGCCGCGCTGGGCCGTGACCCCTCCCCGGAGGAGGCGATGGCATACCGCAACATTGGCGGGGCCTCGGCCGCGCCGTTCGATTCGGAAGACCTGCCAGACGAACTCTGGATGCGCCCCGCGCCCGCCGCGTCCTACCTCACCACGCTCGCCGCCATAGGGGTGGTCCTCCTGCTCTGGAAATGGCCGGTGATTGGCATTTTTTGCTTCACCCTCGCCGGTATTCCGCTGAACCTCCTGGCTCGTGTGCGTTTCGCGGCTCAAAAAAGGCTGTTCCTCACCGGTGAAGAAAGCGACTGCCGCTGGATGTTTCGGCGCATCCCGGGCCTGATCCCGGGGGCAGTCTTCTCCGCACTCAAAACCGTGAGCGGGAGCCTCCTCGTCTGGGTGGCCATGTTCATTGTTCTCTGCGGCCTCCGCTACGAGCACCACAACCTCTCATTGCTCATTGGCGCGGGGTTTTTCGCTGTTTGCGCCTGGCATATTTCTCCCATGGGAAGCGCTCGTGAGGGCTCCCGGATGCTCATTGCCGCCCTCGCCCCCTCTCGCGCCTCTCGGGTCGTTTGGGGAATTCTGCTCGCCGCCTTCTCGGTTGGCTGTGCGTATGTGTGCTGGTCGACGCCGACGCACTGGCGCCCTTTCATTCCGCCGCCCGAGCTAACTCCCATCCTCGGCTGGTACTAGTGCCGCGTCGCCCGCGGTGTCGGAGGGCTTGGGTATCGTGGAGCCATGCGAGAAGAAATTGGAGGGTATCGCCTGGTCCGCGTTATTGGGCGGGGTGGAATGTCCACTGTCTATGAAGCGATTGACGGTGGCGGAAATCGGGTTGCCCTCAAACTCCTCCACCCCGCAGCCATCGCCGGGCAGGCCGGTCGGGCCCGCCTGCAGCGCGAAGTCACTATGCTCCAGCGCGTGCGCGGGCCCTACGTTGCCGAGGTGCTGGACGCGGAGACCGAAGGGGAGGGTGCCTTCATCGTCACCGAGCTGGTGGACGGCCCAACCCTGAGCGAAGACGTGAAAGAAGACGGCCCCTACGAGCGTGGAGACCTGGTGGAACTCGCCTCCAGGCTCGGCGCCGCGGTGGAGGCTGTTCACGCCATCGGTGTGTTGCACAGGGATCTGAAGCCCTCAAACGTCATGATTGCTTCCTCCGGCCCGAAACTCATTGACTTCGGCATTGCGCAAACCGGCGCGGACGCGCGGCTCACGCAGAGCGGATCGGTGACGCACACACCCGGTTACCTCGATCCCCGAGTTCTCGAGGGTGCTGAACCAGATGAGGCGGCCGACTTTTGGGCGCTCGCGGCAGTTATTGCTTTTGCCGCCACCGGGCACGATCCCTATCGTGGCAACTCCACGCCGGCAATTATCCGCCGCGTCATGGATGGGGATGTGGACCTCAGCGGCGTTCCGCCGCGAGTGGGCGGGGCGCTACGCGCCGCGCTGGTCAAACCGCTCTCGCGCCGCTTGCCCTATCGCGACCTCATCGCGGTGCTCCGTGACCCTGCCTCTTGGGTGGACGATGGCTCCGAAACGGGTGCGCAGAGCGGCGGGGGGCCTGGTTACGCGGGTGATATGACCCGCGCGGTGCCGCGCAGCCCCCAGGCCCTGGCCACCCTTCCCGTAGACGATGCTGATTTTCCAAACCTAGCTACGGGCTCAATCGGCCAGACCGAGCCGTACGACGCGGAGAGCTACGACGCAGAGCAGTATGGCGCCGCATACGCGCCGGACGCCGGGCATACGGCCGCGTATGCATTTGGTAGCGGGCGCACAGCGGCCTACGAATCCGCCGCGGAAGCATCCGCTTACGAGCGAGGCGCCGGGGCGACCGCGGCTTACGAGTCCGCGCCTGCGCGGCCAGGCACGAACTACGATGATTTTTACGGCGAAGTCGAGGGGCAGGTTCCGGCAGATGCCCTCGCGCCGATTTATGCTAACCAGTCTCTCAATCAACCTCGCGGCGGGGGTGCTAATTATCCGCCGCAGTCTTATGGGCCCTCCAGCTACGGAGCCGAGCAGGTACGCCCGCCAAACGACGGTGGCCACTTTGCCGATTTTTCTCCCGAGTTCGAACACTGGGGAGAACCGTCGCCCATTCCTGTCTGGGCCAGGCCGGCACCTAGCTTCCCTTTCCTTACTCTGCTCGCCGGCGTCATCGCGGCCGTCCTCATCTGGCGTTGGCCCGTGGTAGGGACAGCGGTTTTTGCTCTTCTCTGCGTGTGCCTCGGGGTCGTCGGAATCACCCGTAGCGCCCTGCAACGGCGCCGCCTTTCCGCTGGGCGAAAAAGCGCCAGCGACGGTTTCTGGGCCCTCGGCCGCCTGCCACTGAGTCTTGCCAATGCAATACTGCGTAGCGCGGTTGGCGTCGCCTGGGGTTTGGTCGGCGCGGTCGCGCTCCTCTGGGTACTTTTTGGCCTCGGCCTGCGCGCCAGCGAATACTCGCTGCTGGGTGCGGCGGCGCTTTTTGTGGTCCTCACCTGGTATGCCGTCCTCGCGCGCTACGTCCGCGAGGGCTCGCGGGTGGTGTTTGCGGTCGTAGCGCCCTCCCGCGGTTACCGCTTCTTCTGGGGGATCATCCTCCTTGCAATTGTGGCCGCGGCTATTTTGATTTGCTCGTCGACGCCGACTAGCTGGCTACCGCTTGATTCCCCGCCCGGTTTTGTGCCCGACGGCGTGCCGCCGGATTGGTTCCCCACCATATTTCAGTAAGGCCGAATAAGATTTGTTGCGTTGTGTTCGCCCGCTCTTGCACGGTGGGAAGAAATAGCTACTCTTTGAAGGTACGCCCGAATTTCCCGGGGCGGTTGTAAACCGCGAATGAACAAAGGAAGAAAATGGCAAAGAATGAAACTAACGCCCAGCGTCGCGAGCGGGCCAGGCAAACCGCGGCGAAGTTGCGCGAGGAAGAGATCAAGCGGACGAAGCGTAACCGCATTATTGCCGTAGTTGCCGGCGTCGTTGTCGTTGCCCTTTTGGCCGGCGTTATTTGGTTCATCGTTTCGGGAGGTTCGAATAAGAGCGCGGGCAAGGCGGCGGATCCGTCGTCGTCGGGCGTCCAGTCGAGCAGTGAAATCACCACCGAGATCCCTAACGGCGTCAACAAGTATGGCGGTATTTCCGTGGGCAAGGATCTCACCGCGGGCACCGCGAATGAGGGCGCCCCGCGCGTCTCGATCTACTTCGACTACCTTTGCTCGCACTGCAACCACCTCGAGGCCGAGTACGCCGAGCAGCTCGCGACTATGGCGAAGAACGGCGAAATTACGCTCGAGTACTACCCCACGTCGATTTACCCGAACGTTCCTTTCTCCGCTGACGGCCAGCGCGCCGAAATGTGGATGGCTAACCACGCCCCGGATAAGTACATTGATTTCCACAACCGCGTGATGGCTGAGCACACCATTCCTCTGTTCGAGAATCCCTCCTCCGGCGGTATCGTTCCGCCCGAGGTCGACAAGCTTTACGAGGTCGCCAGCGAAGTCGGTTTGTCCAGCGCGCAAGTGGCACAAATGAAGGAAGACCTCGGTGGAGGCGCCTACAAGGAACTGGTTGAGCAGCTGATGAACCAGTTCCGGGCGAACGGTTTCACCGGCACTCCCACCGTCCTGATTAACGGCGAAGTGCTCAAGACGGATTGGTCGAATGGTGGCCTGACCAAGGCGATCGAGGCGGCCAAGTAAGCGCCTGCGCGGAGGTAGCCAAGCGCCTCGCGCCGTAGTGTGAGCATTCCGCCCCGACCGGACCAGCCTGTGCTGGTGTGCGATATTTCGCCCGGTCGGGGTGGGAACTTTAATGCGCTTCCCTGTACACTTCATATTTGTTGCCGGCTCGTTTCGGCAACGTGGTTGCCGCCGATTCGGTCGGTAATCAGCCGCCCGCGCGGCGGCAAAGCCTCTGTAGCTCAGCTGGTAGAGCACCTGTCTTGTAAACAGGCGGTCGCAGGTTCGAATCCTGTCGGGGGCTCAAATTTTTTTAACTCGCGAAGGGGTGCCCGCTGGGCAGTCGCGGGTATTCTCTAGCCGTAGTGGGTGCTTTCCAGCGGAAGTGGGTATTTTCTAGCCGGAGCTAGCCGATGCTAGTTAGCGGTGGGCAACGCCCAATCAATCGGCTGTGCTCCCTGATCGATAAGAAGCTGATTTGCGCGCGAGAACGGGCGTGAGCCGAAGAATCCGCGCGAAGCCGAGAGCGGTGAGGGGTGCGGGCTTTTGATCACCGGCGTGTCTCCAAGTAATGGCTGAAGTTCCTGCGCTTGGCGGCCCCATAGAATGGCAACGAGCGGGCCGCCGCGCTTGGCCAGGGTGCGAATGGCATGATCCGTGATCTGCTCCCAGTCCTGGCCGCGATGGGAGGCGGGCTTTCCGGGCATTACCGTGAGGACTCTGTTCAAGAGCATGACCCCGCGCTCGCACCAGGGAGTGAGGTCACCGGTTGCCGGGGCCGGAGCTCCGACGTCGTCGTGTAATTCACGAAAAATGTTTTGCAAGGAACGGGGGATCGGGCGGACGTCGGGGGCCACCGAGAAACTCAAACCGACCGGGTGGCCGGGGGTGGGGTACGGGTCTTGGCCCACGATGAGCACGCGCACCGAGCTAAGCGGGTAGGTAAAGGCGCGCAAAACATTCGCACCGGCGGGAAGATATCCGCGTCCGGCCGCGTTTTCGGAGCGGAGGAAGTCGCCCATGCGGTGAATTTGTTCCTCGACGGGGGCGAGCTCGGCTGCCCAGTCGAGTGAAATGATGTCGGAGAGGGGTTGCATACTATTCAGCGTAACCGAGGAAGGGGGAAATCGTAGTGCCAGGGTCTAACCAGGAACCGGAATTGCCGGCGAAGTTCGAGAAACTTGCCCAGCTCACTAGCGCCGAGCGGCGCATACTTGAGAACGAGAAAACGTGGCGCTCACGCTTTCCCTCGAAAGGCGCCTCAATCGCGGCCATGCGCATGAGCGAGCCCGAGTACTACCTCACGCTTGCGGCGGCGATTGCTAAGCCGCGCGCAGAGTTAGAGGAGCCCGAGCTGGTGCGGAGGATTCGGCATTTGCGCGAGGAGCGGGCGCGGGAACGCGGAACTTTGCGTTAGTGCGCCGCACGGCTCGAGCAGCTCAGCAGGAAACAGCGCGGAAGCGGTTCAGCGGGAAACAGTGCGCGGGAGTGAGCCGCGCGGCTCGCGTGATGTTAATCCGTGTGGGTGGCGCTTTGAGAGGTTAGGCTAAGCGAGTGGCTAATAAGTATCCGGAGGATGAGTTCGACGTCGCGGCGCGCGAGCGCAGCACACAGGGAGCGCATCGCAAAAAAGAGTCGAATTTGAAGTGGTGGATTGCCTTGGTGGCAATCCTCATTTTGGCGCCCCTGGTGGGGCTTGGCCTCATTCGTCTGAACACGATGGACGTGCGAACCACGGCCCCCACTCCTTCGCAGATTGCGCCCACCGTGGCCGAAAGCGTCGCTGTTCCAGAGGACGCGGAGAATTCGCAGGCGGAGTCGCCCGAGCAGGAGGAGCCAGGCGCGCCGGCGGCGGAAGAGCCGACGGCGGAGGAACCCAGCGCGGATGAGACGTCGCCTGAGCCTTCGGAGGAGCCGACGGCGGAGGCAGACAAGACTCGTCCCGTCTCGCTACTCAATGCGTCGGGAATTACCGGCTACGCTGCCCAGAAGCAGAAGACCCTGCTCGAGGCCGGCTTCACCAACGTTGCGATCGGTAACTACCGCCACGCGGCTCCGGCACAGAGCCAGATCTATTACCCCAAGGCCAGTGACCTGCAGACGGTGCAGGCCATCGGCGAGTCACTCGGCATTACTCAGTTCACCGAGAATGCCCGCGCCACCGGCGGCGATCAAATCGTGGTGGTTCTCGCTCGGTAGTCGCTATCCGCGCGCGGTGAGTGCCACGCGAGGCGCGGCGGCGTGCGGTAACCAGCGCTCGCGGTGGGTGCCACGCAAGGTGCCTGGCGTGAGGCGTCGACCCTAAAAATTTCGGTTCACGCCACCCGCGAAAAATTGAGTCGTGGGCGCTCAACTAGATGGCGCGACTACGGTGCCGCTTTCCGGTCATTTACCGCGGATTTCTGGGCTTTTTACGCCCCCGGGTACGAATTCCTATCTCTTCCTGGAGCTTGCACTCTCGCGCGGAGAGTGCCAAAATTCTTCTTGGCACTCGAAGTGGTCGAGTGATAATTGCATACTTCGGCCGGTGAGGGGCGCCCTCCGCTCAGGAAATCGGAAAGTCGCCTCGTCCGTCGCGGGCATCGGTCGGAATCGTCCCTAGGGGAGGAAGAAAATGGCAAAAACCATTCTTTTTGACGAAGATGCGCGCCGCTCCATGGAGCGCGGCCTGAATCTTCTGGCTGACACCGTCAAGGTGACGCTTGGCCCGAAGGGCCGTAATGTCGTTCTCGACAAGAAGTGGGGAGCCCCCACCATTACGAACGACGGCGTTTCTATCGCCAAGGAAATTGAACTCGAGGATCCGTACGAGCGCATCGGCGCCGAGCTGGTCAAGGAAGTCGCCAAGAAGACCGACGACGTCGCCGGTGACGGCACCACCACCGCCACGGTTCTGGCCCAAGCGCTGGTGCAGGAAGGTCTGCGCAACGTTGTGGCTGGCGCAAACCCGATCGCACTGAAGAAGGGTATCGAGAAGGCTGTCAAGGCGGTTTCGCAGAAGCTGCTCGACGATGCCACCGAGGTCGACACCCCGGAGCAGATTGCTTCCACCGCCGCGATTTCCGCGGGTGACCGCGAGATCGGCAACGCTATCGCCGAGGCGATGGATAAGGCCGGCAAGGAAGGCGTGATCACGGTTGAGGAATCCACCGGCCTGGAGCTGGAGCTCGAGCTCACCGAAGGTATGAGCTTTAGCCGCGGCTACCTCTCGCCTTACTTCGTCACCGACGCCGAGCGCCAGGAAGCTGTGCTCGAGGATCCCTACATCCTGCTGGTTGACCACAAGGTTTCAAATATGAAGGACCTGCTCCCGGTTCTGGAGAAGGTCATGCAGTCCGGCAAGCCGCTCTTCCTCGTTGCGGAAGACGTTGAGGGTGAAGCGCTGGCTACCCTCGTGGTCAACAAGATTCGTGGCGTCTTCAAGTCGGCTGCCGTCAAGGCTCCGGGCTTCGGCGATCGCCGCAAGGAAATGCTGCAGGATATGGCTATCCTTTCGGGCGGCCAGGTCGTTTCTGAGTCGGTTGGTCTCAAGCTCGAGAACACCGATCTGTCCATGCTCGGCAAGGCTCGCAAGGTTGTTGTCACCAAGGACACCACCACGATCGTTGACGGCGCTGGCGCGGCTGAAGACATCGCCGCTCGCACCGCTCAGATTCGCAAGCAGATCGAAACCTCGACCTCCGAGTACGACACGGAGAAGCTGCAGGAGCGCTTGGCCAAGCTTGCCGGCGGTGTGGCCGTTATCAAGGCCGGTGCCGCTACCGAGGTTGAGCTCAAGGAGCGCAAGCACCGCATCGAGGACGCGGTTCGCAATGCTAAGGCCGCAGTTGAGGAAGGCATCGTCGCCGGCGGCGGCGTCGCGCTGATTCAGGCCGCTGACGAAGCGTTCGCTGATCTCAAGTTCGACGATCCGGATGAGGAAACCGGAGCGAAGATCGTGCGCGTTGCTATCGAGGCTCCGCTCAAGCAGATCGCTGAAAACGCTGGCCTTGAGGGTGGCGTTATCGCGGAGAAGGTCAAGGGCCTGAAGAAGGGCGAAGGCCTGAACGCCGCGACCGGCGAGTACGAGAACCTTCTCGACGCCGGTGTTATGGATCCGGTCAAGGTGACTCGCTCGGCGCTTCAGAACGCCGCATCGATCGCCGGCCTGTTCCTCACCACCGAAGCTGTGGTGGCGGACAAGCCCGAGCCGCCGGCACCCGCCGCACCGGCCGCTGACCAGGGCGGTATGTACTAAGCCTTGTAGGGCGTAGGGCGTAGGGCTCTTTTATCCTGGGGTCGTATGCGCCAAGCCTTGTGAGCGGCAGAGCTCCGGGAAGGTTTGTGAGGCTTGGGCTTGGGCTCGCCTCAGCGGGTCGGAGGGGCTCTGTCCGTGCCGTAGCGGCGAGGCTTAGATAAAAGCAAAAAGACCGGGAGGTCGCGAATTGTCGCGGTCTCCCGGTTTTTTGTGCCTATTTCCGCGGGGTGTAGGGGTGGCTGCGCATTGTTTATCAGCCTGTCGCGCGGATCGGCTCGAGGCAGGAGTTAGCTCGTCAACGCGCCCATTAGTTTCAGGCTTCCTCGTCGTCGTCGATTTTTGCGCCTGTGGATCGGAAGTGGTGTCGGACCCTCGTGCCAAAATAAAGTCGGAGGAAAGCGTTCAAAAGCACCAAATAGTATTAGAGAGAATCACAAAATTACAAAATAATTAAACGCTAGCTCTAATTATCGAAAAGTAGCATAATGGCGCTAAAGTAAAGCTTTGAGGTCTAGCAGAGGAGGGTTGCCATGTCGCCGCGTCATACCGCAATGAGCTTCCTTCCACCTGCCGATTGGGGGGTCGCTGGAATCCGAGCTTCCAAGCGAAGCACTTGCCGCGTTGGAGGCGGCGCTTCCGGGAGTTGCTGAGATCTTTACTAGCCTGAGGCACATTACGTCGGCGCTACGTAATGTGCCCATCACCTCAATAAGCAATCGCAACCTCGAGAAACTCGTCGGCTTTCTCGTCGCTCATGCCACGGCATTGCAAGGTGTCGAAACCTCGTGGTTAGCCGAAGTGGATCGCCGCGCGGATCGTTCGGCCAAAAAAATCTCGAGGGGCTGAGCCGCCTACGGGCGATGATGGCGGGGACTCCGGCGGTAAACCGGGTGACGATGGGCCAGACGGCGGCGGGGGGGGACACTGTTTGCGTATCCGGTGATTTCCGCGAATCCGCATGATTTGCTCGAAAATGCGGGGCAATCGGCTTCCACTGCGCGCGCATGATCCGGGCGCGGTTGACGCGGCGTTTCCCGCTTGTGGGCCGCTCCGTCGCAGACGGTGAAATTACGCCAGGTTACCTCGATGTTCTGGCGCGTTGTGATGCAACGAACCGACGTATTCAGGACTACCTCACCAGCCATCCCGAATCCGAAGAAACTGTGCTCGATCTAGCGTGCAACTCTTCTAGCCCAAGCGTTTTCAGGAAGAAACTTGCCGCGTGGGCCCTTCAGATCATGCCCGAAACAATGGAGCGAGCGGCGCGTGACCCTGCCCGCGTCTCTAAGCTTGCGCTTTTCCCAAAGTATGATGATGGCGGCTGGAAGCTTTCGGGAGATTTTGACGACGTCGACGCCCATCACGTCAACGCGTGGTTCACTAGCATTATGGGCTAGCAAGGCCGCGGATGATGATCGCACCGTCGCCGAGAGGCGGGGAGCCGCTTTCATTGCGGCGATTCTTAACCAGGCATCCACGCCGTCTTCTGATTCCGGTCAGCCCAACAACAATCTTGCCTCTCGCATCCTTGTTCAAGTCCCTTACGCGACTCTAGAGCAATACGCCTATGTCACCTCGGTTGACGGCCGTCACGACTACCCGCTAATTGGCTCTCGTCCAACGGTTCGAGGGCTTCTTGAGTCGGCCAATCCCGCGGCGGGCGTGGCTGGCGTAGGCCTGGCGGGAGATGCTCGCCTGGCGGGAGATGCTCGCCTGGCGGGAGATGCTCGCCTGGCGGGAGATGCTCGCCTGGCGGGAGATGCTCGCCTGGCGGGAGATGCTAGCGAGTTGGGTACACCTAGTCCAGCTTGGAGGGCCTGCCCGCCTGGCGTGGAATCCCGCCGATACGTAAGAAAAACTCTTGACCGGCTCGATCGCGGCTACTCTCGCGCCGCGCACCCTCCGGCCGAACTCTTCGATCAACCCTGCGGCCATTCTCATCCTCTGGTCGCAACGCCACAGTGCCCGTATTGCGAAGACGTTCGGTCTGCGGCGGAGAGGGAACATAAAGAAGAAGCTCGCGGGTTCAAGAACTTGACACCCGCTATATGTAACCTGGAATCTGCAGCCACAGCGCGGGCATTGTTCCGCGGGCGAGCGATAGCCCGGGTGCTCAACCAACGGCCGGCACTCGGGTAGGTTGCGATTCTCCTGCTGACGAATCCCCTGACGGCATCTCCCGCAGGGAACCATCTGTTGAAGCTCGGGCGCCACCTGTTGAAGTATGTCCTGTGACCAGGTAAAGCCAGGGGTGGCACGGAGAGTGCACGCGTACTGGATTCACGCCTGAGCGTCGCCAGTCGGCAACCCTCGTGGCGACAATTCATGAATACCAAACCCAGTCGCACCACGCGGATCTCGCGTCGGAAAAGCAGTGTGGCACATCTTCTTGCGGCGGCGCGTCTTATCTTGACGCATCTTCCGGGGGCACGGCTAGTCGCGGAGTGTCTTCCCGGGGCACGGCGTCCCCGGGCACCAATGCTGAGCAGGGAACCCTTTGGTCCGATCGAGCGGGAGAGTTACCGAGTACTGAGCACACCAGCCTCGCAGGGCAAGACGCCTTAGGGAAGGAACGCGGAATGATTCCCGATGACCCCGCTCGGGCGTTCACCGGCTTTGAGCCGGCCCTTCTGGGGGACGGGACGCCGCTCGTTCCCTCGCAGCTCGGGCATCTTCTGTGCGACTCCTTGATTATTCGCACGGTGTTTGCTGGGCCGAGCACTGTTCTTGACGCGGGTCAGGAGACTCGGCTGTACTCGCAGACGAAAAAATGCGGCGATCGCCAGGGATAAGGGGTGCGTGTTCCCTAGATGCCTCGATGCTTATCAGACTTGCGAAATTCACCACGCGCAACGGTGGCGAGATGGAGACGGCGGCTCAGACATCACCAACGCGGTGTGCCTTTACTGGCGCCACCATCGTTACGTCCATACCGAGCACGTTCGGATCCACGTCCATGACCTCGGACTAATCTTCGAGAACGACGCCGATGGTCTGATCGGTACACACCGCTGGACCGAATGACCTCCGGCAGATGGTTCCGGGCCAGGCGGCTCCCGGTTAGCGGTTCTATGAACTTCGAGTTGGACACGAGCGAGTTAGACCTTGGGTCTTATTCGTCTGGTTCCCGTTCCATCCCGTGCTCGGGGGCCTTGGGAAGCGGAGCCCGCTCACCGCTAAGATTATCGGCGCGGGACCGCTCTGGTTCCAAGCTGTTGGCACTCGGTTTGGCGGTGCCTGTGGTATCGCTGGCTGGGGCGATCTCGGTATCGTCGGTCTGGATACTCGCGGGATTGCCGGCTGGGACGATCTCGGCACTTTTAGCTGGCGGCTCGGTGGGGTTAATCGGCTGCATGGTAAGTGTGGTCACCACTGCAGGCTCGCTGAATTCCGGAGCCGTTTCGAGATCGCTACGCGGGGATTCGGGTTGCGCGGATCGCGCATCGATATGCTCGGTTGCCTCGGGTACGGATGCTGCACTGCTAGTTCCAGCCGGTGGGTCATTCGCTATGTCCGTGGGAGGTACTTGGATTCGAGGGATCCTGCCGGTCTCTTCGGCAAGCGTCTTGTCCCGTAATGGCGAGTCGATGGAGGTTTGCAGGACCTCGCGGACCTCGCGCTCATTCGCTGCGGCGCGCGAGGATTCGGCGATCTTCCGGAGCGTTTCCTCGGCGACTTCGACTCGGCGCTGGCGATCTGTTCGATCGTGCAGGCTTGCGAGAGCTCCGGGTGTTTCCTCGTGGACCAAAGATTTGGGGATTTCGCCGGTCTGGGATGTGGATGGCTGTGGGGTAGTCGCCTGAGCCGGCCGCTGAGCCGGCGCTTGAACCTGAGCTTTGGGCTCGGTGGGGAAGGCGCCTTCAATGCGGTCCAGCTCGGCGGTGAGGTTTTGGCGCGCGGAGCGCTCCCACTGGCGGGCGGTGGGAGTGAAGAACAAATGCTTGCGTGAAAGAAGTCGCCGGATAACGTTCCTGCGGACTCGGTAGTAAACATCGTTTCCGAAGAAAGCGAATTCACGGCGGAGGTTATCTAGATAGGACCGGTAGCGCTGCGGCGGATCGGCAAGTACCGAAAGATGCGCATCGCGCAAGATCATGAGATCGATATCGCGCGTATCTTCGTTGTCGCCCGGTGAGGCGCCAATAACGGCCCAGTTTTTGGGCTGCTCGCTGGCCATACCGGCAATCAAAGTTGCAACCCGGGTAGCCGCGGCGTCGTCGACCCCGAGCTTCAACAACTCTTCGTGGGCGCGCCGGGCTGACGCGTACTCATTCTCGCCGGGTTCGCGGACGGTGCCGGCATCCTCGGGCCGGGTGAACGAAATGCCGTGGTACCAGGCCGCGAGGCGAACTGCGCTGGGCGAACGCGCCTCGGAAATCAGCGCCTCGAGGTTTTTCAGGATCGCCACGAGGTGGCTAAGGCCATGGAAGGTGCGCTCGGGCTCATTCCAGCGATCGATAACCCTCTGACAGGTTTCGTCGATCTCTTCACGCGAGGCTGTGCAACCCAAATCCTTGATAGCCCGGGAGAAGCTAGAGGGGAGCCACGCGGGGATCTCTACCATTGTGCCCTCCTTCCGCGGGACGGTGTCCCTCAGCGCTCGACTCGTGTCCGTGTACAGTTCTGGCAGTCTACGTGCCCTAAATGAACAATGGTTGCCCGCCGGGTCGGAGTTCCCTGTGCCCGTTAAGCAAGAGGCAGTCTAGTCCCCGAAATCTACCGGCGCGAAACAATGGGTGTGATGTAGCCGCTAGAAGCGCTTGCGGGATCCGGACGCGCCTGGCGGCGGGCGCGAGCCGAGCGGCGCCTGCCGGGAGCCGCCCGCTTCAGCGTCGAGCGTGCCTGTTCGCGCGCGGTCCCCAAAATCCACTACCCTAGACGCCGTGACATCATTCCATCCGTTAGCCTCGCGTTCGACCAAGCGGGGACCCGCGCTGGTGACCGGAGGCACGTCCGGCATCGGGCTCGCTTTCGCGCGCCAGCTGGGAGCCGCCGGCTACCCGCTGGTGCTGGTGGCGCGCGGCCAGGAGCGGTTGGAGGCGGTGCGCGCGCAGTTCTTGGCGAACGGAGTGCCGTGCGAGGTTATTCGTGCGGATTTGGGGGTCGACGACGACGTCGCGCGACTCTGTGACTGGATGGCATCCCAGCAACCCCCGATCGAGGTCTTCGTCAATAATGCGGGCTCCGGCCTTTACCACCCGATCGTCACTGACGATTTTGAGGAGATTGAGAACGCGCTCAGCCTGATGGGCAGAGCGCCGGTGAAACTTGGCGGCGTGGCCGCGCAGGTCATGCGTGAGGCGAGCCACGGTCGCATTATTAATATTTCGTCGGTGCAGGGATTTGTTCCGATGGGAATGTATGCGGCGATCAAAGCCTTTATTCGCCTATGGTCCGAGTCGCTGGCGCAGGAACTGCACGGAACCGGCGTCAGCGTGACGGCCGTATTACCCGGTTGGGTGCGCTCTGGTTTCCACGCGAACTCGGGTGGCCGGCGGTCGGGTGTGCCCGATTTTCTGTGGCTCGATCCGGAGCAGGTGGCCAAAGCGGCGCTACGAGCGGCTGAGCGGGGGAAGACGCGATGCATCCCCACCGCTCGCTACAAGGTGATTGGCTTCCTCGCTGAAAAGGGCCCGCGCGCGGCGGTCAATGCGGTGGCCCGCGCTTTGCGGTCAAGCAAAGGGGCTTCGGGGGCAAGCCGGGCGGCGGCAGAGAGCGGGGGTGAGAAGTAATGACTGACCTCGAACCAATTGATCCGTACCTGGACGATTCGAAAGCGAAGCGGCGCCATCGCGTGCGCAAATTCCTGACCAAGCCCGTCCTCAACGCGATGCTAAAGACCACCGTGATGGGTGAGGAGAATATCGAGAATCTCGACGGCGCCTTTGTACTGGTGCCTAACCATTCCTCGCACCTGGACGCGCCGATGGTGTTTTCGCTTCTTCCGGATAAATTGACCGAGCGCCTAGCAACGGGCGCCGCTGCCGATTACTTCTACAAGAATCCTGGAGTTTCGGGGCTCACCTCGCTCTTCTTCAACACCTATCCGATTGAGCGCAAGAAGCCGACGCCGGGAGACAAACGAAAAAATGCTCACGCGGGGCGCGCCAAAGGCATGACCGGCCGCTTGTTGCGCGCCGGTATTCCGATCCTGATTTTCCCGGAGGGTACCCGCTCGCGCACCGGGCAGTTGGGCACGCCTAAGGCGGGTGCGGCGGCGCTCGCGCAACGCTTCAATGTGCCAATCGTGCCGCTAGCGATGTCCGGCGGGCACGAAGCCATGCCGGTGGGATCCTTCCTCCCTAAGCCGCGGAGCGAAGTATTTCTCTTTATTGGGAAACCCATGATGAGCGTTGAAGGAGAGACCGCGGACGAATATATGGGCCGCGTTTTTCGGGCAATTGAACTGATGCTCGAGCAAAAGACTGCTCACCCGGTGGAGGAAAACGGGGCAAGCGCCTTCGAGCCGGGCGAGCGCTAGCACCTAGCATTAATCTTCCAGCCCGGCGGCGCGGCGAGCGATTTCATCGCTACGTGCGCCGGGGAAGGATAGCCGTACCGTGAGCCCACCGCCGGGGGTCTCCAGGGCTCGGGCGCTACCGCGGTGAGCGGCCATAATCGCGGCGACGATCGCTAGGCCCAGGCCCGAACCGCCCGATGCGCGTGAGCGGGAAACGTCCGTGCGGTAGAAACGCTCGAAAATGCGCTCCGACTCGGCGGCGGTGATTCCCGGCCCGTGGTCGCGCACCTCGATAATGCCGTAGCCATTGTCGGTTCCTACCGCCAGCTCCACCGGGGTTCCCTCCGGGGTATGGCTGAGTACATTGCCGAGGAGATTAGCGATGACCTGGGTGACCTTATCTTGGTCGGCGGTTACCACCACATTCGGCACGTGTTCGGAGTTGAGTCCAACCAGCCGTGATGAGCGGCCCGGAGCGCGGGCCGAAAGGTCATAAAGAGAATCCTCGGCGACGTCGCTGAGGGAAACCTCTTCGAGCTGTAGCGGGCGGCCCTCGTCCATGCGGGCCAGTTGCAGAAGATCCTCCACCAGCCCGCTCATGCGGGAAGCCTCGGATTCGATGCGCCCCATGCAGTCGGGAATCTTTTCCTCCGGAACTCCGCCCATCCGATAAAGCTCGGTGTAGCCCTTTACGGTGGCAAGCGGAGTGCGAAGCTCGTGGGAGGCGTCGGAGGCGAACTGCCTCATACGGCCCTCGCTACGTTCCTTTTCGGCGAAGGCGTGCTCAATTTGAGCCAGCATCACATTGATAGAGGTAGCAAGCGAACCGACTTCATCGGCGTGATCGTCGTGAGGAACACGCTTGGAAAGGTCGCCCGCCGCGATCGCTTGAGTTGAGCGCTCGATATCGCGCAGCGACCGCAGGGAACGCGAGACGGTGGCGCCCACCGCGAGGGTGCCGGCCAAAACGGTGGCGATGCTGAGCAAACCGAAGATGAGGGCGAGGCGCCCTACCGTAAAGCTGATGGGGGCGAGCGGCTGGGCGATAATCGCGTAACCGAGCACATTGCTTGAGGGATCGGTGACGTCGAGGACGAGCGCGCGCCAGTGCTGGCGGGCGTTGGTCGCTGCAACGGTGAAAGGCTCGCGGTTGATTTTGGCTTGGTCGCCGCCGGCGACCGAGTCGGCGATGATTTTCTCCGGATCGGCCGGCACGCTGTATCGCGACGTGGTGTAGGGGCGTATCTCAACCGGTTCGGCGGATGGGTTGGCGGTCTCGAAAGATAGATAGATCCAGTAGTTGGAGAAGCTGTAGCGGTTATCGACGTTGATATGCTCGCCGGACTGGATGTCTTTGAGGAGGCGATCCGCTACGCTGTAGCCGGAGTTTCGCAAATCGGCGTCCACGCTCTGTATCATGTACTGGCGCATGAGGGTGGTGGTGGCGAATCCGAGGAACACAATCGCAATGCCCACAATAATGACGATGGTGAGCACGAGTTGCGCCGTGAGTGTGCGCTGGCGGCGGGGCCGGCGCGGGCGAGTGAAAGGCGTCGGCGCCTGCATCGCCAATGGCGCGGAAGCTGGCGCTGAGGTAGGCGCGGAACCCGCCGCGCCGGGCGCGGCGGTAGAGGTGGCGGGGGTGGTCGAAGGAACGGATTTCGTCAAGGTTGATCCAAGCTACTTGTTCCCGCGCAGAACGTAGCCAATACCGCGCCGCGTGTGGATGAGCGGCACCAGCCGGCTCGCCTCGTCGGGGTCGGTGATCCCGAGGTTTTCGGGGGAGTCAATCTTGCGGCGCAGGTAGGAAATATAGGACTCCACAATGGAGATTTCGCCTTGCCAGTTGTAATCCCAGACGTGATCGAGGATCTGGTTCTTAGAGACCACGCGCTCGGCGTTGATCATAAGGTAGCGCAACAGCTTGAACTCGGTGGGCGAAAGCTCCACTTCGCGGCCTGCCCGGCGCACTTCGTAGGAGTCTTCGTTTAGCTCCAGATCCATGTAGCGCAGGATGGGGGATTCGGCTTCCTCGGGGTTTGCCCGGCGCAACACCGCGCGGATGCGAGCCACCACCTCTTCCAACGAGAACGGCTTGGTGATGTAATCATCGCCGCCTACCGTCAGGCCCTGCACTTTATCCTTCACGTCGTCGCGCGCCGTAAGGAACAGCACGGGCAGGTCGCTATTGCGCTCGCGAAGCAACCGCAACACCTCGAACCCGTCCATCCCGGGCATCATAATGTCCAGAATTGCTAAATCGATGGGCTGAGTTTGCTGGTGCGCGAGAGCCTCCCGGCCGTCGGCGGCGGTAAGGACCTCAAAGCCGGCGAAGTGGAGCGAAGCGGAAAGAAGCTCGCGAATCGAAGGCTCGTCGTCGACGACGAGGATCGTGGCCTCGGCTTCTTTCTGATTTCCGTAATCCTGTGCAGTCATGGTGCTTATCCAAATAGCCGATTCTGGAAGTTTTCTGGAAGTTGCCTCGAAATAGTTGCCTGGAGATGGTTAGCCGATGGCGAGCGGCGCGCGCACACCTCCGGTAGTAATGCCGTGGGGCCCCGGCCTTCGCGAACGAAAACCGGGGCCCCGAAGTTTCGGCTGGCTTTAGTAGCTGGTGAAGTCCTTGCCCTCCAGCTGCTTGGGCTCTTCGCCGCTCTTCAGCGAAGCGAGGCGGGCCTCAACTTCGGCGTCGTTCGAGTGATCCTCGAGCTCCGCGAACTGATCCTGCAGGGAAAGGCTGGCGACCTCGGCCTTGCCGGCGGCAACCGCCTCCTGATGGCGCACGCGATCCTCGAAGCGGGAGAGTTCGGAAGTCGGATCGAGCACGTTAATGGAGGAGATGGCGTCCTGTACCTTGTTCTGGGCAGCCGCGCTCTTCTGGCGGGCAACCAGCGAATCACGCTTGCTCTTCAGCTCGCTGAGCCTGTCCTTCATCTGGGTCAGGCCCGTCTTCAGCTGCTCAACAACCTGCTGCTGGCTGGTGATAATCGGCTCGGCGTCCTTGGCTTCCTGCTCGAACTGAATCTGCTTGGTGAGGGCGACCTTGGCGAGGTTGTCCCAGTGAGCGGCGCCGTCGTCGTCGCCCTTCTCACGCATCTCGTTCGCCTTGGCCACGGAGGCGGCGGCCTTCTGGCCCCAGTCCTTCGCGGTGCGCAGATCTTCGTTGTAGTCGGCTTCCGCCAGGCGCAGGTTACCCACGGTGACGGCAACGGCGTCCTCCGCCTCGGCAATCGAGTTGGTGTAATCGCGCACCATCTGGTCCAGCATCTTCTGCGGATCTTCAGCGCGGTCGAGGAGCGCGTTGATATTCGCCTTCGCGAGCTGGCCAATGCGGCCTAGAATCGTCTGCTTTTCAGCCATGTTATTCCTTTCCTAAATCACTCAGAGCGCGGGTTCGGTGCGCCCAAGAGCGGGGTTTGAAAATTTTCTTCAAAGATTTTGTTTGGTTGGGAGCTTGCGCGCTACGCCAGCCGCGGGGCCTGCGCGCCGCGCCAGCCGCGCAATGAAATGAGCATTGGCGTTAGAAAGAAAGCCCCCTTCCACTGAAGGACGATCCGCCTCCGGACGATCCGCCGGAGAAGCCGCCGCCCCAACCGCGGTAGCTGCCGGAGCTCCCGCCGCTCGACATCCCGCCGATAATGAGGCCGGCCAGGAAGTTCCCCCAGTCAACCCCGGAGGAGCCCGGGGACTGCGATTGCCTGGCGGAATCGACGTCGCGCCGCGCCTTGCTTAGCGCATCTCGGGCGTGATTGGCGGCTTCGTCATAGAAGAACGCTGCCTGCTCGGGTTCTCGCTCGTGGGCATGCTCGCCGTTTTGATAGCTATTGCGAGCCACCTCCAAGGAGGTTCGCGCATCGGTGTCCACCAGGCGGTGGTACTCGCCGATGTAGTCCTCGGCCTTCCGCAGGGCAAGCAGAGCGCGCTCGCGTTGGCGGGTAAGCAATGCAATGTTCCGCCGGCGAGTTTCCTCTTCATCGCGTACCTGCGCGAGGGCCGCATCGAGCTTCGCCTCGGCATCGATGAGGGCAAAAATTCCCGCAAAGGGATCGGCCCCGTGCCGGTTGAACTTACTGATTACGCCCTGGGCGGCCTGCTTCTCAGCCTGGATCTCAGCGTCGTCACGGGCCAGACGGTCGGCATCCTCAATATCGGAGTAAATCGATTTCAAATGCTCAACCAGCTTTCCTTCCGCTTCCTTGAAGGAATCTTGCGCGTTGGAAATCTGGTTGTATTTTTCGGTGGCCTGCGCCAGCGCCTCCTCAGCAATGCGCGCAAAAGGTACCGCGCGGTTGCGTTCGCCCTGCTCCACCATGCCGCGTCCCTGCTCGACGGCGCCATCCACCGCATCGAGAAGCGCCGGGATTTCATCCGGGTAGGAGCGCAAAGTCACGGTTGCCTCTTCACCGTACGAGGCGGAAAGCGCCTCAATTTGCTGCTTGGCTGCTCCGAGCCCGCCGCGAATCTCTCCGGCCATATCCGAAAGCTCGCTCAGTCGCGATTCCACCCGGCCAGCCAGATCACGCATATTTTGGAATTCGGTGTTCTGCGCCTGCACCAGCTCGTGCGCCTGCTCGGTGAGGGAGAGGATTTGCTGATTCATCTCGCGTTGCTGAGCGGGAGTCTCGGGAACTTCGTCGTCCAGCAACTTGCGAATCTCAAACGCCTGCCCCACCTTCTGACGCGCCTGGGCGAGGGCAGAGTCGAATTCCTTGGCGCGCCCCACCCCGAACTCCGCCTTAGCGAACTCGAGCTCCGCGGCGGCATCGCGTACGACGTCGTCGGCGGCGAGCAGCTGGCTAGAGGCGCGCTTGGCAAGCGATCCAAGCTCTTCATCCGCCTTCTTCTTCCCGCTCCGCTTGCGCGTGACGTAGTAGGCGCCCGCGCCGCCGCAAGCCGCCGTGGCGACCAGCCAGGGGGCGGGGTTGAAGTCGTTTTGGTTTTCCCAATTGCTACCGAGTTTTTCGGTGAGAATCTGCGCTCCTTCGGCCCAGTTGCCGCTTTGGAATGCGGCGACGACGTCGCCCGCCACCGCATTCTCAAGATCATCGAGGCTAAAGGACTTCGAGCCGCTGGCCAGAGAAATTTGGCCAGTTTGGGTAGCGATTGCAACGATCGAGGCGTCCGCGGACTGGCCGGAGCGCTCGGCGGTGACCTTTGCCCAAGAATCGGAATCTCTGTCTTCAAACGAGTCGACAAAAATGATGCGAACCGTGTGCCGGCTGGTTTGGGAAAGCGAGTTGAGATTATTGCGCAGGCTTGATTCTTCGGCGTCGCTCAAGACGTCCGCGGAATCCGTGACGGTTGAAACCTGGGAGAGGGGTTCCTCGGCGAAAGCGCTCACGGTGAAAAGGGAGCCTAATGCCGTGGCGCCCACCGCCGCGCCAATGGCGACTTTGCCCACGACGCTCCCTACAACGCTTCCCGCAATGTTCCCTGCGACGTTTCGAAACCTCACGGTGCCTCCCGCTTCGCCGATCTTGACTTGACATTTCACAACATGAGCTGCGGGAGGTGCGAGCCCCGCGCAACTCGCGATGCAAAATAGCTAACACAAAAATACCCGATGGCGGTAGAAAATCTGGGCGGTTGTGCTCTGAGCAAGCACGCGGCGCCGCGCGTTGAGGAGCGCGGGCGTCGCGCGTTGGGGGAGAGGCGGGGCCGCACCGACGCCATGCCGGGCGCTTTTCACAGCGAGCGAGCGCGAATTTGGGGCGGTGCGCTGTATACTCAACCCCAGTGTCCGCGCGGCCTGAGCCGGGCGGTTTTTCCTAGAAAGTGAGTGAAAGTGCCAGTCGGAAAGGTCAAGTTCTTCGACGAGAAGAAGGGTTTCGGTTTCATTGACGGCGACGACGGCGTCTCTGTGTACCTCCCAGCTGACGCCTTGCCCGAGGGCGTGAAGAAGCTTCGCCGTGGGGCCAGGATCGAGTATTCGGTGGCGGATACTAGGCGTGGGCCCGCGGCGCTCACCGCGCAGATACTCGAACCCGTCGAGTCCCTCGCGCATATCAATCGACGCTCGCCGGAAGATATGGTGCCGGTGGTAGAGGACCTCATTCAGTTGCTTGACCGCGCATCGAATCAGCTTCGCCGCGGCCGCTATCCGGAAGGGGGCAGGCGACTCGCGCGCGCCTTGCGCACGCTCGCCGACGAATTCGATGGCTAACGAAAAATTGGAAGCGGTGGCGCAGGCCGCCGCGATCACCCCGGAAATGCCTGAACGGGTTTATCCGCAGGCAAATGTGGCGGGGGAGAAGACTCTTCTTTCCGCGCGCGATGTGGCGCGCGATGAGTTGCTATGCGAAATTCCTGAGAAGTACGTGGGCGAACACGCGGGCGTGCTGCTGGAGGAAGAGCGCGTGCTCACCCATTTCTTTAAGTGCGAGCATCCCGGCTACCACGGCTGGTACTGGGGCGTGACGCTGGCGCGGATGCCGCGCTCACGCAAGGTGACGGTTTCCGAGGTCGATATGTTCCCTGGCGAGGAAGCAATGCTTGCTCCGCGCTGGGTGCCTTGGGATGACCGCATGAAAGCGATTGAAAAAGAAAAGCGGATCGTCAAGGCCCGAGAGGCAGAGGTGGAGCGCGAGGAGCGGGCTAGGCGCCGGGCCAAGCGCGAAGCCGAGGGGGAGGATGGCCGCGGTAGGCGGCGCACCCGCCGACGTATTTCCTCGGCTGACGATGCTAGCGATGGCGCGGCGAATGCTAACCGCGGTGCGGACGGCTCGCGCGCCAGCGGCTCCGCCGCAGACTCAACCAGAGCCCCCAAGCGGAAGGCGGCAAAGAGCCTGGAGCGCGAGTCGCGCCAGAGCCGGGCATCGCGCCTGGCACGGACGAATGCGCGCCGGCGCGGATCGTACGGGCGGCTGTATCGCCACCGCATCGCGGGAGACTAAAGCGTGCTGCGGCTACAGGGCCGTGCTCGCGGATATGAGTGGGGCGGCAACGGCACAATTCCGGCGCTTTTTGGCTATTCGCCAGCGGAGATGCGGGTGGCGGAGCTGTGGTTTGGTGCCCATCCGGACGATCCCGCCATCGTGGGTGCAACCGCCGATGCGCCGCTTTTCGATCCCGCGCAGTTCTATCCGGGATCTCCGGGCGAAGACCATCGCCTGAAGTCCATGCGGCGCGGGCGGCGGCGTCGTGCAACCCACCTCCCCGCGCCCACCGAGGACTTGCGGGCCTACATTGCTCGCCAACCGCGCCAGGCGCTGGGAGATTCAATTGCCGAGCACGACGGCGAATTGCCCTATCTGCTAAAGGTTATTGCCCCCGAATGCCCGCTTTCGCTGCAGGTACATCCTTCCCGCGAGCAGGCGCGTGAGGGATTCGCCCGCGAGGATGCGGCGGGGATTGCGCGTGACAGTGCGGTCCGCAACTACCGCGACCGAAACCACAAGCCAGAACTTGCCTACGCGCTGGAGCCGTTCGAGGCGATCGCCGGTTTTCGGACCACGCGGCGGATTGAAGGGGTGCTCGGCGGGCTGGACACCAAGCTCACCAATGAGCTTCTGAGTTATATCGAGCAGGGTATTAGCGCGCTTTTCTCGCGGCTGCTGGCAGCCGAAACTCGCCCCACCGGCGAGGAGATTAGCGAAGTGGTGGAGGCGTGCGGAGAGCGGCTAAGCCGCGGCTTGAGCCCCAGCCCGCGTGCGGATCGAATCGTGACGATTCTGGCGCGGCAATATCCGAACGATCCGGGCGTGGTGGCCTCCCTACTGCTCAATCCGGTGAGTTTGCGGCCGGGCGAGGCGGTCTTTATCCCCGCCGGCACCGTCCACGCCTATCTTTCAGGGACGGCGGTGGAGATTATGGCCTCCAGTGACAACGTGTTGCGGGCCGGCCTGACGCACAAGCATGTTGATGTTCCCGAGCTTTTGCGGGTGATGGATACTTCCGCGGCACCGCCCATCCGCATTGCCCCGGAGCGGATGTCGGAGGCGGTCTCCACGTTCTATGCGCCGGTGGATGACTTCGAGCTGTCCACTTTGCATTTGCGCGATGCCACCGCAATCGAGGTTCTGCGCGCTCGCGGCCCGCGCACGGTGGTCTGCCTAGAGGGCGCGGCGGAGCTGATCACCGCCTCCGACCACGAGATGCTGAATACCGGCCAGGCGATGTTCGTTCCCGATAGCGATGGGCAGCTCGCCATTCGCGGATTTGGCGAACTCATCGTTGCGAGCGTGCCCTAGCGGCTATGCGGCGCCGCGCCGGCGCGGCGGCCGCCAGCGCGAGGCGAAGAAAGCGCGGAGGGGAGCAAGGTCACAACCCCTCCCAAATCCGCGAAAACTCGGGGATATTTTGACGACGTCTCAGAATTTGAGATAAAATCGGCAAAAATTCGTCCAATTTGTGAGACTTGATTTGGCATTCGCGTTCGCGCAGAGCACACTGTGTGGGTAAGGAAAATTCCTCGTTCGCTGGATGATCCGCTTTTGAGCGCCCCAGCGAGCGGAGCCCGGAAATCCACGCATCGCTGAGAATCGGGCGGCCGGGCCATGGCATTGCGGTGCCACGCGTGAGATACGCGAAAAGGAGATATAAATTGACCGCTACAACTCAGATTGACAGGAAAAACGTGACAGCTGAGTCTAATTCCCAGGGCATTTTGGGCTATTTCAAGGTTAAGGAGCGCGGCTCCAGTGTTGCGCGCGAACTGCGCGGAGGTCTGGTGACCTTTGTGGCCATGGTTTACATCCTGGTCCTCAACCCGATCATTCTTTCTGGCCCGGATTCAACCGGCGCCTACCTCGGTGGCGGCACCGAACCGAACCTCCCGGCGATCGCCGCGGGCACCGCCCTGGTTGCGGGCATTATGACGATCATTATGGGAAGCGTTGCAAACTTCCCGATGGCGATGGCTGCGGGCCTTGGCCTCAACACCCTCGTGGGTGCCGTGATCGTGCAGATCCCGGGCATGACCTGGGCGGACGGCATGGGCATCATCGTTATTGAGGGCATCGTTATTACCCTCCTGGTACTCACCGGCCTGCGCGAGGCTATCTTCCGCGCGGTCCCGAAGTTCCTGCGTACCGCTATTTCGGTTGGCCTGGGCCTGTTCATCACCCTCGTTGGCCTGACCAACGCCGGCCTGGTGACCGGCAACGTGGGTGGCGGTACCATCCTCAACTTCGGCATTAAGGGCTCGGTCGCTTCCTGGCCGCTCCTGGTCTTCATTATCGGTCTGTGCGTAACCTTCATCTGCATGGCTCGCAAGGTTTCTGGCGCGTTGCTTATCGGCATCGTCACCGCCTCGATCGTTGGCATCATCGTTGAGAACGTGGCGCACCCGGGTCTGCGGGCCATGGACGTTCCGACCGGCTGGGCCGGCGGCGCCCCTGCACTCGAGGGAAGCCCCGTCAACATTCCCGATTTCTCCACCATTGGCCAGTTCTCGGTGGTGGGTCCGTTCCAGAAGATCGGCGTGATCGCCGTCGTCGTCCTCGCCTTCTCGGTGATGCTGGCGGACTTCTTCGACACCATGGGCACCATGGTTGCGGTTGGTCGCGAAGGTAACCTCCTCGACGAAAACGGCAACCCCTACCACACCTCCCGCATCCTCCTCATCGACTCGCTTTCCGCGTTGGCTGGCGGCATGGGCGGCATCTCGTCCAACACCTCCTTCGTTGAATCCACCACCGGTGTTGCCGACGGCGCACGTACCGGCCTGGCCTCGGTGACGACGGGTGTTCTCTTCCTGCTCTCGATCTTCTTCGCCCCGCTCGTAACCCTGGTTCCGTCCGAGGCCGCGGCCCCCGCGCTCGTTGCGGTTGGCCTGCTGATGCTCGAGGGCGTTGTGGATATCGACTGGTCTGATTTCACTCAGACGATCCCGGCTTTCATGACCATCGTCTTCATGCCCTTCGCCTACTCGATCACGGTGGGCATCGGCATTGGCTTCATCTTCTACGTTGTGATTTCCGCCTTCGCCGGCAAGGCACGAGAGGTCAAGCCCTTGATGTGGATCTCCGCGGTCCTCTTCGTGGTCTACTTCCTGCTGGATCCGATCCAGCACCTGCTGGGCCTCTAGCAAGAATCGCGCCGGGCGGGCTGGGCTGAGCTTTCCGCCGCCCGCCTCCGGCACGTTTCTTCAGCTCGAGCAAACCGCAATTGTGTGTCCCACCCCGCCCGGGGTGGGACACACTTATTTCGCCAGGCGGAATGGCGGACTTACCGGCCCGAAGTCGGTGCTAAGGTTGATGCCTAGTTCAACAAGAAATCAAATGCTAAGCGGCGCGGGAGGCTGAGCTTTTTGGGGCGCACATTCGCCAGCCTGAAATACCATAACTATCGAGTGTGGTTCTTTGCCGCACTCATTGCCAACACCGGCACCTGGATGCAACGCATTGCCCAGGACTGGTTGGTAATCCATGACCTCACGGACAACGATGCCTTCGCTGTCGGCGTGGTCACCGCCCTTCAGTTCCTTCCCGTTCTCTTTATCATGCCGGTGGCTGGCGCTCTGGCTGATCGCTTTGACAAGCGCAAAATGGTTTTCCTGACCCAGCTCGGGATGATGGTCCTCGCCTTGGGCTTGGGAGCCCTGGTTCTCACCGGCGCGGCCAATGTGGTCAACGTTTCGATTTTCGCGCTTTTGCTCGGAGTCGTTGCGGCCTTCGACGGTCCGCCCCGCCTGACCTTCATCTCCGAGCTCGTGCCCCCGCGCTCGCTGCCCAACGCCGTCGGGCTCAACTCAATGTGCTTCAATATCGCGCGCCTCATCGGACCGGCGGTAGCAGGCGGACTTATCTCCCTGGTGGGCACCGGCTGGGTTTTCATTATTAATGGCGCGATGTTCCTGGCCACCCTCAGCGCGCTGCTGGTGATGCGGGCCAACGAGTTCCACCCCGCCCCGGTCGCGGAAAAGAAGGAATCCACCCTGCAGGGAATCCGCCACGGGATGGCCTACGTTTCCAAGCGGTCGGACCTCTTGCTCATTTTCTGCGTGGTAGGAATTGCTTCCTGCCTGGCACTGAATAACCAGTTGACGACGGCGGCTATGTCCACCTCCGTCTTCGACCGTGGGGCGGGCGAGTTCGGAATCGTGGGCTCGATCCTCGCCGTCGGCTCTCTCTCCGGTGCAATCCATGGCGCGCGGCGCACGCGCCAGCCGCGGGTGCGCTCGGTGGTGGGTGCAATATTTGGTCTAGGCGTGGCCATGACGGTCAACGCCCTTATGCCCGTCTTCTGGCTTTACACCATCACGCTTATCCCCATTGGGTACTTCATGCTGGTGATGCTCACCGGAGCGAATACCGCCGTGCAGATGTCCACCGCGCCGGAAATGCGCGGGAGGGTGGTGGCCCTGTATCAGACGGTGAACCAGGGCGTTACCCCGCTCGGCGCGCTCCTGGTGGGCTGGATCTCGAATGCGCTTGGTGCTCGCTGGGGCGTGGGGATAGGCGCTATTGGCTGCTTCGTCGCCGTATTGGGCGCTTACGTTTGGGGCCGCCAGAAATGGGACGTTGAGGTGCACTATCGCATCCGCAACCCGTTGCATTTGGAAATCCTCGGCCCGCTCGAGCATGGCCAGGAGCCCGAGCCCGGTGCGAGCTCAGAATCCGCCAGCGCCGAACGTTCTGGAGAAACCGAAAGAAAAAACAGGGATAATAAGGGCGGCGATGCCCGGCAAGAGGGCGGCGGCGCTTCGGCGTCGTGAAAAAACGTGAAATGAGAAGCACAGGACAAGCGAGGGAGGCCGGCCGTGAGCGATGATTTGGTCGATACTCGGGAAATGTACCTCAAGGCGATTTATGAACTTGAGGAGGAGGGCATTGTTCCTTTGCGCGCCCGGCTCGTGGAGCGCCTGGATCAGTCCAAGCCTACCGTGTCGGAAACCGTCGGCCGCTTGGAGCGAGACGGGTTCCTCGTCGTCGACCGCGATCGCGTTTTGCGCCTAACGCCGGAAGGCCGGGCGCTCGCGACCTCGGTGATGCGTAAGCACCGACTCGCCGAACGCCTGCTGCTCGACGTAATTCAGATGCCGTGGGAGCACGTGCACATCGAGGCGTGCCGCTGGGAACACGTGATGAGCGAAGAGCTCGAACAGTACATTTCCAAAATGGTCAGTGGCGTGAAGGATCCATTTGGGAACCCGATCCCGCCCGAGGGCGCCACCGGGCCCGGATCCAGTTGCGCCGAGGTGGCGGGTCTGGTGTCCGTGGAGGAGTTCGTGGCGCGAAATTCCGGAGGCGAAATCCTCGTCGCGCGCATTGGCGAAGTGCTTCAAACCGATCCGGACGTTCTGCTCAATTTGCGTGAAGCGGGCCTGCTTCCCGGGGCGCGGGCGCGCCTCGAGGTGCACGACGCCGTTGTGAAAGCGGTGTCCGATTCCGGAAGCATGGAACTTTCCGAGTGGGTGCAAAAGCATTTGCAGGTGCAGAGGGTTTAGCGCGGGCGCGGGCCGCGGCGCCATCGCAGGCGAAGCGGTGACCACAGGCGCTAGGCGCGGCGCAGGGCGCGCTGTGTGTTGAGCCACAAAAATGAGATACTTTTGTGACTTTTCCGTAGGTGTTTCCGAGGTCATTTTATTTATCTACCTCACCGAGGCCCGATAAAACCCTTGCAAAATAAGGGATTGAAGTTGGTTCGCCGTTGTTCATTAAAAACGTGGCCCATTACGCTGTTACAAAACCGTGACATTTGCGTGACCGATGAGTACTCTAAAGAAGGTATTCATCGCGAGAGGTTAATGCCGTTGCGATGAGGTCAGGTCCAAATGTCCTACCGAGGAGCTTAGGTATGTCAGGTAGCCACGCTTACCGCGAAGAAAAGTCGGGAATCCTCACTTCTCCCGCAGGTCGCGGCGTTGTAGCGGCTCTTGCTTTTGGCACGGTTGCTGGATCGTTCATTCCAGCGGCTTCCGCGGATAGCGCCCCCAAGGCGCACGCGTTGAAGGCCGTCTCTAATCCTCACTCCGTTGCTCCCGCCTCGGTCACCAAGCCGGTTACCGCTCCAGCGGATGCGGAATGGAAGCTCGAGCGAATTTCTCTTGACGAAACTGCTTCGCTCGTTGGTGCCTTCAAGGTCGAGGCGCCGCGGGTTGAGGTTGCTACTCAGCCTGAGCGCGTAGCGAACCAGGAAACAGCCGAGTCTCGCGCCGATGCGCAGGGTGCCACCCGTACGCGCGCTACGGCCACTGAGGATACGGCCGCGGTCGCGTCGCAAGCGGCCCCTGTTTCGGTTGCTCCCTCGGGATCTGGCTCCTCTATTGTTTCCATTGCTTTGCAATATGCGGGCTCTCCCTACCGCTCGGGTGGAACCACCCCTGCCGGTTTTGATTGCTCGGGATTCACGAGCTACGTATACCGCCAGGCTGGAATTTCTCTGCCCCGTAGCTCGTCGGCCCAGCGCAGCGCGGGAACGGTGGTTCCTGCTTCGCAGGCTCAGCCCGGCGACCTCATGTGGTGGCCCGGCCACGTGGGCATTTACATTGGCAACGGCCAGCACATCGCTGCTCGTAACCCGAAGGCCGGTACTGCGGTGGGCCCGAACTACGGCAATCCGACGTTCATTCGGGTCGCCTAAGTTTCCCCAAAGGGGCATGAAGTCCGCGACGACGCGATGCCGTGTGCTTTCTCAACGCCGGTTTGGCGAGTGAGTGACATGAAGCATTGGCGAGTCTCGCGGACTTTTTGGCGTTATGGAGCGGTTTTCTATTTGTTTAGAAAGATATGACAAGCGCAACGTTATAAAACCGTTACAAAGCGTTATCGACTTGTTATTCTGTTGCTAGTCAAGCGGGGCGTGCAGTGGACGACTTCGCGAAAGTTGTAGAACAAATTGAGGAGAAGTCGATGACGGGACGCCACGCGATTGATCGCAAGGCACTTGCCGGCATTGTTACGTCGCCTGCTGGGCGCGGCGTAGCTGCAGCGCTCGCTTTTGGAACTATCTTTGGGGCAGTTATCCCTGCCGCGACCGCTGATTCCGCCGAGGATTCGAAAAACGAGCTTAAAGCGGTAAGCAACCCGCATCAGGAAGATGAAACGGGCGCGACGGTTGCCGTCACTGCGCCGAGCGACGCGGAATGGAACGTCGAGCAGATTACCTTCTCGACAGAGAGGGCTTCGATCGGCGCTGCTTTCTCGGTTGAAAAGCAAAACTCGGCCTCTACGGCTCAAGAGCCCGTAGCCGTTCAGGGATCCAACTCTTCCGTTGCCGCCACCGCGCTTTCGTATGTGGGATCGCGTTACCGCTGGGGTGGAACTACTCCGGCAGGCTGGGATTGCATTGGCTTTGTGCGCTGGGTTTACGCTCAGCACGGTGTGAAGATTGGTAGCACCCCGGCTTCGGTGCTGTCGGTTGGGCGCAAGGTGCCCTACTCGCAGGTTCAGGCGGGGGACATCCTCTACTGGCCGGGCCATGTTGCCATCTCGGTGGGTGGCACCAAGAACGTGGGTGCCTGGAACCCCTCGATGGGAACCGCGGTTGGCCCCAATTCTTGGATCGGAACCCCCACGGTTATCCGAGTCTTCTAGGCCAAAGCAAGATTGCGAAGCTAGAACTAAAAGAAGCTAAGAGTTGAAGCGGGTAGCGCGCGTAATGTGCGGTGCCCGCTTCGTTTTAAGATACCGGGCTGTGGTGGCGAGGAAGGTGAACAGGTTACAAGATCTGCCCAGCGGTTGTCGTTCTGGATGGGGTGGCCTCCCGGTTAGCGAGACTCTGTGTTCAGTTCTAATGAGTAATTCGCGCCGAGAAAGAGAGACTCAATAACGGCAACTGTTCTATTGGTGCTTTTGGTTGATAGAACCTGTTCCACTGCCAGACACGCCTCTGATTCTTTGCATGAGAGGATCTGGGCGTCTCGCCCCCCTGCGGAGGCTGCGGTGATGCTAGTTGTGCACACGAGGGGCTCACCGCGGTGCCCGCCATCCTGATTGGTGGCTGTCTCGGAATTGTTGGTCAAATCCTGTGGAATAACTAGGAGGATCTCAAGCAGATTACCGGACAGATCTTTCCCTAGCAGACCTGGAAAGGATTTCGCGTCTATGACGGCAGTTTCGACGCCGATAGGTGTTGGGGCCGAGTTGGGCGAGGAATCGTAATGATGTATCCGCTTGATCCGTATGACGAATGCCCCGTTTGCTATATCAAGGAGTTCACACTCTTCGGGGCTGGCGGTGGTGATTTCGGCAGAGAGTAATTGTGGATGGGTTTCTGGTGTTTGGATCTGTGCCGCGCATGGGAGAGTGCTTGGCACCGGCCGTGCACTTCCCTCTTTTCGCGAAGGAGAAGTGTTGGCATGTGTATTGAGAACGTAAGTACCTGATCCTGGTTTGCCAACCGTGCGCCCCTCTTGGGCAAGAAGCATTAGGGCGCGGCGCACTGTCATTGGTGACACCTGGAAGGAGGAGGCAAGATCAACTTCGCTTTCCAGCCTATCGCCAGGATTCATTTCGGAAATGCGTCTTACCAAAGCTTCGTACACTTCGGCATATTTCGCTTTCATGTCGACCTCCGCCAAATCTTCTGTATTCGTTAATTTATCGGTCGCGTTCTTGACAATTCTAGATGTTCACCCTAGTGTGTGTTCAAACACCCTAGGGTGTTTATCTTAGCTGAAACTGCAAAGGTGCAAAATGAACCAGCATGAAATTTCGCTATCGGTCAGCGGGAGGGACGTAGACGGTACTTTAGTCGCGTTTCACGGTGTAACTGACAACGCCGCTTCGCTATCGGATGTCGCATTGCATTGGAAAGATCGATGGAAAGTACTACTCGTTGACACGCTTGGCCACGGCCTCTCTAGGCCATTTACGCACGCCGAGCTCGAGGATCCTTTCTCCGCATGCGTGTGCACCATGAGCAAGGTTGTTATAGAGGCCGCGCGAGATTCGTTGTCAGGCAAGGTCGTGCTTATGGGGCATTCTCTTGGTGGTGCGGTTGCGGCCCATATTGCCGATCGATACCCGGAGTGTGTTAGCTGTGTCGTCCTCGAAGATCCAGCGCTTTTGACCCCGGAGCAGCAAGACCTTTATCGAAACGAAGCGGCGGCGTTGGTCGCTAGGCAAGAGCTCGTGACGGAGCATGTGGGTGAGGCAATTGTTGAGCTTATGCGCGTGTATAGAAACTGGCCTCCCAGTGAGTATGGACCTTGGGCGCAAGGGAAAACGCAGGTAGATCGCGATTTCGTGGCGACGGGCGTAGTTGGTGCGTTGGGACGCGATGTTTTATGTCGCTTGAGAATGCCAACGCTTCTTTTGACCGGCGATAAGGACGATGTGCTTTTCGGTGGGAGCGGGATTGACGAGATAGCGAAGTATGCCAATCGGAATCTGAGCTCCGCACTTATCTCAAACGCGACGCACACCGTGAGGAGAGACCAGCCCGAGACTTTCTATTCGCTCGTGGACGCGTTCCTGAAGGAGCATCATAGGGCGAATAATCCTATTCATCCCTTTATAGCGAGTGAGCTGAAACCCGTCCTTGAGGGAACACCCGCGCAAATAACTGCAACACAAGAGGATGTTCTCGCCATGCGTGCAGAAGGCGAGCGGTTGCTGAGCGGAGAGGATGTTGGTCGAGGAAGCCATGTTGAAAATGTCGCTTTGCCTTCGGGGAGATGCGTTGTGCGGGTAATTCGCCGCGAGACTTCACAACGGGGTGAATGTTCTTGGGAGGGCTCAGCGAAGAAGTCGGTGGTCATCTCCATTCATGGTGGAGGTTACGTTGCTGGGAAAGCTATTTACGATGACTGCCGCAACTCTGAGCTTATGGAGTTGTTTGGCGCGACCGCAGTAGTTTCCCCTGAATATCATCTGGCTCCAGAGGACCCGTGGCCTTCAGGACGAGATGATTGCTTGGATACTGTGCGCTGGGTGAAGGAAGTGTTCCCCGGCCATGATGTTTTTCTTTATGGAGATTCTGCGGGTGCAGGGCTCGCAGTTGAGACAGTCGAGGGATCAGACGGCCTGGCTGGGCTAGTCCTCCTAGAGCCGTGTCTAGAGCCGCAGATGGCTACCCGTTCATTCGACTTATTTGCCGATGGCCCAGTGTGGACGCGAGCGGCTTCGACGGGTGCCTGGAAACACTATCTTCGAGAATCGCCCGACAAACTGGCTGTGCTCGGGCGTGAAGAATTAGCGAACTTTCCTCCCACACTTATCTTCGTTAATCCTGTGGACCCCCTCCGAGATGAGGGGATTGGCCTCGCGACTCGGCTTGTCGAAGCAGGTGTTCCTACGAGCCTGCACATGTTCCCGGGAACGTTCCACGGTGCGCTTTCTGTGCCGGGGACCAATACCTGGGATCAAGTCCAGAGTGTAATAGCAGGTTTTCTATCAACTTCTTTTTAATTACGGTGATCTAAGGATTGTAAGGGCCTCTCATGAGTGGAAAAAGCAAACTGACACAAGTTGCCGGGGCAGCCGCGCTCGGTGGATTTCTTTTCGGCTTTGACGTTGCCGTCATAAATGGAGCAATTGGTTCCGTTGCTGGGGCGACGACGGGATTCGACCTCAATGCCTGGACAACGGGTTTCGTAGTGTCGGTCGTCAGTCTAGGGGCGGCAATTGGTGCCGCTCTAGCGGGCGGCGCCTCGAACAGGTTTGGTCGCGTAAAAGTAATGTTAGGGGCCGCGTGCTTGTTTGCGATTTCCGCACTGATGAGCGGGCTTTCTTTTTCGGCCGAAGCCTTGATTTTCTGGAGGCTCGTTGGAGGGTTCGGTGTCGGGGCGTCGGCGGTCATCGCGCCTGCGTATATTGCCGAGATTGCGCCGGCCGATAAGCGAGGCCGCCTGGGTACACTCCAGCAACTTGCCATAGCAATTGGAATTTTTGGCGCGTTCATAACCAATTACATTCTCGTCAAAGTCACGGGATCAGCTGACGCTGTTGCGTGGTTCGGTCTGTACACGTGGAGATGGATGTTTATGAGTGAGCTTTTGCCGGCACTTCTCTACGGGATTTTCGTTGTGTTTCTCCCCGAGTCGCCTCGTTATCTCGTTTCAATAGGTAGATTTGAGGATGCCAAGCGTGTCATTGCGATGGTTGGAACCGATGACGATCCGGCGGGACGGGTTGTTGCTATCAAGGAATCGCTCACTGGTGAGCGGCCGCGTTTTGCCGATCTGCTTGATAAGAAATACGGTCTGCGTCCAGTTATGTGGGTCGCTCTTGGCTTTGCTTTCCTTATTCAGATGGCCGGTATCAATAACGTCTTACTTTACGCGACGGACCTGTGGTCTACAGTTGGTTTCCAAGGAAATCTTTCGGTCTTTATCCCTGTACTGACCTCCGTTATTGGAATTGTCATGACGATTGTGGGAATGCTGGTAATTGACAAGGTTGGGCGTCGACCTTTGCTCTTCTGGGGAGCAATAGGGATGTTTGTGACGATGGTTGTTTCTGCTATTACGTTCATGCAGGGGACGGTTTCCGCCGAGGGTAGTCTGAACCTCACTGGTGCCTGGGCTGTTATTTGCTTGATCAGCGTGCATCTCGTCTACATCATTTTCTGCGGAACTTGGGGTGTTGTTTTGTGGGTGTTCCTTGGGGAGATTTTCCCCAACCAGATCCGCACGGCAGGCATCGCCGTGGCAACCGCCGCCAACTGGATTGGTGGAACATTAGTAACGCTTCTGTTCCCCGTTCTCAAACAGAGCATTGGTCTTTCGGGAACATACTTCTCTTACGCTGCGGTCATGGCGATCCTGATCTGGCTGGTTGTCCGCCATATTCCGGAAACGAAGGGGATCGAGCTAGAGGACATGAAATATAACCTATAAGGAGATAAGAAGTAAATCCTACGACGAGGTGCCACCGCCGAGTTTTTCCCGATGCTCGGTGGTGGCATCTTTTCAGCTCCAAGCCCGCAACCGAAAACCGCGAAAGCATAAAAGGACGCGGAGTGAGACAATGGGGATATGTACGTGCATGAAAATCTCGTGGTCGTTGGTGTTGATGGCTCGGAATCGTCCCTCGCGGCGTTGCGGTGGGCGAGCGAAGTAGCCCGCAATCGCGGAGCTGATGTGCGGGTTGTGACTTGCTTTGCCAGCGGACCGGACCCCGAAGCGGCCCGCGCGGGCGCGGAGTCGGTGGCGCGCGAAGCTCTCTCTAAGGTGGACACGGAAGGCCTCAACGTCAGCATCGCTACGCGCTCAGGCGCGGCCGGGGAGGCACTAGTCGAGGAATCGAAAGTTGCCGCGCGCGTCGTCGTCGGGTACTCCGGTGTGTACAGCGAGGGCGCAGGGCAGCCCGGCCCGGTAACTCAGCACGTGACAGAGAAAGCGTATTGCGCCGTTGTCGTGGTGCCGCAGGAGGAGTCGAAGCGGCTCCCGATCCGCCATATCGCGGTGGGCGTCGACGGTGGAAAGGCCTCGCATTATGCGATTGAGCTGGCAGTCCGCATGGCTGGCCGGTGGGGAGCGCGGGTCTCGGTGATCAACGCGGTGCAGGTGGACGCGCAAACCGGAATGCTCGCCGGCGCGGAACTCACGCGGGAAATCCTCGAGGATACGCGCCTGGGGCTTGAAGAAACCGTGCATGAAGTGGTGACCGGTCGCGAACAAGTTGACATTCAGTGCTACGCGGTGGAAGGCTCGGCGGCGAATTTGCTCGGTCAGTTCTCCACCGCCGTCGACCTCGTGGTGGTCGGAACCCACGGCCGCGGTGGCGTGGCGAAGTTCGTTTTTGGGTCGACGGCGCAGGGGGTTTTGCGCAGTGCGCAGTCGCCGGTGATGGTGGTTCCCGAACGTGCCTCGGCAAACGTTCATGCCGCGAATACCAATGTGCCATGGGAGGCCGGGTACTAGCCGCGGGCCCCGCGGCGCGGGCTGTAATCCGCATGACTCTGCCCACTGGCACGGGCGTTAAATGCCACACTTGCGCGAAGGCGCAAAAACGCTGACGCAGACTAGTAGACTGAGCGGGTTGCCCTCGTAGCTCAGGGGAAGAGCGACCGCCTCCTAAGCGGTAGGTCGAAGGTTCGAATCCTTTCGGGGGCACCAGCCTGGCGAGGTAGCAAGCCAACTGACCGGAAGGGGGATTATGTCCAGCACCGGTCAACTGCGGCCCTTACGGATTGTTATGCCCGTGGTGCACACCTCTCCGCTTGCGACTCCCGGATCGGCGGACGCGGGTGGTCTAAATGTGGTGGTAACTAACGTGGCCTACGCGCTGGCCGAGCGCGGGCATCAGGTCGACCTCATTACCCGTAAAAGCGAGCCGGATGTGCCCTACCGGCAAGAGGTGAGGGCGGGCGTTAACACGTTTTATTTGCCCGTGGGCCCGGACCACCCGATAGCCAAATCCGCTTCCGAGGCTTTGATTGATCCTTTCACCACTCAATTGCGGCGCTGGTGGGATGGCTACGGGGAAGGCGTGGACATTATCCACGCTCACCACTGGTTTGCCGGGGTGGCCGCGCTACCCGTTGCGCGCGAAAAAAATGTGCCTCTGGCGATGTCATTTCATTCAGTCGCCGCCCCTGAAGGGTCTAACCTGGCGGCCGGGGAGCCGCCCGAATCGAGCGGACGCAGCGCCGGCGAAGCCGAAGTGACTCGCGAGGCTGATCTCATTCTTGCCGTGTCGGACGCGGAAAAACAGATGATTGCCGAGCGTTATGGACTGCCCGAAAAGCCAATACGCACGGTTCACCCCGGCGTGGACACCGAACTTTTTGTGCCAGTCCCGAACAGTGCGGACCAGCCGGAAGCTATTCGCCAGATTACCGGCGGGCGCCCGTATATCTTCTTCGCCGCTCGCCTCCAACCTCTGAAGGCGCCCGATTTAGCCATCGAAGCCCTCGCCCGTATCCCCGCGGCTCAGCGCCCGCTTCTGATTGTCGCCGGTGAGGCCTCTAGCGATTTCGCGGGCTACGAGCAGAGCCTGCGTAATCTCGCGGTCGAGGAAGGTGTGGAAGATGATGTGCGCTTTATCGGCCCGCTTTCCCGGCATGATCTAGCCGTCGCCCTGGCGCACGCCATTTTGCTGATCAATCCCTCTTACTCCGAGACATTTGGAATCATCAACCTGGAAGCATCCGGGGCTGGTACGCCGGTAATTGCGTGGCGCAGTTCGGGGATTCCTGAATCTGTCCTGCACGGTAAAACCGGCCTGCTATGCGAGAGCCGCGATCCCCAAGAGTGGGCGGAGGCAATCCGTTCCATCGCCGAGAATTCGGCTCTGCGCGCCGAGCTGAGCGAGGGCGGGCGCCGCTTCGCGAAGGCCAATAGTTGGGATAACGTGGCTCGCGGCTACTTGGCCGCCTACCGGGAAGTACTGCCTTAAAGGAGGCGCGGCCGTGAATAACAGCGAAAATCCGAGCACGCGGTTCGGTCCAGAAAACGCGTTCGGCGAGCAGCTATTTGCGCGGGTGCTTTTCCTCCACGCGCATCCCGACGACGAAGCCGTTCAGGCCGGCGCCCTCACCGCCTATCTGGCCGCCCGCCACGAGGTCTACGTGCTCACCTGCACCCGCGGCGAACGGGGCGAAATTGTTCCCGGAAGCCTACCCGAGGGCGCAAGCCGCGAGGAATTCGTGGCCCGCCGAGTAGCTGAGACGATCGCTGGCCGCCGGGTTTTGGGCGTTCGTGATGGCGCGTTTCTGGGCGAGGCGCCCGCGCTCGCGGCGGGGGAGAAGCCGCGTAGCTACTCTGATTCGGGGATGGTGTGGGTGCGCGAAGGCCTGGCGGGCCCGGATCCCCAGGCGCCGGCAAACGCCTTCTCCCGGGTTCCGTTAGAGTGCGGGATTCTCGACGACGCTGCTGCCGCCGCGGACTATTTCCGGCCGAGCGCGATTATTGGCTACGATGCGGAAGGTTCTTACGGGCATCCGGATCATGTGCGTGCCCACGAGCTGGCCCACGCGTTGGCCGAGCGGGAAAATATCCCGCTCCTGGAGCTGGCTTCCGGGGAAGGCCGTGGAGGTTTTGAATATTTCGATATGAGCGATTTCGTGGCCGCGGCTGCCAGAGCCCTGGAGTGTTACCGCACCCAATTGAGCGTCTTGCCTCCGCAAAACGAGAGCGATCAGCCGAAGATTTTGCATGTGGGTGGCCAGATCCAAGAGATCGACGAGCTTGCCGGTTTGCGTCTGGTGCCGCGAGGCTAGCGCACCCAAGCGGAGGGCCGCCGCGCGAGGCGAGCGGCGGGGGCGGGGTACGCGCCACGTGAGGCGAGCGGCAGTCGCTCCGCCGAAAATATCTTCGGCGCGGATCGGGAAATTTTGAGCTAGCCCGGCTACCGTGAAGACGTGAGTTTCTTCAAACGTAATCGTAATAACCAGGATGCCTCCTCGCAGGATTCGGAGCAGAGCGCGCAGCCAGAAGAGCAGGCCGCACAGCCGGCTTCTGCCTCCCAGCCTGGCGAGCTCCCGGCAGGGCAGACGGCCGCGGATTCGGCGGAAAGCCCGGATCCCACGCCCGCCTCCGAGCAGTCGGACGCCGATCAGGCTCAGCTCGGCGAAAATGCGGGGCGGGAAGCCGGCGATGAGCAGGCTGACTCGGCACAAGAAAGCGATGCGCGCGAAGATGCGGAGAAGAGCGCGAGTGCTAATGCGATTCCGCCCGCCTCGCGCGAGGAGCTCCTTGCGCGCGCCGTCGACGAGTGGAAGCAGGAGCTCGCTGCGCGGCTGGGAACGGGAAGCACCGCGAACCCGACGGTGGATTTAACCCATCCGCATCCCACCGGTGCGGCGCAACTGGCCGCCGGCTCACCCACGCTTATCACCTCGCTCATTCGTGAGGATAAAGCGCAGAAAGATGCTCTTGCCCATCTGGCCCAATTGCGCGAAAAGATTGCGGCTATGCGGGCACGTCACGGCTATGCCATGGTCGATATGGCAATCGGAGAACTCACCTGGACCGAACTACCGCCGCGTGACCCGGATGATCAATTGGAGAACTCTTACGAGGAGACCGGCGAGCTCAAGCTGGATCCAGAGGGCATTCGCTCCCGCTCGATCGCCGCGGAAGAGGGGCTTGGCTTAGCCGAAATGGCCGATGAGCTGGAGGCCAACGGCGGCGAGGAAGTAGAAACGGGCCAGAAGGAGTCGGAGGCGGCCGGCGGCGTCGAAAACCGTGATAATTCGCCAGAATCCAGCCAGCCAAAGCGCCGGCAGACACCCGCGATCAGGGAGGTTCGCGAGGTGACCGAGCCGATTATTTACCGCACCGTCACCCTGGAAGATGCCGGCGAGGACGCGAGGATTGTTCCCACCGCGAGCCTGCGCGTGAATCCGGAGGTGCTGAGGGCTCTGCGCGATCACGGAACCCCGAGCCGCGAACTCGGGAAACTCGCCCAGCTCACGGCGGCGCCCAGTGCCACAACCGAGGACGAAGTGATCAACCAGGTTCGCCAGCTCGGGCATATCTATCTGCCCGGTGCGAGCTATCGACCCGGCCGCAAATTGGGCAGTTTCGCCGATCCTGAGAAGGAAATTTTGGCGGATCTGGAGAACGCCAAACCCTATATTCGCCGCTCGGGGGTGCTCGCGGCGATCGCCGGCCACGAAGAAACTCGCCGGCTCACTTCCGCGCCGCTGGTTCCGGCGGACCCGGAAGATCGTAGCCCGGAAGGCGAGCGCGGAGTTGGGGATCAAGACGTTGCCGAACTGGCAGCAGTGGAGTCGGTGGCAACCGGCCGCGACGTCGTCGTCGATACGCCCCCGGGTTCCAACGGGGTGGGCGTGAAGGTTTCAGTGGCCGCCGACGCCGCCGCCTCGGGAAGAAGCGTTTTGTACGTTCCCGGGCGCGCCAGCGACGCGCGCGCCTTCGTCGAGGAAATGAATCGCTTGGGCGTGGGCGAACTGGTGGTCGACTTCAGCCAGGTGGAGGAGGTTCCGCTTCGCCTTCGCACCGGTCTGCGCCAGCGCCTCCCGGAGGTTAATGAGGAAGCGACCCTGCAGGTGCGGTCCTCGCTGAAGAAAACGCGGCGTGAGCTGCGGAATTACGTGGCCGCGCTACACGAGGAAGACCCCGCCTGGGAGATCTCGGCGCACGGGGTATTGCAGGAGCTCACGCAACTGACGGGCGGGAAGAATCCGCCGGCCACGCGAGTGCGCTTGGCGGCAGACGTTGCCGCGGATGTGCGCGATGATTGGGACGGCGTGCTCGCCCAGCTCAATGAGGCCGCGCAGGCCGGGGCTTTTGTGGGAACCGCGGGTTCGGCGTGGGCGAAGTCCACGGTCGAGACCGAGGAGGAGGCGAGCCGGGCTTACTCGGTGGCGCAACGGATGGCGAGTGAGACCGTTCCGCTCGCCATGGAGCAGTCACAGCGGGTCGCCGCGGAAACCGGACTCGATCGGCCCGCTACGGTGGCCGCCTGGATTGAGCAGACGAAGATGCTCGACGGCGTCTCTGCCACGCTTGATGTGTTCAAGCCAGAGATTTACGCCCGCTCAGTGGAGGATATGGTCATTGCCACCGCGAGCGATGAATGGCGTGCTCAGCACGGCGAGGTGATGAAGCGCGGGCAGCGCCGAGCGCTGAAGAAACAAGCGAAGGATTACGTGCGGCCCGGAGTTTCGGTGCACGATATGCATCATGCGCTGGCGGAAGTGAAGAACCAGCGCGAGGTGTGGAGGCGCTACTCCTCGGATTCCTCGTGGCCAACCTTGCCCGAGGGGATGCCGATGATTCGCGCCACCGCCCGCGAGGTGGAAAAAGAAGTCGAGGAGCTGGCAAGTTTCCTTCCGCGAAGCGAGGCGCTGGAGGAGATGCCCATTGAGGATCTGCTCGCGCTCACCCGGGCCTTGGCCGCTGAACGCTCCGCGATTGAAAACCAGCCGCGGCGCAACCGAGTCCTCGGAGGCCTGCGTGAACGCGGTTTAGGGGAGCTGGTGGAGGACCTCGCGCAACGCGAGGTTGAAGCGGAAAATATTGCATCCGAGCTGAAACTCGCCCTCACGAACTCCGTTTTCGAGCAGGTGATTGCGCGCAATACCGTCTTGGCTGAGCTGGGCCCGGCAGAGCTTCGGCAACTGCTGGAAAGCCTGCGTAAGCTGGATAAAGAACATACCGAAACTCTTGATACTCCGGTGATGCGCGCGGCGGTATCTAATATGCGATCGATTGCGCGCAAGTATCGGGAGGAGACCCTCGTCGTCGATGCGCGCTTGGCGGCCGCGGGCGTGACGGCTATTGCCCCGCTGACTCGCGAGCACGCAACACTCATGCAGGCGGCCCGCCCGGTTTGGGTGGTTTCGGCTGCCGCGGTGGCGCATTTCCTGCCCGCCGCCCCCTGGGCTGATCTGGTAATCCTGGACGGTCTGGGTGCGGCATCACTCTCCGGTGCAATCGGACCCATGATTCGCGGTAGCCAGGTGGCTATTTTTGGTGACGTGCGCGGGGCCGCTCAGGGCGGAGCCTTGGCACAGTTGGCGTCGGTACTGCCGAGCATTGAGCTTCCGGCCTTCCGTTCACAGCACGATGAGCTCGCTATCGACGTGCTCACTGAGCTGGGCTACGGCGATACGATTACCGCCGCGCCGAGCGTGCGCCGGGCGGGCCCGGAGCGGCTCACCCTGGTGGATGGGCAGGGCGTTCCTTCGCCGTCGACCGGGATGATTGAAGCGACGGCCGCGGAAGTGGAGGCGGTGGTGGACGCCGTCCTGGATCACGCGCTTTCTAACCCGGGCGAGTCGCTCGCTGTGGTTTCAATTTCTGAGACTCACGCCCAGCATGTGCGGCAAGAAATTGATCGAGCGGTGGCGGAGAACCCGGCTCTAGCAGGGTGTCTGCGGGAATTTGGGCCCGAACCATTCACGGTGGTCAACATTGTTGACGCGGTGGGTCTACGGCGCGATTCGATTATCCTCACGGTTGGGTTTGGAAAAACCGTGCATGGACGAGTGCTTCATTCCTTCGGGCCGTTGCTGACCCCCGAGGGCGTGGCGGGCCTGGTGGCGGCGATTGAAGCGCCGCGGCGGGAGATGCAAATTATCTCCGCGATTGGTCCGGGTGAGATTGACGTTGATGATTTGACGGGTGCCGGGCCGCGCCTCCTTTCGCAGTTGCTGAGTAGGGCGAGCGGGCACAATACGGCGCGTGGTCCGCAGCCGCATGAGGACGATGCCACGCCGTTGGAAGCTGATATGGCGAATCGCTTGCGCGCGCAGGACCTGGCCGTTGCGGTGCACTACGGACTCGAAGATGGCGTGCGCATCCCCCTGGCCATCGGCGAGGAAGAAGGAAGTTGGAAGATCGCGGTGTTGTTGGACGACGCCGCCTACGTGGCCGAGCAGTCGCTTCGCCGCCGCGATCGCTACTGGCCGGAGATCCTGGAGGAATTGGGTTGGCGGGTTTACCAAACCTATAGCGCGGCGCTGTTCATGGATCCCGCGGGCGAAGTGGAGCGAATCTGCGATTTGCTTGCCGATCGGGAGCCGGCGGAGGAAGAAGCGGCGCTGGCGGAAGCTGAGATTTCGGCAGAAGTTCCCGAGGTGGATGCCTCAACGTGGGAGGCCTTCGGAACCGGTGATGATGCTCAGGCTGAACGTCAGTTGGCTAAGGCAGAGGCGGAAAGCGCTGCGAAACAGCGCGAGGCGCGGCTCAATCGCGATGAGCGGCCGGATGTGACGCCCGGTCTGCCCCTGGCCGCCTACTCAGATGACCAGCTGGACGCGGTGGTGACGTGGATAGCTTCCGATGGTCTGCCGCGTACCGAGCTTGATTTCATGAAGGCGCTACGCAACGAGCTGGATATTAAGCGCCGCGGCGCGCAAATCGATGCGGTGCTCCGCAATGTGGTGCGCCGCTCTGGCCTGCTCCGCCCGGACGGAGAGCGGTAACGATGGCAGGCGAAGAAAGTAGCAGCGCTACGCCCGCGCGCCGGCACGCTCCGACCATTCGTCTTTCGGTTGTTGATCAGCGCCGGTTGGAGCAAAGCGAGATCGCCTCTCCCGAAGAAGCGCTAAAACAGGCGCTTACCCAGAGCTGGCCGGCGGAAAAGGCTCGGGGGAGCCGCCAGGGAGAGGCTCAGGGGAGCCAAGGGAAGACCCCGGGTAGTCAGGCGCGCGCCGCTTCTCCGCGCCGCGAGGGCGGTCAGAGGCGGGAAATTGAGCCCCGAGACGCAGAAGAGCGGCGGATACTCAATGAGCGTCCGCCGCACTTCGGGAAAATATAAGTATCTCGCGGCGCGGTTCCGATGGAGGCTACCGCCCGTGCAGAGGGAGTGCTCCGCTCGCCGCGGTTGCACCCTCGCCGGGTTTGCCCCCTAGCTTAGGGAGCGCCGCAAGAGCTTTAGGCGTTGTTGGACTTGCGCAGCTCATCGCGAATCTCCTGCAGGAGGACGGTCTGCGGATCTGCGGCTTCTTCGGCCGCGGGCTTGGCGTAACGTTCCTTGAGCTTATTAATCGGCATCACGACGAAGAAGTAGAGCGCGATGGCGACAAGTAGGAAGTTAATCAGGGCGGTAATGAAGTTGCCGAACTGCAACTGGCCCTGGCCAATCTGCAGAACGAACTGGCCCTTGAAATCGGGCTGGCCGAAAATCGCCGCAACGAGCGGCATCAAAATATCTTCGGTCAGCGAGGTAACGATGGCGCTGAAGGCGGCACCCATAATGACGCCGACGGCGAGGTCGATCGCGTTGCCGCGCATAATGAATTTCTTGAAACCTTCGATCATGACGATCCCTTTCGACAAAACTAGATGTGCCCCGAGGGCCTCCGTCAGGGAGCCCCTCCAGCGTGGAAACGGCAGCTTGGCGAAATGTCAGGCGGGGTCAAGAAGGACCGCTCGCAAAGACGCCGTCGCCCCGATGCCGAGCACCAGACTAGCCTCGTCGCTGGTGATTGACACATAAATAACGCGTGTGTTCTTCGAGTCACTTAAAAAAGATCCGGAATCATCGGCCGGGCCGGCCCCGGTGACCACGGCATCCTGCGTGACCAGGAGGGCCTCCCGATTCTCCTCGTATTCGGACGGAAGTGAATATAATGCGACCCTCGCGCCCGAAACGGCCAGGGAGTCGGTTCCGTCCGTAACGATTTTTATGGGCGCCACAACGCGTCCCTCGCCCGCCGCCGCCAAAAACTCTTCACCAAGCAGGATTTGCTGCGATAGGGGCATGCCGGCGGGCAAATTATTAGCGAGAACCCGCCCGTCCGCCCCGGCGGGGTCGGTCAGCGCATCGGCCGGCAAGGCCTGCGCGGGGAAGGGGCGAGTCTCGAGGTCGCGGTCGGTGAGGCGCGTACCCGCGGGGAGCGCCCTTGTTACGACGACGACGCTGGCGGTCTCCGGCTCCAGGCGTTCGATAGCCGAGATAATCGAGACCACGACCCCAAATGCGGTAGCGGCAATTAAAAAGTAGCGAAAACGCCAGAAGGTGGCATGCAGGTTGAGCATGCTTCGAGCCTAGGTGCGCTACCCGAATCCCGTTTGCTTAGGCGGTTAGCCTGTGGATAGCGAGGACGCGAGCCGATCTGTGGACACGCGCGCGAGCCGAGGTGGGCCACTCCATGCGGCCAGAACGGGGCCGGTCGCATGCGCAAAGTTCGCCGTGCATGGCCGCGCCGCGCTCGCTCGTATGCGTCGCTAATGCCGCGCCCGCTTGTGTGCGTCGCTAGTGCCCGGCCGCGGCGTCGCTACTCCGAGGAGGAGCTTGAACGCGAATCGTTATGGTAGAAGCCGGAACCCTTGAAAATAATTGACTGGCCGCGGCTGAGGATCTTGTGCAACGCGGACTCACCGCATTCTGGGCAGTCGCGAAGCGGCTCGGCCGTCATGGATTGGTGAGCATCGAACTCATGGCCGCAGTTTTCACAACGATACGAATAAGTGGGCAAAATTCCTCCGTCAACACCGGCAGGCAGCCGACCCGTGCCTACCAAACCACCGCGGGCGCAGAAGTCCGCGCGCTTGCATACCGAAAAGAAATCCTACTCGGTATACCCAGCGATAACCGTGTGGTTCGCGTCAAAATGATTCGCGCCCGCCACGCGGCACCTACTATCCGCGGCCGAGCCTAGAGCTGCACAACGCCGTCGGGCAGAATAACCGCACTGACGGGCATATCATTCTCGTCTTGGGGGAGGGCGAAATCCACGAATTCTTCCGGGAAAATCATTGCCGCCACGGGTGTGCCGCGCGGGACCTGCTTGAGAACGCGGTCGTACCAACCCCCGCCCTGTCCCAATCGCATTCCGTCGTGATTCACCAGCAGGGCCGGGATAATAACGAGGTTGACTTCGCCTAAAATCTCTGCGCCAAGCGGCTGCCCGCTGGGTGCGGGAGGCCGCCCGGGAGCCTGCTCCGAGAGGTCTTCATGGCCCTGGTACCACGCCCATTCGCGAGAGAGGCCGGGCCCGAGTTTCGGGACCAACAGGCGCCGGCCATTGGCGATGAGTGCGTCAGAAAGTCGGAGGGTAGGCGGTTCTTGGTTCACGGAAATGTAGCTGGCGATCACCTTCGAGTCGCCAATGAAATCCAGTGCCTGGGCCATCAAATCATGCTCGAGCGCTTCCAGTTGCGCGTGCGAACGCGCCTTGCGGTTCTTCCGCACCGCCGCCCGAAGCGTTGCTTTTGCCTCGCGCAGAGGCAGATTGGACACGCTCGGGTAGTGAACCTTGTGTAATGCCATGCCTCCATCATTTCATCTCGCCACTCTGAAAACCCGGGCCGCTCCCCGGTTACGCTAGGCGGATAGTTAGCCTGATATTTAGCTGGGGAAATTCCGCGGCGCCCGGCCCGCGCGTGTGTGCGCGAGCAATCCCGGGCCCGCCCCGCGGGACCTTCCAGTGCGAACCCGGGCGCCCCCGTGTGCCCCGTCCAGAGCGCAATGTGGCGCCATGTGCGCCCGCTTTACCGGTAGGCTTGAGGGTGGAAAACCAAGGAGGGCCGATGAGGACCGTTGCGCAACAGCTTGATGAGTGCTTAAAAGTTTCGGAGCAACTCGATCGATTCGATGTGGGCCTAGGTGATTCTTCGGGCACAATCCTCGCCGAGGACATTCGCTCCACCGTCGATGTGCCGCCCGCCCCGCTGGCCTCAACCGACGGGTACGCCGTGCGCGCGGACGATACCTTCGGTGCCACATCTTCGCCGGTTACGCTCCCGGTGACTGAAGACGTGCGGGTGGTAAGCCCGGATCGTATCGCCCACCTGGGTGGCACGGCGGTTCGGGTTGCCTCCGGTGCTCGTATCCCCAGCGGTGCCGACGCCGTTGTGCCGATTGCCCAGACCGACGGCGGAGCCGTCCAGGTGCAAATTCGCCAACGAGTTGCTCCGGGGGAGAACGTGCGCGGGCAGGGCGAGGATTTCGAGGCCGGCGATGTGGTTCTCAAAGCCGGAACCCGTCTCTCTTCACGCCACATTGCCCTGCTGGCCGCAGCCGGCCGTGCGCTCGTCCCTGTTCATCCCGCTCCGCGGGTCGTGGTGCTTTCAATTGGCGACGAACTCGTGGAGCCGGGCGCGGCGCTTGGCGTGGGGCGCGTTTACGACGCCAACTCGCACGCGCTCGCGATTGCGGCCCGTAATGCGGGTGCGGTGGCCTACCGGGTGGGCGCTGTTTCTGACGATAAGAACGAACTTCGCGACGCTCTGCAGGATCAGCTTTTGCGCGCGGACGTCATCATTACCACCGGCGGTCTGTCCTACGGTGGCGGCGATACGGTGAAGGAAGTTCTCCAGCCCCTGGGTGATGTGCGTTTCGACGCCGTTGCCATGGGCCCGGGCTCGCAGATGGGAGTTGGGCGGCTGGGCCTGGGAACGGAATCGGCCACGATATTTTGCCTGCCTGGAAACCCAGTAGCCGCCATGGTTTACTTCGAGGTGTTCGTGCGTCCCTGCTTGCGGAAAATGGCCGGTTACCGGCATTTGACTCCGCGTTCAATCCGCGCCCGAGCGGCGCGCGGCTTTGTTTCTGAGCCGGGCCGGCAAGAATACATTCGCTGTAACGTCTACGGAAACCCGGGTAGCGGCTACGATTTCGAGGCCGTGGGCGAAGTGGACAAACTCCTGCTCGCCAATATGGCAAAGTCCAACGGCCTCGCCATTATCCCGCCGGCTGTGGAGCTTGTGGCGCCGGGCGACGAATTCGAGTGCATGATCCTCAACGGGTAGCCGAGCGCAGCTTCGCGCGTTCGTGGCTACGGTCGCGACCAGGTTGTCTTCCCGCCCGCATTGGGAGTATGAGCTCCGGCGTCGTGAACAACAAATCAACCTCAATTTTCACACCATTCACCAGCCTTTTTCGCGGTTGTGTAAGGATTGAGAAAACGTCGCAAAACACCCGGCGCGCTTGCGCAAAAGAGCCGGGTTTGACCCATAAGGTTAGTTTCGTGAACATCCAGGGATATGCGCTTTTGGTGGCGGTTGTGTTACTCGTTGCCTACGTCATTCCTGGACTGTTTAAGCGTCGCGCCGTGATTGCGGAAACTCGGCTCGACGAACGTTACGCAGAAAATTTGAGGATGCTGCGACTTCCGCGGCAGCAGGAGGAAGGGGACGGTGAACGCGGTTCACTGTTCCTGAAAATTCCGGAGGTCATTATGGAAGGTAACGGCGGCAACGCCCCGCGCGAAAAGCGATCTTCGCGGGATGTGCGCGAGCTTGCGCGAGATCGCGCTCGGCGGCGCGCACGAATTGCCCAGCGTAAGGCAAATCGGCAGCGCGGAATAGCGGGAGGCATTGCGCTCCTGGTTCTCGCGGTCGTTTTTGCGGTTGTATGCGCGCTAACCTCGTTTTCCTGGATATGGTTCGGCATCGTTTGCGGCCTCGCCGTGGTGTACGGCGCTGGCTTCGCCTACCTGTTTGCCCAAATGAAGAGCGGCGACGACGCCGACCGCGAGGAAATCGCCGCGCTGACCAAGAAACTCAACGGTCCACGCGGTGGCACCTCCCAATCGCGACGCCCGGCCATGCCGCGCACCGGCCGCTCCGCCGCCAGTGCCTCGTCTGCCTACTCTGCCGCAAGCTCTTCTTCCGCGCGGTCGGCCTACAGCGCCGATCCTGATGACGACAGCATTTCCTATGAGGCTGAACTGGCGGACGCCGACGATGCCGTGGAGGGCGATGATTTGGGAAAAGCGAATGACCGCACGGCCCAGGTAGCGAGGGAGAGTGCTCGGCGCACGTCCCGCGCTCGGTCGTCGCGGTCGAATATGCGAACCCAAAATGCTCCCGCGGGTAAGGCGGGAATTAACGTCACCCTGGAACGCGGGATTATTTCCGCCTCGGACTTCCAGCCCATTTCGGGTTCTCGACGCGAACTCGCTCAGGCACAGGCCGGAACGCCGGCCACCGCTGGCTCGTGGAGAAGGGAAGGCGCGCGGCCTGCGGGTGCGGCCGGCGCGGCCGGAAATAGGCTCGGCGGCGTTGCCGGAACGGCGCGCACTGGCGGAGCCCAGGGCCGCGAGGCCGAGGAGCTCCCCAGCTACACCGTGAAGCCTGGCACTGGCGCTGGTACTGCGAACGCGGCAGCGTGCCGCGTGGTGGACGCACCCATTGAACGTCAGACGGTGAAGCCGTATCAAGCCCCGGCCGAAGAAACTGTGGCCGTCCCATATCGCCCGAAGCAAATCGGGGAGAAACTCAATGGCAAGGGCCAGGTGGAGGCAGATCGCCCAACCGGTGACGTTCCGGTTGCGCGCGATGGCCTGCATGGTGGCAACGCCCTCGACGAGCTACTGCGCCGCCGCCGGGCATAGTCGCCATAGCTAGCTCGATTGGGGGCAGGTCATAAGCCCGTGTCAAGCCTGCTTCCGCGGGGCGCATGGACTGCGCAAGACTAGGCCCCGCGCGGCACATAGCCCGTTCAGATCCGAGTCCCGCGTAGCGCGGTGAACTGGTAGCAAACTCTGGCGTAACTCACGCCACGTTCGCGGGGGTTAGCGATGAGGGCTTCTCGGTGGTACTCTATATCGAGTTGCTGGGGCTATGGCGCAGTTGGTAGCGCGTCTCGTTCGCAATGAGAAGGTCAGGGGTTCGAATCCCCTTAGCTCCACAAATTGGCCGCTCACTTTGATGCAAAGTGAGCGGCGTTTTCTTTTGCCGGTACTATGCCGGATTGGCCTATAGGACAAAACGTGTTGCGGACTGGTAGGTGTCCTGCCAGTGTCCGGTGTTGCCGTCCAAGAAATCGTGCTCCTTCGCGCAGGCACGCATAGCACTCGCGCGGAGGCCATCGAAACATCCACTAATCCCGAGTGATCCCCGTAAACTGGCGGGGTGGAGATTCGACCGAAAAATGATTCCGTAGCGCACGTTGATCCAGCGAATAACGGCGAGGCGTGGCCCGAGCTCCTCCGCGAAGCCGAGCGAATCAAGCTCGTGGTTGTGGATATGGATGGCACGTTCCTCGGTTCCAAAAAGGATTTTCCAGCCGGCGGCGGCGAGATTATCCAGAAGCTACGCGCGGCGGGAATTATGTTTTGCCCAGCCTCCGGGCGCCAGTTCCAGACCCTAGAAAATATGTTCCGTCCCTGGCGCGAAGGGATGCCGTTTATCGCCGAAAACGGCGGAAATGTGATGATGGACGGCGAGCAGATATGGCGCAAAACCCTACCGGTTGAGGTGGCCGGCGCAGTGGTGGATGCCGTCCGCGCGCTCGCGGCCGACGGCGAAGATACCGGCGTGGTGGTGTGTGGGCCAACGGCCTACGCTGAGCGCAGTGACGAGCGCTTCTATGCCGAAACGCTGCATTATTACGACGCGAATGCGATTGTGGACGACGTCAAAGAACATATTGATGTGGCCTACAAGCTCGGGGTGCTCGATTTTGGAGATCCCACCGTGCGGCTGATCGACGCCGTTAACGAGGCAGCGGCTGGCCAGGCGCAGGTGGTGCGCTCCGGCGCCTACTGGACGGACGTCAATCCGCTCAACTCGCATAAAGGAATTGGCCTGGCTAAACTCCAGGAAAAGCTCGGAATTGCGGCGGCTGAAACGGTGTGCTTCGGCGATTTTCACAATGACATCGAAATGTTCGAGCACGCCGAGTTTACTTTCGCGATGGAAAATGGCGAACCCGAGGTGAAAGAAGCCGCGCGATTCATCGCCCCGCCGAATACGGAAGCGGGCGTTTTGCAGGTCCTTCGCGCTCTCTTCGCCGCGCGGTAAAGCGCGGGCGCATCTTCCCTCTGATATTGCGGGCAAAAGCGGAGTAACGTCAAAAAGAGTGAGGCGGCGGCGACGTCGAAAATCCTCACCTTGGGCGCGGAGACGAATGTTCTTCCGCGCGGCGTAGCCACCGTGCAAATGGCGGCGATGTGAAGGAGGCAAAATGGCAGGATTGCGTGAACGTTTAATTGGAGCTTGGCAGTTGGTTTCTTACGTGGAAAATCCAACGGACGGCTCGGAGCCCTTTATGCCCTTTGGTGAAAAGCCACAGGGCATCATTATGTACACGCCTGACGGCTATATGTCTGCGCAGTTGGGCGCGGCGGGAAGCGAGCGCCAGCCCTTCGCCTCCGGAGACTGGTTCGACGGGACCGCTGAGGAGTATCGCGAGGAGGCGACGTCGTACATCGCTTACTCGGGCAAGTTCTTCGTGGACGAAGAGGCGGGGACGCTCAAGCACAATATGTTCGTCTCGCTTTTCCCGAATTGGATCGGGCAGGTGCAGCCGCGCAAGGTTGAAATTGTTGGCGATGAGCTCCACCTCGGATCGGTAGCGCCGCTGATGAGCGCGGGCAAGGAAGTCCAGTCCACGCTGGTGTGGAAGCGGATGGAGCAGAATACGGCCGCGAGCGAGAACGAGTAGTAGCGCGAACGACCGCGAAGCCGAAACAAGAAGATGCAACCGAGCAAGGAGGCTCGGGATCGAGATGAAGCGAGAGGAATGAGAGAAATGACGGAACAACGAGTACTCGTAACCGCGGCGGCGAGCGGCATTGGCCGGGAAATTGCGCTTGCCTTCAAGAATGCGGGCGCCCGCGTTCACGCTGCGGATATTAATGCCGAGGGGCTGGAGCAGCTCGAGGGCATCACCACGTCGGTGACGGATGTGTCCGATTCGGCGCAGGTAACGCAGTGCGTGGCGGATGCGGTGGAAGCCATGGGTGGCATCGATGTGCTGATTAATTGCGCCGGAATTGCCGGCCCGACGGCGCCGTTCGGCGACATTACCCCTGAGCAGTGGAATTCGGTGATTGGCGTGAATCTGCTCGGCACTATTGCTATGACGCGCGAAGTCCTGCCGTATCTGACCCAGAATGAGACCAGCTCGCTGATTTTCATTTCTTCGCTCGGCGGGCGCTTTGGCTATCAGAATCGCGCGCCCTACGCGGTGACGAAGCGCGGACTGATCGCGCTTACGGAGACCCTCGCCATTGAGCTAGGAGAGCAGGGCGTGCGCGTGAACGCGATTGCGCCGGGCGCTGTGGCCGGAGAGCGGATTGAGCGCGTTATCAATGGCCGCGCGCAGGCCGAGGGGAAGTCCTATGAGCAAGCCAAGGCGGAGATGCTCGGCAAGCAGTCGCTGAAGTACTTCACCGATCCGGCGGATATCGCCCAGCTCTGCGTGTTCATTGCCTCGCCCGCGGGCAAGTCGATCTCTGGCGCAACGTTGCCAATCGACGGCAATTCCGCCTCGGCATAAACGCGCAGCCGGGCAGAATCGGTACGCCGAAAGCGGCGGGCCTCGAAGGGGAGGTCCGCCGCTTTTGCGTTATGTATTTAGATTCTTAGCCTTCGGCATCCGCCTTGCCCCAACCGTCGACGGGGTAGAGCTTGCGGCGCACCGCGAGGAACACGAGCACGCCGGCCGCGCAGGTCGCCGCCACGATGAGGAATATCAGCGTGAGCGAATTTGAGGCATCGCCTATGTAATCCGCCTGAGACATTCCCTCGGGAAGCACCGGAGAAGGCATCATGGACCCGAGGATTGCCACCCCGATAGATGGGGAGACGTTCATCAGCAGATCGTTCATACCGACCGCGCGGCCCGATTCGCTCACATCCACGGTGCTCACAACGGCGTCGACCACCGGGGCGTAGCACAGACCCATACCACCGAAGAAAAGGATGCCGGCGAGGGCGATGCCCCACAGGCCCTTGTCGACGGTGAAGGCGGCGACCACACCGCCCAGGGCCATCGACGAACCAGCGACGAGGATTCCCATTCCGCGGCTGATCTTGTTGACGATGGGCCCGGAGAAGACGCCGAGAATCGTCGCCACAACATTGCCGGCAATCAGCCAGAAGGCAACCTGCAGGGTGGTGGCGCCGTGGAAGATACCGCCGGCGAGGTTGAAGGCCGGATTCATCGCGTAGTTACCGAAGTAGAACAGCACGATGAGGGAAACGGCCATCAGGTAGCGGGTGTTCTTGAAGAACTCCGGGGTTACGAACGGCGCCTTGGCCTTCGAAATGTAAACCACGAAGCAGATCGCCAACACCACGAAAGCGGCGAGGTAGAGCCAGTTGATCGAGTTGAAGAACATGACGATGGCGGTGACCGTCAAGCCCGCCAGGATGAAGCCCGGGACGTCGATGCGCTGAGTCTTACCCGAAATATCGGGAAGATCCTTCCAGAGCGTGGGGATGAAGATGACTGCGATAAGCGGAATGGCAAAGAGCCACACCCACGAGATCGTTACCAGCCAGCCGGCGGCCAGCACGCCGATCGCCGTCGAGAACTGGTAAGCCGCGGTGAAGATTCCGAAGTACAAAACCTTCTTCGCGCCCGGAACATATTTCGTCGTCACCACCAGGTACACCGAACCAGACACCTGCGTTCCCGCGGTCTGGATGGCGCGGGCGACGATCACGGCCCAAATCGAACTGGAGAACACCAGGCCCAGCACCGAACCGACCACAATTAGGGCGATGCCGGCCATCATCATCTTCCGCAGTGAAACGAAATCGCCCAGCGACCCGTAAATGACGCACACAATTCCCAGCACGATTCCGGGGATTGAGGTGATCAGCGGAGCTTGCGCGGGAGCGTTGAGGTCATTTCCAATGTCCTGGAACACCAGGTTGAAGCCCTGAATCGTGAGGATTGAGGTAATGAAAATGACGATCAGCTGCGGCAAGGTCTTCATTGCGCGGGCCGCGGTTTCGTCCGCGGGCCTGCGGCGCACACCGTTGTTGTTAGCCATTGTCCACTTCTTTCAGCATATTGGTAATGCGGGTCATGAACTCGTCGAGGAAACGGTCGACGTCGACGCCGATCGCCACCTGCGCGGTCTTCTCCGGATCGTTGAGCCGCTTCTCATCGCAAATGGTGCGTCCGCGCACCGGATCGTGCAGGTCGACCTTCAGATTGCAGGGGAAAAGCGTGACCAGGCTCGGATCCACTGCAACGGCAACGGCCAGCGGATCGTGCAGGCCACATCCGCCCAGGTGCGGCGCGGTGGTCTCGTAGGCCTTGATGTAGAAATCGGTGATATCGGCTAGGGCGGTGGCAGCCGGGGTGCCAAGCTCACGCCAGGTCTTGGTGTGCTCGTAGGTGAGCAGGGTCTGCAGGGTGACGTCCAAGCCAATCATGGTCACCTTCGCTCCGGAACGGAAAAGAAGATCGGCGGCTTCCGGATCCTGGGAGATATTGGCTTCCATCACGTCATTGCAGTTGCCGGGAACCGTCAGCGCTCCGCCCATAATGACGATCCGCGCATTGTCTTTGAAGCTGGGATCCTTTTCGATGGCGCCCGCCAGATTCGTCATCGGGCCGGTCGCCACGATCACCACGTCCGATCCGTACTCGCGCACGGCCTCGACCATAAAATCGCTGGCAGATTTGGACTCGATCGGCCGGTCTGCGGAGGGAATCTCCACCTCGCCAATACCGTTCTTTCCGTGAATGAACGCGGAGATCTCCAGGACCTCAAAACCCTCAGTTGCGCGCGCATGCGGGAAACCGGCGAAAACGGGCACCTCGGGGTGGCCGAACATGGAGAGAAGGGCGACGTCGTTCTGCAAACCCGTTTCCAGCAAAACGTTGCCGTAGGTTCCAGTGATACCAATGAGCTCAACTTCCGGGGAGCCCAGGGCGTAGGCGATCGCCAAGCAATCGTCGACGCCGGTGTCGATGTCCAGAATCATTTTCATAGCGCTCAATGTCCTTTCGCTTGAACAGGGCAAAATTTCCGTGAACCATCGTGGTATCCCCGCCCTAAATCCTTATCCTATTTTCTATTGTGTGCGCGTGGGCACATATTGGCTCAACCGTTTGGTGGGTTTCGCGAGGCACGCAGACGCGGGTTTTCGCGGAAGCCAGGCGCATGTGTGGGTGTGCGCGGGAGCGAGCGGCACATGCGCGCTGGTCAGGGCAGTCCAGGCAGCTGGCTACCAGGTTTGCGAAGACGGAAACGAGGGCATGGATTCGAAAACTATCGAACCCATGCCCTCGTTAGTAGGGGAATCCTTAGCGGAGGCTCTTAGTGGAGAGCCTTAGCGAGAAATCGCGATTCCTACGCCCTTGCCGAAGTCGGCAATCCAGGCGAAGTCGGCGCTGTCTCCGTAGGCGAACGCGATATCGGCCTTGCCGCCCTGCAGCGAGTTCTTGACGAAGAACTTGTTGCCACGCTGGACCGCAATGGTGTCCTTACCGTCGCCATCGAAATCGCCCGCAACCGCGGTATCGCCATCGCTTCCGTAGGCGAACGCGATATCGGCCTTGCCGCCCTGCAGCGAGTTCTTGACGAAGAACTTGTTGCCACGCTGGACCGCAATGGTGTCCTTACCGTCACCGTCGAAGTCACCAACCACGAACGCGTCATTCGGGTTGCCGTAGGCGAACTCGATCTCCGCCACGCCAGCCGAATTGGAGTTGCGCAGAAGGAACTTGTGGCCGCGCTTCACACCCGGGGTGGCGACGCCGTCGCCGTCCCAGTCTCCGAAGAAGACTTCTTCGCCGGGGTTTCCGTAGCCGAAGACGGAATTCGCGACGCCGGTGGTCAGCGAGTCACGCACGTAGACGTTCCCATGCTGAGAAACGGGCCGGGTCGGCTCGGCCGGATCAGTCGGCTCAGGCTCGGCCGGATCGGTGGGCTCGGGCTCGACCGGATCGGTCGGCTCAGGCTTAGGCTCGACCGCGGCCACCGTGATATCCACGGTGATCGTGCGGATCACTGAGACGCCAGCGGCATCGGTCGCGATGAGGTTCACCGTCTGCGTGCCGGGGACCAGCACGGTGCCGGGCGCGAGCGCCAGGGTGGTGTCACCCTCGGCGTCGGCTGCGCCGTCGTCGACCACCTTGTACTGCTCAAGTACCTTGGCAGCCAGGGCATCCTGATCCGTGGCTTCGTCCTCGCTAACCTCGATTGCAACCTGATCCGGGCCTTCAATCACGGGGGCGAGATCCTTGTGGAACGATACGGCTTCGGCTGTCACGTTACCGGCCAGATCGGTGGATTCAACCGTCACCGTGTGCGTTCCGGCCGCCAGATCAGCGGTGTCGAAAGCGTAGGTGAGCTCGGTCTTATCCGGATGCGTAGTGGTAACTTCGGTCGAGATCGTACCCGATTCAGTAACGTCGGTCAGATTCTCCTCGACCGTCTCGACATCACCCACCAGGTTGGTCTCTTGCAGGCTCACTTCCTTACCGTCGATAGTGACGCGGAGCGAAGCGAGGTTCGGATCCTTGGCCGTTACCGTGGCGGTCTTGTTCTCACGCAGAAGCGTGTTCTGCTCGATGCCGTCAATCGTCACCTCGGGGGCAACCTTGTCGACGACGACGGGGATCACGGATGCCAGAGTGCGGTCCAAGAAGTCCGATGCGAACACGAGGATCCGATCGCCGTCAGCAACCTTTACTTCGTGCGAGAACTCTTGACGGTTCTTGCCTCCGGCCCAGCTGTCCTGGCCGAAGAACTTGGAGACGATATCGCGGTTGATCGAGAGCGTGTAGCCCCAGCCGTCATCCTCGATAGCGCCGGCGAAGGTCACCGCGTCCTTGTTCGTGAACAAGGTTCCGTTCACGAGGTTCGGTTCGGTGAAGTTGATGGTAGGCAGCTCCGCGTCGGCGAGCAGCGAAACCGCCGCGTCCAGACGCGTCACACCTTCAGCATCAACCATCTTCATGCGAACGTGATTGACACCCGTCTTCAGAGGAACGGTGATCTCGAAAGTCCCGTCCTCATTGATCGTCGCGGGGATTGGTTCGGGATCCATCATTGTGCCGTCATCATTGGCGCGATTCTCCGGCGTGATCGTGAACTCCGAAAGCGGGCTGTTGATCTTTCCGGTAATCGTCACCGTGCCGTTAGACATATCCTGCGGCGGGTAGATGAAGCAGAACGTGAGGCCCTCACATTCCATGTTGTTGTAGGTGGGGGCGGTGAACTTCGTAGGTGCCGGAGCCTTGCGGCCGGCAAGCAGGACCGTCCGGGTGGTTACATTCACGCCATCCCTGGCCGCGACGGTGACCGACGTAGCGCGAGCGCTGACGGTGACGGTTGCACTGAATGTTCCATCCGCGGCTACCTCCGCATCCTGGACGCCAACCTTTACGCTCAGATCGGCGCCTTCGCGTTCGTCGGTAACCTTACCTTCGATAGTGACCGTGTTGTCCTCTCCCACGATTGCCTGCCCCTCTTCATTCACATTGGTGATATCAAGGGTCGGGGGCTGGGAGTCGTAGGTGAAGGTCAGTGCCTTGCGGGCCACTTCGGTGCCCTCTGCGTCGTACCCGACGACGGTCACTGTCTGCTCACCTTCGGTCGGGGTCACCAAGGTGGCGAACTGGCCGTTCTTGAAGATGATCGGTTCTTTACCGTTGACCGTGGCCTTTGCGATGTCGCCGGCAATAACGCCCTCGATGTAAACGTCGCCGTTCGACTGAACCGGTGACGACGACGGACCGAGAATCTGGCCATCGATCGCCGAAGTGTTCGAAACCACGAGCCCTCGAGAGGCGAAGACCTTACCCGCGTACGCGGTATTGAAGCCGCTGTCATCGATAGAGGCGGTCACGTATTCAAGGCCATTTTCAACCGGGAACTCCCAGGTGTTAACGTCCACCTTTGTTACAGGGAGCTTCTTGCCGTTCGGGTCCTTGACGGTGGGGCTACCTACTAGGGGCGACGTCGCGTCCGAAGCAGTGACGGTTGCCTTTCCATCGCGGGCATCCGAGATGGAAATCTCCGGCGGCGTTGCGTCGACGCCGAACTGCATATCGGTGTTCTGCCACTCGAAGTCAGGTCCGAGCCGGGTCTTGATGCGGTAGGTGTAAACACCGTCCGCCACCGGCACATCGCGTGCCGTTTGCGGATCGTAAACCTTACCGTCAAAGGCCGCGCTCGTCGCGTTGTTCAAGGTCTGAGCCTTGGCCGCGAGCGTTTTACCCAAGGGGTAGCGGCGGAGCTCCTGCTCCTGGCCCAGCTTCTTCACGAGGTTGCCATCAGCATCGAGGACTTCGTACTCGGCATCCGTTGCGTTACGCAAAAGCAGATAGCTCGGGAAAACCGAATCGAAGAAACCATCGCCGTTGGGCGAGAGCCAGAAAACCATACCGGTCATCGGAAGATTGCCCAAGAAGGACACCTTGCTGAGAAGGTTTGTAGATGCCTTGATGCCGAAGATGTCCTGGCCGGGCGCGGAGACGATCGGTTCCGCGTTCCAGTCACCCACGAAACCGAGGTACGGAACGGAGATATCCGGCGCACCGTCGGTGGCCGAGACGAAGCGAGCCCAGCCTTCAATGAAGTGGTCACCAGAGTGAATATCAGGCGTGAGGGTGAAAACAACCTCGCGCGTCTCACCCGCGGGAACCTCAACGGTGGAGGCATTTGCCTTCAGCGACTCGGCGGAAATAACCGTGGTGGTGTCTTCGCCCGGCGCGTTAGATTCGTTAATGACCTGCTGAGCTGGAATGGTGTAACCAACCGGCTGTGTACCGTGGTTGGTCAGGGTCACCTTGAAGGAAACGGGGCCACCGATCTGGCGAAGAGCAACCCAGGGGCTCCCTTCCACAGTTGCGGTCACGTCGGTCTTGGCGGCGAGATCAACTCGAGCCAAGCCCGCGCCAACCTGACGCGGAGCGAAGGGAACTCCCTTCGCATTCGTCGGAATCTCGGCGGTGTTTGCCAGCGCCTGCTCCAGAAGGTCGTTCGTTTCAGTGGCGGACTTACCCGGGAACTTGTCCTTGTAGTAGTCCTGCAGAACCGCAACCGTACCGGTCACGTTCGGAGAGGCCATCGAAGTGCCATCCATGGTGGTGTACTTATTGTCGTTCTGTAACGAGTACACCTGCCCGCCGATGCCGGAGATTTGCGGCTTGAAGTCGAGCGTTGAGGTCGCGCCCCATGAGCTGAAGCTCGACGGTTCGCCGGCTCCCTCGTTCGGAATGCTCTCGGTTCCATTGGTGAGGCGCATCTTGACCGTCTTACCGGCCTCAATATCGGCGATGATCTTCGTTGCGTCGGCGCGGCGAATAGAACCGCCCTGAACGGTGATCTCTTCCAAGCCAGCCATGCCCAGGAAGGAACCCTCGCTCGCGTTGTCGTAGACGAGGATGCCGGCAGCTCCACGCTCCTCAGCGTTCGTGAACTTCTCACCAAAGGTGATTCCTCCACGCTCGATCAAAACGATCTTGCCGGTGAGGTCTTGGGCATCGCCCACGAACCCTTCGGGGTTACCCTTTCCGGCGCTGACCACCGGGTAGTCCTTACCATCTGCGGTCCCGGTCTGCTGCGACCAGGGGATGGACGCTTCTTCACCGTCAGTATTGACGAAAGCGGCCTGCTGAGTGGAGACCTTGTTATTGATTGAGGCAACCGAGAGTGCGCTGTCGGTAGTACTCGGGCTACCAACCGTGCCGTCGTCAATCATGCCCAGAACATCATCAATTCCGCCGCCGGGGGAGTAGTTCAATCCATCGTTCCCCGCGGCCATGACCACGTAAACGCCCGCTTCGCGCGCCTTCTGTACCGCAACGGCGGTACCTGTCGAGGTCTCATAATGGCCATTCGCCGAGCCGAGCGAGAGGTTCATAACGTCTGCGCCCAGCTTCACCGAGTCCTCGATGGCGGCGATAATGTCTCCGTCGGAGGCCCCGCCGCCACCACCGTTGGAGAACACCTTCATTGCTAAGAGCTGCGCGTTCGGTGCAACGCCCTCGATGCGGCCCGTCTCTTCGAAGGTTTCGCCCTCGTTCAGACCGTTAGCGGCGCTAATACCCGCCACGTGCTGGCCGTGCTGAGAATCGCCGGTGTCCTTGATTTCGTAGCTTTGATCGGCATAGTTGAAGCCATTAGGCACCTTCTCCGTGAAGGGGCCGGACTTCGAAACGTTCTGAATCTTCGCCTTGCTGAAGTCGTCGAGGCGAAGATCGCGGTGGGAGGGATCAATGCCGGAATCGATAATGGCAATGACCGTTCCGGTGCCATCCGCACCCGCTACGCGATAAGCCTCGGAGGCTCCCATTTCGTCGCGCGCAGCGTGTTCAGCAGGTTGAGATTCACCGTTGTCTACGGGGTAGTAGACACGCTCGCGCTTGACGGAAAGAACCTCGGGCTCGAGGCCGAGACCCACCATCTTGCCCGCGGGCATGGTGGCCGAGAAGCCGTTGAAGAGGTAGCCGAACTGACGGTCGATCTGCAGACCGTACTGGTCCTTCCACTTTGCGAGCAAAGTATTCTGCTCGGCAACATTGCTGTCTTCCGTCGTCGACGACGGAGTCCCGGGCTGATTCTTGAGCGTGACAATCACGTTTACTGGCGTGTTGTCGTCGAAGATGATGAAGTCTTCTGGGGTTAGGCCGAGCTTCTCCAAGACGTCGCGACTGTAGTCTTCATTGCCACCGGGGGTAGCTTCGAGATCGTGCGCTGCCTTTTCTAGCTTCTCAAGAACTTCGGGTTTGTCAGCGAATCGCTCTTCAATTTGGGCTTTCGAGACCGTTTTGGGCGCTTCGGGCGCCGCGTCTGTGACCGCTGCCTTGGCGGCCGGGTCCGCGTGCCGAATTCCCCCGATTTGCGCAGTTTTATCCGTAGTAGGCGCCTGAGCGGACTGCGTCGTTCCACCCGGCCCATCTGTCTCATCTGCCGCTACGACCGGCGCAATTGCCGGCGTAACGAGGGCGGCTAGCGCAATAGATGCGCCTATCCGCCACCAGGGTTTTCTTTGCATTGTTTTCCAATCCATCGCGTGACAATGGTGAATCCCGTCCGACCAATGTGGGATTGACGGTGGGATGCATTCGTGCTGGTAAGAGCGCGAATTACTAGTATTAAAGTGGTCCGAAACAATTTATGAGATTTCGTCCAGGATGTGGATGGAAACTCCCTGGGAAAAGTAAGTGGAAAGTAAAGATGAAACCTGGGAGTTTTCGACGAATTCACGCGATTTCACATGAAAGTTCTGGGAGAAACGTCCTGCTCGCCATGAGAGGAAGGTCACGTTCTTGGCAATGTTCGCGGTATCCTTGGATGAGGGTATTTCCTCTTTGCCCTAGCCTGGTGAGGTGGGTTTTGGCGTCTCACCGGCGTAAATAACACGGAAATATCCGGAAGTTCATCAACACAAGGGAGTGAACAATGGCTTATAAGACAACCAACCCCTATACCGAGGAAGTCGAGAAGGAGTTCGAAACCCTTACCGACGATGAGGTCAAGGAAGCGATTGGAAAGGCTGACGAGGCTTTCCAGGCTTGGAAGTGCACCTCATTCGAAGAGCGCAAGGCCGTGCTCCAGAAGGCGGCCGATCTTCTTCGTGACAACGCCGAAGAGCACGCCAAGATAATCACCACCGAAATGGGCAAGACCCTGGCAGAGGCCAAGCTCGAGGTCGATATCTGCGTGGGAATCTTCGAAGATTACGTAAAGAACGGCGAGAAGTACCTCGAGCCTCGCGTCCTGCCTTCCGATAAGTACGGCAAGGACAGCGTGACGCTCTACTTCGAGCCGCAGGGCGTGATCTACATGGTAGAGCCGTGGAACTTCCCGTACTACCAGCTCGCTCGCGTAGCGGCCCCCCAGCTCATGGCCGGTAATACCCTCATTTACAAGCACGCTTCGAACGTTCCGCAGTGCGCGTTGAAGTTTGAGCAGCTGATGAAGGATGCCGGGCTTCCCGAGGGCGGCTTCATCAATATCTTCGCCAGCCACGATCAGTCCGATATCGTGCTCGCCGATGATCGCGTGCGGGGCGTTGCCCTCACCGGATCGGAAGGTGCGGGTGCCGCGGTGGCGGCCACCGCCGGCAAGTACCTGAAGAAGTCCACGATGGAGCTCGGCGGCGCCGATGCCTTCATCGTTCTGGAGGATGCCGATATTGATAAGACGGTGGAGTGGGCCGTGATGGGCCGTCACTGGAATGCGGGCCAGGTGTGCTGCTCGTCTAAGCGCATGATTGTGGTCGACGCCGTTTACGACGAATTCCTCGAGAAGTATCGCGAGGGGGTCAAGAAGTTGAAGGCTGGCGATCCGATGGATCCCGAAACTGACCTCGCCCCGCTTTCCTCGGCGCAGGCCAAGAAGGATCTGCAGGCCCAGCTCGAAGAGGCCATCGCCGAGGGTGCCCACGCTGAAGAGGCCGGCATTGAGCTCCCGGAGAAGGGATGCTTCTTCCAGCCGACGATCCTGACGGATATTCCGGAAGGTGCCAAGGCTCGCTACGTGGAGTTCTTCGGCCCGGTCTCCCAGATTTACCGCGTCAAGGATGAGGAAGAGGCCATCAAGCTGGCCAACGATTCGCCTTACGGCCTGGGCGGCTCGGTATTCACCCAGGATCTGGAGCACGGCAAGGAAGTGGCTCGCAAGCTCGATACCGGCATGGTCTACCTCAACCATCCGACTGGCGTCGCCTCGGATATCCCCTTCGGTGGCGTCAAGCGCTCCGGCTATGGCCGTGAGCTCGTTGACCTGGGTATTCACGAGTTCGTGAATATCAAGGTGGTTGCTGATTCTCCGATCGACGGCGAATTCTAAACCGGCTCTCAAGGCCTTACGAGAAAGCCGAACGAAACCGGCTAGCTAAAACGGCTAGCTATTGCTGTCTGATAAAAGAATGCGGGGTGCGGGCAGTTTTTGCCCTCACCCCGCATTCGTATGTTTTGATTGGCTGTTGCGATGCCAGCGCTGCAACTAGGGTGTTAGCCTCGCTTGGCCACGCGCGTCTTGATCTCGTAGCCGGCCAGAAGCACCGCCAGCCAGATTGGCCCCACGATCACGGCCACGCGGTAGGCGGCCTGGGTGGTCATGAGCACCACGCAAATGGCGAGCATAATCAGCACGAAGATGCTGGCAACTCGACCGCCCGGGAGGCGGAAGGCGAGCTGAGATACGCCGTCGGGCCCGATCTTGGAGCGGAACTTCCACTCGGTAATGATCACCATCGTCCAGTTGATAATTCCGGCGATCAGGGCGATCGAAAGCAGGTAGTTGAAGGCGAAATCCGGGAAGAGGAACACCACGATCACGGCGATAATCGTGATCGCCGAGCTCACCAAGACACCCACGTAAGGGGTGCCCTGCGGAGAGAGCTTGAGGAAAATGCGCGGTGCGTTGCCCTGCTCCGCCAGCGAGTAAAGCATGCGGCCGTTCGAGTAAAGGCCGGAGTTGTACACCGAAAGCGCCGCGGTGAGCACCACGAAGTTGAGGATGTGCGCGGCAAACTGCACGCCTACCGAGTCGAAGATCTGCACGAAGGGGCTCATTTGGCCGTCGATCTTATCCCAGGGGACCACCGCCATAATGATGGCGAGCGAGCCGATGTAGAAGAGCAGAATTCGCCAAATCACCGCGTTGATAGCGTGGGGGATGGACTTCCTCGGTTCGTGCGCCTCGCCGGCGGTGATGCCAATGAGCTCAATGCCGCCGAAGCTAAACATGACGACGACGAACGCGGCAACCGCGCCGTTCACGCCGTTGGGGAAGAATCCGCCGTGGTTGACCAAATGGGCGAAGGAAGGCGCCTCGCCGCCCGGGGTGGTGATACCAAAGAAGATCACCGCCAGGCCCAGGCAGATCATGCCAATAATGGCGGCTACCTTGATAAGGGCAAACCAGAATTCAAACTCGCCGAAAGTCTTCACGCCCAGCAAGTTCACCGCGGTAATGAAGACCAAGCAGAAAGCTGCCGTTAGCCAGGTAGGAACCGTGGGGAACCAGTATTGGATGTAAAGGCCCACCACTGAAAGCTCCGCCATGGCCACAAAAATGTAGTTGAACCAGTAGTTCCAGCCGGAAACGAATCCGGCGCGTTGGCTCCAGTGCTCGTAGGCGTAGTGGCTAAAGGCCCCGGTCACGGGCTCTTCGACGCTCATCTCTCCGAGTGCCCGCATGACCAGGTAAATCACCAGGCCTCCTACCAGATAGGTGAGGAGGATGGCCGGGCCGGCGAGAGAAATGGAGGCGTGGGAGCCGTAGAACAGCCCCGTTCCGATGGCGCCGCCCAGGGCGATCATTTGGATATGGCGATTTTTGAGGTCGCGGCGTAGATGCGCGGTTTCGGGGCTGGCTACGATGCCGGCGGGAGCGCCGGCGTTCGTTCCGATGGTATTTCCGGCGAGCCGAGGTGTCTGCCCGGTTCGCGAGGTTTGGTTTACGTGGTTTTGATTCTTCACGCCGGTAATTCTAAAGCGGCGATGGGCTCAGATGTGCACAGTCTCCTCTCCGAGTGGCGCGGGGGTGCACGAGAGGGCCCATCGGGCGCGGAAATCCGCGCCTCGGCTCGCCCAAAAGCCCTGCTGAGCGTCTCAAATGGTGGATCGCAATCCCGCTAGCCGGGATCATTTCTTGGCTCCGTTAAGTGCTCATGGCAAACTGGCGGGGTGCGTCTGCGGCGTCGTCGGGAAAAACATGCCCGGGAAAACACGCCCGCGCACCTTCACAAAACATATAACCGCTCCACGCGGAACCCGGAAAGGAAGAACAATGAGTCGAATTCTCACCACGCACGTTGGCTCACTGCCACGGCCTGATTCGCTTCTAGCTGCGAACGCGAAAGCGGCTCACATGCCCCGGGAGGAATTTACCGCGTATCTGGATGAGGCGGTGGCCGATGTGGTCAAGCGTCAGCACGACCTCGGCATCGACATCGTGAACGACGGCGAATACGGCCACATTATGAAGGAAGTGACGAACTACGGCTCGTGGTGGTTCTACTCCTTCGGGCGTCTGGGCGGTCTGGACTTTTCCGATCAGGCCCTGCATGACGGCGTGACCACCGGCGGGGGAGCCGTAGAGCTGGCCTCCTTCAATGAGCGGCGCGACTGGGTGAAGTTCCGCGATGCCTACACCAATCCGGAATCGGGGATTCACCAGGCCAAGAAGCAGGAGGGCACCATGCCCACCATCGTCGACGCCGTCACATACACCGGCGCGGCCGACGCGCAGCGCGACGTAGACCTGACTCTGCGCGCGCTCAAGGCGAACAGCCTGGAGGCCAAGGACGGCTTTATTGCCGCGCTTTCGCCCGGATCCGCCGCGCGTATCAATAACGCCTACTACAAGACGGAAGACGAGATCGTCTACGCGATGGCCGATGCGCTCCACGAAGAGTACAAGATCATTACCGACGCCGGTCTGACGGTGCAGATCGATGATCCTTCGCTGGCCGAAGGATGGGACCAGGTCAATCCGGAACCACCGGTGGATGATTACCGGCGCTGGGTCGAGGTGCGAATTGACGCGATCAATTACGCGCTTCGGGGCATTGATCCGGCGCAGGTGCGCCTGCACGTGTGCTGGGGTTCCTGGCACGGTCCGCACACCACGGACATCCCCTTCATCGACATTGTGGACAAGGTCCTCAAAGTGGATGCGCGCGGAATCTCCTTCGAGGCCGCCAATGTGCGCCACGCGCACGAGTGGAAGATTTGGCGTGAGGTTGCCCTTCCGGAAGACAAGATCCTCATCCCGGGCATGGTTTCCCACTCGACGAACGTGGTAGAGCATCCCGAGCTGGTGGCCGACCGCATTAAGCAGTTCACGGACATTGTGGGCCAGGATCGCGTGATCGCCTCGACGGACTGCGGCTTGGGCGGGCGCATTTGGCCCTCGATCGCGTGGGCCAAGCTTGAGGCTCTTGCCGAAGGTGCCCGCATCGCCTCCAAGTAGGGCCTGGCGAGGGCTTGGATCGCGGTGGCTCGGGTGGCCCGGCGGGCTGAACAAAATCTCGGCCGGGCAACTCGCGGGCTCGAGCCACTGGAACTACTAGAAGCGGGACGAGTGGTCCGCGCAGGCTGAATGTAAAGCGGCCCCGGTTGGAAGATTGTTTCCAACCGGGGCCGCGTGCATCTAGCCCGAGATTATTGATAGGTCGCTCGGCGTGAGGCTGCCGGCCGCGAGATTGCCCGGCGCAAACCGCGCCGCGCTTAGTTGATCGGTGAGGCCGTGAGCTTGACCTCGAGCGTTTCCTGCTCGCCGGTGGTACCGCGGATGACGGTGACCTTGATGGTGTCACCAATCTTCTTGCCGCGAATGTACTTGGCAACATCGGAGGCGTTCGTCAGCTTGTTGCCATCCACCGCGGTGATAATGTCGCGCGGGCGAATTCCGGCTGCTTCAGCGCCCGAACCGCTTTGCACGGACTGCACCGAGGCGCCCTGCTGGCTTCCAATAATCGTGACGCCGAGCGCGGGGTTGCGGCCGATTTGCACTGTATCCGATTCCTTACCGGCGCGAATCTGGTCCACGATCTCGATGGCCTGCTGGATGGGGATGGCCCAGCCATAGGCGGTTTCGGAGGTAGAGCCGAGGTTACCGGCGGTGTTCATGCCCACCACATTGCCGTCCGCGTCAAAAAGCGGTCCGCCGGAGTAGCCAGGAACGATGTCCGCAGAGGTGCGAATCAGGCCGGTGAGGCGCTCGGAAGAGCCACCGTTTTCGTCTTGCACCTCCACGTTCTCGTTGGTGCCGGTCACGGTGCCTTCCAGAGCGGTGAGGTAGCCCTGGCCGTTGCCGTTTCCAACCGCTACCACCTTGTCACCTTGGGAAACGCGCGAGTTGGAGATATTGACGGTCTCCAATCCGGAGGCGTCCTTGAGTTGAAGCACCGCCACGTCATGGCGTTCGTCGTGGCCTACCACCTCTGCCTCGTAGGTCTTGTTAGTGCTGGGAACGGTGACGCGCACCGAATTCGACCCCATGACCACGTGGTAGTTGGTCAGCACCAGCCCATCTTCGGTGAGAACCGATCCTGTGCCGGCGCCTAGGCCCGCGCTCAGGGTGGTGTTAATGAGGACGACGCCGGGGGTCTGTACCTTCTTACCCTGTTGCACCGGGGTTGAACCGTTCGACGAAGGCTCGTAATCGGGAACCGGCATATAGGGATCGACCGGATTACCGTTGGACGGGCCCCATTCGTGCCCGTCAATTCCCGACTCAGAATTTGAATCTTCGGATGGGGTGAGCCAGCGATCGGAGGACTGAGTATGTGACTGGCCGGAGCCGGCTAGGCCGAAGTAGCCCAAGCTCGTTCCGGCCAGGAGCGCAAAGACCATACCAATCACCACTAGGAGTGCGGCAAAGCCTCGCGAAACCGTTTTCTTTTGCTTGGTGGCGGCCATCGGCGGGTAGCCGTAAGGTCCTTGGCTCTGGAACGGATTGTTCTGATTCCAGTTGGAACCGTACTGGTAGTTCGGGTTGGAGTAGCGCGCGTCCTGCCCCTGCCAGGCATAGTTGCCGCGGTAATCAGCTCCGTACTGGCCGCTCTGGTTCCCATATTGGCCACTTGCGCCGCTGTATTGGTTGGCGTAGCTACTGCTCTGGCCATACCCGTAGGTGGAGCCGCTCGGGCTTGTGCCGTAGCTACTCCCGGAGCCGTAGCGATTCGCATCGGACTGGCCGTGAGCGTCAGAATTTCCCTCTGCCCCGGACTGGCCCTGCGGCTCCCACTCGCCAGACGAACTAGATGTGCTCATTTGGATTCTCCTCGTACCTCTTCCGGAGGGAACGCCACCCCGCACCGCGCGGGTCAAATTCTGCCGTTCCTCCCTCAACTCGCTCTAGTTTTTTCCTTGCCCCTGGGAGTTTTCTGAAAACTTGCACCAAGTTGCTGACGTCATTTTGCTTTTGTGACATCGGATTTTGCGCGCCCGCCTGGCCCGAAACCGGCTCGTAGTGGCAACCCGGCCGCAATGCCCGCTGGTCCGCGCCGTTTGCGCATTAGGGCCCAAGGCCAGCACGCCAGAGCCAGGGCCAGCGACCCTCGCCTGGAGGTCAGCGCGGAAGCTAAATCCAGCTTGGGAGCCACATATGGGCTTGCCAGAACCATCGCGGAACCGTCATTCCCGTCCAGATCGGATACCAGAAGGCGGCGAAGATCGCGATGACGATACTGCCGCCAATAAGGAGCGTGCGCCCGGAGGAGGTGAGCTCCGCGTGCCACCACGGCATTGCATTGATCGAATCCTGGCCGGCCAAGTGTTGGTCGGCAGGGTGTTGCTCGATCGCGTGCGCTCCTGCCGGGTGTTGCTCGACCGCGACCTCGCCAGTCGCGTGCTCGCCAGTCGCGTGCTCGCCAGCCGCGTGCTCGCCGACCAGGCCGGCAGCCTGGTGATGGCGAGCCCGGTAGGGGTATGCCACCGGCATAACCATAACGTCCTGACCACTCACCGGCGATTCCGGACGCTTGACGGGCTGCCAGACGCCGTCGTCGATCTTAAGCGAGCTACCAACCACCACGGGTAGCGGCAGTCTCCGCGCCCGCGGGCGGCCCAGCGAGCCGGTGACGTAGCCGGCCGCAAAAGCCAGGGCGAGGCAGACGAAGGGCAAAAGCGCGACGGCGTAGAACTGGAAAATCGTGCGGTTGCTGTAGAGCAGCCAGGGGGCCCAGGTGGCGAGGTATCCCGCGAGGATCGCGCCGGCGCGCCAGTCGCGGCGCACAATAGCGGCGAAAAGTACCACCCCGAGCGCCAGGAGTGCCGGCCACCAGACGGCCACATTGCCCACCGAGGTGATTGCCTCCACGCATTCGCGGCCCGCGCCGCACGCCTCCTTCATCTTTTCGTCGTCGCTTCCCACCCAATAGAAGGAGACCGGGCGCCACTGCACCAGCCACTCCCACGGCTGAGACATGTAGGTGTGCTCGGAGGAAAGGTGGGTATGGAACTCCATCATTTTCGCGTGGTAGGCCAGCCAAGTGTTAAAGGCGTCGGGCAGGAAGGAGAACTGCGGTGCGCTGTAGTTCGTCATATCAGCCGCCACCTGCTCCGGCGTCCACGAGCGCATAAAGCCGTTGGGGTTGGCGAACCAGGGAATCCACGCCGCCAGGTAGGTAAGCAACGAAGCGGGAACCAGCCAGAGGAAAGCGGGCAGGCCCTCTCGGAAAATACCGGCGCCGAACCACAGGCGGGTGTGCACGGCTCGGCGCGCGAGCGTTCCCCAGATGAAGACGACGACGCCGAACACCGCTACGGGGTAAAAGCCGGACCATTTAACTCCGCACGCCATTCCCAGCAGCACACCCGCGGCCAAAATCCAGGGCCGGGTATGCACTGCCGGACCCCACGGATCAGCCGGGGTGGCGTTGGCACGTATCTGGCCCGTGGCCACTCGATGGGCTAGCTTGGCGCGGGCGGCGTCGCGATCACGAAGGATCGCCCAGAAACCCGCGAGAATAAAGAATGCCAGGATGTTATCGAGTAGGCCCGTGCGAGACATGACGATGCCCATGCCGTCGAGCGCGATCGCCGCGCCCGCAAATCCGGCGAGGGCGGGGGAGTTGAAAAGACGCAGGGCCACGCGGACCAGCAGAATCACCGTGGCGGCCCCGATAAGCGCGGTGGCAAAACGCCAGCCGAATCCGTTTTGCTGGCCGAAAATGGCCTGGCCGGATGCCATAATCCATTTGCCGAGCGGCGGGTGGACCACGTAATCGCCACCGGTTTTTTGCATGGAATAGTCGCCCGCGGCGAAAAGCGGATCGTTTTCGTTTCCGCCTTCCCAATCGGCCTCGTAGCCGAGGCGGAGCAGGGAGTTGGCGCCCTTCACGTAGTACGTCTCATCGAAAATAAGCCGCGGTGGGTAGCCGAGGCGAATAAAACGAATGAGGGCGGCGAGGAGGGCAACAACGCCGGTGATAATCCATCCCGTACGAGCCTGGGCGCGGGAAAGGAAATCCCTGCCGAGCGGAGCAAGCCCCAGCCGGCCGCGAAGCTCATCTTCGTAGGCGCGCGCGGCTTGCGGGCGCAACCTTGCGGCCGGCGGGCGAACACGTTTGGCCGTGGAGCGCGCCGGCGCGGCGGCGCTCCGGTGGTCGTTTTCTGCTGCGGGAGTTTGTGTTGATCCATGCACACTCACGAGGGGATTCTATCGGGGTGCACCGACAAGCGGGGCGAGCCCCTCTAAACTGGACCCATGACCGGGTCAATTGTTTTAGCGGCTACCCCCATTGGTAACGACGGCGACGCCAGCCCGCGCCTGCGCGCGGAAATAGCAACCGCGGATGTGATCGCCGCTGAAGATACGCGTCGGTTACTCAATTTGGCCGCGCGCCTCGATACTGAACCGCGCGGGCGCCTGCTTTCCTACTATGAGCACAACGAGGCCGAGCGCGGGCCCTACCTTATCGACTTGGCCCGCGAGGGCGCGCATATCCTCATGGTTTCCGATGCGGGAATGCCGGCTGTTTCCGATCCGGGCTACCGGCTGGTCGTGCGCGCTCGCGAAGCCGATATCCCGGTGACGGTGGTGCCGGGCCCCTCGGCGGTGCTCACCGCCCTGGCGGCCAGCGGCCTGGCGAGTGACAGGTTTAGCTTCGAGGGATTCCTGCCGCGCAAAGAGCGCGAACGCGACGAATACCTGGCCGAGTTGGCACCGGAAAGCCGCACCATGATCTTCTTCGAGTCCCCGCGCCGCCTGCCCGAATCCCTGCGCGCCTTGGCGCAAGCTTTTGGTCCGGAACGGCGAGGTGCGGTGTGCCGTGAGCTCACCAAAACCCACGAGGAAGTGGTGCGCGCGAGCCTTGGCGAGCTCGCCGAGCGCTTCGCCCAGGATGTGCTGGGGGAGATCGTGATCGTGATTGAGGGCGCGGACGGGGAAGAAAAATCCCGGCTCGCCTTCCAGCGCGCGGTTGCGGACGTCAAAGAGCTTGCCGCGCTCGGCTTGCGCGGCAAGGATGCGGCGGGTTTCGTCGCCGCGCGAACCGGGCTTCGCAAAAACGAGCTGTATCGCGCCGCGACGAGCGAAGAAAGCTAGCGCTCCCTACTTTTTGGGGTGAAGCGGGTCGACGTCGATATCGGAGAAATCGAAATCGTCTTCGGACACTTCGGCGGAGAAATCCGCGTCGAAGTCGACGTCAAGATCGTCGAAATCGTCGAGACCCAGATCGTCTAGCCCGTCGAGTTCGTCGTCGAATTCCTCTACCCGGCCTTCGCTGACGGAGGCGGGAGCACCCGGCGTATCCGCGTCCTCAGCGGCGTCGTACTCCTCATAGTCATCGAAATCGTCGTCGTTATAAACGTCGTAGTCTTCGGATTCTGCCGAATCACCCGCTTCTTCCGCGCTCGGATCGAAGTAGTCGTAGTCGCCGGGGATCGGAACTTCTTCTTCCTCTTCATAGAAACCGAAAGCGTCCGCCGAATCGAGCTGATCAACGCCAGCCTCATCCATTTCGCGGCGTGCCAAAACGCCCAGTTCCTCAGACGTGGGAACCGTGAGGTCTGAGAATACGCGGGTCACAAAGCCGGCGCGGCGCGCATCAATAGCGGTTTCTTTCACGCAATGCGATTCGGCAATTCCCACCACGTCCACGTAGCTCACGTCGGCGTCGCGCAGCAAATCTTCCAGCGTGGTGCCGTCCGGATCCTTCCCCTCAAAACCGGAATAGGCGGCCGCGTACTCGCCTTTCTTCACGGAGGCGTCGATAGGAAGCGAGGTAATTGCCTCGTGGAGCTCGGCTTCCTCGGTCCCGGCCACTCCGTGTGGGGGCCAGCTATCAACAAAATCAGGATGATCGGAGAAATGCGCACCGGGGTCGATATGCCAATCCTGCGTGGTGACGATGAGGTCGTATTCCCCGGCGTTATCCGTTACGAAATCCGCAATCCGCTCGGCTACCGCGTTTCCGCCTTTCACACCGAGCGCGCCGCCCTCGCAAAAGGTGGGTTGCACATCGACAATAATTAGCGCCCGCACGTCCTCTGCCATTTTTCTCCTGCTTTACAGTAGCCTCGCGGCCCGCTCTTCGCGCCGCACGGTGTCGCTGACGATTTTACCCGAAAGGGGGCGCTTGGCTAGACGCTCCGGCGCGGGCGACGCCGCGGGAATGGAGGGCGCCGCTCATCGGAGTGGCGCAGTTCGTTCACCTGCTCTTGCGCAGCCTGAAGCTGTTTTTGTGTCTCTTCCGGGTCGCCGTGTACGACGACGACGTCCGGCGGATACCCCCGCACCGGCCCGGGCTGTGCAAATTTCCGGGCTACCTCTTCCTCCGCGGCTTTCTCCAGTGCGGCGAGGGTTTCCAAATCCGGGCCGGGTGACGCCCAGCGGGCGCGTTTGCGGCGCGGCAAATGCAACGGAGAATCAGTGCTCATAGCGGCATTCTACGGAGGTTTGCCCAGCGTTAGTCCCTGGCGCGCAAAAGTACGACGCCGCTACCATCCGTGCGCACCACCGCGTTGCGCGGTCCAAAGTGCGTAGGGTTGCCGTCTATATCTGCGCGATTATTCGGATCGAGGAGGGAAATGATTCGGGCCTCCTCGCCGTCCTCGGAAACTTCCACCAGTAATTCCCCGGCCACAAAGGCCTGCGCGTTCTTGGAGGTGACGCGCTGCGGAGTGGCGATATCGGTGCCGCTGCTATCGCGCCAGAGTTCGTAGCTCGCGGCGTCGTCGCTACCGCGCAACCTTAGGGCGACGGCGGAATCCGAATAAAACAGCTCACCGGAGGTGCTTTTCGTGCGGGCGGGATCGTCATCCACAATTGATTGCAGGGCGCGCTCCACTGTTTCCAAGGAGGGCGCCTTATCTCCGTAGAGGTATATCCGGAGGCGGTGGCCGTAAGCGGCTCCGTGCGGGGCCGCCTGCGCTTGCCCATCGGGCGTCACCAGCATGTCGACGTCGGGGAACCACAGGCCCTGATCGGTAATAACCGGCAGTCCAATCCAGCGGTAAGTATCTTCGGGTCGCGGATTGAATTCGTTTTCTAGGTTGCCGGTGGTGAGGTCAACAATGTACCAGCGAGTACCATCGTCCCAGTCTTTGGTTGCCAACAGGCCCTTGTCCGCGTAGTCCGGGGTCACCGGGACAACGAACATATCCATAAATGAGTTATCGATTTCTTCGTCTTTATGCGAGGTGGGAGCGGGATGCGGAGTGCGTACCGGCACCAGAACAATCGCCGCCCGCTGGCCGGTGCTCGGCGGGAGAATCATCGTCGGTCAGGGAGTTGCCAATTTCCTTCACCTTGTTAAAGAGGCTGCCCATAAAGCCGCGGCGCTGGCCGGGGAGGGGATCACCAAAGGCGTCGCGCTTTTTGCGGCCCGATCCACGCCAGGCATTGCCGCGCTCCCAGGCTTCCTGGGCATCCTTGGCCGGGCGGCCAGCGCGGCCTCCGAAAGCGGATGAGTTTCCGCGGCCCGATTTGTTATCGAAAGGCTGGCTTGACCATGCGCTCCCGCCCGAAGCAGAAGTGGACTCAGCTTCGTCGTCGTTCAGGAAAGGGAAGAACTCCCAGCTGTCGCTCACGATCGCATCCGCCTTCCTCTGGGGCCACCACCAGGAATTTCATTCAAATTCTACGAAACATAGGTTGGCGATTCAGTAAATTCTCGGTAAACGCTCTTGGCGGACTCACGGGCGGACGCGGACGCTCGCGGGCGGGCAAGGCGAGCGCGCCGGAAGTTACTGCGGTTCTGATACGGCGCTCACACGCGCGCCGCGAAATAGGTGCGGTTTTGGTAACGCGGGTAGGGTTATCCCCATGACGCATATTCTTTCCGCAGTTGCCTGGCCGTACGCGAACGGCCCACGCCACATCGGACACGTAGCCGGTTTTGGCGTCCCCTCCGACGTTTTTTCTCGCTACATGCGAATGAAGGGCGAGGACGTGCTGATGGTTTCCGGAACGGACGAGCACGGCACCCCGATCCTCGTGGCCGCGGACCAAGAAGGCGTCACCCCTGAAGAACTCGCCGACCGTAATAACCGCATTATTGTGGAAGACCTGGTGGGTCTGGGGCTTTCCTATGATCTGTTCACTCGCACCACCACCGTGAACCACGAGCGCGTGGTGCAGTCCATGTTCGAAACGTGCCGCGATAACGGCTACATGGTGGTGCGCCAAACCCCGGTGGCGATTGACCCGGAAACTGGCAACACCCTGCCGGATCGCTATATTGAGGGCACGTGCCCAATTTGCGGGGCTGACGGCGCTCGCGGGGACCAGTGCGATAACTGCGGTAACCAGCTCGATCCGCAAGACCTCATTGATCCGCTCTCCAAGGTTTCCGGCAAAACCCCGATTTTCAAGGAAACCGAGCATTACTTCTTAGATCTGCCCGCCCTCGCCGGGTCGCTGGCATCATGGCTGGACCGGGTGGAGGAAAACGGACGCTGGCGTCCGAACGTTATTTCCTTCTCCAAGCACCTGCTGGAAGACGTCCGCCCGCGCGCGATGACTCGCGATATTAGCTGGGGTATCCCGGTGCCGGGTTGGGAAGATCAGCCGAACAAGCGCTTGTATGTGTGGTTCGACGCCGTGATCGGCTACCTGTCTGCATCGATTGAATGGGCGCGCCGCCGCGAGAAGGCCGGCACGGGCAGCGCCGACGACTGGAAGAAATGGTGGACGGATCCGCAGGCCCTCAGCTACTACTTCATGGGCAAGGACAATATTGTTTTCCACTCGGAGATTTGGCCGGCTGAGCTTCTTGCCTACAACGGCGAGGGCGAGGGCGGCGGCGAGCCCGGGGAGCTGGGCAAGCTGAATTTACCCACCGAGGTTGTGGCCTCCGAGTTCCTCACCATGGAGGGCAAGAAGTTCTCTTCGTCTAAGCACGTGGTGATTTATGTGCGCGATGTGCTGGAGCGCTACCAGCCCGACGCCCTGCGCTACTTCATTTCCATTGCCGGCCCGGAAACGTCCGACGCCGACTTCACCTGGGCCGAGTTCGTGCGTCGCAATAATTCTGAGCTGGTGGCAGGCTGGGGCAACCTGGTGAACCGCACCGCCGCGATGATCGCGAAGAACTTCGGGGAAATCCCGGCGCCCGGCCAGCGTGAGGAGATCGACCAGAATCTGCTCGATGCAGTAGAAGCCGGATTTGCCACGGTGGGCGATAACATCGCCAACCACCATCAGCGCGCGGCGCTATCTGAGATTATGCGCCTGGTGGGGGAGGCGAATGCCTATGTTTCCACCACCGAGCCTTTCAAGATGAAGGACGAATCGCAGCGCGAGCGCCTGGCCACGGTGCTCAATACCCTCATCCAGGTGGTCTCTGACCTCAACACCATGATGTGCGTTTTCCTGCCGCATTCCTCCAACGCGATTGACCGCGTACTGGGCGGTCAGGGGGATATCGCCCCGATGCCGCAACTGGTGGAGGCAACCGATCTGGATTCGGGCAAGGAATACCCGATTATCACCGGCGACTACACCGACCTCCATCCGTGGGAGCGCGTGGAAGTAAAGCCGGGCGTCCTGATTTCTAAGCCGAAGCCCGCCTTCCAGAAGCTCGATCCGTCCGTGGTCGAGGAAGAACTGGAGCGCCTGGGCTTGGGCGAGCCGGCCGAGTAAAGCCGGGCCAGATGCATGCGCGAGGTGCGGGGCAGGGGGCTGCCCCGCACCTCGCGTTTGGTCAGGCGGACAATAGTAACGGCGGAGCCGTCTGGGAGTGCGTAGTAACCGGGCGGGTGCGAAGCTGACGGTAATGCGAAATCCCGAGGAGGATAGTGATGGCAAAGAAGTCGAAGCGGCATATTTTCCCCGATATCCCGGAGGCGCTGCCGGTTGAAGTGGTAGATAACCACACTCATATTGCGGTGAAGGGCGATCCCAATAGCGCGGATGGCAGCGGGGAGGATGGTCGGCCGCTTTCGGGTGGCGAGCAAGTACGGCGAATGGAGCTGGCCGGAGTACGCCACGCGATTTCCTCGGGTTGCGAAGTGGGAACCTTGCGGCCCACGCTCGAGCTTGCCGCAGCGTTCCCGGGGCAGATTTCCGCCGCACTCGCGATCCATCCCAATGATGCAGCCCTGCATGCCGGGGTGGTCGAATCCTCGCCGGATGGAATTGATCATCAGCCAAGTGAAGAGCAACGGCGGTATTCCCTGGAAGACGCCGTCGGCCTGGTAGCGGAACTAGCCGCCGACGAGCACTGCGTTGCTATCGGAGAAACCGGCCTGGATTATTTCCGCACCGCGCAAGCGGGGGAAGAAGCGCAGAAACGGGCTTTCCGGATGCATATTGCGCTTGCGAAGGAAATGGGCCTGCCCATGCAGATTCATGACCGTGAGGCCCACCGAGACGTCATTGATATTTTGCTGGCGGACGGCGCCCCGGAAAAGACCGTTTTCCACTGCTATTCCGGGGATGCCGAGATGGCGGATGTACTGGCCGAAAATGGCTGGTACGCGAGTTTCGCCGGGAATGTGACGTACCCGGCGAATGAGGATTTCCGGGCGGCGTTTTTGCGCCTGCCACCGGAACTGATTTTGGCTGAAACGGACGCGCCGTACCTCAACGCCCAGCCGTGGCGAGGCCACCCCAATGCACCCTATGCGGTGGCCTACACCGTGCGCTTCATGGCGGATCTACGCGGAGCGAACCTAGCGGAGTGGTGCCAGCAAATCAGCGATAACTCCCGCGCGGTTTACGGGGTATAAGAGCCTGTGGCCGGTGAGGTAACCGCTTGCGGCCAGTGGTTGGCTAGCGCTGGGCCTTTTTGCCGATGTAAATCATTTGTAGCGCCCCCAAGATGAGCAAAAGCGCCACGATCGCCACCATTACCCACAGTCCCCAGCTCAGCGACGCGCCCGCATTGAGGGCGGCTTGCACCGGAACGGCGCGGATAAAGGTGAAGATGGCGGCGGATCCGGCGCCGCCTCCCAAAATCACCAGGAGCGTGCCAAGGCGGCCCGCCAGTCCGCGAGTCGCAAGGCCAAAGACGGCGCCGATCACCGCGCAGGCACTACCGGCGAGTGCCAGCAGGAAGGGGAGCGTGGCGTCGGTGTAGGTGAGGGTCGAGAGCAACGTTTCGTGCGCGACGGCCCCGCCGCCGATTTCGGCGCTAATGGCTGGCAAAAGCCCCGCGCCAATACCCAAAGCGAGGGCGAGGAGGAGGTTGAGCGCGGCGCAGAACCGAGCCAAGAACGGAACTTTCGCCGGCTTGGCCGAATCGCCGTATTGCGCGCCCTGGTAGTTGGCGCTGTTGTAGTTAGCAACGCTGTAGCCTGCGTTGCTGTAGCCCGTGTTGTTGTGGGCGGCGCGGTTGTAGTCAGGATTGCTGTAGCCGTATCCGGCGGGGCTCGGTGTAGCGTTGCCGTACCCGCTGTTGCTAGATCCCGGGCCAGCGTAGCTCGCGCCGTTAGGTCCCGGGCCGTAATAGCCGCTGCTTTGATAGGAGCCGGCGCTATAGCTCGACCCGTCATGTGCCGCGGCGTCGTAGCCGCTACTTTGATAGCCGCCTGGCCGGGCGGCTGGTGCCGTCGATGATGCGTTATCTCCGAATGGAACCTCTTCGCTCATGGTGCCAATCTAAAACACATTCACGGCTCGGTGCGAATTCTCAACAAAATCCCGGCATCCCGTTTGTGTTCCGCACCCGTTTCTGTCTCGTCGCTGTTTCCAGCCCGCATCCGTTTCTCTTCCGCCCCGCGCGTTCCCGTTCCACCCCGCGCACGGCGAGGCGAGTTTCTTATCCCTTTATGTTGTGCTAGGCACTAATACCTAGTCAGAAGATCACGATTTGATTACACTCGATATCAGTTTGTTATAAAGCCGGCGTCATAGGCCGGCGTCAAGATTTTCTGGAAGGAACGTTTTGGGACGTCACACCGGAGAAACCCCGAATATTTCGGCGTTTATCGCCCAGGGCGAGCTTGAGGCCCCGAAGCCGGGTTCACGCCGCGCGCGCCTGCAGGCCGAACGTGAGGCCCTAAGCGCCAAGCCCGCCGGCTCGAGCTTCCGCCGTGCCGCCAGCGCCCCGCGCGGAATGTCACTGCTGGGTCGCGGAGCCGCCGCCGTCGTCTCGGTGCTTATCGCCGCCCCCTCGGTGGCCTTCGCTGCCGGTTCGGTTTCCACCACTTCCAACGACGCCGTTCCCGCGCAACGCCTTGCCGCGGCAACACCCGTTAAGACGATTACCTTCACCTTCGAGGGCCAGTCCAAGACCATTGAAACCTCCGCCGCATCCTTGCACGATGCACTGCTGGAGGCGGGAATCCAGGTTGACGGAGACGACGTCGTCTCCCAAGAACTTGCGACTCCCGTGATTGACGGCGCCACCGTTTCGATTACCCGCGTGGACCGCTCAATTGTGACCGAGGACGTTGTGGACGCTCACGTGACCAACGAGGTGGAAGACGATACGCTCCCCAAGGGCAAGCGCGTGGTCGAAACCGAAGGCAAGGATGGCCACGCCACGAAGGCTTACCAGGTGCGCGTGGAGGACGGTGTTGAAACCTCCCGCACGCTGCGCTTCACGGTGCAAAAGCAGGAGCGGGTGGACGAGGTTGTGCGGGTCGGTACCGCCAATCCCGCGACCGTTGCCGCCTCGGCCAGCGCGTCCGACGCCGGTGTTTCGGGCGAGGAAGCGGTGGGAACCGCCAGCCCGGTGCCGGCCGGAACTTCCCAGGAGATTGCGGCGGGAATGCTTTCCTCGTATGGATGGGGCTCGGATCAGTTCTCCTGCCTGGCTACGCTGTGGCAGCGCGAATCGGGATGGAACTACCAGGCGCAGAACCGCTCTTCGGGTGCTTACGGCATCCCGCAGGCTTTGCCGGGCTCGAAGATGGCCTCGGCCGGAGCGGACTGGCGCACCAACCCCGCCACCCAGATTAAGTGGGGGCTCGGCTACATCCAGGGCCGGTACGGCACGCCGTGCGGCGCTCTTGGTCACTCCAACCGGGTGGGCTGGTACTAAAGACGCGCCAGGCGGCTAATCAATCTAGACTTGAGGGCGATGAAAAACTCTCAAATCTCGTTGCTTACTCCCTCTGACGTCCGTGAGCTCGCGAATCGGCTCGGCATTCGCCCTACCAAAACTTTGGGGCAAAACTTTGTGACCGACGCCGGTTCCGTGCGCAAAATTGTGCGCGAGGCGGGCGTGGAGCCGGGCGACTATGTGCTCGAGGTCGGGCCGGGCCTGGGCTCGCTCACCCTGGCGCTTCTCGAGGCTGGAGCTCATGTTTCCGCGGTTGAAATTGATCCCGCGCTCGCGGCCGCGTTGCCGCATACCTTAGCTCAGCACGGGGTTCCCGACGGTGCCTTTGCCGTGACCCTTATGGACGCCATGCAACTTCAGGGCCCCGCCTCGCTCGCGCGCCCGGCGCTGGCCGATGCGGTGGGTGAAAGCGGAAATTCGCAGGAAACGGCTGCCGACCAGGTGGGAAACATTTCTGGGCCGAGCAAACTCGTAGCGAATTTGCCCTATAACGTGGCGGTGCCGATTATCCTCACGGTGCTGGAGCGGTTCCCGAGTATTCGCTCGGCGCTGGTGATGGTGCAGCTTGAAGTTGCCGATCGTCTTGCCGCCCGCCCCGGGAGCAAGACCTACGGCGTCCCTTCTGCGAAAGTCGCCTGGTATGCGGAGGTGAGCCGCGGCTCGAAGATTTCCCGCAACGTTTTTTGGCCGGTGCCGAATGTGGATTCCGCCCTGGTGGCCTTCACGCGCCGGGAAGGTGAGGGTTTGGAAGCGTTGCCAGGTTTCGATGGACTCGCCGATCGCGAAGCGGTCTTCGGCGTCGTCGACGCCGCTTTTGCCCAGCGCCGGAAAACCCTTCGAGCCGCGCTCGCCGGGTGGGCGGGAAGCGCCGCCCACGCCGAAGAAATCATCCGTGCGGCGGGAATCGACCCCTCGCTACGCGGCGAAAAGCTCGGGATTGAAGACTTCGCCCGCATCGCCGTCGCTTCTACGGCCCCCAGCAACTAAAACTTCTTCACCCTAGAAAGGCCTCCATGACACATTTGCTTTCGGTTCAGAACGCATCGATTTCCCTGGGATCGCGCCCGATTCTCGAGGACGTCTCGGTCTCCCTCGAGGACGGATCGCGCATTGGCGTGGTGGGGCCCAATGGCGGCGGGAAAACGACGCTTCTGAAAATCGTCGCCGGCGCGGTGGCCCCCGATTCTGGAGTGGTGACCACTTCGCGCGAGGCAAGAATCGCCCTACTCACCCAGGCCGACGAACTCCCAGACGTCACCGTGCGCGAAGCCATTCACGGCGAGGCGGCAACATTCGAGTGGGCCTCGGATGCGAGCGTGCGCGAGCTGCACGCCGGCCTGCTCCCGGAGATCTCCCTCGATGCGCGGGTACGCGAGCTTTCCGGCGGCCAGCGACGGCGGGTTGCACTCGCTCGCACGCTCACGCGCGATGCGAACGTCGTCGTCCTCGACGAACCCACCAACCACCTGGACGTGGAGGGGATTACCTTCCTCGCCGACTACGCGGCACGGCGCTTCGGCGGGAAGAACCCGCGTGGGGCGCTGGTGGTGGTCACCCACGACCGCTGGTTCCTCGACCGCGTGGCGACGCGAATCTGGGAAGTCGTGCCCGGCACCGACGGCGCGCACGGGCGGAATCCCACCGGCGGTCATGTGGAAATGTACGACGGCGGCTATTCGGACTATATCTTCCAGCGCAATGAGCGTGCCCGCCAGGCCGCGGTGGCCGAGGAGAAGCGCCAGAATCTGCTACGCAAGGAGCTCGCCTGGCTACGGCGCGGGGCACCGGCGCGCACCTCCAAACCGCGCTTTCGAATTGAGGCGGCGGAAGAGATTATTGCCAATGTGCCAGCTCCGCGCGATTCGGTAGAGCTGACCCGCATGGCGACGCAGCGGCTCGGGAAAACCGTGATTAATTTGGAGGACGTCTCATTTGCGTATCCCGGCGGTGAGCCGGTGTTGCGCGATGTTACCTGGCTCCTCGCGCCGGGGGAGCGGACGGGAATCCTGGGGCGCAATGGCGCCGGGAAGTCGTCTTTGCTCGGGTTGCTTTCCGGGGAGCTCGAGCCGAGCGAGGGGCGCATAAAGCGCGGGAAAACCGTGGCGCTGGCGGAGCTTTCCCAGGATACGAAGGAGCTGGAGCAGGTCGCGGATCTGCGGGTAGTTGAAGCGGTATCCGAGGTGGCCCAGCACATCGAGATTGGCGGGAAGGACGTTTCCGCCTCGCGCCTCACCGAGCGCATGGGCTTTACCCGCGAGCGCGCCTGGACCCGGGTGGCCGAGCTTTCCGGCGGCGAGCGCCGGCGACTGCAGTTCATGCGGATCCTCATGGGTGAGCCGAATGTGCTGCTTTTGGACGAGCCAACGAACGATCTGGATACGGATACTTTGGCCTCGATGGAAGACCTCCTCGACGGCTGGCCGGGGACTTTGATTGTGGTCTCCCACGATCGGTATTTGCTGGAGCGGGTAACCGACCGGCAAATGGCGGTGATTGGCGGGCGCCTGCGCGATTTGCCCGGCGGGGTGGACGAGTATCTGGAGTTTTCGGCGCTCGCGGGCGGCGATGGCCACGCTGGTGGCGGGCGCGGCGGGCGCGCGAGTGGGCACTCCGGGGGCGCTCATGCCGCTGGTAATGCTGGTGCAGGTAGCGCGGGCTCAGGTAGCGCGGGCCGTCATTCGGCGGGCGAAGCTTTGGGCGGCGAACCGGCCCAGCCGGTGAAGTCCGATTCGCAACTCCAACGCGAGGCTCATAAAGAGGCACAGCGAATTGAGCGCCAGCTCGGCAAGGAGCGCAAGAAGCTCGAGAAGCTTCACGCAAAAATCGCGGAACTGTCTGCGGGCACGGACTATGAGGCGCTCGCGGACGTTTCGCGCGAGGCATCCGAACTAGAAGAACAAATTGAGGAGCTGGAGCTTGCTTGGTTAGAGGCGGCCGAGCGCGCCGAAGGCTAGGCTAGGGGCACGAATGCTGGGTAGCGAGCTTGCTGAAAAACCGAAGAGGGTTGAGATGACTTCACCGTTCATTGTTGGCGCATACGCATCATTGCCGGAGCCCGATCGGCACCGCGAATACTACGAGTTACTGCAAAGCAAGGAGTGGATTGACGGCCTGGAGATCCCGTTCCCCGGCCAAATCGCCACCGAGGCCGATAAGTTCGCCAGCTATCTCGCGGAAAACTGGATCTTCAACGCCATCACGGCGATTCCCGGCACCATGCAGAACGTGGGGAAGAACCCGGCCTTCGGTCTAGCTTCTCCGGATAGCGAGAGCCGCCGGGCGGCGCTCAATTTTGCCGAGCAGATTCGTAGCGCCGTTGCCGCGCTTGCGGACGCTACCGGGCGCGAGGTTATTTCCAAGGTGCAGTTGCATACCGCGCCGCCCGAAATTGCCAGCGCGGATTCTTTCCGTGCTTCGCTGGAGGAACTACTGGCCAAAGATTGGTGCGGGGCGAGCATCGCCGTTGAACATTGCGACAAGTTTGTGGACGGGCAGAAACCGGAAAAGGGATTCTTGCCCATCGAGCAAGAAATCGAGATTTGCCACGAGCTGGGCGTTGGCATGGCGATCAATTGGGGGCGCTCGGCTATTGAGGGTCGCTCGTCGCGAACAGCATTTGAGCACATTCAGCAGTGCGAGCAGGCGGGCGTGCTGGCAGGCGTCATCTTCTCTGGTGCGGGCCCGGAGGAAACTCAGTTCGGCTACCCCTGGGGGGATGGTCACCTACCTAGCGCGATGGATGAGCCCGCCTCATTGCTGGACGCCGCGGAAATCCGCCGCTGTGCCGAGGTAGCTGAGGGCGCGGAATATTTGGGCGCGAAGATTTGCGTACCTGCAAGCGCGGGCCTGGAAGAGCGCCTGGCCATGCTCGAGAATATCTACGCCGCCGCGCGCGGGGAGTAGTTTCCTGCCGTCCGCGAGTGGCGAGCAGTTCCCGCCGTAGCGCGCGGCGAATAGTTTCCGCCCTGGCGAGTGTGGCAATGCCCGCAACGGGTGCGGCGAAGATGTTCCTCGGCTTGCTGCGGCGGCATCATAAATTATGTGCCGTCGAAATTAGATGGCTATGGCATTTAAGGAGCTGGTATGGAAACGTTGTCGTCAACGGATTTCGCCGCGGTTTTGGGAGAGCTGGAGCCGGAGCAAGAGTTCACGCCAGGCCTTGAAAAGAACCTTTTTGAAAAGGGTCTTTATCAGGACGCGAAGCGCTATTGGTTCTCGGTACGCACCCACGTGGTGATGTACTTTGCCACCCGCGAGCTCGAGTACGACGCCAAGAAGAAGGCGGCGAAGACCGCTGCGGTGGATGGGCAGAAGAAGCGGGCGATTGCCGATCTGCGCAATGCCAAGGAAGCCTGGGCCAAGATTCGCCGCCCGGAAATGTATATCTGGGTTTACGAGACTCTGGGGCTCGATAAGAGCAAGATTTGGCAGGCAGTAGAGTCACTCCACGCGGCAATTGACGGCGGTGAAACCAGCCTCGCCAAGCTGGCAAAGATTGCTCGCCAAGCTTTCGCTTGGGAGGCGGTTGAGGAAGCCGTCCGCGCCCACCACGCTCGCCTCTGCAACGAACTTTCGGCCGTCAAGGGCATCGAGCACTATCGCATCTAGCTGGGACGTTTAGCGGATCGAACTTTGTCGCATCTAACGCGAACGGTGAGCGCATCGAGCTCGGCCCTACCTTTAGCAGGCAACTAGGTATCGATCGCCCCTGTTGCATCTCATGCGGACGGCGCGAGCAAGCGTGTTATTAGTGCGTTTGCCGCGCGCCGCGCGATGCGTAGAGCGCAATGGCACAGGTGGCAAAGAAGGCCAGGAGGGTAGCTACCGCCTCGATTTCCTTGCCAGGGAACCACGCGTACGTCACCATCCCCACGCCCAGAGCGCTCGCAATCGGTTCGCCGAACGCGGTGACGACTAAGGCCAGTGCTGCTGTTATCAGGCAGGTGAGGCAAACTCTCATCCTTTGCCTACCGGATAGGGAAATAATGCCCGCAAGTGCCAGTAGGAGGGGAACAACTACACCGGTCCACACCAGAGCGAGGGTGGTGGCGTTTAGTGCCGAAGTGTTGACGAAGAACTGATAGGCAACGGCGCACAGGCCCACCGCGCTCAGCGGAATAAAAATCAAAAACCAGCGGCTCCGGGTGCTCATTTTGATGTCCTTTCGGTGGTGCTATTGGTAGCGCAGCGGCGCCTGATGGGATGTCGCTACACTAGCGAAATCGGTTATTTTAATTCAATATGGCTGGGGGTCTTGTTTTCTGCCCGAGCGGCTGAGGGCTGTACGCAGGTGAGTGTTGTGCGCGGGTGAGCGTTCTACTCGGGTGGGCGTGGCGAATCCGCAACCCACTTCGAGTCGAGCCTCCACGTTCTAGTTGTTTCTTCCCTTTCGCGTGAGCCCGCGGCCGTGGAGAAGCGATAAATGTGGGCGTCGCGCATCATCGCGGGTGTGCGAGGGAAGATTTGGCCTCTGTCGGTTGGCACGGCCCGCGGGGAAAATTCTGCCTTTGTTGGTCGGCGTGGGTCGGCGCCGGGGCGTGGGGAAAATCCGTCTGGCTACATTCTGTGCGCGCTACGGGAAACTGCGCGGGAGCTAGCGGTGAGATGGCATGATTAGTTACGGCAGAGCGGACGGCAAGTAATAAATAGGCTTGAGGAGTAGAACATGGCGGAAATGAAGGCGAGGGATGTCGCGGGAATCCTTGGAGAACTGGAACCGGAGCAGGAATTTACCCCTAGTTTGGAGCGGAAACTTTTCGAGGCGGGGATTTACCAGGATAAGAAGCGGTACTGGTTCTCCGTGCGAAACCACGTAACGTGCTACTTCGCGCAGGCGGCAGTTGAAGCGGAATCCAAGAAGGGTGAAACGAAGAAGCGCCTGGGTTCAGAGTTTGGAAGTGCCAAAGCGGCGTGGAAGAAAATTCGCCGCCCGGAAATGTACATCTGGGTCTATGAGACCCTCGGCTTGGATAAGGGGCGCATCTGGGATGCGGTGGCGGAGATCTGCGCCGAAATTGACGGCGGGGAAACCAAGCCTGCCAAGCTTGCGATGGTTGCCCGCTCGGCGTTCAAGTGGCGTGAAGTTGAGGGAAAGCTTCGCATGCAGCATGAGCGGCTTTGCGATGAGCTTCTCTATTGCAAGGGTTTGGAGCACTACCGCCTCTAGCGCTTTGGGGAAGTGATTCCCGGGTATAATTCGTTTCCGATAAGTTCAATTACGCGGGGCGGGGCGTGGAGTTCTAAATCTCCGCGGCGCCCTCTGATGCTTAGGAGGCAAACGAATGGCATACAAGATTGCGGTGTTGGTGGGCAGCCTGCGCGGTGGATCCTATGCGCGCAAAATTGCGAAGAACGCGATCACGTATTTCCCGGAGGGGTTCGATGCGCAGATCGTGGAGATTCGTGACCTGCCGCTCTACAACTTTGATTACGACGACCCCGAGGTCACCGAGGTGGAGCGCCCGGAGATTTACACGCACTTCCGCGAAACGATCAAAGCCTGTGACGGCGTTCTTTTTGTGACCCCCGAAAACAACCGCACGATTCCGGCTTGCCTGAAGAACGCGGTAGACATCGCCTCCAAGCCCAACTCGGACGTGGCATGGAAGAATAAGCCCTACGGCATCATCTCCCATTCCGTGGGACGGATGGGTGGCTACAGCTCGCAGAAGAACCTGCGCCTGGCGCTTTCGTACTTTGATATGCCGACAGTCGGCCAGCCCGAGGTCTTCCTCGGCCAGTCGCCGACGCTACTCGATGAGGATGGCAAGCTCCAGCCCGAAAAGACCGTGGAGTTCGTTCGCGACTACGTTCAGCGTTTCGCCTCGCTGGTCGAAGAAACTTCCCAGCGTAACGCGTAGCGACGCGGCTCCGGCGGAGGGACGTCGGCGAGCTTTAGCCCCGAGCTCTGCGGTGAAGGTTCAACAAGGTAGCTAGAGCAGAGCGAGGGAGACTAGGTGGCAACGCGAGCCCTAGCGCAACCGCTTCGGCTTGAGAACTCGATTTGGCGTAGAGAGCGAGGCAGGCCGCAGCGAGATAGCTAGAACCGTAGCCAAAGGGCTGGGTTTCGCGAGCGTGCAGGGCTTACCAGGTAGATGGCCTTTTGCTACATGTACGAAATGGAAACGCTCTGAGCTGGGCTTTTACAAAAGGGCTTTTGGGCCGTCTCGCGTTGCCGCCACTAAGGCTTCATTTCACTGTGGTTATGTGTGCACGTCCGTGCAGGGACGTGCACACATAACCACACCAAAGTGAATCTCCATCGGCCCACCCGTAGCGCGCAAGCCCTCACGCGCCCTATAAATGCTGATTCTGTGTAGGTGAACGTCACGGTTTGATCGGACTACTTGGTTATTTGCGAATTTCTTACGCCTGCTCTTGCCCCTTCTGTGCACTCCGAATCGGGCATTAAGCGCAAGATACCGCGAGTCCAGCTCAGGCTGATTGGCGATTAACCCGCGAACGTCTGCGAATTCCGGGGTTTCCCACGCTGTATCCTGTGGAATACAGCGATTCTGTGGAGAATAAACAGACGGATACCTACATCCGCTGGTTTCGTAAACTCAAAGACGCATGAGGTAGAGCTCGTATCAACATTGCATTGCAAAGATGTAAGCAAGCAGGTGAATTTGTAGGCGATGTAAAGCATATCGAAAAGGCCAAGAGCCTCGCGGCGCAAATTATTGAGGAGGGGTTATGGGGGTAAGAATCAGAACCTGGGATGCGAGCGAGTACTGAGAAACCCAAGACGATGTTGTGGAGTATCTGAATGCTGCTCTCGAAGATCCTGACCCTGCAATCTTTCAGGCGGCTTTGGGTGACGTGGCTAAGTCTCGCGGTATGACTGCCATTGCTGAGGGAGCAGGTGTGGGACGCGAATCTCTGTACAAATCGCTTTCACAAGATGGGAACCCGTCCTGTAAGACTGTTACGAGAATAATCGACGCTCTCGGTTTGCAACTGGAAATCAAAATCCCGGCGTGACACTCCGGTGAACCATTTTTCGGATTAGCCAGGCCGGGGTTCGTGCCTTGTCCATCGTCTAGCCTTTTGGAGCACTTGCCCGGGCGTCTACACGGCCGTCGGCGCCGCGCGTGGTAACCTCACGTTTGTTGCGAGTGTGGGTTTTCGAGGTCGAACCACCGGCGCTATTTTCGAATTCTCAAGCCGAAAGACGCCCCGCCCCAGGCACTCGCCAAGGAACTCACGAGAAACGCGAGGGGAGCATGGTTCCGGTGACGCGGGAGGCGCAACGCGCCGAGTTGCATAAGACGATTTGGCGGGTCGCCAACGATTTGCGCGGAAGCGTGGACGGCTGGGATTTCAAGATTTATGTTCTGGGCACCCTGTTCTATCGCTTTATTTCTGAGAACCTCGCGGAGCGAGTGAACAAAAACGAGTGGGCTGCCGGGAACTCCGATTTTGATTACGCCAAACTATCCGACGAGGAAGCGCAGCCCGCGCGTGAATTCCTTATTAGCGAGAAGGGCTACTTCATCGCCCCTTCAGAGCTGTTTGTAAACGTCCAGGCGCGCGCCTCTCATGACGAAAATCTGAATGAAACCCTCGAGCGTGCCTTTCGCAATATTGAGGGTTCGGCCGTAGGAACAGCGTCAGAAGATGATGTTCGCGGCCTCTTCGATGATTACGATGTGAACTCCTCCAAGCTCGGAAACACGGTAGCGGCGCGCAACGCAAAGCTCGTGAAACTTCTCGATGCCGTGGCAGATATGCCACTGGGTGCGCTGGAAGAAAACCGCATTGATCTTTTTGGCGACGCCTACGAGTATCTGATGACGATGTACGCCTCGGCCGCAGGCAAGTCCGGCGGCGAGTTCTTCACCCCGCAAGAGGTATCCGAAGTCCTTGCCCGCATCGTTATAGGGGACAAAAAGTCCATCAACTCGGTTTACGACCCGGCCTGCGGTTCGGGCTCGCTTCTTCTTCAGTTCGCAAAGATTCTCGGACCCGCCAACGTCAATAAGTTTTACGGCCAGGAAATCAACCTCACCACGTACAACCTGGCAAGAATTAACATGTTCTTGCACAACATCAACTACACAAAGTTTGATATTGAGCTGGGCGATACCCTAATTGATCCGCGGCACCGGGAAGAAGAGCCGTTCCAAGCGATCGTTTCAAATCCGCCGTATTCGATCCGCTGGGCCGGGAGTGACAATCCCACACTCATCAATGATGACCGCTTTTCTGATGCCGGGGTACTCGCTCCAAAGTCGAAAGCGGATCTCGCCTTTACCATGCACATGCTCCGAGCCTTGGACGTCACCGGCACGGCGGCAATCGTTCAGTTCCCCGGAGTGCTCTATCGCGGCGGCGCGGAAAAGAAGATCCGCGGCTACATGATCGATTCGAATTACGTGGAGGCGGTGATCCAGTTGCCACCGGATTTGTTTTTCGGCACCACGATCGCCACCTGCATTATGGTTCTCAAAAAGTCGAAGTCGGACAGCTCGGTGCTGTTCATTGACGCATCGAAGCGCTTCAAGCGGGAGGACGCCAAGAATGTTCTCACCCCGGAGGATCGCGCCTGGATCGTCGAGAAGTACCGGGCGCGCGCCGATGAAGAGCACGTGGCGAGGCTCGTTTCGATTGATGAGCTGCGCGAGAACGACTACAACCTCTCGGTGTCCAGTTACGTGGAGCCGGAGGATACCCGCGAGGAGATCGACATCGTTGCGCTGAACCTGCAGATTCAGCAGATCGTTGCGCGCCAGCAGGAGTTGCGTGAGTCGATTGACCGTATCGTTGCGGACCTTGAGGCCGACGGCGTAGGCCTTGCCGACGACGCCGTAGCTTCGGCCTCCGCTACTCGCTCCGATGCAGCTACTCCAGCCGCGGGAGATGATGCCAAATGAGCCGCCTGCAAGATTTGATTAATGAACTCTGCCCAAACGGTGTTCCGTACATGCCAATTGGTGATACGAACGTTAGCTCAAAGGTTGTTTCGGGTGCCACCCCAAGCACTCGAAACAAGCGATATTGGAAGCCTCCCGAAATCCCATGGATGAGTTCGGGTGAGGTTAATTTAGGAACAGTTTATAAGACTGAGAATTTCATAAGCCAAGAGGGGTTCAATTCGTGTAGCACTAAGATGTTGCCCCCTGGCACTGTTGTAATTGCGCTAGCCGGGCAGGGCAAAACTCGTGGGAAGGTTGCGAGAACTCGCATTGAGCTCTGCACGAATCAGTCCCTTGCTGGAATCGTGGTTCAAGACGCGATGAATTCGGATTTCTTGTTCCACTACCTTACAAGTCAATACGAGAAACTTCGGAGTATCTCATCGGGCGATGGAACGCGTGGCGGCTTGAATCTACAAATGATCCGAGATTTTAAGGTTCCGGTCCCGTCGCTTGAGGTGCAACGTGAAATCGTGAGAATCTTAGATAACTTCACCGAGCTGGAAGCGGAGCTGGAAGCGGAGCTGGAAGCGCGGCAGGTTCAGTACGCCTTCTTTCGGGACAAAATTTTTCGTATTCTTCAGGCTGAAGATCAGTTGTGTTGCTTGGGAGAAGTCGGAAGATTTGCGCGGGGCGCAGGTCTGCAAAAGAAGGACTTCGTTGATGAGGGTGTTCCCTGTATTCATTATGGCGAGGTCTACACGCACTACGGAATTTGGGCTTCGAAAACGAGGAGCTTCGTTTCAATGGATTTTGCTCGTGGAAAGCGCCGCATGCAATCAGGGGATTTATTCATCGCCACCACTTCGGAAAATGATGAGGATTTGGGAAAAGCAGTTGCTTGGCTCGGAGAATCGGACGTTATCGCAAGTGGTGATGGGTATGTATACAGTCATGATCTCGATCCGAAGTACGCGTCTTATTTTTTTAGTAGCGCTCTGTTTCATGAACAAAAAGCCAGGTACATTACAGGCACGAAAGTTCGTCGAATTTCATCGGGAGCAATGGAACGCATGCAGATCCCGGTTCCTCCCCGCGAGATTCAAGAGCGCGTCGCAGAGACTCTCGATCGTTTCGATGCTCTGGTAAATGACATCAGCTCGGGGCTGCCGGCGGAGATTGAGGCGCGGCGGAAGCAGTATGAGTACTATCGGGATAAGTTGCTGGATTTTAAGGAGCTAGGGCAATGAAGCAGGCGCCCGCGGATATCTTTGAGCCGATCGCAGTTTCGGACGAAGCGACGGTGGTGTCGAAATTCCAGGCTGATCCGAGGAAGGACACCGGTTATCAATCCGAGGCGGCTCTCGAAGCGGAGCTGATCGAAGTCTTGCGGGCCCAGGCATACGACTATGCGCCAATTCATCACGAGGGCGAGCTCATCGCCAACCTGCGCAAGCAGCTCGAATTACTCAACGACTACCGCTTCAGCGATGGCGAATGGGAAAGGTTCTTCCACGAAAGCCTCGCCAATACAAGCGAGGGAACGCGGGAAAAAACCATAAAAATCCAGGAGGACCACGTGCAGGTCCTTCGGCGCGATGACGGAACCTCCAAGAACATCAAGCTCATCGACAAGGCAAACATCCACAACAACCGCCTGCAGGTCATCAACCAGTTTGAGGTGCCGCGCGCCAACGCGTCCAACCCCTTGGGCGGCAGGCACGACAATCGGTATGACGTAACAATTCTGGTAAACGGCCTGCCCCTGGTGCACATCGAACTCAAGCGGCGCGGCGTAGCCCTTAAAGAGGCCTTCGGGCAAATCAATCGCTACAACCGGGAGAGCTTTTCCGCCGGAGCGGGGCTTTTTGAGTACGTGCAGATCTACGTGATCTCAAACGGCACCCATACCCGCTACTACTCCAATACCACCCGCGAGCGTTCCATTGAGGAATCCTCCGGGCGAGCGCGCGGAAAAAAGAAAACCTCCAACTCCTACGAGTTCACCATGAACTGGGCAGACGCCACGAATAAGTCCATTGATGACCTCATTCCCTTCGCCAAAACTTTCCTCGCCAAACACTCAATCCTCAATATTCTTACCCGCTATTGCGTGCTCACCGTTGACCGCACGCTAATGGTGATGCGGCCCTACCAGATCGTTGCCACCGAGCGGATTTTGCGCGAGATCAAGATCGCTACAAATAGCCGACTCCTCGGCAAAGTTGAGGCCGGAGGCTACATTTGGCATACCACCGGTTCCGGCAAAACCCTGACCAGCTTCAAGACGGCCCAGCTCGCCAGCCGAATGGAGGGCGTAGAGAAAGTCCTCTTCGTCGTCGATCGGAAAGACCTCGACTATCAGACGATCAACGAATACAACCGCTTCGAGGAAGGCGCCGCAAACTCGAACGCCTCCACGGCCGTGCTCACCCGGCAGCTGGGTGATACGACGTCGAAAATTATCATCACCACAATCCAAAAACTTGCCGGCTTCGTGCGCGCCAACAAAACGCATGAGGTGTACGACAAACACGTGGTCATTATTTTCGACGAATGCCACCGCTCACAGTTCGGGGAAATGCACAGCGCGATCACCAAGAAGTTCAAGAAATACAACCTGTTTGGCTTCACCGGCACACCGATTTTCTCCGCGAACGCGGTGGGTGGCGGCAAACCAAATCTCCAAACCACCGAGCAGGTGTTTGGCGAAAAGCTCCACACCTACACCATCGTGGATGCGATTCACGATCAAAACGTGTTGCCGTTCCGTATCGACTATCTCGATACGATCCAGATGGGTGAGGATGTGCAGGACAAGAAGGTAAGCGCCATCGATACCGAACGCGCGTTCCTCGCACCCGACCGCATCTCTAAAATTGTTACATATATACTCGAGCACTTCGACCAGAAAACGCGGCGAACAGGCCCGGGTTATTCGCACACGATCAAGAGCGTTCCGCGCCGGCACGGAAGCGAAGAGATCGTGCAGGAGGTTATTGCCGAGCGGCGGGTGCGCGGGTTCAACGCTCTCTTCGCGACGGCGTCTATCCAGGCCGCGAAGCTCTACTACATGGAGTTCGCGCGCCAGCAGGCAGAATTGCCTGAAAGCCAGCGGCTGAAGGTCGGCATTATCTATTCCTATGCGCCCAATGAGGTGGAGCCGGACGGGTTCCTTGGGGACGAAGCGATGGACGCCGCAGGCTTGGACCGTAGCTCACGTGAGTTCCTGGACGCCGCGATCGAAGACTACAACGCGATGTTCGGGTCCAATTACGATACCAGCGGTGGAAGTTTCGAGAACTATTACAAAGACCTCTCGATGAAAATAAAGAACCGTGAAATTGATCTGGTGATCGTGGTGAATATGTTCCTCACAGGTTTTGACGCCACCACGCTGAACACGTTATTTGTGGACAAAAACCTCCGTATGCACGGGTTGATCCAGGCATTTTCGCGAACGAACCGGATCCTCAATTCGGTGAAAACCTACGGGAATGTGGTCTGCTTCAGAAACCTACGCGAAGAAACCGATGAAGCGCTAGAACTGTTCGGTAACAAGGATGCGCGGGGCATCGTGGTACTCAAGCCGTTCGAGGAATACTACGCAGAATACGGTAAGAAGGTTGACGAGCTCCGAGATCTCTGCGCGCCTGGGGAGACGCCTTACGGCGAGAACAACCAACGCAAGTTTGTAAAGATTTTTGGCGCGGTTCTACGGCTGGAGAATATCCTCGCCTCGTTTGATGATTTCCTTGGCAAGGAAAAGCTCACCGAGCGCGAGGGGCAGGATTACCGTTCGGTGTACTTGGATCTCTACGCGGAGATGTCGCGTGATAAAAACGCTGATAAGGAGGACATCAACGACGACCTCGTATTCGAGCTTGAGCTCGTTAAACAGGTTCAGGTCAATGTGGATTACATCCTGCTCCTGGTAGAAAAGCATCATACGGAAGAAGGGAACGGTATTAACCGCGAGATCCGAGCTCAAATCTCGCGCTCGATTGACGCTAGCCCAGAGCTACGAAACAAGAAAGATCTTCTCTTGGACTTCGTTGACTCGGTGACGTTAGACGAGGATATCGACCGTCAATGGGAAGAATACGTAAGTACTCACCGCCGCGCGGAATTGGACGTTATCATCGCCGATGAGAATCTCAAGATCGACGCCACTTATGAGTTCGTGAACCGATCTTTCGAGATGGGCCAGTTGGAAACTGAAGGCACGTCAATCTCTGACCTCCTGCCTTCGACGTCGATCTTTGGCTTTGGCGGGGGAGAACCCAAGCAGGTACGTAAAGAGCGCGTAACCGAAAAGCTTCAGACGCTTTTTGAGCGCTTCAAGGGTTTAAGCGTAGGCGCTGCGCCTATTGGTTAGGCAGATCTGCCACCACTGTTAGCGTAGCTATCGTCGCACGACGATCTGGACGATTGCCCGTATCGTCGCTCGATGATCTCGACGATTCGAGGTAGCGGAGTCCCGGTGGGCCTCCGCTGGTTAGCGGTACGGCATGAAGCGAGAGGGTGTGAGCCGCGATCGCGGATCACACCCTCTCTATTGCAGCGTGCTGTTTCAGCACCTCAAGCCCATTAGGCCGCCTTCTATCCCAAGCCAGCCCTTTAGGCCGCCTTGCGGAAGATCTGGGTGAGCTTCACGCGCTCGCCCATGCGCAGGATTGAGCGCTCGTAGATCGCGCCGCCCAGGCGGGCCAGGAGGATGATCCCAACAACGGAAAGGCCAATCGCGATCAGCTGCTCCATCCAGTTTGTGGTGCCCGCGCCGGCGCGCAGCGGCATCGCGTAGCCAGCGAAGCCGGGGATATAGGAGATCACCTTGAACCAGGTTTCCTCGACCTGGGTCGGTCCGGCGAAGATCACCAGGTAGAACGGAATAAACTGGAGGAAGATCTGCGGGGTGAGGATGCTCGCCAAGTCTTCCTGGCGGGAAACCGTGGCGGCCACGCCGCCGGCAAGGGCGGCCACCGTGAGGTATCCCAGCGGAATCCAGATAATCGACACCGCGATCACAAATCCCAGCCCCGAAGAAGTAATGAATCCGAGATCCGGCACCACCCCGGCGATAAACGCCGCAACAATCGCGGTTGCCAGATAAATCAGCATGGTGAGGAGCGTTGCCACGCCAATGCCGAGCACCTTGCCGAGCAGGAGCGTGCGCGGGCGCACCGTGGTCAACACAATCTCCACCACGCGGCTGGATTTCTCTTCCACCACGCCACTGGGAATTGCGCCCAGGCCGGATGCCACCATGAAGAACACCAGCGAGGAACCAATGATGCCGGCAATCACCGGGATCGGGTTCGTGTCAAAAATGCTCGCCGAATCCGCCTCGGTTGCCGAAACGTCCTTTGCGGTCAGCCCATTGAGCGCCATCACCTGCGTGATGACCTCGGGGCTCACACCCTCGGCCTCCTCCCGAAGCAAATACAGGGTGGCCGCCTGGCGTACCGGCTCCACAAAACGCACCCCGCCGTTACCGTCGGCGTAAATCTCCGGCGCCGCGGCGCTTCCACCAATCGCCACGTCCGCGATCGGCTCGTCCTTGCTCACCAACTCCTGGGCGGTTGTTTCGGGAACCACCACCGCGTCAATGCCCTGCTGTTCCAAATAAGGCAGGAGCATCATCGCCGGCTGAGTGAGCGCCACATCCGGCTTATCGCTCACCGGGCCCTCGTCGCTGGCCTGGTTGCTCGGTAGCAGGAAGCGCCCCGCCACGCCCGCCGCCAGCAGGAGAAGCACAATGATCAGGGTGCCAATAATGTTGCCCTTCGAGGTGAACGTGGTGCGGAATTCGCGTTTGAAAATAATCCCAAGCATGCTGTTCCTCAATTCTTCCTCGCCTCTAGTGGGCGGCCGGTTCGGTGGTCGGGGGTTCGTGAGACGCGGCGGCTTGCGCGGTGCTCGCCTCATCTTGCACGACGCCGTCGCTCGCGTCGGTGCCAGGAGCGCCGTCGGTGGTCTCATCGGCGTCGTGAACGACGACGTCTTGGAAGAGTTCCGTCAAATGCGGGCGGCGCGGGCCGAATTCGCGAATTGGCCCGGCCTGCGCGGCCGCGCGAAGCACGTCCTGATCGGAGGTTCCACCGGAAAGATCAATCAGCGCGCGGGTCACGCCGGCCTCGCTAGGTGCATCTCCAGTTCCTTCCAGAGGATCGGCGCTTACCGAAACACCGAGCGGCGCGAGGGCCGCCCGCAAGGATTCCGGAGTGGTCTGCACCGCGATGGCCAGGGGAACATCCCCGCTATCGCGTAGCTCCGCAATCGATCCGCGGGCCACAATCCGCCCATCGGCCAGAATCCCCACCGAATCGCACAGGCGCTCAACCAAATCGAGCTGGTGGGAGGAGAACATAACCGGGGCTCCGCGCTCGGCCATCTCGCGCAGAACGCTACTCATGGAAGCCACCGCCACCGGGTCCAAGCCAGAGAACGGTTCGTCCAAAATGAGCAGCTCCGGTTCGTGCACCAGCGCCGCGCACAGCTGCACGCGCTGCTGATTACCCAGCGATAGTTTTTGCACCGGATCGTCCAGGCGCTCAAAAATGCCCAGGCGCTGCGCCCACTTTTCCGCGCTTGCTACCGCCGCATCGTGCGAAAGCCCGTGCAAGCGGGCAAAGTACACCAGCTGGTCGCGCGCCTTCATGCGCGGGTAGAGGCCGCGCTCTTCGGGCATGTAACCAATTCGCTGGCGGCTCGCAAAATCAATGGGCCGGCCCTGCCAGGTCACCTCCCCGGAGTCCTTACTCAGCAGGTTGAGGGCGATGCGCATCGCCGTCGTCTTACCCGCGCCGTTGGATCCGACGAAGCCGAAAATCTCTCCCGGGTGGACGTCGAAACTGAGATCCTTGAGAACGTGGCGCGAGCCAAAACTTTTATTGACTCGAGTAAAGCTCAGCATGGCTACCTTTCGGTCGGTTATCTCTGCGTAAAATCATTGCTCGCGCAAGAAAACTGTTCATGAACAGGATATTTGATCAGAGCCCGCGAATCATGGAAATTCGCGCATTGCTGGAAAATCGCTACTTGCCCGGGCAGTGGCGCAACTTCGGGGAAATCTCCAGGCCGCGCAGGCCGTCCCACACGAAGTTCACCACGTGGGCGGCAAGGGTTTCCTTATCGGGGGTTTTCACATCCACCCACCATTGGCCCACCTGGCCAATCCCGCCCGCCAGCATTTGCCCATAAATTGGCGCGGTGCGAGCATCAATCCCGTTGCGCTCGAGCATGGGCACAATCATCTCGGTGACGGCATCCGCGACGTCTGCCATTACGGTGGAGAACGAACCGCCCTCCAGGGTTGAGGGCGAACGCTGCACCAGGAGCCGGAATCCGGCGTCGTTATTTTCTATGTAGTTGAAAATCGCCACCACAATTGCCTCCAACGCGTCGCGCTCGCGAGCGCCGTCCTGCAACTGGGTGAAAATCAGATCGGAAAGGATCGTCAGTTCGCGGTCCACCACCACGTTGTAAATGCCTTCTTTGCCCCCGAAGTGCTCGTAAACCACCGGCTTGGAGACGCCCGCTTCAGCCGCAATTTCCTCAATGGAAACAGAGTCGTATCCCTTCGTGGCAAAAAGATCGCGAGCCACCTGGGCAAGTTGCACGCGGCGCTCGGAGCGAGTCATGCGCACGCGTTTGCGCGGCGCGGCGTTCGATTCGGGTTGTGACATGGCTCCATTATGCCGCACTCGGAATTTTCGCTAGACTGTCCGGGTGCATTCGCCAGAATGTGCAATCCGCCTTGGTGTAATGGCAGCACAGCGGTCTTTGGAACCGCTTGTCTAGGTTCGAGTCCTAGAGGCGGAACTCAACCATTGCGGCCCGGCCGCGGGCCGCGTCACTATCGCGGCAGGCCCGCTCCGTTGCTGGCGTGCCCTGGAAGAAAGGTCAGCGCCGTGGAAAATCCCGCCGCCGTTATTATCCTTGCCGCCGGTAAAGGCACGCGCATGAATTCGGCCACCCCCAAAGTGCTCCACGAAATGTGCGGGCGCACCCTGCTGGGCCACGCCATCGCGGCCGCGCGCGGGGTGGAGCCGGAGAACGTCGTCGTGGTGGTGCGCCACGAACGCGACCTCGTTGCCGGCCACGCCACCGCGGTGGACCCCGGCGTGATTATTGCTGACCAAGACGAGATCAAGGGCACCGGCCGCGCGGTGTGGTGCGGGCTGAATGCGCTGCCGGCGGACGTTTCCGGCCCCGTCCTGGTGATGGCCGGCGATACCCCGCTTCTTTCCGCTGACGTTCTGTGCGAGCTCTACGCCCACCACGCTGGCAACGCCGCCACCGTCCTCAGCGCGATTGTTCCGGACGCCACCGGCTACGGGCGAATCGTCCGTGATGAAGCCGGCGCGATTTGCGGCATTGTGGAGCACCGCGATGCCAGCGAGGAGCAGCTTCAGATTCACGAGGTGAACACCTCAACCTATGTATTCGACGCCGAGTTTCTGCGTTCCAGCCTAGAAACGCTCGGCACCGACAATGCGCAGGGGGAGATGTATCTAACCGACGTTATCGCCAAGGCCTACGCGGCCGGGGCGGGCGTGGGATCGTACGTGGCCCCCGACTATCGGGTGGCTGAAGGCGCTAATGACCTGGTGCAACTGGCGGCTCTACGGGCGGATATGAACCGGCGCATTGGAGAGAAGTGGATGCGCGCGGGCGTGACGATCATTGACCCGGCCAGCGCCTGGATCGATGTGAGCGTGGAGCTGGAAGCCGATGCGGTGGTGGAGCCGTTTACGATTTTGCGCGGGGCCACCCGGGTGGAAAGCGGCGCTCACGCCGGCCCGGGCGTCTTCGTTGATACGCAGATCACAGCAGACTAACACCAAGAAATAGGAGAACTTCATAACTTGGGGGGGATTCGTGGCCCATTGACCGCGAAAACGGGTACCTTAAGAGGAGGGGGCTTTTCGCCGTCGGCGTGCAATCCCCCTTTTAATTCACCATTTCGAAACCCAACGTTCACGCTCCAGCGTGAAGCGAGAGCAGGGATTGCAAGGGGAAGGGCACACAGGTAAATGGCCACTGGAATGCGGGTATCTAATGACAAGCGACTGGTCCTCGTTGCGGGGCGCGCTTATCCGGAGCTAGCGGAGGCGGTGGCAAAAGAACTCGGCATTAGCCTTTTGCCCACCACGGCGTACGACTTCGCAAACTCGGAAATTTACGTGCGTTACGAAGAATCGCTGCGCGGTTCTGATGTGTTTATTCTTCAGTCCTTCACCGACCCGATTAATAAGTGGTTGATGGAGGCTCTTCTTTTGGTGGATGCCGCCAAGCGCGCCTCCGCCAAGCGAATCACCGTAGTGGCTCCGTACTACCCGTACGCTCGCCAGGACAAGAAGCACAAGGGCCGCGAGCCGATTTCCGCCCGCCTGGTCTCGGATTTGTTCCGCACCGCCGGCGCTGACCGCGTGATGAGCGTTGATCTGCACGCCGCTCAGACCCAGGGCTTCTTCGACGGCCCGGTCGATCACCTGTGGGCCATGCCCACCCTCGTTAAGTACGTCAAGACGCTGATTGATCCGGAGACCTCGGTTATGGTCTCCCCGGATGCCGGCCGCATTAAGGTTGCCGAGCAGTGGGCCGCCCGCCTGGGAAGCCTGCCCCTCGCCTTCGTTCACAAGACCCGCGATATCAGCCAGGCGAACGTGGCCGTGGCCAAGCGCGTGGTGGGTGACGTCAAGGACAAGACGGCCATCATTGTTGACGACATGATTGACACCGCCGGCACCCTGGTGGGCGCCATTCATGTGGTGCGCGACGCCGGAGCTAAGGAAGTTATCGTTGCCGCCACGCACGGTCTGCTTTCGGGCCCCGCCGTCGAGCGCCTGCGCGACGCGGGTTGCCGCGAAATTATCGTCACCAACACCCTGCCGATCCCGGAGGAGAAGCGTTTCGACGGGTTAACGGTGCTCTCGATTGCTCCGGTGATCGCCCGCGCCATTGACGAGGTCTTCGAGGACGGTTCGGTGACCTCCCTGTTCGACGGCGCCTACTAAAGGCACCATCTAGATTTGCCTTCCGCGAGGCATCGCGGTTATTTCCGGTGGGCGCTGGACGATTTTCGGCTAGCGCCCACCGGTTCGAATTCCCAAGGTTTAGATTCCAGACTCCTACATGCTCATACTTGCCGTATTTTTCGTTGGACTCATCGGCGCGATCATCGGATACCTCTCCGGGGTCGCGTCTGTTTTCACCTACCCAGCATTGCTTTTGCTCGGTTTCCCGCCGGTGATTGCCAACACCACGAACGTCTTTTCCAACGTGGGCGGCGGCTTGGGCTCAACACTTTCCGGCCTGCGCTACATTCGGCGCATCACCACCTATCCGCGCGTGCCGCAATACATAATCTCCGCAATTGGCGGGGCGCTCGGTGCGGTGCTCCTCCTCGGGGTCAGCGCGAGCGTTTTTGAAGCGGTGGTTCCGTGGTTGGTGCTTTTTGCCGTTCTCTCGGTGGTGCTGGCGCCGCTGGCCACCCGCGCCGGCTGGCACGTGAACGTTGGCACCGGGGTTTTCCTCGTCCTCGTTTTCGGGGTGGGAATCTATTCGGGCTATTTCGGGGCGGCCTCCGCGGTGATGTACATGGCGGTCGCCGCGCTTTTCACCCCGCTGACCACCCGCGAGGCTCTGCTCTTGAAGGCGCCCATCACCACCGTGGCCAATGCCGTGGCGACGGTTTATTACCTCGCCAACGGCGCGGTCAATGTTCCCGCGGCCGTCAGCATGATGGTCGGTGGCCTGGTGGGCGGCTGGATTGGGCCGAAAATCGGCCACTATTTCTCCGACCGCACCATCCGCGTTTTCGTACTGGTCTGCGGCCTGGCGCTTTTCGTGTGGCTCCTGGTTCGCTAGCTCGCTTCGCGGTGCGCTACCCGGAGGGGGAAGTGTTTTCGCTTCGCGAGTTGTTTGTTCCTTCCGGAAGCGCACGACGCCGTCGTACCGGCGGGCCGCGTAGCTTTACGACGCCGTCGTACCGGCGGGCCGAGGTGGCGGGCCTCGCACCAAAAACCCTGGAAACCACGCCGCCGAGCGTTTATAATTTTTAGGTTGCTTCGGCGAGGGAACGCGAATTTCTCGCGATATTCCGTTATCGACGCGGCAGGCGCTCCTAGCAGAGTTGGCCTGCACGAGGCCAACCTCCCGTGCCACCGGCGCGGGTGTTCGAAATTGATACCCGCGGCTCGCACTGCGCGCCGCATGTTTTAGGAGCGAATATGGCTTTTGAGCAGAAGCGTCTCATTGGTACTGAGCGCACGGAATTTGGTAAGGGCGCTTCGCGTCGTCTGCGCCGCGATGGCCAGACCCCGGCGGTCCTCTACGGTCACGGCCAGGATCCGATTCACGTTGCGGTTGACGCCCACGAGCTCTTCCTCATTGTGAAGGACAATCCGAACGCGATCATCAACATCGTCAAGGACGAAGGCGCTTCGTCCGATCTGCTCGCGCTCGTCAAGGACATTCAGCGCAACCCGGTGACCCGCCGCATTACTCACGTCGACCTGCAGCGCGTGACCCGTAACGAGAAGGTCGAGGTTGAGGTTCCGGTCGAGGTTACCGGCGAGCCCGCCCCCGGCATGATCTACACGATCGAGCTCATGAACGTGATCGTCAAGGCCCCGGTTATCGATATCCCGGATTCGGTTGTGGCGGACGTTGAGGGCCTGAACGCAGGCGAGCGCGTGACGGTTGCGGATCTGAAGGTTGCCGACGACGTTGAGATCGTTGCCGACGCCGAAGAGGTGGCCGTGATGGTGACCGAGCCGCAGGTTGATACTGCGCTCGAGGAAGCTGACGCCGCTATGGCCGAGGCTCAGGCTGAGGAATCTGCCGAGGCTGAGAAGGCCGAGGAAGAAGCCGCCGAGTAAACTTCTAGCGCGTCGCCTAAAGACACGCAGATATCGCGGGGCCGCACCAGTGCTCGACCGCCAAACCTCGCCCGGAGGCGCCGAAAGGCACCGGGCCAAGAGAAAAGGCGAGAGGCACGGGTGCGGCCTTGCGGCATTATTAGCCGGTTTGTGTCGGCATCGAGTTCTGCCAGAATAAATACGCACGGAAATTGCGGGAGGAAGAATGTACGTCGTCGTCGGGCTGGGGAACCCCGGTGCGAAATACGAGGGAACCCGCCACAACGCGGGACACATGGTGATTGAGGCGCTGGCCGCGCGGGCCGGAGGCGCCCTCGCCGCGCATAAGAAAACCAATACCCACCAGCTAGTGGCGCGCGCGGGTTACGGCGCGGATGCCGAGCGGGTTGTTTTCGCCATCTGCGACAGCTATATGAATACCTCGGGCGGGCCGGTTTCCTCGCTAATGAAGTACTACGAGTGCCCGCCGGAAAACCTCATTGTGGTGCACGATGAACTCGATCTTCCGTTTGGCACCCTCAAGCTCAAGCGTGGGGGAGGCGAAGGTGGGCATAACGGCCTGAAATCAATTAGCCAATCCCTGGGCGCCAAGAACTACATTCGCCTGCGATTTGGGATTGGCCGCCCGCCGGGGCGCCAGGATCCGGCTGATTATGTGCTTCGCGCCTTCTCCGCAGCGGAGAAGAAAGACCTCGGGGTGCTGATTGAACGCGCCGCGGACGCGGTGGAAGAAGTGGTGCGCCTGGGGCTGGAGACGGCTACCTTGCATTTGCATACGCAGAACTAAACGGAAAGAAGTCATGAACCTACGTCCGGTCTTGCCGATCGTTGCGGAAAACCCCGACCTGGCGAAGCTGGCGGATTCCGCCGCGAGCTCGAAAAATATCCCCCTGCCGCGGGGAGCAGTTCCCGCCGCGGTAGCGCTGATGCTGGGCGGTGCCTCGCCGCAAAGCCCAGCGCCAAGTGATGCCCTGCACGTTATTGTCACGGCGACCGGGCGCGAGGCCGAGGAACTGGCCGGGGCGCTACGTGCATATCTTCCGGCCGAGGAGATGGAGGTGTTTCCCTCCTGGGAAACCCTTCCGCATGAACGCCTGTCTCCGCGTTCCGATACCGTCGCCCAGCGCCTGCTAGTGCAGCGCCGGCTGGCGCATCCGGAAGAATTTGGACCCCTGCGGGCCGTCTTCATGCCGGTGCGTGCGCTTTTGCAACCCATTAGCGCCGGCCTGGGGGAGATGGAGCCGGTACGGCTGAAGGTCGGAGATTTTACCGGCCTGGAAGATATCGAAAACCAGCTGGTTGCGGCCGCGTACTCGCGCGTCGACATGGTGGAAAAGCGCGGGCAGTTCGCGGTTCGTGGCGGAATTCTGGACGTTTTCCCGCCCACCGAAGATCACCCCCTGCGAGTGGAGTTCTTCGGCGATGAAGTCGATGAAATCCGCAGCTTCTCGGTTTCCGATCAGCGTTCCATTGAGGCCCGCGGAGAAATGTATGCGCCGCCGTGCCGCGAAGTTTTGCTTACCGACGCGGTGCGCGCGCGGGCGAAGGCGCTCATTCCGCAGTTACCGGGCGCGGTGGATATGCTCGATAAACTCAGCGAGGGCATTGCGGTAGAGGGAATGGAATCCCTCGCTCCCGCGCTGGTAGACAAAATGATTCCGGTGCTCGAAACGGTTCCGGAAGGCGCGCGGATTGTGCTGGTGGAGCCGGAGCGGATTTCCCAGCGTGCCGAGTCACTTATTCAAACCACCGAAGAATTCTTGACCGCGGCGTGGTCCGCGGCGGCGGCCGGGGCCGAGGTTCCAATTCAGGCCTCCGATGCGAATTTCGCCACGGTGGCCGAAACGCGCCGGCTCGCCCGTTCGCGCGGCCAAGCCTGGTGGGAGCTGGGCGGCATTAGCGCGCAGGCGCCCGGTGTTGGCGTGGGTAGCGAAGCGAACGCGGGCAGCGAGGCTAACGCGGCCGGCGCGGCTAACGCGCCGGGCAAGGTACGCCAGCCGCGCAAATTCCTCGGCAAAGTCGACGAAGCCCTGCGCGTGATTCGCGACCTCACCAAGCGGCGCTGGCGCTTTGTGCTCGTTACCCAGGGGCCCGGCCTGGGCCGCAGGCTGACCGAGCAACTGGGCGAGGTCGGAGCGGCGGCGTCGTTCGTGGAAAACCTTCCCCAAAAACTCGAACCCTCGGTGGTCTACGTGACCACCGCGCCGATTGGCGAGGGATTTGTGATGGAGGAGGAGCGCTTCGCGATTCTTTCCGCGAATGACATCACTTCCCGCGGCGGCTCCTCCATTCGCGAGCCACGCAAACTCCCCAAGCGGCGCAAGGCCACCGTTGATCCGCTCGCGCTCAAGCCCGGCGATTTTGTGGTGCACGAACGCCACGGCGTGGGCAAGTTCGTGAAAATGGCGAAGCGCTCCATTGGTAGTGGGGCCATGCGCGGGGATAACCAGCGCGAATACCTGGTGCTTGAATATGCCTCCTCCAAGCGCGGCCAACCCGGCGACCAACTGTGGGTACCCACCGATCAGCTCGATCAGATCAGCCGCTACTCGGGCGGGGAGGCTCCGCGCTTGAACAAAATGGGCGGCTCGGATTGGGCAAAAACCAAGCAGAAGGCGAAGGCGGCTACCCGCCAAATGGCCTCCGAGCTCACCCGGCTTTATGCCGAGCGTCTGGCAACCCCCGGCCACGCTTTTGGGCCCGATACGCCCTGGCAGCGCGAGTTGGAGGATGCCTTCGAATACGTGGAAACGCCCGACCAGCTGCACACCATCGAAGAAGTGAAGCGGGATATGGAGCGGCCGGTGCCCATGGACCGCCTCATCTCCGGAGACGTGGGGTACGGCAAAACTGAGATCGCCGTGCGCGCCGCGTTCAAGGCCGTGATGGATAACAAGCAGGTGGCGGTGCTGGTGCCCACCACCTTGCTGGTTGATCAGCATCGCGAAACTTTCGAGGAGCGTTGTTCCGGTTTCCCGGTGAAGGTGGCGAGCCTTTCGCGCTTCCAATCCGAGAAAGAATCCCGCGAGGTAATTGAGGGGCTGAAGGACGGGAGCGTCGACGTCGTGATTGGCACGCACCGGTTGCTCACCGGAAACGTGCGCTTCAAGGACCTCGGCCTGGTAGTGATCGACGAAGAACAGCGTTTCGGCGTGGAACACAAGGAAACGCTCAAGCAGATGTATCCGAGCGTGGACGTTCTGTCTATGTCTGCCACCCCGATTCCGCGCACCCTGGAAATGGCGGTGACGGGCGTGCGCGAAATGTCCACCCTCGCCACTCCGCCCGAGGAGCGCCACCCCATTCTTACCTACGTGGGCGCGCGCGAGGATAAGCAGCTCAGCGCCGCGATTCGCCGCGAGCTCCTGCGCGATGGTCAGGTGTTCTTCGTGCACAACCGCGTGCAGGATCTTCCCAAGGTGGCGGCCATGCTGGCCGAACTGGTGCCCGAGGCGCGCATCGCCATTGCCCACGGGCAAATGGCCGAGCGCGAGCTTGAGCAGGTTATTCAGTCCTTCTGGGAGCGCGAAGTGGATGTGCTGGTGTGCACCACGATCGTGGAAACCGGCCTGGATATTGCCAATGCCAACACTTTGATCGTGGATAACGCGGACAAAATGGGGCTTTCGCAGTTGCATCAGCTGCGCGGCCGGGTGGGGCGCGGGCGCGAGCGCGCTTACGCCTACTTCCTCTACGAGCCGCATCGGATGCTTACCGAAACCGCCCTCGAGCGGCTGCGCACCATTGCCTCGAACACCGACCTCGGCGCCGGCATGCAGGTGGCGATGAAAGACCTCGAAATCCGCGGGGCCGGAAATATGCTGGGAGGCGAGCAGTCCGGGCATATCGAGGGAGTCGGGTTCGATTTATACGTGCGCATGGTGTCCGACGCCGTTGCGAAAATCCGCGGGGAGCATGGCGAGGAAGAAGAGGACGCGAGCGACGTGCGCATCGAGCTTCCGGTGGAGGCCTACCTGGCCGAGGATTACGTGCCATCCGAGCGGTTGCGCCTAGAGATCTACTCGAAGATCGCCAATGCGAAGAACGAGGAAGAACGCCAGGCGGTGCGTGAAGAGATGGTCGACCGCTACGGCGAGCTACCCGAGGAAGCGGAGCGGCTGTTTAGGATTGCCGCGCTACGCGAGCGGGCGCGGGCAGCGGGCCTGGAGGAGATTACGGTGGCCGGGCGGAATTTGCGCTTTGCCCCGGTCGATCTGCCGGACTCCAAGCAGGCGCGGCTCAAGCGCCTGCAACCGAAGGCCCTCCTCAAGCCGGCTATTCGCACGCTCCTGGTGCCCATGCCCTCCAGCGGGGGGAAGAAGCTCGGGCAAAACCACGTCTTGGAAGGCGATGAGCTTTTGGCTTGGGTAGGCGATTTCATTCACGCGGTTTTTATTGCCAGCATCGGAAGCTAGGAGCGAGCTACCCGGCCCGGCCTGGTCCGGCGCCGCTAAGCCCAGGCGAGCTACCCGGCCCGCTTAGCTCAGGCGGGCCAGCTCAGCCCGGCGGCTCTACCCTCCGTAGACGGCGAGGAATTGCTGAATGCGCGGATCGGGGGATTCGAAAAAGCCCTTCGGATCGCCGTCGTAATAAATGTGCCCATCCAGCAGGAAAACCGCGTGGTCGGCAACCCGGCGCGCGAAGTTCATATCGTGCGTCACCACCACCATGGACTGGTTCTGGGCCGCCAGCTCACGTAGTACCTTCGATACTTCCGCGGCAAGTTCCGGATCGAGGGCCGAGGTCGGCTCGTCGCACAGCAGGTAGTCCGGGGTGATGGCCAGCGAACGGGCAATAGCAACGCGCTGTTGCTGGCCGCCCGAAAGCTGCATGGGGTAGCGATCCGCCATTTCCTCAACGCCCACGCGGGCCAGAAGTTCGCGGGCGCGCCGCTCGGCGCTCGCACTACTTTCACCGTGCAGGGCAGGCGAAAGCGTCACGTTCTTCAGAACGGTGAGGTGCGGAAAGAGGTTGAACTGTTGGAAAACCATCGCCGATTTGGCACGAATGGCAGAAATCTGCGCGCGCGTGGCGTTGGTGGGGAAAGTCAGTTCGGCGTCGTCAATCACGAGTTTGCCCGCATCGGGCCACTCCAGCAGATTGAGGCACCGCAGGAGCGTCGATTTCCCGGAACCCGAGGGGCCCATAATAACGGTGGTGCGCCCTGAATCAATGGCGAGGTCGATGCCGTCCAGGGCGGTGACGTTCCCGAATGTCTTCGTAATGTTGTGCAGACTAATCATTTCTCTCGTTTTCTGGTCTCGGTGCGGTTGAGGTCTCGGTGCGGGTGTGGCGCGGGTGGCTAGGCGTTCGCCTTGACCACGTAGCGCGACGTCGACTTTTCCAGCCGGCCCTGGATCCACGTGAGAACCGTGGAGAGCAAGAGGTAAATGAACGCTACCTCCACGTACATAATGAGCGGTTCGTAGGTGCGGGCCGTGATTTGTTGGGCCACTTGCGTAACGTCCGCGAGGGTAATAACCGATACCAGCGAGGTGCCTTTCACCAGGTCAATGAACTGGTTCATAATCGTCGGCAAGGCCACGCGCCAAATTTGCGGGTAGATCACGTGGCGCATGGTTTGCCAGTGGCTCATGCGCAGCGAGCGCGCCGCCTCCCACTGGCCGCGCGGTACCGAGAGCTGGGCGCCGCGGATGGCTTCACCTACGTAGGCGCCGGTGTTGAGTGAAAGCGCCGCGATGCCGGCTCCCCACGGGGTGGGGTAAATGCCAATCGACGGAAGTCCAAAGAAAACGATAAATAGCTGTACCAGGAGCGGTGTGCCGCGAAAAACCCACACGTAGAACCAACCGATGGCCCGCAGAACGCGGAACTTCGAGAGACGTGCCTGGGCGGTGATCATTCCTAGAACGAGGGCGATGCCGATGGAAATAAGCGATAGCGGGATGGTGACCGTAATCGTCGCGGAAAATAGCGCTGGGAATGAATCAACCCAAAGCTCGATTGCTCTATCCATAATTCCTACTCTTGAGTGGTTGGGTGTGGGTGGCCAGTGGTGAGAAGCTGGCCGGGGGCGCGGTGAAAGCATGCGGTTATGCCTCGCGCGCCGGGGTGGGGCAGTGTTGCCGCCCCACCCCTGACTTTGCTCGGTCAGCTTTAGGCCTGCGGCGTGTACTTGGCGACGATCGAATCGAGCTTGCCGGAGGATTTCAGCTCGGCCAGACTCTTGTTGAGTGAGTCAAGCAACTCCGGGTTGCCCTTATTAATCATCACGGCGGTGGGAACGCCCGGGGCGCTTTCGATCTTGAAAATCTTCAGCGGAGCGTCCGGATGCTGCTCCAGGTAGTAGGAAAGCGTAATATCACCGTTCACGGTGCAATCCGCGCGGCCCTGCTCCACCAGCTGCACCGAATCAGCAAATCCGTTCGTGGGCGTGATTTCTCCGCCGAGGTTACGCACGTCCTGCGCGTAGTTGGACGACGCCGTCTGCGCGCAGCTCTTTCCGGCCAGATCCTTTTCAGACTCAAGCCCGGAATCTTCGCGCACAATCGCCCAGGACTCCGAAACGTAGTACGGATCCGTGAAGTCGTACTTAGCCTTCCGTTCCTCAGTGGGGGCGAGGTTGTTGATTACCAGGTCGTAGTTTTTGTTATCAAGTCCGGCAATTAGCGACTCCCACGGCGACTCAACGTACACCGGGGTTTTACCCAGGTCCGCGGCGAGCGCGTCCGCGATTTCCTTCTCGAAGCCCACCAGCTTGCCCGATTCGTCGTGGTAGCCGTAGGGGGCAAAAGTGCCTTCTAAACCAACCCGAATTTCATTCGAATCGGCACCGGACTTAGCGGAGTTTCCGCTGGCGCAGCCGGTGAGGGCCAAGCTCAATACTCCGAGCGTGGCGGCAATGCGAGTCCATACTTTGCGTGTCATATTTTTCTTTCCTTTGGGATTTTCTGTATTTCTCAGAGGTGGTTAAAACTTGTCTTTAGTGAGCCGCGAGAGCGCCATCGAGTGCTCGGGTGAGATCCGCGATCAAATCCGCGGAATCTTCGATGCCGATCGAGACGCGAATAAGCTGGTCGGAAATTCCGGCCGCCGCGCGTTCTTGCGGGGTGAGGCTTTCGTGGATCTGGGTGGCCGGGTGAGCAATGAGCGTCTCTACCGAACCGAGCGACACCGCATAGGGGATGAGCCTCAGCCCGGCCGCGAAATCCTCGTGGCGTACGCCGTCGGCCAGCTCAAAGCCGAATACCGCGCCATCCCCGCGTGATTGCCGCGCGTGAATTTCGGCTTCTTCCGCCGAGTACCAGCCCGGGGCGAGTACTCGCGCCACCGCCGGATGCTGGGCCAGCATGGCGCGAATCTTTGCGGCGTTTTCCTGTTGCTTATCCATTCGCACCGTCAGCGTCTTGAGCCCGCGCAAAATCGAGTACGAATCAAAGGGCGAAAGCTGATTGCCGAGCGCCTTCGCGGCCGTTTTGTAGCGGTCGTATGCTTCGGCGTCGTCGAGCACCAAGAACCCGGCCAGCACATCGGAATGTCCGCCAATAAACTTGGTAGCCGAGTAAACCACCGCGTCGGCGCCATGCTCGAGTGGGCGCTGCAAATAAGACGTGGAGAAGGTGTTGTCGACCACCAGTTTTGCCCCGACGCCGTGCGCCAGATGCGCCGCGTGGGCGATGTCGGTAACCCGGAACGTGGGGTTTGTGGGGGTCTCGATGTAGACCATGGCGGTGTTTCCCGGGACTTCTTCAAGGTGATTGATATCCGGCGCGAACTCGGCGGTAATGCCGCGCTCGGCGAAGAATTCGCCCACGTAGAGGAATGTTCCGCCGTACACCGAGGAGCTGAGTACCACGTGATCGCCGGGTTTCAAATGCGAGAAAATCGTGGAAATCGCGCCCATCCCGGTGGCGGTTCCAATCGCGTAGGCGGCGCCTTCCAGGTTCGCGATAGCCTTTTCCGCCGCTTCGCGGGTGGGGTTATTCGAGCGCTGGTAGGAGTAGGGGGCCGCGGAGCCGTCGGCCGGGAGGCGGTAGCTGGTGGAGAGGTAGATCGGCGCGGTGATGGCGCCGTACTGCTCGTCCGGGGTGGTGTTGACGGTGCGGGTCGAAAATGCGTAAGAAGAAATTTCAGACATGGTTCACTTCCAAAAATGTTGAGGTATGCAGGTTTTATGGCCGACGCCGAAGCGCGGGCGAGGTTGTAGTTGCGCAGAGTCCGTGCTTTCCGCTGGGTGCGGGGCCTTACGCGAGGTGCGGAACTTTTCGCCAGGCGCGGCATGAAAATGAGGAGTTCTGCTTGGCCAACGGCCGGGTAGGCAAAATCTGTGGTAGCGCAGATAAAAGAAAGATTGCCTGGGTTGCTCGGCGCGGAGCGGCGCCGTCGGGAAAATGGCGTGCCGGAAGCTACAGCTGCTTGACCGGGAACCTAGTTGAAAATTAGCAACACTGCATACAACAACACATCGACTGATGCATGGAGTGCATCATGCAGCCGCGCGCGTTGGTGAACGTGCGGAAAGCGGCTGTCGAAAGTTTAGATGTGTTGAACATGCAAGTAACCCTATAACGGCATTTCGTAACCACGCAATGTGAGGCTCCCCGCGAGGTGGAATGTGTGGAGAGTCTCAGGAGGAACGCAACGGAAGTCCCGAAAATGCGCCAGCTGTTGGCGAAATTTGAAAAAAGCCTTGGTTTTCTCGCTCAGAAAATACGCGTTTAGGGGCTGGATGGGGAACAATAGGGAATAGCGGAATTTCCGCAAGCCCATTAATAGTTAGGGCTCGCCAACACGTAAGGAGTACCTGTGGCATTCATTGAGGCGGTAAACGCCCGTGAGATTCTTGATTCGCGCGGCAACCCGACGGTTGAAGTTGAAGTAGTTTTGGATGACGGCACCTACAAGCGTGCCTCCGTCCCGTCGGGCGCGTCCACCGGTGCATTCGAGGCCGTAGAGAAGCGCGATGGCGACGACTCGCGGTATTCGGGCAAGGGCGTGGAGCAGGCTGTTGCGGCTGTCAACGAGACGCTGGCCCCCGAGGTCGTCGGCATGGACGCTTCGGATCAGCGCGCGCTGGACGCACTTCTGCTCGACCTTGACGGCACCGACAACAAGGGCAAGCTTGGCGCCAACGCCATCCTCGGCGTTTCGCTCGCCGCGGCTCACGCCGCAGCCGAGTCGGCCGGGCTCGCTCTCTACCAGTACCTGGGCGGCCCGAACGCCCACATCCTCCCGGTTCCCTGCATGAACATCCTCAACGGTGGATCGCACGCCGATTCCAACGTTGATATTCAGGAGTTCATGATCATGGCCATCGGCGCGCCGACCTTCAAGGAAGCCGTGCGCTGGAGCGCCGAGGTCTACCACTCGCTGAAGTCGGTACTCAAGGGCCGCGGCCTTTCCACCGGCCTGGGCGATGAGGGCGGCTTCGCGCCGAACCTCGATTCGAACGCCGAGGCTCTTGACCTCATCCTCGAGGCCATCGAGAAGGCCGGTTACAAGCCGGGCCAGGACGTTGCCCTCGGCCTGGACGTCGCCGCCTCCGAGTTCTTCGAGAACGGCAAGTACAACTTCGAAGGCAAGCAGCTTTCGGGCGCCGAGATGATCACCTACTACGAGGACCTCGTCAAGAAGTACCCGCTGGTCTCCATCGAGGATCCGCTCTCCGAAGACGAGTGGTCTGACTGGGCCCAGATGGAAGCCGAGATTGGCGACAAGGTGCAGATCGTTGGCGACGACCTCTTCGTTACCAACCCCACCCGCCTTGCCCGCGGCATCAAGGAGAAGGCCGCGAACGCCCTCCTGGTGAAGGTGAACCAGATCGGTTCGCTCACCGAGACGTTCGACGCCGTTGACCTTGCCCACCGCAACGGTTTCCGCACCATGGTTTCCCACCGCTCCGGCGAGACCGAGGACACCACGATTGCCGATCTGTCCGTGGCCGTTGGCTCGGGCCAGATCAAGTCTGGTGCGCCAGCCCGTGGCGAGCGCGTCAACAAGTACAACCAGCTCATGCGTATTGAGGATGAGCTCGGTGAGGAAGCAGTCTACGCGGGTCGCGATGCCTTCCCGCGCTTCCAGGCCTAAGAGCATTTTCGCTAGGCACTTCTAGCGAAAGATGTAAATGAGAGTTTCGCCCCGGTGGGTACTTACCCGCCGGGGCGAAACTCTTTGCCTACACTAAGACCTATGAGTGCACGGCGTCCCAGCAGACCGCGCGGTGGTTCATCCGCCCGCGGTTCGCATCCTCGCAACCCTCGTGGCTCGAGCAAACAAGCTCGGACGCGAGGCTCTGAGGGTGCCCGGCCCCTACCGGATTCCCCGCTGGCGCCGGCCAAGCGCGAGCAACGGCGTCGGGCAGGGTCTCCCACCGCGGGAGGAATGCGCCGTCCGCAATCAAATCCGGATCAGCGGCGCCACCGAAAACCGGGCCGGCGCGCCGTGGCCGTGGTTGGCAAAAATGGTGAGCGCGCCATTTCTTTGCGAGTGATCGCGGTGTTCCTCTTCGCGATTCTAGCCGTCATTATTATTGCCCCCACCGCCGCTCGCTACACCTCGCAGCAGGAGCAATTGCGGCAGGTGCGAGCCGAGTACAGCGAAATGCAGGAGCGCTCGGCGCAACTCGAGGCCGAGCTCGCCCTGTGGCAAAACGACGATTTTGTGCGCGAGCAGGCGCGATCGCGACTTGGATACGTGGTGCCGGGGGAGACGCTTTACGTCACCCGCAACCAAGAGGAGGGTTCGGCTCAGCAACAGCTGGCCGAGCGTGTCGAGCAATCCAATCGGACTCGGCGCGCGAATACGCCGTGGTACATGACGATGTGGGATTCGATCCGTATCTCCGGCTACTCCAGTGACGGTACACTCGACAATCCGAACGACACCCCGGTTTTCCGGCCGGGCTCGCAGACTCCCGCGCCCGCCGAAACGCCGGCTATTGAGGCTACTGATCCGGCCGCCGGGTCTGCCGCCGAGCCCTCTGCGCCGCAGGGGTAACCGGGACGCAAAGGTAACCGGGGCGCAGGTGGGGCCGAACTGGGTCGCGCGCCCGCACAGGACTACACACAGAAAGACAGGAATGATGGACTCGATTTTGCCCGACGCACCGGGCCCCGATGTGCTGGAGCGCATCGCCGCCAATGCCAGCCCCGTTCGCGAGGGCGATGTGCAGGTTATCGAGGAGCAAATTGGCCGCGTCCCGCGCGGCGTCGTCGGGATTGGAGCTAGGTGCGCGTGCGGGCGCCCGGCCGTGACGATTACGCTACCGCGCCTTCCGGACGGCTCGCCGTTTCCCACACTTTTTTACCTCACGCTGCCCTATCTCGTGCGCGAAATGTCGCGTTTGGAGGCGAGCGGAATCATGTCGGAGTGGAGCGATACCCTTCCCGACGACGCCTCTCTGGCGGCCAATCACCGTGCGGCGCACGAGTCTTATATCGCGCGGCGCAGGCTTTTGGGGGAGGTCTCAGAAATCGAGCACGTATCGGCTGGCGGAATGCCCAATCGTGTTAAGTGCTTGCACGCGCTTGCCGGCTATGCGGTTTCGGCCGGGAAAGGCGTCTGTGAGATCGGGGATCGCGCACTTGAAATAATCGGGTGGGATCCTGCCACCTGCCACTGCGAGGAGGACTAATGCGAGTTGCCGGCATCGATTGCGGCACTAATTCAATCCGGCTTCTGATTGCCGATATCACCGGCACCGCGCCGCTTCAGGACGTGGTGCGGACCATGGATATTGTGTATCTCGGCCAGGGAGTCGATGAGCGCGGCGAGTTCGCTGCCGAAGCCCTGGAGCGGACCCTCGCCGCGGTCGACGAGTACGCGAAACTGTGCGAGGCCAACGGGGTGGAGTCGATTCGGTTTGCGGCTACCTCGGCGACTCGTGATGCTCGCAACCGCGATATTTTCCTTGACGGCGTGCAACGGCGTCTCGGTATTCGCCCGCAGGTTCTCTCCGGAGAGCGCGAGGCGCAAACCTCTTTTGCGGGCGCGATTTCGGCCCTGCCAGCCGAGGGGGAAACTCCGATTTTGGCCGTCGATTTGGGCGGCGGCTCAACCGAGCTGGTGCTGGGAACGCGCGAGGGCGAGGTGCTTTCCGAATTCTCAATGAACGTGGGATCGGTGCGAATGCGCGAACGGCATCTACATTCGGATCCGCCGCTACCGGCAGAGGTTGAGGCCGCGCGGATGGATGTGCGCCGGGCCCTCGATGAAGCCGAACAATATGTTGATCTGGGTGCCGCCCGTGAAGTGGTCGGGCTGGCTGGAACGGTTACCTCGGTGACGGCCAAATGGCTGGAGCTGGATGCCTACGAGCCGGAGCGTATCCACGGTACGCGTATGCCAATAGAAGACATTCTGGCCGTTACCGAGTGGTTTATCCATTCCCCGCGTAGCGAGCGCGAAGCGCTTGGGTTTATGCATCCGGGGCGGGTTCCGATGATTCCATCCGGGGCGCTCGTCTGGCAGGAGGTCGTCAATCGCGTGGCGCAACGGGTAGCGGAGCGAGCCGCCGCCGAGGTTGCGGTCGGCGACGGTGTGCCATTGGAAGGCGTGCCCGCGGAGCATGTGCTTGCGGAAGGTGTGCACGCGGTCGGTGCGCCCGCCTTGAGCACGGTGACGACCTCCGAACACGACATTCTGGATGGCCTAGCCCTCTGGGCCGCGCGCGAACCGCAAAAGCCAGCGCGCTAGAACAGCGCCCGCAATCAAAGAATTCGGCGGCCCCTGGAATCGGGGGCCGCCGTTCTGTTTCTGCTGCTCGACACCAGCGAAGGGAATGAAACCGGTATCGCTACATGAGTTCAAGGCGCCCGGGCCATGTGCCACACAAACCGGGGTTCTCTCCCTCATGCGCCTCTAATTATTCACACACCTTCTTCAAGTGCAATCGAAAATAGCTGGGATTTAGGTGGGATTTTCGGTTCGCGCGATGGGCTTTGCCTTCTACATTGGGGCGCGCTTCATTCTTTCGGCGTTCCGCGCTCTCATTCAGAGGCTCATTTATTCCGGGCGGTTTCGGTGCCGGCGGCTTTATGCGGGGCGGGCGTGCGGGGCAGGTTCGGTATCGTCGATAATTCCGGGCTCGTCATGCTCTACCTCGAAGAGCAAATCGTGCTTCGCCCGGTAATGAACCCGTAGCCGGGTCGCTAGCGAGCCGAGCAGGGCCGCGAGCAAGCTGCCAATTAGTACGCCCACGCGGGCGTGCGCCTCGTGCGGGTCGGTGGCCGGGAAGGAGAGCGTGGCGATCAAGAGCGAGACGGTGAAACCGATGCCGGCCACCAGCGAGACCGGGATAATATCGGCCAGGGTCAGCGTCTTGTCTAGCTGTAGCCGGAATACCTTGACGATCATCCAGGTGCCGCCGGCAATTCCCACCAGCTTGCCAATGGGTAGACCGAGGTAGATGCCAATAGCTACCGGGTCAGTCACCAGGGCTCCCAGCCCGCCTGAGTCCACCACGCTCACCCCCGCGGCGAAGAATGCGAAGACGGGAACTGCCACGCCCGCGGACCAGAAGTTGAACTTACCAATGAAGTATTCGGTAAGTGGCTCAGTTTCGCCCTTCTTCAACGCCGTCGGGATAACGAGACCCAGCGCAACCGCGGCAATGGTGGCGTGGATTCCGGACTGGAAAACGCAGTACCAGGCGAGGATTCCCAGCGGCCACAGGTTCCACCAGGCCTGCCAACGCTTGGCGCAGAGGAAAGTGAACACGGCTACGCTTACCACTCCGCCGGCCAACCAAGCGAAACTGATGCCGGAGGAGAAGAACACCGCAATAACGATGATTCCGCCTAAATCGTCGGCGACGGCGAGGGTCATGAGGAACACCTTGGCGGCCGAGGGCATGCCCTTCCCGCTCAGGCTGAGGATTCCCAGGGCGAAAGCGATATCGGTCGCAACCGGGATAGCCCAGCCCTGATAGATATGTGCACCGGTAATCGCTTGTACCGCGCAGTAGACGCCAATGGGGCCCAACATTCCGGTGACCGCAGCGATCACCGGAACCGCAGCTTTACGAATGCTTCGCAGGGATCCCATGGTGAATTCTTCTTTGAGCTCCATGCCGACGGTGAAGAAGAAAACAGCTAGCACGGCATCCGCGGCCCAGGTTTCTACCGAAAGATTCAAGCCAATTGCGCCGGGCCCAAGGTGGGTTTCCGCGATTGCGAAATAAGTTCCGCGCGCGGGGGAGTTCGCCCACAGGAGCGCCAGGAGCGCGGCGATAACCAGAACCCCGCCGGCGAAGGCGTCATTTTGTAGCGCCCGGCGGTAGCGGGTAATGGGATTGCGGGATGGTGGATTCTTCTTCAGTTCTTCGTCGGTCATAAAAACCCTTCGGTGATACGACGCCTTGATTTCCCACGCCGAACCGATCGGGTTTCGCGTGGATACGATCATTGGTGAGCTTCTATGCTATCGAGAATCACGCGAAGTTCACGTTGTGGTCCATAGGCGAGATAAATGCCTTATCATACAATGGACGAACGCCCCCGTAGCCCAATCGGCAGAGGCACCCGACTTAAAATCGGTTCAGTGTGGGTTCGAGTCCCACCGGGGGTACCGGCCATCGAAAAGCTAAATGGGTGAAAAAGTGGCGTAGTTCAAATCTGAACTACGCCACTTTTGTCGCTACAGCCGGTGCCCGGCATCCGGCGTCGTGTGCCCCGAGTCCTGCCTCCCGCGCCCCGCCTGACCCGCGCCAGCGCGGATCCACGTAAGTCACTAGACCCAAGCCACTGCGCGCCAGCCGAAAGGTTTAGACGTCGCTCTTGCGGTAGCGCAGGTAGCCGAATCCGAGCATAAGTACCATCCAGCCGAGATACGTCGCGATTCCGGCCTCTTGCGAGAGCATGGTGAAGGTGCCAGTTCCTAAGCCAGCTCCCGAAAATGCCTCGCTCTCCGTAATGGAGGTCGGCAACAGGGAAGATCCCAGCGCCGAACTGGGGAGGAACTTGGCTACATCCTCGCGAATGAAATCGAGGGGGATGAGGCGAATTAGGTCGCCCAGCGAGAACACCGCAATGAGGATCACGATTGCTGCCGGCGAGGAGCGAACCACGTAACCAAAGCCGAGGGCAATCAGCGAGGTTACCGCCAGAAGCGGCGCGTAGAGGATATAAACCGACCGTACTTCTGGCGGAATTGCTACCCCAAAGCCAAAGATAAGGAGCACGCCAAGAGTTGCTACCTCAACGATCAGCCCGATCACGAGCGTGTAACAGAAAGTAGCCAGCGCACGGCTCAAAACCTCGCGCAATCGCGAGGGCTCGGACAGGGCGGTGGTGCGGATCGTGTTTGCGGAGTATTCGCTGGTAATTGCCAAGGCTCCGGCGGCCAGGAAGAAGAAGATCGTGAAGGTAATTGGCCCCACCAGCGCCATATAGCCGAGAATCGCGGAAAGCGGTACGCCATCGGGGACGAAATCGCGCGTCATCGCCCGCGTACCCCACACCGTGAGGGTGGCGACTAGCAGAACCAGCACAAATCCGATGCCTAACACCCAGGTGATCGCGGGAGTGTGGAGGATTTTGAAAAGCGCGGATTTGAAGCTGCGCGTAAAGCTCGCCCGGTAGGTGCTGCGCGAAAAGCGCGAGATCTGCCCGTGGGAGGGCGCGGCAAGGTTTGCGTTGTGCTCAAAACTCATCGGGTGCCTCCAAAGCCGGGGAAGTCGTTGGGATTCGGGTAGGTGCCAGGTTGGTAACCTCTGAACTGCGGGGCCGGTGCGCCGGCGCGATATTCGACGGAGCTGCCGGTCATATCCATAAAGACGTCTTCCAGCGAACGGTAGCTGGTGCTCAGTTCGTGAATCTCAACCCGCGCCTCGTAGAGAATGTGGCCGATAGTTCCGGCGTCGTTCCCACGCACGACGACGCCGCCGCTCGCTTCGCTCCCGGGCTCGCCGGCCCGCTGATAATAAATATTTGCGGCCGAAAGCGCGGCTTCGATTGCCGCCAGATCGGGCCCGGCAACTTTGACGGTGGTGTTCGCGTTCGTCTGGGTGAAGCTCTCAATAGGCCCGGTGGCGATGAGCCGGCCGCGGCCAATAACCACCAGGTCATCGGCGCTGAGCGCCATTTCGCTCATGAGATGAGAGGAAACGAGGATTGTGCGGCCTTCGTTCGCCAGATCGCGCATCAGGCTACGTACCCAGCGCACGCCTTCCGGATCCAAGCCATTGACAGGCTCGTCAAAAAGCAGAACCTCTGGGTCTCCCAGAAGCGCCGTCGCGATTCCGACGCGCTGGCCCATGCCGAGTGAGAAGCCCTTGAGTTTGCGCCCGGCAACGTGAGTGAGGCCGGTGAGCTCGAGGACTTCGTCAACCCGGCTCTTGGGGAAGCCGTGGGTGAGCGCCACCGAGCGCAGATGCTGGCGCGCGGTGCGGCTGGGGTGGAAAGCTTTCCCGTCAAGCAGTGCCCCCACCGTGGTGAGGGGAGAGCTTAGGTTCTTGTATTCCACTCCGCCAATTGTTGCCCGCCCGCTCGAAGGCTGATCGAGGCCCACAATGCAGCGCATGGTGGTCGATTTGCCCGAGCCATTGGGGCCGAGGAATCCGGTAATTTTCCCGGGGCGAAGCTCAAAGCTTAGGTTGTCAACCGCGAGGGTCGAACCATAGCGTTTCGTTAGTGATTCGACTCGAATCATGGGGACCTCCAGTCGATTGGGTACGCGTTCCATAGTAGACGAGGGTCGGCCCGGGCTGTGTCCGAAAACGGAACGGAAGCTCATCTAGGATGAAACGTTTGTTTTCACAGAGAAAACCCAGGAACTGCCACGAAAATTCATTTCTAGGTGGGCGGGGTGTATCCGCGTAGCGCTCAAACCGTAAGGTTTGCTATCGGCGCCTCGGTCACGCGAATGTGTTAGTGACGCTCGTGAAGCGTCTGATGACTAGGAGTTATGAGTGTCCAATCCGGTGATGAATAACAACCCGTACTTTAGGCCGGGTGCCTCGACGCCGAATCGATACGAAGGTGGCGCCGGCACGCGCACCGCGCAGCAGAACCCCTACGCCGGGCAGTTCCAGGGTGAGACCAAGCCGCAGTATGGCTACCAGGATGCCTACGCGCAGGACGGCTACGCGCAGACCGCGTACGCCCAGCAGGGTGGCTTCGCCCAGCCCAGCCCCTTCGCGGCCCCGGGCCAGGCGACCGAGTCCATGACGTACGACGACGCCATGACGAAGACGGCCATTTTGCTTGGCGCGGCGATCGTTGCTGGCGTGGCCACGGTCCTTTTGGTTCCTCCTGCCGTGATCCCCGGCCTGGCCATTATTGCCTCGCTTGCCGCTTTCGGCCTCGGCTTTTTCGCCGCTTTCCGGCCCATGGTTGGTAAGGGCATCGCGATTGCCTACTCGGTACTCGAGGGCGTTGCGCTGGGTGGCCTGACGGGTCTGTTCGATATGTTCTACCCGGGCGTTGCCTTCCAGGCGATTCTGGGAACCGTTATTGTGGTGGGCGTGGCCGTCTTCCTGCATATGTCCGGGAAGGTCCGCACCACCTCAAAGGGTCGGCGCGTGGTCCTCACGGTGTTGATTGCCTACATTATTTTCGGCCTCGTCAACCTTCTTCTGATGGCCTTCAACGTTACCGAGTCCCTGCGTCTGGTTTCGGTGGGCGGCATTGAGCTTGGCCTGATCCTCGGCGTCATCATGATCGCCATCGGTGGTTACATGCTGATTGGTGATCTGGAGACCGCCAAGTATGCCGTGGCCAACCGCGCTCCAAAGCAGTTCGCGTGGACGGTTTCGCTCGGCATCGTAATGACGATCTTCTGGATCTACATCGAGGTTCTGCGCGTCGCGGTTATCGTCGCGAGTAATAACCGCTGAAATTCTGAACTCTGTGCGTGCGCGGCTTCGCGCTAGTTCGCATGCACTCGTGACTCTTCAAGTCAATAAGTAGCAACCTCTACTAAGCAACCAGCCGTTATCTCGGTAATGGCGAAAACTGGGGCCCAGTCAAATGACTGGGCCCCAGTTTTTACGTCCGAATTATGCTGCCGGTTTGCTTAGAATTGGCGGTGAATATCTACCACGAAGACGAGAGTGTCATCTCCGCCAATTCCGGCCTGCGGGATACCGCGCTTGCCGTAACCCATGGCCGGCGGAATCGAGAGCAGTAGGCGCGAACCAACGTTCTTACCGACGATCGCGCGATCCCAGCCCGCGATAACCTGGCCCACCCCAATGGCGAAAACTGCCGGCTGGCCGCGATCGAAGGAGGAGTCAAAAACCTTTCCTCCCCAGATCTCGCCGTGGTAATCGACTTCGATCTGGCTTCCGGGGCGGATCATGGGCCCGGTGCCCTCGCTGAGAGTCTCAACCACAAGGCCACTCGGGGCCTCGCCCTCGGGCCAGGAAAGCTCCGGCTTTTCTCCGAAGCCTCCGCTTACTGCGGGCATATTCTTCTCTGCCATATCATCCTTTCGAGTGGTACGTGTTTTAGGAATTCGCCAGCGGCCCGGAGCCGGGAAGCGGGCACGGCAAACCGCTACGCGCATGGCAGCGATAGCCATTGGGAACCTTGTGAAGGTAACCCTGATGGTCTTCTTCGGCCAGGTAGAAAGGTCCGGCTTCCAATGCCGGGCGAATCTCGGTCACAATCGTTCCCTTGCCTGCTTCATCGAGCACCGCCTGGTAGCCCTTCAGCATTTGCCGGGTAGTATCCGCTTGCTCTTGAGTAGTGGTGAAAATAGCGGAGCGATACTGCGTGCCGACGTCATTGCCCTGGCGGTGCAACGACGTCGGGTCGTGCGACTCGAAGAAGAGTTGCAGAAGCTCCGCGAGCGGAAGGGTTTCCGGCGCGTAGAGTACCCGCACGGTCTCGGCGTGCCCGGTGCGGCCGGTGCAAACCTCGCTGTAGGTCGGATTTGGAGTGAAGCCGCCCATGTATCCGACGGCGGTAGCCAGCGCTCCGGCCTGCCAATAAAGCTCCTCGGCACCCCAAAAACAGCCAGATGCCAAGTAAATGACGTCCTGCCCGGCCTCGGGTTCGGCCAGAATATCTGTGCCAAGTACCGCGTGCGGGGCCGGGTTCGGATTTATCGCCTCGGCGCGTCCGGGGAGTGCCTCGCTCGGATCCACCATCTCCGGCTTCTCGAATAGGAACATCGCTAACCTTCGTAGGGCTCGATCTTAATGATCTCTACCTTCACCGCGCGGCCCAGTCGGTTCTTGAAGGAGGTCTTTTCGCCTTCCTTCAATCCCATAATCGCTTGGCCGAGGGGTGCGTTTTCTGGGTAAACCTCGATATCCACCAGGTCCGAGGCTTCGCGCGAGCCGAGGAGGAAGGTTTCCTCCACACCGGCAATTTTCGCGGTAATCACGCAACCGGAGGCGACGACGTCTCCCGCGGGTGGCTCGGAAACATGGGCGTTATCCAGGAGATTCTGCAATTCCTGGATCCGGCCCTCGAGTTTGCCCTGCTCTTCGCGCGCGGCCTGGTAGCCGCCGTTTTCCGAGAGGTCGCCTTCGGCGCGTGCCGCCTCAATCTTCTTGGTGATATCCGCTCGGCGCACGGTCGTCATTTCCTCAAGCTCCTTCTTCAGGTGCTCGTAGGTTGCGGGGGAGAGCCAGGTTCCCTGCTGTTCCTCTGCCATTATTCACTTCCTTCACTCGGCTTTCGCCGCTCTTATTCCGGTTCGATCGCGTTCGGGCCTCCGGCTTGTGCTCGGTGGCGGCGCGGGCGAACCACGATGTCAGAGAGTACAAAGCCGGCGTCGGCAACTTTGCGTCGACGCCGGCTCCAACCTCAATTATTAAAAATTCATGCCCGATTGCGGGCATGTTCCGCGCAGTATTTTACCAGTGCTCTCCAGGGGGTGCCAGGGGAGCAAGTGAGCACAGTTTCAGCGCGCGGCGAGCATTGCGACCTGCTTTCGATCTAAACTGGTGAAGCTTTGAATCAAAAGGAGAGCGATGAGCGAGACACGACGTTTGATGTGCATCCACGCGCACCCCGACGACGAATCCTCCAAGGGTGCGGCAACGATGGCGAAATACGCACAAGAGGGACGCGTTCGGGTGGTGACCTGCACCGGCGGTGAACGCGGAAGTATCCTCAACGCGAGCTTCGATCGCTCGATCCTCCAGAGCACGCCGCTGCCGGAGGTGCGCCGAAAGGAAATGGCGCAGGCGGCCGCGGCCCTTGGAATTGAGCAGGTATTTTTGGGTTTTGTGGACTCCGGCCTGCCCGAGGGCTACCCGGATGCCGAGTTGCCGGAGGGGTGCTTTGCGCTGGCTCCCGATGCTGCGGTCATCCCCGCTCTAGTGGCGCAAATCCGCGAGTTCAAGCCCCAAGTGGTTACTACCTACGATGAAAACGGAGGCTACCCGCACCCGGACCATCAGCGAGTACACGATGCCTCTATGAAGGCGATCGCGGCGGCGGCCACCGACCAGTGGCCCGAGTTGGGCGAGCCCTGGCAGGTCTCCAAGGTCTACTACGACGTCAGTTTTTCCTTCGCACGCATTGCCAAGGTCAACGATCGCATGTTGGAGCTCGGTTTGAAATCGCCCTTTGCTGAATGGATGGAGCGCGCGGCAAATCGCCCCCGGCCGCCGCATGAGGCAACGGCCAGGATCCACGTCTCGGAGTTCTTCGATAAGCGTGACGCGGCCCTGCGTGCTCACGCCTCGCAGATCGATCCGGACGGCTGGTTCTTCGCCGCCCCGCGCGATATCGAAGCCGAGGTGTGGCCCTACGAGGATTTCTACCTGGCACAAACCCGCGTTGGAGAGCGGACCGAGGGCCTGGAGGCAGATCTTTTCGAACGCGTTCCCGGCCTCGATCCCGCGCCAAACGTCGGCTAAAAGCCCGCGCGGCTAGCCGCTTCGTGCGCCGCGAGTTCCGCTGGCCGCTCCGCGCTGGCCAAGTCTCGCTAAATGCCGGCGTGGCTGGCCGCTTCGCGCCGATTGAGTCCCGCTAAACGTTAGCGACGCGATCTCCGCCGTCGCGAGTGGCGTCGTCGCGCACGGCATCAAACACCTCTTCGCGATAAATCTTCGACTCCTCGGCTACCTTCGCCGCCTGCTTTTCCAGCGGTTTTTGCGCCGCCCGCGCAGCAATCGCCGGGATGGTCTCGAGCACCTTCTTGGCTTCGGCCTCTACGTCCCAATCCATCTCCGGCCAGCGCGGGGCCATTTTCGCCAGTTCCTGCGTGAGGATCTCGGTGACGGCGAGGCGTGCGTACCACTTATTGTCCGCGGGCACGGCGTACCACGGCGCGTAGTCGGTGGAGGTTCGCTCAAACATGGCCTGATAGGCGGCGTCGTACGCACTCCACTTTTCGCGCGTGGCAACGTCGCTGGGGCTGTACTTCCAGTGCTTATCGCGCCGGGCGAGGCGGCGAAGCAGGCGGTATCCCTGCTCCTGGTAGGAAATGAGGAGGGCGATCTTGATGACGGTGACGCCGTCGTCCACCAGCGACGTTTCGAAATCATTGATCGCGCCATAGCGGCGTTCGATTTCCTCGGGCGGCGCGAGGTTTTCCACCTTCTGCACCAACACATCTTCGTAGTGCGAGCGATCGAAAATCCCGATCATTCCCGGCTTAGGGAGGCGCTTTTCGATGCGCCAGAGGAAATCGTGGGAGGCTTCTTCCTCGGTGGGGACGCCGAAACTCGAGATCTCCACGCCCTGGGGGTCGACCATTCCGGCTACTTTATTGATGAGGCTACCCTTTCCGGCGGTGTCCATTCCTTGCAACACCAGTAGCACGCGGCGCTTTTGTCCGCTTCGGGCCTCGGCGATCAGTCGCTCTTGGAGTTCGTCGAGCAGGTCACCGCGCTCCTTGCGCGCCTTATTGCCTTCCTTCTTCGAGCCCGGCCAGCCCACCGTCGCCGCCCGGTCTACCGATTCGAGTTGGAAACCATCGCGTACCCGAAGGGAAATTGCGGGCGATGTGGTCCACAAATCGAGGTCCTTCGTTTCTCCCATCACGCCTCCTTGCGTTTCGTGAGCCTTTCGCGGCGCGGTGAGTGTACGACGCCGGAGCCAAGCTTTTCTCAATGATGGAAAGTCTAATCAAGCCCGGCGCAGATGCCAGACATGGCGGCGTCGAAAGCTAAAAAACTCGCAAAGTTTCGCTTAGAGAATCGCGAAGAAGACGGCAATGGCGTGCAGAACGTAACCGGCCACGGTGCCCAGGTGGAAGAACTCGTGGAATCCCCAGTAGCGCGGCCACGGATTGGGCCAGCGGAAACCGTAGCTCATGGCGCCAATCGTGTAGGCCACGCCGCCCAGGAAGATGAGCCAAATGACAGCCGCCCCGCCGCTGTGAAGCATCTCTGGGATAAACCAGACCGCCACCCAGCCCAGCATCACGTAGAGCGGAACGTAAATCCAGCGCGGTGCTGAAGGCCAGAAGTTAGAGAGAAGCACCCCGGCAATGGCCCCGCCCCAGACGATGGAGAGGCAAAGAGTTGCGTGCGAGGTACTCAGAAGCGCGATGGTGAGCGGCGTATAGGTGCCGGCAATAAGAATGAAAATATTCGAATGGTCAATTCGGCGAAGCACCCGGTGTACAGGCTGAGACCATTTCCCCAAGTGATAGGTCGCGGAATGTCCAAACAAGATCACCGCGCTCGCCATAAAAACGGCGCAGGCGATTTTGAGGGGAACCGTGGATGCCAGGCAAATCTGCACGATTCCCACCGCCAGTGCGCACGGCGCAACGAAAGCGTGTTGCCAGCCGCGGAGCTTGGGCTTTGGAAGGGCCTCTAGTCGGTCCTTTCGCTCCTGGCGGCGCTGAGCAAAGGTGCGTTGCCGATGGGGTCCATGAGTTGCTGCTTCCACGTTCGCTAGTCTAGAGCACGCTTGGCAACGCGCCGAGGTTTAGGGTTGAATCTGAGACCGGACTGGCAGACCCTGCGGTTCCGGCGCGGGAGAGGTGAAGGCACGGAGGGAGATGCAATGCGTTTTACCAATATTTTGTATCGCCTCTATGATCGCCGCTTGCGGCGTGAATTGGAGGGTGCGGAGGTACCGCGGCACGTGGCTGTGATGCTTGATGGCAATCGCCGCTGGGCACGGCAAATTGGTAAGAGCGCGACCTTCGGGCACGAGCAGGGTGCCTCGAAAATCTTCTCCTTCCTGCGTTGGTGCGAGGAAGCGGGAATCGAGATCGTCACCCTCTGGCTACTTTCCACGGACAACCTCAATCGCGATCCCGAAGAACTCGAACCCCTGCTGAAAATCATTACCGATGCGGTTGATTCCCTGGCTAGTGCCCATCGCTGGGAGCTACGGCTGGTTGGCTCGGATTCGAGTATGCCCGCCGATGTTTCTAAAAAGCTTCACGCCGCGGTGCACCGAACTGAAGGGCTTCCGGGGATGCGAGTGAATGTGGCAGTTGGCTACGGTGGCCGGCAGGAAATCGTTGACGCGGTGCGTGATTACTTGAGCGAGGAAGCGAGCGCCGGGAAAACCATCGAGCAAGCGGCGCAGAACCTCACTCTCGACGACATCACGGATCATCTTTACACCGCGGGCCAACCCGATCCGGATCTGGTTATCCGCACCTCGGGCGAGCAACGCATGAGCGGATTCCTGCTGTGGCAGTCGGTGCATACGGAACTGTATTTCTGCGAGGCCTACTGGCCGGACTTCCGCCGCACCGACTTCCTGCGCGCCTTGCGTGACTACGCCGGACGCGAGCGCCGCCGGGGTCGATAGCCCCTCGCGGTGCGGCCGCGTTGCTAGTAGCTGAATGTGAGCAATATGCGGTTGCGGCTGGCCGTGAATGGCGCGGTTGAGCTACTAATGGATACGGTTGACGAACTCGGTGATGGCATCGCGATTCGGGAATCCGGCCTCGCGTTCGGCGAGGGTGGCCGCCGCGCCGGCAAAACTCCCGGTGGTATAGAGAAGCGTGGTGGAGGCATCGGCAAGTCGAGGGCGTTCGCTGGCACCTAGGAGCGTGACGCGATCAAGGGCATCGCAAAGCCCGGCGGCGAACTCTGCGGCTGCTTTTCCAGATACAACGGCCTTTCCGGCAACCGAGGATTCGCCAGATGCAACGGTCTTGCCGGCAATCGACGATTCGGCGGATGCCGAGGGATCTCCGGGTGATGCAACCTTTCTCGATGCAGAAGCCCCTCCCGATACTGAAGCCTTTCCAAGTGCTGAAGCTTGGCGATCCGGTGCGCTCGCCTCGGCGTAATCGCGAGGTTGAGGTGCAAAGATTTTCACGCCGCCTCCCGAGCGCGAATACATCAGCGTGTCGTTGGAATCCAAGGTAATGGCGACGATGGAAACGCCGTTTTCAAACCAGTATTGGGCGATGCGGTTGTAGGCCCGGTCAGAACCCGTAATACCGTAAAGGAGCCGAATATCTGAGGCGGTGGCATAAACGACGTCGGCAATCTGGATAAATTTATCGGTCTGGCGGCGCAGGCGGTTGAGGTTGCCATTCGGGGGCCGCGAAATGAGAGGTACGTAGACGAGCGTCGCCATCGAAGAGGCGGCCTGCGCCCATTGCACGACGGCGCTCGCGGGCTGGGGCGCGTGAATGGCTGAGCCGCCGAAAATGAGCACGCGCGGATCAAAGAGTTGCAGATCGAGGAGACGGGCTCCATCTTGGGGTGCCGAAGGGAAGGGGAGCGGCGGCTGAGAAGATTCCTCCCCGCGCACGTTCACATCAAATCCCGCGCTACTTGCACGTTCTTGCAGGGCGTGGGCCGCTTCCTTTTCCGGATTCTGGCAAACGAAGCGCACGTTCCTCCCCAGCGCGGCGAGCGCGGAGGCAACATCGAGCATGGCACCTTCAACGCTCTGCTCACCCTCGGATTCGGCCAAGCGGATCTCGCCCAGGACCAGTGAACTCATTCGAAGTCCTCGGGGTGGCGGACGAGGGGAGCGCTATCGATTTCACTCCCGTCATCGAACTCGGTGGGATCGAAATCCAAGCCTTCGGGATCTTCTTCCTCGGTGGTGGCGGCCGGCGTGGCCGATTCTTGGCGCGTCGCGGGAGCGGCACCAGAGCCGGCCTCCGGATGCTCGGCCCGTTCCTCGCGTGAACGCAGAGCGGCCCGTTCGGCAGGCGAAAGCTCGACCGCGGGCACGTCTTCTGCTTTCACCCCGTCTACCGCGGCTTGAATAGCGGCCAGGCGGGCGGATTTATCGGCATTATTTGCGCCGGGGATGGCTGTCGGATCTGTGCCTTGCTGAGGATTCTGGCCCTGCTGGGCGAGCTGGATGTGTTCGGTTGGGGAAGCGGGGTGGCCCTGCGGCGTCTGCTGAGCAGGCTGGCCCTGCTGGGCGGGCTGGCTTTGCGCGGCCTGGTCTGGGGTTTCGCCGCGTTCGGCCGCCTTAATGCGCTGAGTGGCGCCCTCCAGCCAGAACTGACAGTGGCGGGCGAGATCTTCGCCTACCTCCCAGAGGCGAAGTGATTCCTCGAGAGGGATCGAGCCCTGTTCGAGGCGGGAAACAATTTCCACCAGACGGCTGCGAGCCTCCTCGTAACTCATAGAGGCGACTCGGGAAGCGATCTCGCTCCGCGCGGGTTCCGGGGTATCGTTTGTGCTCATTTCCGAGTCCCTTTCACATTGAGATCAATTCGACCATCGGACACAACTGCCGTCAGAGCTTCGGCGGCGCGTAGCTGCGCCGTCGTCGATACAACCGCGTCCGACTGATCGAGAAGAATGGAATAGCCACGTTCGAGGGTGGCACGAGGGGAGAGCGCTCGTAGCTGGGAGAGGAGAGCGGAGACGGTGCCGCTTTCCGCGGTGACCTCGCGTAAAGCGTGGGAGCGCAACCAGCTACGCAGGGAGTCCAAATCTGACTGCCGCATTTCCACCATTGTGATGGGTCGGGCCATCACGGGACGGTTGCGCAGAGAATCGAGATCCGCTCGCGCGCGCTCCAAACGCCCGGTTAGTGCGCGGCGGGCACGAAGTAGAACGTCACGGAGCCCGCGCCGTTCCTCGGCCACATCGGGGACGATGCGTTTGGCGGCGTCGGTGGGAGTAGAGGCGCGCAGATCAGCCGCGTAATCAGAGATCGGATTATCTCCTTCGTGGCCGATGGCGGACACTGTGGGGGTAGAGGTGGCGGCAATAGCGCGAACCAGGCGCTCATCGGAGAACGGCAGAAGGTCTTCAACTGATCCGCCGCCGCGGGCGAGAACAATCACGTCCACCTCGGGGATCCGGTCGAGTTCCTGAAGCGCGGGAACCATCGCTTCGACCGCGCCAGCCCCCTGCACCTGCACCTCGCGCACCTCGAAACGCGCTCCAGGCCAGCGAATAGAGGCGTTGACCATCACGTCTTCTTTTGCCTTGGTATTGCGGCCCGCGATAAGGCCAATGACGCGCGGCAGGAAAGGCAGGGGTTTCTTGCGGGCTGGATCAAAGAGGCCCTCGGCGGCCAGTTTGTTTTTCAAGGCCTCCAAGCGTGCCAGGATATCGCCCATTCCCACCGGGCGAATCTCTTGTGCCCAGAGGGAGAGTGAACCGTTGACGGCATAGAAATCGGGCGCTGCCCACACCACCACGCGAGACCCGGATGTTACCGTGGGCGGCAGAAGATGGGTCATGATTTTGACCGTGATAGAGAAGTTCTCTTCCAGATCGCGCAGTTGCAAAAACTGGACTTTGGCTCCGGGACGGCGCTGGAGGGTAATGACTTCTCCCTCCACCCACAGCCGTGACATCGCGGAAACATATTCGCGGATTTTCTGCGAAAGCAACCGCAGGGGCCAGGGGTTTTCGGGGGTCGTCATCGCGGCGCGCGGTGGCAGATTTGCCGGAACCGGTATTCGCGATGGCATCGATTGCGCTCCTCCCTTTGCTACCTCGTGATTCTATCCTGGACCGACGCCCTAACGTCCCAATGCACGCCGCTTTTGTGGATAAGGCCCGGGCAGTGGTCGCTACCACCCAGTCTTATCGTCCTTACCCGGCTCGGGCTCGCGAAATTCCGCCTGCGTGAAGCGGCGGATCTGCGCTGAGTCGTCCTCCACCGCCCGGGCCCGGGAAACCGGGGTGTCCAGCGATTGGAAGCGCCGGGCGGTGACCAAAACACGCGACTCCAGGGATGCTACAGCGCTGTTGTAATGGTCAACGGACCGCGCCAGCGAAGATCCGAGGCTATCCAAATGGCTTGCCACCGTGGATAGGCGCGAAACCAACTCGCGCCCGAGCGCCGCAATCTCCTGGGCCTCTTCGGTCACTTGCGCCGAGGCCCAAACCGCCGCCGTCGCCCGCAAAAGTGCCAGCAGGGAGGAGGGGCCCACCGGGGCAACGCCGAGTGCGTAGCTGTCCTCCAGGAGAGTTGGATCCTGGTTCAAAGCCTCCGAAAGCAAGGAATCGGAGGGCAAAAACATGATGGTGAACTGCGGGGAGTTCGGGTAGTTGGCGTGGTAGGCGCGTTTTCCCAATGCCTTGATATGTGCCCGCACCGCGCGGGCATGCTCGCTGAGCAGCGATTTTTTCTTTTCTCGAGCCTCCGCGGAGGTGGTTTCGATGGCTTGTGCTTCGAGCATTGCATTGAGCGGGACTTTTGCGTCGACGGCCAGGCGGGCGCCGGCCGGAAGATTAATAACGAGGTCCGGACGCTGGCTCGCTTGCGAGGGAAGCGAGCGCGCGGCAGACGGACGCTGGGTGGCCTGTTCGGTGAAATCCACATGGGGTAGCATTCCTGCCGCTTCGACCACGCGCCTAAGTTCGACTTCTCCCCACATTCCGCGCGCCGAGGTGGAAGTGAGCGCGGCGCGTAGCGAAGATGTTTCGCGGCTCAGGGTGATCTGGGTGCGGGTGGCCGTCTCGAGTTGCTCGCTGAGTTTTGCCTGCTGGGCGGACTGCGAGTTTTCGAGGTTCTGTACCCCGCGGCTCATCTGTTCAAGCTGTTGGGCGATTGGCGTTAGCGTTCGCATGAGGGTGGAATCCGAACGAGCCCGCTCAATCAGACCATTGTTCTCCTGCTCCAAGCGCTCCGCGCGCGCGGTGGCTGCCGCCTCGGAAATGCGCGCCCGAGCCAGCGCCTCATTGCCCTCAGCTCCCGCAGGTCGCAGGTGCCGAGCCAGCAAAAAACCGAACCCCAGCCCCAGCGCAAAAGCGGCCGCTACACACAAAACCGATACCAGTGAAACATCCATGCCGGTATTTCATCACGCATCTCCGACACGTTTTTGAAGGCACGGGGGGCGGGTGCACCACGCGAGAGTTTCGTACCTGCCAGCTCGATTCCCGCGCAGCGCCGCGCGCCGGGTGCGGGGCTGCGCCTTACGGGGCGGGCCTTATCGGCCGCGCACCCCGGAAGCTGGGCTCTCTTACGCGGGCCCGCACCCCGAAATCGGGATTAAAGAACAGATTTACGCAAGCCAACTATGCCGTAAAAAAGCGTTACAATCCGCTGACACCTGTATCGAAAATTCGTACCATCAGATACAGGAGGTGGCACCATGACGATTGGTCCGTCGGGTTCGCGAAAGGCGCTCAATACCTTGGAGTGTCTGCGCGGCCAAATCGTGTCAGGTAACTGGCCGGTGGGGAATGCCATTCCCAAGGAGCCGGAGCTTGCCGAGCTCGCCGGGGTGGGGCGGTCCACCGTTCGCGAGGCAGTTCGTTCGCTGGCCAGCCTCGGTATGGTCGAAACCGTCAAAGGCATGGGCACCTTCGTTCGTTCACGCTCTCCCATTCCGGGCGTTCTCGCCGGTTACCTGAGCGACTTTTCTGCTACCGATGTGATCTCGTTGCGCGCGGCTCTTTGTGTGGAAGCGGCGAGCATTGCCGCGTCTCGTGCCGACGACGCCGCTGTTGGCCATCTGCGCCAGATTCTTTCAGAGTGGAAGGCCCCGGATCCCGCCAACGAGCGTAGCTTGCCCGAGGATCCGTTCCGACGCGCGATTTTTGACATCGCCTCCAGCCCGCTTCTCCATTCCATGATGCGGGCAGTGGTGCAGGCAATGCGCGGATTGGCCGCGGATAATCGCCTAGTGCGGGTGCTTCCGGGGAAGGATGTGCTCGCCCAGCATCGGGCGATTTTAGACGCGATTGAGCACGGCGATTCGCGCGAAGCGGAGATCGGGATGCGCGCGGAGGTGGCCGATGACCTTCGCGCTACATCTTCCGACCAAGCACCGCTCAGCGGGGAATAAACCCGGGCCTAGCCGCCTCGCCCGCGAATCGACTTTTTGGCGCGGGCCTTTTATCGACCGCTGGACTCTTGTTTCCCGCTGGACTACTAAAATCCGCCCGGCTATTGGCCTGCCCGCAGCTTGCCCTCAAATTCGTCGAGTGCCTTCACTGCCTGCTCCCGCCCGTATTCAATCATTTTGGTTCCCTCGTGAAAATCGAGGGTTCCCACAATATCGTTCGGGATATTGATGTGCACAGAAACCGGCATCGACGCGGCTCGAAAGCGTCCGATTTGATCCTGCATCACGGAAATTGCCATATCGGTAACTTCCAAAAGCTTCAGGCTCTTGGGTAGTTCTTCGTAGCTTTCTGCCTGCAGATGGCTTTCCACCGGGTAGCTAGAAAACGATGGCTCGCCGGTGAAGTCGTGGGGCTCGTCTGCCCCTAGTTCGCGGTTTGCATCTCGGTCTGCCGCCGGTTCCCGGTGTTCGCGGCCTTCAGCTAGTTCGCGGTCCTCTGCCGGTTCACGCGCCTCGCCTGGCTCGCCCTCTTCGGCCGTGTCCGCATCTGCGGTGCTAGCGCGGAAAGAAACCGCCTGCACAACATCTTCGACAGCGGCGCTCGCGCGCTGAATGAAATCCGAATCCGCAATGGACTTCACCGAGCGAGCAATCCCCGCCCCAAGCGAGTTCTCCGCTTCGCGTTTTTCTGCCGCATCGGCGGCCCGCAAGATCTCCCGCGGATCACGTAGCGCCGGCCCGCGCAAATCCACTGCCACCACGGCGTCGAAATCGGTGGCAAGCAGGGGCTCGACCGGGAGCGGGTTGAGGATTCCGCCGTCGGCAAGGATACGGTCACCCACCCGAACCGGCCAGAAAAACGTAGGAATGGAGAAAGAGGCGCGGATTGCCGTCATCAGCGGCCCGCGCTGGAACCACACCTCGCGTCCGGCGATAATATCGGTCGCCACCGCGGTGAAGGGGAAACGCAGATTCTCAATGCGTGGATTACCGATTACCTCTTCTACCGCTTTGGTTATTTTTTCGCCTTTGAGCAGGCCGGGCCCGCCGAGCGACCAGTCGTACATTTTGCGCACATCATGCTTGGTGAGTGAGACGATCCAGTCTGTGAGGTCCGCAAATTTTCCGGCGGCGTAGGCTCCGCCGACCACCGCGCCAATTGATGTTCCGGCCACCGCTACCACCGTGTGGCCGCGCGCCTCGAGCTCCTGAATCACGCCGATATGTGCCCAGCCGCGAGCGCCGCCCGAACCGAGGACGAGTGCGATTTTCATACCCACCTCCACAAAAGCCCAGCTACGGCGTCGGGAAGAAAAACTCAACAGGCGCCGCGAAGCACATCATACGCGGTGGCGTTCCTACCATTGAGCAAAACCACGGGCCCGAACGGCTAAGATGGGCGCGTGGCTTTGACTATTGGTATCGCTGGGCTTCCCAACGTTGGTAAATCGACACTGTTCAATGCACTGACCCGCGCGGGTGTGCTGGCGGCGAACTATCCGTTCGCTACCATCGAGCCGAACGTGGGGGTGGTGCCGCTTCCGGACAAGCGTCTGCAGGTGCTGGCGGATATGTTCGAATCGCGCAAGATCGTCCCGGCCACGGTTTCGTTTGTGGACATCGCCGGGATCGTGCGCGGCGCCTCCGAGGGGGAGGGCCTGGGAAATCAGTTCCTCGCCAATATCCGCGAGGCGGATGCGATTTGCCTGGTCACCCGCGTTTTCCATGATCCGGACGTCACCCATGTGGAGGGGCGAATCGACCCCAAGGACGATATCGAGATCATTACCACCGAGCTCATTTTGGCAGATTTGCAGACGCTAGAAAAAACAATTCCGCGGCTGCGCAAAGAGGTGAGCGGCAAGAAGACGCCGAAGGAAACCCTCACCGCGGCCGAGCACGCCGAGGAGCTACTACAGCAAGGTGAGCTCCTTTCCAATCACGCCGCGGATTTTGACCCGGATGTGCTCAAGAGTTTCCAGCTCATGACCTCGAAGGAGTTCATTTACGTGTTCAACTCCGACGACGCCGCGCTCGCGAACGAGGAGCTTCGTACCGAATTGGAGGAGTTCGTGGCTCCCGCGCAGGCGATCTTCCTCGACGCCGCTTTCGAGTCGGATTTGATTGAGCTCGACGACGACGAAGCTCGGGAAATGTTGGAGGCAACCGGTCAGGAAGAATCGGGCCTCGATCAGCTCGCGCGGGTCGGCTTTGACACGCTCGGCTTGCAGACGTTCCTCACCGCGGGGGAGAAGGAAACTCGCGCCTGGACGATTCACCAGGGCGATACCGCCCCGCAGGCCGCCGGCGTGATTCACACGGATTTCGAGCGCGGCTTCATTAAGGCGGACGTTATTTCCTATGACGATCTGGTAGCCGAGGGCTCGGTTGTGCACGCCCGCGAACACGGCAAGCTTCGCCAAGAAGGCAAAGATTACGTGATGCAAGACGGGGACGTGGTCGAATTCAAGTTCAACGTCTAACGCTTCAAATTCAACGTCTAGATATTTAATGAAACGGCCGAGCAATGCGCTCGGCCGTTTCATTTGCGTTAGAAGAATGCGCTAGCAGTAATCTGCTGGCAGAAATTCGCTACCGGGTGCCGCCGCCAAAGCTGGCGCCGGCCGCGCCCGCGCCGCCGCTAAAGCTGACCGAGCCGCCAGAAGACCCTCCCTGCAGTCCGCTCGCGTTTCCAGCCGAGTTGCTGTAGGCGGTTGAGTAGAACAAAACCGGGTAGTAATCGCCTGAGACAGCCGAGCGCCGTTGTGGGTCGAGTTCGCTGATTTGCTCGGCGAGAATCGCGTCGTAGTTGAGCAGAATTGCCCAGGGAATCACCTTGTTCCACGGCTGGCGGTGGAGGGCCTCAAAGTCTTCCTGCGAGAGGTCTTCCAAATACTTAGTAAAACCAATAATGCGGTCCACCACGCGCTGGCCGGCGGGGGTAGGAACCAGCTTGAAATAGCGGTACTTCTTGGGTCCAGTTTCTTCCCGGCGCACCAGCTGGAGGCGCAAAAGTTGTTCGTCGGAATACTTGGCTGCGTTCTCACCCCAGGTGGTCAGGCGATCGGAATTCTCGGAGGCGAACTTCTTCAGACCCTTGGCGGTCAGCAAGTTATTCTCGTCAGCGGCGTCTTCCAGGAACTGCCAGAGCTCCGCGCGCACCGGATCCATAGGCGTCAGGTTTTCGGGCCGGAGCTGCAAGGCTCCCGCTTCTTTCGCCTGCTCGAGCACGGTGGTATCCCAGCTACGCTGGGCGGCGTCGAGCCCCTTCGGTGGTTCGCCGACGGGTACCAGCAGGCCGTCGCGCAACCACTCGAACACAATGAAGTTGAGTTTGGTGCGGGGAACGGCTTCCGTCATGAGACCGGCGATGGCGAGCGGATCGCCTTCGAAGGGAATTCCGCGGTAGGACTGGACATGGGAGGAGCTGGCATCGAAGCCGCTGGCGGAAACCGTGGTGCCGGCTCGCTTTTGCGCGTTCTTACGCCAAAGCACCGTACCGACCCCGCCGATAATCGCCGCGGAGACCCCAAAAATCCCGCCCACGAATACGTTTTCATCCAGGCCGAGGATCGTTCTCGATTCGCCGTCGGCTCCGGCGTCGGCTTTTTCCTGCAATTGCGTAGACGTCATATTCCACTGAGCGTCGGTATTTACGGTGCCCGCGGGGAAAATCGCCAGAACTACAAGATACTGATCTTTTGAGATCCCGTTCGCGGTGACGGAAAGTTGTTCAGCCTCCACGGACGTGTTCCCCTCGAAGCCGTATGCGGCTAGGTGAACGCTATCGGCCGGAAAGCTCGCCTCCGGGCGCGGGTAGATGGTCACGGACGCGGCATCAATCGGATTGGATCCGGGGTTCACGAATTGCCAGTAGACGGCCTGCTCCCCGCCCTCCAGATTGCGCACAAAGTTGGTGAGGCGATAGCTAATTCCCGCGAAGTGCTCGCCAAGCGAGCCGATCCCGAAGCACAGTTCGACGCCGTCAGATACCGCTCTAATTCCCGACTTGCCAGTTTTCTCTTCCAAGCTTGCCTCAGGATTCCACTCGCCAATATCGGTGAGCATTTGCCCGTCGAGCATCACCCGGAAGTCTTGCACCTCCGTTTCCCCAAGATTCCCGAGGGGAAGGTAATGCTCGGTTCCTTCCTCGGCGATGAATTCTCGCCGATCGGTAACGAGGGCCGAGCCATCAGCCAAGAGCTGGACCTCGATCTCTACCTTGGAAATCTTGTTCTCAGCTGCCGGCAAGGGTTGCGCGTTCGCAGCCGTCGGAGCGACGAAGGCGGCGAGGAGAAGCGCCGCGAAAAGGCCCGCTATTGCCCGTCGAAAAGCGAGCCGGGAGGGGGCAGAGATACATGTGATCGGTGTCATACCCTAATCCTAGTTGGACAGCCGACGGCGTTGTCCCTCTACAGCAAGGTGAAGGCAATGAGCAGGGAGAGTGCCAGTTCGCCTAGGCCGATCATTCGGATAGTAATTTTCTTACCGTGGGCGCGCAGGCGCGGAACCGCGATGGCGCGCCCGACGATCATCACCCACACGAGCGCGTGCAGAACGCGCACGGCGCCCAGCCCGGCGAGGATGCACACGGCCACCAGGCACAGCGCGTGGTAAATCCGCGACGCCCACTCCCAGGCTGGCTTACCGCGTTTACGAATATTGGTTTTTACGTAGAGCGCGGTGCCGATGAAGTATGCGGTGACCAGCGCGGCCGCAATCCACACCCACACCCAAGTGGAAAATCCGTGTGCGCACACCCACCCCCGCGCGTAACCCTGCCAGAGGAGAAGCGAATCGGCGCCGGAGCCCTCCGCCCCAACCGCGCACCGGAATTTTTCTGCCTGGCCTGCATAGTTTGCGGCGGAGACGTGGTAGACCACGGGCAACATTAGACCCGCGGCCGCGATGGTGGAGATATTGCTCGCCATCTCGCGTTCCTTGCGGTGATCTGCGGCCCAGGCCGCGATAAGTACGAGGGGGAGGAAAGCCGGAAGCCAGCGCAACAGGTACGGCGCCACAATGAGGGTGAGTATTCCGAAAACTGCGGTAATGGCACCGTATGTCAGGGTGGCTTTCAGGTAGCGCGGCTTGCGGCGCGAGCGAAGCCAGAGGCTGGCGGCAAAAAAGAAGAAATACCCCGTCCACCACAGCGCCAAGAGGGGCAGGTGGCGCCAGGAGGCTCCGCCGATCACCAATCCCAGAAGCGGGGGAACCAAAATCATTGCCCAGGCCCCGTGGTAGTTGGGGACCCATCCTTGGTTCTTCCTGCGCCTGGTGTTCTGGAGCGCCATTCCGTCTCCTTCTCGTGGTGGTTAATGGAGTTATGCCTGGCCAGCGCGTTGCGTGGGGAAGCGCGCGGCCAGCCTCGAGAAGATTTTAGTTGTCGGCGCTGGCGAAGGGAGGTGGCTAACTGGGCTAGATGCCCGGTGGCCTACTGATAGGTGATGAGGTCGGGCGTCGGCGCGACTTGTGCCATTGTCTGCTCGGCATTGAGCATGGGGGAGTCTTCGTCATAGAAGTTCTTCCATCCCCAATGCTCAATTGCGGGTGCGTAATCATGCAACGCTCGCCAGGTGCCCTGCTTGGCAGGTTGGCTGCCCTGCCCATCCACATGCACCAAAATTGCGAGCTCGGCGCGGGATTGATCAACCGAATTCACTCCGGGAATCATCCGCGTCTGGAACTGGTGAAGCACGAGGAGCTTTTGCGGCAAATTATTCTCGCGGGTGAAGTCCGCAAGCCACGTCACCACTTGGTTGACCTCGTCAATATCCACGGATCCGATTTGCCGCAAATGCACCTGGTCGGGCTTCAGTCGCCACTCCGGGTCGAGCGCCAAGCCTACGTGAGGCTCTCGTAAAAGCTCCTCATACATTTTTGCCTGGGTGAGGAAATCTTGGCGTCCCGGTTGCAGATCCAAAACCACGTACTGCCCATTTGCTTTCGCCAGATCCACCAGCGGGCGCAGCGATTCTACCGACCACTTGGTTGAATAGCTTTCGTCATCACCGGGCGATCCAGAGGCTACCGTCGCAATAATTTCGAGGGCCGGAACCACAGTGTTATCCGTCAGCGGCGCCAATTCTTCGGCATGGGAACGCGCCCGCTCAATCGTTTCCTCGGGCCCCTGCTCGCCCAGCACCCCGAGGGCGTCCGTGACCGGGTTTCCGTAGAGGGCCACATAGGTTTTCCCAGGGAAAATGCGTTGTCCGCCGCCGGGTAGCTCCACCCCAGTTTGCGCCGAAGAAACGCGCCACTGCAGAACTTCGGGTGTGCCGAAGCCGTTGCCAAGCCCGACCACCGCGGCGTCGGGTGCCTCGCTCAGCGCCTGAATAACCTTGCTTTGCGTCCCGGGATCGGCCCCCGGAACTTCGAGGATTCGCGCGCCCGCGGCCCGTGCGGTACCCATCGCCGCCAGTTGCGCGCGATCTGGCGCGCTCAAAACAATTACATTTTCCAGCGGCTGGCCGCTATGCAACTTCGGCAATTCCTCGCGCTCAGACGCAAAGGTTGGAGCCGCCCCGCCTTCGGAGGAGGTAGACGCGTTCGCGGTCGCCGATTCTCCCTCGCTCCTTTGCCCATCCGCGGGTACGAGGAGCCGCCCCGCACCCGGCGCAAGCGCCGCCAGCTCCGCGCTCGCGTGGGCACCGTCGACCCCTTGTGGCGTCTGCGCGCCCACGAGCCGCGCTAAATGTTCGTCGTTTTGTGCGACGACGACGTCGACTCCCGGATCGGAAACATCTCCGACGGCGAGCACAACCTCGGCGCCCAGGGCCGCAATCGTCTCGGCAACGTTCGGGCCGTCAATCAGGACGGGTACACCCAGCGCGGCGGCGGCGGATGCGCCCTGCAGTTCGAGCCCCGGTGCGGCAAGAACTACCAGCGACGACTGTGCAAAGAACAGTTTCGCGGCCCCGGCCGCGAGTTCCTCCGCCCGCTCCCCGGCAATAAGCGTCACCGGGTGAGCGGGCCCGGCAACCTCGGTGGTGGCGGCTTCTTCTTCAGAGCTGCCCGCTCCGCAACCCGCTAGAGCGAGGGTGGCAACCAGCGCGGCCGTAATAATACGGAAGGCTCGCGCTGCGGGCGGCGGCGTGATGGATGCTGGATTCGAAATCCGGGAGCGGACTCGTCGCATGGAAAATCTCCTCAAAATCGCGTAGAGACCATCTTACGGGGGTTTTCTCGCGCTGCGGCGGATAGTGGCTTTAAGCGGAGCGTGGGCAAGGAAGAAACGACCGCATACTAGAGCTGAAAGGTCAAGGTTTCCGCCAGTAGCGGGAGATCGGCAGGAGAGAAAATGCTTAGTTAGACTCAGAATTAATGCATGCGAGAAAAACGATGGGAGAAACTCATGAAAACCGCACGTAGCGTGGCTTTTGCCCTCACCGTCCTTCTCTCGGCGGGGGTTTTGGGAGCGTGCTCGTCCGACGATTCCGGATCAGGCGCTTCGACGTCGGCCGCCGCGTCCCAGGCACCCGCAACAACCGCACCCGCCACTTCGGCTCCCGCGGAACCGGAGACGCCCGCCGCAACGACGGACGCGAATCAATCAGCTGGCCAAGACGAGGATGCTGATCTGCGAACCACCGAGTTCCCGGTTTCCACCGTAGACGCCATTGGAAAGGCCATGGAAACCGCCGGCCAGGATGGCGTCGTGCACGGGGTCGAGCTGGCCTGGGATTCGAATAGGTGGGAGTACACGATCGATGTGTACACCCCCTCGAGCAAGACCGACCACGAGATTTCCATTGATGCCACAACCGGCGAGGTTACCGACGTCGAGAAGGACGCGGAATCTGATGCCGAGAAGGGCATTGATCAGGTCGAGTTCATTAGTTATGTGGAAGCGCTCGAAAAGGCCGCCGCGCTGGTCGATGCTTCGCTGGAAGGCTGGAGCTTGGACTGGGACGATGACCGCCTGGAATGGACCTTCGATTTCCGTGTCGATAATGACGACGAAGTGACCGTGGATGCGCAAACCGGAGAGGTGACCCGCGACTAAGCGATAGTAACCCTATGAATAACGCCTTCAGAATAGATGCCGACCAGGTGACGCGCGAACTCGGGGTTTCACCCGAGCGCGGTTTAGACAGCGGAGAGGTGGAACGCCGCCGACAACGCTTTGGTGCCAACGAGCTGGTCGGCAAGCCACCCGAGCCACTGTGGAAGAAAGTCCTCAAGCAGTTCAACGATCCGCTGATCTACCTTCTGCTGGGTGCCATTGTTATTTCCCTCGTGGCATGGTCCATTGAAGGGGCGCACGGTTTTCCCATTGATGCGCTGGTTATTGCCGTGATCGTTGTTGCGAACGCGGTGATTGGGTTAGTGGAAGAAAACAAAGCCGAAAACGCGGTGGGGGCGCTTGCCACCATGACGGCCGCTCACTCCACCGTGATTCGCGAGGGTAAAAAAGTAGAGGTTCCCTCCGATGAGATCGTGCCCGGCGATATTCTCTCACTTGCAGAGGGCGATGCGGTGGGGGCCGATGCCCGGCTCATCTCAGCCACCGCCCTGCGCATCCAAGAAGCTTCCCTTACCGGAGAGTCCGAATCGGCGGAAAAAGACGTTGCGACCATTACGGAGGAAGTGGGAATCGGCGACCGTGCCAATATGGTCTTCCGCGGGACCGCGGTGACCAGCGGAGTAGGCCTGGCGGTAGTTACAGACACCGGGATGTCCACCGAGATGGGCAAGATTGCCACCCTCCTTGATGAAACTGAGGCGGCGCCGTCGCCCCTCCAGGTGGAGATCAATAAGATTTCGAAAACACTCGGAATCTTGGTGATCGCCATCGCCGTGATCGTGATGGTGGCGCTCTGGGTGATTAATGGGGTCTCGAGCCTGCATGACGCGGTGGAGATCTTGCTCCTCGGAGTTTCGCTCGCGGTGGCGGCGGTTCCCGAGGGGTTGCCGGCCATTCTTTCGCTAGTTTTGGCAATTGGTGTGCAGGCGCTGGCACGCCGCAACGCCATTATGAAGGAGTTGCATTCCGTTGAAACTCTCGGATCCACCTCGGTGATTTGCTCCGATAAAACCGGCACTCTCACCAAGAACGAAATGACGATTCGCGCAATCCGCACCGCATCGGGATACGTGGAGCTAAGCGGAACCGGATATGAGCCGGTGGGCCAGGCAAAGCTCGTTCGCGGTAAAGATGATGCCCAAGCGGAGGCGAGACTAACAATCCGCGGCGGAGCGCTGGCGAACAACGCGCAGCTGGCGCAAAACAGCGAGGGCACGTGGGAAATCGTGGGCGACCCGACGGAAGCCGCTTTCCTCGTGGCTGAGCCGAAGATCCTGGCCAACTCCGCTAGCCAGCCCGAACCGCGCCGACTGGGCGAAGTTCCCTTCAATTCCGAACGGAAAATGATGTCGGTTCTGGTGGAGGACCCGCAGTCGCAGAGCGTGCGCATCTACACCAAGGGCGCGCCGGACGTATTGCTTCAGCATTGCGAAGCAGAGCAGGTGGGAGCCCAGACGCGCCCGCTGACCGAAAATCGGCGCGAGGACATCCGCTTCGAGGTAGCAGAGCTCTCCGCGCAGGGATACCGGACCCTGGGCGTGGCCTGGCGCGAAGCCGCGGAAAACGCGGGAGGGAGCGGCGGCGTCGTCGAAAAAGAATTCGGTGAAACGTCCGAACGGGATCTGGTTTACACCGGAACCGTAGCGATTATTGACCCGCCGCGCCCCGAGGCGCGCGAGGCAATTGAGCTCGCCCACCGCGCGGGAATTCGCACTGTCATGATTACCGGCGACCACCCGATTACGGCCAAGGCCATCGCGGACGATCTGGGGATGAGCGACGACGCAGAGACCACCGTGGTCACCGGGCAGGACATCTCGGCGATGGACGGCGCGCAGCTCGCCCGAACGGTGCAGGAAACCGAGGTTTACGCCCGCGTTGCGCCTGAGCACAAACTGCAGATCGTGGACGCCCTGCAAAACAGCGGAAAGATCGTGGCGATGACGGGCGACGGCGTGAACGATGCGCCGGCGCTGAAGAGCGCCGACATCGGGATCGCCATGGGGATCACCGGCACCGAGGTGACGAAGGAAGCCGGCAAGATGGTGCTCGCGGACGATAACTACGCGACAATCGTTGCGGCGGTGCGGCAAGGGCGCAATATCTTCGACAATATTAAGAAGTTCATGCGCTATCTCCTCAGCTCGAATATGGGCGAGGTTTTCACCGTATTTTTGGGTGTGGTGTGCGGCGGAATTATCGGTCTGGCTGACCCGGCGGACCCGGCCGCAACCGTCGTGCCGTTGCTCGCCACCCAGATTTTGTGGATCAATCTGGTCACCGATTCCGGGCCGGCGCTAGCGATGGGAGTGGATCCCGAGGTGGGTGACGTGATGCGCCGGCGCCCCAGAAACATCAATGATTCGGTGATCGACCGCCAGATGTGGACACGCATTATTGGTATTGGCGCGGTGATGGGCATGGTTTCGCTAGTAATTTACGACCTGTGCCTGCCCGGCGGCCTGATTGGGGGATTTGAGCACCTGGGCGCCGGTGCGGCTTCCCAGCTCGACGTCGCCCGCACCACCGTTTTCACCGCGCTGGTGATGATGCAGCTGTTCAACGCGCTCAATTCGCGCTCGGATACCGAAAGCGCCTTTGTCTCCATGTTTGCCAATAAATGGCTTTGGGGATCAATTGTGCTCGCGGCGATTCTCCAGGTGGCGGTGGTGGAGTGGGCGCCGTTGCAGGCCGCCTTTGGCACCGCCAGCCTGGATGCGGCCCACTGGGTCCTGGCGATAGGCGCGGGCGTGGTGGTGCTCCTGGTGGAGGAGATCATTAAGCTCGCGCGCCGGGCGAAGCTCGCACGGCGCTAGGCGGCAGGCGACGCAAACCCCTAGGTCAAGGTTATAGAAGCCACTAAAATAGTTGAACATTCGCACACTTCATTCGTCGAAGCGGATAGTCCTTTATGCCTTGTCGGAGGAAAAATGAAACTACTGGTAGCCAATTACGCTGGAAATGTTGAGGCCAACGTTCGCTTTTACCGCGCTTTAGGCATTGAGTTCGATCAGGAAGTGGACCTGACTTGTACGGAGGGAAAAGCTTCGGGTGGCGTGATGGCCATCCATGCCAGGGATACTGCACAATCCCCCAAGGACGGATTTGTGGTGATCATGGTGGCTGAATCCCCGTTGGAAGAGGTCCGGGAGCGACTCGTAGCTGCGGGCTTCGATGGAGGCAGGATCTGTGAAGAGAACTTCGGCCCTTCCCTGCGGGTGGTCGACCCCGACGGGAACGAACTGCAGATCAACGATCAGTAAACCGCGGCAGCGAGTAGCTAGGCCTGGTACGACTTTCCCGGGTTGAGGATGCCGCGCGGGTCGAGGGCACCCTTGATTGCCCGCATTGCCGCGAGGTTTTCTGGGGGAGTGGAGGCCAGGAAGAAGCGCCGCTTGGCCAGGCCAATACCGTGCTCGCCGCTGGTGAGGCCGCCAAACTCATGCGCGCTGGCATAAAGCTGATCGAGGGTGGCTTGCAATTCGGTTGCCCACGCTTCGTCGCTACGCCCGTCGCGCAGTACGCACAGATGCACATTGCCGTCTCCGGCGTGGCCGAAAGCGACCATGCGCATGCCGGTGCGTTCTGACAGCTCACCAATTGAGCTGACGTATTCGGCCAGTGCCCCGAGCGGTACCACAATATCGATGGGTTCTTGTTCGGAGATCGCCTCCACGGCTTTGACCAGATCGCCGCGCAGCTCCCACACCCGCGCGCGGTCGGCCGGGTTGCTGAGGACCTCAACCCCCAGCGCCCCGAGGCTTTCGGCGTCCTGGCGTAGTTGTTCGACGCCGTAGCTCACCGCCTGCTGCGATCCGTCGAGGCTAATGAGAATATAGGATCCCGCCTCGGGGAACGGGTATTTGAAGCCCTTGAAGTCCTCGCCTAGGGCGATTGACTTGCGGTCCATGAACTCAACCGCCGCCGGTTCGAGGCCGGAGGCAAGAATTGCGAGTACCGCGCCAATGCCTTCGTCAAGATCCGGGAACCCGAGGAGTACCGAGGTCTCTGCCGCGGGGGCGGGGACCAATCGCAAAACCGCCCGGGTGACGATGCCGAGGGTGCCCTCCGAGCCAATAAAGAGATGCTTGAGCGCCAGTCCAGAGGCATCCTTGGCGGTTTTCCCTCCGAGCTGGAGCACCTGGCCGTCGGCCAGCACCACTTCCAGCGCGCGCACCGAATCGCGCGTCACCCCGTATTTCACGGCTCGCATTCCGCCCGCATTAGTAGCAATCGTGCCGCCAATTGACGCCGTCTTCTCGCCCGGATCCGGGGCATAAAGCATCCCGAACTGCGCCACGTATTCCTGCACATCGGCGAGCTTTGCCCCCGGACCCACGGTAATCGTGAAATTCTCCAAGTCCGGGACATCAATGTAATTGATCCGCGATACGTCAAGCACAATGCCGCCGTGAGGGATGGTCGACCCCACCAGATTCGTTCCCGCTCCGCGCGGGGTGACCGCTACCTGGTTCTCGTTCGCCCACGCCAGGACCCGGGAGACTTCCTCGGTGGACTGCGCAAAGACGAGCGCCTGCGCCTCACCTACCGTATGCACGAAGGAGTCAGAGAGGTACTCCTTCCGAATGGATTCTGTCACCACCTGCTTGGCGGGCAAGAACTGCGTGAGAGCTTCCGCGATCTCAGCGGACGAAAGCGTTGCCATGGTTGAAACACTCCTTGTTAGCGGGTCGGAATTTTGTCGCGGATAAGGGCTAGGCGATCCAGAGCCGCTTCAAGGGTGGAATCCTTCTTCGCGAAGTGGAAGCGAATCAAATGATTGACGGGTTCGCGGAAGAAGGTGGAGCCAGGCACGGCCCCAACTCCGCCGTCGCGCGCAAGAACTTCACAGAACTCCAGGTCGGAGGCGAATCCCCACTCGGAAATATCGACCAGAACGTAGTAGGCGCCCTCGGGGCGAACATAGGTGAGTCCAGCACGATCCAGGCCCGCGAGGAACAGCTCGCGCTTTGCCGAATAGGTTGCCAGAAGTTCGCGATAGTAGGCGTCGTCGAACTTCAAACTCGGGATCACCGCTTCCTGCAAGGGGGCGGCGGCTCCCACGGTCAAAAAATCGTGCACTTTTTTGATCCGCTCGGTCACCTGTGGCGGCGCGATCGTGTATCCCAGGCGCCACCCGGTAATCGAATAGGTCTTCGAAAGGGAGGAGCAGGAGATCGTCCGCTGGCGCATGCCGGGCAGGGTAGCGAAGTAAATGTGCTCGCGTCCGTCATAAACAATATGCTCGTACACTTCGTCGGTAATTACCCAGGCGTCGTAGCGCTCGGCCAGCTTGGCGATAATCTCCAATTCGGCCCGGGTAAAAACCTTGCCGGTGGGGTTGGAGGGATTGCAGAGAATAAGCGCCCGGGCTCCGGAGGCAAAGGCGGCCTCCAATTCCTGCTCGTCAAAGTTGAAAGCGGGTGGGCGAAGCGGCACATAAATTGGTTCGGCGGCGGAGAGAATCGCGTCCGCGCCGTAGTTTTCGTAGAACGGGGAAAAGACGATCACCTTATCGGCCGGGTTGGTGACGGTGAGCATCGCCGCCATCATTGCCTCGGTGGAACCGCAGGTGGTGACGATTTCGGTATCGGGATCCACATCGATACCCATGAAATGCCTCTGTTTAGCGGCGAGCGCCTCGCGGAAATTCTGTGCGCCCCAGGTGGTGGAGTACTGGTGGAAGTCCTCGTGCGCAACTTCGGCTAGGCGGTTGGTGATGGCCGCGGGTGGATCGAAATCGGGGAATCCCTGCGATAGGTTCACCGCGCCGTACTTACTGGAAACGCGGGTCATCCGGCGGATAACGGAATCGGTGAATGTTGCTGTTCTGGCGGAAAGCTCTGGCATTTTGCTTCCTTTGAATCGAGGCTTCGAGTAGTGATTTTACTGCTGGGCCCGCTGTGCCCAAAAGGAGATCGCGCGGGCATACACCCGAGCCGCGTGGAGGGCGGAGGTCTATGCCCGCGCGATTGCGTGGAAAGCCGTAGGTGGCTATGCGGTGGTGGTCGCGTGCTTCCGTGGCCGTGGCCGTGGCCGTGGTCGTTACCGGCAGTGCCTGCGACCTACTCGGCCGCCGCTTTACTTGGCAGCGAGCGGATCTTCGTCCCAGCCGACCGGGATGAAGTAGGAGTGGTACTTGTCCTTCAGGACGTTCGAGGTCTCATCGGTTTGGAAGGCCTCAACCACCTTCTGGAAGGTTTCCTTCTTGGCCGGATCCGAAAGATCTTCGGTGCGGGCGGCCACGATGTTCCAGTACTCGCGATCCTTGAGGGTGGAGTCCTGGAAGATTGCGGTCTGCGGATCGAGGTTGAAGTCCAGCGCGTAGTTACCGTTGACGATGCCGGCGGTCAGATCCGGCAGCGAGGAGGCAATAATGTTCGCCTTCAGTTCCTCGATCTTGATGTTTACCTTGTAAGACTCGATATCAGCCACGGTGGGGGAGAATCCGGCATCGGACTTCAGCTTGATGAGCCCGGCAGCCTCAAGCACCTTCAGCGCGCGTCCGCCATTGGTCGGATCATCGGGAATGCCGATCTTGTCGCCGTCCTTGATCTCGTCAACTGACTTGATCTTCTGCGAGTAAAGGTTCAGCGGCAGGATGAAGGTGTAGCCGACGGTCTCAATCTTGTAGCCATTGTGTTCGACGTCGGTGTTGAGGAAGATCTCGTGTTGGAAAGCATTGAGGTCAATCTCGCCATTATTGAGTGCGTTGTTCGGAGTGACGTAATCAGCGAACTGCTGGAACTTCAGCTCAATTCCTTCGCCGGCGAGCTTCTCCTTAGCGGGCTCCCACAGGTCTTCGTAGAGCGCTCCCACAACGCCGAGTTTGACGGTGGTCTTCCCGCCCTCGGCGCCATTCGAGCCGGCGGTGGAGCCGGAGCCGCCGCAGGCGGTGAGAGCCAGGGCGAGTGCCGCCAAAGTGGCGGTAAGAGTCTTGCGGAGTTTCATGTCTTTCCTTTCGCATCCCGCATCAGCGGGTGATGTCTTTATTGCCGAAGGCAATGCTTTATTTTTGCTTTTGTGTTCGCCGCGCACCGGGCGCCGCGGTAAGTTTTTCGCCCGGACTAGCGGCCGAGCTCTAGAGCCTTCTCGAAATTCGCGTGGAGTTGGCTGGCGCAATCCGCAAAGAGCTTCTGCTCATCGTCGGAAAGCGGCAGTTCGGGAACGGCAATCACCCCCTCAGCTCCGAGTTGTGCGGGGACCGAAGCGTAAATTCCGCTTTCCCCGTATTCGCCGTCCAGGTAGGCAGAAACCGGAAGTAGCGCGCGTTCGTCGTCGAGAATCGCCCGCACAATCTGCGCGGTGGTGGTGGCGATGCCAAACTCCGTGGAGCCCTTGCCGCAAAGAATCGTCCATCCCGCTGAGCGCGCCGCGTCCTCAATACCCGCGTAGTCGAAATCGCTATCATCGCCCAGGTAGGTTGTCAGCGGAATGCCGCCAACCGTAACCCGCGACCACCCGGCGAACTGGTTTTCCCCGTGCTCACCGAGCATGTAAGCGTTCACTGATTTCTGTTCGACGCCCAGCGCCACGCCAATGGCGCGGCGCAACCGCGCCGAATCCAAGCCGGTGCCGGTGGAAAGAATTCGCCGCCGCGGCCAGTCCAACTTTTCGGCAATGTAGTTAGCAATGACATCCGCGGGGTTGGAGATCGTCACGATAATCCCCGAGAAGCCCGATTCGGCCAGCCCGGCAACAACGTCGTCCACCACCGCGACAGTGGCGGGCAAGGTATCCAACCGGTCACGCTCGCCCTTCTCATAATCGGGCAACGGGCCGGCGGCGATCACCACGATGGCCGCATCGGAAATATCGGCGTAGGTGCCGGCGCGGAAAACGGTGTGAGCGGGTAGGTAGGAAACGGCATCCTGCAAATCAAGCGCCTGCGCACTGGCCTTTTCGGGAGCGGGTGGGTCGATGTAAATAACCTCGGAGGCCAAGCCCTGGGTTCCCAGCGCATAGCCAACGTGCGAGCCAACGTGCCCAGCGCCAATAATGGCAACTTTGCGAGCCTTTATAGAAGTGCTCATGAGTGTTTCCTTTCTTCACATCCGGGGCGGCTAACCGTGCGCGGAGATTTACTTCCCGGTGTTCTTATTTCCAAGTGTTCTTGCGGGCAATGTGATTACCCAGGATCTGCACGAACGAGACCATAATGATGAGCACCAAAACGGTGACCCAGGTGACGTCGAGCATGTTGCGGTCGTGGCCGTACTGGATAGCGAAGTTACCCAGACCGCCCGCGCCGACCGCGCCGGCCATGGCCGTGAGGCCAATGAGTGAAATTGTGGTGATGGTGGTTGCCCGAGCTAGCGGAGCAATTGATTCCTTGAGGTAGACGTTCCAGATAATGTCCGGCGAGCTTTTGCCCATTGCCTGGGCGGCTTCGACTAGGCCGGAATCAACCTGCGAGAGCGCGCTTTCCACCTGGCGCGTGAAGAACGGCGTGCATCCGAAAACGAGCGGAACGATCGCGCCTTTCACCCCGATGCCGGTGTCCATAATGAGGCGAGACAGAGGCATCACGGCGGTGAGCAAAACGATAAAGGGGATGGAACGGAAAATGTTCGTCACCTTGTCAACCGTCTGGAAGACCGGGCCGTTTTGCAAAATGCCGCCCGGCTTGGTGACCACCAGAAGAATTCCGAAGATCAGACCCAAAATAAACGAAACCGCCCCGGACCACACCGTCATAACGATGGTGTCAATAATCGACTGGTAGAACTCGGGGAGCCGATCCATCACGTTGGGGATGAAGCTAACGAGGAAGTCGTGCATCTTTGAGCACCTCCGTTCCGACGTTGTTGTCCTTGAAGTAACCGAGCGCGTTGGCAACATCGCGTTCGGGGCCGGAAACGATCGCCACAATGCCGCCCACCGGCGAACCATTCACGATCTGTACATCGGCAGAAATAATGTTGAGATTGACGCCAAAGCGGCGAGAAATTCCCGAAATCAGCGGCTCGGAAACGCGTTGCTCGCGGTAGCTGAGGCGCACAATGAGTTCGCCCGGCTCGAGGTCCACCACCGGGGAGCCTTCCTCAATCAGCCGATTGGCCTTGGTGAGTGGGGAGGTAGAGCGAATGAAGTTTTGCGTGACTTCCTGTTGCGGATTGGTGAAGACGCTGAGGATATCGCCCTCTTCCACCACTTCGCCGTTCTCCATCACCGCGATGCGGTTGCAGATTTCCTTGACTACCGCCATCTCATGGGTAATGACGACGACGGTGAGGTCGAGGCGCTTTTGCAAATCGCGCAGAAGATCAAGAATTGATTGGGTTGTTTGCGGATCGAGGGCGGAGGTGGCCTCGTCGCAGAGCAGGATCTCCGGATCATTGGCCAGAGCGCGGGCAATAGCGACGCGCTGCTTTTGGCCGCCGGAGAGCTCACCCGGGTGAGCGTCAGCTTTATCCGCAATTCCTACCAAATCGAGGAGGCGGGCAACCTTTGCCTTGATCTTCTTCTTAGAAAGGCCCGAGCCGGCAAGCGGGTAGGCCACATTCTCCGCGATCGTGCGTGAGGGGAGAAGATTGAAGTGCTGGAAAATCATGCCGATCTTCGTGCGCTCGGCGCGTAGCTTGGAGGCCGGTAGGCGCGTGAGGTCTTTTCCGCGCACCGTCACGGTTCCCTTTGTGGGGCGTTCCAGCAGGTTGATGCAACGTACGAGGGTGGATTTTCCGGCTCCGGAGAATCCGATAATTCCGAAGATATCGCCGCGATAAATATCGAGGCTGACGTCTTTGACGGCGAGGACGCTACTTGTTTTCCCGGCGCTAAAGATCTTCGTGATGTTCTCTAGCTTAATAATCGGGAAGTTCGGGTCCTCTTCGGGGGAGAGGCCGGGGGTTAGTTCGCTGAGCGAACCCTCCGGATTCTCGAGTGAAGATGTGGATGACATTCCAGCTCTTTCTTTGATCTTTGCGCAGGAGCTGGAAGCAAGTGCCGCGTTCTCGGTGAAAACAGACGGCCGGCAACCCAATAAAAAACGGGAAGCCGCTCGCTTCCCGCCTCTACGTTGGTTAGTTCTCTAAAGGTCTTCGGGAGCAAGCTCGGAGCGCATGCGCATGTTCGCCATGTACATGGACATGGCGGTCATCATGGCAAGAGCGCGAGCCATCCGATTCCTTTCGAACGATGAATAACTGCCTCTATCTTGGAGCATGGATCGCGCAAAACGCAAGTTGTCGAGGGGAAATTTCCAAAATTTGGGTGTTTGATGGCTCACGTTCGCGGACTTTTCCCAGCTAGATCGCACTTTTGCGGGGTGCTCGCGGCCCGGGAGACGACGCGGGAAAGAAGGGGAGCGGCGTCGGAAAGAAAAGGACGGCAGTGGGAAGAGGGGAGCGGTGTCGGAAGGAACGCGCGAGGGGCGGGCGAACCGAAAATCGTTTTATTACGAAAAATTCGCATTGTAGAAATCTGATCCGGGCGAAGGTTGATGGAGCAGCGCGTAGTGTCCAAAGCGAAGCTACCGCTGGGCGGTGTGCCCATACCATCGATTGCGGTAAGCGACGGAGGAAGTATGAAGATCGCGCTCTTTTCGACCTGCATTGTGGACGCCATGTTTCCGCAAGCCGCGCAGGCAACCGTGCATCTCCTGGAGCGCCTCGGCCACGAGGTGTATTTCCCGGAAAAGCAGGGCTGCTGCGGGCAGATGCATATCAACACCGGCTTCTACCCCGAAGCTATGCCCATGATTCGCAATCACCGGGAAGCTTTTGCTCCGGTGCTCGACGGCGAATGGGACGCCATTGTGGCTCCCAGCGCCTCGTGCGTTGGTTCGCTTAAGCATCAGGCTCCGATGGTGGCTCGCGATCAGGAAGAAGCGCGCCTGGCGCGCGATATCGAGCTTATTGATGCGAAAACCTACGATCTTCCCGAGCTCCTCGTAGACGTGATGGGCCTGGAAGATGTGGGAGCGTACTTCCCGCATCGCGTCACCTACCACACCACCTGCCATTCGCTGCGCATTGAGCGCGAGGGCGATAAGCCGCTGCGCCTGCTCAAAGCCGTGCACGGCATTGACTACGTGCCGCTCCCCAATGCGAATGTGTGCTGCGGATTTGGCGGAACTTTCTCGGTGAAGCAGCCCGAAACGTCGGCCTCCATGCTGGCGGACAAAATGGCGGCGATCCTTTCCACCGGCGCGGAAATCGTGGCCGCCGGTGATTACTCGTGCTTGATGTCGATTGTGGGCGGCCTGTCCCGCCTGCGCTCGGGCGTGCGCGCCCTGCATTTGGCTGAGATCTTGGCACCCACGGAAGATGAGCCGTGGGTTGCGCCCGCTACCACAACGAAGGTGGGAATCTAATGAAAACCTGGACGCCAAAACACGGTTACACAAACTCGACCACCAACGAACCCGTCAAGGGAACCTCATCGGTGGTGCGCAAGGCGAAGAAGGTGGCTTATCGCCTCAGCCCCAAGAAGTGGGAGGAGGCCGATCGCAGGCAGGCCGAACTGGGCTGGTATCCCGGCCACGAGATCCCCGAAGATCCGCTCCGCTGGGGCGAATCCTTCCCGCAAGCGGCAAAAACGACCCTTGCCAATACGCAAATGCGGCGCAACCTCGGCTACGCCACCACCAAGATTCGTTCCAAGCGTGGAACCCGCGTGGAGGAAATGCCCGATTGGGAGGGCCTGCGCCAGTCGCTTTCCAATATCAAGCGCAATGTGCTGGCCAACTGGACGGATCTGCTCGAAGAATTCGAGCGGAATGTAACCGCCCGCGGCGGCATGGTGCACTGGGCGCGCGATGCCAAGGAAGCTAATACGATCATTCTCGGCTTGCTGCGCGAAAAGGAAGCCAAGCAGGTGGTCAAGGTCAAGTCGATGGCTACCCAGGAGACGAACCTCAACGAGTTCATGCACGAGCATGGAATCGATATCCGCGAAACCGACTTGGCGGAAATGATTGTGCAGTTGTCGAAAGATATGCCCTCGCACGTCGTCGTTCCCGCAATTCACCGCAACCGCTCGGAAGTGAAAGAAATTTTCGAGAAGCGGATGGAAGATCCGGGCAAGCTGACCGACGAACCGAGGGTGCTTGCCATGGCGGCGCGAGCCGAGCTACGCAAGCGCTTCCTTTCCGCGAAGATCGCGGTGTCCGGCGCGAATGTGGGCGTGGCGGAAACCGGCACGGTGGGAATTTACGAATCCGAAGGTAATGGCCGCATGTGCCTGACCTTGCCCAATACCCTCATCACCCTGATGGGTATCGAAAAGCTGGTACCCAAGTACGAGGATTTGGAGGTGCTTTCCCAGCTCCTGCCGCGTTCAGCCACCGGCGAGCGCATGAACCCGTACACCTCGTTCTGGACGGGCGTCACCGAAAACGACGGCCCACAGGAGTTCCATATCATTCTTATGGATAATGGCCGCACCCGGGTGCTGGAAGATCCGGTGGGTCGGGAGGCCCTCAAGTGCATTCGCTGCGGGGCCTGCATGAATATCTGCCCGGTCTACCAGCACGCTTCGGGCCACGCCTACAACTCGGTGTACCCGGGCCCGATTGGCGCGATCCTCACCCCGCAGTTGCTGGGTGCCACGGACCATAACGATCCGGCGGCCACCCTGCCCTTCGCTTCCTCACTGTGCGGGGCTTGCTTCGATGCCTGCCCGGCCGCTATCGATATTCCCTCGATTCTGGTGCATCTACGCCACAAGTACTATGAGGCGAATCGCGGCGGAATCCCGGACGTGTGGGAAGTAGGAATGAAGGCAGCCAATAAGCTCATGGGCTCGGGCAAGGGAATGGCCCTGGCCGGAAAAGCCGTGAAGCCGCTACGTTTCCTGGCCGGCCCCAAGCGCTATATTGGCCATATCCCGGCGCCGATTGTAAAGAACTGGACTTTTGTGCGTAACGTTCCGGCCGCGCCGGCCCAGTCCTTCCGCGAGTGGTGGAAGGAACACGAATCCTTGCACGACGCCGAAGGTGAAGCGGCCGCGCAGGTGACGCATCAGTGCCACTGCGGCAAACGCGCCGGGGCGGCCGGTGCTCAACAAGACGAAGCCCTACCTGACGAAGCGCGGCGGGCTAAGGTGCGGCGCCAGGCGGTTGCGCCCGCCAGAGCGGCAGCGGCAAGCGGGCGCGAAGAAAAGACGGCGGAGGCAGAGTAATGGCGTCATATACGGAAGAACACCAGCGAGAAAGCGATGCGGCCAAAGCGGAGATTTTCCGCCGTATCCGCGCGGTGGGTCCGATTCAGGCTCCGGAAATTCCACGCGATTACCGCATGAGTGGCGACGGTGAAACCGACGTTATTGCGGAGATGGAAGAGGCGCTCATTGATTACACCGCGCAGGTCAAGCGCGTGCAGAGCGCCGACGTTCCGGACGCTATTGCCGATTTCTTGGCGGATGCGCGCAGCGTGGTCATCCCCGAGGGTTTGGACGATTCCTGGGCCGAAGCCGCCGGGCGTGAAGGGCGAGAGGTACGCGTGGATAAGCCGGGCGCCCAGCTGAGCAATGACGAACTTGATTCCATCACCGCCGTCGTTACCGGCGCGCGGTGCGGGGTTTCGCTTTCGGGCACCATTATGCTCGACGGCGAACCAGACCAGGGCCGGCGCGCCATCACTCTGGTCCCGGACACACACGTATGCGTGCTCTTCGCATCGGCAATTTTTGCCACCGTGCCCGAGGCGGTGCGTCTGCTCGGCTCGCATCCTGAGCGCCCCACCACCTGGATTGCCGGCCCCTCGGCCACCTCGGATATTGAGCTGGTTCGCGTGGACGGTGTGCACGGCCCGCGTAATTTGCGCGTAATTATCGTTGAGGATGCCTAGCGGTCCAGGAATACTTGCCCGCTAGGCATCATCTTCCGGGGATTCCTCAATCACGTCACCGGCCGGGCCCTTCACGCGCTGGGTCGAGCGCAGGCCCTCCACGGAGAGCAGTGGCTTGAGAAGTTCCAGGTCAGCCTGATGAACAAAGCCCTGCTTGGCGCCCTCGAGGATCTGTTGGCGTTCGCTGTCTACAAAGCCGGCCAGATCATCGACCTTCACGCCCGGGCTGTCATCAATACCCTCTTCAATAACCACCAGGAGGCGCAGGAGCTCAATGGTTACTTCCGGCGCCGTCGAGCAATAGCGCCGTAAAGGCACCACGAAATCGACCAAGAAATCGCGCACGGTAGGTGTGGCGACGACGGCGCGCGCCGTCCCCGCATCATCAAAAACCACCTCATTCTGCAGAGGATCGGAGACGAGGCGGCGCAAAACCGGGGTGGCCTGCGCAATCACGTGGACCCCGGTGGTCGGATCGTTCGACCCGGGCGAAAGTGAGCGCACGCCAATATCCGCCAACTGGTGGAGGGAGAGGCGAATATCCTGATCGGAAACGCGCTCGGCCTCGATTTGGATATAGGTGGAGATGAACTCGTCGAGGTCTTCCTCCCTCAGCTCCGGACGGGCTTCTCCGGCGTCGGGATTCCACAGCCAGGCGAGAGTCTGGCCGGCGGAAACGGTATCTCCGGGAGCCACCGTGAACACCACCGTGACCTCGTGCTCCTGAGCCCACAGCGCGGCCTCGCGAGTGGCAACCGAGCGGACGTAACCGGAGGTGTGGCCGCGCACGTCAACCGCGTGGTTGGGGATCTCCGGGACCTCGTTCGCCTCCGGCCACTCCTCGCGATGGGCGCGCATAAGCTTGGTGGCGCGCTCGGCCACCCGCTCAATAATTGCGTCCACACGCACCATGCGTACCACCGCGCTGATGTACCACACGAAGGTGCCGATGGCGCTAAACACCAGTAGCAGCGCTACCGTCATTCCCAGCTGCGGCGCCGTTTCGCGCGCTTCGGCGGAGACCGAGCGTTGCAGGACGAGCGCGTAAACGAACACGCCAATGAACACGGCGAAGATTCCCTTGATAGCGCGCGACTGAATGTAGTCACGCAGTAGTTGGTGAGAGAATGACCCCGACGCCACCTGCAAAACAATGAGCGTCATGGAGACCGTGGTGGTCAAAACGGTAAGCATGGAGGAGGCGACAAAGCCGAGCATGGAAGCGGCGGCGGAGGTATCGCCCGGCCACAAGAAATTAGAGAAGGCGGAGGTGGGGTCGAGGGTGATTCCGGCGAGGAACCAGGCGGCTACCGCGCCAATGATTCCGGTGATAAGGGGCGGGACCCAGAGCCGATTAGAGATCGTGGTCTTAATTGCCTTGAAAATGGTTCGCACCTTTCGTTCGGGGCGGCTATTCTCGCGCGCCGGCGCCACTTTCTGGCGCCGCAATAAGCGGGAGAAGCTCGGTGAGCGTATCGACGGTGTAGTCCGCCTCCGATTCGAGGGGCACACCGGGGGTGAAAATCATTGCTGCATCAATTCCGGCCGCGTGAGCGGCGACGGCGTCTATCGGGCGATCGCCTATAGCCAGGCAGGTAGCCGGATCCGCGCCGGTTTGCTCCAGGAGCACCGCAAACATTTGCGGATCGGGCTTGCGCGCGTATCCGTCGGGCGCGCAGACCATGGCGTCAACGGAGATTCGGAGGCCCTCCAGTAGCGCGCATGCTGAGCGCCGGTCGCGATGGGTGACCACGAGGTTCTTCCCCGCAACGCTCGCCGCCAGCGCGTGCACTCCCGGCATGGCGGGGGCGGGGAATTTCTCCCAGCGGGTCTTGACGGCCTGCTCGGCGCTACGCAAATAGTCGGGGGAGAGGTCGTAGCGCTGTGCAAGAGTGGTGATAGCGAATCGAATGGAGCGGCGGGTGAGCGGCGCAACCTCCATAATCTCGATCGGATGGCCCGCGGCGCGAACGGCTTGGGCTAGCGCCGAGTCCACCTCGGGGTAGGTGTTGACCATGGTGCCACCCATATCCCAGAAGATATGGCGGTAAAGTTTCTCTGGCATGCATCCCTCCCTCGCGTGGTCGCAAGCTCATCGCGAGGTAGCTTCGCGATAACTATTTTCTATCTTAACGGTGGAGCGTAGAGAGCGACCAGAGTATAGGCTTTTGAGGGAGAAAATAGGTGCGTCAGGCACATCAAGCGCATCATGACTGGAGGAACACCCATGGGCTTGCCCGAGACGATGAAACTTACCCCACGCGAACGGGCGGAGGCGATCGAGGTGCAAAAGTACCTGCACGCTCATCCCGAGCTCTCCACCCAGGAGCAGAAGACGAGCGCCTACCTCCTGGGCCACCTCGAGGCGATTGAGTTGCCGGCCGGGGTAACTCGCCAGGTCTCCCGCGCGGGGCGCACCGGCTTTGGGGTTGCTTTCCGCAATGGCGAGGGGCCCGTGGTGGCCTACCGCGCCGATATGGACGGGCTTCCCGTCAAGGAACTCACCGGCCTTGAGTTTGCTTCTACCGCCACCCAGGCCAGCGAGACCGGGGACGTGGTTCCGGTGATGCACGCCTGCGGCCACGATTCGCATATGGCCGCGGCCCTGGGAGCGGCGCGCAAGCTTTTGGCAAACCCCGAGCAGTGGGCCGGCACGGTCGTCTTTATTTTCCAGGAGGCAGAGGAAATCGGTAAGGGCGCGGAAACCATGCTACGCGACGGTTTCTGGAACGATCTGCCGCGTCCGGAGGTGCTGTACGGGGCTCATGTGGTGGGCCGACCCGCCGGCCAAATGGATGTTTACCCGGGTGGGGTGACGACGGCAACTGACGGCTTCAAGATCACCATTCGGGGTGTTTCCGGCCACGGCTCGGCACCGCAAACTGCCATTGACCCCATTGTTATTGGCGCGGCAATTGTTATGCGCCTGCAGACCATTGCGGCGCGCGAAACCGATCCGGATAAAACCGCGGTGGTCACGGTGGGATCCTTCCGTTCCGGAAGCCGTTGGAACATTATCCCGGAGACGGCCGAGCTGTTGCTGACCACCCGCTCGCGCGACGAGCACACGCGCGGCGTCATTAGGAACGCGCTGGTGAGAATCGTCAATGCTGAAGCGGCGGCCGCGGGTGCTCCCGAACCAATTATTGAGCAGATCGTTTCGGTTCCCGCCACCGAAAACGACCCCGCAGAAACCTCGCGCATTACGGAGATTTTCACCGAGGTGTTCGGCGCTGATCACATGGTGCCCGAGCCCTTCACCTTCTCCGAAGACGTCTCCGAATTTGCTCGCGAGCTGGATATTCCGTACGTGTTCTGGCTTTACGGCGGGTTCTCCGAGGCGCAAATGAATCGCGAGGGCGGGCCGGTGACCAACCATTCGCCCTACTTCTACGCCGATCCGGAGCTCTCCCTCGAACCGGCGGTGCACGCCGCGTTGGCGGCGATCCTCTCCCGCGTGGGGAAGGCTTAGGGTAAACCACGCCAGTAACCCAAGGAGGTACGTCAAGCCAAGGAGGCCCCGTCCTCTCCCGCGTGGGGAAGGCCTAGGGGCACTTAGTCGAGCGGATATCCCTCCGTACCGGGCACCAGGAACCGGGCCTTACCGGCGAGGCGTTTTTCCATAACCTCCAGGGCCTGCGGGTTGGAATCGACGAGCACGAATTTGCGGCCAAGTTCGGTTGCCGCGGCTCCGGTGGTTCCCGAGCCGCCGAAGAAATCGAGCACCCAATCCCCGGGCGCCGATGAGGCGGTAACGATCCGCCGCAAAATCCCCAGCGGCTTTTGGGTGGCGTATCCTGTTTTCTCCTTGCCGGTAGGAGAGACGATGGTATGCCACCACACGTCGGTGGGGAGTTTGCCTCGCTCGGCCTTTTCCGCTGTGACCAGGCCGGGAGCCATATATGGCTCGCGGTCTACCTCTTCGGAATTGAAGTAGTAGTGCGCGGGGTCTTTGACGTAGACCAAGATATTGTCGTGTTTAGCGGGCCAGCGCCGCTTGGTGCGGGCACCGAAATCGTAGGCCCAGATAATTTCGTTGAGGAAGCATTCGCGCCCGAAGAGGGCATCGAGCAATACTTTCGCGTAATGCACCTCGCGGTAGTCGAGGTGCAAATAGAGCGTCCCGGTGGGAGCGAGCAAGCGCCAGGCCTCGCGCAAGCGCGGCTCTAGAAACTCCCAGTAATCCTCGAACTGATCGTCATAGCCGAGCACTTTGCCGCGCACGGTCTCGTACGTTTTACCCCCGAATCCCACTCGCGTTCCGCCCCGCACTTGGTGGGTGCGCAGGTTCTGACGCTGCTGCTTGCGCCCGGTATTAAACGGCGGATCAATATAAATGAGCTGGAAAAAATCGTCGGGCAAACACCCGGTGACTTCCAGATTGTCTCCGGAGATCACCAGATTCTCGTCGAGGGTTAGAGGGCTATGAGTCACGCAGTTACCTTAGCGGCGCCCCCGCGCTAACGCACGCGCGAGCCGTCAGCGAGTTCGAAGAGATGGCGCAAGACTTCGCCCTGGCCGGTGCGAAGACCGTTATGCTCATTGACCGAGCTAATGTAAAGCTCCACCTCGGGAAGCAAGGCCCCGGTCTCCATTGAGAACTCGAGGGGAACATAGGCATCGTGCACGTAGACGGCGGCCGCCCCGCGGGCCCCCGATTCGCGCAGAGCCTTCGCATCGTAGAGTTTGGGCCACTGCCACTGCGCGAGTTCCTCGGTCACTTCGCTCCAGGGCTGGAACGCCGGCACCGTGCGCGACCAGTCGGAAAACACGTGCTCGCCAAAGAACAGTGAGGTGTCATCAACGAACTGCTGCGGCAAGCACCGCTCAGCGCTCCAGTTCGTGACCACTCCATCCGCGTACGAGGATTCGTGCATCACGTAGTAAATTGGGTTGCGTCCGTCGTAGGGCAAATACTTCGCCAGATCATAACGGAACGCATTGGATTGCGGATCAAGCTCCAGCAAGTAGTGCAACGAGAGCCAGCCATCATTCATCCCCAGCATGTGCCCCACCGAACGCATGCGGCTTTCGGACACCACTTCGCCGTCGGGAAGCACAATTTCCCCGCGCCCGGCCATCGCTACCAGCTCGCGCACGCGCTCGCGGTGAGCGGGGAAGCGCCGGTAGAACTGCTCGGATACCCACGCCATTTTCTCGTAGGTCAAGGAGTAGACGTCGTCGGCGCTACGGCCGACCGCGGAAAGGCCGCCGGTTAGGAACACGCGGTCGAGGGAATCAGAGTGAGCCGTCACATAGTGGAGGGTGGTAAATCCGCCGAAAGACTGGCCGAGCAGAGAAATCTTCTGCACCCCGAGCTCTTCGCGCAACGCCTCGCAGTCGCGCACAATCCCGTCCGCGCGCAGGTGGCTCATGTATTCGGCAACCTCGTGGGCGCTCCCGGTTTCGAGCAGGGAATCGTTGACTGGGGTGGAAAGCCCGGTGCCGCGCTGGTCGACCATTACCACCCGGTAGCGCTCCAGCGCGGTGCTGAGCCACGAGGGGCTCGCCGGATTCGCGCACGGGCGCGGCGCCTCATTTCCCGGGCCGCCCTGCAGGAAGAAGAGATAGGGTAGATCCTCTCCGCCCGGGCGGGTCACAATCCGCGCGAAAATCTCGATCTCGCGCTTATCTTGCGCATCCGTCGTTAATGGAACCGTAAGCCGTACATTATCGAGCCGGAGTTCGCCCAGCCGCGTGGTCGTCGTCGTCATGGCCCCAGCTTAGTAGCGTGGGGGAGATTTTTTCTCGACATCGCAACTCCCACCCCGTTTCCCCGCGCCGTAGACGCGCACGCGCTAGACTGCAAAACCGCAAGCAAGCTACGAATGCAGACGATGAAGAGAGATGAAATGGCGAAAAACGGCTCCAAAAACGAAGCAACCACCGCGGATAAACCACCCAAGCGATCGCCACTCTCTCGCGGAATGCACGCATCGAAGCGCTTCTTCGGGTCCATGAACAAATACCCGCACAATATCCATCCCGCACTCGTTCCCGGCGTCTCAATTGACGATCAGAAAGTGCGCTACGGGGTAGATCGCCCCTTGGTCGCTATCGTCGGCGTGGCGGTAGCGATTTTTTGTGCCTGGGGCATCGCCCAGCCGGCAAGCGTGCTCGAATACTCCTCCAATGTGCTGGACTGGGTGATGGAAAACCTCGGCTGGCTCTTTACTCTCCTCGCCGTTGTGGTGATCGTTTTCCTCCTGGTCATCGCATTTTCGCGCTTTGGCCGCATTCCGCTCGGCCTGGATGATGAAAAGCCGGAGTATTCCAACCTTAGCTGGGCGGCAATGCTCTTCGCCGCGGGAATCGGTATTGGGATTATTTTCTTTGGCCCCTACGAGCCGCTCGCTAATTTCCTCTCGCCGCGTCCGGGGATGGCGGAGGGCGGAACGGCCGCCGCGATTATGCCGGCGCTCGCCCAATCCGCAATTCACTGGGGGATTACGGGCTGGGCCTTCTATGGCACCGTGGGTCTCGGGATCGCCTACTGCTCCTATCGCCGCGGGCGAGTTCCGCTGATGAGCTCAATTCTGCGCCCGCTCTTCGGCAACAGCCCGGCTTCTCCCGGCTCGCGCATTATCGATGGCATGGCCATTATTGCCACCCTTTTCGGTACCGCCGCCTCCCTCGGCATCGGCGCCATGCAGATCGCGGCCGGAACCGAACTGGTGGCGGGATTAGATGCTCCGGGCAACGCGCTGGTTATCTCCATCATCTGCATTTTGACCATCGCCGCCATGGCCTCAGCGGTTTCTGGTGTTTCCAAGGGAATCCGCTGGCTGTCGAATATTAATATGTGGCTGGCAATTGGCCTGGCATTCTTCTTCTTTGTGGTTGGCCCCACCGCCTTCCTCATGAACGCCCTGCCCAGCACCTTCGTGGAGTACCTCAACCAATTTGCCGGAGCGATGTCCGCGAATATGGCCCAGGGCCCGGAAATGGAGGCCTACCTGAAGAGTTGGACCATTTTCTACTGGGCCTGGTGGGTATCGTGGTCTCCCTTTGTCGGAACCTTCGTGGCAAAGATTTCCCGCGGCCGTACCATTCGCCAGTTCGTGATAGGGGTACTCTTCATTCCCGCCACAATTATTATTGTTGCCTTCACCCTGCTCGGTGGCACCGCGATTTATATGCAAATCCACGGCGGTGGAATTGCTCCGGACGGCACCGCGGCTTCGCTGCCCGCACCCGAGCAGGTCTTCTTCGTGGTCCTCGAGCATCTGCCCGGTGCCGGCGTGGTGGCACCGCTGGTCATCGTGATCCTGGGGATTTTCTTTATTACCTCGGCCGATTCGGCTTCGCTGGTAAATTCCCAGCTCTCCCAGCGCGGGAACCCAAACCCGCGCCGTCCCGTCACCGCTTTCTGGGCCCTGTGCATGGCCGGCCTCGCCGTCGTCATGTTGCTTGCCGGCGGCAAGGACGGCTTGCAGGGCCTACAAAACCTGGTGACCATTACCGCCGTTCCATTCGCCATCATTATGTTCCTCATGTGCGTGGCAATTTGGAAAGAACTCTCCACCGATCCGTTAATTATTCGCCACACCTACCAAGAGGCCGCGGTGAAGAATGCGGTGGTGCAGGGCGTGGCAGAGTACGGAGATGATTTCGCCCTGGCGATTGAGCCAACCACCCAGGAAACCGCAGAATTCGCCGCGGGAGCCGATTTCGATTCCACCGCGGAGGCGCTTACCGAGTGGTACCAGCGCACCGACGAGGACGGCAATCCCATTCCCTACGATTACCAAAGCGGGGAAGGCGATACGCAAACCGCGGATGATTCCGGAAGCGCGCCCGAGTCAGAAAAGTAGTAGCGATGGACGCAGAGGAAAACAATCGAGACGGCCGGGCTGAGGCGCCCGGCTTGAAACCGCATCCGCTGACCGGCCAGTTTTTCCCCTCCCCGGTGGTGCCGGGCACGGGATGGCCAGGAGATCCGGCGGGTACGCAAACTCCGGTGGCGCGCACGGCAAGCGATGTGGAACGGCTGGCCGCGGCGGCGGAAAGCCTGGCAGAACTCGATGCGCTAGTTTCTGTTTCCCGGGCAAACCCGCGCCTAACCGAATGGTGCGAACGCATCGCCCGCCGCGAGGTGGCCTCCATGCGGCGCGCCTCCTTTGCCAATGAGCCCTACTGGGGGCGCCCGGTGCCCTCATTCGGTGATCCCCAAGCGAAAGTTTTAGTGGTGGGGCTCGCACCCGCCGCACACGGTGGAAACCGTACCGGGCGCAACTTCACCGGGGATCGCGCCGCTGACTTTTTGGTCGCTGCGCTGTACCGGGCCGGATTCGCCAATCAGCCTTCCTCGCGTTGCGCGGGCGACGGGCTGGCCTATACCGGCTTACGAATGGCGGCTGCCGTCCGCCAAGCCCCACCCGCCAATAAGCCAACCGCGCAGGAGTTTGCCACCGATGCGCCGTGGCTACGCCGCGAGATTGAGCTTATGTCACAGTTAGAGAGCGTGGTGGCGCTCGGCGGCCTGGCATGGAACGCGCTCTGGCGAATCTTTCGGAGCTTCGGTTGGGGCTTACCCGCGCCCAAAGTAAAGTTCGCGCACGAGGCGAAAGTCGATATTCTGCGCGGGGAGGGCGCGGCCCCCTTGCGCCTCGTCGGGTGCTATCACCCTTCGCAACAAAACACCTTCACCGGCCGCCTCACCGAGCCAATGATCGACTCAGTTTTCTCTGGCCTCGCGCCGCATAATAACTGAGAAATCATGCTCCCCGTAGCCGGCCTGCTGCGCTCGAGAAAGCGCCTCCAGCCCCGCGGTGACGGCGGGAAGCGGAAGATCTGATGAGTTGATCATCAGGCGCGCGTCTTTAGCAATGGCATCGGTGGTGAACTGAGCATCTTCGGTATCGCGGCCCAAAATAAAGTCACGCTTGAAATTCACCATCCAGTCCAGGGACGTATTGGCTAAAAATCCCAGGGCCTGCTCGGCGCTAATGCCATTGCTCAGCCCCAGGCGCAAGGCCTCGGCCACACCCTGGGCGGTTATTATCAGAGCAAGGTTGGCGATGAGCTTCGCGGTGGCGGCTTCCGCCGCGGTTTCTACCAGTTGCAGGCGATCCGGATCGGCGTAGGAGCTCACCGCCTGCGCGGCGAGCTCCCGGGCTTGGGGATCAGCCCCGCCCACATAGACGCCGAGGGTGCCCTTGCGAGCCGGGGCGAGCGTTCCCACCACCGGCGAGTGTACATAGCGGATTTCGCGTTCTTCGGCCCATTCCGCCTCCGCCGTCACCTGGGCGGGGGACTCGGTGGTGATATTGACCCAAATCGCCCCGGCGGGAAGAATCTCCCCATCCAGCACCGTCTCCTGAATAGCGGCGGGGCCAAACAGGCAGGTCATAACCAGATCTGCGGCGTCGGCAAGAGAGCCGGGATGCTCGGTGACGTTGGCGCCAGCCTCCTGGGCCTGCGCGGTTTTCTCCAGTGTGCGGTTCCACACCGCCACCTCGTGACCAGCCCCGAGAAGGCGCTTGACGAGTTCGGTTCCCATGCGCCCGGTTCCAAGAAAGAGAATCTTCATGTCTTCATCTTAGGGGTGGAGCCTGGTAGGGGGCAGACGGAGAGTAACCTTGGGTGAGTACAACTCTGGGAGGTTCTTATGGCTCTGGTAGCAACGGGCGCGCAGGTGCTCGCGTGGATCATTGTGGCAATACTCGTGTTGGCTTTCGGTGGCGGGCTGATCTTCTTGGCGCGGCGCCGCCAAAAGTCCGACGACGACGTCGTTCTCGACGAGCAGGGCAATGCTACCGGCGAGGGAACGCTTCCGTTCGACGAGCAGTAGCGTGCCTGCGCCGGAGCGCTACCATCGCCCCGCTAGGTGATCTCCGCGGGTCGCTGTTCGGTGGCTTCCGGCAGGCCGCCGCTAAATGGCCACGGTATGCGATATTTCCAGGGTGCGCTCGGCGGGAAGTGATTCGCGCCAGGCGGGAGAGGCCGAGTGACGCGCCGTTTCGGCAAAGAGCTTGCGCCTCCAAGCCGCCATAGGAGCTATGGGAGTGGGTGCATTCTCCCGCGTGCCCGAGCATTCTCGCGTAGCAGAGTATTTCTGCGTTGCTGGGCGTTCCTGGGTAGCGGTGTATTCGCTTTGGCGCGGGCATCGCCTTGTTCCGCGCGCTCGCCGTACGTCAATATGCGACAACACCCAGGTTGCCTCCGCCAGTTTCCAGCTCGCCAGGCCGAATTTTGCGGCCGCGGCGGAAACGTCAGCGGGGATATCGCGATTGTCGATGAAGCCGTAGGTAAGCGTGAGGTGGATAATTCCGGGAAGGTCCGAGGTGATGCGGCGTAAAGTGGCCCGCTCGGCCGGATCGACGTGCGGCGTCGGGGCAGTTTTAATGGCCAAAAGCATGACGTGGTCGGGCAGGGAAGCGCTCAGTTGCGTCTGCGCGCGCAGCGCAAAGGGAACGCTTTGCTGGAAGGAATGCGGATAGATGATGGTTCCCGGAACCCGCCGAGGCGGGCGAGCCTCGTAGCGGCCCAGAAAATCGGCGAGTGTTTCCTCGCGCTGGGCGCGAATGAGTTTGATGTGGAATTCTCCGCGCCTCCAGGTGGTCATCACTAACATCAGCGCCCCCGCAATAAAGAGGGGAAGCCAACCGCCGGTGGGGATCTTGGCAATATTTGCGGCAAAAAGGGGAAGCTCAATTGCTCCCAAGATGGCGCCCAGACCAATCGTGGCGCCGGCGCGCCATTTCCAGCCGTAGCGAGTGAGGGCGAGGAGCATCGCCGTCGTCAACAAAAAATCAGTGGTGACTGCCAACCCGTAGGCGGCGGAGAGGCGCTCGGAATCACCAAACACAAAAACCACTACCGCAACCACGCAAAAAAGCATGGTGTTCACGCCCGGAAGATAGATTTGCCCCGCCGCGGTGGCGGAGGTGTGGCGCACCCGCAAATGCGGCAGGTAGCCGAGGCGAGAGGCCTGGCGCGCAATTGAATACGCCCCCGAAATCACCGCCTCGGAGGCGACCACGGTGGCCACGGTGGCCAGCACCACCAACAGCGGAGCGAAGCGCTCGGGAACAAGGGTGAAGAACGGGTCGCGCGCGGCTTGCGGATGGGACAGCAGGTTTGCTCCTTGCCCCAGATAGTTGAGGACCAAAGCCGGCAGAGCCACCGTGAACCACACCAACTGAATGGGGCGGCGGCCGAAATGCGCGATGTCTGCGTAAAGGGCTTCGGCTCCCGTGACCGCGAGGACCACCGCGCCCAGCGCCAAAAAGGCAATAAAGGGCTGGTGGATCGCGAAAAGCACGGCGTAGTGAGGCGAGAGCGCGAGGAGAATGCGCGGATTACTCGCCACGTGGGGCAAGGCAATCACCGCGAGGGTGGTGAACCAGATGAGCATCGCCGGGCCGAAAACCCGCCCCACTTTTGCGGTACCGAAGCGTTGGGTGACGAAAAGCAGGGTGAGGATGGTCAGCGCCGCGGGCACAATGACCGCGCTGGGGATCTCGGGGAAGGGGACCCGCAGGCCCTCTATGGCGGAGAGCACTGAGATGGCGGGAGTGATAACGGCGTCGCCAAAGAACAACGCCGCTCCGAACATTCCGCCAAAAATGAGGGCGCTGGTGAGTTTTCGCCGCCCGGTCACCCGCTCTCGCACCAGGGTGGCCAGGGCGATGATGCCGCCTTCGCCGTCGTTGTCGGCGCGCAGTACCAGCGTCACGTATTTAAAGGTGACGACGACGAACAAAATCCAAATGAGCGCGGAGATAATTCCGTAGATATTGGCCGGAGTGGGATCTACGGCGCCGGAGTGGACGCCTAGAACCGCGCGAATCACATACAGCGGGGAAGTTCCGATATCTCCGAAAGCAACCCCAAGCGCCGCGAGCGAGAGGCCCGCGAGACCTTTGCGTTTAGTCACGGAGCATGAGCGTACGCTCGGGGGAGGCACGGCGCTACGGGAAATTTATGACCTCGCGCACTTTTGCGGCTCGTCTTCTTGCGGCAAACCTCACCATGCGGGTTCCTAGAGCGGGCGGGGTAGGGGTTCCGCAAGGTCATGGCGTTACACTGTGGTGCTATGGAGAGAGCTACTACCGAATCGTTCCGAGCGGCGGTTCGCTCACACACCGAAAGTTTGGCCAATTTTATTGCGGCCTCACCCACTTCGTACCACGCTGCGGCCGAGGTTGCCCGCCAGCTCAGTGAAGCCGGGTTTTCCTGCCAAGAGGAGACCGCGCCGTGGTCTGGGGAGCCCGGAGGGCATTTCCTGGTGCGCGGCGGCGCCGTGATGGCGTGGTGGATTCCTTCCGGCCCGGTGGCCGGGTTCAAGATCGTGGGGTCACACACCGATTCGCCCAGCTTCAAACTCAAGCCTGCCGGCAAGTCCGCGCATCACGGTTTCGAACAGGTGGACGTTGAGATTTACGGCGGCCCACTTCTCAATTCATGGCTCAATCGCGATTTGGGCCTGGCCGGGCGGGTGACCGATATGGACGGCGGGGAGCATCTGGTGCAAACCGGCCCCTGCATGGTCATTCCCCAGTTGGCTCCGCATCTGGATCGTAGCAAGGAGCTTTCGCTCGATCCCCAGCGCCACCTCCACCCTATTTTCACCCGCCCGCGGGCAAGCGCGGACGTGCTGGAGGCCGGCGCGGTAGGCAGCGGCTTGGAGACCGGTAGTGACGGCGACGCCGGCGGGTCCGAGGCCGGGGCGGCCGGCGGGTTCCAGGCTGGCCCGGCGAGCGGCGACGAATGCTCATGTGGCGAATGCGGCTGTACTAGCGGGCAGGCTAACCTCGACGCAGATTTTGATCTTTTTGAAACCCTTGCCGCCGGTTCGGACGGCGCGGTGCAGGCAAGTGAAATTGGTTGGCACGACGTTTACGCCTACTGCACCGAAAAGCCGTCAGTCAACGGTTGCTTCCTGGCCGCGGGTCGGCAAGATAATCTCGTTTCGGTTCATGCCAGCCTGCTGGCGCTGCTCGCTTTCGCCGAAGCGGTGAACGCGGACGCCGAGCTGGAAGCGAGTATCGACTACGCGCCGGTTATGGCCGCCTTTGACCACGAGGAAGTTGGCTCGGAAACTACTTCCGGGGCCGCGGGCCCAATTTTGGAGACGACGTTGCGCCGAATCGCCGGGGCGGCCGGGAAAGACGCGGATGAATACGAGCGCATGCTCGCCGCCTCAGTCTGTGTTTCTTCGGATACCGGGCACTCGATTAACCCCAATTACGCGGAAAAGTACGATCCGGACGATTTCCCGGTAGCCGGGGGTGGGCCGATCATCAAGTTCAACTCCCAGCAGCGCTACGCCTCGGACGCGCGCTCGGTTACCGAGGTAATCCGGGCCGCGATGGACGCGGGTGTGCCTTACCAAAACTTCGTCTCTAATAACTCGGTTCCCTGCGGCACCACGATTGGGCCGATCACCGCCACACGGCTGGGAATTTCCACGGTAGATATCGGCATCCCCTTGCTCTCCATGCACTCGGCCCGCGAGCTGTCGCACGTGCGGGACAATTACCTGCTCGAGCGCCTGCTGGAGGGCGTGTGGCTCGGCCAGTTCGCGGACGCAGAAGCGGAGAGCCACTAATGTTCCGCGCTCCGATTTATAACTATGCGCATTCGCTGGATCGAGCGGCCTTTGCCCGCCCCGATGCGCCATCCATTAGTTACGGTGACCAGCGCTGGACGGTCAGCGAATCCGCCATTATCTCTCGCCGCCTCGCGCAGCTCTTGGTGCAAGCCGGAGTTTCGCGCGGGGATCGAGTGATGCTGGTTTCCCACAACTCACCTCACCATTTCTTTTTGGCCGCAGCCTGCGCCCGCATTGGCGCAATTTTCGTGCCGGTTTCCTTCCGCTTCACCCAGGTGGAACTACAGCGCATCGTCGACTTCTGCGCACCGCGGGTGATCGTGGCCGAACCCGAGGTAGCTAACCGCGGCGTTTTCGCCGCCACCGGCACCCTGATTCACTTCGTGATCGACGACGACGTTCAGGCCCCGCCTTTCACGCCGGCCCTAGCCAACGGCTACATTGCCTTCACCGCTCCGCTGGCGCGATTCTCATCCGAGTTCGTTTCTGACGGGACCGAGGGTAGCGCGGCAATGAACACCTCCGGCTATCCGGAGGGCGTGGCGATGATGATGTTCCGCCCGGCAATGCCCAATCAGCCGCGGGCTATGGAGCTGACATTTGAAAACCTGTGGTGGGCAGATCGCAATACGCAAGAAGCCTTCGGGTTCGGAGTTAGCACTATCGCGCTGGTAGCCACAACGCTTTCCTCAATTGGAGGGCTGAATGGCGGTTCACTCTTCCACTTCGCGCGCGGGGGCCACACGGTGATTTCACGCCGGCTTATCCCGGCGGAACTGCTGGAGCTGATTGAGCGCCACCGCGTGAACACCATGTTCTCCGTTCCCACTCTCTACGCGCTTATGCTGGAGGATGAGTCCTTCATGCTCCGTAATCTTTCCTCGCTCACCGCGCCGCTTATTGGCGGTACCGTGGTGCCGCCGGCGCTACTGGGCCGCCTCGATGCGGCCGGTATCCACGCCATTAATACGTGGGGGAGCGCGGAAACGGCGGGGCCCGGCGCCTATCTTCCGGCGCGGTACTCGGCGGAGAAGCCCGGCTCAATTGGGCGCGCGGTGCCGTATTTCGAGGCTCGCATTGTGGATGCGGAGGGCAATGAGTTGCCTTCCGGAAACACCGGAAACCTCGAGTTCCGCGGCCCGGCGATGTCTGATGGGTACTGGCACGGCGATGAGTACACGCGCGGCGCCTTCCATAATGGTTGGTTCCGTTCCGGGGACCTGGCGGTTATCGACGATGACGGCTTTATCTCCATGCGCGGCGTGACTTCCTCATCCATTAGCTCGGGTGGGGAAACAATCTATCCGCGCGAGGTAGAAGACGTTATTCGAAAGTATCCGGGCGTGGCGGATGTCATCGTGTGCGGGATTCCTGATCCGCTCTGGGGGCAGCGTGTGGCCGCGGCGATTGTGATGGAAACGGGACTGGGCATGCCGCCCGAGTTTGTGACCCCGCCGCCGCAGGCTCGACATAGTGATGGTGTGATGTCTGTTACTCCGCAACCCAATCTACCGGTCCCGACCTTGGAAGAGATTCAGGCCTTTGCCGGGCAAACTCTCAGCCGATATAAGTTGCCGCGGATCCTCGTCGTCGTCGAAAAAATCCCCACTAACGAGGCGGGAGAGAAATCGCGGGAAGCCACGCGCGAGGCGATTTTGCGAATGCGTACGGGGGTGAGCTCCGAATAGCTGAAGCGCTTGCGGGCGGCAGGCTTGCGCGCCCCTAAACGTGATTAATGTGACCGAAACCTTCGGAATCCGGAAAGAGACCGGATCTATAGGTAATCTTTACGAAGGTTAGGTAGTTTGAATGCACTTCACCACGCAAGTTTTAAGAACTCGTGGCCTGGGTGTAGCCTACCTAGCATGGCATTTTCGCGGGCACAGAAACGTGCCCGCGCAAAGTGCGTAGACCCGCAGTACAGGGGGAAACCGAGTGATCAGATATATCGTACGGAAGATCGGCTCGTGGCTTGTGCTTGTGTTCCTTGCAGTGAACATGACGTACTTCCTCGCCTCGACCTTCCTAGACCCAGCGTCAAACTACGCTGAGCGCCGCCCACCAATTCCATACGAACAGATTCAGCGCTTCTTGGAGCCTATGTATCTGGCCGATACCCAGCCGTTGCTGACGCGCTGGTGGCATTGGCTTACCCAAATCCTCACCCAGTGGAACTGGGGACTTGGATTCGTGGGCACGGGAGAGGTAAACACCGAAATCGCGAACCGCGCGCTTGTTTCCGCGGAGCTACTTGTTATGGCGACCGTTATTTCGGTTATTTTGGGCGTTGCCCTGGGCGTTTACACCGCCGCGCGTCAGTACAAGGTGGCCGACCGCGTGATCATGAGCTTCTCCGTTGTATGCATGAACCTCCACACCGCCGTTGTGTCGGTCATCCTCGTGATTATCGGCGTGCAAATTAACCAGAAGGCGGGCACCACGATTTTCTACGTGACGGGCGCCTCCGGCGGCCACGCCAGCTTCTTGGAGTTCTTGCAGCGCGTGGCACTTCCTTCGATTTCGCTGGTGATTATTAACTACGCCTCGTATCACATCACGCAGCGGTCCCTGCTTTTGGACAATATTGAGCAGGATTACGTGCGAACCGCTAGGGCCAAGGGCTTGACCCGTAACCAGGCCATTCGTAAGCACGCCTTCCGCACCTCGATCATCCCGATCGCAACCTCCGTTGCTTTCGCCATCCCCACGGTGTTCACCGGGGCAGTCGTTACCGAGCAGATTTATGCCTGGCGCGGTATGGGTGATTACCTGGTGCAGACCATCACCAAGAACGATATTCACGGAGCCGTGGCGACGGCGGCCTTCTCCGCGGTGCTGACCGCGGTGGGCGCTGTACTCTCCGACATCTTTATCGTCTTGGCCGATCCGCGAGTGAGGGTGAACTAAGTGACAACTAACTATCCGCACAACAGCGGTAACGATCCCCAAGATCTGCCCGGGCAGCCCGCGGCAGTAGGTGGGCCTCTTCCGATTGATCAGGTGCTGGCCGCAGAGCCCGTCGACGCATCCGAATATCTGGATAACGATGTAGCGCAGATCAAGTCCATGAAGAAGACCACCCTCTATCGGCGTCGCTTCATGCGTAACAAGCCCGCTATCTTCGGCCTGTTCATTTTCACCGTGCTGGCGCTGTTCGCAATGTTTGGGCGCTTTACCACCAAGTGGAGCTACTATGACGTCGACCCGACTGCGTTCACCAAGCCGCCGAGCTCGGAGCACTGGCTGGGCACCACCATGGCCGGTAATGACCTGTACGCACAGCTCATTCACGGCCTCGGCCGCTCGATGACGATCGGCTTGTCAGTTGCAATCTTCACCACGATTATCGCGGCCCTGGTGGGTACTACCGCCGCGTATCTGGGCGGGTTCTGGGAGTCGGCAATTTTGACCGTGCTCCACTTCCTCCTCGTGGTGCCGTCCTTCCTCCTCATCGCGTTGATTGTGGGCAACTACAAGGGAACGTGGATCGCCCTAACGATCGTGTTGATCCTCTTCGGATGGATGTATAACGCCCGAGTTATTTGGTCCCTGGCGCTATCAGTGCGCGAACGCGATTACATTCGCGCCGCCCGCTTTATGGGTGTGCCCGGATTCAAGGTTGTTACCCGCCACATGATTCCGAACATTGGCTCGCTCCTTTTGGTGTACGCGGTGCTCGGCGTTATTTCCGCGGTTATGTCCGAAACGTCGCTGTCCTTCCTCGGACTGGGCGTGAAAATTCCGGACGTATCCCTCGGTAACCTGCTCTCGGCCGGCGCCGCCTCGGTTCGTACCGCCAGCTGGGTGTTCTGGTTCCCGTCGATTACGCTTGTTCTTCTTACCGTGTCGATCCAGCTCATCGCCGACGGACTGCGAGATGCTCTCGACCCGAACTCGTCGGCTGGAGGTCGCCTGTGAGTACCGATTCAAACGTTAAAAAAGTAACGAACTGGCCGGGTAAGGCGGAGCCGCATAAGCCGCTCGATCAGGGCCGCTTCGAAAAGTTCGGTAGCCCCGTACTTTCGGTTCGTAACCTCAAGGTGCGTTTCCCCTCCGAAGCGGGAATCGTCAACGCCGTCAATGGCATTGACTTCGACCTTTATCCGGGTCGTTCGCTGGGAATCGTGGGAGAGTCCGGCTCCGGTAAGTCGGTCACCTCGCTGGCGATTATGGGATTGCTTCCCGAGTACGCCTCCATTGAGGGCTCCGCGCGCTTGGGCGATACGGAGCTGATTGGCTTGACCGATCGTCAGATGTCCAAGCACCGCGGCGCCGATATCGGAATGATTTTCCAGGATCCGCTTTCCGCGCTGACCCCGGTTTTCACCATTGGTTACCAACTGCGCGAGGCTCTGCAGGCCCACGATCGCAAGCTTTCCGATAAGGCGGCGAACGCGCGTGCGCTGGAGCTTCTGAAGCTGGTGGGTATTCCTAACCCCGAGCGTGGTTTGAAGTCGTACCCGCACGAGTTCTCTGGCGGGATGCGGCAGCGTGTGGTTATCGCCATCGCGATTGCCAACAATCCGAAGGTAATCATTGCCGATGAACCCACCACGGCGCTTGACGTGACCATCCAGGCCCAGATCCTGGAGATTATTGCCAAGGCGCAGGAAGAGACGGGTTCTGCCCTCATTATGATTACCCACGATATGGGGGTGGTTGCCGGCGTTGCCGACGACGTTATCGTGATGAAGAACGGCGATCCGGTGGAGCGCGGCACGGTTGAGGAAATCTTCTACGAGCCGCGCAACCCCTACACGATCAAGTTGCTTTCTGCGGTTCCGCGTATTGACAAGAAATCCCATCAGCCGCTGGTGACCTCGGAAGAGGAGGCCCTCGAGTACCGACGCAAGTTGGAAGCCGGGGAGATCGATGACGAGGGAGTGGGTCCGAAGGACTTCTCCAATGAGCCGGTGGTGCTTGAGGTCAATCACCTCACCAAGCGTTTCCCCGTTCTCAAGGGTGCGTTCTTGAAGCGTCGCGTGGGCTGGGTCCGCGCCGTCGAAGACGTCTCCTTCAACCTGCATCGCGGCGAAACTATCGCCATTGTGGGTGAATCGGGATCCGGTAAGTCCACCACCCTCCTAGAAATCATGGATATGGGTGCGGGCAAGGATCTGCACGGAGAGATCATCGTGGACGGCAAGGACGTGGTGAAGCTTTCCAAGCGCGAGCGGCGCACATTGCGTAGCAAAATCCAGATGGTGTTCCAGGATCCGATGGGTGCGCTGGATCCGCGTCTGACGGTGAAGGAGATTATCGCCGAGCCGCTTCACTCCCTGGGCTGGGAGGGTGATATTGATCAGCGCGTTTCTGATCTTATGCACCTCGTTGAGCTCAAGCCGGAAATGATTGACCGCTTCCCGGGCGCGTTCTCCGGTGGCCAGCGCCAGCGAATTGCGATTGCGCGGGCTCTCGCGACCGAGCCGGATATCCTTGTTCTTGACGAGCCGGTTTCCGCGCTCGACGTGACGATTCAGGCCGGCGTGCTCAACCTGCTCGAGCGATTGAAGGAAAAGCTTGGCGTTTCCTACGTTTTCGTTTCGCACGACCTCGCGGTTGTCAACCACATTGCCGATAAGGTTGCGGTGATGTACCTCGGCAGATTCGTGGAAACCGGGCCGACGGAAGAGGTGTTCGCTAATCCGCAGCACCCCTACACGCAGTCCTTGCTTTCCGCGGTGCCGATTCCCGATCCGAAGATCGAAAAGAATCGCAAGCGTATCCACTTCGATTCCGACGATACGAACGTGGTGTACGACGACGCAAAGGCGCCGGCCGCGAAATAGTGAAAAACCTCGGTGCCGATTCGCTCGGGTGTAACTCGGGCCGGAGAGCCTTGCTGGCTGCCGAGAAAATAAATACATATTGCACTAAGCGGGCCTCCCCTGATCGATAGGGGAGGCCCGCTTGGCCGTGCTGAGGTGCTTGGTTGTATTGGCGCGCTGGTTTGTATTGGCGCGCTTGGTGAGGGTGGGGCGGGATGTGCCTACAGCATGAGGCCCGGCGCGCCTGGAATATGAGGTTTGGCGTGCCCGCGGGGCGACGTGACTTTTAGCACGTGGAAGGCCATAGGAACGACATTGGAAACCCTGGTTGAAAATCGGACTTTTTCGCGCCGTTCGGGGGACTTCGTCCATTACAAACCCCGGGATTAGAACGTCCAAAATATGGACACTTTCGGAAAAATGGTAAAGGTTGAGTAATGTAACGGGTGTTCTAGCATTACGTAGCCTATAATTTAGAACATTCTGGACGCGGCTCTATTGCAACGGACAGAGGTTGAGGGTTTTGTGAAGCGAAAACCACGGCGAAACCCACACAATTCACGAAGGGATTCTGAATGAAGAAGACAGGATTGATCGGCGCACTCGCCGCGCTGTCGCTGGTCCTCTCCGCTTGCTCCGGCGGCGGAAACGGCAATGGCGGCACCGCTAACGGCGGTAGCGAGTCGAAGGGTTCGGAAGATTCGAGCGTCAAGATCGTTGACGAAGGTGGAGTTCAGTACCTCCACGCGGACTACGATGATCTCAAGCAGGGCGGCGAACTTACCTTCCCGATCGGCGAGATCACGCAGCAGCAGAACAATTTCCACCAGGAAATGACCAACGACACCCGTTTGGTCTGGGATTTCTACAATGCCCAGATGGTCAGCTTCGATGGTGCGGGCAACTTCTCGGTGAACCCGAATTACCTCACCAGCGCGAAGGCTGAAGAGGTCGACGGTAAGACCGTTGTTACCTACGACATTAACCCGGACGCCACCTTCAACGATGGCACTCCGCTCGACTACAAGGCTTTCAAGACCACGTGGGAAGCCAACAACGGCTCCAATGACGCTTACCTGGTTAACTCGACCGACGGCTACGTGAAGATTACGTCCGTTGAGCCCGGCACCAGCGATAAGCAGGTCGTTGTTACCTTCGATGGCCCCTACGCATGGTGGCAGGGTCTGTTCAGCACGGTTCTGCACCCCGCGGTGAACACTCCGGAGCTCTTCAATGAGGCTTATGTGAACCAGGTTCACCCGGAGTGGGGCATTGGCCCGTACAAGGTTGAGAACTTCGATATCTCGGGTGGCCAGTTCACTTTCGTTCCGAACGAGAAGTGGTGGGGCAAGCCCGCGAAGCTCGATCGCGTGATCTTCCGTCAGATGGAGTCGCAGGCTACTATCAACGCCTTCACGAACCGCGAGACCGATTACACCGGAGTTTCCACGCAGGAAAACATTGCCGCTGTTCAGGGTATGAGCGGAATCAACATCTACACCTCGATGAAGCCGGCAAACTACCTTATGACCCTCAACTCGGACGCGGATGCCTTCAGCGATCCGATCGTGCGTGAGGCTGTTATGAAGTCCATCGATCGTAAGTCGGTGGCGGAAGTCCGCTTCCAGGGCACGGGTTACACCGAGGCGCTGCCGGGCTCCTTCGTTCTCTTCGGTTCGCAGGAAGGCTACGAGGATAACTTCGGCTCTGAAGTCTCCTACGATCCGGAAGGCGCCAAGGCTCTCCTCGAGGGCGCTGGATACACCAAGAACGCCAACGGCATCTTCGAGAAGGACGGCAAGGCTCTTACCGCCCGTTACGTCCTCTTCGGTGATTCGGCTCTCAACCAGTCGATCGCTCAGGTGATCCAGGCTCAGCTCCGCGCACTCGGTGTGGATATGCAGATTGATTCGCGTCCGTCCGCCGAGTTCTCCAAGGTTATGTCTGAGAAGGACTTCGATATGCTCCTCTCCGGTTTCGCTTCGTCCGATCCGTTCGGCGTTGCCTACTTCGGTCAGGTCTACTACTCGCCTAACCACGACGAGTACTCGGGCCTGAACAAGTCCGGCACCGGTTCGGATGAGTTCGACGCGAAGATCACCGAAATGACGAAGATCGCTGATCCGCAGGAGCAGATCAAGCGCGCTAACGAACTCGAGAAGGAAGCGTTCGATTTCTACGGCATTATGCCGATGTTCAATGGTCCGGCGCAGGCCGCTATGGATCAGAACCTCGCTAACTACTCTGAGGGCTCGTTCCGCACCAACCTCGTTGAGAACATTGGTTACGTCGAGAATGGTCCGCACTTCAACGCGCTGGAGAACAAGTAACCCTCTCACCGCAGTAACCTCGCGTTACTCGGTTGGTAGGTAAAACGCAGGGGGAGTGGCCCGGATGTATCCGGGCCACTCCTTTTGTATTGGAATTATTACAGAGTTGACTCGAGATGTGAACGGTCTGGCTGTCAGGGTGCTGGCCCTGTGTGAGAATAACGCCTATGACATCTACATATCGCCTCCGCTCAGGAAGTCAAAAGGCAGCTGCCATTGCCTTTGGCATTATCGGCATCTTGGCCGTCGTCGCCCAAATGTTTGCCGGGAGCGGCTGGAAATACCTGCCTCCCACCATCGTCTTCGCCCTCGGGATGGGCGTTATCGGCTGGGCCGGGTTCTGGCTACCGAGCGTGAAAGTGGACCGGGAAGCGATTTCCTTCCTCAACAGCTTCCACACCGTGCGCATCCCCTTCTCCCAAGTTGCGGTGATCGAGTCGCGTTACGGAATGGCGGTTACCGATCAGCGCGGACGCAACTATCACGCGCGTTCCTTCGGAGCGGCGGGCCTGGCGGCTCGTTTGAAGGCCACGGGCGAAGATTTGCCGGTGAGCGGTCAGGGAGATTTTGACCTCACCACCGCGACCCGCCCTGCCACCAACCTGCTCAATGACTTGATTGATGCTTTCCCCCAGCTTTCGCGCAACTCTGCAGGCCAGCGGGTGAGCCGGTATATCGCCTGGGACCGGGTCCTAGGGATCCTGGGCGGAATTGGGATTTCCCTGCTGGGTATTTGGTGGACGACGTCGATGTACGGCGGAATCTAGCCCGTCAAAATGATTGCGTTAGGCGCGTGTGGCGATGAACCATCAACGCCCCGGATTTTCACCCAGGTGCCAGGGTAATTTAGCCCATGGCGAGGGTCGTATGCGTAACAAACGAGGGCAAGAGTTTCCTAAACGCGCGTAACATGGGCCCGGCGCTTCCGAAAGCGATCGGCGCAAAATATACCGGAAGCAGGAAAGGCACGCTTTTGAGCACTCGTAAAGATCTCCGTAACGTTGCGATCGTGGCACACGTGGACCACGGCAAAACGACGCTAGTCGATGGCATGCTCTGGCAGGGAGGAGCCCTCGGCGAGCGTGCCAACCCCGAAAAAACCGGCGAGCGCGTTATGGACTCCGGTGAGCTCGAGCGCGAAAAGGGCATCACCATCTTGGCGAAGAACACCGCGATTCGCTACCACGGCCCGTCCGCGGCGGAATTTGGCGCGCCCGACGGCGTCACCATTAATGTGGTCGATACGCCCGGGCACGCGGACTTCTCCGGCGAGGTGGAGCGCGGCCTTTCCATGGTCGACGGCGTCGTTCTGCTAGTGGATGCCTCCGAGGGCCCGCTGCCGCAAACCCGCTTTGTGCTCCGTAAGGCACTCGAGGCTAACCTGCCGGTTATTACCGTCATCAATAAGGTTGACCGTCCCGATGCTCGCATTGAAGAAGTGGAAAGTGAAGCGCAGGATCTCCTGCTACAGCTCGCTTCTGACTTGGACGATCCGGATGAGGAAGCAATTGAGAAGCTTTTCGAGGTTCCGGTAATTTACGCTTCCGCCAAGCAGGGGCGCGCCTCTCTGGAGCGCCCGGCCAATGGCGATGTTCCCGCGAATCCGGATCTGGAGCCGCTCTTCCGCGCCATCTTGGAATACATTCCGGCGCCGGAATACGACGACGATGCACCGCTGGTCGCGCAGGTGACCAACCTTGACGCCTCGCCTTTTCTCGGGCGCCTAGCGCTGTTGCGTATTTACTCGGGCCGCCTGTATAAGGGCGCGACCGTGGGTTGGGTACGTCACGCGGGCGAGGAGGCCGACGGCGAAGCTGAGCCGGAAATGAAGCAAGTGCGTATTTCTGAGCTCCTGGTGACAGAGGGGCTCACCCGCAAGCCGGCTGAGTCCGCGTACGCCGGAGATATCGTGGCCGTGGCAGGTATTGAAGATATTACGATCGGTGATTCTCTGGTGGATCCCGAAAACCCGCGTCCGCTCCCTCCGATCCACGTGGATCCGCCGGCAATTTCCATGACCATTGGCATTAACACCTCGCCGCTGGCAGGTAAGGGCGGAAAGGGCCATAAGCTCACCGCCGGTCAGGTTAAAGCGCGCCTCGAGCAAGAGACGGTGGGTAACGTCTCCGTTCGCGTTCTTCCCACTGACCGCCCCGATGCCTGGGAGGTACAGGACCGCGGCGAGCTGGCTCTGGCAATCCTGGTGGAGCAGATGCGCCGCGAAGGCTTCGAGCTGACCGTGGGCAAGCCGCAGGTGGTTACGCGCGAAATTGACGGTAAGGTGCACGAACCGATGGAGCGCACCACCATTGACGTGCCCGAGGAGTTCCTCGGCGCGGTGACCCAGCTAATGGCCTCTCGCAAGGGCCTGATGGAAACCATGACGAACCACGGCTCGGGCTGGGTGCGGATGGAGTTCGTGGTACCTGCCCGCGGCATGATTGGCTTCCGCTCGCAGTTCCTCACCCAGACGCGCGGTACCGGCATCGCGGCTTCCATCTCCGAGGGCTACGCTCCCTGGCAGGGAGAAATCATCGCCCGCGCTACCGGCTCGCTGGTGGCCGATCGGCAGGGCCAAGTTACCTCCTACGCGCTACTTCGCCTGGAGGATCGTGGAACGTTCTTCGTCAGCCCCGGAGACGAGGTCTACGAGGGTGAAGTTGTGGGCGAAAACCCGCGCGATGAGGATATGGACGTCAATGTGGTGCGCGCTAAGGAACAAACTAATATGCGTTCATCCACCGCGGATGTCATGGAGGTGTTGCAGGCTCCGCGCAAGCTGACCCTGGAGGAGGCCATTGAGTTCGCCGGCAACGACGAGTGCATCGAGGTAACGCCCGAAGCTATTCGCGTGCGCAAGGTGGAGCTTTCAGCGGTCGAGCGCGGCAAGATCGCCGGCCGTCGCAAGCGTGCTGCCGGCAAGTAGGATAACTCGCTTGCGGTAGATACGCCTCGGCGGTTCCTGTGCGTACGCCTGCGTTCCGCGAGTGACTGAGCATCCTCGCGGGCCGGGCACGTACACTCGGGGTATGACACAAGGCAGGACGAACGGGCAAGGTCCCAGTAAGCGGGAAGAATCGAAACGCTCGGTGTGGATCTGCGGCATTATTGGCGCGGTCTTGGGCGTTTTTGCCGGATCCCTCGGGGTTATCACCCACGCCGGAATGGCGGGTATCCCCGGAACGAGTATGAACGTCTCCTGGGTGGGCCTCATCGTGGGCTTCGGCGTCGTCGGAACGGGGGCCTGGTACGCACTGGACTCCAACGGCCACGCAGGGTGGGGAGGCTTCACCCTCGCCACCTGCCTGGTGACCTTTTTCCTCCTGTGGGCTCCGCCGGCCAATGATGTGCTCATCCTCAGCAGCATCCTGGCGAATATGTGGCTGATTCTGACTCCGATTGCCTGCCTGATCCCGCTTTTCCTGCGGCTGCGATCGGGCCGTGACGAGGATAAATCCCCCGCTCGGAGCCAGTAGACGTTCGGCGTTAATCCGCGGAACGAGGCGCGGTAATTGGTGTCCTGAGCCACCGCGCGCGGGCGCGTGGCGCCGGTAGAATCGCTCCGGACCCTGAGGATGGAAGCGTGGCACGAATGGAATCGTCATCACAATTGACCGGCACTGCTGGCCCTAGCCATTACCGCCCGGCGCCGGAAAAGCGCGCGCGGACGGGAGGCTCTCCGGCCGAAAAACCTATGCGTTGGCCCTGGATTGTACTGGGCATAATTGCCCTCTTCGCTGGAATCTATGTGGGCCTAGCCTGGTACCAGTCCGGGCGTATTGCGCAGGGCACCACCGTGGAGGGCGTGAAAATCGGAGGGATGACCGCTGAAGAGGCGAATCAGACCCTGACTTCGGCGTTCGATGAACGTCTTTCGCGCGATGTAAATTACGTGGTTGATTCCGATACCTTTACCGCCAATCCCTCCTCCTACGAGCTCGGGGTGGACGTGAACGGCACTCTTGACGGAATCACCAAATTCACCCTCAACCCCAAGTCCATGTTTGCGGGGTTGTTTGGTTCGGCCAAGGTGGAGCCGCGCTATACCTTCAACGAGCAGAAGCTGGCCGAAGTCACCGAGCAGTTGCTTTCCGAAACCGGAACCGCGCCCGTAAATGCTGGGCTTACTTTTGAAGGTTCCGCTCCGGTACTCTCACCCGCGCAGTCCGGATCGGCCGTGAGCACGGATGCGGCCCGCCAGGCGCTTATCAACACCCCGCTACGCGGCGAGGAGCGCGCGGAACTGGTGGCCGAGCGAAAAGATCCGGCGATTAACGACGCCGCGGCCAAGCGCGCTAATGACGAACTGGCTACCCCGCTCGTCTCTGGTGATCTACGGGTACGGGTAGGGGAGGCAGAGACTTCCCTTCCTCCCGCGGTTTTGGCGCGCGCCGCGCGCTTTACCCCCGCCGAGGGGGCACTCCAGCTGGAAATGGATCCGCAGGTGCTGGGCGATGCGGTGCGCGAACGCCTCCCGGAGATCATTAAGCCCGGTGTTGATGCGCGGATTGAAATTACCGATCACACCACCCCCACGATTATCCCCTCCGAGGATGGGCAGGGGATTGACGATGCTGATTTGGCTGCAAAAGCTACTCAAGCCGGCGTGAAAACGGTTGCTTCGGAACGCCAGGTAGAGGCGAAGGTGGCGCCCATGCCAGCGCAATTCACCACCGCCGATGCGCAGGCTATGGGTATCAAAGAAGTGGTATCAGAGATTTCCACGCCGCTTACCAATGATTCGGTGCGCACCAAGAACCTGGTGGTCGGAAACGGGAAAGTTTCCAATACCCTGATCAAGCCGGGGGAGCGTTTCTCCCTTTTGGATACCCTGGGTCCCATCACCGCTGAAAACGGCTTTGTTTCCTCGGGCGTGGTGGCTAACGGCTTCAACGACACCGCCATGGGTGGCGGCCTCTCGCAACTTTCCACGAACACCTTTAATATCGGCTACCTGGCCGGTATGGAGGATATCGAGCACAAGCCTCATTCGAAGTACTTTGAGCGTTACCCAATGGGCCGCGAGGCGACGCTTTGGGAAGGCTCCGTGGATATGGTGTGGGCTAATCGCTCACCCTACGGAGTCATGATCGATAGCTATATCGAAAATGGCAAGGTCGTCACCAAGCTTTGGTCCACGAAGCATTTCACGGTAGAGACGTCAACTTCCGCGCCGCGGGGATACACCCAGCCGACGATGGTCGAAGATTCGGGTGCGGATTGCAAACCGCAGGGTCGGGGAGGCCCCGGGTTTACCGTGACCGTGACACGCACCGTCACCGATCCGAGCGGGACCGTGGTGGAAGATTCCTCCTACAACTGGACGTATCAGCCGGTTAACGGCCGCACCTGTAGCTAAAGCGCCGGCGATTGCGCAAAGTCGCGGTTAAGTAACGCGCGTGTTTCGAAATTGACACTTTCGAGCTCGCGCGCGATCAACGCGCTACCGTATTTAGTAGAACAATCGTTCTGGTGCCCCGAGGGTGCGCCAAATAAATCGTGAGGAGGAACCGTGGCGTACGTCATCGCAATGCCCTGTCTTGATGTCAAAGACAGAGCGTGCGTGGATGAGTGCCCCGTCGACTGCATTTACGAGGGCGAGCGGATGCTCTACATCAACCCCGAGGAATGCGTCGACTGCGGAGCGTGCGAAACGGCTTGCCCCACCGAAGCGATCTATTACGAAGACGATGTGCCCGAGGAGTGGAGCGTCTTCACCGCGGTGAACGCGGAGTTCTTCGAAGAAATCGGTAGCCCGGGCGGAGCGCAAATGCTGGGCCCGCAAGATTTCGATCCGCCCTATATTACGAATTTGCCGCCGGACGCGAACGCTGAGATGGTCCGCGCGCACGCCGCCGGGGAGCTCTAGACTTCTCCCTATCGAACACACTTCGATTTTTGGGGGAACACATGGGACTATACGGCGGAGCGTTGCCTGATTTTCCGTGGGATTCGCTGGCCGAGGTGCGCCAGCGCGCGGCAAGTTATCCCGCCGGCGCCGTCGACCTCACCATTGGTTCGCCAGCGGACCCGGTTCCAGAGGTTATTCGAAGCGCGTTTACGACGGCCGCCGACGCGCACGGCTACCCGGGAAATGTGGGCACCGCGCGCTTGCGCGAGGAAATTGTCTCCTGGCTCATTCGCCGCCGCGGCCTTGACGCGAACGGCCCGCAACCGGGCGTTCTTCCCACGATTGGCTCGAAGGAACTCATAGCCCTTCTACCCGCTTTCCTGGGCTTGGGCGCTCCGGATACGGTGGGTTATCCGGCGGTCGCCTATCCCACGTACGACGTCGGAGCGCGGCTGGCGGGAGCCACGCCGGTTCCCATCGATATTGAAAGCGACCCGCACACCTGGCCCAAGCTCTCGCTCCTTTGGCTCAATTCTCCGGGCAACCCAGACGGCCACGTGCTCGATATGGACCAATTGCGGCGCATTCGGCAGTGGGCGAAGGGAACCGGCACCGTTATCGCGAGCGACGAATGCTACGGCGAACTGGTGTGGGATGTGGCGCAGGCGCCCTCCATCCTCGATGCGGGGGTGTGTGAAGGGGATTTGCGAGGCCTGCTTTGCGTTTATTCGCTTTCCAAGCAGTCCAACCTTGCCGGTTACCGGGCCGCTTTCGTGGCGGGCGATCCGAGCCTTATCGGCCCGCTGGCCGAGGTCCGCAAGCACGCGGGATTTATGGTTCCCGGACCGGTCCAGGCGGCAATGGTTGCGGCCTTGGCGGATGATGCCCACGTGGAGCGCCAGCGCGCCCGGTACGCGCGCCGGCGCGAGGCTCTGCTGGAAGGTTTTATCCATACCGGGCTGGTCAATGACCCCAAATCGGTGGCCGGCCTCTACCTGTGGCTGAGCGCCCCGCGTAGCTCGCTGACCGGCCGGCAAATCGTCAGCGCTTTGGCTGATATCGGGATTATCGCTACCCCGGGAGATTTCTACGGGGAGGTCTCGGCGGGATATATCCGGGTCTCGTTGACCGCTCCGGATTCGGATATCGCGCAGGCCGCCGAGCGCCTGGCGCAGTTCCGATTGCCTGGTGCGAGCGAAGCCAAGCTCTAGCCCAGCAATCCCGCCTGGCGGGCGAGATCGAGCACCTCGGGCCAGGAGCGCGCAAAGGAAGGCAGGAGGGGTAGCTCCTCCACAGCATCCACATCCACCCAGCGCAGTTCAACGGACTCCGGATCCGCGTGCGCCTGAATCCCGTCGCGGACGCTAGCGAGGAAGGTCGTATAGGCCCAATCGCCGTGATTATTCTCGTGGCGGGCCTGGACGTCTAGGAAATCACGGCTAATTGCGGCCTCTTCTTCGAATTCACGTAGCGCCCCAGCCAGCGGGGTTTCATCCCACTCAATGGCACCCCCGGCCACCGCCCACGTTCCCCCTCCGTGAGACCATTTGGATCGATGTTGCATGAGGAGCTCCGGGCGTCCGTTGTGCTGGCGGAAAGCCGCCACGCCGGCTGCTCCGTTCATGCCCCAGTGGCGCTTTCCGCAACCGCACAGCATAAAACCGTCCGCACCATGGTGGTAGCTTCCCTCCTGCCGGGAAGCGAGCAGGTTGGCCGTCCAAGCGGGCATGATGCCGTTGGCCGGGCAGCGCGGTGAGGCCCAGAACTGGGTGAAGGACACCCCGAACTCGGCCGCCAGTTGGCGCACCAGCGGCAGGGAGACTCCCACCACGCCGTGATAGTCGCCTTCAATATGTTCAATGAATGGCCCGCCGAGCCCATCGGTGGTGAAAGATCCGGCTACTTCAAGCGGCTCTCCGGTCTCGATATACGCCTCTATTTCGGCATCGCTCAGCTGGGCAAAGTGCACCCGAGCGTGCGAAATCGCGCCTAAGGAACGCAACGTCCCGGCGTGTACCAGGCAGTGCCCGGTATGCAAAACCCCGGATCGGCCGCGCATTCGCCGCAGGCGCTCGCGAGCAATGTCGGCACTATGCGGCTTGCCGTGAATCTCACCCTCGAATTCAAACATGGAATCGCAACCGAGGATGAAATCGGCCTCCTGGTGTAGGTCGGCCGCCACGGTACGCGCCTTGGCGGAAGCCAGGGCTAACACCTTAGTGCCGGGTGCGGCACCGGAGCGTTCCAGCCGCGAAAGTAAATCTTCTTCATCCACCCCGGAGACTTGTACCCGCGGATTTACTCCCGCCGCACGCAGGGTGGCGAGCCGAGCCGGAGACTGGCTCGCCAGAGTGAGCTGGAGGCGGGGGAGCGGCGGCGCATCCACCGGGCCGGCTCCCGCGGGCCCCAGGCCCGGGAAGACCTTATTCGGATCGGGAGAGGCGCCGTCGTTTAGCGAAGACATTAGGAAAGCTCCTCCCGTAGCACATCGAGCCCTACGCCGCCAAGCGAAAGCGCCCGCATATGCCAATCCTTCAGATCAAATTCGCCCGCGCACGTGAGGCGGGCGTGGTCACGCAGTTCGTTCCAGATATGCTGGCCGATCTTGTAGGAGGAGGCTTGGCCGGGCCACCCTAAGTAGCGGTCGAGCTCGTAGGAAAGGAACGCCGGCTCCATGGCCACGTTTTCACGCAGGAATTCCCAAGCCGAATCGTGGTCCCAGGGCTTGCCGCTCGCCGCCGCCCCGCAGGGGGAGACGAAGGAGCCGCCCGCGCCCGCGGAGGCGGAGTTCTGAGAGGAGGGGGCGAGGATCTTCGCCCAGTCGCCGCTGTCTTTACCCAGGTGAACGCCCATGTCGACGACGATGCGCGCGGCCCGCAAGCGCTCCGAATCGAGTACGCCCATGCGGTCGCCCGGATCGGACTGGAAACCTAGCTCGGCCATGAGCTGCTCGGCGTACAGCGCCCAGCCCTCGCCGTGCCCGGAAACCCAGTAGCCCTGGCGGCGCCAGGTGTTGAGCATGTCCTTGAGGTAAACGGCGAGGCCAAGCTGTAGATGATGGCCAGGCACGCCCTCGTGGAAGACGGTGGTTTTCTCCTGCCAGGTAGAAAACTCGGTGACTCCCGCCGGAACGGACCACCACATGCGCCCGGGACGCGAGAAATCATCGGAGGGTGCGGTGTAGTAGATCGCGCCGGAATCGGAAGGTGCAATCATGCACTCAATGGTTTGCATAGGCTCCGGAATGTCGAAGTAGTGCTGGGCTGCCTCCATGGCCGCATCGGCGGTGCGTTGCATCCACTCTTGGAGTTCGGCAACGGAATGTAGCTTGTAGCGCTCTTCGTGGTTGAGGCGGTCCATGGCTTCGCGCACGGAAACGCCCTCACCGTACAGATCCTTGGCAATACGCCGCTGTGCCTTATCGATTCGGCGTAGTTCTTCAATTCCCCATTCGTAAGCATCGTCCAGATCGACGGTTGCGCCGAGGAACTCGCGCGAGTGAAGGGCGTAGCGATCTCGCCCGACGGCGTCGCTTGCCACCGCTCGCGGGGCAATGGCGGTGCGCAAAAACTGTGCTAGCTGTGCGTATGCCGCCTGGGCCTGGGCGGCGCCTTCGCTGAGGGATGCCTCTAGCCCGGGGTGCTGAGCGGCTCCCTGCGCGGCGAGCTTGGCGAAAGAGCCGTCCTTGCCCGCGTGCTGTTCGGCCTGCTCAATGCAGCGCTCCACCTGGCGGCGCGGGAAGTCTGGGCCATTTTGCGCGCGCTGGGTGAGCGATTCCTGGTATCCAGACAGTGCGCCCGGAACGGCGCGCATACGCTCGGAAATCGTCTCCCACTCGATCTCGCTCTCCTGGGGCATCAGATCGAAGACCTCGCTAATACCCTGCAGAGGAGACTCAATAACGTTGAGCATCCCAACGGTTTCGCCGGCTTCGTAGAGTTCAACTTCGAGGTTGAGGCGCTCGCGCAGACCGCTCGTGGTCACCCGATCGGTGGCGTCGGCTTCTTCCAAGCCATCTAGTTCGCGCAGAATTTCCTTGGCCAGATCAATCTGCTGGGCGATGCCAACGGGTGAAACGTCGTCGAGCTGCGTTTCGGGAGCGCCGGGGATGCCGGTTGCGGTGACCGTTTGCGGGGACGAATCGAGTTTCAGCTGGAAATAGCGATCGGCCAGCTGGTCAATTGCGGTGTATTCGCGTTCTCTTTGCACATTCCCACTGTAGCGGGCGGGACCGCGCCGGTCACCGAGAAAACCTCGGCTGAGGACAGTAAATGCTGGAGGCGAAAACCGGGCGACTTGCGTCCTGAGCCGTTACAGTTAGAGTTGTTATGTGATTAACGCCACCAAGTGGTAAAGTATTGCGGTGTGATTCTGGAGCCATTGTTCCTAAAATTTAAGGTCCGCGTTCCGGGGGAACCGCGAGCGCGACAAACAATAATTGATTGCCTGAAGAAAATTTAGCCTAAAACGAGACTCGGAAGGGAGATCGCTGTGCCGGATCGGTTGGTAGCGCCAAACGCAGAATCTGGCGCCTTTCCGAACGCGGATACTCCCAGGGAACTTTCCGCCCTCACCACGCCTCCAACGCCGAATGAAGCAGGTAGCGAGAGCGAAGCCGTGAAGACGCTTTCCGAGGTCGCCTCGCCGCGCATGATCGCGGCTGTGATGGGGGCATCCCCCTGGCAGCCGGAAGGCACGGGCGGCGTCGACGCTAAAAATGGCGCCGCGGAACCGTCAACCGGCCGCAACCTTGCCAGCGAAACCGCCGGCCAGCTCAGCAACCAGACCAACCAACCCGCCGGCCAGCTCAGCACCGAACCCGCAAATCTAGCGGATGGTGCAAAACCGCCGCGGGGCCGGGAGAGCGTTTCCGCGGCGAGCACGCAGGTGCTGGGTGGAAGTCGCGAACTGCCGAACCTTGGCATTATTGAAGAAATACATGGTGGGCCGCGCTCGGAGCGCGTGCGGCGCCACGTGCGGAGTTTGGAGGGCGGTCAGCCGCGCTTCAACCTTGCCGAAGCCGCTGAAATGACGGGAATGCCACCCGAATCGGTGCGCCGGGTATGGCTCTCCCTCGGATGCCCCACCATCGTTAACGAAGAAGACCCGGTTTTTACCGATCTGGATATCGTCACGCTGGCTAAGTTCGAAGAGGTTGTTGACGAGGGCGCGCTGGACGAAGTGGCAATTAACGCCCTGTTACGGGCCAGCTCGCATACCGCCGAACGCCTGCTGCTCTGGCAGCAAGAAACATTGGTGGAGCTAGCCGGTAAGGAGCGGGGGCTGGGTCCTCTCGAGGCGCGCGCTTGGGTGCTCGACCATTTCATGGATTACGAGCGGCTGCTACAAGATATGCTCATCTACTCTTGGCGCCGCCAACTGGCTAACCTGATTCGCCACACCGAGGTGGAGGTAACCCAGCTTGAGGAGCATCGAAACGTCGATTCCTTGGAGCTCAATCGCGCGATTGGCTTTATCGACCTGGTTTCCTTCACCAACCGCACTGAGCGCCTGGCTCCCGGCGAGTTCATGGAGCTGATCGAGGTCTTCGATTACACCTGCCGCGACGTCATTTCCTCCGCCGGCGGTCGCGTTGTGAAAACCATGGGGGATGCTTTCCTTTTCGTGGCCGACGACGTTGTGACCGGCGCAAATGTGGTGTGCGACATTAATGATGCTCTGGGCGCTATCCCCGAAATGCCGGCCGTGAGGTCCTCGCTAACCTGGGGTCCGATTTTGGCCCGGTTCGGAGACGTGTTTGGAGCGCCGGTGAACCTTGCTTCGCGCTTGGCAGATGTAGCTAGCCCGGGCACTATCCTCACCTCCAAGCAGGTCTCGAAAATCCTCGACCTCGTTGCCGGCGATCAATTCATGATGATTAACGTGGGTTCACCGCAACTCCAGGGCCTGGGGGAGGTGGAAGTGGTGGAGATTCGCCGCTCCCGGCCTACGGGAATGAATCGCGCCCTCTCCGATCCGCTGTTGCGCGATGATGATCGTGATGATGGGCGCGACGACTGGTAAGACACGCTCGTCACGCGCCCGTCAGCTGTTATTTCTCAACTTATCTGACCTAGTATTAACTTGTGACGAACCTACTGCTTGTCGAAGACGATTCCGCGATTTCTGAACCTCTGACCCGCGCCTTAAACCGGGAGGGCTATAACGTCAACCTGGTTGGTACCGGCAAAGAGGCGATGGACCAAATGGCCCGCTCCACCGATCTGGTGGTACTTGACCTGGGCTTGCCCGACGTTGATGGTCTGGAAGTAGCGCGATTCGCGCGCCAAAACGGCTACGTCTTCCCCATTCTTATCCTCACCGCCCGGAGCGAAGAAGTGGATATGGTGGTGGGCCTCGATGCGGGCGCCGATGATTACGTCACCAAGCCCTTCCGCCTGGCTGAATTGCTGGCGCGAGTTCGCGCTCTTCTCCGCCGCTCGGTGGCGGTGGAGGAGAACGGTTCGATGCTTCGCGGGCAAGACCTGGAGATCGACGTCAACGCTCACCGCGTCACTCAGGATGGCAAGGAACTGCAGCTCACCGGAAAAGAATTTGAGTTGCTTCGCGTTCTGGTGCGTGAGGCGGGCTCCGTGGTCTCGCGCGAAGAGCTTCTCGATGAGGTGTGGGGACCCAATAACGCCGAGTCCACCAAGAAACTTGATATGCATATTTCCTGGCTTCGGCGCAAGCTCGGGGACGACGTCGACCACCCGCGCTACATCTCCACCGTGCGGGGAATGGGCTTCCGTTTCGAGGAACGCTAATGCGCTCGCGGGCGGTTCGCATTTGCGTGACCGCGGCGGGAGCGGGCCTGGCCTGCGCGGCATTGCCGTTGTTGGTTCTTTATTTGATGGTCGCTGCAAACCAGTGGACCCTCCACCCCGCGGTCGCATTGGCGGTTTTTGTGGCTGGTGCGGTGGTTGCGGTGACGACGGCGATCATCCTCGCCAATCGCGAATCGCGCAAGGTGAGCGCATATCTGATCTATCTCTCGGCGGCGGCCGAGCAGCTGGGGGCCGGGCAAACCCGGCCGCGTATGAAACCCTCCAATATTGAGGAAATCGACCTGGTGTATCAGGAGATCCAGCGCGCCGCTGATCGCATGGCGGGCCGCCTCTCCGCAGAGCGGCAATTCTCCGCCGATGCCTCCCATCAATTGCGCACTCCGTTGACCTCCCTTTCCATGCGTTTGGAGGAAATTGAATACCTCAGCGATGATCCCGCAATTCGGGAAGAGGCCTCGCGAAGCTTGGAGCAGGTTGAGCGCCTCACCCAGGTGGTGCATGATTTGCTTGATCGTTCCAGGCGCGAGCGCGCGGCGTCCGAAGCCGTCTCGGTAGGCCCGATCTTTGATCAGCAGGAAGCCGAGTGGAAGCAGGCTTTTGGGGCCGTTGGGCGAAATATCACCTTTATAGAAGGCGAGCATGGTCCGGTGCTGGCCAATCCCGGCGCACTTTCGCAAATTATTGCCACCCTGGTGGAAAACTCGCTGAAATACGGTGCCGGAACCACCGAAGTTTCCAGCCGGAAAGTGGGCAAAGGCGTGGTGATTGAGGTTGCGGACGAGGGCGACGGCGTCGCCCCGGAAGTGGCCGACGCCGTTTTCACGAAAGGATTTTCCACCGGCGGCTCGACGGGTATTGGCCTGCCGCTGGCGCGAGATATGGCCGAGAGCTTCGGTGGAAGAGTGGAACTCTCGCGCCGCCAACCGCCGGTTTTTGCGGTTACCCTTAACGCGCTACCCGAGGAACTCGATCCGCGCCGAGTGCTTCCGGCCGGCGGAGTGATATCGGTGGGTGCGCGGCGGCGCAAGTACTAGGCCAAAGCGCGGGTTCTTCGGCCGCGGACTAGCCCCAGCTCTCGCTAGCGGGCAAACTTCTAAAGCGCGGGTTCTTCGGCCGCGGGTTGCCGCTTGGAGCCGAAGACGACGTAGCGGTACATGACGTAGCGGAAAGCGGTGCCCAAAACCAGCCCGACGATATTGGCGGAGATATTATCCGCAAGTTGGCTACGCAACCCGAGCCCGTACCGGGAAACCCACAGGCATGCCAGCGCGATAAGCATTCCACCGATATTGACGAGGGCGAACTGGATGAATTCGCGTAGCTTATTGTCGGTGCGCTCGCTACGGAAGGTCCAGAGGCGGTTGACAACCCAAGAGAAAACCACCGAAATGGTGACGGAAATGGTTTTCGCCGTCATGGATTGGTCGCCGGGAAGAGTGACCAGGCCGGTATGGGCGAGGAGGTTGAACAGGCCGACGTCGACAATATAAGCGCCCAGCCCAACGGTGCAGAACTGCAAGAATTCCACCAGCCACTCCCGGAAGGATTGGCCCTTGAGGAGCTTTTCTAGCACACGTTTGTAATCAACCACCTGGATAGTCTAAGGGAGACCCGCCCTGGCGGTGCCAGGGCGGGTGGGAGATTCTTATCGGCTAATTCCGATGGCGTCGGCCTGCGTCACCGTGCCGGAGCGAACCTTGGCGAAAAAGTCGGGGGTGCGCGCCGGATCCAGCAGAACATTTGACTGGCCCTTGGCCCGATAATTCATATCAGCAATCGGCGGCACACCGGCAACTCCACCTTCACCGAGCACGCCGCGCAGGGCGAGCCCGGCGCGGGCGAGGTCAAGGAGGGAAGTATCGTAGTCGGTGGTCAGTGAGTCAGCCGCGGCCCCAACCAGTTCGCGCTGGCGAGATGGGTTAATCAGCGTGCTCGGGGAGGCGGCCTTAGAGATAAGTTGGGAGACCACTTGGCGCTGCCGGTTGGTGCGGCCAATATCGCCTAGCGGGTCAGATTTGCGCATCCGCGAGAAAGCAAGCGCCTGCTGGCCGTTCACGTCATGGCATCCGGCGGTCCACTCCATGCCCGAGTCGACGTCGGAAACATCGGCGTCGTAGCACAGGTTAATGCCGCCCACGGCGTCGACCAGGTTGGCCACTCCACCCATGGAAACCTGAATGTAGCGGTCCACAGTCAAGCCGGAGAGCTGCTCGACGGTTTGCACCAGCAGTTCCTCACCGCCCAGGGAGAAGGCTGAATTGAGTTTGCCCTGCCCGTGCCCGGGGATTTCCACGTACGCGTCACGCGGAAGTGAGATCAGCGAGGTGGTGCCCTCGGGCGGAACGTTCAGGAGCATGATGGTGTCCGCGCGGTGGCCGCTAACGGCACCGGCCGCGCCCGCACCGTCCACGTCAGAATCGCCTTCGCGAGCATCCGATCCCACGATCAGATAGGTCGTGCCGGGAGTGTCTGCAGCGCCCGAAAGCGCGATCACGTGCCGCATTTTGTCACTGCCGTAGGCATACAGATATGCCGGCCAGGCAATCAACGCGACGAGGAAAAGAATGAAAATCCCCAGCACAAAATGGCGCTTCTTGCGCCGTTTGCGCGGCGCGGGTGAAGCGGCGGGTGCGGGAGGCACCGGCTTGCGGGGAGTGTAATCCGCCCGCGGCGCTGTGGCTCGGGCCGGATAGCGCGGGGGCTCGCCGCGGTTGCGCCGTGGTTCGCTAAAACTGCGGGCGGGGGCGTTTTCGGTGCCGTTAGCGCCGGCCGGGCGGGCGTGCGGAGAGTACGACGGCGGGGTACGCGACTCCTCGTTGGCAATAATCGAACGACGGCGAACCTGCGGGCGGCGCGGCGCCTCGCTACGTTTCCCCGCATTCTCGAGGGACTCGTCATCGCGCCATTGGCGCGATCGCGGGCGCGACGTCGAATCTCGCGGCTGGGACTCGCCGCCGACATTCCGGGCATGGGATTGGCTCGGGCGCGGCTGGCGCTTACGCGGTTCAAACGAAGGGGGTTGATTACTCATACGAGAGCCCTAACTAGCTGGAATCGCGTTGCCGCGAGTGCAAACGGGTACGGAAGGCGAAGGCGAAGCGGGCTGCCCCGGGGTGGCGGATCCGGAAACCTCCGGCGCCTCAGAACTGGTATTGGTGGCCGTTTCGTGGTTATTTGGCTCGCCTGCCGGTTCGGTGGCCGACCCGCCAGGCGCGCTCGGCGTTGCGCTTGCTTCGGAGGGCGAGTTGCCCTGCGCGGGGGAGGTGTAGCCCTCGGGCTTACGCGCGCGCGGGAATCCGTTCTCGTCATAAACCTCGAAGGGGACGTCATGATTGATAGCCCACCAAATGTAGTCGGCAGTGGGATTAACGGTGACGCGCGATCCGGCTGGATCCCAAGGCATGGTGGCGAAGTGAATGTTTTGCGCGCTCACGCCGCGCAGAGAATTGGCAAGCCCGGCGATGGTGGTCAACTGCCCCAAGCTGGAGGAAACATTCACCGACTGGGAGACGGCGTCGACGACTTTGAGAAGGCTCGGTGCGTCGGTGAGGAGATTGGAAGAAAGCACCTCTTGCGCCACGGCCATAACGAGTTCCTGCTGGCGACCGATACGCGAAATATCCGAGCCGTCGCCCACCTGTTTGCGGGCGCGGGCGAGTGCGAGCGCCTGCTTGCCATCGAGCAGGCGGCATCCGGCTTCAATATTCAGGCCGGCGTACTTATCGTGAAGCGATTCCTCAAAGTACATGGGTACCCCGCCAATCGCGTCCACGCTCTTAACGAACGAGGCGAAATCGACCACGATATAGCCGTTGAAGTTCAGCCCCATCTCTTGCTGAAGAGTGCGCATAGTGCAGGCGGCCGCCGAGCCGACGTCCCCGGTTTGCCCGCCAATCGCAAAAGCCGAGTTGAACATTCCGTTCGGCTTTTCCTTGGTGGTGGTCGTTTTATTATCCGCGGTGCGGACAATACAGGAGGGGATGTCGACCAGAGTGTCACGGGGAATGGAGACGACGTCAATACGCTGGCGATCCGCGGAAATGTGCACGATCATCGTCGTATCTGCGCGCATACCGGTGATTTCGCCGCTGGCGCCTGACCCATCAACATCCGAGTCTCCCTCTCGCACATCGGAGCCGAGAACAAGGAAAGTGAGCGGTTGGCCGGCACTAATATCGCGCAGGCCGGAGTCTTCATCATCCTGCGGATTCGGATCGAGGAGATCGGAAATATCGGCCGCGGTGAGGTTACCTTGATACCTGACCCAGGCATAGCCAAATGCGCTGGTGAGGCAGAGGACGGCTGCGAGTAGCACGAGGCCGATGGAACGTACTACGAAACCTCCCCGGCGCTTGCCTAGGAGGTGAGCTGGAGCCCTGTTCGAAATAACCACGCGTACATCATACGGTTAGCGACTGAGGGTTTACGGCGGGCGTGTCAATCTTGAGTCTTATTCCACGGTGCGCAGATACCCGGAGGTGAGGGTTACGGGCGCGCGCAGAGTGTGCCGCGAGCCGCGGAGCGTTAGGCTTGGCGCGTGAATATACGCGTCATCACGGTGGCCTATAACCCCGGCACAGAGTTGGAGAAGTTCGCTCAATCCCTGCGCAATGCGCTCGGAGACGAATACGAGTTCGTCATTGTTGATAACGGGGAGGAGCACGCGCTGGCGCATGAGGTGGCGGCCAAATATGACGCAACCTATCTCTGCCCAGGTGAGAACCTCGGGTACGGAAGAGCTGCGAACCTCGGTGCTGAGGGTTTTTCGGGGCGCTGGCTTTTTGTGATTAATCCTGATGTGGAGCTACGGCCCGGATGCCTCGATGCGCTCATAGAAGAAGCTTCTCGCTGGCCCAAAGGTGGCGCCTTCGGGCCGCTAATTGAAACCCCGGAGGGCGAGGTTTACCCTTCGGCGCGTAGCTTCCCGCGCGTCTCCTCCGGCGTCGGGCACGCGCTCTTTGCCGATATTTGGCCCGAAAATCCTTGGACCCGCGCCTACCGCGCCAATGCTGACATCGCCCGAGCGCATACCGTGGACTGGCTTTCCGGTGCTTGCCTCATGTTGCGCCGCGAAGCCTTCGAACAAATTGAGGGCTTTGATGAGTCCTATTTCATGTTCTTTGAAGATGTGGAGCTGGGGGAGGATCTGGCGCACGCGGGATGGGAGTCTGTCTTTGTGCCGCAGGCGCGGGTAGTCCATGACCAGGGGGCTTCCTGGCGCGAGCGGCCCGAGGCAATGATCTGCGCCCACCACAAATCGGCGGCACACTACCTGGATGGGGTGTATGCAGGGCCGCTCCTCGCGCCGCTTCGCTGGGCTTGCCGCGCCGGGTTGCGTGCGCGCGCCGCTTTCCTCACCCGCGGCAAGTAGGTTCTAATCCCGGCTGAAGATGTCTCGGGTCAAAACCGGTTGTGTTGTGGCCGGCATATCGGGATCGAGTCGGTTCGTCACGATTGCCTCCACCCGCGAGGTGAACTTCTCCCAGTTTTGTGCAATGGGGAAGCCGTCGATTTCCTCGCCGCTAAGGTGTGGGTCAAAAATAATGACGTTAATGCCGTGATCGGCAATTTTGTGCGCCAGCTTGAGGGTGGCGGAAGCGCGATGATTGTCTGAGCCGGATTTCATGGCGATTTTGTAGATACCAACCGCGCGGTAGCCCTTCCGGGCCACATGTTCGGCAAGGTAGGCGATGCGGGTGTCGTTTGAATCGACGATGGCGGAGATGAGGTTTTGTGGCACGCCTTCGAAATTGGCCCGTAGCTCCTTAGTGTCCTTGGGGAGGCAGTAGCCGCCGTAGCCAAAGCTGGGGTTGTTGTAGTGGCCACCAATGCGCGGGTCTAGGCCCACCCCGTCAATGATTTGACGCGAATTGAAGCCGTGGGAGAGCGCGTAGGAATCGAGTTCGTTGAAAAACGCCACCCGCATAGCTAGATAGGTATTGGAAAAAAGCTTGATGGCTTCCGCCTCGTTCGTATTGGTGAAGAGCACTGGAACGTCCTTCTCTTCGGCACCCTCTTGGAGAAGCTTGCCAAAGAGCCGTGCGCTCTCTTCGTGCCCGGAAACCACAATACGCGAGGGGTGGAGGTTATCGTAAAGCGCCTTGCCTTCGCGCAGAAACTCCGGGCTGAAAACAATTTTTGCCTGCGGGTACTTCTGGTGCTGGACGGCCGTGTACCCAATTGGAATCGTGGATTTAATGACGATAATCGCCTCGGGATTGATCTCCTGAGCCTGGGCGATGGTGGCATCGACCGACGAAGTGTCGAACTGGTTCGCAATTTCGTCATAGTTGGTGGGGGTGGCAATAACAATGGTTTCCGCGCCTTCCATGGCCTGCGGGTTCTCGGTGGTGGCTTCAAGGTGCAGTTGCCGGTTGGCAAGAAAATCCGCGATCTCCGCGTCCTTAATGGGGGAGACGCCCTGATTAATCAGGTCAACCTTCGACTGGTTGAGATCCGCGCCCCGCACTTCATGCTTCTGCGCCAGAAGCACCGCATTGGCGAGGCCGACGTAACCAAGTCCGATCACTGCAATTTTCATAAGAATTACCCTTCAATCTTCCGGGCCGTGGTATTCCCCCAAGTTTACGGCCAAAACCGGCCAAAATCCGGGAACGGCGAGTCCCGGAAAAGGTTGGGACTTTTGTGACAAATGTGAAGTATGAGGTAAATAAGAATTATGTGACGCATAAGGACTATGTGATAAATGAGTTTTTCACGTACTGTTTCACTTTGGAGGTTTCTATGGTGAAAACAATGGGCAGAGCGCTGGCCGTTGGCGCGCTGGCAATTGCGGTGGCGATTCCGGCCTCATTTGGCCTGGCTCAGGCTGGAAATGATGTTCCCGGCGGCGTCACGGTAACCCTGACGGATCAGCGGGGAAATGAAACTGAGGTAGCGCGCTCTGGCCTGGCGCAGGCTAAAGCGAGCGCGAGCGCCGCGCCAATGGTTCGCAAACTCAATCTGCTTCGAACCGAGGGCGAGCACCTCGAGTTAGACGACGCCTATGCGGTTTTGACCGATCCCATTGCTCTCAAAGACCCATTTGCGGTAGCGGGCGTTACTTGGAACCAGGGAGGTGACCTCCCGGACGGCTCCGCGGTGGAAATGCGCACGCTCGACGGCGATCAGTGGTCCGACTGGTACGAGGTTGATGCCGAATCGCAGTTTGAATCCGAGAGGCCGGGTACCGAGTACTACGTTTCGGGAAACTCCACCGCAATTCAGGTGCGAATTAGCCGCGGCAACGGTTCGCTCCCGGCGGGCCTGCGAGTTGAAATTGCTTACGACCCGGACGGTAAAACCGTGGAGGCCGATCCGGATGCGGTGCCCGAGGTGGAACCTGAGCCGGGAACAGAAACCGATGAAAGCGTGAATCCCGAGCCTTCCGAGGCAGCGCAGCCGAGCGGGCAGGCGACCGTTTTCTCGCCAGCCTCCGCTCTTTCTAGCATTCAGACCGGTAGCGCTCCGTTGGCCGCCAACAAGGCACAGGGCAACCAGCCCCAAATCGCCAAGGCCGGGCTGGGGCAAGTTTTGCCGGTGGCCCGAGTCCGGGCAAGTGCGATTGGTAATGGCGGCATCCAGCCGCGTTCCGCGTGGGGTGCTGATGAAAAGAAGATGGCCTGGCCGCGCGAGTACGCGAAGTTTGAGGGCGTTATCGTTCATCACACCGCCGGACCGAATACTTACACCCAGGCCGAAGTTCCTCGCGTTATCCAGGGTATTTACCGGTATCACGCCGAAACCAGGGAATGGGGCGATATTGGGTACAACGTCGTCGTCGATAAATACGGTGGAAAGTGGGAGGGCCGTTCGGGCACCCTCGCTTCCGACGACGACAAGATGGTGGTTGGCGGCCACGCGCGCCCCCGAAACACCGGAACCATGGGAGTTTCGGTGCTGGGCACCTTCACCGGAACGCACACGCCTTCGCAGACCATTCTCAACGCGGTAGGCGACGTCGCGGGGTGGAGATTCGCAATCGCGGGCATCAATCCGCGCGGCGTAACGAACATGACGATCCCCGATAAGAACAGCTCGACCAAGTATCGCGCCGGCGATAAAATGCCGCGAATTATCGGGCATCGGGATGTATCCACAACGCAGTGCCCGGGACTGATCTACAACAAGCTCGACCAAGTGACTAACCGGGCTGTGCAGACCTATCAGCGACTCTCGCAAAACGCGCCAAAGGTGAGCCCCACGCCCACCCAGAGTGCGCCGCAACCGGTAGTGCCGCAACCGACAGCCCCGAATAACGGCCCGGTGCTACCCGCGATCAAGAATTCCCCCACCTTCTATTTCAATAATGGATGGGGCCCGCACGGGCAAATTGAGATGGGCTACGGAACCCGCCAAATGGATGCCTACGCCGGTGATTTTGACGGCGATGGCAAGGATGGCGTTGCGGTACGTAGCGGCAATGTTTTCTATATCCGCAATCAGCTCACCAATGGCTCGGTTCCCAGTAGCTACGACATTGCTTACGGAGATCCGGGTGACGAGGTGCTCGTGGGTGACTGGAATGGTGATGGCGTCGATACCTTCGTGGTGCGTCGCGGCAACCAGTTCTACATCAAGAACGATGTTCACACCGGGGTTGCTGACCGCGTTATTACCTACGGAAACCCGGGGGATGAGATCCTGGTCGGCGATTGGGACGGCAATGGCACCGATACCTTCGCGGTGCGGCGCGGCAATCGCTTCTTTATCCGCAACTCGATGTCCACCGGGAAGGCCAACTACGAGATCACCTATGGCGACCCAGGCGATGTGGTTTACTCGGGTAAATTCAACCCGCGCACAAAGGCCGATACCTTCGTGGTGAGGCGTGGAAACGTCTATCACGTGCTCTACACCATGCGTAGCGCGAAAGCTGACCTGATCAGACCCTACGGCGAAGTCACCGATACCATCCTGATTGGCGATTGGGACGGGGACGGTAATGACACCCTCGCGGTACGCCGCTAAAGACCTTTCATCCTGAGGGCACTGTAAAGAGATGGGGCCCCCGGTTCCGCCGGGGGCCACACATCGTGCCTGGAGGCGAGCGCGGGGCCGAGCCACCAGTTTTTGGAAAGTCGTGCGAGCTTTGCTACTAAGGGGTGAAGAAGCCCGGCGTAGCCGAGGATAGCTCCTAGAAAGACCAGCGCCAGCCGGAGCCGGGTACCCCGAACGGGTTGTAGTGAAGGTACCCGTGCTCAAGCGCGGTATCGAGCGCGATCTTTCCGGACACTGTTTCGCCGGGATTCACGAAGGGCTGGATCGCCTCACTATCACCGAAGCATTCGTAGGCTTTGACCGTCAGAGTGCCCTCTTCGATAACCCCGGCGGTATTGGTGATGTACCAGGCATCGCGATCCACCGTCAGAAACGGCGCATCGGGCTCCCGCTCCGCGTAATCGGGCGCGAGCGAAGCGGTGACGTCAGCGACCAAGAACTTGCCATTCTCGGGGCTCACATCGCTACCGTCGAGTTTCGACGGGCAGGTGGAGGCTAGGTACATTTCATTCACGGTCAACTCGAAGACTGATTTGGTGCCGTCTTCTACCGAAAGGCCAATGGGAGCTCCCACTTCGGCAATAACATCCCCACCGGGGGCGGTTTCAACGGCCGGATCCGCGGGGGTCTGCGAAGTGGGCGATTCGGGCAAAAGCCCCTCAGCCGGAGCCGAAGAAGCTGCCGGAATGGGATCGGGGTAGGGGTTTTCCGCGTCGGCTTGCGAGCATCCGGAAAACACGGGCAAAGCCAGGCCCAGAGCGGCCAAAACGAGAAGAGTATGACGTTGTTTCTTCATTTTTAGTACCTCGTGAAATCTCCAGTTGCGACGATATGGCCGTTGCGCTTTGCCTGAGCCTGACGCCAGGGGGTAGCGACGTAAACGTAAGCGGGGCCCGCGTCAGTTTCCACGATCTCGCGGGTGTAGTTCATCCGCGAAGGGGAGCGCCCCGGAACGTATCCCTCCCAGCGATCCATTTTGTTAATCATGGCGTTATAGGTGGCATGCGGGAAGGTAAGTACCTCGCCAACCATGCCCTGGTTTCCCGGAATGGCCCACGGCCATACGCGGTAGAGCGGATTGTTGTAGGTGAGCCAGAGTTCCAGGTGGGGAGCGCGTGCCACGGTGTTGGAGCTGTAGGTTCCGCGCACCACGTATTCGGCTGCCTGGCCGGTTCGCAGCGTCCCATAGACCATCACCGGGGTGCCGCCCGAGTCGACTGCGGGAACGGGCCGGGGCCGCGGGTGGCTGTGGCGCACCAGCAGCGAATACTTTCCGTCGCCGTTCCAGTCTCCGGCGTAGGTTGCATCCTCGCTGTCGCCGTAGGCAAAATTCCATTCCGCGATCCCGGTGCGGAGCCTATTGCTCACGTGGTAGCGGTTACCGCGGCGGATCGTAATGGTATCCACGCTATCGCCGTCCCAGTCGCCTACCAGTACGGCATCTCCGGCGTCCCCGTATTTGAATTCATATTCGGCGGTTCCGGTTTTTAGGTTGTTTTTAACAAAGAAGGTGTTTCCGCGGCGCACCATGATCGTGTCGACGCCGTCGCCGTCCCAGTCGCCTACCAGTACGGCATCTCCGGCATCCCCGTATTTGAATTCATATTCGGCGGTTCCGGTTTCTAGGTCGTTTTTAACAAAGAAGGTGTTTCCGCGGCGCACCATCATCGTGTCGACGCCGTCACCGTCCCAGTCACCCACCAGTACCGCATCTCCAGCATCCCCGTATTTGAACACAAAGTCCGCATTTCCGGTGGCGTGCTCATTAATTCCGAGGAAGGTATTTCCGCGGCGGAGCATAAGAGTGTCGGTGTTATTGCCGTCCCAGTCTCCAACCAGTGCGACGTCGTTCTCGTCACCGTAGCGAATGGCGAAATCCGCGATCCCGGTGGAAAGTGAATTCTTGAAATGGTAGACGTTCTCGTAGATCCGGTCGGGTGACAGCGGATCAGCGGAGGCCTGCGCGGGAGCGCCGAGCTGGGTGCCCACCAGCGCGAGTGCGATCCCTCCTACCAAGCCTTGTGCAAAACATGATTTTTTCATCTTCAAACCTTAAATTGTCGAGTGCCGACATATGTGTTCATATCACGCCCGGGTAGGCGCGGCAAAAGGCTAAATGTGATTAAAAAGAGGTGTGGGTACGCATTTTTGCGCACCCACACCTCGAGCTACAGTTTTCGGTCATCGCCGGGGTTTCAGCATCCCGCTTCGCCCGGCTGGCCTTTAGTGGCCCGACTTGCGGTACTTGGCCTCCACGGCTTCCTTCGCCGGACGCCACCAGTCTTCGTTCGCCTTGTACCATTCAACGGTCTGGTGCAGGCCTTCCTTAAAGCTCTGGAACTTTGGCTGCCAGCCGGTTTCCGCAACCAGCTTGCTGTTATCAATGGCGTAGCGCTGATCGTGGCCCGGGCGGTCCGCCACGTGGTCGAAATCGTTAGCGTCGCGGCCGAATTCCTCGTTGATCATTTGGATCACCTGGAGGTTGTTGAGCTCGCCATTGGCCCCAATGAGGTAGGTCTCGCCAATGCGGCCCTTGTTGATGATCTCCCATACCGCCAGATTGTGGTCGATGACGTGGATCCAGTCGCGGATCTGCTCGCCGGTGCCATACACGCGCGGGCGGATGCCGTCGATGAGGTTCGTGATTGTACGGGGGATGAGCTTCTCCACGTGCTGGTAGGGGCCGTAGTTATTGGAGCAGTTAGAAATCGTTGCTTCGACTCCAAAGGAGCGCACCCACGCGCGTACCAGCAGATCCGACGATGCCTTGGATGCCGAGTAAGGCGACGACGGCACGTAGGGGTCACCGGCCTCGAACTTCCGGTCCTCGCCAATCTCGAGGTCGCCGTAGACCTCATCGGTAGAAATATGGTGCAAGCGCGTTCCGTGGCGCCGGCACGCTTCGAGAAGCGTAAACGTGCCCACGATATTGGAGCGAATGAAGGGCGAAGGATCCAGCAGCGAATTGTCATTGTGGGACTCCGCGGCGAAGTTCACGACGACGTCGGCATCCTTCACCAGGGGATCAACGGTGTCCGCATCGGCAATGTCACCAACCACCAGTTCCACGCGGTCCAGCCCCTCAATCGACTTGGGGTTACCCGCGTACGTGAGCTTATCGAGGACGACGACGTCCGCGTCCGGGAAGTGCTCCACGGTCTGATGAACAAAATTGGCTCCGATGAAACCGGCACCACCTGTAACAAGTACGCGCATGGTTTTCCTTTCCAAAAGTTCTCCGCAACAGATGCTGTAAAGAAGGCGCGCCTCCGCGCCGATCAGGTTCTACGCTACACGAGCTCGGACCGCCAGCGTTCGGTAAATCGCCGTGTAGTGTACGGCGCTACCGCACAGCGGACCGGCTACAAGACCAAGAATAGTTCTCACCGGGAGGCTCCAGGGGCCGAGCATGCACAGAACCGCAATGACCACGGCGATGGCCCATCCCGCCATATTCCAGCGGTGCAGATCCAGTGCGAGGGCAATCGCCCCGCCAAGCATGAGGAGAGCAAGGCATGCGGCGGCGAGAACCAGTAGGCCGAGGGTAACCCCGCCAACCTCGTAGTTCGCCCCGTAAATGAAGCGCATCAGCCAGGGGCCGAGGAAGTAGGCGGCGATTCCGCCCGCTACCGCAATCATCCCGATAGCGGCTGCAAGCTTGCCCATTGCTGCCCCGGCCCTTTCGGGATGGTCAACGAACGCGGTAATAATCATTGACTGGAAGGCCACTAACGGCATAAGGAGCGGTGCGCGGGTCACCGACACCGCCGTTACGAGCGGCGCCGCCGATGAGTAGACCACCGGATCGGTCGTCAGGCTCATAAGAATGGGGAAGCCATTAATGAGCACCGCGGAAAAAGCGGTAGCGGCCATCGCCTGCAACATACGGCTCGCAAGCTCGCGCCAGCCGAGGGGAACATCGACCCGCCAGGCTTTACGCACGAGGGGGAAGATGCCGAAAAGAACCCAGGTGAGAGTTGCCAAAGTGACACCGAAGTAGAAACCCACTAGTCCCGTGCCCGCAAACCCCACGATCAATGCAAGGATCAGACGTACCATGGGCTCGGCGGCGGAGAGGAGAGCAAAAAGGTTCCAGCTGTTGAGCCCAGCGAGGGAACCGACCGTCGCCAGGTGGACCGGGTAGGCCGCGGCGACGATGACGAGCCCGCAGACGGCGGCGAAAAGATTCACTCGCGGTCCGAAGATCGCATTCCAGGCCGGAATAAGGGCAAGAACCAGCAGGACACCAGCCAGAGAGATCATGCCGATCAGAAGGAAGAGCCGGGTGCGGCGTTCGCTACGTTCTTGCGTTTCGGTTCCTGCAATAAAAGCGCGGCGGACCGCCCGCGTGGTTTCGTTCTGAATCCCTGATAGGACCGCCGTGATAGCGGAGAAAGCAGACCAGAAAACAAGGAAAGCCGCGTTGTCTGCGAGGTTGAGGCTACGGGCGGAAACCACGGTGAGGAAGAAACCCGCTAATGCGGCAACGATGGCGCTACCGGCGACCGCCGTTACGTTGGAGCTGCGGGACGAATCCTGATCCGAGTGTTCGACCGTGGTCATGGTGTGCCTCCTTTTATGGCGGCCAGGAGCGGTCATGCCGTATAAAGTTGGGTTTTGACGAAGATAACCTTACGCGAGTGAAAGGAAGGCGAGTATGACGGACGTCAGCGTGTGCATGGCCACCTATAACGGGGAAAAATATCTGGCCGAGCAACTGGACTCGATCCTTTCTCAGTTGGGTGACGACGACGAAATCGTGGCCGTTGACGATTGCTCGACGGATGGAACCGTCGAAGTTTTGCGCCAGTACGCGGAACACGATCCAAGAGTGCAGGTGATCGCCCGCCAGGTGAACTACGGTTACGTGCGCACATTCGAGCAGGCAATTCGCGCTTCCCACGGCAGATACATCTTGCTTTCGGATCAGGATGACGTATGGACCGATGATCACGTGCAGATCTTGCGGGAAGTGCTGGGGCAAGACGGGGGAGCCGTGGCTTCTAATCTGGCAACCCTCGGTGGGCCCGCGGTCATTCCCGGACCCTACGGCCAAAAGGATTGGAGCCTAACGGCGGCGTCGTCGAACCATAACCACCGCAACGTACTCGGAATTCTGGCGGGAAATATGCCCTACTACGGTTGCGCCATGGGATTTCGGCGCGAGTTGGTGGAAGACGGCTTACTCCCGTTCCCGGCATTCCTCTCGGAATCGCACGATTTATGGATCGCACTGTACGCAAATCTGTGCGGGCAGATGATTCACCGTGAAGAGCGCACGGTCTTGCGCCGATTCCACGAGGATAACGCCTCGCCCTCCAAACCGCGCGGCGTGCGCCAAGCCCTCGCCTCGCGCGCAATGCTCGTTCGCTGCATTCATGAGATAAAGGAACGTCGATGACTTTTGACATTATGCTTCCCTACTGGGGAGAACCGGCCTATCTTTTCCAGACGGTTGAATCGGTTCTAGCTCAAGACAGCGATAATTGGCGGCTGGTCGTTATTGATGACCGGTACGGTGATCCATCCGTTCCCGAATACTTTGAGCGACTGGACGATCCGCGAATCACGTACATGGTCAACGAAGAGAACCTCGGCGTCGCGGGTAATTTTGAAAAGTCCGTGGAGCTAGCTACCTCCGACTACCTGATGGTGATGGGGAGCGATGATGTTTTACTACCCAACTACGTATCTGGTATGGAACGGGCGATACGCGAGCATCCGGAAGCGGACATTATCCAGCCGAATGTGGAAACCATTGGTTCCAACGGCCGGGTCCGGTGGAATTTAGCCGATCGTATTAAGTACCTTTTGCGTCCCTCGACGGCGCAGGGTCCGGTGCTCTTGCGCGGGGATGAGGCTGCTTCGCGCCTTCTGGTAGGGGATTGGCTGTACTGGCCCTCCTTGACTTTCAAGCGGGAGACGATTTCCGCCACGCCTTTCCGCGATGGGTACGACGTGGTCCTCGACCTTGGGGTCGTCATCGATATTTTGTTGGCCGGCGGAACGCTTCTGGTGCTTCCGGACGTTACATTCCGGTATCGGCGCCACGACGAATCGGTCTCTTCGGTCAAGCTGCTTGACGGCTCACGGTTTGCGGAAGAGCGCGATTATTTTGCGCGCGTCGGCAAAGAGATCAAGAAACGCGGCTGGAAGAAATCGCGGCGAGCCGCCGGGCTCTATGCCACCTCGCGGGCGCATGCCCTCTCCCTGGTTCCCAAGGCGTTGCGCCTCAAAAACGCCGACGCATTGCGCGCGCTTCTGCGCCACTCGTTCGGCCCGGTTGGGAATAGCGAGTAGCTGATTTCTCCGGGCCCGAAGCGAAAAGCGCTTAGGCAGTGGGTTGCGGTGAAGGGTTCTCGGAGGCGTCGGAGGCGGTGCCGGGCTGGGGTTGCCCTTCGCCGGCGCGGGTCTGTTCGAGGGCGAGCACCCGCGCATCGAGAATAGCAATTTCTTCGACAAGGCGCCGCCGGTCTTCCTGCAATCCGGATACAGCCGTGGAAAGCTGAATGGAAATAATGAGCAGGATGAAGGACGCTGCCACCAAAATCATATTGGACGCGCGCTGGAACCCCAGCAGGTCCGAGGCCCAGAACAGGAGGCGGGGCCAGATCGCTATCACCAGCAGACCAATCCCGATAATGAACCAGATATATAGATACGTCTGCTTCAGCCGGCGGGAGCGAAGCATCCACCCCAAGTAAAACAAAAAGAAAATGGCTGCAATAATCGGAAGTAGCCTGACCATCCACGCACTCATTGGCGCCCTTCCTCCTTTTTATTCAACTCTTTGGCGCGCGGGCGCGAGGCGGCTACCGCCATCGAGATCAATCCGCGGAGTAGTAGTTTTGCGGACTTCCAGGGACTTTGCGAGGGCTGGCCGGCAATCCGTTCGCGCATATCAACGCCCACCTGCTCAACGCGCAGGCCGTGTTTGGCGGCAATCACGAGTGCCTCAATCGTGTCACCGAGGTATTCGGCCGGCATCTCATCGGAAAATACGCGAATCGCGTGCCGGTTAGTGAGCTTGAAACCTGAGGTGGTGTCCGTCAGCTTAGTTTTATTGATGCGTGAGAGGATGCTCGAGAGAAATGACATCGCCCATGCACGCGGCCCTTTTACGCGATAGTTTCCGACGCCCGCAAACCGTGCCCCGATTACCAAGTCGGCATTGGTTTCGCGCATGCGCTCCACGAGTCGTGCGATATCGGAGGGGCGGTGTTGCCCATCGGCATCCACTTGCACCGCCAGTTCGTATCCACCCCGCCAGGCGTAGCGATATCCGGTTCGCATCGCTCCGCCCACGCCCATATTGATCGGGAGAGTCAGGGCGGTGGCGCCTTCGGCTCGGGCAATTTCAGACGTGTGATCCCGAGAGCCGTCGTCGATCACAACAACGTCAGCTTTGGGAACGCACACGTGGAGTTCATGCAGGACGGAGGGTAGGGACTCTTGCTCATTCCAAGCGGGAATGAGAACTACCAAGCCGGTCCCATCGAAACTTTCTGTGGTCACGGGCCAAGACTACCGGCAATATTTCACGAAGTGTGCAATGAGCGCGCGGCCTAACATGAGACACTCAGCGTGATGAATGCTAATTGCCGATAGCCCCAGAGACCGGTGGGGGAACGTAAAGTGGGAGGCCATGAGGAAATCGCGAAAGCTTGCGCTAAAGCGAGGGGCGAGCGGTGGTGATCCGCGTTGGCGGCGAAATCTGTGGACCTTCGCTCTTTTAGCGGCGCTCACAAGTTGTTTGTCTGTGGTGGCGTTCCCCTTCGCGGGGCCCGATGAGCAGGCGCACTTCCTCTACGGGTACGCGGTGGTAACCGGCCAAAGCCCGATGGAATCTGACGGACTTAGTGCTCCGCGCTACCTTGCGACGGGAGACATGGCCTGCTGGAACGACCACCCGGAAAATCCCGCGGTCTGCGATTTACCCGATCTGAATTCGGGGACGACGCTCGTCGAAACGGTGACGACGGCGGCCAACTATCCGCCGCTCTACTACATTTTGACCTGCTGGCCCCTGCTGATTGCCTCGGGTGCTCCCGCGATATATTGCGTACGAATCCTCTCCGCAATTCTCTTCTGCGCACTTATAACATGCGCGCTCGGCAACCTCGCGCGCATTCACCCCTGGGGCCCGCGGGCGGCCACACTGTTGTGCGCTACCTTGTTTCCGACCGTGCTAAGTCTGGGGAGCGTTCTGAATCCGCAGGCGCTCGAATTGGGCTGCGCGCTGGTTTACTCCGTTCTTTTCGTGCGGCTGATCCACATTTACGCTCAAGGCACCCGGCTGGGAGATGCGCGCCGGGCACTCATTGTGATGGCGCCGTTCCTGGTTCTGTGGATTCTTAGCCGGCCGGTTGGCCCCTTCTGGGCAATCATTGTTTCCGTCATTTTCTGTTTGTGGCTGGGAGTGGGAGGACTCAAGCGTCTCTCACTGACCCGCGAGTTCTGGATTCTCCTCGGTAGTGCTACTCTCGCCTGCCTTATATGGCTCCTGTGGCGCTGGGTGGCGCAGGCGACGATTCCCGTCAGCGGTAGCCCGGATTACCTTGCTTTATTTGGGGACAGCCTCTCGCATCTTCAGCTCCATTTGAGTTCTATTTTGGCCTGGGCCTCGATCCCAATCCCGGCCTGGGCGCGATACCTCGCGGAAATCACGTTCCTGGGTGCGCTGGTTTGCGGCTTCCTGCTCGGATCGTTGAGGCTGAAGCTTGCGCTCGCGGCGGGTATAGCGGCCTTCCCGTTATCAATTGTGGTTGCGACTGGTCAGGTTTACGCAGAAGCGGGGTATATGTGGCAAATGCGCTACAGCTTCCCGCTCGTTTTCGCGCTCCTGGTAGCCTCCTGCGCTTCGGTTGCCGAGCGCTGGGCTCGCGCTGAGCTTGCCGAGCGGCGGGCCGACGCCGAGCGCCGGGGCAACGACAAGCAAGCCGTCTCGCCGGCGATCGTGGATGGAGTATCCGCTGCGAATAAGCCCAGCAGGCTATGGCCAGCCGTTTTGGGCAGAGGCCTCGCAATTATTTACCTGGTAGCCAGCTATGCTGTTTGGCTGTCCTTCCTGTGGAGTTTTCCTCAGCGGATGTGGGCCCAGCTAGAGGGAGGAGGTTGGAGTGGCTTACCTCTGGGGCCTCGCTTCGCCGTTTTTGCCGCATTTGGAATCGTCACCGCGAGTTTTGTACTCTTGTTGGCGGATATCTCAAGGGGTAGGCGACGCCGCGGCCCGCGTAATCAATTGGAACAGGGCGCCGCTCCGTGGCCTCGGGGTGCAAGGGGTGAGCGGAACATTTTGGCTGAAATGTGACGGTATCCCGAACGCTAATAGTTAACGGGAAGTTTCTAGTACCCTACTTGGGTACCTAATTAAACTTTGACAAAACTTTTTTTGGCCGTTTTACCACGTCGATGTTTGACCAGGTGAGATGAGTGCCGCGCCCTCGCGCGCACCGGGTGAAACTCTTGTGCTGGGCGAAAAGAAGGGAAAAGAATGCAGGACGTCGCGGAGGAAACTAATCCGCCAGCCACTAGTGGCGACCGCGCGAAAGGACTCGAAGAGCCGCGGGTGGAGGTAGAAACACCACCTCGCGCGGATCGCTGGCATCGTTGGCGCTCCGATCTGCTGAGCCCTGACGGGATCCTTTCCCTGATTCTTTGGCTTTTTGTCCTGATTTTTTTAGCAGTTACCGTGCTTCCGGGTCTTGGGGGCAATAAAGTCTTTGCCCCCACCCAGTATTTGAACACGGCAGCGCCCTGGCAGTCGGATTATCAGGATGCGTATCCACCGAATCCGGGCCAGTGGGATGTTTTCGACAGCGTCATCCCCGAGTCAATCTTCATCACCGAATCCACCAAGGATGGCCACTATCCGCAGTGGAACACTCACCAGGTCGGGGGAACCGAGGGCGGCACAATTCCGAACACCGGGCTCTTTTCGCCTCTCTCAATTGGTTGGTGGATTGCGCCCGCGGGTACCGCGGTTGCCTTAGTTAAAGTATTCGAGACCATCGCCGTCGCCCTTGGGTTCTATCTGCTGTTGCGCAGAAGCTGGGGTTTTGCTCACTTCACCGTTCCGCTGGCGACCCTTATCTATATGGGTTCAAGCTTTATGCTGTCATGGACCGGCTGGCCGCAGACCCGCGTTGCCGCGATGATTCCCTTGCTTCTTTGGGCTGCGGATGCGCTGGTGTACCGGCGTAAATGGAGCACAAGTCTGTGGTTTGGCGTGATTGTGGCATCGCTTTTACTGGGTGGATTCCCCGCGGTCTCGGCCTACGCGCTTTACCTGTGCGGCGGCTATTTCTTACTTCGCTGGATTCTCGACTGGGAGAATCTGCGCGAGTCGCTCCTCTCAATCGCGCGCGGTGCGTTGGGACTTATCCTCGGACTCGGCCTCTCGGCAATCCAAATGTTGCCCTTTGTGCAGTTCTCTCTCGACTACGTCGATTTTGAGTTCCGCGCCCAGGGAGCAAATGCCATGGACCAATCGCTCCTTGCAACCGTCTTCAATCCTTTCTACTTCGGCCTGACCTTTGACTACGAACGCTGGCCCGTTCACTGGATTGAAGGGTTCTCGTACGTGGGGGTAGCGGTGTGCGTCCTGGCAGCGCTAGGTCTGGTGTTTTCCCGTACTCTCCGCCGGGGGAGTAGCTCGTACTTTGGGATCGTTGCCCTGGTGCTACTTATCGGAATCTATGGGGCGGACGCGGTTTCGTTGTTTCTCGCGAAAATGCCGTTGGTGGGAACCTCCCATTTAGGGCGGCTTCGCGTGATTATCGATATGTGTTTGGTGGTCCTAGCCGTTATTGGAGCGCAAAGCCTTTTCGGAGGCCGAGCACGTTGGACGGAAGCTTGGGGGCGGCTCCGCACCAATCACTGGATTCAGATTCGTACGCCCCTGGCCCTCGCGGTCTGCGCCTTCGCCTTGAGCAGGGTTATTAAGGGGCGCGCGGAGGCGGAAGAGGCGCTTTATCCCCACGATCCAACCCTGGTACTCCAGGACTATCTGTGGATGGGATGGGTGATTGGCGGCGGCGTCGTCGTCATCTGCTTAGCGGTTGTCTCCTTGATGAGCGAGAACCGTTGGGCGGGGGTGCCGGTGATCGTCGCGTGCGGAGCCCTTATTGCGGGGCCGACGACGACGATCGCCCGGGTCTGGTGGCCGCTTTCCGATGCGGATTCGTTCTATCGAGAAACTCCCACCCACGACTATCTTGCGGCAAATCTTGAGGGAAACCGCTTCATTGGTATTGAAAACACCATGATGACGGGAACCCAGGACGCCTACGGTTTGCGCGCAGCCACCGGGCACAAATTCACGGATCCTCGGTATGCAGAAGTTCTTTCTCTTATCGACCCCGCGATCTTTATTTCCAAAACCTACACCTCATTCCATAACGACCAATTTGCTCACTTAGAAGAGCACGGTGCGGCTAACCGACTTTCGATCAGTCACGTGGTTGCTTCCCAAGGGCAACTATCAGCGCGCATCCAACCGGTATCGGTAGCCGACTTTTACTCGACGGCTGTTCTGGAATCGGAGGGAAACTCGATTCAAACTGCCGTGCATGAGGGCCCTGTCGATGCGCTCCAGATCAGAATGGTGGGAACCGACGGTTTGGAAGACGCTCCGGGAGTCCTTCATATCCGACTGGTGAGTACGGAAGGTGAAATTCTTGCCGAATCCCAGGTGAAGGCGGAAGGGATTAATGAGTACTACATCGTTCCCGTGAACGGAGCGGATATTGCCCCCAACGCGTCGTGGTCGGCGGAGATTTCGCTTGAGGGTTCGAGTGGAACGATTACCGTAGGCCTAGATGAAGACGGGCTGGGCCTGGCGCGGCCGATCCTCTTCTCCGAGGAGATCGGAATGCGTCTAGTGCACTACGACGGAACTTTCACCTTTGAAAGAGATGGTGCTCTACCGCGTATTCGCTGGGCTAATGAATCCGTTGTCGTCGCCGATAGCGGCGAGCGTCTAGCAGTCATGGACTCCACCGAAACCCCGGGCAACGCGGTGGTCTTGGAACGTGAGCAAGACGCCCGCGAAGTGGACGCCGGCTCGCACGCTGATCTTGTGATCGATGAGCCGAACAGCGACGATACGCATATAAGGCTCTCGGCTAATGGTTCCGGGTGGCTGGTGATCGGGGAGAACACCCGCACGGATGGATGGTCTGCCACGCTCGACGGACAGAAGACGGAACTCGTGCCGGCTGAGCATTTCGGGTCAGCCATTTTCGTGCCCGATGCAGGTGAACACGTCGTCGATCTGACGTACCGGAATCCCCACTTTGAATTGGGTAAGAAAATCTCTCTCGCCTCCCTAATTGTGGCGCTCGCCCTGGGAGCGGGAACATTTGTCTCATACCGGAAAGGTGCTAGGTAAATGAAGGTGTTTATCCAGATTCCGTGCCTGAATGAAGAGAAGACGTTGGGCGTGGTTCTCGATACAATCCCACGTGAGATCCCCGGCGTGGATTCGGTGGAAATCCTCGTCATCAATGACGGCTCCACCGACCGAACGGTCGAAGTTGCAAAAGAACACGGCGTGAAGCACTTTGTGCATCACGCCCGTAATCAAGGTCTGGCGCGCTCGTTCCTGGACGGGACGAACTACGCCCTGGCGCACGGGGCCGATATCGTTGTGAATACCGACGGCGACAATCAGTATCCCCAAGCTGAGATTGTCAATTTGGTGCAACCGCTCCTTCGCGGTGAGGCCGATATCGCGATCGGAGATCGGCAAACCAGTAAAATCTCTGAGTTTTCATGGTTCAAGAAGCGAATGCAGGCATTTGGATCGAGTGTGGTCAACCGCGCCGCGGGTACTCGATTGCCGGATGCGGCCTCGGGATTCCGCGCCTACTCGCGCCTCGCCCTCTATCGCCTCAATATCGTTACGCAGTTTTCCTACTGTATGGAAACGATTATCCAGGCGGGCAATAAGCGCCTGAAGATTGCCTCGGTTCCCATTCGAACCAACCCAAAGACGCGAGAGTCACGGCTCTTCAAGAATATTTGGCAGCACATGTTCAAGTCCGGTTGGGCCATCATCCGGTCGTACCTCATGTTCAAGCCGCACGTTCCCCTCGGTCTAACAGCTGGAATAACAGGCCTCATCGGTCTTATCCCGTTTATTCGCTTCCTCATCTACTACCTGATGGGCGAGGGCGCTGGCCACGTGCAGTCCCTAATTTTTGGGTCCGCAATGCTCGTAGCCTCGATTATCTCTGTGACGATTTTGATCATTGCGGATTTGCAGAAGACGAATCGCATTCTCATTGAGCAACAACTCGAAAGATCGAAGGAGCTTCAATACGGGCCGTCTGCGATCACAGCTGGGAAAGAACCCGGCGAACCGCAGGATACGGAGTTTCGAGGCATTATCGGTGATGCCAACGCGAACTAACCGGTGGCCGAGGCTCGCGCTTCAGGTTATCGACCTCCGCGGCCTCACGTTGCCGGGCTGGTGCGGCGCGGGAGCTCTGAAGGCGGAGAAAACTTACCGAGTGGAAGTAAGGGAGAGGCATTGATGGGGAAAGCTAAGCCGAGAATGCTCGTGATGGGCTCGACGTTTCCGGCGCACCCGGGGGATGGGACGCCGGAGTTTATTGGAGACCTTGCATACGAACTCAGCGACGAATACGACATCGAGATCCTGGTACCTATGGTCCCCGGTGCCAAGCGGGACGAAAACTATCGCGGTATGGTGGTGCGTCGCTTCCGGTTCTTTCCCCAGAAGTGGGAGGACCTCGCTGATGGGGCGATCTTTGAGAATATTCGCCGGTCGCCCTCGCGGCTTTTACAAGTTCCGCCTTTCTTTCTTTCGGAGTTGCGGGGCTTGCGGAAAGCGGTGAAAGCATTTTCGCCGGATATTATCCACGCGCACTGGATCATCCCACAGGGTCTGGTAGCCGCCATGGGGGCGGCGAAGATTCCACGTTTGCTCACAACCCTGGGCGGCGATTTGTACGCGCTGGATCGTTTCCCCCTGAGTGCGATCATGTCGCGCGTGGTCAAGGGATCGCGTGCCGTGACGGTCATGAACGAAGATATGGCGCAACGGGCTATCGCGCTGGGGAGTGATCCGGCGCGAACATTCGTGATCCCGATGGGTGCCAACCTCACTCATATGGTTGAACCAGTCGAGTCCGATGGCGATGATGTACGTTTGCTCTTCGTGGGCAGGCTCGTGCCTAAGAAAGGCGTTACGTATCTGCTCCAAGCATTGCGGGAGATGGGTACGGGCAACTGGAAACTCACGATCGTTGGGGATGGTCCGGAAAGAGAATCGCTTGAGCGGGAAGCTAGCGGCTTGCCGGTAAGCTTTGTAGGCGCACTTGACCGGGTGGAGTTGCGCAAAACCTATGCCCGATCTGATGTGATCGTGACGCCATCGGTACCAGCTGAGTCGGGTGACCAAGACGGACTTCCGGTTGCGCTACTGGAGGCCATGGCTGCGGGTCTTCCCGCAATCGCTTCGGATTTGCCCGGCATTAATGAGGCCGTCATAGATGGAGAAAACGGGCGTCTGGTTCAGCCAGGCAATGTGCGAGAGCTGGCAAATGCGCTGCGAGAGGCGATTGAGCATCCGGAAACTCGTACCCGCATGGCGCGTTTGGCGCTGAAGGTGCGTGATCAGTATTCGACCAGCGCCATTGGTGAGAGGTACAAGGAGCTTCTGCGGCGGTTGTTCTGAAAATGGGCGCGGTTATGACGGTGAGCGCAAAGGGAGCAGAAAGATGAGTACCAGAGTTGCGATTGTAGGCGCAAACGGTTTCATCGGGTCGAGGGTGCGCGCCCTCTTCGAAGAATCGGGTTGGGCCTGCGATAGCTACACGTCGGAATATCCCATTTTCGACGGAGAAACAGTGAACTTTCGAACGGGAGTGCCCGATGTATTGGTCTGGGCAGCTTCCCGTTGCACGCCCAAAATCGCGAACGACTCCCCGGAGATAGCCGATGCTGAACTCGCTGAGGTGAGACAGACCCTCTCCGCGGTGCTCCTTCAGGCACCGCGCCTCCGCACTATTTTTCTGTCCTCCGGAGGAACCGTTTATGGCGACCAGGCAACCGCGCATCGAGAGGAAGAGACTTTAGCGCCGCTGGGCAACTACGGGCAGCTCAAAAGCCGGTTGGAGGAGGTTTTCCTCGCTTCCGGTGGGGATCCCGTCATTTTGCGTGTTGCCAATGCGTACGGGCCGGGCCAAACCGGGGCCGGAGCGCAGGGCGTTCTCGCGGTGTGGATGGGCGCTATTCTGAACCGCGAGCCCTTCCGTGTTCTGGGTTCCCTTGACGCCGCCCGCGATTACGTGTACGTCGACGACGTCGCGCGCGCCGTGTTCGCCGTCGCGAGCGAACCTAGCTTGGGCCACCGAGTTTTTAACGTGGGATCCGGTGTTCCCACCACGCTCCGTGAGCTGATTGAGCATTTACGGGAGGTTGTGGGGCTTAGATTTGAAGTGGAACATGATCCCTCCCGGGGCTTCGACGCGAATGTGTCCTACCTCGACGTCGGGAGAATCGAGCGTGAACTCGGGTGGCGAGCCGAAACTATGCTCCCTTCTGGCATCGCGCAAATGTGGCAGTGGATGGAGTCTCGCGCCGCGGATCGCTAAACTACCCGCGCCTTCCCTTCCTTCCGCGGCGAGCATCGCGCATGGCCGCGCGCAACTCCGTGCGGCGCTGCGGTAAACGATCAACAAGGAACCCGTTGAACGCAAGGTATTTTAGGGCCCACCAGGCGTAGCGAAGCCGCCACCGGGACGGCATGAGCTCCCCACCTTCCCGCACGAGGAACAGAGTATTGCGCAAGATGTAGTAATTGCGCATGGGGGAGTGAACATGAACGGGCTGGGTACGCCCCGGAAGCATCACGACCTCATCGCCCAGCGAATGATGCAAGGTTGCCGCAGGAACACAGACCAAACGCCACCCGCTCCGCCGCGCACGCAACCCCCACTCAAGGTCAACGTGATCGATAAACAGAGCGGTATTCATATCGCCCACGTTGTCGAGGCACCTCATGCGAATGAGGCAACCGCTCGCCACCAAGAACGCCACATCGAGCGTCGGTTGCGCCAGTTCTTCTGGGTGGGCCCGCTTTGGCGCCCACTTGCGCGCAACGTAGACGAGCTGATCGGCGCCCTCACGATCTTCGCTAGGAAGAGGGCCGGCAGCGCCTACCATTTCGTCTGCCTCAAGTGCGGAGAGTAGTTTGCTGACCATATTCGGCGCGGGAACCGAGTCATGATCGGAGAGCAGAACATACTCTGCGCCCATGCCGCGAGCCTGCTCGATGCCCAGATTCTGGGCGGCGGCGATGCCGATATTCTCCCCGATCTCCACCAGCGTGTGCCGTTCGCAGGCTTGCCGGAGCGAGGGGAGGGACGCCGGAGTAGAGCCATTGTCGACGACGACGATCCCGGCCACTTGCCGCTCAAGCTCCGAAAGAAGCGGGAGCAAGTTGGGCGGGTTGAACGTGATAACGACAGCAACAACCTTCGCCGCCTGGTTGTGGTCTTGGGTATCGGCGCTACTCCCAGCGGCGTTGCTCGCGGGCGTCACTCCACCTTCGCTTTCAGACATCTGTAGATTTCTAGGCATTCAGTGCGGAGATGAACTCCTTGTATTGCGAATACGTAGGAAGTAATCCGGCTTCCCGTGCCCCGCTCAAGCCGGGCGCGGCCGTGTCTTTTTCAGATAGCACGAGGTTCAGCTTCTCGCCATCCCTACCGGTTTCGGGGAACTCAAGCCCAATCTCTTCGCAAAGCGGGTTAATGCCGTGCTCGCGGGTTGGCGCGTACTCCGCGGAGCAGAGGTACATCACGGTCGAATCATCCTCCAGTGAGACGAAGCAATGCCCGAGCCCCTCGGAAAGATAAATGGCTTTACGCGAGTCATCATCCAGCAATACGGAATCCCATTTGCCAAAGGTCGGGGAATCCACCCGGATATCGACCACGTAATCGAGCACCGCACCGCGCGGGCAGGTGACGTACTTGGCCTGCGACGGCGGAATTTCTGCGAAATGGATTCCGCGCACCGCGCCGGCGCGGGAGACTGAAATATTTGCCTGCTTCAGGTCAAGCTGATGGCCTACCGGCGATTCGAACACGCTGGCTTTGTAAACCTCGAGGAACTTTCCCCGTTCATCGGGAAAGTGTTTGGTGGTAACTTCCCAGGCGCCTTCAATTGATAATTCGCGGAATTCCATAAAAACCTCGCATCGTCTTCATTGCCTACGTAATGTTTACCTAGAATTTTAGGCGAACGGCTCTTCGACCGCGGCCGCGTAGTCAAGCTTATACACTTCGCTTTGATGATTGAGATGGGAACGACTAGAGGAGATGTCCTTGCTACGTATGAAACTTTTTCTAAGTGAAAAGCCTTGGGCAAAGTGGTTGGCCGTCTTCTTCCTCTTTTTGTTCCTCTTTGGTCTTCTCAATGTTCGCTATAACGCCGCCAATACCGCGCTCTCACCAATAGATGAGTACAACTACGTGGATGCGGTGGACAAAGCATCCCGCGGAATTGTTTCTCATGAAGGCGCAACGGTTGACCAGGTCGCCCAGGAAGCTTCTGCGTGCCGTGGCTTCGGAATCATGAAGGGGAAGGGAACTCCCGAAGGCGTATGCGGCGGCAATAATTCGCTCGAAGATTTCCCCTGGGATGGTCACTCAACCGCTGGAATTCACTCGCCGGTCTACTACTTCGTTACTGCGTGGATCGCAAAACCGATTGAGTGGTTAGTGCCGTCCTACGACCTCGTTGATGCGGCACGACTCACCGGTGCGTTTTGGCTCGCCGCGGGAGCTACCGTGCTGTGCGCCCTCGTAAGCCGCGAAGCGGGCCGCTTGAGCGTGGGGATCGCGCTTACCCTCTTCGTGTGTTCTCTCCCCGCATTTCGCACGACGACGGCGTACATCACCCCCGATGCCCTCAATCTCCTCGCGGGGGCATCGATCACCCTCGCCGCCATGAGATACGTGAGAAAAGAATGGAGCGTGTGGCCGTTCCTCCTGCTTTCGGGGATTTTCACTCTAGTAAAAATGCAAAACGCTTTCATTGCGGCTGCCATGTGGCTGTTCTTGCTCTGGTACAAGATCGGGCCGCGCCGGCAAAGCAGTGCAAACCTTGAAGGAGGGGAGGATCTTCCCGATACGGTCGCGTTACCGATCGGTAGCCACAAGCTCTCCTTCCGCCGTCATCCTTCGTGGCTAGCACTCTCCGCGCTACCTGTTGTGGTGGCAGCCGTCGCGGTGGGATGGAACCTGATTCGCACCGCTCTGAGTGTAGATGCGAACAAGCCCGCACAAGTTGATCGAGTCGCGGATTTATCGCTGAGCGGTCTGATTGATAGCTTCGGGGATGGAATCCTCATTATGTTCCGCGGCTTTTTCATTGAGCAGGGAATGTCGCCGTTCGTCATCGTCGCCCTATTTGTTTCCGTCGGCGCGCTTGCTTCGGTCGCGTGGTTCCGTCAAGGAGACGACGTGCTGAAGCGCCGATTCGCCGAGGCGGGAATTAGTTCTTTGTTCCTGGTAGGCCCCGGGATTTATCTCTGCTTTGGCCTGCTCTTTGGCAGCTGGGTGCCGGTGCAGACGCGGTACGTCCAAGTTTTAATCCCGATCTACGCGGTAGCGGGTGCTTGGGTCACGGAGCGCAAGTCGGTCAGAGTGGGCTTGTGGGTGCTTGCCGTCAGCGCCTATGCTTTTGCACTTCTGCTCGGTAGGGGCTACTAAAGGCGAGGAAGTTCGCGTCTAGAATTCCCTAGTCACTACCATGGCTGGTATAAGCTCGGTGCACGCGCTTCGCAACCGCGGGCAAAGAGAAAGGCATAAGGTGTCAATGTTTGATGACCTGCGGGGAACCAAAGAGCTCCTGCTTAACTTGACCATGCGAGAGGTCAAAGGAAAGTACAAGCGAACCGCGCTCGGTCAGCTCTGGTCCCTGGCAAACCCCATCGCGCTGATGATTGTTTACAGTTTCGTCTTCGCTATGGTCATCCGCGTCCAAGTTCCTGTGGGCGATCCATCCGGGATTGATCTTTTCGTCGTTTGGCTCATGGCGGGCCTCTTGCCATGGACGTTTATGTCAAACATTGTCAATGGGGCAATGTCTGCGATTACGGGGAACGAAAACCTCATTAAGAAGGTGTATTTCCCGCGCTCCATCCTTATTTTTGCCAATACCCTTGCCGGTCTCTATCAGCATTTCTTTGAAATCGCGATTCTTTGCGTCGTCGTAGGTTTCCTCGGCAACAATATTCTGCTGCGTTTGCCGCTAGTTATTCTGGTGATTCTTCTGCTAGCGGCCTTTGGTACTGGATTGGGAATGTTATTCTCCATCGCGAATGTCTACTTCCGCGATATCCAGCATTTCGTGGGGATTCTTTTTCAGCTCTGGTTCTACGCCAGTCCGATCGTCTACCCGGCTCTTTACGTGCAGGGGATGTCAGAGAAATATGGCCCCCTGATTGGGTCAGTGACGATTTACGATCTATACAATCTCAACCCGTTCAAACATTTTGCGGATATCTTCCGCGCTCTTTTGTACGACGGCGCGTGGCCGAACTGGATCCAACTGGGCGGAGTAGCGGTTATGTCTGGGGCGATGTTAATGCTCGGATGGTGGGTGTTTGATCGACATCAAGCTCATTTGGCGGAGTCTCTCTAATGAACAACACACAGTCGGTAGAAAACGCTATTGAAGTCCACGGCGTAACCAAGAGCTTCAAGATATACAAGGAAAACAACCAGACCTTGAAGTCGGCGATTATGCGCCGCCGGAAGTCAATTTCAGAGAACTTTGTTGCTCTCGACGGAGTGTCCCTTAACGTCCCGCGCGGAAGCACCTTTGCCCTCGTCGGAGACAATGGTTCGGGAAAGTCCACCCTGCTCAAATGCATTGCCAAGATCCTGGTTCCTGACGAGGGGCAAATCGTCCGCCACGGCAAGATGGCGGCGATGTTGGAGGTTGGTTCCGGTTTCCACCCGGAGCTTTCGGGGCGTGAGAACATCTATCTCAACGGTTCAATTCTGGGCATGAGCAGAAAACAAATCGATGAGAAGTACGAAGATATTGTTGAGTTCTCGGGCGTTCGCGATTTCATCGACCAACCGGTGAAGAACTACTCATCCGGTATGTACGTGCGCCTGGGCTTTTCGGTTGCTATTCATACCGAGCCGGATATTCTCCTCGTCGACGAGATTCTTGCGGTGGGAGACGCTGCTTTCCAGGAAAAGTGCGCAAAGAAGTTCGCTGATTTGCGTGCGCAAGGTAAAACCGTCGTCGTCGTGTCCCATTCCATGGCGCAGTTGCGAAATATGGCCGATAACGCGGCTTGGCTGGAACACGGAAAGTTGCGAATGGTCGGCCCGGCCAAGGAGGTCCTCGACAAGTACGAGACCTCCACTCAGGAGAATATGCGCTTTGATGCGGCGGGAAGAGTTCGCTGGGGCTCGGGAGAGGTCGAGGTCCTGGGTATGCAGGTCCTCGATGAAAACCTGGCGCCCGTTCTGGGAGCTATTCCCACTGGCCAGGAGATAACCGTTCGCATGTGGTACAACGCCCATCAGCGAATTGAAAAGCCGGTTTTCGGTTACTCGATGGAATCCTTCGACGGCGTTTATCTGTGGGGAAACAACACGCGCGATTTGGAATTCCCGGTGGACTATATCGAGGGTCCGGGAGTGGTCGATCTGCGCATACCCAAGGTGCTTCTAGCCCCCGGCCAGTATCTCTTCCATGGCTCGGTCGTAAACACCACCACTGAGCACGTCTACGACTACGTCAAAGAGCTGGCGAGTATCTCCGTGAAGCGCGGTACACCCTACGAATCCGGAGGCTACGTTATTTTGGATGGCCGTTGGAATTTCCCAACCGGGTCAGCCCGCGGCACGCAGATCGACTCCAAAGACTCCGCGGATGAATTAGAAGCAAGGAACTCGGCAGGAAACGAGGACTAGCATGAGCGAGATCGCGATTGTTTCTCTAGATACATTCAGCGAGAAAATGGCCGGCCCGGCCATTCGCGTCTGGGAAATTGCGCGTGAACTCTCGCGCTCCAACCAGGTTAGAATCCTCAGCTTTGGGAAAGTTTCTCGCCCCGGCGAGAATTTTGAGATTTTCGAAACCCGGGTTGAGAGTTTTCAAACCGATCTCGGCTCGCCGGACGTCGTCGTCGTGCAGGGCTATCTGTTGCAAACATTCCCATGGCTCGGGACCTCAGATTTCAAGCTTGTGGTTGATCTTTACGATCCGCTCCACCTCGAATCGCTTGAGGTGGAGAAGCATCGGCCTTTGGCGGAGCGGAGATTCGCTTTCCAACATGCCGCGGCGGAGCTCGAAGCACAGATGCGAGTTGGCGATTTCTTCCTCTGCGCCTCACGCGCTCAGCGGCATCTTTGGTTGGGCGAGATGGTTGCTTTAGGGCGCATCACCCCCGAGCTTTATGATGCTGACCCCTCGTTGAACAAGCTCATCGCCCTGGTTCCGTTTGGGCTTTCCGATTCCGAGCCGGTGCGGACCACAAACGCCATCCGCGGCGCAATCCCGGGCATTTCGGAAGAATCGAAAGTCGTGATTTGGGGCGGAGGGATCTATAACTGGTTTGATCCGCTCACGGTGATACGCGCAATTGATCGTGCGAAAGAGAAGATTGCGGATCTGCACCTCGTGTTCTTAGGGGCAAAGCACCCGAATCCCGATGTTCCTGAGATGCGGATGGTAACCGCCGCGCGTGAGCTCGCACGTGATCTCGGCCTGGAAGGCACGCGCGTTCATTTCAACGAATCGTGGGTTCCATACGATGAGCGGCAAAACTACTTGTGCGATGCGGATGTTGCGGTATCTGCGCACTTCAATAACGTGGAGACGGAGTTTTCATTCCGCACGCGAATTCTCGACTACCTGTGGGCGGGACTACCCATGGTTGTCACCGAAGGTGATTACTTCGCGGATCTCACCCAGCGCGAGGGTTTGGGGGAGGTCGTTGGTTACGAGGACGTCGATGCCTTCGCCGCTGCCTTAGTGAACCTCCTGAACGACGACGGATACCGCACCCAGGCACGGGAGAATATCGCTCGAATCGCGCAAAGCTTCCGTTGGAGTGAAGTTCTTGCGCCGCTTCGCGAGTATTGCGCATCGCCGTATTTTGCTCCCGACAGGGAAAGCGCGGAGCAACGCGCGCGGGCCGGAAAGCGCTCCGCGCCCGCGAAGGCTCGCCGTAGCCCCATCGCGCTCGCGGCCAAGAGCTTTGAATCTTTGCGGTCGCAGGGGGTGCGCGCCACGGCGAGGCATATCAAGAGTTTTTTGGCACGCCAGCGGGAGCACTCGTAGGCTTTGCCGCCAGGTTAAGCCCGCTAGTGTGGTTTAGCTGAGTGCGCGTTTGCCGAGGTTCCGCACGCGCTTTGGTAGCAATTGAATAGCCTTGCTCGTTACTGGCGAGGTACGTAGCCCCTTCGCGAGCCTGCGCCGGAAACTTGGCGACGCTACGCGAGGGGATGTTGATTGCCGGGCTACGCCGCCCTGTTGCTGCTGCTCCAGCTGGCTAATTCGCTCCATTTGCGCGGCAATAATGGCGTCGCGAACCTTGAGCTCGGCTAGCGCCGAATCAAACTGCGAACGAAGGGCCTTATCGTTTTCGCTGTCCTCACTATCAATCACGTCCCCAATTGTAGCGGGCGAGGAACGGCAAAAAGCGCACTCCGCCGGCGATTCGCAATGTTCTGGTCTCGGCGCTCGGGCTCGCGGTGAGAGCGCGTGAAAGACGGGAGCATCGCACTTATGCGGTAGCATTTCCGCATGCGAATCATGCAGGTATCGGCACATTACCCGCCCGATTTTGTTTCGGGTGGCACGCTCATTCCGCAACGCTTCGCCCGGGCAGCGCGAGACCGTGGCCACGATGCCTACGTGTTTGCCGGAAATTTGAAAGACCTACAGCCGCTGGAGACTTCCGATTCCTTCGACGACGGAATTCAGGTGAGATGGGTCGGGGTCGATGGATTCCTCGCCTGGCACAGCGAGAAGAATTACGACAATCCAGCGGTTGCGAAGCTATTCGAGGATTATATTTCGGAAGTCAAACCGGATCTGGTGCATTTTCATTCCATTCAGACATTAGGAACGCAGTGCCTCAGTATTGCGCGCAAAGCCGGTTGCGCCGTCGTCGTCACCATGCACGATTTCTGGTGGATCTGCCCGAAGCAATTCCTGCTTGGCCCCGATGATGAGCCAATTTCTCCAGCTGTTGATTGCGCATACGTGGATTGGGGAGTGACGTCCGAGTGGCTCGAGCACCGTAGCCAATCCATGCGAAGCGCCCTGGCGGATGCCGACCTAATCCTCGCCCCCTCGCAGATCGCGGCGGACGTGTTCTTAGCTAACGGGGTCCCGCGGCAAAAGCTCCGAGTAAATGAGAACGGCATCGATGGCGCGTCCGAAGCGGAATCCGTACAGAGAACCATCGGTTCGGGTGTTCGATTTATGTATACGGGAGGTAATAACCTCTCCAAAGGCTACGGGATCCTACGGGAAGCGGCAAATCAGGCCCGGGTACCGGTCGGTACCACGCTTGATTTGTACCGTAGCTCGGATGCAGGTTTCCCCGACTGGGCAACATCCAGGCCGGCATACGGACGTGATGAGCTTGCCGCGACGTTTGCCCAGCACGATGTACTCATCCTCCCCTCAATCGGGAGAGAATCCCATTCGATCGTGACGCGCGAAGCGCTCGCATCGGGCATGGCAGTAATCGCAACCGCGAGTTTCGGCCCGGAAGAAGCGATTGAAGATGGCGTCAACGGCCTGATTATCCCGCCCGATGACCCCTCCGCTCTTGCCGATGCAATAGAAAAGGTCTCTAACCGGGAGATAGCGCAAAAACTGATAAGCGGGAGCGGTGGGTCTCGGCTCGTTACCGTTGCGGAACAAGTTGAACAGGTATTTGAGTACTACACCGAGGTTCTCGCGCAGCGCGAGCGGGTGGCCGATCCGGTTGTACCGGCGATTCAGCAACTGATACGAAAAGTCGTCTTCGTGATTGGGATTCAGGGCGCACCGGCTCGTTACCGTGCGCACCTTCCTGCCGAGGCTCTGGCGAAGTGGGGGATTGAGTCCGAGGTATTGAACTATCGCGATCCGAGCCTTCCCGCGCAAGTTTTAGCGGCTGACGCGGTGGTTTTCTACCGGGTACCGGCTACCGACCAAATTTTGGATCTCATAGGAAAGATCCGCGCGTGCGATAGTAATATCCCGATTCTCGGCGATATTGACGATCTCATTTTTGATCCCTCCATTGAGCCCCTATTGGAGAACTTGGACCGCCTCACCCCGGATGAACGGGATCTCTGGCGACGAGGCATCTATCGCTACCGCACCACCCTCGAGCATTGCGATTACTTCATTGGATCCACCCAGACGATTACCGCAGAAGGGTCACGGCTCCTTGAGGTTCCCGCGCAGCGATTCCCTAACGGTATCGGCGAAATTCTGGCGAAGCTTTCAGACCGCGCCGCCAAACAGGAGCGGGCGAAGGGGCCGTTGCGCATTGGATATTTCTCGGGGACGGATACGCACGACGCCGATTGGCAGTCAATTGAAGAGGCGGTATGTGAAGTTCTGAAACGCTTCGAGGATGTGGAGCTGTGGCTGGGTGGGTTCGTGGAGCCATCGGCGCGCATGCGCCCATTCCAGAATCGATTGGTGAGAGTCCCCTTCCAAGAGTGGACTCAGCTGCCGAAGGTTTTGCGAGATGTTGATATCAATCTGGCTCCGTTAACCAAGGGCGGCCGCTCAGATATTTTCAATGAGGCCAAATCAGCAATTAAGTGGCTTGAGGCAGCTTTGGTACTTACTCCTACAGTTGCCACGCCGACTCAGCCATTCCGTGAAGCTATTGAACATGGCAAGACGGGCTTTCTTGCGGACACCACCGAGGAATGGGTGGAGGCGATGGTGAAGCTTCTTGAAGATGAGCAATTACGGAAGAAAGTGGCGTTCCGAGCGCGCCGGGAAGCCCTGCTTGACCTCTCTCCAGCCCTGCAGGGCGAGCTATACCGGAACATCCTAACGGCGGCCTGGCGTCACGTTTCTCAGCACGGGCATAAAGAAGCCTCGAACTTTTCGTTCGTTGCTGATAATGAGCCCTTCTCGGAGCTCGATAGCTGGGTGGAGCCATACGAGTTCGACTTCACCTTCCCTCCGCGCTCGCGAATAAAGCGGCTGGTTCGTAATGCAATCCATTCGTGGCGCGTTGAAGGCCCCAAGGGTTTCATGCGCCGGGTGGGTAGTAAATTACGGCTAACATCAATGCCGTAACCGTCGACCACCGAGTAAGCTCACGTAGGCGCTCGCTGCGGCGACCATGGTGAAGAAACGACGAGTTGTAGATTTTTATCGGGGAACTCTCGCCAAGAAGTGAGAGTTCAAAGGACGATACTGGAGGATATTTATGCGTTGGATGATTACGGGCGCGAAGGGAATGCTCGGGCACGATCTCGTGGAGTTGCTGGTGCGCGAGGGGAACGACGTCGTCGCTCTGGACCGTTCAGAGATTGACATTACCGATGCGGCGAGCGTTCGCCAGATGATTAGCGCAACGGACGTGATCGTTAACGTGGCCGCGTACACCGCCGTCGATAAGGCCGAGGAAGACGAAGCGGCTGCCTTCACCACCAATGCCACCGGACCGGAAATTCTCGCCCGGCGCGCGAAGGAAATTGGCGCCAAGCTGGTGCATATTTCCACGGATTACGTGTTTTCGGGCGACGCCGTCGACCCCTATGGGGAAGATGACCTGCTGGCCCCGCGTAGCGCCTACGGGCGTACGAAAGCGGCCGGCGAGTGGGCCGTACGCACAAACACCGATGATTACTACATTATTCGCACCGCCTGGCTTTACGGTGCACACGGTAAGTGCTTCCCCAAAACGATGGCGACGCTGGCTCAAACCCACGATGAGCTTTCCGTTGTTACTGACGAAGTTGGACAGCCGACGTGGACCTGCGATCTGGCCGATCTTATCGTTCGACTCGTAGAGTCCGAGGCGCCTTCCGGCATCTATCACGGCACCGCGTCAGGGAAGACGAATTGGTGGAACTTCACCCGAGAAATCATGGCATCGATTGGGAAAGATCCCGAGATGGTGAAGGAGACGACGGCGGCGGCCTTCAAGCGCCCGGCTCCGCGTCCGCATTTCTCCGTACTCGGCCACGATGCGCTTGAGCGTGTTGGCGTCGAGCCAATTGGCGATTGGAAGGATCGCTGGCAAGAAGCCAGTGAATCCGTTCTCGCGGACGTGATTTCAACCGACGATAACTAAGAAGATTGAGGCATATCGGCGCGATATTTGGGCCGCTCTCGGTTAGCCCGCGGGCGGCTGGTCGCGCCGAACCGAGGGCGCGAAGGGCCTGCCTCGCCGAACTGAGGGTGCGAAAGGCCGGCGACCATAGCAATGCTCTATTAATGAGTGTGGGCCGGGGATAAAACCATGACACAAAATGCGAAATCTATCGCGGGGAAGATTATCCAATTTCTTCGCGGTCCCGTTTTCCGTACTGGATTCATGGTCCTGGCGGTGGTCGCGGCGATCTGGGCCGTAGCCTCAAATTGGGACGAGGTGACCGGTGCGCTTGCGCGCTTGTCGCCGTTGGTTACTCTCAGTGCACTGGTGCTCGCCATGGTTTACGTACCGATCACCATGCTGTCGTGGCGGGCGGTTCTTAACAATATTGGCGAGCCCGTCGATCGGAAAGTAGCGCGCAGAATTTTCTTTTCCTCCCAAGTTGCCAAATACCTGCCGGGGGGAGTGTGGAACTTCGTTGCCGCGGCCGAAATTGGGCAGGATTACAAGATTGCGGGACGGCGCTCGCTGTTTGCGTTGCTGATTTCCATGGCTGTCTCAGTGGGTACGGGCCTCGTCTTCGCTATCCTCGCGCTAGTTTTTGGACCAGCCCAGGTACGGGCGGACAATGCCTGGGTGGCCTGGTTTTTCCCCGTTGTCCTCGTCTGTTTGACCCCGTGGGTACTTAACCGCCTAGTGCGCATCGCCCTGAAAGTGCTTGGCCGCGAGCCTCTCGAGCGCGACCTCACCATAACAGGAACCGTGCTCTCGGCCGGGTGGGCCTGCCTAAGCTGGATCATCATAGGCTTTCAGCTTTGGATCATGCTGGTAAACCTGGGGATGCCAGCCGAATTCTCAACTCTCGTCTTGTCAATGGGCGGATATGCGCTCGGCTGGATCGCGGGATTTATAACCGTCTTTATCCCCGCGGGTCTTGGAGTGCGCGAGGTCGCTTTGGCAGCCGTGCTATCAACCGTTGTGGGACCGGGCGAAGTGGTCGTTGTAGTTCTTCTATCCCGCGTATTTACGACGCTCGCTGATCTGCTTTTGGGCATTACCGCTTCCGGATTTATGCGGGCCGCGCGCAAGGGCTAGTACCGCCGCAGGGTGGGCGATCCCGATTTTACGCTTGCGCCTCGGTAATGCGCACTAGCGATGTGCCCACGCTCAGGCAACGCGCGCGAGCTCACGCCATGAACGCTCGCTGCGGCGATGCGTGCCTCACGCCCGTTAGCGCTGGATCTTGTAGACGTACTGCGTGTTATCAGCGTGGCGCTCGCTCGCCGGATCGGAAATACCACTCCGCTTATTCTTCCCGGTGCCCGATGTGCCGGAGGGGCCGGACGGATGAGCTTGAGCCGTAGCCGTAGCACTAGTGCCCGCTGAGGCAGTTTGGGTGGGAGAGGCTGACTCGTGAGCGGATTCGGAAGCTGAACTTTGGGGCAGATCTTGCAGGTGAATCTCGCCGGCCGGAACCAAGCATTCGAGGCCCGCCCCGCTCATTCGGTTATCGGAAACGATTGTGGTGAGTTCGGGATAAATCTCCGCCAGCGTGCACGGATTGACGTAGACCTCAACGACGTCGTAATTCGGATTGGTGAAGAAGGGATGGCGTAGAAGCGACCACTTGAAGAAGATATACCCGCCTCCACGGCTCCAGTTCTCCTTAAACCTGCCAGAAGGATCAAGCTTGAGCCATTCATCTTCCACCGGACCCGAGCGGAGCAGGCCAGAGAGGGTGGGTACCCCATTGGCAATAAGGAGTGCGTTGCCGGCCATGGTGTCTGTTGCCCACAGCTCACCTTTCTCGCGCGCTTCTTGCCCTTCACTGGAAAGACGGTTAGCGGTTTGCGTACCGCGCAGTGACCCCAGGCCAATCTGCAGCGGTGGAGTGGCGATAACGCTCGATAGGCCCAAGCTTGCTGAGGCAATGAGCGCCCAGGAACTGCGGGGAGCGTAGAGGAGAACAAAGGTAACGATTGCTCCTACCAAGGACCACAGAAGAACTTCCTTGTAGGAGAAGCTTGGCACGTAGCGAAGCAGCAGCTCCGACCCGGAATGAAGCAAAATCATTCCCACCACGGCAGATCCGGTTATGGCAATTGAGAGTTGCCGCTGCTTGATTTTGCTGAGCGTTAGCATGAGCCAAATAGCGAAGAGAGCTCCGATAATTTGGATTGTGCGTGCGGCAGGCACGGAGTTGAGGAGCGGAATCTTCACGCCAAAACCACCGGTGCCAACGAAGCCCCAAGCGAACCACAGCATGCACCACAGTCCGAGCGCAATTTCGGGAAGGCGATCGCGGATTCGCTGGGTTTGGTAGGCCAGGACAAGCGCGAACGGAATAATGAGAAGGAGGAAGTTCCAGGAAGTTGAGAGCTCGCTAATATTGGACGCATACGTGTACGGCGCGGAAACCGGCCGAACTTGGCCAGCACTCAGGCTAAAGAAGAAATTAGCGGAGAACGTCCAGCCCATATCCGATGCTTCGCCCGTTGTGAGGCGCTGGCCGGGATAGACAGCTGCGGTGAGGGCCGCCATTCCCCTGCGTCCCTCCCAAAGCACAGCCAAAGCGAGGATAAGCGTTACAGCCCCCGTTGATATGAGGGTAAGTAGCGAGCGATCTCGCCAACGATGGAGGATTTTCACCGACGTGGCGAGGAGGACTCCACCGCCCAAAATGAGTGACCAGACCAGGTATCTGCTCACCATTCCGGCCAGGCAAATCGCGGAGAGAATGCCAAGGATTGCGGCGAACTTCCATCTTTTCTTTTCCGCTCCGCGCGCTGCGAGGAGCAAAAACGTGCATCCTAGAACGGTGAAGCCGAGCTGATCAGAGATTTGGAACGTCCACCACCAATTTGCGGGTGAGAAAACGCAAAGGAAGGTGGCGGCCCAGGCGAGGTTCCACCTACCTCCCATGAGGACCATCCAATACGGCATTGCCAGCAGGAGCACCAGCGAGGAAAGCCACCAACTTGCCGCAAACATTTGCGCATCGGGGAGGAAACTAAGAATTTTGGTGAGAGTCGAATCCCAGAAAACGAGATGTTGGACGGGCCCGATGGGTATGCGCTGAACTACCGAGGATTCCTCGGCAAGCGGCCCTGTGGTCGCCTGATCCCCGGTCTCCATAATGGAAAGTTCCATCGGCGTACCGGCCATATATTCGTCTGAACGTAAAGAAGCAGTGGGTCCAATGGTGGTTGAGTTGGGACCGTGAGCGAATTTTGCGCCAAGGTTCGAGGTCGTTAGCCCGAGTACGCTGAAAATAATATAGATGGCCACGATGACTCCCGTAAGCCACCAGTGCCACCGTGGCGGGCGGGATAGTGCCCATGAAGACTTGCCAACAGCACTCGCGCTTCGCGACGGGTTTGTGCCGTCATCGTGATTCGCCCCGCCTGCGCAGGAACGGCTATCGCGGATCCTCGAACAATTATTCGTGGATTTGCTGAGTACGTCTCTTATCATTGGTTTCCTTGCTACCCGTCGTCTCCTGCGATTTTAGCGACTTTGGGTGTGGTGGTCTTCTTTTACGATGTGGAGAGGCTCATTCTAAGTGATCGCCTTAGTGCTACTAACCCCCTGCCATCCTCTGAGTAAAAGTTAACTTCTTGCTCAAAGAGTGTCTTTCGAAGCATCGAAAAACATTAACTATTATCGGGGTGTGCCGAAGCAATTTCCACGAAGCCGCAAAGGAGAACCGATGGAAACGAGAGGACGGATATTAGCCGCAGTCACCGCCGGTGCTATCGCCTGTGCCGGGCTTTTTACGGCAAGCCCCGCGAGCGCAGATAGCGACGGAGGGAATATTTATCATTTCAAGAACACCCTAAAATCTGGAATCGCTGATTATGCGGTCGAGTACGGAGATAAGGGGGATGTGATCCTCATCGGCGACTGGGACGGCGATGGGGTGGATACTATAGCCGTACGCCGCGGGAATACGTATCACCTTAGGAATTCGAATACATCGGGTATTGCCGATTTAAATTTCACCTACGGGGATGCTTCTGACGAGATCCTCATTGGTGATTGGAACGGTGATGGCAAAGATTCCGTCATGGTGAGGAGGGGAAATAAGTTCTTTGTTCGTAATAGTCTTACCACCGGGGTGGCGGACCGCGAGTTCATGTACGGGGATCCCGGCGACGCCGTCATCGCCGGGGATTGGAACGGCGACGGCACTGACACGATCACAGTAAGGCGCGGAAACACCTACTACGTCAACAACTCGTTGATGACAGGGATTGCAAACATCGACTTCAAATTCGGTGATGTGACGGATCAGACCTATGCCGGGGATTGGGACGGTAACGGCACTGATACACTCACGGTGCGGCGCGGAAATCGTTACTATGTCTCTAATATTCTCAAGAGTCCTCGCGCGCAAGTTGAATTTACATACGGAGACTCGAGCGACTTCACCTACGTCGGCGATTGGGATGGAAATAAAACTGATACCTTTATGGTCAATCATGGTCCTGCCGCACCAGCTGGGCAGTGCCAGGCGCTCAACGACGGTCGTACGGTTTATCCCAACTATGGCGCAAACCGCGTCTCGCTCGTTATTGCGGATTCGTACGGGACTTCCTATGCAACGTTCGTCAACTGTGTCCGCCAGAGGGACGGATTCTATGCAGAGGAGTGGTCAACTTCGGCCCGCATCGGCGTCAATGGAATGGCGCGCTGGGGCGAGCCGGCCGCTTGGCGCACGATGAAGACCCCACCTGGATCTTATTCCGTAACCGAGGGCTTCGGAGTATACAACCCTGGAACGAGACTCGCGTACCGTCAGCTAAACCCGCAGTCAAAATGGGGTGGAACTCCGGGCGTGAACTATAACAGGTACTACGAGGCGCCGAAAAAGGTGTCGAAGGCCGACGAGGATATGTGGGCCATTGCCCGTACCGGCGACTACCGGCTCGGCGTCGTGGTCAACCATAATCGTCCGCCAGACTCCCGCATTGTCGAAGGTGCCGGATATGCAATCTTCCTGCACGCGCGAAAGATTGGAACAGCGGGTTGCATTGCTCTCCATGAATCCGAGGTCGCGCGCTATATGCGATCGGCGCAACCCGGAGACCGCATCATTATGGGAGTGCGCTCGGAAATGTTTCGTTAGCGTATCGTGAGCTCCTGAATAGGCAGGATCTAAGGAAACAAATGTTTGTCCCCCACGCCAATGCAGAGGCGTGGGGGACAAACGTATAGAGGAAGGAAGCTCTGTCTGCTTTAGTACTTACCCTGTGGGGTATTCGATTTAGTTTCCAGAAGCTCCAGCAGATACTCGCCGTATCCGGACTTCGCCAGCTTTTCGCCCCGGGCGCGCAGTTCGTCGTCGGACAGGAAGCCCTTGCGCCAGCCGATTTCCTCAGGGCAACCAACTGACAGTCCTTGGCGGGCCTGAATGGTGCGAACGAAGCTCGTGGCGTCCGCTAGCGAGTCGAAGGTTCCGGTGTCGAGCCATGCCGTGCCGCGGTCCAGGACTTCCACCGAAAGCTTGCCCTGCTCGAGGTAAACGCGGTTGACATCCGTGATTTCGTACTCGCCGCGCGGGGAGGGCTCCAGGTTCTTGGCAATCTCCACCACGTTGTTGTCATAGAAGTACAAGCCGGGAACGGCGTAATTCGACTTCGGGTGCTCCGGCTTTTCTTCAATTGAAATCGCTCGGAAGTTCTCGTCAAATTCGACCACGCCATAGGCGCGCGGATCGGAAACGTGGTAGGCGAAAATCGCTCCGCCGTCGGGCGCCACATTGCGCTGCAGGCTCCGGCCCATGGTGGGGCCGTAGAAAATATTGTCGCCGAGCACTAGGCCCGCGGCTTCGTTGCCAATAAAGTCTGCGCCAATCACGAAGGCTTGCGCGAGCCCGTTCGGCTTTTCCTGCACCGCAAACTCGAGATTGACGCCAAACTGCGAGCCATTGCCCAGAAGACGATGGAACTGCGGGGCATCATCCGGAGTGGTGATAATCAAAATGTCCTGCACGCCCGCCAACATAAGAGTGGAGAGCGGGTAGTAGATCATGGGCTTGTCATAGACCGGGACCAGTTGCTTTGAGGTGCCGAGCGTAATGGGGTGGAGGCGCGTTCCCGAACCGCCCGCAAGAATAATGCCGCGCATAAGGCATCCTTTCGAAGTCGTCATTTAACTCAGCGGACCGCTGCCCGCTATCTCTTCGCAACCTTACCTTCACGCTCCTCGGAATGCGACGTAAATCCGCGTAATAAAGGGAATTCCGGCCAGCCTAATGCCCCCGCATCGCAATCGCCTGACCTGCCCAAACGCCGATCATAAGGTGCCCTGCGACACACGATCCTCACTATGTGGAACGTTTGAGCGAGGTGTCCACGAGTCTCATAACAATAGCTCCATGCCAAACACAAAGAAACCGCTGGCGCGGACCTCAGAGGATCGTTCCGCGCTGATCGCGGTCACCATTTTTCCTCTGATCATTCTCCTCGCCTTCGGATGGGGCTTCTTCGCTCCGGCGAGTGCCTCCCGCCTGGCTCCATACACGAGCATCCTGCTCGGAGTCATCATGTTCGGCATGGGCCTGACGCTCAAGCTCAGCGACTTCAAACTCGTATTCACCCGCCCCATCCCGGTTCTCATTGGTGTGGTGGCGCAGTACATCATTATGCCGGGCATTGCCTGGGCAATCACCGCGGCGCTCAATCTTCCACCCGCGGTGGCGGCGGGAGTCATTCTGGTTGGTTGCGCGCCGGGAGGGACGTCGTCGAACGTCATCTCCTACCTCTCGAAGGCTGACGTGGCGCTTTCGGTCACCATGACCTCAATTTCCACCCTCCTTGCGCCGATTATGACGCCCTTGCTCACCACCTGGTTGGTGGGGGACCGTATGCCGGTCGACGGCGGAGCTATGGCCGTTTCAATTGTGCAGATCGTCCTGGTGCCGGTGGTGGGTGGCCTCATTATTCGGTCACTGGCAGACCGCTACTGGAGCGATCCCTTCACCTCGTACGTGTTGCCGGTCCTTCCGTGGATCTCGACCTTTGGGATCGCGGGCGTGCTCGCGGGAGTGGTGTCCGGATCGGTGGATGTAATTCGTACCGCGGGGCTGATTGTGTTCGCCGCCGTCATCGCGCATAACCTGCTTGGGTACGCCTTTGGATACGGCTTTGCGCGGCTGTTCGGAATCCGCAAGCGTGCCGCTCGCACCACCTCCGTGGAGGTCGGTATGCAGAACTCGGGATTGGCGGCCGGCCTGGCAAAAACCTACTTCGGGCCGGAAGCGGCGCTGGCGGGCGCGGTGTTCTCCATCTGGCACAACATCTCCGGGGCGCTTCTGGCGATGTACTACCGCTGGACGGAGGCTCGCATTGACGACGACCCGGTGGTTATTAATGGGCGCTACGTCGAATCTAGCCAAGTGGAAAGCTACCTGGCCGAGAATCCCAAGGCGCGCGTTGCGGTGAGCGCAAGCTGAATTTAAAAGGGTGCAATATACATCTTGGGCTTGACTTTAGGGGAATGACACGCGTGTAATTTAGGGAGGCTGGTAAGAGGAGGACCCGTGCGCGATAGAAAAGACGAGTTGCGGCTCGCCAAGGGTGGCGAACTCACCCGCGAAGAAGCGCAACATCTGATGCTCGATATTTTCGACCTTGGGTATGAAAAGTCAGACGGCGAATCCGCGCACTGGCAGGAGTATGCGCTGTGTGCGCAAACCGATCCGGATCTTTTCTTCCCCGAAAAGGGCGGGTCAACCGCTCCGGCTACCTCGATTTGCCATCGTTGCCCCGTGCGTGATGCCTGCCTGGAGTACGCCCTCGAAAACGATATTCGGCACGGGATTTGGGGCGGAATGTCGGATAATGATCGACGCCGTATTATTCGGGAAAGGCGCCGGCGCGCGAACGGTGCCTAATGTCGCTATCGGTTAGCACCTCACGCCGCCCCGGAGTTGTGGAGATTTCGAAGCAGAGAACTCTCGACGGCGTTAGCGCCCTCGTTATTACTCGGCCAACTTCCCCAACTCTTACCGCAACCCTCACCGCGCTTTTGCTGGGTGAGGTTGTGCCCGGCCGCGTGCTCGTCCTTGAAGCATCTGGGTCAAGCATGGAGGGCGCTTCAGGGAGCGAGCTTTCCGCCGGTGTCCGCGCGGGGCTGGAAGCGGCCCGAAAGCGGGCGAGCGGAGCGGGGGCGAACGCAAATGTGGCCCTGGAAGGCCTGCGGCTACCGGGTGAAAACCTGGCGCAAGTAGTAAACCGATATTTGGAGCTAGCCGCTGGGCCATCCGAGGCTCCGGCCGGGCCGGAGGCATCCGGGAGCGTTCCGGCGCCCGGCACCTGGCTGTGGATCCTGCACGAAGATTCTGCCCCCGAAGCCGGCGCTTTGCTGGCGCTTCACCGGCGCGGATCTTCCTCCCGCGCTATGGGCGCGGTCGGTTCCAAGCAAGTTGGCTGGAACGATCGCAAAGAACTCCTCGAGGTGGGTATTCGCGCCACCCGTTCGGCCCGGCGCGTGCCCGAGGTAGAACCCGGAGACCGCGATGGTGGCCAGCTCGATGGCCGCTCGGACGTTCTGGGCGTCGGAACCGCGGGAATGCTGATCCGCACCGAGGCACTGCAAGCCGTGGGCGGGTTTGATCCGGTTCTCGGGCCCTTTGGAGACGGCTTGGAAATCTCGCGGCGCCTGCGGGCAGCGGGCTGGCGAGTCGTCGTCGAACCCGCGGCAGTGGTGCGCCACGCGCAACTCTCGCTGGGCACCTCGCGGCGAAGCTCCTACGCCCGCCGGCGGGGAGCTCAGGTCTATAACGCCGTGCTCGCCGCCCCCGCGATACTGGCTCCGCTGGTTTTCCTCTGGTACATCCTGGCCGCGGTGCCGCGCGCCATCTGGAGGCTCCTTTGCAAGGAGCCGCGCCTAGCAGAGGGCGAAATTCGCGGGGGATTCTCGCTCCTCGCCAAGATTCCCGCCCTGCTTCGCGCCCGAGCCCGCTTGCGGAAAACTCGTAGCGCACCTCGCGGCGCCCTCCGGGAACTCGAGGATCGGCCCTCGAGCGTGCGGCGAGCGAAACGTGAAATCCGGCGCGCGGAGCGCGAACAAGTTTCCCTGATAGATCTTCCCGACCCGCTGGTTCTCCGCGAACGCGCACACTGGCGAGGGGCCACACGAGTGGCGGGTTGGATCGCGCTACTTTTTGGCGTGCTCCTCGCGGTGGGCTTTGCCCTCCCCAACGTAGGTGCGGGCGCGTTAGCAGGCGGAGCCTACCTACCCGATGCCTGGACGGGCACGGATCTTTTGCGCGCCGCCTTGCATTCGTGGCTGCCCAGCGGGGACGGTAGCGCGCAGCGAATCGACGCATTTTGGCTCCTTTTCACGCCTTTCGCGCTGCTGGGCCAACCGCTCGGTGAAAACCTGGGAAACATTGGTCTACTGGCGCTCTACGCCTCCTTCCCGCTCGCTGCGGCGGCCGCGTTCTGGGCTAGCGGCACCCTCACCAACTCTCCGCACATCCGCGCGATTTCGGCCATTGCCTGGGCCGCGGCCCCGCCGCTGGTGGCCGCTGTCCTCAACGGCCACATCCCCGCTGCCGCCCTGCACGTCTTTTTGCCGGTAGCGCTCGGAGCGGTGATGGGCGCCTGGCGGGCGCGCGAAAATCCGCACGGCCCCCAGTCAAGCGCGGGGATCGGAGTGGCTGCCCTCGCCTTCGTGGTGCTTGGGGCCGCCGCGCCGGTGATGCTTTTGGTTTCCCTCCTCGTTGCAGCGGCCGGCGTCTGGCGCTGGCGGCAAATACGTTGGTTCTGGATCGCCGCCGCCCCCTGGGCGCTGGTGGGCCCGTCCCTGGGCGGAAGCTGGAGGATTTTCTTCGCGCACCCTGGCCCGCAGGTAGCGGGGCGGCCCTCCTGGCTGGGCTTGATGACCTTCTCGCCCAGCGCCGGCTACACGCTCGAAAGCGCGGGGCTCACGGGGGCGGGAGCCGGAAGCGAAAAACTCACCGGCGTGCTCAGTGACGCCTCGCTAGCAATCCCGCTTCTCGCGGCCCTCGCTATTCTCATCGCCGCCCTGTGTTCACTTCTTCGCCACCGCAACTGGCGCGGAATTCGCCGCGGCTGGCTCCTCGCCGCGGCTGGCTTCGCCTGGGCCGGGCTCTCCACCCGTTTCGTGAGCGGGGTTGCCTATCAGGGATCCGTTGCGCTTCCCGCTTACGGGTGGGCCGGCACCGGCCTCTCGGTGGCTCTCCTCGGTTTCTTCTTGGTGCTGGTCTGCGCCGGCGACGGCTTGCGCACCGACATCTCGGTGCGCTCCTTCGGCCCCCACCAGCTCATCGGTTTGGGGAGCGTGGCACTGGTGATCCTGGCTGCCCTCGCCTCCGGCGCTCACGGGGTTTATCTCGCGAGCGGAGGATCGGCGCTACGAGCGGTACCCGCCACCCGCGTTCCCGCGCTCGCGGTTGAGGAGCAGAATTCCGCGGCCCGAAGCCGTGTGCTCGCCCTTTTCGCCGACGACGCCGGAGTTCGGGCAGAGGTTTGGCGCGGGCCGGGCAAAGAACTCCACGAAGTGACCATGAACGATATGGCAGGGCAAAGCCTGCGGGTGACCGGAGAAAATTCCTCAACCCAGGATCCTGCCTCCGAGCATCTCGCCGCGGCAGTAGCTGATCTGCTCGCCGGGAACCCGGATGCCGCCGGAGCTCTAGCCGAGCACGCCGTGAGCATGGTCCTTATTCCCGATGGTGCCTCCGACGCGCTTGCGGGCGCACTCAATGCGGCACCGGATCTGGAGTACGTGACCGAAAACGAGACGGGAATGTTTTGGCGAGTGTCCGCCGAGCTTGACCCCTCGCGCTTGCGATTGGGCGGCACGCATCTGGACGCGGGCCGCTACGGAGTGCATATCACCCTGCCGGCCGGCCCCGCTCAGCGCCTCGATCTAACCGAACGAGCCGATGCGGGATGGGTCGCAAAGCTCGATGGTAAAACCATTGCCCCGGCGCAGGACTTGTGGAATCAGACGTGGCAACTGCCCGAACGATCGGAAGAGATGATCCTGACGATTAATTACAACCGCTGGTTCGAATTTGCGGTTGCCGGTGGGCAAGGTCTTTTTAGCCTGGCGGTGCTGATTGTGGCTCTACCGCTCCGGCGTCGAACGGTGGTGACGGCTTAATGGAAAACAACGAAACGCGGCCACCGCAGGAACCAACGGCGGCTAAAGAACTAGCCGCGAGCGAGGAGCTCACTACGACCACCACGTCCGAGCGCCCCGCCCGCAAGCGTTCGCGTTCGGGGCGGCTCAGCCGGGAAGAACGGCGAGCCTTGCGCCGGCAAAAAATGCGTGGCCGCCGGTTTGTATCGGCGATGGGCGCGCTGGCCGTTTTCGTCGCCGCCTGCGCGATGGGCGTGCTTCCCAAAGAAAACGCCGCGCCTGCCACGCCGGCTCCAGCCGAGGCGGCGTCGATGCCGGCGCGAATGGTGTGTGGCGGTGGGTTCGCGCGCACGTTTTCGGAGGGAATGAGCGCTACCGAAGCTAACGTCAATGTGAAAACTTCGGAGCTGTCTTTGCAATGGGCAAGTGATTCGGACGAGGTTGTTTTCGCGGAGGATGCCCCGCGAGTGGTGTCAGCAACGGAGGCGGGGTCGACGGCGCTTGCCGGTGTGCATCGCTACTTCGCGAGCGACGGCGATTCGCGCGGCCTTGCCCTCAACCCCTGCCTGACTCCCAGCGCCGATACCTGGATTGTCGGATCACAGGCGGCGGTGGGAACCTCCAACGAACTCGTGGTCACAAACCCCGGTATCAATCCGGTTCGAGTCACCATTGAGGCCTACGGACCGGGCGGAAAACTGGAGTTAGGGACCGGATCGGCGCTCGTGGTTGATGGCGGTAAGACCGAGCGCTTGCGTATGGATGGCCTCATTCCGGAAGCCCGGCGCCTGGCTTTGCATCTGAGCACAAACTCCGGCGTGTTCGGAGCGAGCCTGCAGACGCATACGCTCGAAGGCTCGCGGAGCGGGGGAATTGACTTTATTAGCGGCGCGAGTGCCGGCTCCGAACTGACGATCCCGGGCGTACTCATAGGCGGTAGCGAGCAGGAGGCTCCCGTGTTGCGGATCGTCAATCCGGGGGAGGAGACGAACGTTTCCGTGCACCTGCTGGGAGAAAAGGGGAGCGAGCTCATCCCGGGCGGGGAAGTGACGGTAGCGGCGGGTTCGGTAACGGACTTGACGCTGGCGGGCCTTGAGGCCGGGCTTTACTCGCTTCAGGTGGAGGCGGGTGCCGACGTCGCCGCGGGCGTGCGCCTTTCAACCGGGGTGGATGCAACCTGGGCCGGCCCGGTGGGATCGGCTACCCGGCACGCCCTGGCCTGGGGAAACTTCGTGTCCGCGCCCGGGGAGGATGACGCCAGCCCGCGGGCGGGCGTAGCTTCGCTAGCGGTTGCCGGCACCGGCGCGCTCGAAGTCATTCCCGTCGACTCTCGCGGGAAAAGCTTGGATCCGATTGCCCTGCAACTCGGTGAAGAGCTGAGCGGAAAATCGGTTGAGCTTCCGCGCGGGGCCGTCGGGGCCCTGGTGCGAGCAGAAGCCCCGGTTTCCGTGGCGGGAATCGCGCTGGAAACCGTCTCTGGGGGCCGTGGTGGCGCCTGGGTCCCCGCTCAGCAATCAAGCGAACAGCAGGCGAGCCGGCGTATCACTGTGGTGGACTAAGCGGCGCCTGGCTCGCGTGACCGCACCAGCGCCGAGGCGGCTGCCGAGGCGCTATCCGAGTTCCAGCTCCAGCTCGCTACAGGTGGCGTAACTGGATTGTGCCCCGAGTGAGGTCGCGGCAACGCTGGAAACAAAGCTTGCCCCCTGCGCCGCTTCAATAAGCGAATCTCCCGCGGCAGAAAATGCGAGCAGGCTTCCAAAGTAGGAATCTCCACAACCGGTGGTATCAACCGCCTTTGTGCGTACCGGCGGAATCCGGGTGGCTTGCCCGCCGTCAACCACGATGGAGCCTTCGGAGCCGAGGGTAATAATTGCCCTTTTGACCCCATGTTCGGCCAGTTTGCCCGCGATCTGTTGCTGCGTTTCGGAGTTTTCGACCAGAGCGGCGTCGTCGTCGAGAGCTTCTCCAAGGAGCCCGGCGAGCTCGCCCTCGTTGACCACGAGCACATCGGTGAGGGCGAGGAGCTCTTCGGGCACGTCCTCATAGGGCGAGGGGTTGAGGAAGACCCGGGTGCCGGCCTCGTGAGCGATTTTTGCGGCTTCGATAATTCCGTCCATGGGGATTTCAAAACACAAGCCGAGCACTTCGGCGCCGCGAATCGCCTCCGCGTGGCGGCCCACGAACTGCGCATTGACGTGCGCATTGGCGCCGGGGCTGAGCACAATCGTGTTTTCTGCCTCGGCGTCGACGGTAATGACCGCGGCCCCGGTGGCGTCTTCCACGTTCTCGCAACCGTCAAGGTTAACTTCGGCACCGCGAAGCGAGTTTTGCAGAACGCTGGCATTGGGATCATTCCCGAGGGCGCCAATGAACGCGACCTCGGCGCCCAGGCGCGCTGCCTGCACCGATTGGTTCGCTGATTTTCCGCCGGGAAGAATTTTCAGCGCGGATCCGTGCACGGTTTGCCCCGGCTTCGGCAGCGACTTAGTTTGAATCGTCAGGTCCGCATTTGCCGAGCCGACCACGGCGACTTTGCCGGATACGCGCCGCAATTGCTCTCGCATCCGCACCGAATCGAGCCCGCGGGCGCCATTGCTTTGCGAGCTCGATGAATGTGCCGAGGCGGAATCGGTGGGCATGAGGCTCGAAATGTGGGAGTTCACGAAAGAGTCCTTTCAAAGTCCGAATATACGTAGGGGCCGCACCGCATCCCGCTGTGGTCATCCATCGGTGTTCCGAGGACTTCTTGCGCCAGATGCGGTGCAGCCCGTTACGGTTGTTTCTTACTCTACTGTGCGCTCGCGCGGTATCAAGCAACTGCAAGCGAGGGCAAGACCGAGAATGATGACGCCAACGATAATGCCGCTGGTGTATCCGCTCGCCACACCCGAAGCGCGCGTCATGATGGTCTGCACGAGGGGGAGGACCACAAAGGATAAGCCGGCACCGAGGTTGAACGCTCCCGCATTCAAGCCCGGGAGGTATCCCGGGTTATCCTCGGGGGAAAGCACAATACACAAGCCGTTGAGCATAATATTGGCAATTCCCGCGTAGGAGATTCCCACCAAAATTGAGATGATGGCGAATATTGCCAAGTTCGTGTTTCCTACCAGAAGTAGCGTTAGCGCCACGGTGATTACGCTACCTACGAGGCCCACTTGGAGAACCTTCTTATATCCGAAGCGTCCGGCCATGTACCCAGACAGCGGTCCCATAGCGAGACCGGCGAGGGCGTAGGGAGTGAGAGTAACGAACGGTGCCACCGACGGGCTCAGGCTCGCCCCCGCTTCCGCATCCTGGGCGATGGCGGGAACAATCTGGTTCATTACGGCAAACACCCCGGTCAGAGTGAGGAACGTGGTGAGTAGCAGACCCCAGGTCGCCCGATCCTTGAGGTAGCGGGTCGTTACTAGTGGTTGGCGTGAGCGCTGCTCGACCTTCCAGAAGGCCACGAAGGACGCGATGGTAAGAACACTGAGGATTCCAATGAATACCCAATTCGCGTCCTCTAGGGCCGCGAGTTCATTAAGAGCGAGGTAGAGCGACCCCACCGCGAGCACCAGGAGCAGGGTTCCGATCCAGTCCATTTTTGGAGGATTGACGACGGTCGATTCGTTCGTCATGAAGTGCAGGCTCAGCGCCCCAATGACGGCGATGACGGCCATCGTCCAGAAGATGGATTCGTAACCATAGTGGTCGAAAAGCCATCCACCCAGGATTGCATCGACACCGGCGATGCCGCCATTCACCGAGGTAATCACACCCATAAGCAGGCCGTATTTCTTGGGGTCAAAGACGTGAGTGCGCAACTGAATGAGGCACATCACCACGGTTGGGCCGGCCACTCCCTGCACGATTCGTCCCACGAATAGCCACTGCACACTCGGGCCAACTGCGCTGATCACACAACCGATTCCGGTGAGAAGCATCATTACGGTAAGCACTCGCCGTCGTCCCCGTAGATCAGCCAGGCGCGGAAGGAAAAGCGAGAAAACCGCGGCAGAAGCGAAGAAAGCCGTCTGCGTTAGTCCAATTTCCGCGGTGGTTGCGTTGAGGGCACTTTCCATCCCCTTCAGGGCGGGTGAAAGCATTGAGGCATTCAGCTGGAATGCAAAACATGCTGCCAAAAGCGCAAACATGAGCGCGGCAATGGACTTGTGGTCGGTTGAAATAATCTGGCCCGCGCGCAGAATTTGATTTTCCCGAAGTTGGGGCGTTTCCACCGTGTGCCTGGCCTTATCGGCTTGAGCATTTTTCACTAGCGTGTTGGGAAGCTCAGAATTAGTCATTTGTTACCCCGATCTGCTTGCCGAGACGCTCAATAGCGTCGACGACGAGGGACCAGAATTTCTCGAAGTCGAGATCCAAAGCGGCGTAGGTGTGGCAATCCTCGGGGGTGTGTCCATATCGCAGTTCGGTAACCGTCATCCCCAGGGTGTGCTCGCCCTTGGTTTCCACGTGAATTGGCGCCTTCACTAGGTTCACAACGCTGGGATCAATCACGGTCGCAACGGCAACCGGATCATGAACGGGCGGGAATTCGAATCCCTGGGCGTCGTGGTATGCCTGCCGGAAGAAGGTGAGTAGCCCGAGGGCGAAGTCTGCCAGCGGGGTATTGAGGGCGCGGATGCGGTCGCACACCTCGTCCGTTGCCAAAGCCTTGTGGGTGACGTCCAGGCCGATCATTGTGACCTTCCATGGTGCGCCAAAAACTATAGCGGCGGCTTCCGGATCGATCTTGATATTGAACTCGGCAACCGCGGACCAGTTTCCAACGTGAACGCCGCCGCCCATTAGCACTACTTCCTTGACCCGTTCGATAATGCGCGGTTCCTTTCGAATCGCCATCGCAATATTTGTAAGCGGCCCGGTCGGTACAAGGATCACGCTGCCCGGCTCGTTCTCCATAATCGTGTCGATAATGAGGTCCACCCCGTGACGCGGATCGAGTTCGGTTGTGGGCTCGGGAAGGTCGACTCCATCGAGGCCGGATTCGCCGTGTACATCCGCATCCTCGCCCTCGCGCATGAGGGGGCGAACGGCACCAGCGGCAATGGGGACATCAATGATTTGCGCCATCGCCATAACTCCGCGTGCGTTGCGGGTGGTCTTCTCAAGCACCGCGTTCCCGCCCACTGTGGTGATGGCAAGTAGATCAATTTCCGGATTGCCAGCGGCAAGCATCAGAGCGATGGCGTCGTCGTGCCCCGGATCGCAGTCAAGAATAATTTTCTTGGTCATCTGAATTCTCCTTTGAACTCGACCGGGAGCCTCCTTGCCCGGTCGTTATGTGGTTTGGTTCCTCTGCTTTGAGGACCGGCCGCGCTGACATCCGAGCGAAAGCTCACTTTGCGATTCGCTAAGCCTCTATATTCTGCAAACGAAAACAAAAGATACTTTATGCTTGCAAACGTATGCGTAAACGTTTACGCACCGGCCGTAAAGTGATTATTGCATGAATTTTTCTTGTGTCAAGAAGGTGGTTTTTGTGGTCTGGGCCTCACAGAGGGTTATGGATTAATGAGGTGTTTGGAGCGCTTCGCCGACTGCTTCACTTAGGATGAGGAGGAAATCCCGGTGTCGTACTCGGCGGATTGGGGTTTTGGCTGTTTAGAACGCTTAGATTCGCGTGGAAATATTTTGTTTCGCGCGGGGTCATGATCGGAGGGATGTGTTGGGAGACGTGACGCTTCACGACGTCGCACGGGCAGCGGGCGTCTCGATTGGCACCGCCTCGCGTGCGCTCACGGGCCGGGGGAGAGTTGCGGCTGCGACCGTGGAAAATGTGCGGGAAGTGGCAAAATCGCTCGGCTACAAACCGAATTTGATCGGGCAGGCGCTTCGCCGCGGGCGGGCAAATGTTGTCGGAATGCTTGTACCGCACCTCGAAAACCCTTTCTTCGCCGGGATTATTCACGAAATTGAAGAGCAGTTATTCTCGCGGGGCGCTCAGCTATTGGTTGCTGACTCGCGCTGGGATCCCGCGCGCGAGGAGGAGCGCTTTAGAATCTTTCGTTCTACCCAGGTGGACGGAGTCATCGTCGTCCCCGCCTGGTTGGACAGGTCGGCGGAACTGATTCGATCGGTCCGGAAAATAATGCCGCTGGTTCAGCTAGATCGCTACGCGGGCCCCGGTGTTGCAGAATTTGTGGGCGTTGATAACGGGGATGGCATGAAGCAAGTTGTGGAGTACCTCCACGGTAGAGGCGCCCGGTCAATGTATTTCATTGGGGGTGATAGGGCTACGTCCACCGGTGTTGAAAGACACGAGGCTTTCATGGCTATCTCCAAGCGCCTGGGTATCCGAGTGACGGGTGAGTACCGCTACCAATTCAACTTCGAGACGGGCATCTCCGGCGTCGAAAAAATGGGCGAGGTTCCCGATGCCGTTGTATGTGCAGATGACCTGATCGCGCTGGGCGCACTTGGTGCCCTCAATCGGCGCGGTCTGCGGGTGCCGGAAGATGTGATGGTGACGGGCTTTGACGGTCTTCCTCTCACGCGGGTCGTCGAACCGCAGATAACCACCGTGTGCCAACCCACGCAAGAGTTGGCACGCTCTGCGGTCAACGTGCTCTACGGAATTATTGAGGGGGAAGGGTCACCGGGGGATGAGTCGGGAAACGCGGACGAGACCGCGGTTCGTCTCGTCCCACGCCTGCGGGCGGCAGGAAGCACCCGTTAGCGCAGAAAGTCGATTTCCTCGGGGAATTTCCCGATGGCGATGGCGAGTTGTTCGGTGACGACCTCGTGCACAAAGAGATTCAGATCGGGAGCGCGGCGTGCCGAATGCAAAATGGGCATGCGGTAGAAGATCAATCGCCCAGTGGTCTTGCCGCCGGGTGCAAAAGGTAGGTAGCGAGCAAGCGGAACGCCGTCCTCCCAAGGCGAAGGGTCGTCTGCGGGAACGTCGAGAACCCCAAAATCGAGCTCCTTCATTTCGTCACCGAGGATGCGGCGATAGGTAGCGAGTTCGTAGACGATTATGTCGTCGAACCGAGCTGCGCGGGTGCGCCAGGCTGGTAGCGCGTAGGAGAAGAGCGGGCCGCGAATTCCGCGCCCGTGGCGGTCGCGGCGCCGTCCGTTCGCGCGTGAAGGCAACATCTCTCCGATCATGCGGATCATCCTACCGCGAGCTTCCTATCGGGCGAACCATACGCACAGCCTGTGGCAAAGCCCGGTTTTGCTTCAGTGGTCAGCGCCGGGGTGCGTGGTAGCGTAGCTTTTCGTGAGCCATGTGCGTAAGTGTTCTCGGGTTGGGTGCGAAACCGCCGCCGTCGCCACGATGACCTACGGGTACAGTGACGCGACGGCGGTCATTGGGCCCCTTTCGCCCAAGCCCACCCAGGGTGCGCTGGATTTATGTGCGATGCATGCCGAATCCGTTACGGTGCCGCGCGGATGGCAGATGGTGCGCTTGCGGACGGAATTTGAGCCGGCGCCGCCTTCTGAGTCGGATCTCATGGCCCTAGCGGACGCAATTCGCGAAACCTCTCACCGCAGTGCTCCCGCCCCCGAACAGGCGGCCCGGGAAGTGCACCGCCCCTCCGATGTGCCCGGGCAACTGGCCAAGGCACGTGAGGCAGGGCGGGCGAGGTTGCGCATTGTTCGTGAAGATCTGCCGCAAGATCCCGCCGCGGATTACCGCTCCGAAATGGATCCGCCTGCTCCGCCGGCGTCTGGGAGCTTGGAATCGCCAGGCATGCAATCCGCTAGCTCAGAATCGGCCGGTTCTGAATCGGCCAGTTCCGAGTCCGGCAACTCGGAATCCGATCAGTGATACCGGCGCGGCCGGTAGGGATTTCTCTGCTTCCGTGAGACAATAGCGAGCATGAGCACGCGTATTCTCGTTGTCGATGACGATCCCGGCATTTCCGAAATGGTGGCAATTCTCCTTGAGTCGGAGGGTTACCAGGTAACGGTCTGTGCAACGGGAACGAATGCTCTGCCTATCTTCCGCACTGAGCATCCGGATCTGGTGTTGCTCGACGTCATGTTGCCCGGCATGAGCGGGGTGGATGTGGCTCGCCAGCTCCGGGAAGAGTCCGATGTGCCAATCATTATGATGAGCGCCTTGACCGACTCGGTGGATGTTGTCGCGGGCCTGGAAGCTGGCGCGGATGACTACGTCACTAAGCCTTTTGAAAACGCCGTTCTGCTAGCTCGCATTAAGGCGCGTCTGCGCCGCCAGGAGCCGGAAACCGAAGTGCTTCGGGTGGCCGATTTGACCATTGATTTGCGCGCCCACCAGGTTCTGCGCGACGGCGCGGACCTGCACCTAACTCCGCTGGAATTTGATTTGCTGGCGTGCATGGCGCGCAAGCCTTACCAGGTTTTCAGTCGCGAAGAGCTCCTCGAGCAGGTGTGGGGCTACCGCCACCAGAACGCCGATACCCGGCTGGTAAACGTCCATATTCAGCGTCTGCGCGCCAAGGTTGAAATCGATCCCGATCATCCGCAGGTGGTCATCACCGTGCGCGGAGTTGGCTACCGCGCAGGTTCGGCGCAGGAGGCAAACCCGGCCGGGAGGTCTGACGGTCGGTGAAGCGGTTCTTTACCGATAGTGGCGTTTACCCAGGTTTCGGTTCCCGAGTTCGCGCCGGACTCAACCAGCTAGGCGAGTGGTGGCGATCGAGCCTCACCGCCCGGGTGATCGTCGTCGTCCTTACTATTGGCGGAATTACCGCAAGCTTCACCGGCGCTGTCGTCGCCAACCAAACGCGCGACCGGCTCTACGAAGGTGCGGTGCAGACGGCCACCGAGCAGTTCGAATCCACCCGCGCCCAAGCACAGTCGAGTTTCGACGGGCAAAATGCGCCGTCGTCTGGCCAACTCCAGCAGATTGCTACCGCGCTGGTGCGTTCTCAGTATGACGCGCAGGTGGGCATTATGGGAGCGGCGCTACTGCGCACTCCCGGGCAGTCGAGCGGAACCTACGAAGTGGCGGAGGTGGCAACCCAGGCACCAGCAATTGGTGACCTTATCTCCGCGGAAATCCGCAAGCAGGTTCCGGGAAGCCGCGGCGTCCACTACCAACCGGTGGGGATACCGGTTGCCGCCGAAGAAAACCGCACCTTGCCGGGCATTATCGTGGGCGCGCCGCTGCGCCTGCCGAGTGCCGGGAACTACGAGTTTTACATCCTCTATTCCATGCAGGCGCAAGAAGACACCGCCCATACGGTCACCCGGATTCTCACCTCCGCCACCGTCGCCATGCTCCTCATCGTTCTTATTAGCTGCGTGATCGTGGTGGGTTTCGTGCTTCGTCCGGTGCGCGAGGCATCGCTCAATGCGCGGCGGGTGGCGGCCGGAGTTTTCGACGTGCGAATGCCCGAAGAGGGCGAAGATGAAATCGCTCGCTTGGGCCGGTCCTTCAACCAAATGGCCGAATCAATTGACGAGCAGTTCACCCGCCTTGAGCGCCTCTCGCGGGTGCAGCAAGACTTCGTCTCGGCGGTGTCTCACGAACTTCGCACCCCGGTAACGACCATCCGCATGGCCGGCCAGCTCATCTACGATCGCCGCGATGACCTGCCTGGCACCCTGCAGCGTACCGCCGAACTCCAGCACGACCAGCTCATTAACCTCGACACCATGCTGTCCGATCTGCTGGAGATCTCCCGGTACGACGCCGGAGCTATGAAACTTGATTCGGTGCGGGCCAATATCACCTCAATCGCGCGGAACGTGGCGGAATCGCAAGTTCCGCTCGCGCTCTCCAATGGGGTGACGGTACGGGTTTATGAGGAAGGCGATCCCAATGCCACCGTGGATCGGCGGCGCGTCGAACGCGTGATTCGCAACCTGGTGGTCAACGCTATTGAGCACGCCGAAGGCGGGCCGGTACGGGTGCGCATTATCGGCGGGTCCACCGCGGTTGCAGTGGAGGTCTCCGATCGCGGTATTGGGCTTAGTGATGAGCAGGCCGCGCATGTTTTCGATCGTTTCTGGCGCGCTGATACTTCGCGCGTGCGCAAATCTGGCGGTACCGGCCTGGGGCTGACGATTGCTCGCGAAGACGCTCTGCTCCATAACGGACGCCTGCAGGTGGTGGGCCAACTCGGGGTCGGCTCTACCTTTCTCCTCACCCTGCCGCGCGAGCAGAAGTCTTCCTGGAGCGCTCCGGTTGAGCTGAAGGTAGCCGCGCTTGAGCCGTGGACGGAAAATCCGCCGGCCGGCGAACTTTATGGGGCGCCCTGGCCGGGCTCGACGGTAGAAGCTAGTGTCGACGCCGGTGCGCCTTCCGGTGCCGACGCGGGCCTGGGGGAGGGATTGCGATGAAACGTTTCCTGTGTCTTATATGCGCGCTCGCGCTGGCGGTGGCGGGATGCGGCACCCTCCCGCGCAGTGGCGCGGTCAAAGAAGTCAGCCCATCTCCGACCCGTGACGGCTCAATTAGCTTGGGGGCTGCCCCGCCTGTGGTGGGCGCGTCTCCCGAGCAAATCGTGCAGGGCTTCCTCCTCGCCGCGGCTGCCGGAATTGATGGAGAGTTCGCCGTCGCGCGTCAATTCTTGACGAATTCGGCGGCCGAGCACTGGAATCCGCGAAGCCAGGTGAGGGTGTATCCCGATAATCAAAACGTAGACCCCACCGAAAAGCAGACCGCTCCCAGCGGGGATGAGGCGGACGAGGGTGAGGACCCGGGAGAGGAAGAGTCACCCACGCCGTCCGCGGCGCCCTCCGGCCGAGTGGTCTTGACGGTCAGCCTTTCCTCAATTGGCACACTCGATGATCGCGGGCAGTACGTGGAATCTTCCTCCGATGCCGTGATCAACACCGAGTTCACACTGGAGCAAAACGAACGAGACGAGTGGCGGATCGCGGCGCTGGATGACGGCACCATTATGTCCGAGCATTTCTTTGCCCAGAGCTTTGTACGCACCCCGCTCTACTTCCTCGATAATTCCTCGCACTACGCGATTACGGACCTGCGCTGGTATCCGCGTTCAACCTTCACCGCCTCCACTTTGCAGGGACTGTTCGCCGGGCCGGCCGACTGGCTCAAAGACGCCGCGCATTCTGCGATCCCGCGGGGAACCCAGCTTAACGGGGCGCCCGCGATTGATGGCACAAAAATGAGCGTGGATTTGACGGCCGAAATCCTCACCGAGGATGCCTCCATTCAGGCTCTGGCGGTGGCACAAATCCAAAAGACGCTCACCACCGCGGGGAGCGAAATTCAAACGGTTGAAGTGACCGCTATGGGTACGCCGCTGGACGCGACAAGCGGCTCGGAATTAGAGGCATTCCCCTTCGGAAGCTATCCGGTAGCCGCCCTTACCCAGGGAAACCCCGGCTATATCGAAAACGATCGCGCTATCCCAGCGATTTCACGCCGCGCCGCCGAGCTGGTCGATTTCCGCCGCCTCGCGGTTTCATACGCTGATGAGAGTCCGCTATACGCGGGTCTTTCGATGGATGGAACAACGATTTCCGCCGTCGCCGCCGCCACCGATGCCGTGACTACTCTGATACGGGGCACCTCGCTTTTGGAGCCCTCGGTGGACCACTTCGATTGGACGTGGACAAGCGAATCCACCAACCCCGGCTCGGTGAGTGTTGCGAGCGCGTCCGGCCAGCTGGTTACGCTCACCAGCCCCTGGCTGCGCTCGGCAAAAATCCGTGATATTAGGGTCTCGCGCGAAGGAGGCCGCCTCGCGGTGCTCGCGGAAACCGGGGGAACGATCCATCTCTACGTTGCGGCAATTGTGCGCGACGGCGCAAATACGCCGGTAGGCCTCGGCGAACCCATTGAGGTTGGTCAGCGCCTCAGCGATGCCACCTCCATGGCGTGGATTTCTTCCACCGAGCTGGCGGTCCTGGGGCGCACCGTGAGCGGAGCCGATACCTCGATTTACGCCATCTCCATCGGCGGACCAATGTCGCGTATTACTAATCCCTTTGCCGGCACCGTGCGGCTGACGGCCGGGCGCGGCCCGCAGTCAATCGTGGTGGTCACCGAATCGGGAACCGCCGCCTCCCGCAATGGCGGGGCCTGGCGCACAATTGCCTCCGGAGTTGAGGACGTAGCCTTCCCCGGCTAGCTCTATGGCTCGCGAGCGCAGGGAGGCTTAGCGTATCGCGCGCCCGGCCGTGCCGTGGCCGCGCGGCTGTGGATAGGCGCAGCAAGCCGGCGCGGGCCTGTGTCACGATATCGGCGTGGGACTAGCTGGGGATATCTCGGACCTCTTTTTCCCGCGCTGGTGTGCCGGTTGCGGGAAACCAGACGAAACTTTATGCGCCTCGTGCGCGGCGAAATTCGGCCCTGCACCTCGCCGCGTCACCGGTCGCGCGCCCTACCTGATGCAGGTAAGCGCAAGCGGCGACCTGGTGGAGCGATTCCCCGTCTTCGCCCTCACGGACTACCGCGGCTCCAGCCGCCGCGCCATTGTACGCTGGAAAAACGTCAATGACGCCGACCTCACCGCCACCTTCACCGAGATTTTCGCGGCGGCTTGTGCGCATTTGCGTTTCCCTGATCCGGTGGCGATTGTGCCCGCTCCCTCCCGGTGGCGCCGCACGTTTGAAGGGCGTTTCGTTGCCGGAACCCTTGCCGACGCCGCAGGTCGGGCCGCGCTTGCACAGGGGATCCGAGCGGTGCCGTCGAACATTTTGCGCGCGCCGGGCGGGCGAGCAAGGAACCTCAGCGCTCGCGGCAAGAAATCTCTGGGGATCCACGCGGCGGGCCAGGCCAGCACGATCAAGCGGCGTCCGGCGGTGCTGGTAGACGACGTTTTGACCACCGGCGCCACTCTAGCCGGGTGCGCAAATGCGCTAGAAGCGGAAGGATGGGCAGTTTTCGGCGCAATTACGTTAGCCGCGGCCCTTGATCCTCGAACAAGGGGAGTGAGGTGGACTACAATTATCTAAAACAAGTCAAACGATATGAATCACCAAAGGGGGTGATCTTCTCAGAAATGCGTGAGAGGCAAATACTGTACCGCCCGTCGCCACAGTGAAAACGAGCTAAAGCAGATCGCGGGCCAGCACTAAAAGGAGGAATCGTGGAAATCGTCGTCACAGGCAGAAACACCGATGTTTCGGATCGCTTCCGCGAGCATGTTGAAGGAAAACTTTCGAAGGTTGAGCAGTTCGCTCCTCGAGCGCAACGTGTCGAAGTAGAAATCACCAAGGAAAACAATCCGTCCCAAGCCGATACCGCCAAGACCGTTGAGATTACGGTACACGATCGCGGGCCCGTGATTCGCGGGGAGGCTTCGTCAACGGATCAGTATTCAGCCTTGGATCTCGCCTCCTCAAAGCTTTTTGAGCGCCTGCGCCGGGCGCGCGATCGGCGCAAGGACCATCGCCGCGGTGAGAAGGGCGAGGTTTCGGTCGAACCTCTGAACCTCACTCCCGAAGACGTCAACGTCAAGGAAGAGGCCGCGCCGATCGAAGAGAAAACTCCGCACCTGCCGACCCATCCCGGGGAGGCCGTGGAGAACCAAATTGGCGATTCGCCGGTGATTGTGCGCGATAAGCTCTACGAAGCGGAACCAATCTCGGTTGATGAGGCGCTCTACCAGATGGAACTCGTGGGCCATCCCTTCTTCCTCTTCATTGATGCTGAAACCAAGCAGCCCTGCGCGGTGTACCGCCGCCACGGCTGGACCTACGGCATCATTCGCCTCAACGCGGTAACCCAGTAGGCGGGACCCGGGAAGCAGTAACCCGGGAAGTCAATAAACAACGAGCTGGCGGCGATCTTAGCGAAGGTCGCCGCCAGTCTCTGCGCCCGCGGCTCTTTGGCTCACAGCGGGCGAAAGTTTCCGAACGCATCTCCACCTCCGTACAATGACGAGAGTTGAGAAAGGGAGCTATGAGCGATCATCCATTACAGGTAGCGGTTATTGGTGCGGGTCCGGCGGGAATCTACGCTGCGGACACGCTTATAAAAACGGGACGCGACGTCAAAATTGATCTCTTTGACAGGCTCCCCGCACCATACGGCTTGGTACGCTACGGTGTGGCTCCCGACCATCCGCGCATTCGCGGCATCATTACCGCGCTGTACAACGTCCTCAAGCGCGGGGATATCCGGTTCTTGGGGAACGTCGATGTGGGTGAACATATCTCGCTTGAGGAACTCCACCGCTTTTATGACGCCATCATTATTGCCACCGGTGCTAATGCGGACCGGCCGCTAGGTATCCCGGGCGAGGACTTGCCGGGGAGTTTCGGCGGAGCCGATTTCGTCTCCTGGTATGACGGCCACCCGGATTACCCGCGCACCTGGGATCTTTCCGCCAGCGATATCGCCATTATTGGGGTAGGAAACGTGGCGCTGGATATCTCTCGCATTTTGGCGAAGGATCCCGACGCGCTCGCGGTTACCGAGATCCCGCCGAACGTTGAGGAAGGCTTGCGTGCCAGCAAGGCGAGGAATGTTCATATCTTCGGCAGGCGCGGGCCCGCTCAGGTGAAGTTCACTCCGCTGGAGTTGCGGGAACTGGGGGAGGCTCCCGGGCTTGATGTTCAGGTGTACCCGGAGGATTTCCAGTACGACGACGCCTCTGAAAAACGGATTGAAGATGACCGTATTACTCGGCAGGTGGTCGAAGAATTGACCGAGTTTGCGTTCAATGATCCCGAGGATATGGACGAGCCGCGGCGCATTCATATCCATCTGCTTTCCGCCCCGGTGGAGATTTATGGCGATGGCAAGGTGGAAGGTATTCGCATTGAGCGCACCCGGCTGACCGGCGATGGCCGAGTAGAGGGCACGGGAGAAATTGAGGATTATCCAGTGCAGGCCGTTTACCGGGCTATTGGCTATGCCTCGGCGCCAATTGAAGGTGCGCCGTGGGATCCCATTCATCGAGTTATTCCCAACGTCGGGGGCCGCGCCGTCGCCGACGGGCAGCAGGTCGAGGGGCTCTACGTTACCGGCTGGGTCAAACGCGGGCCGGTGGGTCTTATTGGCTCCACCAAATCGGACGCGAAGGAAACAATCACCAACCTGGGGGAGGATGTGGACGCCGGAAAGGTCCACGCCACCGGAGCCGGCAACGGAGGAGAAGGAGTGCTTGAGTTGCTTCGGGCTCGCGGGGTGCGGTGGACTACCTGGGATGGCTGGGAGCGGCTGGAAGACTATGAGAAGCAGCTAGGTGCGCAGCGCGGGCGCGAGCGCACGAAGGTTGTGGATCGCGAAACAATGACCGCTATCTCGCGCGGGGAAGAACACGACGGAAAGGTTTTCTAATGCACGGTGAATATAAGGAACTCGGGCAAAAAATGGTGATCGTCGACCTGGACGTGATTGACGATCGCATTAAAAATTTGAAGATCTCTGGTGACTTCTTCATCGAACCGGACTCGGCACTGTGGCGTATCACCGAGGCAATTGAAGGACTGCCGGCGGAAACAAATTCTGCGGGAATCCAAGAGGCGGTGCAGGGGGCGGTCTTGCCCACTGACAACCTCTTCGGTATGACCCCACTCGGGGTTGCCACCGCGGTGCGCCGCGCCCTGGGTAAGGCGCTGGATTGGTCGGATATTGATTTCGAGGTGCTACACACCCCGGTAATCCATCCGGTGCTCAATATGACCATGGACGAAACCCTTCCGGAAGCCGTGGCGGCGGGGGAACACAAGCCCTTTATGCGTATTTGGGAATGGGACCGGCCGCTGGTGGTGATGGGCTCCTATCAGTCCTACTCCAACGAGATCAACCAAGAGGGCGTTGATAAGTGGGGGATTACCGTGGGCCGGCGGATTACCGGAGGTGGCACTATGTTCATGGAGCCGGGTAACTGCGTCACCTACTCGCTGGTGGTGCCCACGGCACTGGTCGACGGCATGAGCTTCCAGCAGTCCTACCCCTTCCTGGATGCCTGGGCAATGGAAGCCCTTTCCCGGGTGGGGGTCAACGCGAAATACGTACCGCTCAATGACATTTCTTCCGATAAGGGGAAGATTGGCGGGGCAGCGCAGAAGCATTTTGCCAGCGGCTACATGGTTCACCACGTCACCATGTCCTATGACATCGACGCGGATAAGATGCTGGACGTTTTGAACACCGGCGATGCCACGAAGAAGAATCGCGGGCATCGCTCGGCGAACAAACGTATCGATCCCATGAAATCGCAAACCGGCATGGCCCGGGCGGACATTATCGAGGTTTTCAAGCAGACCTTCATAGACCGCTACGGGGCCACCGAGGGCGAAATTACGGAGCGCGATCTGCAGATTGCCAAGGAGCGCTACGAGACGAAATTCTCCACCGAGGAGTGGATTAAGCGCCTGCCCTAAGCGGCGCCACTGCGGCTAGTTACCGTTATGGAACTAGCCGCAGTTCTGCATCTAGCGGCTGTTTAGCGGTAGTTCTGGAACTGAAGCGCGAAGTCGAAGTTCTTTGCGCGCAAAAGCGCGATAACTTCCTGCAAGGTGTCGCGAGACTTGTGGGTCACGCGCACCGAATCGCCCTGAATCTGCGTTTTCACGCCCTTCGGCCCCTCATCGCGAATCACCTTGGTGATCTTCTTAGCGTTCTCCGAAGAAAGCCCTTTCTGGAGATTGCCTACCAGGCGGTACTCCTTGCCGGACTGGTAAGGCTCGGCGTCGCCCACGTCCACGCATTTGAGTGATACCTTGCGGCGCACCAGCTTGGACTGCACCACATCCCAAACCGCGAGGGTGCGCTCGGCGGTATTCGCCGCCATTTTGATGGTTTCGCCCTCAAGCTCTACCCGCGCACCCACGTTACGGAAGTCGTAGCGCGTCCCGATTTCTTTGGCTGCCTGGTTGATTGCGTTGTCTACTTCCTGGCGGTCGTATTCGGATACGACGTCGAAGCTGGCGTCCGCCATGGATGATCTCCTTCTGAGTCGGATTGGCGCGTACGACGCCGGGAGAGGGCAAGCGGAGAGCCCCGCCGGGGAGTTTTCCCAGAAAATCGCCGCTACGCGCCAATAGTGGATGATTTGACGTAGTGGAACCAGGGTACGCGAGTGCCCGAAAAAAGTGCACCTCGCCACGTGTATGGGTCTGGAATTGACATCCCCCCGGCTACCCCTGGTAATCTCATCTGGTGCCTCCGAGAGGGGGAACAAAATTGGCGGGTTTCCCGAGCGGCCAAAGGGACCTGACTGTAAATCAGATGCGATACGCTTCGTAGGTTCGAATCCTACACCCGCCACGATCGTGAGAAACGGTAAGGTAGCTCCGTGAGGGGAAACCTTCGTCGCAAGTTTCTTGCGAATGCCCCGATAGCTCAGTCGGCAGAGCGTCTCCATGGTAAGGAGAAGGTCGAGAGTTCGATTCTCTCTCGGGGCTCGTCACTATGTTAGATAGTGATTGCGGCGGGGTAGCTCAGATGGTCAGAGCGCACGACTCATAATCGTGAGGTCGCGGGTTCAATCCCCGCCCCCGCTACTGGTCCGATCAGGTCGGCAAATTTTAGAGGAGCAAAGGAAATGGCGAGCAAGTCTGCTGATGTGCGCCCCAAGATCACCCTCGCTTGCGAGAACTGCAAGGAGCGCAACTATATCACCAAGAAGAATCGGCGCAATACGCCCGATCGTCTTGAACTGAAGAAGTACTGCCCGAGGTGCAATGCCTCCACGGCGCATCGCGAGACCCGATAGTCTGAGCGATTTGCCCGGAGCGGCAAACTGGGAAGCGGAGCCTAAGTGCTCCGCTTTTTTGTTGTCGGTGCAACGGGCTAAGCTTTGCACGTGACGTGTGCAATTCCTGAAAAGTCCCATGACGACGGCGCCCCGGTTCTTCCCCCGGTTCAATCCCATAGGATTCACCCGGGTGCCACCACCCTCGCCGAGCTCACCACCATCGGTGTGGGCGGAGCCTTCAACGAGCTGGTCGAAGCGCATTCGGAAGCGGAGCTAGTTGAGGCGATTCGCGAAAACGATGCGCAAGGCGTCCCGGTGCTGGTGCTTGGAGGCGGCTCAAATATCCTCGCCGACGACGCGAGTTTTGACGGCGTCGTCGTGCGCGATATGCGTAGCGGGGTGCGCCCCAAAGACGCCAGCTACTGCGGTGGCGCTTCCTTTACCGTCGAAGGCGGAACGCCCTGGGATGAGTTCGTGGTTCACGCCATTGAGAACCAGTGGATTGGCGTGGAGGCGCTTTCGGGAATCCCAGGAACGGTGGGCGCCGCCCCGGTCCAAAACATCGGCGCCTACGGGCAAGAAGTGGCCAGCGTTATCGCCAGCGTTCGCGTCTACGATCGCAAGCGGCAGGAAACCTACACCCTTTTCGCTGCCGACTTGAAGTTTGGCTACCGCAGCTCCCTGCTCAAGGAAACCATCGGCGAGTGGGGTGCCAGCCCGCGCTACATCGTGTTGGAAGTCGAATTCCAAACCGGTATCTCCAGCCTTTCTGAGCCCATTCGCTACGCGCAACTTGCCGCGGTCCTCGGCGTCGAGCTGGGGGAGCGGGTGCCCACCCGCCGCGTCCGCGAAGCTGTAATTGAGGTGCGGAAGTCGAAAGGCATGGTGCTCGACGACGCCGATCGAGATACCTTCTCCCTCGGATCCTTCTTTACCAATCCGATTTTGACAACCGCGCAGGCGGAAGGGCTCCCCGCGGACGCTCCGCGCTACGAGGTGCGAGACGCGCAGAAAGCCACCTTTAATTCCGGTGCGCCAGTGGTCGAGGGAATTGTCAAAACCTCCGCCGCCTGGCTTATTGATCACGCCGGTTTCCACCGTGGGTACGGGGACGGCCCGGCGACGCTCTCCACCAAGCACACCCTTGCCTTGACCAACCGCGGGGAGGCCCGCTCCGGCGATATTCGCGCCCTCGCCCGGGAAATCCAAAACGGAGTCAAGGAGCGCTTCGGGGTGTGGCTGGTTCCCGAGCCGGTGGTGCTCGGCGAGGCCCTCGCGTAGTTTTATCTCGGTTGTTACGCGCTTTAGCGGCGTGCGTTCGAGTGCGGGGCTGGAACGCCCCGCGGGGTGAGTATTGCGTAGTGGCGAGTCCCGGAGCCGTCGTCGTACCCAACTGTATAATGAGTGAAGCGGTTTACAATCGCGTCTTAATCCGAGACGCCAACCTTGATACCCGATCAGCACAATGGAGTGATAGCTATGGCAGACACGGCAACGCGCAAGATTATTCTTGATTGCGATCCTGGGCATGATGACGCGGTGGCGATGCTCTTGGCGTGGGGAAATCCGAAGATTGACCTGCTCGCGGTTACTACGGTGGGTGGTAACCAAACCTTGAAGAAGGTCACGAATAACGCCTTGGCGGTAGGTACCGTACTAAAGATTGAAGGGGTTCCGTTCGCCGCTGGATGCGTGAATCCCATGGTCCGCGACGTTGAAGTGGCGCCAGATATCCACGGGGAGAGTGGGCTGGATGGAACCGAGCTCCCCACACCAAAGATTGAACTCGATTCGCGCCACGCGGTCGATTTGATTATCGACACGATTATGGAGCACGAGCCAGGCGAAGTAACGCTAGTTCCCACCGGACCGCTCACCAATATCGCTATGGCGGTTCGAAAAGAACCGGCGATTGTGGAACGCGTGCGCGAAGTGGTTCTCATGGGCGGGGGTTACCACGTAGGTAACTGGTCCGCGGTGGCCGAGTTCAATATCAAGGTGGATCCGGAGGCCGCGCACGTGGTCTTTAATGCAGGTTGGAAAGTAGTCATGGTGGGACTCGATCTAACCCATCAGGCACTGTGCACACCAGAGGCATACGCGAAGATTGACGCGGTAGGCACGAAGCCCGCGCGCTTTATTCACGAGCTGATGGATTTCTTTGGTGAATCGTATAAGGATGCGCAAGGCTTCGACTATCCGCCCGTGCATGATCCGTGCACGATCGCCTACATCATTGATCCGAGCATTGTGGAGACGGTCCAGGTTCCGATCGACGTCGAATTAACGGGAACACTGACAACGGGTATGACGGTTGCAGACTTCCGCGCCCCGGCGCCGGCGGATTGCCCGACTTGGGCAGCTACCAAGCTCGACCAGGAGCGTTTCTGGGATCTGATTGCGGATGCGCTCGAACATATCGGTGAGAACGACTACCTAGCCAAGTAGCTGTGCGCTGAGCACCGAACTTCTCTCGTTGGCAAAAAGAAATAATGCTACGATCCTGGGCGCGGGGGCGAGGAAGTTCCCGCGCCCCAGCGGGCAATCTGGCCCGGTCCGCCCAAGAAGAAAACTGAGAAATAGAGGATGATATGACCACCCATACCGAAGCCAAAACGGCATCGGGCAAGAGCATCGTTGGGCTGATGATCGCGCTACTGTGCGCTATTTTTGCCTTCCAGCTCAATGCTTCCATGCTTTCACCAGCGCTCGCGGCCATGCGCGAGGAACTGGCCACCACCGATGCGCAAATCGGCGTAACGCAAACCGCGTTCTTCGCTGCGGCAGCGCTTTTTTCACTTTTCTTGCCACGCTGGGGTGATCTGATTGGGCGCAAGAAGATCATATTCGGGATGCTCCTCATGACCGGCATTGGTTGCGTCATTTCCGCGCTTGCACCGAACGTTAGCGTGCTTGCAGTAGGCCGTGTTGTGCAGGGCGTTGCCGGACCCACGGTGCCCTTGGCACTCATTATGTTGCACCAGGAGGTGCGCGATCCTAAACGCTACGCCGGACTCATGGCCATTTTAACCTCGGTCAACGGTGGTATCGCGGGCGTGGATGCCCTCCTCGGCGGCTGGCTTGCCGGCACGTGGGGTTTCCGTGCCGTGTTCTGGTGCATGGCGATTATTTGCTTCCTCGCGGTTCTGGCAGTGGGGGTGTGGACCAGCGATTCCAACTCCAACGAAGCCGGGGCGAAGATGGACTGGCCGGGTGTTATTTCACTACTCATCGTGTTCGGCTCGGTTTACTTCATTTTCCAGGAGCTTGGAAAGCTCGGCGATGCTCGCTGGTTGATGATCGTCATCCTCATTGTGGTGGCAGCCGTTTTCGCGGTGATCTTCTGGCGCATTGAATCTAACAAGAAGGACCCGCTGGTTGCGGTTCACTACCTGAAGCAACGGCGTACCTGGGCCCTCCTCACTACTACGCTCTTGGTGATGACCGGCGTATTTGCGGTGATGAACGGCTTGATTCCGAACTTTGCCCAGGTGGCCGAACCAACCGGTGTGGGCCTCGCTCCGGAGACGGTTTCCTTCTTTACCCTCACTCCTTACGCGATGGCGGGTCTTGTCATGGGTCCGATTGCCGGCCAACTTGCCTCGCGCTTTGGATACAAGCGGGTGCTGCAAACGGGATTGTTGCTTACGGTCGTCTTCCTCGTCGCCGCGATCTTCGTGATGGCGGCGCCCTCGAAGCTCCTGCTCTTCCTCATCTCTCTGGCCGTTGGCATTACCTACGCCGGCATGGTGAATATCATGCTCAACGGGATGGGAGTGGTTCTTTCCCCGGAGGACAATCAGGGTTATTTGCCGGGTATGAACGCGGGCGCCTTTAACCTTGGTGCGGGACTCTCATTCGCCATTCTTTTCGCGGTGCAAACCGCGCTGGGTGGGGATAACCCGACGCTCGGCTTCCAGGCCGGGATCGGAGTGGGAGCGGTGCTGGTAGGCCTAGCGCTGTGCATGTCGTTCCTTATTCCGAATCCGGAAAGTGTTGCTAAGGCGCAGTCCGAATAGGATTCGATGCCGGTAGCGCTATCGTGATTCCGGCACTATCGCTGAGGTGGGGTTCGGCTTTGATGCTGGCCCCACCTTTTGTATGTGCCTGCCTGCTTCGCGGAAAGGGGAGCGTTAACCTTCAGCAAGCATGCAATCACTTTCAGCAAGCGTGTGCTAACCCGTGGGAACGGTGCGCGCTACCTTTCGGTAACGCAGTCGCTAGGCATCGCGGGTTTGCTCGTTATTGGTTCGTTCGCGAGCCAGGCGTCCACTTCGCTCAGCCACGCCCGCTTGGAGCTTTCCGCGGCGAAGCTGGCGCGAATTGATTCGCGAGCCAGCTCTGCCAGTTCTTCATCCGAAAAGCCCAGGTTGCGGGCGGTCTCATACTGGTCGGTGAGGCGGGAGAGGAAAAGGAGCGGATCATCGGCGGAAAGCGCGATGGGAATTCCGGCGTCGAAAATAATGCGAAGTGGAACTTCGCTTTCATCGCTAAAGACCCCCAAAGAGACGTTCGACGCCGGGCACACCTCCAGGGCGATGCCGCGCTCGGCGAGGACCTCGAGGAGGCGCGGATCCTCCACGGCGCGGATCCCGTGACCAATGCGGTCGGGATGCAAATACTCAAGCGTCTTCCAAATTGCTTGCGCGCCCAGCAGTTCGCCTCCGTGCGGAACCAGCTTGAGGCCGGCGCGGCAGGCGATGCGGAAAGCGGGCCCCCATTCGCTCACCTCGCCGCGTCGCTCGTCATTGGAAAGGCCGAAGCCGATCACCTGGCCGGGGCCGTCTCCGGCGTAGCGAGCCGCCAGGCGGGCGAGGGTGCGCGCATCCATGGGATGGCGGGTGCGCGAGGCGGCGACGATGACGCCCATCTCCACCCCGGATTCGTGCTGTGCCTTAACCGCCTCATCGAGCACGATTTCCAGAGCGGGTGTAATACCTCCAACAAATGGGGCATAGCTGGTGGGATCGATTTGAATTTCTAAGCGGCGCGAGCCTTCCGCGGCATCGGCTTTTGCTGCCTCGCGCACGATGCGGCGCATGGCCTCCTCGGATCGCACCACGGTGCGGGCCGAATCATAAGAGCGTTGGAAACGGAACCAGCCACGCTGGTCGGCGGGAACGTGGAGCGCCACATTGTCCGTGAGGTTATCCGGCAAACGCCGCTTCTGGCGGCGGGCGAGGTCCTCCAAGGTGGGCACGCTCAGCGAGCCGGTGAAATGCAAATGCAAGTGAGCTTTCGGAAGTTTCTGTAGATCGCGCACCCAACCATCATTCCATCCCGTGGCGTTTGAGGCACAATGTTGGGTATGGGTATGTCACGGGAGCGCGCTGAGGCACAAGCACTTGCTGTGCTTACGGGTCCCCGCGCCGGAGAGGGGCTACAGGCTTTTTATGCCGGCACCGGCACGGTCATTCGCTGGAATGTTAACTCCGTCAATCACCGCCCCGGTGCCGGGGTGACCGTGGGTTATCGAGTGGGGCTTTCCGAGGGAGCGGGCATACCCGGCGCGGGTGGTGTTCCCGCCGCCGCTAACTCGGGCGCCGCGAACGCGGGCCAGGCTCCTAGCGCGGGCGCCCCTGACTCGGTTCAGGCTCCTAGCGCGGGGCGGATCGCCCCGAGACAATCCGTCCATGAGAAATACGTGTGCGCCTCTACCGCCCGCCTCTCCCATCCTCACCTTCCTACGGTCTCTCATCTCACCGTGGAGGGTCTGCGGGTGGCGGTATGGGAGCACCCCAACGACCCCGAGCTTCCCGCCCTTCCGCTCCTATGCTCACCGCGCCAAATGAGCGAATTCTTGGGGCGTGATGCCACGGTGGAACTCAAGAGTTACCGGCCCACCCGGCGCGCCGTAGCGAGGGTGGTGACCGAGGGCGAGGACGCATTTGCGAAGGTGCTTCGTCCACCCGCGGCAGCCTCACTGGCAAAGCGCCATCGGATTTTGCTTCGGGCGGGGGTGAAGGCTCCCGCAATTTTGGCTCAAGACGAGCGGGGGTTAGTTCTCATTTCACGTATCGCAGGTACACCCTTAGCCAATGCGCTCGGCCGGGGGCTCCTGGTGCGGGCGCGCCCGGTGCTCGAAGCCTTGGAGACAACGCTTAATCGCCTGCCTGCGGCGAGTCTCACCCTCACCCGCAAACCTGCCTGGTCAGAGCGAGTAAGCCACTACGCGAATGCGGCGGCGACGGCGCTTCCGGAGATTAGGGACCGCGCCAAAGCGGTGGCGGCGGGAGTGGAGGAAATCCTCGCGACCGTCCCGCCCGGGCCGCTCCAACCGGTACACGGGGATTTCTACGAGGCCAATATTTTCCTCACCGAAAATGAGGGACGTTTTTCGGCGGGCATTATTGACGTCGATTCCCTCGGCCCGGGATATCGGGTGGATGATTGGGCCTGCCTGCTCGGCCACGTCTCAGTATTGCCACATCTGGCTCCGGCGAGTTATCCGCACGTGCGCCACGATTTAGAAACCTGGTGCCGAATTCTGGAATATCGGGTTCCACCGGCCGCCCTCTACGGGCGTTGCGCGGGAGTTGTGCTCTCGCTAGTGGCGGGAGCTGCGCGCGTAGATGGAGGTCCGTGGAAAGAGGATGCGCTCGGACGCCTGGGGGAGGCCGAGAACTGGTTACGCCGCGCCTACTCATTTATGCCCGGCCGCCATTAGCTGGCTCGGTTCTCACGCCTTCCGGGGATAGGCGGCTTTTTGCGGGATTCGGAAAGGCGGTTCGCGTCCGGCGCTTCTTATTGTGATGGTATTAACTCTTTGTTAGCGTCGTCACATGGAATTGAAGAATAAAACTTTTGTTGTCACGGGTGCGGGTAACGGAATCGGGCGCGAGGTAGCCCTCCAGATCCTGGAAAAGGGTGGCTCTGTTGCCGGCGTCGATCTCAACGGCGAGCATCTGCATGAAACCGCGCAGCTGGCGGGGAACAATCCTAATTTCAGCGAGCACGCGGTCGATATCTCCGATCGGAAGGGAGTGGAAAGCCTGTTCGGTGAGGCACTGGAATCCCACCTCGCGGTGGACGGCTTGGTGAACGTCGCGGGAATCATCCAGAAGTTCGTGCCCATTCTGGAGCTTGACTATGACGAAATGGAAAAGGTCATGAATGTCAACTTCTGGGGGACGGTCAATATGGTCAAGACCTTCCTGCCGCATCTGCTCGAGCGAGAGGAAGCCTGCATTATTAACGTTTCCTCAATGGGCGCTTTGGCTCCGGTTCCGGGTCAATCGCTGTACGGGGCGTCCAAGGCGGCGGTGGATCTGTTCAGCCAGGGGCTGTACGCCGAGTTGCGGGAGACCAAGGTGCACGTGGGCACCGTTTTCCCGGGAGCAATCGCCACCAATATCGCCGGTAACTCCGGAGCTATGGAGCAGACGGAAAAATCTGCCGATGATTCGGGTTACAAGCTCACCTCGCCCCAGGATGCGGCCAAGGTCATCCTCAATGCCATCGAGAAGGAAAAGTTCCGCGCCACGATTGGCAACGATGCCATGGCTCTCGATGTGCTCTCGCGTGTGTCGCCAAAGAAGGCCACCGAGATGATCGCCAAGAAGTTGGCGGATGTGGGGGATCTGGGTAAGTAGCCTCCTGCTGAATCTTTATGCCGTGGGGCCGGCTAGCTCATCCAGAGCTAGCCGGCCCCACGGCGGCGTCGTGCATAGCACCGAAAGGCTAAGACGTGTTATTCCTCACCAGAGCGGTAGGGGAGGGGTCAGCGAGGCGTGGTGGCGGGCTTTTTATACGGACATGCGCCCGCGGTTCACCGTCTATTCACCAAATCGAAGCGAAATTGTTGCTTTCGCTGGTTAGACATGACGTGGTTTTCATGAGGAGACCTGACTTTGGGCGTCTAGACACCAAAAAGTCATATTTGAGTGAAGGGCTATTCACGCAATGTCAGCAAGGAATAATTCACGCCGAGTGGCGGGTGCTTTTGCGGCACTCGCGGTAGGCGTAACTATGGCAGCGCCGCAGGTGGTGGCCGATTCGGCAACCACGCGCGGAGGAAACGGACCAGAAACATGTGTGGCGTTCGACGCGCAGGGAAACGTGCGTGAACTCGACGCCGGAGATTGCGCTCAGTTCGGCAAGGCCGGGCAGGGTCGATCGAACGCTAAGGCACGTAACGTCATCTTGATTATTGGTGACGGTATGGGCCAGTCAGAGATCACTTCCGCTCGTAATTACCTTGAAGGTGCGGGCGGACGCTTCGCTGGTTTGGATAATCTAACGAGCGAGGGTCTTTACACCCATCATTCCATCAATAAGGACGGAAGCTTCAATTACGTCACGGACTCAGCGGCGTCGGGTACCGCCTGGGCCACCGGAACGAAGACGTACAACGGCGCAATTGGTGTGGGTCTGAAGGGCACCCCCAAGATTAACCTGATTGAACAGGCGAAGAATGCCGGTTTGCGTACCGGTAACGTGTCCACCGCGGAGATCCAGGACGCCACCCCGGCAGTCTTGGGCGCCCACGTGGCCAAGCGTTCCTCCTACGCACCCTCGGGTGACAAGAAGGTTGTGGAAGCGGCCGACGCTCGCGAGAACGGCGGTTTGGGTTCGATTTCTGAGCAGATCGTTGACACCCGCGCCGATGTAACCCTTGGCGGCGGTGCTTCTTACTTTGATACTCAGGTCAAGATCAACACCGGCAACACCAACCCGTTCCTCGAGGGTGACGCGAAGTACCCGACCACCTGGGTTGCGGGTAAGACGGTCCTCGAGAACGCCAAGGACAACGGCTACCAGGTTGTTACCACCGCCGACGAGCTTGCGGCAGTTAAGGAAGCCAACCAGGATTCGCCGGTTCTCGGCTTGTTCTCGCCCGGCAATATGAAGACGACCTTCGCCTCCTCGACGGCGAAGCTCGGGGCCTCCAAGCAGGCCCCGATTTCCTGCCAGACGCAGGATATTGGCACCGAGCCGGAGATGGCGCTGATGACCCGCAAGGCCATTGAGCTCCTCGATGATCCGACCTCGGATAAGGGCTTCTTCCTGCAGGTTGAGTCCGCTTCGATTGATAAGCGTGATCACAGCTCGGATGCTTGCGGCCAGATTGGTGAGACCAAGCGCCTGGACGAAGCTGTCAAGGAAGCCCTTGATTTCGCCAAGCGTGACGGCAACACGCTCGTCGTCGTCACCGCTGATCACTCGCACACCTCGCAGATCGTGGGAGATAACCGCGACAACGTTGCGCCCACCACACGCCTGCTCACCGCGGACAAGAAGTCCACGATGACGATTGCCTACGGCACCACCCCGGTGGCCGAGGACGGCACCAACGCCGGTTCTCAGCAGCACACCGGTGCCCAGCTGCGCGTGGCCGCCTATGGACCGGGCGAGGAGAACGTGCTTGGTCAGACCGACCAGACCGATCTTTTCTACACGGTTTTGAACGCCCTGGATCTGAACCCGGACAAGAGCGACTCGGCTACCGATGCCAACCTCGCCAAGCCGGCTTCTTCGCGTGACGTGGTTGCGGTTATCAACGCTGACGGTTCGATCCGCGCCCCCCAGCCGGGCGACTTTACGCAGTACGGACCGGAAGGTCAGCAGCGCGTGGCGGACGGCTTGGCCAAGAACGCGGTGCTCTTCATTGGTGACGGTATGGGTGACTCTGAGCTGACCTCGGCTCGTAACTACCTCTACGGCGCCAACGGCCGCCTGCCGGGCATCGATAACCTCGATTACACCGGTTCTTACACTCACTTCTCGGTGAATAAGGACGGCACCATCAACTATGTCACCGATTCGGCGGCTTCTGGCACTGGTTGGGCTACCGGCACCAAGACCTACAACGGCGCCCTCGGCGTTGGCATCGACGGTAAGCCGGTGCAGAACTTGGCCGAGAAGGCGAAGGCAAAGGGTCTAAAGATCGGTAACGTCTCCACCGCTGAGGTGCAGGACGCCACACCGGCCGCCATTGGCTCGCACGTGGCCAAGCGCTCCTCCTATGCTCCCTCCGGGACCAAGAAGGTCGTTGAGGCCGCTGACGCTCGCGAGAACGGCGGACGCGGTTCGATTTCCGAGCAGCTGATCGATTCTCGCTTCGATGTTCTGCTTGGTGGCGGCGCCCAGTATTTCGACACCGAAGTTCAGGTTTCCGGTATGTGGGCCGGTGCCACCAAGTGGGAGGCCGGCAAGTCGGTGCTCGAAAACGCGAAGAACAACGGCTTCCAGGTTGTGACGACGGCGGATGAGCTGGCCGCGGTGACCGCCGCTGACCAGCATTCCCCGCTGATTGGTTTGTTCTCGCCGGGCAATATGCCGCGTAACTTCCTTGAGACCATTCCTACCGAGGACGGCTACAAGGCCGATACCGCGGCCGCTTGCCAGCTGAACCCCGCTCGCACGGCCGAAATCCCGAGCCTCTCGGCGATGACGACCAAGGCCATGGACCTCCTCGCCAACGAGAACGGCTTCTTCCTCCAGGTTGAGGGCGCCTCGATTGATAAGGCTGATCACGACGGCGACGCTTGTGGCCAGATCGGCGAACTCGATGATCTGGATCAAGCAGTGCAGGCCGCGCAGGCCTGGGTGAAGAAGACCGGTGAGCCGACCCTGATTGTGGTCACCGCCGATCACGCCCACACCTCGCAGATCACCGCGGTTGGCGCGGATACCGCTGGCCTTGCCACCACGCTGCTCACCGCGGATGGGGATCCGATGACCCTCTCCTACAACAACTCGGTGATCAACGATCCGAAGGCCGATAGCTACGATCAGGGCCACACCGGAGCCCAGCTCCGCGTGGCGGCTTCTGGCCCGGGTGCGGAGAACGTTATTGGCCGTACTGACCAGACCGATCTGCACTACACCGTGCTCAACGCGCTTGGGGTAGATACCGAGTCGGCGCCTGTTGCCGATCTGTTCATCCCGGCGAAGCCGGCTCCCGAGCCGACCGATGAGCCGACGACCGAACCGACCGGCGAACCGACCGCCGAGCCGAAGCCGGTGGCGCCGATGGGTAAGTGGGGTTTCTTCTACGTGGATCAGTGGGGCAAGCCCGCCGCGGATCGCGTGATCAACTACGGTGACCGGTCCGACGAAGTGCTCTTCGGTGACTGGGACGGTAACGGTACGGATACCCCGATGGTTCACCGCGGGAACAAGTTCCTGGGCACCAACGGCTGGACCGGTGTGGCTCAGTTCGAGTTCACCTACGGTGATGCAAATGATCGCGTTATCGTCGGCGATTGGGATGGCGACGGACGCGACTCGATCGCCGTCGTTCGCGGCAACCAGGTGCTTATGCGTAACGCTCTCAAGTCGGGCGTTGCCGAGCGCACGGTAACCTACGGCAACCCCACCGACACCATCCTCGCCGGCAACTTCGACGCCGACCTGGCTAGCGAGCTCGTGGCCGTCCGCGGTAACACGTTCTACGTCCAGGCGGATCTCGCCAACGGCAAGGCCGCGGTGGTCTTCGCCTACGGTGATAACGGCGATGAGGTAGTGATTGGCGACTGGAACGGTGACGGCGCCGACGGCGTTGGCGTTGTTCGCGGCAATAAGTTCCTGCTTCGCAATGATCTGTCCAACGGCGTCGCCCAGGCTGCCTACGCATACGGGGACCCGACCGACGGGCAGTTCGTGGGTGACTGGAACGCCGACGGCGTCGATACACCGATGGTTGATCGCCGCTAGCTAGCGTAGCTACCCGCCAGGGTTTTCCCGGCTATAGGCCGCAGATAATCCTGCGGGAGGCCAACACGAAGGGGCACTCGGAAATCTCCGAGTGCCCCTTCAGTTTAAGACTTGTAAGCCCAACGTTTTCGGGCTCGGCGTGCCTGGGCGCTCGCCCGGCGAGGGGGTTAGGCGCGCAGAAGCTTCTTAATTCTCGTGGCGCCTTCTTCTAGGTCGGCGTCGGAAAGCGCATAAGAGAACCGCAGATACCCGGGCGTGCCAAAGGCTTCGCCGGGAACGACCGCCACGCTGGCCTCCTCCAGCAAGAGTTGCGCCAAAGCGGCCGAAGAAGTGATCTCGTGGCCGCGCACCCGGGTGCCAAGGAGATCCGCAACCCCAACGAACACGTAGAAGGCCCCCTCCGGCTCAATAACGTGGAAACCTCGCACTTCCCGCAGGAGCTTCACCAAGTGTGCCCGGCGGCGATCGAAAGCTTCGCGCATCGAGGCCACCGAATCGGCGGGGCCGGTAAGCGCCGCAATGGCGGCTCGCTGCACCACGTTTGCCACATTTCCCGTCAAGTGACTGTGCAAATTACGCACCGCGGCCATCACGTCGGCCGGGCCGTATAGCCATCCCAGGCGCCACCCCGTCATTGCATAAGACTTTGACACGCCGGAGATAACCAGGGTTTGGTTTGCCAGTTCGGGAACTTCCGCGAGTAGATAAGCCATGGTGGCCGGCGCGTAAACTAATGATTCGTAGATTTCATCAGCCACAATCCAGATCCCGTGGCGCAGGGCCCAGGCTCCAATTTCCTGCAGCTCGGCCGCCGAATAGACGGCGCCGGTGGGGTTATTGGGGGAGCAGAGCAGAAGTGCCCGGGTAGCCGGCGTCGTCACTGCCTCTAGCTGATCCGCGGTGACCTTGTAGCCGTTTTCCGGTCCGGCGAAAACCTCCACCGGCTTACCGCCGTAGAAAGAAATAGCTTCTGGATAGGTGGTCCAATAAGGGGCGGGGAGAATCACTTCATCCCCTTCATCCAAAATGGCGGCCCAAGCCTCGAAATTCGCTTGCTTGGCACCATTGGTCACCACAATATTGGCCGGATCCACGCTCACACCCGAGTCGCGCAGGGTTTTCTTCGCAATGGCGCGGCGAAGCTCAGGTAGGCCGGGGGAGGCCGTGTATCCGTGGTTGCCTGGATCGGCAGCGGCCATTTGCGCCGCGTCAACAATGTTTGCCGGAGTGGGGAAATTCGGTTGGCCAATCCCGAAGCTAATAATCGGGTAGCCCTCGGCGGCGAGTTCTTTAGCTCGCGCGTCAATGGCGAGGGTGGCGGATCCGTGAATTGCTGCGAGCCGGCGCGAAGCCCGGCGAGTGGAACCATTTGCTGTCATGACTCTATTACACCATTGATGTGATATGTCTCGCCGGGGTTCGACTCGAGGCCACTTAGCGGGTAACATGAATCGAGTTGTGAAAGCATTCGAGCGAATCCGCTCGATTCCAACCTAGGGTAGTGGCGCAATTGGTAGCGCATCGGTCTCCAAAACCGACGGTTGGGGGTTCGAGTCCCTCCTACCCTGCGGACCGGTTGCTCAAACCGGTAACGTTGATCGAACAGATCGGAGAGAGGGGCTGACCTGTGAGTCAAGCAACAGCCGCAGCAAAGCGGAGCTCAGCGGACAAAATGGGAATTTTTGCCCGTCTCGCCCAGTTCTTCCGTGAGATTTTCAGCGAGCTGAAGAAAGTTCAGCGGCCCACGCGCGATGAGCTCTGGCAGATGTTCATCACCGTCGTCGTGTTCGTGGTTGCGATCATGATCTTCGTAGGTATTTTCGATTTGATATTTGGTCAACTAACCTTCCTAATCTTCGGTTAGTTGTGACCGAAGGAAAGTAGGGAAGCGTGGCTGAGGATAACCACCAGCAGAGCGGCCTCTTTAGCGCCGCAGAGGATACTGCAGATTCCGGGGCTCAGGTGGCAATGCCAGAAGAACAGCCCGCCTCCGCACTCACCGATGAGGCGGCTGATCAGGTTGCGGCGCCCGAGTCGGTAGAGGATGCCGATTCGGTAGAGGACGCGGCTAGCGAAGCTACGGACGGTGAGTCCCAGGAGCGGACGGCGCAAGCCGAGCCGGCGGAGGACGAAGAAAAGTCCAGCGCGGTAACCGAAGCAGAGGTGCGCGAGCGCCTGAAGGGCCTCGAGGGCCGCTGGTATGTCCTCCACACCTACTCCGGCTACGAGAAGCGCGTTAAGCAGGATCTTGAAGCCCGTCTCGTCACCATGAATATGGAAGATTTCATCTATCAGATTGAAATCCCCATGGAAGAGGTTTACGAGATTCGCCGCGGCCAGCGCAAGCTGGTGCAGCGTGTGCGCATGCCCGGCTACGTGCTGGTGCGCATGAACCTCACCGATGATTCGTGGCGCGTGGTGCAGTCCACCAATGGCGTGACCGGCTTTGTGGGTAACGGTCGCGATCCGGTGGCCCTGACCATGGATGAAACCGTCAATCTCCTCACCCCGGTGGTGGAGCAGGAAGCCGCCGCTGCCGCGAAGGCTGCGGGCGAGGCGGTGGCCTCCGAGCCGATTACCGTTTCCCCGTTCGAGGTGGGAGACGCCGTCACCCTGACCACCGAGCCGTGGGCGGGAATGCCGGCTACCGTTTCCGACGTCGACGCCGCAAACCAACGCCTCACCGTCATGATGACCCTGGTGGGCCAGGAAACCCCGGTGGAGCTGTCCTTTACGCAGGTCCACAAGGAAGACTAAAACCCGCAAGTATTTCAGACCACCCGAGGGATTTCCTTCGGGGTGCGTATCACAAGCCGCCGTTCTTTTCAGACGGCGGTTGTGTGCGTAGAATGAATAGCTGTGCCATCGCTAGCCATTGTGATGGCCGCTAGAAAGTAACACAGAAAAGGACCCGATATGGCACCGAAGAAGAAGGTTGCAGGCTTCATTAAGCTGCAGATTCCTGCCGGCCAGGCCACGCCGGCCCCGCCGGTTGGTCCGGCGCTCGGCCAGCACGGCGTGAACATCGTTGAGTTCACCAAGGCCTACAACGCCGCCACCGAATCGCAGCGCGGAAACATCGTTCCCGTTGAGATCACCGTTTACGAAGATCGTACGTTCGACTTCGTTCTCAAGACCCCGCCGGCCGCCCAGCTGATTAAGAAGGCTGCTGGGGTTGCCAAGGGCTCCGGCACTCCGCACACGGACAAGGTTGGTCACCTGACCGCCGATCAGCTCCGCGAGATCGCCAAGATCAAGGAACCGGATCTCAACGCTAACGACATTGATAACGCCGCCCGCATTATTGCTGGCACGGCCCGCTCGATGGGCATTACCACCGACGCGATCTAAACGCGTCCCGGCTCGCGCACAATCGCGAAGGCCGGATCGGCGAACGGCGAGCGCCGTCGTCGAACATAACAGTGGAAGGGCCCGCGCAGGCTCGTTGCACCACAACTGCAGAAGGAGAAGCAGAAATGGCAAAGCGCTCTAAGGCATACCGCGCCGCGGCGGAAAAGATCGCCCCCGGCGTGCTGTACACGCCCCGCGAGGCATTCGAACTCGCGAAGCAGACGGATACGTCTAAGTTTGACGCCACGGTGGAAGTTATGTTCCGCCTCGGCGTGGATCCGCGTAAGGCGGATCAGATGGTTCGCGGCACGGTTTCCCTGCCGCACGGCACCGGTAAGACGGCTCGGGTCGTCGTCTTCGCACAAGGTGAGCGTGCGCAGGAAGCTATCGATGCCGGAGCTGACGAGGTCGGCGACGACGATCTGATCGCCAAGGTTCAGGGTGGCTACACGGATTTCGACGCCGCTGTGGCAACCCCGGACATGATGGGTAAGGTCGGACGCCTGGGCCGTGTGCTCGGTCCGCGTGGCCTTATGCCCAACCCCAAGACCGGCACCGTGACCATGGATGTGGCCAAGGCTGTGGCGGACATCAAGGGCGGCCGTATTGAGTTCCGTGTGGACAAGAACGGCAACCTCGCCTTCATCGTTGGTAACACCTCGTTCACCACCGAGCAGCTCACGGACAACTACGCTGCCGCTCAGGAGGAGATTCTTCGCCTCAAGCCGGCTTCCGCCAAGGGTCGTTACATCAAGAAGGCCACCGTTTCCACCACCATGGGGCCGGGCATCCCGCTTGATTACACCAAGCGTCGCGAAGACGACTAGTGAGGTTGTGCGCCTCGGGATTTACCTGTAACTCAGGCGCGTGAGCGCTGTGGCGCTCAGAAACTTCGCGGGGTCCGCTGGCAATTTAGCTAGCGGGCCCCGCTAGTCTTTAACTCCAGACCGCGCCCGGCGCGCGAAAGGAAGGAGCATAGATGGCCTACGGAACAAAGTCCGAGCCCGGCAGAGCGGGTGGGCGTTCAGCGGCGCGCGCCGATGTGCGTGCGGGGATGGCGGACGGCTTGATCGCCGCGCTACTTTTTGTGTTGGCGCTGGGCTGGGGCTGGGTTGCGCTAGCCCAACACCCGAGCGTTCATTCCTCGGGAGAGTGGACCTACATCGACTACGCGGCCAAGGCAAGTTCCGGGCACATTCCGGTGCAGGGCGAGCCGCTCGGAGATCTTGCCCGCCAGGCCTGGGCGTGTAACTTCGCCAGCGAGGCCACCGGTGTGGTGCGTCCGCCGTCGTGCTCCGAATGGGAAAGCACCTCGGTGAAGGATTATCCCTACCGCGGGGAAAACTACAACGCTTTCCATCCGCCGCTCTACTTCGCGGTAACCGGAACGATTGGGAAAGTCCTCACCCCGCTTCTTGGCGACTTTGTGACCGGGGCGCGCGCCGCATCGCTACTGTTGACCGCCGCCGGAATCACGCTTCTTTACGCCGCCATCCGCATGTGGAAAGTAGGGCGAATCGCCGCGTTCGGCGGGGCGCTCTTGGTGCTGGCAACTCCCGCCATCGCCGGGCCGGCCGTGATGGTACACAATGACGCGGTTGGGGCAATCGCGGGGGCGGCCGCGGTGTGGATGGGAGCGCGGGTCTTTGTGCGCCACAATTTCTCGCCCTGGGTACCCGCCTTCGTCACCGGGCTCATTTGCCTTTCTCGAGTCATGTCCATTTCCGGTGTGCTCACCCTTCTTGGCGCGCTAGCGATTTGTGTGCTGTGGCCGGGTTTTGGGGGCCTGGGAGCCCGGGCGCGCCGGCCGCTATTGATTTACGCCGTAATCCAGGTCGCGGTGGTGGGCCTGACCTACGTGGGCTGGAGCTTCTTGCAAAACCGGCGCACCCCGGACGGATTCGTTCCGGCGATCACCGGCGTCTCGACCGCCCCGCTCGACGGTGTTTCCCCGGGCACCTGGCTCTGGACCCTCACCCAGCCCTACGGGCTGACGAATCCCAAGGGCGCCTGGCATATGGCCCTGGAACTTTACGGCCCCACGACCGCGGTGTGGGGGACCGTTGCCTTTGTGCTCCTGTTGGCTCTGCCCATCCTGGCTTTTGTACTTGGCTTGCGAGACGCTACCCAGCGCCCGCTTCATTTCCAGGCCCTGAGCGGGCCCCTGGTGGTGGGGCTACTGGTGCAGGTGCGCGAAGCCATCAATAACGGCGCCTATTTCACGTTTATTTTCCGCCGTTACGGACTGGCAAATATTCCGCTTGTGGGGGCGAGCACGGCCATGTTGCTAGATCGCCCGCGCTGGCGCGAGGCGTTTGTGGCGGTGGCCGTTGCGGGGTACGTGTGCATGGTGGCGGGCGCCGTGCTTTAGGTGCTGGACTGCGGCGGAGCGGCTAGCCGGGTGCGAAATAGCGCACAGACCCTGGCGCGGGGCCGGCAGGCCCGCTATTCTTATACACGCCAAAGACCGCAGGTCCCGATTTCGGGTTAATCTCGCAAGAGGCCAGCGCAGGTGAGATACAGAGCTTAGCTCCGGCGCGTTAGCGTTGCCGTGAATTGCGAGCCCCGTGCTTTCCTGCGCGGGGCTTTTTTGTGTATTACTCGGGGCGGAACCAGCGGGTTAGACCGAAAGGAGGCCCCATGGCACGGGATAACAAGGACGCAGCTATTGCGGAACTCAAGGAGCTCTTCGAGACCTCCAACGCTGTGCTGTTCACCGAGTACCGTGGCCTGACGGTCGGCGAGATGAAGGATCTTCGCCGTTCGTTCCAGGGTGAGGCCGTCTACAAGGTCGCTAAGAATACGCTAGTAAATATTGCGGCTACCCAGGCCGGCGTCGAGCTTCCGGATGAGCTTCATTCGGGCCCGAACGCGCTTGCCTTCATCAATGGTGAAGTTCCGAACGTTGCTAAGGCAATGAAGAAGTTCGCTTCGGAGCACGATGCGCTCCAGGTGAAGGGTGGCTACATGGAAGGCCAGCTGCTCGATGCGAGCGGCGTCAAGGCTCTTGCGGATCTCGATTCGCGCGAGACTCTTCTGGGCAAGTCTGCCGGCGTACTCAAGGCGCTCCTCTACAAGACTGCCTACGTACTCGATGCTCCGGCTTCCAAGGCGGTTCGTACCGTCGAAGCCCTGCGTCAGAAGACTGAAGAGGCCGCTGCCTAAGGCCGCGGAATCTTCACCACAAAAAGAACTTCGCCCATCCGGGCACAATAAATCGCTCAGTCAAGAGCGGGAAGGAAGGCCATCATGGCTAAGCTCTCCACCGAAGAGCTCATCGAAGCTTTCAAGGAGCTCACCCTCGTCGAGCTCAACGATTTCGTCAAGGCTTTCGAAGAGGAATTTGACGTTACCGCGGCTGCTCCGGTTGCCGCCGCTGCTCCGGCCGCCGCTGGCGCCGAGGGTGGCGCCGCCGCTGAAGAGAAGACCTCGTTCGACGTCGTTCTCGAAGCCGCTGGCGACAAGAAGGTTCAGGTCATCAAGGAAGTCCGTGCGCTGACCTCCCTCGGCCTGAAGGAAGCCAAGGACCTCGTTGACTCGGCCCCCAAGGCCGTGCTCGAGGGCGTTGACCAGGATGCCGCGAACGCCGCCAAGGAAGCCCTCGAGGGCGCCGGCGCCACGGTTTCCGTCAAGTAAGTTGGCGCTTTAGAGCGGTAGCGCCAAGCCGCGCGCCGCTCGATCTAGCTCATGCAAGTGGGCCCCGGGTTTCCCGGGGCCCACTTGCTTTTTTGCGCGAAAGTCTCTAGCGTGCTGGGCGTTCGCCGCGCGTGCGGAGTTGCCGAGGAGTGAGGAAAAATGGAGTTGACGTGGAAGGCGCTGAGCGAGGACGACGCCCGGAGTTTTGCGGCGCTGAGCCGGGCGGTAGCCAAGCGTGACTCGAGCCCCGCGGTGGAGGTTTCCGAAGCTGACGTGCACGACGCCGCTGCAGAAGGCCTTGATCTTGAACGCAACTCCCTGGGAGCGTGGGACGCTGAGCGGCTCGTAGCCGCGGGATATGCCACAACGTCCAGCCACCTGGTGCCCGAAAGCAGTTTCCCGGGAGACGAGCCAGAACTGGTGCGCGCACTGGTTTTTGGACTCGTCGATCCGGAATACCGGCAGGCCGGGATCGGGTCAGAACTCACCGCGCGGCTTGAGACACGGGCGGGGGAGCTGGCCGCGGAGCGTTTCCCGGGGCGGCGCTACTTTATTGAAGCCTCCGCCTGGATGCACGATGATGCCCAGGTGAAGTTCTACGCCCGCCGCGGCTACGCACCCGCGCGGTACTGGACGGTGATGTCCCGGCGGGCCGAACGCATCACCGTGCCCGCGGTGGAAGGGGTGCATTTCCGCACCCTGCAAGAAGAGGATATGAGTCGGGTGGGCCGCCTGCACCACGAGGTATTCAAGGATCACTGGGGAGACTGGGCCTTCGATGCCGAAACCTGGCCAGAGGTGTGGAACAGCCGCCGGCGCGATTGGCGAGTCTCCCTGGCCGCGGAAGATACCGAAACGGGCCAGCTCCTCGGGTATCTCGTCACTGATGACCACGGCGCGGGCGAGGCATATATGGAGTTCCTCGGAACCGCGCGGGCCGCACGCGGGCGTGGCATTGCCCGGGGTATCCTCGAGCGCGCGGTGCGAGCGGCGGCGCAGGCCGGTTATGAGATCGTCTCCCTCGACGTCGATTCCGAAAGCCCCTCGGGCGCCAACGAGTTCTACATGCGCCACGGCTTCGTTCCGGTGCGGACGGAAGTTACTATGCGCACCGAGGTTTTCGATCCGGAATTCGCTAAAAACACCACAACCTTGGGCGAGTCACTTGCAAGCGGCGAAAGTATGTGCGAAAGTAACTCCGGACGATGAAGTCTGGTGATCCCCTCCACAGGAAGAGGGGCTTGGTGTTTCGTGCGCTCCGGGTGTACTGTGGATATTTGCGATGACACTCCTATGCCCGTAATGCCTCCGGTTTGCAGTTTCCGATGTCCTAGCAAGAACGCCAGTAGACATCGAGCGACGCCAGCTCAGCGCTAATTTCGGGTCGGATTGTCCCTTTGCATCATTTGCTACGTCAGGGAAGGATCCACTTTGGCTGCTTCGCGCACATACTCGCTCGCCGCAAGAAACGGCAAGCCGGTAGTTGACCGCGTTTCTTTCGCTAAGATTCACGAGCCTCTCGAGGTACCTAACCTCTTGGGAATTCAGACCGATAGCTTCGGGTGGCTCATTGGCTCACAGAAGTGGGCCGCAGAAAATCCGGGTTCGAAATCGGGACTCGAAGAGATCTTCGAAGAGATTTCCCCTATCGAAAACGCCGCCCAAACCATGGGGCTGGTTCTTTCGAGCCCGCATTTGGAAGATCCCAAGTACTCAATTCTCGAGTGCCGCGAGCGGGATCTGACCTATTCTGCGCCGCTGTACGTAACGGCGGAGTTCCAGAACTACGAAACGGGCGAAATCAAGTCACAGACCACCTTCATTGGCGATTTCCCGCTGATGACGGATCGCGGTACCTTCATTATTAACGGTACCGAGCGCGTTGTGGTCTCCCAGCTCGTTCGTTCCCCGGGTGTCTACTTCGAGCGCACCCCGGATAAGAACTCGGATAAGGATATCTACGGCACGAAGTTCATCCCTTCGCGCGGTGCCTGGCTCGAGTTCGAGATTGACAAGCGCGATTCGGTGGGCGTGCGCGTGGACCGCAAGCGTAAGCAGTCGATCACCGTATTCCTCAAGGCGCTCGGCATGGACGAGTCCGAGATCCGCGAGGAGTTCAAGGATTACCCGGTGCTCATCGACACCATGGAGAAGGACACCGTCCACACCCAGGAAGAGGCGCTACAGGATCTGTACCGTAAGTTGCGTCCGGGTGAGCCGCCGACGGCGGAAGCTGGCCGCACCCTGCTCAATAACTTCTACTTCAACCCCAAGCGTTATGACACCGCGAAGGTTGGCCGCTACAAGATCAATAGCAAGCTCGGCGAGCCCGAAAATGACGAGCGTGAGCTGACCCTGCAAGATATCTTGGGCGCCATTAAGTACATGCTGGCTCTGCACCAGGGCCTGGATGCCATGGGAGAGAACGGCGAGTACCCCGAGGTCACCGTGGTTGAGGGCGGCCAGCCCGTCCGCATCGCCACCGATGATATCGATAACTTCTCCAACCGACGCGTGCGCGCGGTGGGCGAGCTGATTCAGAACCAGTTCCGAACCGGGCTTTCTCGCCTCGATCGCATGGTGCGCGAGCGCATGACCACCCAGGACGCCGAGGCCATTACGCCGTCGTCGCTCATTAACATCCGTCCGATCGTGGCCGCGATTAAGGAGTTCTTCGGAACCTCCCAGCTCTCGCAGTTCATGGATCAGAACAACCCGCTGGCGGGTCTGACCCACAAGCGGCGTCTTTCGGCTCTGGGCCCGGGCGGTCTTTCGCGTGATCGCGCCGGTATGGAAGTGCGAGACGTTCACCCGTCTCACTACGGCCGTATGTGCCCGATTGAAACCCCTGAAGGCCCGAACATTGGTCTGATCGGTTCGCTCGCGTCCTTCGCGCGTATTAATCCCTTCGGTTTCATCGAAACCCCTTACCGCAAGGTTGTGGGCGGTCGCGTCACCGACGAGATCGACTACCTGCAGGCCGGCGACGAAGACACCGTGAACATTGCGCAGGCGGAAACCCCGCTTGATGAGGACGGCAACTTCCTGCAGGAAGAAGCCCTGGTGCGCGTGCCCGGCGGCGAGCCGGCGCTGGTTCCGGTGGAAGAAATCGACTACATGGACGTTTCGGCGCGTCAGATGGTGTCCATTGGTTCGGGTATGATCCCGTTCCTCGAGCACGACGACGCCAACCGAGCCCTTATGGGTGCCAACATGCAGCGCCAGGCGGTTCCGCTCATTAACCCCGAGTCCCCGTTTGTGGGTACCGGTTGGGAAATGCGTACCGCGGTCGACGCCGGCGACGTGACGATTGGCGCGGCTCCCGGCGTGGTAACCGAGGTCGACGCCGACGCCGTGCACGTTGAGCAGGACGATGGACGCCACGTCATCTACAAGATGCAGAAGTTCGAGCGCTCCAACCCGGGCAACACCATTAATCAGAAGGTGTGCGTTTCGGAGGGCGATCGCATTGAGGCCGGCACCCTGATTGCCGATGGTCCGGCAACCGAGGGCGGCGAGCTCGCGCTGGGTAAGAACCTTCTGGTCGCCTTTATGGCCTGGAACGGCTACAACTACGAGGACGCCATTATTCTCTCCGAGCGTTGCGTGCAGGACGACCTCCTCACCTCGATTCATATTGAGGAGCACGAGGTTGACGCCCGCGACACCAAGCTCGGACCGGAAGAGGTAACCCGCGATATTCCTAACGTCTCCGAAGAGATGCTTTCCCACCTCGACGAGCATGGAATTATCCGCGTGGGTGCTGAGGTTCGCGCCGGGGATATCCTGGTCGGCAAGATCACCCCGAAGGGCGAAACCGAGCTCACCTCCGAAGAGCGCCTGCTACGCGCCATCTTTGGAGAGAAGGCCAAGGAAGTTCGCGATACCTCGCTGCGCGTGCCGCACGGCGAGACCGGTATTGTGATTGGCGTCCGCCAGTTCACCGCCGAGAACAACGACGAGCTTCCCAACGACGTCAACGAAACCGTGCGCGTGTACGTGGCTCAGCGCCGCAAGATCACCGTGGGTGACAAGATGGCCGGCCGTCACGGAAATAAGGGTGTTATCTCCAAGATTCTCCCGGTGGAAGATATGCCGTTCATGGCGGATGGAACCCCGGTCGATATCATCCTCAACCCGCTGGGTGTGCCCTCGCGAATGAACCTCGGCCAGGTCTACGAACTGCACCTGGGCTGGATCGCCAGCCAGGGCTGGGATGCCAGCGAGGCGCGTGAGAACGGCGAGGCGTGGGCGCAGACCCTTCCGGACCAGGTTCTTCGTGCCAAGCCGCGTCAGCGCGTTGCCACCCCGGTGTTCGACGGTGCTACTCCGGCTGAAGTTTCCGGTCTGCTCCGTAACACCCTGCCGAACCGCGACGGCGATCGCCTGGTGAACGAGTACGGCAAGGCGCGTCTGTTCGACGGACGCACTGGCGAGCAGTTCCCGGAGCCGGTTTCGGTTGGCTACATGTACATGCTCAAGCTGCACCACCTCGTGGACGATAAGATCCACGCGCGTTCGACCGGGCCCTACTCGATGGTTACCCAGCAGCCGCTGGGCGGAAAGGCTCAGTTCGGCGGGCAGCGTTTCGGTGAGATGGAAGTGTGGGCGCTCGAAGCTTACGGCGCCGCCAACACCCTGCAGGAAATGCTGACCATTAAGTCGGACGATACCGTCGGCCGCGTCAAGGTTTTCGAAGCAATCGTGAAGGGGGACAACGTTCCCGAGCCGGGAATCCCCGAATCCTTCAAGGTTCTTATGTACGAGATGCGCTCGCTGTGCCTGAATGTTGAGGCACTGGACGGAGCAGGAGAAGTCATCGATCTGGAAGACGAAGAGGAGCGCTACTCCGCGCCGGCAAACGGTGAGGAAGAAGCCGCTGTTGCCCCCGCCGTCGAAACCGGTTTGGAAGGCCTCTCCACCGGAGCGGATTTCTAACGACTACATCCGTTGGGCCGGGCTCTGCGCCCGCCCGGCCCAACGAAAACACTTTGGATCCATTGGTGCAAAACTCTTGAGGAAGTAGGAATCTTGCTCGACGTCAATCGTTTTGACCAGATTAAAATTGCTCTTGCCACGTCTGATGACGTACGTTCGTGGTCTCACGGCGAGGTCAAGAAGCCAGAAACCATTAACTACCGCACGCTCAAGCCGGAAAAGGATGGCCTTTTCGGCGAGCAGATCTTTGGCCCTACCCGCGATTGGGAGTGCGCCTGCGGTAAGTACAAGCGTCCCCGCTTCAAGGGAATCGTGTGCGAGCGTTGCGGAGTGGAAGTAACCCGCTCCAAGGTGCGCCGCGAGCGCATGGCTCATATCGAGCTGGCGGCTCCGGTTACCCACATTTGGTACTTCAAGGGCGTGCCTTCGCGCCTCGGTTACCTGATGGATATCGCTCCGAAGGACTTGGAGAAGGTTATTTACTTCGCCGCCTATATGGTGACCTCCGTTGATGAGGAAGCCCGCCGCGAGGATATGCCGACCCTCCTATCCGAGTACGAGCTGGAGCGCAAGGCGCTCGAAAAGCAGCGCGACGCCGATTTGGAAGCCCGTCAGCAGGAGCTGGAAAAGGAGCTTGCCGATGCTGAGGCAGACGGAGCCGACGCCGCTGAGCGCGCCAAGATCAAGCGCGCCGGTGAGTCGGATCTGGGCCGTATTCGCCGCAAGTCCGATCGCGAGCTGGAGCGCCTGGAGCTCATGTGGGATCGCTTCAGCAAGCTCAAGGTGGGCGACCTCGAAGGTGACGAGGATCTGTACCGCGAAATGGAAGCCCGCTACGGCGATTACTTCGAAGCTTCGCGCGGTGCCGAGGCCATCCAGGCACGCCTGCGTACCTTCGATTTGGAGGCTGAGCGCGACAAGCTGGTGGAGGAGATTGAAACCGGCACCGCTCAGAAGAAGGCTCGCGCTCTCAAGCGCATCAAGGTCGTCAACGCCTTCTTGCGCTCGGGTACTAAGCCCGAGGCGATGGTACTGGACGCGATTCCGGTCATCCCGCCGGATTTGCGCCCGATGGTGCAGCTCGACGGCGGCCGCTTCGCGACCTCCGATCTCAATGATCTGTATCGCCGCGTGATTAACCGAAATAACCGCCTTAAGCGCATGCTTGATCTGCACGCGCCGGAGATTATGGTCAACAACGAGAAGCGCATGTTGCAGGAATCTGTGGACGCGCTCTTCGATAATGGCCGGCGTGGACGCCCGGTGCAGGGTGCGGGCAACCGTCCGCTGAAGTCCCTGGCCGATATGCTCAAGGGCAAGCAGGGTCGTTTCCGTCAGAACCTGCTGGGTAAGCGCGTGGACTACTCGGGCCGTTCCGTTATCGTGGTGGGCCCGACCCTCAAGCTTCACCAGTGCGGTCTGCCGACCGTAATGGCCCTTGAGCTGTTTAAGCCCTTCGTGCAAAAGCGCCTGGTGGATTTGGATATTGCCAAGAACATCAAGGCGGCGAAGCGCCTGGTCGAGCGCCAGGACGGGCAGGTGTGGGACGTTCTCGAAGAGGTTATTCGCGAGCACCCGGTACTGCTCAACCGTGCGCCTACCCTGCACCGCCTGGGTATTCAGGCCTTCGAGCCGCAGCTGGTTGAAGGTAAGGCAATTCGCCTCCACCCGCTCGTGTGCGGCGCGTTCAACGCCGACTTCGACGGTGACCAGATGGCCGTGCACCTGCCGCTTTCGGTGGAGGCGCAGGCCGAGGCCCGCGTGCTCATGCTTTCCTCGAATAATATTCTCAAGCCGTCCGACGGCCGCCCGGTTACCATGCCCTCCCAGGACATGATCATCGGTATCTACGGTCTGACTCGCTTGCGTGATGGAAAGGCTGGCGCGGGGAACTGGTTTTCCTCGGTGGCCGAGGCGCGTATGGCCTATGACCTGGGTCAGCTCTCGCTCAATTCCTTGTGCAACATTCGTTTTGAGGCCGACGTCGTTCCTCCGCAGGGCTGGAAGGCTCCGGAGAATCACACCCCGGGCACGCCTTACGTGCTGGAGACGACCCTTGGCCGCGCTATCTTCAATAACGCCCTGCCCACTTCCTTCCCGTACGTGAATGACGTGGTGGACAAGAAGACCCTCGGCAAGATCATTAATAGCTTGGCCGAGCGTTACGATAAGGGCGATGTGGCCGCCTCGCTCGACGCCATTAAGAACACCGGCTTCTACTGGGCTGGCCGTTCGGGCGTGACGATTGCGGTGTCCGACGTCGTCGTACCTGACGAGAAGCCGGCGATTATTGCGGAAGCCGAAAAGAAGGCCGCCGTTATCGAAAACCAGTTCCTCACCGGCCGTATTGAGGACGAGGATCGCCGCCGTGACCTGGTGGATCTATGGTCCACGGTCACCGACGATATCGCTAAGGTGATGCGCAAGAACTTTACCCCGGATAACACCGTGAACCAGATGGTTACCTCCGGTGCCCGTGGTAACTGGGAGCAGATGCGCCAGATCGCCGGTATGCGTGGCCTGGTGGCGGACCCGAACGGTGCGATTATTCCCCGTCCGATTATCGCCTCCTACCGAGAGGGCCTGTCGGTTCTCGAATACTTCTCGGCTACCCATGGCGCTCGTAAGGGTCTGGCGGATACCGCGCTTCGTACTGCGGACTCCGGTTACCTGACCCGTCGTCTGGTGGACGTCTCGCAGGACGTTATCGTCAACGAGTACGACTGCCAGACCCGCCGCGGCTTGACGAAGAAGATCGCGGAGCGGATCCCGGCCGGTAGCGAGGTTCCCGCCAGCCTGTTCGGTCAGCGCGTTTACATTGAGATGGACGCGCCCGAAGGGCCGGTTCGTTTTGAAGAGCGCGTGCTGGAGGAGCCGGTGGACGGTTCGCTCAAGGCCCCGAAGGATATCCTCGTGCGCGAGGAAACCCTTGACACCTCGGTTTACGCTCGCACCCTCCTCTCGGATATCACCGATGAGGACGGCAATGTGTTGGCCGAGGGCGGCTCGGATATCGGCGACGATATGATCGATCAGCTTCTGCTGGCGGGCGTGACGGAAGTGAAGATTCGCTCCGTGCTCACCTGCCAGGCTCGCCACGGTACCTGCGCGCTGTGCTACGGCCGCTCCATGGCCACCGGCCAGCTGGTGGACCTGGGCGAAGCGGTTGGTATTGTTGCTGCCCAGTCGATTGGTGAGCCGGGTACCCAGCTGACGATGCGTACGTTCCACACCGGTGGTTCGGCTTCGGCGGACGACATCACCCAGGGTCTTCCGCGTGTACAGGAACTCTTTGAGGCGCGTACCCCGAAGGGCGAAGCACCGATCGCGGAGGCTGCCGGCACGCTCAAGATTGAAGATGGTGAGCGCATGCGCCGCCTGATCGTGGTGCGTGACGACGGCGAAGATGATTTGGTCTACCAGGTATCCAAGCGCGCCAAGCTCTTCGTGGAAGAGGGCGGGCGCGTGAGCGTTGGCCAGCAGCTGGTTGAAGGCTCCGTGGATCCGAAGAAGTTGCTTCGTATTTCCGGGCGCCGCAAGGTCCAGGAGCACATCGTTAATGAGGTGCAGGACGTTTACCGTAGCCAGGGCGTGGATATCCACGATAAGCACATTGAAATTATTGTGCGCCAGATGTTGCGCCGCGTGACGGTTCTCGATTCGGGCACCACGAACTTGCTTCCGGGCGAGCTCGTCGAGGTTCCGCGTTTCGAGGATGAGAACCGCGCCGCGATGGCCGAGGGTGGCAAGCCCGCGGCCGGGCGTCCGGAGCTGATGGGTATTACCAAGGCTTCGCTGGCTACCGATTCGTGGCTCTCGGCGGCCTCCTTCCAGGAGACCACTCGAGTTCTCACCGAGGCGGCGCTGGAAGGCAAGTCCGATCCGTTGGCTGGCCTCAAGGAAAACGTTATCCTCGGTAAGCTCATCCCGGCCGGTACCGGCTTCGAGGCGCTCAAGCACGTGGACGTTGAGCCCACGCAGGAGGCGAAGGTGGAGTTCGAGAAGAACAACGGCTTTGCGGCTCAGATGCTTGATCCGTTCGACGATGCCTACGGCTACAGCGATTTCAACTACTTCGATCTGGGTGCCGGCTACGGCGCATTCTAGGGCTCGGCAGGAGCGCCTAGCGATGCGTCATAGGCAACCAGAAAAGGACAAGTAGGGCGTTCCCCCTTTCGGCCGGGCCGGAAGGGGGCGCTTTTTCTTGTGGTACCGGACACCGCGGCCCTATTACCTTTGACGGTGGGAGAGTCAAACGGCTAATCTTGGTAGGGTTGCCAGTTCGCGAGTTGGATCTCGTGAACCGTTTTGCGAAAAATGGTTTACTCCCGAGGATGAGCGGTGTGCGTTCCACCAACTTGGCGAACACAAAATATTCATTTTCTAAACAGGAGAAATAGTGCCTACTATTCAGCAGTTGGTCCGCGAGGGCCGCTCGAAGAAGAAGCGCGCCTCCAAGCGACGGGCGCTCAAGGGGAGCCCGCAGCGTCGAGGGGTGTGCACCCGCGTATTCACAACCACCCCGAAGAAGCCGAACTCGGCCCTGCGCAAGGTGGCCCGTGTTCGCCTGTCCACCGGCATTGAGGTAACCGCCTACATTCCTGGCGAAGGCCACAACCTGCAGGAGCACTCGATTGTGCTCGTGCGCGGCGGCGGCGTGAAGGACCTCCCCGGTGTTCGTTACAAGATCGTGCGTGGCGCTCTCGACACGCAGGGCGTGCGTGGCCGAAACCAGGCCCGCTCGCGTTACGGCGTGAAGAAGGAGAAGTAAGGATGCCTCGTAAGGGTCCCGTCAAGAAGCGTGAAATCATTCCGGATCCGGTTTACGATTCGCAGCTGGTTACCCAGCTCGTGAACATCGTGCTGGTTGACGGTAAGAAGTCCAAGGCGCAGGCCATCGTTTACGGTGCGCTCGCCGGCGCCGCAGAAAAGACTGACCAGGATGCGCTGAGCGTCTTCAAACGCGCGCTGGACAACATCAAGCCGCAGCTTGAGGTTCGTTCCCGCCGTGTTGGTGGCGCCACCTACCAGGTGCCTGTTCCCGTGCACGCCACCCGCGCCACCGCGCTCGGGTTGCGTTGGCTCGTTGAGTACGCGCGCCAGCGCCGCGAGCACACCATGCAGGATCGCCTCCTCAACGAGATTCTCGACGCCTCCAACGGCCTGGGTGCCGCTGTGAAGCGCCGCGAGGATACTCACCGTATGGCGGAAGCCAACAAGGCTTTCGCTCACTACCGCTGGTAATCACGAGGTCCGCGTGTGAGCGCGGCACCGTTACACAAGAGAGAGCTAAACAAACGTGGCACAAGAAGTGAAAGCGCTTACCGACCTCAAGCAGGTCCGTAACATCGGCATCATGGCACACATCGATGCCGGCAAAACCACTACTACCGAACGTGTCCTCTTCTACACCGGCATCAACCACAAGCTTGGCGAAACCCACGACGGTGCGTCGACGACGGACTGGATGGCCCAGGAAAAGGAACGCGGCATTACGATTACGTCCGCCGCGGTAACCGCCTTCTGGAAGGGATACCAGTTCAACATCATCGACACCCCCGGTCACGTGGACTTCACCGTTGAGGTGGAGCGTTCGCTACGTGTGCTGGACGGCGCCATTACCGTGTTCGACGGTAAGGAAGGCGTGGAGCCGCAGTCTGAGACCGTGTGGCGTCAGGCTGATAAGTACGGCGTTCCTCGTATTTGCTTCGTCAACAAAATGGACAAGCTCGGTGCAGACTTCGAGTACACGCTGTCGACCATTCGCGATCGCCTCAAGGCTACCCCGGCTGTTGTCACCTTCCCGATCGGCGCGGAGTCGGATCTTTCCGGCGTCGTCGACGTCCTTTCGATGAAGGCGATTCGCTTTCCCGAAACGGATGCGAGCGGCAACGCGACCTTCGGCGCCATCGTCGAAGAAGAGGAGATTCCGGCAGAGCTTCAGGATCAGGCCGAGCTTTATCGCTCCGAGCTCATGGAGCTCGCAGCGGAAGCGAATGACGACCTGATGGAGAAGTACCTCGAGGACGGCGAGCTAAGCACCGAAGAGATCATCAAGGGCGTGCGTATTCGTACCATCGCCTCCGAGATCTACCCGGTTTTCGCCGGTTCGGCTTACAAGAACAAGGGCGTCCAGCCCCTGCTCGACGGCGTCGTCAACTTCCTCCCGGCCCCGATTGATATCGAGGCCGTGAAGGGCTTCAAGCCCGGCCACGAGGAAGAGGGCGAGAACCTCGAGCGTCACGCTACGGAGAAGGAACCGTTCTCGGCTCTGGCCTTCAAGATTGCGGTTCATCCCTTCTATGGCAAGCTCACGTACGTGCGTGTTTACTCGGGTAAGGTTTCGCAGGGCGATCAGGTTCTCAACTCCATCAAGGGTAAGAAGGAGCGCATCGGCAAGATGTTCCAGATGCACTCCAACCAGGAAATCCCGGTTGAAGTTGCCCACGCTGGTCACATCTACGCGTTCGTTGGTATGAAGGACACCACCACGGGCGACACGCTGTGCGCTCAGGATGCCCCGATCGTGCTCGAGTCGATGACGTTCCCGGAGCCCGTGATTCACGTGGCTATTGAGCCGAAGTCGAAGGGCGACCAGGAGAAGCTCTCCATCGCTATTCAGAAGCTTGCGGAAGAGGATCCGACCTTCACCGTTCGCCAGGATGAAGAAACCGGCCAGACCGTTATTGGCGGTATGGGCGAGCTGCACCTCGACATTCTGGTCGATCGCATGAAGCGTGAGTTCAAGGTTGACGCGAACGTCGGCGCGCCGATGGTTGCCTACCGAGAGACGATCCGCAAGAAGGTCGAATCGGTCGAGTACACCCACAAGAAGCAGACCGGTGGTTCGGGCCAGTTCGCTCGCGTCATTGTGACGATTGAGCCGCTGGAGGCCACCGAAGACGGACATTCTTACGAGTTCGTCAACGCTGTTACGGGTGGACGCGTTCCGAAGGAATACATCCCGTCGGTGGACGAAGGCATTCAGGAGGCCATGCAAAACGGCATCCTCGCCGGTTTCCCGGTGGAAGGTGTGAAGGCTACGCTCGAGGACGGCGCCTACCACGACGTCGACTCTTCCGAGCTTGCGTTCAAGATCGCGGGTAACCAGGTGTTCAAGGAGGCCGCAAAGCGCGCCAAGCCTGTTCTCCTGGAGCCCATTATGGATGTGGAAGTTCGCACCCCCGAAGAGTACATGGGCGATGTAATCGGCGATTTGAACTCTCGGCGCGGTACGATTCGTTCGATGGAAGATTCGCGCGGTGTGAAAATCATTCGCGCGGATGTCCCGCTGAGCGAGATGTTCGGTTACGTTGGTGATCTCCGTTCGAAGACCCAGGGTCGCGCAGTCTACTCGATGCAGGCCGGATCCTACGCGGAAGTCCCGAAGGCGGTAGCCGACGAAATCGTGGCGAAGGCCCACGGCGAATAACGTCCCTTTTCGATTACAATAGGGAACTGTTGATTCGACACGGGCGGGTGCGCAAGCATCAGTCCACAAAGCTGTAAGTAAATTTAGTTAGAGTCCCAGGAGGGCCCAGTGGCGAAGGCCAAGTACGATAAGTCCAAGGTGCACATGAATATCGGCACCATCGGTCACGTCGATCACGGTAAGACGACGTTGACCGCCGCGATTACCAAGGTGCTCGCGGATAAGTACCCGGATCTGAACGAGTTCACCCCGTTCGATCAGGTCGACAACGCTCCGGAAGAGCGTCAGCGTGGTATTACCATCAACGTTTCTCACGTTGAGTACCAGACCGAGAAGCGTCACTACGCTCACGTAGACGCCCCCGGTCACGCCGATTACATCAAGAACATGATTACCGGTGCTGCTCAGATGGACGGCGCGATCCTCGTGGTTGCGGCCACCGACGGCCCGATGGCTCAGACTCGTGAGCACGTCCTGCTCGCTCGCCAGGTTGGCGTGCCGCAGATCATCGTTGCGCTCAACAAGTCGGATATGGTCGACGACGACGAGCTCCTCGAGCTCGTGGAGATGGAGACCCGTGAGCTTCTCTCCGACCAGGGCTACCCGGGGGATGACCTCCCCGTCGTGCGCGTTTCCGCCCTCAAGGCGCTGGAAGGCGACGAGAAGTGGGTTGGCGCTGTTGAAGAGCTCATGGGCCAGGTCGACGAGTACTTTGATGATCCGGTTCGCGACACCGAGAAGCCCTTCCTCATGCCGATTGAGGACGTCTTCACCATTACCGGCCGTGGCACCGTTGTGACCGGTCGTGTGGAGCGTGGTCAGCTACCGATCAACTCCGAAGTTGAAATCCTCGGCATCCGCGACGCTCAGAAGACCACCGTTACCGGTATTGAGATGTTCCACAAGTCGATGGACTACGCCGAAGCCGGCGAAAACTGCGGTCTTCTTCTGCGCGGCATCAACCGCGAAGACGTTGAGCGCGGCCAGGTCGTTGCGATTCCGGGCTCGATCCACCCGCACACCCAGTTCGAGGCTCAGGTCTACGTTCTGAAGAAGGAAGAAGGCGGCCGTCACAATCCGTTCTTCACCAACTACCGTCCGCAGTTCTACTTCCGCACCACGGACGTCACCGGCACCATCACCCTCCCCGAGGGCACCGAGATGGTTATGCCTGGCGACAACACCGAGATGTCGGTTGAGCTCATTCACCCGATCGCCATGGAAGAGGGCCTCGGCTTCGCTATCCGCGAGGGTGGCCACACGGTCGGTTCAGGGCGTGTCACCAAGATCATCAAGTAGTTCAACTTCCAGAGTAGATTCTTCTGAATCAAGCGGCGTGCTCCGGTATGTACCGGGGCACGCCGCTTTTAAAAATCTGAGAGACCTCGCCTTCGTGCTGTTTCTTCTCAGCCCAGCACGTGGCTACTAGCGGGAGGCAAGGCTGGAGTGGTCTAAAATCGAATGAAGGCTAGCTTTTAGCAAAATTCAAGGAGAAACAATGTCGGAGCAGCATCATAATTACCCTGCCCCCAATGGTTACGGTAACAGTGCCCAGGGTGGTTACTTGCCGAATAACGGGCAACAACCGCAGCCGGGATTTCCGGGAAATTCGAGCGGAGCAGGCTACCAACCGGCGGCTCCGGGTATGCCGTATTCCAGCGCTCACCAGTACGCGCTACCAGGATATGGTTACTTCGCGCAACCACCGCGGCGCAAAGCTAATGTGGCTCGTAACTGGCCGCTTATGATTTCCGCTGTCGGTGGACTTCTTATGTTTATTAGCGTTTTATTGCCGGTGTATTCGGTGGGATGGCAATACGGTAACGTCACCTGGTTCGGTAGTGCCTCGACGCCGGCGGCTTTCATCGGGGTGCTCTTGCTCTTAGTTGGTTTGGCGGTGGCAACACTCGGGACCATCACAAGCTTTATGTCAAAGTCTTCGCTACAGGTCACGGGTAGCATTCTTGCTGTTGCAGGCGGTTTCTTCGCGCTCGGAGTGAGCGGCCTGCTACTCGCCGTCGCTTCGTCGGCGGCCGACGGGGTAGGAGTGGGTGTAATACTGCTCCTTATGGGGAGTATCGCTATGGCGGTGGGAGGAGTCATTAGCTTCTTCATTAAACCCACGTCATTCCCGCGGTCCGTCATCTCCGCATAGAGGAGGCGTACCGTGTTTTGTGGGAACCGCTGGGACGTGTGGATAATCCCAGCGATTCTCGTTTTAGAGGGCAAGTGTGGTGAGTTCCGCACCACTAATGGCCAGCTCCACTTGCGTAAAGTGCTCTGAATCGGCCATACTAGACAAGTTGCTTGAAACGCCACGCGCGTTTCTGAGTGAAGCTTATCGGACGCGAATCCAATGAGGATTTGCGCTGATGTGAATGATAACTGGTGTTCTTACCTCACATAGGGCTGGCTTGAGCGGTTTTCCTCCGTACGACACGCCCGAGTGCTGGTACCGGGACACCGAGGAAAAAGAGAGGTAGACGCGCCATGGCGGGACAGAAGATCCGCATTCGGCTGAAGTCGTATGACCACGAGGTCATCGACAGCGCAGCCAAGAAGCTCGTCGACGAGGTCACGCGTACCGGCGCGAAGGTTGTCGGCCCCGTGCCGCTCCCGACGGAAAAGAACGTGTTCGTCGTCGTCCGCTCGCCGCACAAGTACAAGGACTCGCGCGAGCAATTCGAGATGCGCACGCATAAGCGCCTCATCGACATCGTTGATCCGACTCTGAAGACGATCGACAGCCTCCGCCGTCTCGATCTTCCGGCGGACGTCAACGTGGAAATCAAGCTCTGAGGTAGAAGACAATGAACTCCAAGCAGGCTACTGCCAGCAAGCCGGTCAAGGCTCTGCTCGGCACGAAGCTGGGCATGACCCAGACGTGGGGTGAAGACGGCCGTCTCATCCCGATCACCGTTGTGCGCGTTGGAACGAACGTCGTTACCCAGGTGCGCACTCCCGAGGTTGATGGCTACTCAGCCGTTCAGCTTGCCTCGGGCGATGAAAAGACCAAGAACGTCACCAAGCCGATGGCGGGCCATTTCGAAAAGGCGGGCGTTTCCCCGCGTAAGAACCTGGCCGAGATCCGCACCGCGGACGCCGCTGAATATGAGCTTGGTCAGGAACTGACCGCCGACGTGTTCGAAGCCGGTCAGTCGGTCGACGTTATCGGCACCACCAAGGGTAAGGGCTTCGCCGGCGTTATGAAGCGTTACGGCTTCCGCGGTGGCCCCAAGGCCCACGGTGCTCACAAGATCCACCGCAAGCCCGGTTCGATCGGTGCGTGCGCCACGCCGTCCCGCGTTTTCCGCGGAACTCGCATGGCCGGCCGCATGGGTCGCAATCGCGTGACGGTGCAGAACCTGTCCATCCACGCCGTTGACGTCGAGAAGGGCCTCCTCCTCGTCGTCGGTGCCATTCCTGGTTCTAAGGGTGGCTCGGTCGTGGTCCGCACGTCCGTGAAGGGGAACTAAGCGATGGCAGACAAGAAGATTGACGTCCTCGATTTCTCCGGCAAGGCCGCGGGCACCGCGACTCTTCCGGCGGAACTGTTCGACGTTGAGGTAAACGTTTCGCTGCTCCACCAGGTCGTGAACGCGCAACTCGCGGCGGCTCGGCAGGGTACGCACAAGACCAAGACGCGCGGTGAAGTGCGCGGCGGCGGCAAGAAGCCGTTCCGTCAGAAGGGTACCGGTCGCGCCCGTCAGGGTTCGATCCGCGCTCCGCAGTTCACCGGTGGTGGCACCGTTCACGGTCCCCAGCCGCGTTCTTACGCTCAGCGTACCCCCAAGAAGATGATTGCGGCAGCGCTGTTGCAGTCTCTTTCGGATCGCGCTCGCGGCGGCCGCATTCACGCGGTTACCGCATTCACCGAGAACGACGTTCCTTCCACCAAGAGTGCCAAGTCGCTTCTGGGCAAGGTTTCTGAAGGGCGCCGGGCGCTGGTCGTGACCACTCGCGATCAGGACACCGCGGTGCTTTCGGTTCGCAACCTGCCCGAGGTTCACACGCTGTACGTTGATCAGCTCAATAGCTACGACGTGCTCGACTCGGAAGACGTTGTTTTCACCGAAACCGCGTTGAGCGCTTTCGTTGACAAGTACACGCAGAAGGGTAAGAAGTAATGAGCGATACATTCTGGAATAAGGATCCGCACGACGTCATTCTTGCCCCGCTGACCACCGAGAAGACCGCCCTTGCCGAGGAAATTGGCAAGTACACCTTCTTCGTGGATCCGCGTGCGAACAAGACGGAAATCAAGCTGGCAATCGAGCAGATCTTCGATGTGAAGGTTGCTTCGGTCAACACCCAGAACCGCAAGGGCAAGACTCGCCGCACCCGCAATGGGATTGGTCGCCGCAAGGACACCAAGCGCGCCATTGTGACGCTGCGCGAGGGCACGATCGACATCTACGGCGACGTTCTGTAGCGCCGCAAGAAGCTGAGGATAAGAACTCATGGGAATTCGTAAGTACAAGCCGACGACCCCGGGTCGTCGCGGTGCGAGCGTTGCCGACTTCGCCGAGATCACCAGAACGACTCCGGAGAAGTCCCTCGTTCGTCCGCTGAAGAAGACCGGCGGTCGCAACAACCAGGGTCGCATTACGACCCGTCACAAGGGCGGTGGCCACAAGCGCCAGTACCGCATCATCGATTTCCGCCGCTGGGACAAGGACGGCGTGCCGGCCAAGGTCGCTCACATTGAGTACGACCCGAACCGCACCGCGCGTATTGCCCTCCTTCACTTTGCCGATGGCGAGAAGCGCTACATCGTAGCGCCTCGCGGCGTGGCTCAGGGTGACGTTATCGAAACCGGCCCCAACGCGGACATCAAGCCCGGCAACAACCTGCCGTTGCGCAATATTCCGCTCGGTACCACGGTCCACAACGTGGAGCTTCGCCCGCTCGGCGGCGCGAAGATCGCCCGTTCGGCCGGCGTCTCCGTGCAGCTAGTTGCGCGCGAGGGTAAGTACGCTCAGCTGCGTATGCCTTCCGGCGAAATTCGTAACGTAGACGTGCGTTGCCGCGCCACCGTTGGTGAGGTGGGTAATGCCGATCACGCCAACATTAGCTGGGGCAAGGCTGGCCGCATGCGCTGGAAGGGCGTTCGCCCGACCGTTCGCGGCGTCGTAATGAACCCGGTTGATCACCCGCACGGTGGTGGCGAAGGTAAGACCTCCGGCGGCCGTCACCCGGTCAGCCCGTGGGGTCAGAAGGAAGGCCGCACCCGCCGTCCCAACAAGGCCAGCGACAAGCTCATCGTGCGCCGTCGCAAGACCGGCAAGAAGCGCTAGAGAGGATTTTGCTGATGCCGCGTAGTTTGAAGAAGGGTCCTTTCGTTGACGATCACCTTCTGAAGAAGGTTGACGAGCAGAACGAGAAGAACACCCGCAACGTTATTAAGACCTGGTCCCGTCGGTCTGTGATTACTCCTGACTTCCTGGGCCACACCTTTGCCGTACATGACGGCCGCAAGCACGTCCCGGTGTTCGTCACCGAGGCTATGGTGGGACACAAGCTCGGGGAGTTTGCTCCGACTCGTACGTTCCGCGGGCATGACAAGGACGACCGGAAGGGACGCCGCCGCTAAGGCGCGCGTGCCAGAGAGAGTAAGGCAGACACATGGAAGCACAGGCGCAAGCGCGGTTCGTGCGCGTCACGCCGATGAAGGCTCGCCGCGTCGTGGATGTTATCCGCGGGCAGCGTGCAGTTGACGCGCTAGACACCCTGCAATTCGCACCCCAGAAGGCGGCCGTTCAGATTCGCAAGATCGTCGAGTCCGCCATGGCTAACGCTCGTTTCCACGCCGATGAGGCGGGGGAGCGCTTCGAAGAAGAGGATCTCTACATCACCGAGGCTTATGCCGATGAGGGTCCGACCATGAAGCGCATCCAGCCGCGCGCCCAGGGCCGCGCGAACCGGATTATGAAGCGCACGAGCCACATCACCGTCGTCGTTTCCGACGACAAACCGAAGGCCAAGAAGACGACTAGGAAGCAGAGGAGGGCCCGCTAGTGGGACAGAAGGTAAACCCAATCGGGTTCCGTCTCGGCATTACGACCGACCACCGTTCGAAGTGGTTTGCTGACTCCAGCAAGGAAGGCCAGCGCTACTCGGACTTCGTTATCGAAGACGTGAAGATCCGCGAAATGATCGCGAAGACCCTCGAGCGTGCGGGCATTTCTCGCGTGAACATCGAGCGTCGCGCCGAGCGCGTGGTTGTGGATATCCACACCGCTCGCCCGGGTATCGTGATCGGCCGGCGCGGTGCGGAGGCAGATCGCCTGCGCGCTGATCTCGAGAAGCTCACCGGCAAGGCCGTGCAGCTCAACATCCTCGAGGTCAAGAACGCCGAGGGCGACGCGCAGCTCGTTGCTCAGGGCGTTGCCGAGCAGCTCGCTTCGCGCGTTTCGTTCCGCCGTGCCATGCGTCGGGCGATTCAGTCCGCTGAGCGCGCTGGCGTCAAGGGCATCCGCGTGCAGGTTTCGGGCCGCTTGGGCGGCGCGGAAATGTCGCGTTCGGAGTTCTATCGCGAAGGGCGCGTGCCGCTGCACACCCTGCGCGCAAACATTGATTATGGCTTCTACGAGGCTCGCACCACCTTCGGCCGCATTGGTGTGAAGGTGTGGATCTATCGCGGCGACGTGACGGATTCCGAGTACTTCCGTAGCCTCGCCGAGGCGCCGCGCGGACGCGGCGGACGGTCCGATCGCCGCGGAGGCGCGCGCCGTTCGAACAATCCGCGTCGCGGAGGCGGACGCCGTTCGCAGAAGCCGGAGGCTCAGGAAGCCCAGCAGGCTCCTGCCGAGTCCGCTGAGAATACCGGATCGGAGGCTTAGGAATGCTTATTCCCCGTCGTACTAAGTGGCGTAAGCAGCATCGCCCGGATCGCCATGGAATGTCCAAGGGCGGTACCGAATTGGCATTTGGTGAGTACGGCATTATGGCGCTCGAGCCGGCCTACATCACCAACCGTCAGATTGAAGCGGCCCGTATCGCTGCAACTCGTCACGTCAAGCGTGGCGGCAAGATCTGGATCAATATTTTCCCGGATCGCCCGCTCACGAAGAAGGCGCTCGGTGTTCGTATGGGTTCCGGTAAGGGCCCCGTGGAAACCTGGATCGCCAACGTGAAGCCCGGTCGTGTGATGTTCGAAATGTCGGGCGTCGACGAGGGCCTGGCGCGCGAAGCTCTTTCGCGTGCGCAGCACAAGTTGCCGATCAAGACCCGCTTCATTACCCGCGAGGAGGTTGAGTAATGGCTAAGGGATTGACCACCGAAGAACTCGATGCCATGACGGACGCCGAGCTTCTGGAGAAGCTTCGCGATTCCAAAAAGGAGGCGTTCAACCTCCGCTTTTCCGCGGTGACGCACCGCCTTGAGGATCAGGGACGTCTGAAGGAAGTCCGTCGCGATATCGCTCGGATTTACACGATCAAGCGCGAGCGGGAGCTCGGCATTCGCACCGCTCCCGCGGCTGAATAGTGAGGCATAAGATGAGCGAAACACAGGAACGTAATCACCGTAAGGTGCTTCGCGGCTACGTGGTCTCGGACAAGATGGACAAGACGGTAGTTATCGAGGTCGAAAATCGGGTCAAGCACCCGCTTTACGGTAAGATCATTACTCGCACGAAGCGTGTTAAGGCGCATGACGAGACCAACGAAGTGCGCGAGGGCGATTTAGTTTCCATCATGGAAACCCGTCCGCTCTCCGCAACCAAGCACTTCCGCGTGGTTGAGATTATCGAAAAGGCCAAGTAGCGCCTAATAGCACAATGTTCGATAAGGCTCACCAAAGTGAGAACCGATCGGCAATGAGTTCGGCAAGGCTCAGTTTTGAGAACCGGCACGACAACAGGAGATAGATAAATGATCCAGCAGGAGACGCGGCTTAACGTCGCCGACAACACCGGTGCACGGGAACTTCTGTGCATCCGTGTGCTCGGTGGCTCTGGCCGGCGCTACGCCGGAATTGGCGACACCTTCGTCGCCTCCGTCAAGGATGCAATTCCTGGCGGGAACGTAAAGAAGGGCGACGTCGTGAAGGCGGTCGTCGTCCGTGCTCGTAAGGAGACCCGTCGTCCGGACGGCTCCTATATCAAATTTGATGAGAACGCGGCCGTCCTTGTAAAGGATGACGGCACCCCGCGCGGCACCCGTATTTTTGGGCCGGTCGGGCGCGAACTCCGTGACAAGAAGTTCATGCGAATCGTTTCGCTCGCACCGGAGGTGATCTAGATGGCGAAGATCAAGAAGGATGACGTCGTCCAGGTAATCGCCGGGCGTGATAAGGGAATGCAGGGCCGCGTGCTCAAGGTTGACCCGAAGAACGACCGCGTGATCGTGGAGGGCGTGCAGCGCGTCAAGCGCCACCGTCGCGCCGGTGCTCCGGGTTCGCAGAACGCGTCCGGTGGCATCGAGACGATCGAAGCCCCCATCCACATTTCTAACGTTATGCTCGTCGCCCCCGACGGCAAGCCGGTTCGCGTCGGCTACCGCGAGGTCGAGGTGGAGCGTGACGGACGCAAGAAGATCATGCGTGAACGTATCGGCCGCCGCGGCGGGAAGGAGATCGAACTGTGAGTCCGCGTCTCAAGACCCAGTACCTCGAAAAGGTTGTGCCGGAACTGAACAACGAGTTCAAGTACGAGAACGTCAACCAGGTTGCGAAGCTCGAGAAAATCGTTGTGAACATGGGCGTTGGCGAAGCCGCGCGTGATTCCAAGGTTCTCGACGGCGCGGTGGCGGATATGACCGCTATTACCGGCCAGAAGCCGCAGATCACCAAGGCGAAGAAGTCCATCGCGCAGTTCAAGTTGCGTGAAGGCCAGGCTATTGGCTGCCACGTCACCCTCCGCGGTGACCGTATGTGGGAGTTCTTCGATCGCCTCGTATCCACGGCGTTGCCGCGTATCCGCGACTTCCGTGGCCTTTCGCCCAAGCAGTTTGACGGTCGCGGAAACTACACCTTCGGTCTGACCGACCAGACGGTATTCCGCGAGATCGATCAGGACAAGATCGACCGCGTCCGCGGTATGGACATCACCATCGTGACGTCCGGTAAGACCGACGACGAAGGCCGAGCCCTGCTCCGTCATCTCGGATTCCCCTTCAAGGAGGCGTAAATGGCTAAGACAGCTTTGAAGAACAAGGCGAATCGTAAGCCGAAGTTCCAGGTCCGCGCGTACACGCGTTGCAACCGCTGTGGACGCCCGCGTTCCGTCTATCGCAAGTTCGGCCTGTGCCGTATTTGCCTCCGTGAGCTCGCCCTGCGCGGCGAACTTCCCGGTGTAACTAAGTCCAGCTGGTAAGAAACTACGTCGCAGGTCTGATAAGGGAAACCGCGACGAGGAAGGGCAAAAGCCCAAAATGACAATGACTGACCCCATCGCAGATATGCTGACGCGTCTGCGTAACGCCAACTCGGCGTACCACGAGTCGGTGACCATGCCTTACTCGAAGATCAAGTCGCACATTGCGGAGATCCTCAAGCGCGAAGGCTACATCGCCGATTACGAGGTTGAGGAAGCTGAGGTAGGGAAGAACCTGACCCTCAAGCTGAAGTTTGGAAGCAACCGTGAGCGCGCGCTTGCTGGTGTTCGGCGCATCTCGAAGCCGGGCCTGCGCGTTTACGCGAAATCGACGAACCTTCCCCGCGTTCTGGACGGACTCGGCGTGGCGATTCTTTCGACCTCGTCGGGCCTGCTCACCGATCGCGAAGCGAAGGACAAGGGCGTGGGCGGCGAAGTCCTCGCTTACGTGTGGTAAGGGAGGTAAACATACATGTCACGTATTGGAAGACTCCCGATCACCGTTCCGGCCGGCGTTGATATTGCCATCAATGGCAACGACGTTACGGTCAAGGGACCCAAGGGCGAGCTCGAGCACACCATTCCGGCGCCGATTACGGCCAAGCTGGAAGACGGCGTGATCACGGTTGAGCGTCCGAACGATGAGCGCGAATCGCGTTCCTTGCACGGCCTGACCCGCACGCTTATTTACAACATGATCGTTGGCGTGACCGACGGTTACCAGAAGAAGCTGGAAATCGTTGGTACCGGTTACCGCGTACAGGCCAAGGGCACCTCGCTGGAGTTCGCGCTTGGTTACTCGCACCCGATCACGGTTGACGCCCCGGAAGGTATCACCTTCACGGTGGAAGGCAACAACAAGCTCACGGTTTCCGGTACGGATAAGCAGGCGGTTGGCGAAATCGCCGCGCAGATCCGTAAGCTCCGTGCGCCCGAACCCTACAAGGGCAAGGGCATTAAGTACGCCGACGAAACCATTCGTCGCAAGGCTGGAAAGGCTGGTAAGTAATGGCTGTTACTCCCAGGGGTAAGGGCAAGTTTGTAGCCCGTGCACGCCGCCACTTCCGCCTGCGCAAGCGCGTCGTAGGAACGGCCGATCGTCCGCGTCTGGTCGTTTCGCGGTCGAACCGTCACATGCAGGCACAGGTGATCGATGACGGCATCGGGCGTACGCTCGCCGCGGCGTCGACGCTGGAAGCCGGCGTACGCGATTCGGAAGGCACCAAGACCGAGCTGGCTCGCAAGGTTGGCGAACTGGTCGGACAGCGTGCAAAGGAAGCCGGGATCAACGCGGTGGTGTTTGATCGCGGCGGTAACAAGTTCCATGGTCGGGTTGCGGCGGTCGCAGAAGGCGCTCGCGCAGCCGGACTCGAGTTCTAACGGCTGAGGAAAGGCAGAGGAAATGACTGTGAATGAACAGCAGAACCCGGCCACCGATGGCCGGAACGAAGAGAGCCACGACGAAGAGCGGCGCGGTCGTCGCGACAATCGTCGCGGTGGCAAGAATGACCAGCGCCGCGAGCGTCGCGGACGCCGGGAAGAGAGCCAGTACGTTGAGCGCGTGGTGACCATTAACCGCGTCGCGAAGACCGTCAAGGGCGGTCGCCGTATGTCCTTCACCGCTCTGGTGGTTGTGGGCGACGGCAACGGGCTGGTGGGCGTTGGCTACGGCAAGGCGAAGGAAGTTCCCGCGGCAATCGCCAAGGGCACCGACGACGCGAAGAAGAACTTCTTCCGTGTTCCGCTTATGGGCCGTTCCATCCCGCACGTTGTGCAGGGTGAGGATTCAGCGGGCGTTGTGCTCCTGCGTCCGGCCGCTCCCGGTACGGGTGTAATCGCCGGCGGCCCGGTGCGTGCGGTAATGGAGGCCGTGGGAATCCACGACGTCCTGACCAAGTCGCTCGGCTCCTCCAACGCGATCAACATTGTGCGCGGCACGATCGCGGCTCTGAAGAAGCTTGAGCAGCCCGAGGCAGTTGCGGCTCGTCGCGGTCTTCCGCTTGAGCGCGTGGCACCCGAGGCAATGCTTCGGGCCCGTGCCGAGTTTGAAGCGCGTGAGCGCGCGGAGAAGGAAGCGGCAGCCACCGAGGCTGAGAACGAGGCCGCTGCGGCAGGAGTTGGTGCGTAATGGCAAAGCTGAAGATCACGCAGGTCAAGGGCACCGTCGGTTCCAACCAGCGCCAGAAGGACAACCTTCTTACGCTCGGCTTGCGCCGCATTGGTCAGACCGTTGAGCGCGAGGATACGCCGGTTGTGCGTGGCTCGTTGCGGGTTGTGGCACATCTAGTAGAAGTAGAGGAGGTTTAGTGATGGCAGAAGAAAAGTTTGAAGAGACGAGCATCCTTCGCATTCACGACCTTCGCCCGGCACCGGGCTCCAACAAGGCAAAGACCCGCGTTGGACGTGGTGAGGGCTCCAAGGGTAAGACCGCCGGTCGCGGTACCAAGGGTACGAAGGCTCGTTACCAGGTTCCCGCGAACTTCGAGGGTGGCCAGATGCCGCTACACATGCGGCTTCCCAAGCTCCGCGGCTTCAAGAACCCCTTCCGCAAGGAATACCAGACGGTCAACGTTGGCCAGCTCGGGGAGCTGTTCCCTGAAGGTGGCGCGGTGAGCATTGAAGATCTGGTTGCCAAGGGTGCCGTTCGCAAGAACGAGCTCGTGAAGGTACTTGGCAATGGCGAAATCTCCGTGAAGGTGGACGTTGTTGCGAACGCCTTCTCTGAGTCCGCCAAGTCGAAGATCGAGGCGGCTGGCGGTAGTGCCAAAATCGCCGAGTCTGAGACCGAAGCCTAGAGGTATGCGCCGATGAAGATCGGCTGAACGAGGACGCTTTCCGTTTCTAGCCCCGCGTGGCAGGGAGATGGGAAGCGTCCTCGTATATTAAAATCTTTGAGCGCTCAGGCACAGTTTTGGGCGAGTAAGTGCGAAGGTTGGCCACCGCGGCTATCATGACGGGGGCAAGATTTTCGCACCACCACCGGCTCTCGCCGCTGTGGTGGATTGGTGCCGGCCCGGAAAATCGGCTTGCGCGCGAAAACCATGGCCCCACGGCCACCTAGAGAACGAGCTTCGGCTCGTCACCACCTGGAGGAACCTTGATAAAGGCGTTTGCAGCGGCGTTCCGGACGCCGGACTTGCGGAATAAGCTCCTGTTCACCATGTTCATCATGGTGCTTTATCGCTTGGGTAGCTTTATTCCCTCGCCGTTCGTCAGCTTGAGTAACGTCCGTCAGTGCGTTGCCACGCAGGGCGGCTCGAATGACCTCGTGTCAATGATGAACCTGTTCTCGGGCGGGGCAATGCTCCAGCTATCAATCTTCGCTCTGGGAATTATGCCCTACATTACGGCGTCGATTATTGTGCAGCTGTTGCGCGTGGTCATTCCGCGCTTCCAGGAACTGCATAAGGAAGGCCAGACGGGCCAGGCGAAGCTCACCGAGTACACACGTTATCTCACCATTGGCCTGGCGTTGCTACAGTCCTCCGTCGTCGTCTCCACCGCAAACTACACGATCTTCGGTGGCTGCCAACTTGACGTTATACCGGACGCTACCTGGTGGACGTACACGCTGACGATTCTCGCCATGACGGCGGGCACCGGCCTGATTATGTGGATGGCTGAGCTGATCACCGAGCGCGGCGTCGGCAACGGTATGTCGATCCTTATCTTTACAGGTATTTGCGCCGGCTTCCCGGGCCTGATGGGCGGAATCCTGCAGACCCACGGCTGGGGCACGGTTATCCTGGTCACCGCCGTCTTCCTGCTTATTACCCTGGTGGTTACCTTCGTGGAGCAGTCGCAGCGCCGTATTCCGGTGCAGTACGCCAAGCGCGTGATTGGACGGCGCACCTACGGCGGGTCGACGACGTACCTGCCGATCAAGGTGAATATGGCCAACGTTATTCCGGTCATCTTCGCGTCCTCGATCCTCATGCTTCCCACGATGATCGCCACTTTCGGAAATCCGGAATCCGGCTGGGTGCAGTGGATCCAGCGCAACTTCAGCCAGAGCGGTTGGGCTTATATCCTCACCTACGCTCTGCTCACCTTCTTCTTCACCTTCTTCTACACCTCGATTGCTTTCGACACGGAAGAGGTAGCAGACAATATGAAACGCTACGGCGGCTTCATCCCGGGCGTGCGCGCGGGCCGGCCCACCGCCGAGTACCTGCACTTCGTTTCCAACCGCCTCACCTGGGTGGGTGCCACCTACCTGACGATTGTGGCTCTGATCCCGATCCTGCTCTTCTCAGCGCTGGGAATTCAGCGCTCCGGCTTCGGCGGCACCTCGATTATGATCTTGGTGGGTGTTGGTTTGCAGACCGTCAAGGACATCAACGCCCAGCTCCAGCAGCGCCACTACGAGGGCTTCCTCTCGGGTAATAACGCCCGCAAGTAGTAGCCACCGCGAGTAGCGAGGAAGATTCATAGAGCGCTTAGGAGCGCATAGAAAGCACGTATAGAGAGCACAGAAAGCTAGAAAAATGACCTCTCGCCTTATTATTGTTGGACCGCCCGGAGCCGGTAAGGGCACGCAGGCGCAGGGTATTGCGCGGCGTTTTGGAGTGCCTGCCATTTCCACCGGCGATCTTTTCCGCGCCCATGCCGCGGCGCAGGATGAGCTCGGCAAGCTGGCCGCCTCCTATTCGGAGCGCGGGGAATTGGTTCCCGATGAGGTAACCAACCGCATGGTGGAGGAGCGCTTGGCGGAAGCGGACGCGGCGAACGGTTTCTTGCTCGATGGGTATCCGCGTAACCTCTCCCAGGTCGAGGCGCTTGATGAGATTCTCGACGGCGCAGAGATTGACGCCGTGATTGAGTTGAGCGTGGATGATGACGTTGTCGTCGAGCGCCTGCTCGGACGGGCGAAGGAACAGAATCGGGCCGATGATACCGAGGACGTTATTCGCCACCGCATTGAGGTGTATCACGAGCAGACCAGCCCGATCGTGGCGGCGTACGCTGAACGCGGCAAGGTTGTGAAGATCGACGGCGGTGGAAATATTGAGGAGACCGCGGCGAAGATTGAATCGGAGTTGACGGCGTTCTTGGATAACAACGCCAAATAGTCTCTATCGAAAACGATAGGATTGCGAGTAACGGCCGCGCTCAGGCGCGGCCGTCTTGCGTCGGGAGATTCGGCCGCCCAGCGCGCGCGGCATGGTGCGCGGGATATGGAAGGAGTGCAAGATGAGGCGTCGCAACGGAATTGAGTACAAAACCGACGAGCAGATTTTGAAGTGCCGCCGCGCGGCATTGCTGGTCAACGATGTTCACACGGCACTGCGGGAGGCGGTGCGCCCCGGGGTGTCCACCAAAGAGCTCGATAATGTAGCGAAGAACGTGCTGGCGGAAGCGGGTGCGAGGTCGAACTTCTACGGATATTTCGACTATCCCGCGCACACGTGCATCTCCGTCAATAACACGATCGTGCACGGTATTCCCAGCGAGGAAGAAATCTTGCAACCCGGCGATCTCGTTTCTTTTGACTGCGGGAGCCTACTGGATGGGTGGAATGGGGATTCCTGCTTCTCGGTGGTGCTGCCCGGGGGAGCCCCCGAGGTCACGGCGCGGCGCCAGCGCCTCTCGGATATTACCGAGATGTCTATGTGGGTCGGGATTGCTGCCATGGCGACCGGCAAATTCGTCGGCGATATCGGGCGCGCAATTGATGATTACGTGACCGAGCAAGATCCGGAACCGGGGATCGTCGAGGATTTCACCGGGCACGGTATTGGCACCGCGATGCATCAGCCGCCAAATGTATTTAACTTTGCCACTCGCGATCGTGGCCCGCGGCTGCGGCCCGGAATGGTGCTGTGCATTGAACCGATTCTGACGGAAGGCGACCAAGCGAACTACACCCTCGAAGATGGCTGGACCACCAAGACGGTAGACGGGAAGGATGCCTGCCACTGGGAATCGCAGATCGCACTTCACCAGGGCGGAATTTGGGTGCTCAATCAGCCCGACGGCGGAGCGTCCGGTTTAGCGCCCTTTGGCGTCACCCCGGTACCACTCGGGGAGTAGCATCGGGGACGGTGCGTGATAGAGCGCACCGAGATTGCGTCTTTCGGCTAGGGCCCGCGAAAGACTATGATGGGACGTCGGTACGTCTATGCCCAAAATGGGCGTGGCGAACCGAGATCCGTACGCGAACGGCGTGCGGTGAGAGTCATAGCGGAGGAACATGGCCAAGAAAGACGGCGTCATCGAGGTTGAGGGAAGCGTTGTAGAAGCGCTACCGAATGCGATGTTCAAGGTCGAGCTGGAGAATGGGCACGAAGTGCTGGCCCACATCTCCGGCAAAATGCGTCAGCACTACATCAGGATTCTCCCTGACGACCGGGTGGTTGTGGAGCTTACTCCCTACGACCTGAGCCGCGGGCGGATCGTGTACCGCTATAAGTAAAACAAAGGGAAGCAAACAGGATGAAGGTCAAGCCGAGCGTTAAGCGGATGTGCGACAGCTGCAAGATCATTCGTCGCCACGGGCGCGTGATGGTCATCTGCAGCAATCCCCGGCATAAGCAGCGTCAGGGCTAACTGACGCTATAAGCGCCGCCAGCTGAAAGGCAACCCCCGGTCCGGAGGCCGGGGCCCGTGTTTTGAGACGCACGGGTAACGGCGGTGCCCGACACCTCCGGCCAGATATAAGGAGCTAAGAAATTGGCACGTGTCTCTGGCGTTGATATCCCGCGTGAAAAGCGGGTTGAAATCGCGCTTACATACATTTATGGCATCGGCCGTACTCGTTCGCACGAGACCCTCGCGGCAACCGGAATTAACCCGGACACCCGCGTTCGCGATCTCGACGACGATCAGCTGGCGCAGCTTACGAACTACATTCACGAGAACTACATGATCGAAGGTGACCTTCGCCGCGATGTTCAGGCGAACATTCGCCGCAAGGTTGAGATCGGCTCGTACCAGGGCCTGCGTCACCGCCGCGGTCTGCCGGTGCACGGTCAGCGGACAAAGACGAACGCGCGTACCCGCAAGGGCCCCAAGCGCACCGTCGCCGGTAAGAAGAAGGCCTAAGGCCGGTAACTAGTAGTTCGAAAGAAGGAAATTTTAAATGGCTCGTCAGTCAACGGGCACCCGGCGTCCACGCCGCGGTCAGCGCCGCAACGTGGTGCAGGGTCAGGCCCACATCAAGTCCACTTTTAACAACACCATTGTTTCCATCACCGATCCGACCGGAGCTGTTATCGCTTCCGCTTCGGCCGGCGAAATGGGATTCAAGGGTTCGCGTAAGTCCACTCCTTACGCCGCTCAGCTCGCCGCCGAATCTGCGGCGCGCGGTGCGATGGAGCAGGGCATGAAGAAAATCGACGTCTTCGTGAAGGGCCCGGGTGCGGGCCGCGAGACCGCGATCCGTTCGCTTACCGCGGCCGGCCTCGAGGTCACCTCTATCCAGGACGTCACGCCCCAGGCATACAACGGTTGCCGTCCGCCTAAGCGTCGCCGCGTCTAATCGCCGCTATCGCCTAGGCCGCGGCCGGCAAGCTTCCTTGCTTTACCGGTCCGCAACCCAAGTAAGTACTCATAGCCGGCTTTGGCCAGCTACCCCTCAGAGCAAGACAGAGTGCTGTGAGGAAAATGCGCGAGCGTCATATAGCGGTCGTTCGCGGAAAGGAATAATCGTGCTTATTGCGCAGCGTCCTGTCCTCAAAGAGGAGCAGGTTTCGGAGCTTCGCTCCAAGTTTGTTATTGAGCCTCTCGAGCCCGGATTCGGTTACACGATCGGCAATTCGCTTCGGCGGACCCTGCTTTCGTCGATTCCCGGTGCGGCCGTGACTTCGATTCGCATCGACGGCGTTCTTCACGAGTTCTCCACCATTCCCGGTGTGAAGGAAGACGTTGCCGAGATCATTCTGAACCTGAAGGAGCTCGTGGTCTCTTCTGAGCAGGATGAGCCGGTGCTTATGTACCTGCGCAAGCAGGGACCGGGCGAGGTAACCGGAGCGGATATCACCCCGCCGGCTGGCGTGGAGATCCTCAACCCGGACCTGCACATTGCGACGCTCAACGAAAAGGGCAAGATCGAAATCGATCTGACCGTGGAACGTGGTCGCGGTTACGTTTCGGCGGCTCTCAACAAGGGCGATAACGATGAGATTGGACGTATTCCGATCGATTCGATTTACTCGCCGGTTCTGCGCGTTTCCTACAAGGTTGAGGCAACTCGTGTTGAGCAACGCACCGATTTCGACCGCCTCGTTATCGATGTTGAGGTTAAGCCCTCGACGACGCCGCGGGACGCTCTCGCTTCGGCCGGAAAGACGCTCGTTGAGCTGTTCGGTTTGACCACCGAGCTCAATGAAGAGGCCGAGGGTATTGAGATTGGCCCGCCGCCGGTGCAAGAGCAGCGCTCGTCCGATTTGCAGCGTCCGATCACCATCCTCAACCTGCCAGCTCGTTCCCAGAACTGCCTGCAGCGCGAAGGTATTCACACCATCGGTGAACTGGTTCAGCGTAGCGAAGAGGACCTGCTCGACATTCGTAACTTTGGTGCCAAGTCCATTGAAGACGTCAAGGATGAGCTTGCGAAGCTCGACCTGGCTCTCAAGGACACCGGCGGATCCTTCGGTTACGGCGACGATTATTCGATGCAATTTAGCGATAACGCTTAAAGCGCCCTGGGGCGCCACAGATTTTTAGGAGAAAACAATGCCTAATCCCACTAAGGGACCTCGCATCGGCGGTAGCGCTACTAACCAGCGCAAGATCGTTGCGAACCTGTGCAAGGAACTGGTCCACAAGAAGTCCATCCGCACCACCGAGGCGAAGGCCAAGCTGGTTCAGCCCTACATGGAGCGTCTGATCACCAAGGCGAAGAAGGGTGATACCCACAACCGCCGTCAGGTTCTGCGCACCTTCAACGACCGGGAGACCGCCTACATCCTCTTCGAGGAACTGGCCCCGCTGTTCGAGGAGCGCCAGGGTGGCTACACCCGCATCGTCAAGGTGGGTAACCGCCGCGGCGACAACGCTCCGATGGCCGTTATCTCTCTCGTCACCGAGAAGCTTTCCCCGAAGCAGTCCGCGGTTCGCGAGGCTGAGAAGGCTGCCGAGAATGCCGCCAAGGCTGAGGAGGCCGAGGAGGCCGTTGAGGCTGAGGATCTTACCGAAGAGGAAGCTCCCGAGGCTACTGAGGTCGAAGCTGATGCGACGGAAGAGGCCGAGGAAGCCGCTGAGGCTGAGGAAGCTGCTGAAGCCGGCGAGGACAAGTAAGTCCGCTAAGCCTAAAAGCTCAAAACGTGTCCCGGTTACCGCGAGGTAACCGGGACACGTTAGTTATGGGGCGAAAATACCCGTTATATACCTTCCACAGGTTGCCGGTCCGCGCAAATGAAGCTGGCGATTTCTGGGCAGCGATCCGCGCGATTAGTACGGTGGGATGTTGCTGAATTAGTCGGGCATGATTTGGTCGCCGAGCACATCCGGGCCGCGTAGCTGGGCGTGTTGGCCGCGTTCGGAGCGCCGTGCATTGTGGCCGGCCAGGCTCCAGGCGCGCACGCCGCCATTCATACCGGCGGCATTCGGAATGAAGGTCACCTTCGAATCGAATTTTGCGCGGACGGAGGAAGAGATTCGCGAGGCGTTTCCGCCCCCGATATAGAGCTTGTCCCAGCGCAAAACCGGATAGAGCGATTCCACCGCGCGCAGCACCCGGCGGCTCCAGGCGGAGTCACCCAGCCGGATGCGCTCGATTTCTCCCACAACGTCGTCGTACGTCAAACCCCAGCGCATCCGCGCGTGGGAGAACTCCATATGCGGGGCGAGGATGCCGTCGTCGACCACCGCAGAGCCCAGACCGGTACCGAAGGTGAGAACAACTTCCAGCCCGCGCCCGGAAACCACTCCGGCGGCGGCGACCTCGGAATCGTTAATCACGAGGGCGGGCACCGAAAAACGTTCCTCCAACGCAGCTTGGATGTCGAGGCCGTTCCAGGCGGCCTCATTGGTGGGATCAATTCGGGTATGCGGCCCAGCCTTCCGGATATAGTGCGGGGTGTAGACGATGACCCCGTGGCGGATCATTCCCGGCATTCCCATGGTGATTCGGTCGAAAAGGGTGGCGTCGGTTTCCCGCAAACCGGGAGTTTCGGCGAGGCGTTTGGTGTCCTGGGCGATAATCTCCAGTAAATTTTCGGGAGAAAAGGGGTAAGTTACCTCCGTGCGGGTCGCCGGCCCGATTTGGAAGCCACCCGGATCCAAAAGAGTGGTTTTGATTCCGCCACCGCCACAATCGACGGCGAGCGTTCGCAGACCTTTAGGGGAGACTTCTATCATGCAAGATACGGTAGCGCAAAGTGTTCGGCTTCGGCTTGATATCGCCTACGACGGTACCGATTTTCACGGTTGGGCCGCGCAGCCGGGCTTGCGGACCGTGGAGGGCGTGCTTACCGATGCGCTGAGCACCATCTTGCGCGTTCCGGTGGTGCTGACGGTGGCGGGGCGTACCGACGCCGGAGTGCATGCGCGCGGCCAGGTTGCTCATCTGGATGTGGAGGCAAGTGCTTTCCAGGCTGTGCCCGGCCGCTCCACAAGAACCCCGGAGGAGGCGCTGGCCTCGCGTTTGCGCGGCGTGCTGGCACGAGAAGCGGGCACTCAGGGCGGTCCGCGCGGCACCTCCGACGTCGCCGTGCAAAAGATTGAACAAGTCCCCGGGGATTTCGACGCGCGGTTCTCGGCGCTGGCGCGCGAATACACCTACCGCATCGCCACCCATGATTTTGACCCGCTGCGGCGCCACGACGTGCTGTGGCTCCCGGGTCAGCGGCTCGACGTCGAGGCGATGAACGCCGCCGCTCAGCAACTGCTTGGGGAGCATAATTTCCTTTCCTATTGCCGCCCGCGCGAGGGGGCTACCACCATTCGCGAGCTGCAGCGTCTGGAGGTCGTGCCCGAGGGCGGTGCGGGGGAGGAGTCAGGGATTCTGGCGGTCCACGCGCGGGCTGATGCTTTTGGGCATTCGATGGTGCGCACGCTGGTGGGCACGCTCCTTAGGGTGGGAAATGGTACGCGCGGCGTTGATTGGCCGCGCCAGCGCCTCGAGGAATGTAATCGCACCGGGGAAGTGGTGATTGCCCCGCCGCATCCCCTCACCTTGGAGAGAATTATTTATCCGCGGCCGGAAAGCTTTGGCGAGCGGGCGCGCCTCACGCGGCGAGTGCGCACGCTCAACGGCGTCGGCGAGGCGAGCGAGCGACCGGATTGGGGCGAGGGGAACCAAGCGCGCGAAACCCAGGGTGTGGGGGAGGCGAGCCAAGCGCGCGAAACGCGTGGTGCAGGAGAGGCGAGCCCCGCCCGCGGTGAACGGCCGGCCGGAGAGGGCAACAATGCGGATTAAGGCGGAGAAAACTGAGCATCGCTGGCCGGTGCCGACCAGCGAACCCGAATACGAGCGGTCCTCCAGCGGGCCGGCGCCGCGGCGTCGCTACGCGCTTTATGACATCGTCGCGGCAATCTTCTCTTTTATTGGGCTTATCTTCGCCATCTGGTTCGGGCTTCTTCTTTTGCCGCTCGGGATCCCGGGCGAGCCTCTGTGGGCGCTCAACCTCATTTTCTTCTGGGCGCTGTTTGCGTATTTGGCAATTCCGCGGTTACACCAGGTGGTTTCCACTATTTACGTGCCCGATTATTTTATTGGGAGAACCCGTACCGCCGATGGAATCCTGGGCGATCCGGTGAACCTTTCCTTCGACGGGGAGGAAAATGATATTCACGCCGTTATGCGCGCTGCCGGCTGGGTAAAAGCCGACCCACTTTCGCTTCGCTCCAGCTGGAAAATTATCCTCTCGTATATCTTCCGGCGCTCATACCCGGCCGCGCCGGTCTCGCATTTATTCCTTTTCGATCGCGAGGAGGATTTCGCCTACCAGAAAGAAGTGGACGGAAACATTTCCCAGCGCCACCACGTGCGGTTTTGGAGAACTCCGCCGGGCTGGACCCTGCCCGGCGGAATCGCGGTGGATTGGGTGGCTGCGGCAACCTATGACCGCTCGGTTGGCCTCTCCGTTTTCACCGGGCAAGTTACGCACAAAATCGATCCCGACGTCGACGCCGAGCGTGACTATCTGATTGCAACCTTGCGCTACGCCGATGCGGAGGTTGGGGTCGGCGTGGTCGAGCAGTATTTCAATGCCTATCACTCGCGCAACGGTGGTGGGGACGAGATCCACACCGACGGCGACCTTCCCGTCCTCGATATTAATGGCGCCGCCGAACGGGCTGGCCGCGCGGCGGGAATTAATGAAGCGGCGGCTGGTGACGATGGCGGCGCAGGTAGCGATGACCCCTGGGACGGCGCCGGGGCGACAACTCAATCACGCGAGGGCGGCACAAAACGTCGTAGATCTCGCGGCGGAGTCCCGGTTCCCGCGGCGGTCAGTGAAGCGACGCGGCGCGAGCTACCACCGCCGCCCGTTGGCCTGGCTGCGGTACTTATATTCCTAGATGTTGTTTTGGACCTGGCCTGGAGTTTGCCCCAGGTGCCGCAGGCATCCTTGGCGGCCTTCGCTGTTTCCGCCATACTCCTCATCCTGGTGGCGGCGAGAAGACGCTGGGCGTGGGTGGCTTTTATGCTCTTGCATTGCGCGATCTCCTTCCTCTACCTATCTCAGGCGGGCCAATTGGAAATCGGGGAGATCGTGCGGGCATCCTTCCCGGTTTTGGCCGTTTTTGCGGTTTCGGCCAGCTCCGTCCGGCACTGGGTGGGCAAGCGCGGTGGCGAGCCCTACGTCACGGTTCCTCCGCCGGTGGTGTAGGGGATCCGCAGGGATTTAATGGCTGGTGGAACCGCTCACAGAAGCACTTTATCTTTGACTGACCTAAAGGCTCACTGTATTCTGGATTGTTGTTGTGCAAGCTGTCTGTGCGGTGCTTTTCCCACTCGCCGCGCCAGCTCCCAGCAAAAGATTTTGAAATGACCATTGTGGTTTTGCCTTGCGATGTGTTTTTGGCTGGCGCGCGGTTATGACCCGCCTTGCCATGCGAGGTAAAACCCTAACGAGAAACGAAGGCTACGCAAGTGCGCACGTACACTCCTAAGCCCGGCGACATCGATCGTAAGTGGTACATCGTTGATGCCACTGATGTTGTTCTCGGGCGCTTGGCAGCCCAGGTTGCCAACCTGCTCCGTGGGAAGCATAAGCCCATTTTTGCTCCGAACGCCGATACCGGCGATTTCGTGATTGTGGTCAACGCGTCGAAAGTTGCGCTGACCGGAAGCAAGCTACGCGACAAGATGTCCTACCACCACTCGGGTTACCCGGGCGGTTTGAAGGCCACCTCTTATGCGGAACTTCTTGCCTCTCAGCCGGAGAAGGCTATTGAGCAAGCAGTCAAGGGCATGATTCCCCGCAACAAGCTCGGACGTCAGCAGATTAAGCGGCTGAAGGTATACGCCGGCGGAGAGCATCCGCACGTCGCTCAGCAGCCCGAGCCTTACGAGCTCAAGAAGATCGCCCAGTAGGCGCAAGCTTTTCGGAACAGGATTAAAATGTCAGAAATCAACGTTGACGCCCAGGTGGAAGAAGAGGAGTTCACCGGTTCCTACACCACGGAAACCGAAACCCCTCGCGCCGGTCAGGGCGTATCCGCTACAGCTCCGGGGCAGGGCCTCGGGCGCCGCAAGGAGGCGGTGGCGCGCGTGCGCCTCGTCCCCGGAACCGGCGAATGGAAGATTAACGGTCGCGAGCTGAAGGATTACTTCCCGAACCCGCTTCATCAGCAGCTGGTGAACGCTCCGTTCGTGCTCCTCGACCTCGAAGGACGTTTCGATGTGATCGCTCGCATTGATGGCGGCGGGACCTCCGGCCAGGCCGGCGCGCTCCGTTTGGGTGTTTCCCGCGCTCTCAATGAGATCGATCGCGAGGCGAACCGCCCGAGCCTGAAGAAGGCCGGCTTCCTCACGCGCGATGCGCGCGCGGTGGAGCGTAAGAAGGCTGGACTCAAGAAGGCTCGCAAGGCTTCGCAGTTCTCCAAGCGTTAAGGCGATCGACGCCGCCGGCGCGGCATCTCGTCTCAAAGAACCCCGCTCAGTGGAGCGGGGTTCTTTCTGTCTATAGGTGGGCTTCTGCTGGTTTTGACAAAGATCACAGCCGCGCACTCGCGGATATTTGCCAAATTTTATGAACGGTACGAAATATCCGTCTGCTCCTTATTACAAAGTCTCCCTATCGGGAAATCCCCGACAATTCAATGAAAAAACAATTTGGTGAAGCCTATGGATCCGACCACTCCGGCCGTTGATCCCACCAAGCCGGCTGATCCGACCGAGGAGCCCAGCGAGGATCCGACGGTTGATCCGACCGACGAGCCTGGTGACGATGACACCACCAAGGCGGCCGACGACAAGTCGAAGGCCCCGGCCAAGGAAACTAAGCCCGCCAAGAAGGCTGGCGATAAGGTTGCCAAGGCCGAGAAGAAGGCAAAGGTTGCCCACGCCGGTGCGGACATTGCCGGAATGTCTGGTGTGGCTCTGGTGCTCATAGCTGGCGGTGCCGCGATCGCACGTCGCAAGAACGGCTAATAGCCAACTGAGTCTCTTCCGCTCCGTGTAGCCACGTAGCGGAAGAGAGACTCAAATCACGGCGTGGGGCCTCAGTAACCGAGGTCCCACGTTTTGTTTTATGCGCTAGCGCTGTGTCTGTGCGGCGCCATGCCGGCGTTGCGCTGTTTAAGCGCAACCAAGTGCTAGCACAACCATTACCAGCGCGACCAGTGCCAGCGCAACCATTACCAGCGCGACCGGTGCCAGCGCAGCCAGCGGCCTCCGCTTGGGATGGTGTGCCTTGCCGGCGAGGGCCGGCGGCGGTGCAATAATTGACCCCAGTTGGAGCGAAGCATGAAAACTTCGCGTATGCATAGATAGCCCGATTGTAAATTTCGGCGCTTGACCAATGAGGGAGAAAAGATATGCCCAGGCTTTTTGGAACAGACGGTGTACGTGGTTTGGCGAATCGTGAGTTGACTGCGGAACTGGCGCTTCGACTCGGTGAGGCCGCCGCGAGGGTATTGACTCGCGGCTTCAACGGTGAAGGACGGCCGCGCGCAGTCATTGGCCAGGATTCGCGCGTCTCCGGAGGGATGCTCGGGCAAGCAGTGGCGGCCGGCCTGTCCGGAGCGGGTGTGGACGTGGAACACGTTGACGTTATCCCCACTCCCGGCATTGCGTACCTCACTGCCGAAGGCGACTATGACCTCGGCGTTATGATCTCGGCTTCGCACAACCCCATGCAGGATAACGGCATTAAATTCTTCGCCCGTGGCGGCTTCAAACTCGAGGATTCCAAAGAGGACGAAATTGAAAAGCTCCTTGGTGAAGACTGGGGCCGCCCGATCGGTGCCGGCATCGGCCGCATCACCGACACCAGCGAGTTTGCGGATAAGAAGTACATCGACCACCTGGTCTCCACAATCCAAACACCGCTGACGGGTCTGAAAATCGTGGTCGATTGCGCAAATGGAGCTACCAGCCGCGTAGCACCCGAAGCTTTGCGGCGGGCGGGCGCGGAAGTGATCGTGATCAACGCGTCGCCCGACGGCTACAACATCAACCTGGAATGTGGCTCCACCCATCCCGAGGCAATGCAGGCCGCCGTCGTCGCCAATGGGGCAGATTTTGGTGTTGCGTTCGACGGCGACGCCGATCGGTGCCTGGCCGCGGATGAAAACGGGAATCTCGTGGATGGCGATCAAATTATGGCGATCCTGGCGGTGGCAGGCAACGCGCTCGGATGGCTCAACAAGAGCACGCTCGTCGTTACAGTGATGTCGAACCTGGGCCTGCTTCTGGCAATGAAGGAACACGGAATTACCACCGTCCAGACCGGGGTAGGAGATCGCTACGTGCTCGAAGAAATGCGGAAGAACGGATACTCGCTGGGCGGCGAACAGTCCGGGCACGTGATTTCCCTTCAGCACGCGACCACCGGCGACGGAACCCTCACCGCCCTTATGCTCAGCCAGCAGGTGGCGGCCTCCGGCAAGCCGCTCTCCGAATTGGCGTCGATTGTCACTCGTTTGCCGCAGGTCCTCATCAATGTTCCAGACGTGGATAAAGCCGCCGTCAACAGCAATGAGCAGGTGCAGAAGGCAGTGCGCGACGCCGAAGTAGCGCTCGGCGAAACCGGCCGCGTTCTGCTCCGCCCCTCGGGAACCGAACCGCTGGTGCGCGTGATGGTGGAAGCCGAGACGGAGGAACACGCACAAGCCGTTGCCGATGAATTGGCCGGGGTTGTGCGTGATAACCTCGCTCTCCGCTAGAGCTTACGTACGAGCACTTCTTCCACCCGGTGCGTTGGGCCTTTCCGAAGCGTGATATCGGCCCGCGCCCGGGTGGGCTCTATATTCTCTAGCAGATTCGGTAAATTGATTGTGCGCCAGATTTCGCGCGAACGGTCGCGGAGTTCGTCGTCGGGCATGTCAGCGAACTGGTGGAAGTAAGCACCCGGTTCGGAGAAGGCAATATCGCGGAGCTTGAACTGCCGATCGAGGTACCAGCGTTCGAGGTCCTCGGGCTCCGCGTCCACGTAAATCGACATATCGAAGAAATCTGAGACCACGGTGCGGATTTTGTTCGGCGGGTCCTCGGGGCGCAAAATCGCGGGTTGCAGAACGTTCAGGCCCTCCAGAATCAAGATGTCTGGGTGGTGGACGGTCAGCATTTGATCGGGGACGATGTCGTAGGTGACGTGGTCGTACATGGGCGCGGTGACGTGCGATTTACCGGATTTCACCTGCCGCACAAAGTTCGTGAGCGCGTCTTGATCATATGACTCGGGGAAACCTTTGCGTTCCATAAGCCCGTTCGCTTCCAAAACGGCGTTCGGGTAGAGGAAGCCATCCGTGGTGACGAGCTCCACTTTCGGCGTGAGCGGCCAGCGGCGCAACAGCGCCTGCAGTAAGCGCGCCGTGGTGGATTTCCCGACGGCGACTGAACCGGCAATGCCAATAATGAACGGAGTTCGCTCCTCGTGAATCCCGAGGAATTCCGATGTGGCCCGGTGCAGATCGCCCATCTCCCGGGTATACATCTGCAGTAGCGCAGAAAGCGGGCGGTAGATCGCGTCCGCCTCTGAAAGACCAATCGGATCGCCGAGTGCCTTCAGGTGGCGAACATCGGCGTGGGTGAGGGGGAGCGGGGAGTTTTTCGCCAGAGCGCTCCATTCGTCATGCGTAAAAGAGAGCATGTGCGTAGACGTCATAGTCTCCAGGCTACAGTCGTGTTCCACTTTTCGCCGAGCCCGTAGACCGCTATATTTTTTCGCGTGTGTGGAATTGTTGGATACGTCGGGCCGCGCCCGGCCTCGCAAAGAGCCCAGAATGTAGTAATGGCGGGTCTAGCCCGCCTCGAGTACCGCGGATACGACTCAGCCGGAATCGGCGTGGCGGACGCGGAAGGAAACCTTCGGGTTGTCAAGAAGGCAGGGCGTCTAGAGAACCTGCGCGGAGAGCTTTCGGCGCAACCGCCCGAGGCGATCTCCGCCATTGGCCACACTCGCTGGGCCACCCACGGCGCGCCCAGCGATACGAATGCGCATCCGCACCTGTCTTTTGACGGCAAAGTAGCGGTGGTGCACAACGGCATTATTGAAAATTACCGCGAATTGGCGCAGCGGCTCACCCCGCGCGGCATTACGCCCGTCTCCGAGACGGATACCGAAATCGCGGCGCACTGCCTGGCGCTGTACCTGGAAGAAACCGGCAATCTGAAAGACGCCATGCTTCGCCTCGCCCCGGAGCTCGAAGGGTCCTTCTCCCTCGTGGCCCTCGATGCTAGCGGCGATGTGGTGGCCGCGCGTCGTAACTCGCCCCTCGTCGTCGGGCTGGGCAAGGGGGAGAACTTCCTCGGCTCCGATGTTGCCGCCTTTATTTCCGAAACCCGTGAGGCCCTGGAGATTGAGCAAAACACCGTGGTGGTGCTCAAGCCCAACGGCGTCGAACTTTATGATTTTTCCGGTGCGCCCTCCGAGGGACGCCGTTTCACCGTGGATTGGGACGCGTCCGCCGCGGTCAAGGGCGGCTACGCCACCTTCATGGACAAAGAAATCCACGAAGGGCCTACCGCCGTCGCCGAAACGCTGCGCGGACGGATGGACGCCGGAAACCTCGAACTCGATGAAATGCGCATTGACCCGCAACTCCTGCGGGAGGTGGACAAAATCGTCATTATCGCGGCAGGGACGGCGAGCTACGCCGGCCAGGTGGCGCGCTACGCGATCGAGCACTGGTGCCGAATTCCGGTGGAAGTAGAGCTCGCCTCCGAGTTCCGCTACCGCGATCCGGTGGTTTCCCAGAAAACCCTCACCGTGGCGATTTCCCAGTCGGGGGAAACGATGGACACCATTATGGCGATCCGGCACGCGCGCGAGCAGGGATCCAAGGTGCTCGCGATCGTCAACACCTTCGGATCCACGATTGCGCGTGAATCGGATGCGGTGCTCTACACCCATGCCGGCCCCGAAATTGCGGTGGCCTCCACCAAGGCCTTCCTCGCGCAAATTACCGCCTCCTACCTGCTGGGTCTGTATCTGGCTCAGCTGCGCGAAAACAAATCCGCCAGCGAGGTGGCGCACTACCTCGATGAGCTCGGCAGAATGCCGGCGCGCATTGAGAAGGTACTTGAGCAGGAAGATGACGTGCGTGAGCTGGCGCGCCAGCTGAAGACTTCCTCCCGCTTCATTTTCCTTGGCCGCCACGTGGGCTATCCGGTGGCGCTGGAAGGTGCGCTGAAGCTGAAGGAAATCGCTTATTTGCACGCGGAGGGATTCGCGGCCGGAGAACTCAAGCACGGGCCCATCGCACTCATTGATGAAGGTGTGCCGGTGTTCGTGATTGTCCCGACTCGCCGGCGCGCCGAACTGCACGCCAAGGTCCTCGCCAACCTGCAGGAGGTTCGTTCCCGCGGCGCGCGCACCATCGTCATTGCGGAGGAGGGCGACGACGGCGTAACAGAATTCGCTGAGCGCGTCTTCTGGATGCCGCAGGGTACCCCGACCCTTATGATGCCGCTGGTGACCGTGGTTCCCCTGCAAATTTTCGCTTCCGAGATGGCCGCGGCGCTCGGGTACGACGTCGATAAGCCCCGCAACTTGGCTAAATCGGTGACCGTCGAATAGCGCCCGCGCGCTGCTTGGCGCGCGCGGAGATCTCGTCTAATGCGTCGGAGCGGGAGCCTAAGCTAGAGACATGTTGAGAACATACGATGTTGCAACGGTTCGTGCGGCGGAGGCTCCGCTTCTGGCCGCCGGGGAGCCCCTTATGCTTCGTGCGGCGCGGGCGCTGGCCAATCGCGTGGTTTGGGAACTGCGCGCACGCTCGCTGCGGGTCTACGGAACTTCCATTGCCGTCTTTGTGGGCGGTGGAAACAATGGCGGAGACGCGCTCTACGCGGGCGCTCATCTCGCCGCGCGCGGGGCCGCGGTAACGATCGTGCTCTGCGCTGAGCAGGCGCATGAGGCCGGGCTGGCGCGAGCCCTGGAATGCGGAGCCCGGGTGGTGCGTGCCGTGGAGCCGGGCGAGCGAGGTGCAACAGGCGAGCACGGCGTGGCGGACGAGCAGAGCGTGGCTGGCGAGCCGGCGCGGATTGCACGGGAGCAGGCAGCACGCGCCGCGGTATGGATCGATGGCCTGTTAGGAATCGGCGCTCGCGGACCGGCACGCGAACCGGTGGCCTCGATTATCGATGCTCTGAACGACGAACTTGATTCCTCGCCGGCTGAGCCGCTAGTGGTGGCGGTTGATACGCCGTCGGGAATTGACGCGCAAACCGGGGCACTACCTGGCCCGGCCCTGCGCGCCCACCTCACCGTCACCATGGGCGCGGCCAAACCGGGCCTCGTGCTCGATCCCGCGCGGCGGCGCGCCGGGAAAGTGGATCTGGTCGACCTCGCCTTCGAACGCACTCTTGGCGATTGGTCGGTGAGCGTGCTGGGCGATGCGGATGTGGCGGATATCTGGCCGTTGCCGGGAGCTACATCGCATAAATACACCCGCGGCGTGGTCGGCGTTCTGGCCGGTAGCGAGCGCTACCCGGGGGCGGGGATTCTTGCGGTTTCCGGCGCCCGCGCGATGGGGCCGGGCTATGTGCGCTATCTAGGCGATGAAAGGCTCGGCAAGCACCTGGTTGGGATGTTCCCGGACGTGGTGTGCGCCGAGGGGCGAGTGCAGGCCTACTGCGTGGGTTCGGGCAATCCGGCGGGAGGCGAAAAGACCATCCGCACCGCGATTGATGCGGCTATTCCTATCGTGATCGACGCCGGCTCACTCTGCGGCGTCGCCGGCAACATCGCCACCTTGGGCGAAAAGCTCCCGGAAACGGCGGTGCTGACGCCTCATGCGGGGGAGGCGAGCGGCCTCCTGGCCCGTTTGGGGCAGAGCGCTTCGCGCGAGGAAATCGAGAGCGCGCCGTTTGTGTACGCGCGTAGGATTGCTGAGCTTACCGGCGCAACCGTCGTGCTCAAGGGTGCGGTGGATGTGGTCGCCGGCCCCGATGGGCACGCTTATGCGCAAGGTGGAGCACCTGGATGGCGCGGAGTCGCCGGTAGCGGGGACGTTACCGCCGGGGCCGTTGCCTCTATGCTCGCTATAGCGGAACCCGAGACCCATCAGCCTGGCGGTCCAGCGCTCTTAGCCGCGGCCGCTCTGCATGTGCACGCCCGCGCCGCGGCCATAGCGGCCGGGTGTGAGTTCGATGAGCAACTCCTGGGGGAGGCCAGCGCGGCAGATCCGCGGCTGACCGCCCCGGCCCTAACCGACGCCCGGCAGCGAGCGGGCCACCCAATATGTGCCACGGATATTGCCCGGTCGATTCCGGTTGCGCTGGCCGAGATTCTCGGCTGAAGCGCTGCCGTGCGGCGTAGCGCAGCATGACGCGGGTACGCTTGGCGGCGCGCGGCTCCCACGAACAAGACTTAGCCCCAGCCCGATGAAGAAAGAGATGTTGAGAATGGAAAGTATTTTCCCCGCCCGTGCTGAGATTTCGCGCTCGGCACTCACCCATAATTTCCAAAACATCAAAGAACGCCTCGAGGGCCAGCAGGTAATGGCGATTGTCAAAGCCGATGCCTACGGGCACGGGCTGGCGGAAGCGGCGCGGGTCTTTATCGCGGCCGGGGCGGACTACCTCGGGGTGGCACAACTCGAAGAGGCCCTGCATCTGGCACGCGAGCTGGAGGCAGATCCCGGCGCCGCAACACCGATTTTTAGCTGGATTTACGCACCGGGTGATGATCTGCGCGAAGCAATCAGCCGCGGCATTGAGCTATCGGTCGGCACCGCTTGGGCGCTGGAAGCGGTCAGCGATGCCGCGCAGGAACTGCGCGCGCGGGGAGTGGGGCCCGCTCGCGTGCATATCGCGATCGACTCCGGTATGACGCGCGAAGGTTTTGGGCTCAAGGAGTTATCTGAGCATCGCGAGCGAATTGCCGAGTTGGTGGCCCGGGGCCTCATCGAGGTGGTTGGCCTCTGGTCCCACCTGGCCTGCGCCGATGCGGTCGATAGTGAGGGCAAGGTAGATAGCGACCCAACCGCCGCGCAGCTTTCGCGTTTCAATCAGGCGCGGGAGATGTTGGCGAGTGTGGGATGCCAGCCGGCCGCGGTTCATCTAGCCGCTTCCGGTGGAACGCTCTGGCAGCCGGCCGCCCGATTCTCGATGGTCCGGCCCGGAATTGTGCTCTACGGAATTTCTCCCAATCCGCAAATTGCTACCGCCAGCGAGCTCGGCTTGCGCGCGGCAATGACGTTGAAAGCGCGAATCGTCGCGGATCGAATCACGGAAGAAGAAGCGGGGGTCTCCTACGGCCACACGCGGCGGGTGGCAAAAGGAACGCATTTGGGGATCGTCCCGCTCGGTTACGCCGATGGAATTCCGCGCGCGGCGTCCAATAAAGTCTCGGTGCTGGTCAACGGCAAGCCATGCCCCATGGTCGGGCGCGTGTGCATGGACCAGTTCATGGTGGAGCTCCCCGCCGGAGTGGGTGCCGGAAGCGAAGCCGTACTTTTCGGCGACGCGAGTACGGGGGCCCTCACAGCAGACGATTGGGGTGCGGCCAGCGGGTCGATCGGTTATGAGATTCCCACGCGCCTCGGCCCGCGCGTGCCGCGCGTTTACTGCGACTAGCGAGAGCCGGCGCGACTAGCGGTGAATACCACCTCGCGGCCAAGCCTCGTCCACGCTGATTAGCAAGCGGAAAGGTCTATCATAGAGCGCGTGATCGATGAACTCGTTATTGCAGATGCTGAGGCCATGCGGGAGTTTGGCGAAATCCTCGGGCGTGAGTTGCGCCGCGGAGACCTGGTGATGCTTTCGGGGCCTTTGGGGGCCGGCAAAACCACCATGGTGCGCGGGGTAGCCGAAGGGATGGACGTGAGCGGACGCGTCACCTCGCCCACCTTTGTTATCGCGAATGTACACAAGAACCGCGGTAATGGCCCAGACCTCATCCACGTTGACGCCTACCGGCTCAACGGCCTGGAGGAAATCGACGCCCTGGATCTGGACACCACCCTGGACGATTCGGCCACCCTAGTGGAATGGGGTGAAGGCAAGGTGGAGGTTCTTTCCGCCGACCGCCTCGAAATCTTTATTGACCGTCCAACCGGCTCCAGCGAGGGAGAGGATGTACTCGACCTGTACGAGGATGCCCCTCGCACCCTGCGTTTTGCGGCAACCGGCCAGCGCGCTCGCGAACTCGCTAGCCAGCTCACCGCGCAGTGGACTGATCACACCGAGAAGAACGGAAAGCTTGACTAATGAACATTTTGACCATTGACAGCTCTGACCAGACCGTGGTGGGAGTGGTACGCACCAACTTCGGTTCCGTTCCCGAAACTCAGGCAAGTTTTGAGACGCTTTCGCGAGAGGTTTCCGAAGATTCGCGTAGCCACGCCGAAACCCTCACGTCCATGGTTCTGCGGGCCCTCGACGCTGCCGACGTTGACGTTCCCGACGCAATTGTGGGCGGCACCGGACCGGGCGCCTTCACCGGTTTGCGCGCGGGTCTGGTCACCGCCCGCACGCTCGCCTTTTCCTGGGAGATTCCGCTTTACGGCGTGCCGTCCTTGGACGCCATGGCATACGGGGCACTCCAAACCTCGCCGGTGGTGTGGTCGGTTATTGACGCTCGCCGCAAGGAGCTCTACATCGAGGGCGTGCGCGAAATCGAGGGTTACAACGACGTCCTGGTCTTTTCCGCACCCGAGATTATTCGTCCGGCTGACCTTCCCGCGAAGGTAGGCGACGACGCCGTCGTCGTCTCCCGCGAAGGGCTTTACCCCGAACTTGAGGGAGCGAGCCTCGCGCTGGCGGAACCCGAGTACTTGGCCCGTATCGCTCTTTCCCGTCTCGATAGCGCCGAGGATCCCGAGCTCGCGCTGGGAACCGAGCCGCTCTATTTGCGCCGCCCCGATGTGGCCCAGGGCGTGGCCCAACCGGCTGGCGACGGCTACAACAAGTAGCGTGAAAGCCCATGGCGTCGGCGCGCCAGACGGTAACCAAGCAAACTCCCAGGGGTCCGCGGCTCGCGACCGGCTCGGGGGAGGCGTGCATCTGCGCCGCGACCTGGCGGTTCCCGGCGATTCCGATGCCCTAACCCGGTTCGACTTTTCGGTTTTCGACCGCGACGCCTGGCCCGAAGCGGCCTGGACCGACGCCCTGCAATTCCCGCGTTACCTCGTGCTCATCGACCGACTTGTGAGGAGCGGGCCGGAGCAGGCAGGCGGACCGGAGCGCGCCAACGCTCCGACGCCGGAGGTGGACGACGTCGTCGCGGTGGGCGCGGTTTCAATTGGGCTCGAGGCGGAAATCCTCACCCTCGGGGTGGATCGCGCATTTCGCGGGTGCGGCCTGGGCGCGGCGATGCTCGATTCGCTGATCGCTATCGCGACGGAGTGCGGGGCGGCGGACCTCTTTTTGGAAGTGCGTGCGGAAGATCCAGTTGCGCGCGGACTCTACGAATCGCGCGGCTTTAGCGCCGTCGGCACCCGGCGGGGCTACTATCGCGGCAAAGATGCTGTGATCATGCGCCGTTCCGTCCGCTAACGGCCTGGCCGGGGTTAGAATCGCCCAGTGAGTATTACGGTTCTCGGTATTGAAACTTCCTGCGATGAGACCGGAGTCGCCGTCGTGCGCGACGGCGAACTTCTGGCCGACGTCACCGCTACGTCCATGGATGAATATGCTCGCTACGGCGGCATTATTCCCGAAATTGCTTCGCGCGCCCATCTGCAACAGATGGTTCCGACCATCAACGGCGCGTTGGAAAAAGCCGGCGTCACCCTCGACGATATTGACGCGGTTGCCGTCACCGCCGGGCCGGGCCTTATCGGTTCGCTGACCGTGGGCGTCTCGGCCGCCAAGGCCCTCGCGCTTTCCCTCGGGGTGCCGCTTTACGGCGTCAACCACATTATCGGCCATCTCGCGGTGGACGAACTGGTGGATGGCCCCTTCCCGGAGAAGTTCATTGGTCTGGTGGTTTCCGGCGGGCACTCCTCAATTCTGCGCGTCAACAATATCGCGAATGACGTTTCTGAGTTGGGCGGTACGCTCGACGACGCCGCTGGGGAAGCATTCGATAAAGTGGGACGCCTGCTGGGCTTGCCCTACCCGGGCGGGCCGCATATTGATCGCCTCTCCCAGGTGGGAGACCGTGCCGCGATTCGCTTCCCGCGCGGGCTGGAAAGCGGCAAGAACAAGGAAAAGCATCCTTACGACTTCTCCTTCTCTGGTCTGAAGACCGCGGTCGCGCGCTATATCGAAGGTTGCGAGGCGCGCGGAGAAGAAATCAGCAAGGAAAACATTGCGGCCGGATTTACCGAGGCCATTGTGGATACGTTGACGAGCAAATCCCTCAAGGCTTGCCAGGCCTTTGACTGTGACACCCTGGTGATTGGCGGCGGGTTCTCCGCTAATTCGCGGTTGCGGGCGCTGGCTGCCGAACGAGGAGAGGCAATGGGAATCAACGTCCGCATTCCTCCGCTTCGCTACTGCACCGATAACGGCGCGATGATCGCCGCCCTCGGCTACGCCCTGGTGAAGAACGGTGCCCAGGAATCTGAGCTGGATTTGAGCGTCGATACGAATATGGACCTGGATCGCATCACGATGTAGGGCGCGCATACGCGAGCGACGAACAGCGATGCGAAAACAGCTACATAAAGTGAATAATGATTGGCATGGCTAATATCCCTACCCTTTCTTTGAACGATGGCAAGGAAATTCCGCAGCTTGGTTTCGGAGTTTTCTTAGTGGAGCCCGAGGAAACCGCTCGCATTGTGAGCGACGCCTTGGAAACCGGATACCGGCATATCGATACCGCCACCGCTTACGGCAACGAAAAGCAGGTGGGGGAGGCAATTGCCAGCTCTGGCTTGGCTCGTGACGACCTCTTCGTGACCACCAAGTTGTGGAACGATATGCAAGAGCGCCCGCGCGAGGCGCTTGAGAAATCGCTGGATTTGCTGGGTTTGGATCACGTGGATCTGTACCTCATTCACTGGCCGGCACCGGAGCGGGACGTCTATTTGCCAGCCTGGGAGGCGCTGATTGGCCTGCGGGAAGAAGGGTTGGCAACCTCTATTGGGGTATGCAACTTCCTGCCCGGGCATCTGGAGCGAATTATAGAGGAGACGAAGGTGGTTCCTGCCGTCAACCAGATTGAGCTCCATCCCCAATTCCAGCAGGCCGAATCGGTGGCTTTTGCCAACGCTCACGATATTCGGATCGAGGCCTGGGGCCCCTTGGGGCAGGGGAAGTACCCGCTCTTTGAGGCGGAGCCGGTCGCCGCGGCCGCCGCGGCGCACGGCAAGAGCCCGGCGCAGGCGGTCTTGCGGTGGCATCTGCAGCACGGCAATATCATTTTCCCGAAGACGAACCATCGCCAGCGTATGGAAGAAAACCTCGACGTCTTTGACTTCGAGCTCACGGACGCGGAAATGGCGGCAATTGACGCCATGGATCGCGGGGAAGATGGGCGCGTTGGCACCCATCCGCTCGATGGGAATTGGTAAACGCAAAAGTTTTACGCTCTGCTTTGCTGGCGCATGGCTAAGATCCCTTAGCACTCGACTTGACCGAGTGCTAAACCCGGCATAACGTTAAGCGCGGACGTAGTTTTACTACGGCTTGTGCTTGGGTTTGGGCCCGGCCCCCGCGACGGCGGGTCCCGGCCCCGAGCGCTTTACATAATGCACGAGTTATAGAAGTAAAGGAGGAGACATCAAGTGACCGTCTCCATCAAGCCGCTGGAGGATCGCATTGTTATCCAGCAGCAAGCAGCTGAAACCACCACCGCCTCCGGCCTCGTTCTGCCGGACACCGCAACCGAAAAGCCCCAGGAGGGCAAGGTTGTAGCGGTTGGCCCGGGCCGAGTCGATGACAACGGCAATCGCGTCCCGATGGACGTGAAGATTGGCGACGTCGTTATTTACTCGAAGTACGGCGGGACCGAGGTCAAGTACGGCGAAGATGAGTACATCATCCTCTCCGCGCGCGACGTCTTGGCGGTTGTCGAGCGCTAAGAGCTCGGAGCGCTTCGGAAAGAACCGTAAGCGCTGAAATACTGGCGGGGCCGGGATGCGAAAGGCATTCCGGCCCCGTTTTGTATCTGCGTTGGGAGCTGATTTGTGAGCGTGATGAACTACTCGTCGAACCAGGAGGCGAGGTGAACGCAAAGAAGTAAGATGGAAAAATGGAGTTCGAGAATGACTTTGCACCTCTTGCCCTAACCTATGACGACGTATTGCTCGTTCCGCAACCCACAGACGTAATCCCTTCCGAGGTTGATACTTCCTCTCGTCTCACGCGCAACATCGTTTTGAAGACCCCGATGCTTTCGGCGGCGATGGACACGGTGACCGAGCGGAATATGGCCGTCGCGATGGCACGTCAGGGTGGCATTGGAATTATTCACCGTAATCTTTCTATTGAAGATCAAGCCCAGCAGGTGCGCGAGGTAAAGCGCTCCGAATCGGGGATGGTTTCCGATCCGGTAACCGTGAGCCCCGAAGCAACGCTGAAGGAGCTTGACGCGCTGTGTGGGCGCTACCGGATCTCCGGCCTCCCCGTGGTGGATGAGGCCGGCGTTTTGCTCGGTATTATTACGAATCGCGATTTGCGTTTCGTCAAGGAGTCGGAGTACTCCAATATTCGTGTTGCTGAGGTCATGACGAAGATGCCGCTTGTGACGGCACCTCGTGGGGTCGCCCGCGAAACCGCGCGGCAACTGCTCTCCGATAACAAGATCGAAAAGCTCCCGTTGGTGGATGCAGACGGCAAACTGGCCGGCCTGATTACCGTCAAGGATTTCGTCAAGACCGAGCAGTACCCGAATGCCTCGAAGGATTCCCAGGGCCGCCTCCTCGTGGGCGCGGGCGTGGGCTATCTTTCTGATGCGTGGGATCGCGCGGTGGCGCTGGCGGAAGCCGGCGTTGACGTGCTCGTCATTGATTCCGCGAACGGCGAGGCGAAACTCGCGCTCGATATGATCTCGCGTTTGCGTAGTGAATCCGGGTTCGACGGCGTTGAGATTATCGGCGGAAATATTGGCACCCGTAGCGGTGCACAGGCGCTTATCGACGCCGGTGCGGACGCCGTGAAGGTGGGCATTGGCCCGGGTTCGATCTGCACCACCCGCGTGGTGGCCGGCGTGGGCGTGCCTCAGCTGACCGCAATTCACGAGGCGGCCAAGGCCGCCGGCCCGGCGAATGTGCCGGTGATTGCGGACGGCGGCCTGCACTACTCGGGCGATCTGGCCAAGGCCTTTGTGGCTGGCGCGGACACGGTGATGCTCGGATCGCTCCTGGCTGGTTGCGAGGAGACCCCGGGCGAGCTGGTATTCGTCAACGGTAAGCAGTACAAGCACTTCCGCGGCATGGGTTCGCTTGGAGCCATGAGCTCGCGCGGGAAGAAGTCCTACTCGAAGGACCGCTATTTCCAGGCGGATGTGACCAGCGATGACAAGATCATCCCGGAGGGCATTGAAGGCCAGGTGCCTTACCGCGGCGCTTTGGCTTCGGTCCTTTACGAACTGACCGGCGGGTTGAGCCAGTCGATGTTCTACTCGGGTGCTCGCACTATTCCGGAGCTGAAGGAAAAGGGACGCTTCGTTCGCATGACGGCGGCGGGCCTGCAGGAGTCGCATCCGCACGACGTGCAGATGACGGTCGAGGCCCCGAACTACTCCGGGCGTAGCAAGTAAGGCGTTTGGCGTGTAGCGCCATCTAAAAAAGCGGGGTTAGAGCAGAATCTAGCCCCGCATTTTTGTGTGCCGCGGAGCCTCGCGCGCGGCGGAGCTTAGCGCTTGGCGGCGGATCCTAGCGCTCAGCCAGGACCGGCCAGCCCTCGCGCGGGTGATCGATCTTGCCCACAGACTGAAGGAATTTATCGAATTCCCGCTGGGCGGCGATCTGCATATCCACGATCTCGCGCAGACCCTTTTCGGTCAGGTCCGGGAATTTCTCGACCATAGCGCGTAGCACGCGCAGGGTAGCGATCACATCTGCTTCGGCATTGTGGAACGAATCGTTATCTCCCACGCCGTAATGCTCCACCAGATTGGTCAAGCGACGCTTGCCCTTGCGATACCGATCCAGGGCACGGTCCAGGAGGTAGGGGTCAATAACCGGGAAGATCTCTCCGCTCAGGCGTTCGGTGAGGGTAGGCAGGCCGTGCCGGCTCAGTTCTGCTTCCAGTAGCGTGAAATCGTAGGAAGCATTGAAAGCCACCGCGACGAACCCGTTCGCGAGGTGGGAATACAGCTCATCTGAGATTTCTTGCAGGGCCTCCTCAATGGGCTGACCCTCGCGCTGAGCTTGCTCGGTAGTAATACCGTGCACCTCGGTGGATTCGGGTGGAATTTCCACGCCCGGATCCGCTAGCCAGTACCGCCGCTCCGCGCCCTCGCGGGTGAGCCGTACCAGCGAGCAGGTAATAAGGCGCGAGTTCTTTGCATCCACGCCCGTGGTTTCGGTATCAAATCCAATAATGGGATTTTCGGTCCACATGAGTCCTCAATTCTGGGAGCTTGATTCCTGAGTCGTTTTTCCGGAGTTCTTGATTCGTGAGTCATTCTAGAAGAAGCCTCCGACACGACCGCTCGCGCCGCGGGTAACCGGTAGGCTAACGCACGTGAGCGAAATTGAAATTGGACGTGGCAAGCGAGCCATAACATCATTCACGCTAGACGACGTGGCGGTCGTTCCCCGCCGCCGCACCCGGGATGTGCAAGAGGTTTCCACCAGCTGGCAACTCGATGCCTATCACTTGGATATTCCGGTTCTTTCCGCCCCGATGGATTCGGTCAGCTCGCCGGAAATGGTGATCGGTTTGGGCCGCGCGGGCGGAGTCGGAATTCTCGACTTTGAAGGCCTGTGGACGCGCTACGAGGATCCGCGTAGCGTGTACGCGGAAATCGCGGAAACTTCGGGGGAAGAGTCCAATGCCCTCCTTCAGCGCCTCTACGCGGCCGAGCCCGTGAAGCCGGAGCTGATTGGCCGGCGCATTGAAGAAATCCGCGCGGCCGGAGTGGTAGTGGCCGGTGCTTGCTCACCCGGCAGAGCAAAGAAAATCGTTGAGCCCGCCCGGGAAGCGGGAGTGGATCTATTCGTTATTCGCGGCACCACGGTGTCTGCCGAGCACGTTTCCACCACGCGTGAGCCGCTCAATCTGCGCACTTTTATTTATGATCTCGATATTCCGGTGATTGTGGGCGGGGCCGTGACCTACCAGAGCGCCTTGCATCTGATGCGCACCGGAGCGGCGGGAGTGCTGGCCGGTTACGGCGGAGGTGCGGCTTCCCAGACCCTGCGCACGGTGGGAATTGCGGCGCCAATGGCCACCGCCATCGCGGATATTGCCGCCGCGCGCCGGGACTACATGGATGAATCTGCCGGCCGCTACGTGCACGTGATTGCCGATGGTTCACTTGGAACGTCAGGCGACGTCGTGAAGGCCATCGCCTGCGGTGCCGACGGCGTTATGCTCGGAACAATTCTGGCTCGCGCCAAGGAGGCGCCCGGAGCCGGATGGCACTGGGGGCCCGAGGCACACCACGAACGCTTACCGCGCGGTAAGCGAGTGAGAGTCGGAACCGTGGGCTCGCTCGAAGAAATTCTCTATGGCCCCACCACCGGCGCCGATGGCTACACGAATATTGTGGGGGCCTTGCGCCACGCAATGTCTGCCACCGGATACTCCGATATTAAGGAGCTCCAGCGGGCAGACCTCTGCGTGGTGCATTCCTAGGCGCTAGCCCTGGTAGCGGTAAACGTTGGTTTCCCTCGCCTCAAATCCCGCGCGCCGGTAGAGGCGATTCGCCGCCTCGCGGGAAGGCCGCGAGGTGAGATCTACGGTACGTGACCCGATTTTCTGCGCCTGGGCTACGGCTGCCTGCACGAGTTCGAACCCAGCGCCCTGGCCGCGGGCTTCAGAATCGACAACCACGTCTTCAATCCACGCTCGTTTTCCAGTAGGAATATCGAAGGTCACGAGGGTCAGCATCCCGAGGATGGGCCCGCCTTCCTCCGCTCGGTAAACCAGCTGGTAAACACCCGGCTGGCGCATCAGGGCTTCGGCTTGCTGGCGCGGTACCTCCGTCATCTTGCTCGAAAGTTGCGGAGTCAGGCGCTGGAGTGCGTTAAATAGCTCGTCCGAAAGCTCGGTCAGGATTTCAATCATCGTTCTTCCAATCTTTGTTTTCCGGTGAACATGGCGGCGTTTTCACCGCGGCCTACTCGTTCGGAATCTTGTCCAAGTCCGCCAGCCAGGTAGCCGCGCTAATATCGGACGGCATACGCCAGGCGGCCAACGGCGAAAGCGATCCACCCGGCAGAACCTGCGGGCCGTTAGGGGAAGTGGACCGCTTGAACTGCTGGCTAAAGAAGCGCCGGATGAAGATTTCCAGCCAGTGCTTGATCTCCTCTAGCGTGTATTCGCGCCGGGCCACGCCCTCCGGCCAGATCCCCGACTCGGCGTCCTTCCAGGCGCTGTAGCTCATGAAGGCGATACGGGAAGGTTTGAACCCGCGCAAAAGCCAGTACAAATGCAGATCCTGCAATTCGTAAGGACCAATCTTCTGCTGGGTTGACTGCATGCCCTGCGCATCAGCAGGAACCAGCTCGGGAGAAATCTCTGTGTCAAGAATCGCCTGCAGAGCTTCGCCCGCTCCTTCGAACTGGTTGGTGCGAATTGCCCAGCGAATGAGGTACTGCATGGAGGTCTTAGGCAAGCCAGCATTGACGTTGTAATGGTTCATTTGGTCGCCCACCCCGAACGTCGCCCAACCGAGAGCGGCCTCCGACAGATCACCGGTTCCCAGCACAATTGCGCCCTCGTAGCCGGAAATGCGGAAGAGGTAATCAGCGCGCAGGCCGGCCTGCACGTTTTCGAAGGTGACGTCATAGACCGGCTCACCATCGGCGTACGGGTGGCCCAGATCCTTGAGCATTTGCATGCCCGCGGGCTTAATATCAATTTCTCGTAGCGGCACTCCGAGCGCTTCGCAGAGCCGGTAGGCGTTCGATTTTGTGGTGTCCGACGTCGCAAATCCCGGTAAAGTGTAAGCCAGGATATCGGTGCGCGGCCGGCCGGCGCGATCGCAGACCATAGCGGAGACCAATAGCGCCTGGGTGGAATCCAAACCGCCGGAAACACCCAGCACAATCTTCGGATTTCCAATCGCGCGCAGGCGTGTTTGCAAGGCGGAGGCCTGAAGGGCAAACACTTCGCCCGGGTCAATTGGTTCACCGGCGTCGTACTGGAAGGGGAAGCGCGAGAGCGGCCGGCGCAGGGCGCGGGCGGGTGCGGGAACGGCGCTCATATCCGGAACCGTGAACGTCATGGATTGCGGGAACATGGCGGGGGAGGCCGGGTGTGTGGCATTCTGCCTCGGTTGCGGGACGCCGAGCCGCTGGTTGCGTAGCGTGATCCCCTCCAGGTCAATGTCGGCGCTCGCGATCACCGCGCGAGAGCTCTCTGCCGGGAACTCAGCTTCGCTCGCGCTGGCGAGTTCGTCACCGCACTCGCAGATGGCGCCCGATGCGACCCAGGCGCCGTCGGTGGAGGATTCCCAGGCTCCCGCGTTCGCACTCACAATTGCAATCCCGCGGCGTTCCGATTCGGTGCGCAGGATTTGCCGGGTGGCGCGGGTGCTTCCGGCGACGGCGGGGTGGGCATCGAGCCGGGCGATGATGGAAACCTGCGTGCCTTCGTATGGGCTATCGGCAAAGTCCACCGCGAAGCTGAAGTTCTCGATGTTGGTGGCGCGGAAAGTGAGAGCCGGGCTGATGGACACTTCGTTTTCCTGCAGTCCGTAAAGGAGGGTATTGCGTTCGGACTCATCGAGATCGGAAATCCAATCGTTGGCGGCGCCCCAGCTACTGCCGGCACTCAGATTAGTCTCCGCGCTCTCCGATAGATCACCGTCGGCAGAGGCGATGGCGACCGCGCTCTCCGGTAGATCTCCAACAAACGAGGCCATCGCTACCGTTTCCGGCTCCGTCTGAACGCCGGGAAGCCGGACGTAATCCGGAAGCGAGCTACCGGCGCGGTCTGGGATTGAAGCAAAGTAGCGCGAACCATCAGAATGCGGGGAGAAATGGCGTTGCGGGACGATCCCGAGCACCCGCCCGCGGTGGATGACCACGCCGCAAGAATAGAGCTTGCCGCCCACGGCCAGCGGCGCGCCAATCACCAGCGCGGTTTCGAAATCCTGGCTGGCGGCGCGGATCGTTTCAATGGCCTCCAAGGTGGTCTGCTGAAGCGCGGATTGGAAGAAAAGATCACCAATGGACGAGCCGGTAACGCACAGCGCCGGGAAAACCGCCAAGAGTGTGCCCTCGGCGGCAACCTGGCGCGCGCTGTCAATAATCGCGCGCGCATTGGCGGCGGGCTGAGCGGGCATAATAACGGGCGAACACGCGGCAGCGCGCGCAAATCCCTGCGAGTAGATCGAGTAGAAATCGAACATGGCTATAGTCTTGCATTACCTTCCGACAAACTTTTAACGCGGCGCGCGAACGCGGCGCATTTTGCGCGCGTAGCGCGAGAGCGTAGCGCTCTAAGCTATCCGAGCTCCGCGAAATCTGCTTCGCTCAGCGCGAGTTGCCCCGCTACCGAATCGAACACCGCCCGATTGGTGATCTTCCCACCGGCCGTATTCACGCCGTCTCGCCAGCCGGCGTCGTCGGCGCAATCGACCAGCGCCTCGCGCCACCCACGGTCGGCGATACGCAGGGCGAAAGGTAGCGTCGCGTTCGTGAGGGCTTCGGTCGAGGTCTGCGGAACCGCGCCGGGCATATTCGCCACGCAGTAGAAGATCTTTCCGTCAACGTCAAAAGTGGGATGCTGATGGGTGGTGGGGTGCGAGCCCTCAAAGCATCCGCCCTGGTCAATGGCGACGTCCACCAGTACAGAGCCCTCGCGCATTTGCCGCACATTCGCCAACGTCACGAGTTTGGGAGCCGCCGCGCCCGGAATAAGCGCCGTGCCAATCACCAGATCCGCTTCGCGCACCGTTTCCTCAATGTTTTGCGCATTCGAAGCGAGGGTTTTGAACGTGCTTCCGTACGTCGAGCGCAACTGCGCCAGCCGCTCCACCGAAACATCAAGCACGGTTACATCCGCGCCCATTCCGGCCGCCATCACCGCGGCACTTTCACCGGAAACGCCACCGCCGATCACGGCCACCCGCGCCGGGCGAGTGCCCGCCACTCCGCCAATGAGCATCCCCGATCCGCCCTGGGATTCCATCAGGTGATAGGCGCCAATAATCGGGGAGAGATTTCCCGCCACTCGGCTCATGGGTGCTAGTAGCGGAAGTTTTCCGCCTTGGCTCAACGTTTCGTAGGCAATACCCACGGTGCCGGCCGCTCGTAGGGCCTCCACTAGGCGGGTATTCGAAGCCAGGTGCAGGTAAGTGAAAAGCACTAGGTCAGGGCGGAGGAAAGCGTATTCGTCCGGCTCTGGCTCCTTGACTTTCATTACCAGCTCGGCGCCCCACGCTTCGGCTGCGGTGCCAATATGGGCGCCGGCGGCCTCGTAAGCGGCGTCGCTAAATCCAGAGACGCGGCCGGCGTCGGACTGAACGGTCACGCTGTGGCCGGCCTGCGTCAGCTCCCGGGCTCCGGCCGGAGTGAGGGCAACGCGGTACTCATTGTTCTTTAGCTCTGTGGGCACACCAATTTTCATGGTGTAAGTGTAGCCGCGCTACGCTAGCGCAACGCTTCGCGCGCGAAATAATCGCGAACGAAGGTCATGAGCTGGGTGACGGTAAATCCCAAATTTGCGCCTTGCGCCAGCGCGGGCCCCAGCACTCGCTCGGCGTAGTCTTCCCGCCCCGCGGTGCGAAGCGCCTCGCGCGCTCCGGGCCGCACGAACATCCCGATACCGCGCCGCTTTTCCAAGAGCCCTTCGTCTACCAGCACCGAAAACGCCCGGTTAGCCGTTGCCGGGTTGATCCTCAATTCCCGCGCGAGCTGGTTGGTTGAGGGGACCCTCGCGCCCGCGGCGAGTTCTCCCGCGACGATCTTTTCGCGCACTTTCTGCGCGATCACGAGGTAAATCGGGGGATCGTTGGACGCGTTGCTCATGTCGGTTTTCCTTCCGTGGTTGAAAGCGGGCAATACGCGCGGCTCGCGCGGGTAGCGCGCCGACGCCGGCGCAAGCTAGTTTGTCCACTAATTAACCATATAACCATAACGGTAAGACGTGCGGGTGCGGAAGGGGCCGCTCGAGATTGGCCAAGTTTCGCTAGAGTGCGAAAAATCCGCGCTAAAAGGCCGTTTTAAGCCCGCCCAAAGCGCGCGATACGGCCGCCTCGAAGCGTGGTTCGGCGCGGCCACTAAAAATAAAGCGCACTCAATAATGAAGTAGTGCCCATTCGAATGACAACCTCGCCTCGCTGACCTAGAGTTACGTCGAATGACAAATGCCTATCAGGAGGGCGCCGTGAGAATTGGCCAGCTAGGTGTAGGGCGCGCGGGCAAAATGCACGCGAAGATTCTGTGCACTCGCGTATCGCAACTCTTTATCGCTGATCCCTATCCGGGCCGCGCGCAGGAGGTGAAGGCGGAGCTAGAAAGCATCGCCGGTTGCGCTGAGGTGACGATTGCCCAGGTAGAGGAGCTAGAGCAGGGCGTTGGTGCCGGGGCAAATCTCGATGCGCTGGTGATCACCAGCCCCACGGATGTGCACGCCGATCAAATCATTGCCGGAGCCGAGCAGGGGATCCCGGTGTTTTGCGAAAAGCCGGTGTCGACGTCGCTGGCTGAAACCCAGCGCGTGCGGCGCGAAGTGGCCGGCCGCGTTCCGGTGGCGATTGGCTTTCAGCGCCGTTTCGATGATGCGTATCGCCTCGCTCGCCAGCACGTGCGCGACGGCGAAGTGGGCGAGCTTCGCCGCGTCATTATGCACACCATGGATCAGGCTCCCGCTCCGCGCTCTTTCCTTGCCGCGTCCGGCGGTATTTACGTGGATTGCCTGGTGCACGATTTCGACGTGTTGCGCTGGGTAACCGGCCAGGAGGTGGAGGAGCTTTTCTGCTACGGCACCGATCTTGGCTTGGCGGATTTCGCCGATTTCAACGACCCGGCCGAGACGGTGATGGTCCTCAAGATGGCCGGGAATGTGCTGGTAACGGCGTCGTCGTCGCGCTTCAACGGGCACGGGTACGACGTGCGCATGGAGCTGCACGGAACCGAAAAAACTGACGTGGTGGGAATGGATGCGAAGCTGCCGCTCCGCTCGCTGGAGGGCGTGAGCTACCCCGAGGGTGAGCCGTGGACGGACTTTATTGCCCGCTTCGCGGTGTGCTACCAGCGCGAAATCGAGGCTTTCCTCATTTTGGTAGAAGAGGGTGGGTCGCCGGCTTCCGGGCTCGACGACGCCGTTGCCGCGCTCGAAATTGCCGAGGCCGCGAAGCTTTCCTATCGCGAGCATCGCCCGGTAGCGCTGGCCGAGCTACGCAACGCGTAGCGGGCAGGTAAAGGCATGGACCTCAGACTTGACGCCACGCTGTTTGATTACAGCTTCATTCTTATTTACATCGTGCTGGTGGTACTGATTGGCTGGGCCACCCGCCACAAGGTTTCGACCTCGGAGGATTTCTTCCTGTCCGGACGCTCGCTTCCCGCCTGGATCTGCGCGCTGGCCTTTCTCTCCGCGAATATTGGAGCGGTAGAGCTGATTGGTATGGCCGCCTCGGGCTCGCAGCACGGTGTGCCCACCGTCCACTATTACTGGGTGGGGGCGGTGCCAGCCATGGTGTTCCTCGGCTTGGTGATGATGCCGTTCTACTACGGTTCGCGGGTGCGAAGCGTGCCCGAATATCTGCGGCTACGCTTTGATCGCCCCACGCACCTGTACCAGTCGGTTATTTTTTCCATTTCCACCATCCTGGTGGCGGGCATTAATCTCTTCGCCCTGGCCCTGCTGATAAATGTCCTCATTGGTTGGCCGCTATGGGTCTCGATCGTCTTTTCCGCCGGCATCGTGCTGGTTTACACCGCGGCGGGCGGGCTCACCGCCACCATGTACAACGAGGTGCTGCAGTTCCTCCTCATTATCGCCTTCATTACGCCGCTGACCATTGGCGGCTTGGCGCGCGTGGGCGGGCCGGCGGGGCTTATTGAGGCTCTGAACGAATCCCAGGTGCTCGGGCCCAACGGGCTTTCGGTTTGGGGTGGCACCGGCCTCGACAATCCCACCAATCCCTACGGGAACTGGATCGGGATCGCGCTGGGCATGGGCTTCGTGAACTCTTTCGGATACTGGACCACGAACTTCACCGAGGTCCAGCGCGCGCTTTCCGCGAAGGATATGCGCTCGGCTCGCCTCACACCGATTCTGGCGGCCATCCCCAAAATGTTCCTCCCGGTGGTCATTATTGTGCCGGGGCTTATTGCCGCGGTGCTGGTCCCGGAGCTTCACGCCGGCGAGCTGGCCTACAACGAGGCCCTTCCGGCCCTTATTGGCCGGGTGATGCCGCACGGCTTGATGGGCCTCGCGCTGGCGGGCCTGATCGCGGCGTTCATGGCCGGAATGGCCGCGAACGTTTCCGCTTTCAATACGGTGGTCACCTACGACCTTTGGGAAACCTATATCAAGCCGCGTAAGCCGGATACGTACTACGTGAAGGTCGGCCGCCGCTTCACTTTCTGGGGCGTGATCATCGCGATTGGCACCGCCTTTATCGCGGCGGAGTTTTCCAATTTGCAGGACTACACGCAAATGTTGCAGTCCATTTTCAATGCGCCGCTCTTTGCCACCTTCGTGCTGGGAATGTTCTGGAAGCGAATGTCTGGCCAAGCGGGGTTGTGGGGCCTGATCGCCGGGGCCGCCGGCGCCGGCTTTGTGCAGGTGGGTTACGCCAGTGGATGGCTCGCGTTCAACTCTTCCCAAGCGGCATCCTTCATGGCCTCGGGTATTGCTTTCGTCGCGGATATTACCGTCTCGGTGCTCGTTACCTTTATGACCAAGCCGCGACCCATCGAACAGCTTGACGGCCTGGTGTGGGGCCGCGTCAATATGCCGATTCAAGGTGCGTGCCCGGCCCCTAACCTGGCCGCCGCGCGCTCCGCAGAGGTCCGCGAGCGCGCCGTGACCGGCGAGGAGCTGCACTGGTGGGAGCGTCCGGTTCCCCTCGGCATCGCGGTACTGCTCGTGTGCCTGATAATGAACGTAGTGATCGGTTAGCGAGGTTGCGATGAGTGACGATATTGAGAATTCGGTTGAGCCTAGCGCGGTTGCTCCGCGCGCGGATGTGCGCCTGGCGCGCACCGGCTTCCTCTCCCGCTTTTCCCTCCTGGACCTGCGCTTTTGGATCGCCGTGATGTTCGTGATCTTCGGCGCCATGCTGGCGGTGTACGGCGCCTGGTTCGTAACCGAGGAAGATTTAGCGAAGGCGGCGGGCTTGAACTTGAACCTCTGGACCGGCCTTGCAATGGTGGTAATGGGTCTGCTGTTTGGCGCCCGTGCAGCGTTCAAGGATCACGGCGAAGACGACGTTATGTAGCCATCACGCGATATCCTCTCCAGCTGGGTAAAGTAGGACTTTGGACATTCATCGGAGGGAGAGACATGACCGTCGCAGTTGCGTACAAGGTGGCCCGCAATCCCGAGGCCGCCAAGGTCCAAGATGACGGCGAAATCGACTGGTCGAATTCACGGCCCACCATTTCCGACGACGACGCCGTCGCTATGCGCGTCGCGTCTGATCTGGCGGCGGAGCTCGGAACGCAGGCCGTTGCGCTCACCGTTGGCGGCGCTATCGCGGGAACGGGAGCTATCCGCAAGAACGCTTTGGCAAAGGGCCCGGACCGCGCTCTGATCGTGGCAGAAGATGCCACCGCCGAGTGGAGCTCCACTACCGTGGGGCAAGCTCTGGCGCTTTTGGCGCAGCGGGCGGGCGACGTCAACCTGCTTATCACCGGCCCGGGAAGTATTGATGAGGGTGCCCGCGTGGTGCCGGCACTCATTGCGGCACACTTGGGATGGCCGTGTTTCCAAGATATTAGTAGCGTGCGCAAAGAGGGTGAAGCGCTCATTATTACCCAGGAGCTACCGGGCGAGCGCCGCACCCTCAAGCTCACCGGACCGGCGGTACTCGCCGTGACCTCGGACGCTGCTGAAGTTTCAATGCCGGGGATGAGGGATATTCTCTCCGCGGGCAAGAAGCCGTTTGAGGTGGTGGCGAGCGAGGAACTGGATCTGTCATTTACCGGCGCCACTCCGGTAGCGCGGCGCCGGCCGGAAGAAAAGGATCGCAAGCATATTGTGTTCTCGGGTGCGCAGGCCGATGCGCAGCTCGCTGACGCTCTCGTGGCCGACGGCGTGATTGGAGGATCCAAATGAGAACGTGGGTAGTTTCAGCGGGAGCTGATGCCAGCGGGCACGTGGCGGCGGGCAAGAGCCGCGGGGACGTGACGTTTATCGGTATTGGCGGGGAAGAAGTGATGGAGTTTGCCCGCGGCGCGGATCGAGCGATTCGCGTGGCGCTTCCCGACGCCGTACCTCCTGAGCTGGCCGTGCCGATTCTGCGGGAGCTGGTGACCCTAGAAAGCGGCGATTTGGTTTTGGTTCCGAATTCCGCCCCAGCGCGCGCCCTAGCCGGCGGTCTTGCGGCGGCATTCCACGTGCCGCTCCTCGCCGGAGTGCGCGAGGTGGGGGAGGACTCGGCAACCGTAGCGCGCTATGGCGGAGTCACCCTGGAAACCTATTCGCTCCAGACCCCGGCGGTCGGCATTTTCGATAGCGAGCCCGAAGCGGCGGGCGAGTTGCTGGAGCTACCGGAAATTGAGGTCATTGAGCCCGATAATCTCTTGCCCGGAGCCGAAATTATTGGCCGCGAAGAGATCGCCACATCGACCGTTGACCTGGCGCACGCGGAGCGAATTGTGGCGGCCGGGCGTGGCTTTAACGCTAAGGAAGACCTTGCGCTCGCGGCCGAGCTGGCCTCCGCGCTTGACGCTTCGCTCGCCTGCTCGCGGCCCATCGCCGATGTTGAGGGCTGGATGACGCGCGATCAGTACCTGGGGCTCGATGGCGTGCGCGTGCGCGGCGAGCTACTGGTGACGGTCGGAATCTCGGGCGCTATCCACTTCACCGCCGGCGTGACGGGCGCGGAAACCATCGTTGCTATTAATGACGATCCCGACGCCGGTATTTGGGAAGTAGCCGATTACGGCATTGAAGGCGACCTGTACGAGGTGCTACCCGAGCTCACGGAAGAGATTAAAAAGCGCTTGGCGTAGCACTGCCGCGCTGGCCCACTTTTGAGGTGTCGAAGAGAACACCCCAAAAGTGGGCTTTTTTATGTTCGCATGGCGAGACCTCTTGAGCGGGCGCCTCCCCGGCTTTACTATTGCTTTACCAAAACCATCCGGAAACCTGGTAGTTACTGTGATGTTCAACCATCTCTAGCTAGCGCGAGCGGATCCGGGGCTGCGGCAACGTAGCTTCCCGCTCGGGCTCGGGAGTGCGTACCACACGCGCAAACGACCTTTTCCATCGTTTCGGGGGTTGAAAAGAGGTGAGCTCAATGAGCGGCAATATTGATACGAAAACCGCGAAAATGGACCTTCAGGCCGGTAAAGCCGTGCTCTCTCAGCGCCGCGGATCAATTATTGGGTCCATTTTCCTCATGGCTACATCTGCGATTGGACCGGGGTTCATTACGCAGACGGCCACATTCACCTTTCAGTTCGGGGCCGCATTCGGCTTCGCTATCCTGGTTTCGATTCTTATCGACGTCGCCGTCCAAATGAATATTTGGCGCATGATCGTGGTGTCCGGCAAACGCGCCGGCGAACTCGCAAATGAAGCAATTCGCGGATCGGGTTTCCTGCTGGCACTCCTCATTATCGGCGGTGGCCTCGTTTTCAATATCGGTAATATCGCCGGTGGTGGCATGGGAATGAACGCCATGCTCGGCATAGATTCAAAGCTGGGTGGCTTGATTACCGCCGTCTGCGCAATTTGCATCTTCCTGTGGAAACGCGCGGGCAAGATTATGGACGCGATCATTGTCTGCCTCGGTATCGTCATGATCTGCCTCACGCTCTACGTTTCCGTTGTTTCCGCTCCACCCATTGGCGAGGCGCTCAAGCAAACCGTTCTCCCCGAATCAATTCACTGGGCAACCGTCACCACGATCGTGGGAGGCACCGTGGGTGGCTATATCACCTACTCCGGCGCGCACCGGGTTCTTGACTCGGGCTTTTCCGGCCCAGGCGCGGTAAAAACCGTTTCGCGCGGATCCGTCAACGGCGTCGTCGTCACGGGCGTCATGCGCTACCTGCTGTTCCTAGCTTGCCTCGGGGTTGGCGCCGCGGTGGTTGCGCGCGATACCTCGGCGGTGATTATGGAACTCATCCCGCCGGAGATGAATCCCTCCGGCTGGGCGTTCTTGCAGGTCATGGGTGATGCCGGCCTACGAATCTTTGGCGTCATCCTCTGGGCCGCCGCCATTTCCTCCGTGATTGGCGCCGCCTTCACCTCAGTCTCCTTCTTCTCCGTGTTTAATAAAAAGCTCGCGGGCGGCTGGGCGCGCAATATCGCCACGGTGGTATTTATTGCGGTCTCGCTGATTTGCTTCCTCGTCTGGGGCAAGGCCCCCGGCACCCTGCTGGTCTTCGCGGGCGGCCTGAACGGCCTGATCCTGCCCATTGGCTTGACGATCTTCATGTATATCGGCTGGTTCCGCGCGGACCTGCTTAACGGATACAAGTACCCGAAGTGGCTACTGGGATTCGGAACCGCGGCCACCCTGCTCTCGTGGTACATGGCGGCAGTTTCGATTCAGCCAATCTTCAATATGCTCTCGGCGGCGTAAGCGCATAGGTAAAGAAATGGTATCGATTGATCTAAATTCGGATTTGGGGGAGAACACCCCGGACCGGGTGGTCTCCGATGACGAAGCAATGCTGGGGATCGTCTCCTCCGCGAATATCGCCTGCGGCTTTCACGCCGGCGATCCGGCTGGGATTTTTTCCACTTTGCAACGCGCCGCTGAGCACAAAGTAACCGTGGGTGCCCATCCGGGCTACCGGGACTTCGAAGGCTTTGGCAGGGTAAAGCTCGATATCCCCGCTACGCAACTCCAGGCGGATGTGGAATACCAACTCGGTGCGCTGGCCGCGCTGGCCAAGCACGCGGGCGCCAAACTGTCTTATGTCAAGCCGCACGGCGCGCTGTATAACGCGCTCGCCCGCGACGAAGGTATCGCCCAGACCGTTGTGGCTGCGATTCGCGCGGTCGATCCCTCGCTTATCTTCCTCGGCCTGGCCGGCACCGAAGGCCTAAAACTGGCCGAGCGGGCGGGCTTGAGCGTAGCCGCCGAGGCCTTCGCGGATCGCGCTTACCTGCCATCGGGCGATTTGGTGCCGCGCAGCCAGGAGGGCGCGGTGCTCCACGACCCGGCCGAAGTTTCCCAGCGCATGCTGGATTTCGTCAGCACCGGGACGATCCGCGCTATTGACGGCACGCTGATTCGGGTGCACGCGGATTCGCTGTGCGTGCACGGAGATTCGCCTGGGGCCGTGGCTATGGCACGCATAATTCGTAGCGCGTTCCAGGACGCCGGAATCGCGATCCAGCCCTTCGCCGCATAAAGGAGAGAAAGATGTTGCTCTACGCCCAGCGCAACCCGCAACCCGTTCCGCTACTGGACGTGATTGAAGCGGGCAGCTTCGAATCAAAGCTCGCCGCGGGCTCGGACCTGCGCACGGATATTCCGCGCTACCGCATGTGGCGCGATGGCGAGCTGGAGGAAGAAACCACCGACGCCACCGAAGCATGGGCGGAGCATCCCGATCTGGTCGCTTTCCTCATTGGCTGCTCATTTACTTTCGAGGTCGGCCTGCACGCCGCGGGAATCGAAATCCGCCACCAGACCCTGGGGAGGAACGTTCCCATGTATGAAACCTCGATTCCCTGCGCGCCGACAGGGCGCCTGCGCGGGAATATGGTGGTTTCCATGCGCCCCATCCCCGGTGGGCGAGTGGCCGATGCGGTAGCAATTTCCGGGCGCTACCCGGCCGTGCACGGCGCACCGGTGCATGTCGGAGATCCCGCCGCAATCGGCGTGCGCCTGGAGGAACCGCAGTACGGGGACGCTCCGGCGCCCTTGCGCCCGGGCGAGGTGCCGGTGTTTTGGGCGTGCGGGGTCACGCCTCAGGCCGCCATCGTCGCATCTCGGGTTCCATTCGCGATCACCCACGCGCCCGGTTGCATGTTCATTAGCGACGTCATAAATGAAAGCTATGCGGTATGAGTTTTGAACTGTCCGAGCTACGAGTCATTCCCGCGGCCGAGGATGCGGTATTGGTGGAATACCCGAGCCTGGAGGCGGTCCTCGCGCATTACGCGGGCCTGCGCACCTCAGCGATCTACGGCGTGCGCGAGCTTGTCCCGGCCGCGCGCACCATTGCTATCTATTTCCACCCCGCGCTGATCACCCCCTCCGAGCTCGCGGCCGCCGTGCGTTCGGTGGACCCCATGGAGGTGGGGCAACGCGATTCCGCTCCCGTGGAAATCGAGGTTCTGTACGACGGCGAAGACCTCGCCGAAGTCTCAGATCTCCTGGGAGTTTCCACCGAAGAGCTCGTTGCTCGCCACCAGGCGGCAGCATGGCGCGTCGCTTTCGTGGGATTCGCGCCCGGATTTGCCTACTGCGTGGGCGATGACGAGCTGTTTTCCGCCACCCCGCGGCGCACCACCCCGCGCACCCGCATCCCGGCCGGATCGGTAGGCCTTGCCGCGAATTTTTCGGCGGTCTACCCGGGGGAAAGCCCGGGCGGCTGGCAACTGATCGGCCGCACCGCCGCGCCAATGTGGGACGTAACCCGCGAAAAGCCCGCCCTCCTCGGCCCGGGCGATACGGTGAAATACCGAGCGGTCCGCGAAGCCATCCGCATTCCGGCGCCGGCCCCGGAAACCCCGAGCGAGCCGGAGCGCTACCTCGAGGTCATCAATCCCGGCGTCCAATTAGTGATTGAAGACTTCGGCCGTGAGGGACTCCTCGACGTCGGGGTGGCCGCTTCGGGCGCTGCCGATCGCGGCTCGCTGGCCGCGGCCAACCACGCCGTCGGCAATGAAATGAACGCTCCCGCGATCGAGATATCCGGCGGCGGCGTGGAATTGCTTTCGCACGCGCGATGCGAAATTGCGGTGGCAGGCGCGCGGGGCGAGATGAAGGTAACCGAAGCAGAAACCGGATATTCCTTCCCGCTTCGGCCCGGAATGCCGGCGGCGATCGAGCCGGGCGATTCGATCTCCATTGGCTGGTTCAGTTGCGGCCTGCGGACCTACCTCGCGGTGCGCGGCGGGCTCGACGTCGCACCGGTACTTGGCTCATGCTCGCGTGATACCTTGGCCGGTCTCGGGCCCGAACCCCTGCTGGCTGGCACCAAAATTGCGTTGGCGGACGGCGCGCGCGGCGTCGTCGTCGACCAACCAATTCCCGGAACCGACCTTCCCGACGCCGACATCGTCACCCTCGAACTTGACCTCGGTCCGCGCACGGATTGGTTCAGCGCCGAGGCGCTGAAGACGCTCACCGCGCAGACCTGGGAGGTGACCCCGCAGTCAGATCGGGTCGGCATTCGCCTTGAGGCCGAGACGCCGCTCGAGCGCTCGCGGACCGAAGAGCTCAAAAGCGAGGGCGTGGTGACCGGCGCGGTGCAGGTGCCGAATTCCGGGCAGCCGGTGATCTTCTTGGCGGACCACCCGCTGACTGGTGGATATCCGGTTATTGGCTCGCTGGCGCGCGAGGATTTGGATGTCGCTTCGCAACTTAAGCCTGGTTCAGGGATACGGTTCCGCGTGCGCACGCCATTCAGGGAATATTAGAGCGGGGAAGGGGCAAGTTATGAAGAGAATCCTTATTGCAAACCGAGGGGAAATCGCGGTGCGTATCGCCCGCGCGTGCCTTGATCACGGCTACACCTCGCTGGCGGTTTACGCCGATCAGGATGTGAACGCCATGCACGTGCGCCTGGCGGATGAAGCCTATGCTCTGCGCGGGTCCAGCGCGCGGGAAACCTATCTTGACCTGGAAAAAATCATGGCGGTAGCGCGGCGGGCGAAGGCGGATGCGATCCATCCCGGCTACGGATTCCTCTCCGAAAACGCGGACTTTGCGCGAGCGGTGGAAGAAGCGGGGATGACTTTCATTGGCCCATCGCCGCAGACCATTGAGAAGCTTGGTGATAAAGTCACCGCCCGTGCCATCGCGCGTTCGGTCGGCGCCCCGCTGGTTCCCGGTAGCGACGGTCCGGTTTCCGGGCCCGATGAAGCCGTGCGCTGGGCCGAAGAGCACGGGCTGCCGGTGGCTTTGAAAGCGTCCTTTGGCGGCGGCGGGCGCGGCATGAAAATCGTGCAGAAGCTCGAGGACGTCGCCGGCGCTTATGAGGCCGGCTCGCACGAGGCGCTGATGGCCTTCGGCCGCGGCGAAATGTATATCGAGAAGTTCCTGGACAAGCCGCGCCACGTGGAATGCCAAATTTTGGGCGACGGCGAGGGCGGCGTCATGGTGGTGGGAGACCGCGACTGCTCGCTACAGCGGCGCAACCAAAAGCTGGTTGAAGAAGCACCGGCGCCGAATTTATCGCCGGAGATTCGCCAAACCATTCACCGCGCGGCCCACGATATCTGCGCAGCCGTGAACTATCGCAGCGCCGGCACGGTGGAATTCCTCTTGGCGCGCGATGGCAGGATCTCGTTCCTCGAAGTAAATACCCGCTTGCAGGTGGAGCACCCGATTACCGAAAAGGTATCGGGCATGGACCTGGTGCGCGCGCAGTTCGATATCGCGGAAGGTAAGGGGCTTCCGGAAGCCGCTCCGCTTCAGCGCGGACACGCCATCGAGTTCCGCATAAACGCGGAGGATCCGGGGCGCGGTTTCCTTCCCTCGCCGGGCCATATTTCGCGAATCCGTCAGCCCGGCGGGCCTGGCGTGCGCTGGGATAACGGCGTGCAGGCGGGCGACGATGTACCCGCCGAGTTCGATTCGATTATTGCCAAGCTAGTGGTTTACGCCGATTCACGTGCCGAGGCAATGGCGCGGGCGCGCCGCGCCATCAAAGAATGCTCGATTGACGGCGTAGCCACCACTCTGCCCTTCATGCGCGAGGTGGTAAAAAACCCGGCCTTCTCCGGCGAGATTCCAGACGTGGATACCGGCTGGATCGAGCGCGAACTTATCCCAGTTCTGGAAGCGCAGCCCCGCGCAAAACTGCGCCGCCGCGTGGATTTCCTCCGTTTCCCCATCGAGATCGACGGCCGCATCGCCATGATGGGTCTGCCCGACGGCGTAGCGCTACTAGGTACGCCGGGCGCTGCCGCCGCGCAGGAGCCAGACGAAGATCCCACCGAGCTGAAGAGCCCGATCACCGGAAGCCTCTACCGGCGCCTGGTGACGGAAGGCGAGCGCGTGGAGGCGGGCGACACCGTGGGCATTGGCGAGACCATGAAGATGGAAACAAACCTCATCGCTCACCGCACCGGTAGCGTCCACTGGCTCGTCGAGGAAGGCGGCGGGATCGAAGCAGGCCGGCCGGTAGTGAAAATAGCGTAGCGCGCCGGATGTTCGTCCCAGATGTGAGCTGCGGTACTCCGTAGAATTAACGGCTGGAAGCTCCGAAATGACAAGACTCCGGAAAGGACTCAAATGTCTCTGAAAATTCTTGGCAGCCCGTCTCGCTATGTGCAGGGCAAGGATGCGCTCAAGGAACTCGGCGGCCATCTGAAGAAGATTGGGCAGTCGCCGCTTCTGGTGGCTGACGATACGGTCTGGCCGATCGTTGAGGGCGCGATTAAGGAAGGCTTCGACGCCGAAGGTCTGGAAGTCGCCCGGATGTCGTTCTCGGGCCACGCAACGCGCGAGAACGTGAAGGCCATCGAAGAGAAGATCAAGGCTGATGGCCACGATATCGTCGTCGCGGTAGGCGGCGGTTCGGTGACCGACTCGGTCAAGGCGGCGGGATATGACGCCGGGGTGCGCTTCTGCATCGTCCCCACTGCAGCGTCTTCTGACGCGCCGTGCTCTGCGCTGTCGGTGATCTACACCGAAGAAGGCGAATTCCTGGAATATCGCTTCTTCCCCAACAACCCGGACCTGGTTCTCATTGATACGCGCGTGGTAGCTAACGCCCCGGTTCGCTTCCTGCAGGCCGGAATTGGCGACGCTCTCGCCACCTGGCCCGAAGCCCGCGCCACCAATCGCGGTACCGCGAACAATATGCACGGTGGACGACCATCGCGTACCGGCGTTGCCCTAGCCGAGCTGTGCTGGGACATTCTCTGGGAATACGGTCTGGCCGCGGTCGACGCCGTGCGAGCCAACACCGTCACGCCCGCGCTCGAAGCGGTCGTTGAAGCGAACACACTACTTTCCGGCTTGGGATTCGAGTCCGGCGGCTTGGCCGCCGCGCACGCGATCCACAACGGCCTGACGGCCGCGCCGTCTACGCATAGCCTCACGCACGGCCAGAAGGTGAACATCGGAACGCTTACCCAGCTGATCCTGGAGGGCGCCGAGCCGGAGGAGATCGAGAATTTCATTATCTTCACCACGAAGCTCGAGCTTCCCAACACCCTGACCGAGATCGGCCTAACGGAGGACGACGAAGAAATCCTCCGCGCGGTAGCGGAAGCGGCCTGCTTGCCCAGCGACACCATGGGCTCGATGTGGTTCGAGGTCACTCCCGACGACGTCTACGAGGCATTGCGCTCGATCGAGCAGCTCTCGCGTCGCGTTCGCGCTGAGAACGGCCTACCCGAGCCGACGTCTTTCGTCGACTAAAGCTGGGTCAGCTCAGCATCGACAAAAGCATGAGGGCGTGAGGATCTCTGGAGTGGAGGTCTTCGCGCCCTAGCTTTTCGCTTCGCGCACGGCTTTCGCTCCGCGGACAGGCACGCTACCGCTCTCCTAGCTAGCTTGCGCTCCGCCGCCGGCTCGCTACCATCCACACCCGCAGGCGTAGCGCTGCTGAAGAGCGCATTTTGCCCCGCTCCTTCGCTGAGCCCTGAGGTCTCGAGGTTATTGGGTAAAGCTGACATCGCTATGCCTCCTTTCATGTGCTCCATACGCGTCCCAGATCAGCACCTGCCGTCTGGCGGCTTACCGGTATGTTCGCAAGCCCCTCCGACAAGAATTTTGTTCCTTCCCGGAATTTTCGGACATGGATGACTCCAAATCGGCAGGTTTCGTGCGCGAATTTCGCGTCCGTTGCTTTTTGCAACGCTATGACCTGTCTTTTACCGAAAGCACTAAGGGTTGCGCGCATCTGGGGATCGAGACCGACCCGACTAAAAGTGATTACAATCATATTTTGGGGCGTCTCAAGAGTGCGCGTCTAAAGAGAGCGCCTCCCGCGAGTTTGTGGAAGGAGGGACGGCGCCGAAGCGCTCGCCTCACGCGGGAGGAGCCTCGTGCGCGCAGTGCCTGGCGTGTTGCCTTGGAAACCTCCTACAGTGCCACCGCTGCTGCGCTCCGCTCGCGCACTCCGCAAAAACGGCGCAAAAAAGCCGGGCCGGGGTATAAGCACCCCGGCTCGGCTCTATAGTTACGGCGTCGTTGGCTTCTGTTAGCCGCCTACCGCCGCCCGCGCCCGCTTCCGCGAGCTAGCGAATCCGCGCGCTACCGCGCTACTTCTCCGAATTCACCAGGTCAGTGGCCTGGCGGGCGATCTCCAGCTCCTCGTTCGTGGGAACGATGAAGACGCGCACCGAGGAATCCTCGGTCGAAATCTCGCGCGGCTCCTTGGAACGGGTGTCGTTCTTTTCGGCGTCGTAACGCACGCCGAAGGGCGCCAGGCGGTCCAGCACTCGAGCGCGAACAATATTGTCGTTTTCACCCACGCCGGCGGTGAAGGTAATCGCGTCCAGGCCGCCCAGCACAGCGGTGTAAGAGCCGATGTACTTGACGATGCGGTGCACGTAAATGTCCACCGCTTCCTGCGCGTTCTTATCGCCGTTTTCGGCCATTTCGTGCACGTGACGAAGGTCGGAGGAGCCGCACAGACCCTGCATACCGGACTGCCGGTTGAACAGATTGTCGAGTTCCTCAACGTCCATGCCAGCCTGGCGAATGAGGTGGAAGACCGCCGCAGGGTCGATATCGCCGGTGCGTCCGCCCATCACGAGCCCTTCAAGCGGGGTGAGGCCCATCGAGGTCTCAACCGCCTTGCCAGAGTCGACGGCGGAAGCTGAGGCGCCGTTGCCGATGTGCAGAACGATCTGCTTGGCATCGTCGCGGCCCAGCATCTTGGCCACCTCGCTGGAGACGAACTTGTGCGAGGTTCCGTGCGCACCGTAGCGGCGGATCTCGTACTTATCGGCCACGTCACGCTTGAGGGCGTAGCGCGCTGCCTCCTCGGGGAGCGACTGGAAGAAAGCGGTGTCGAAGACGACGACGTGCGGAACTTCCGGAAGGAGTTCCTTCGCCACGCGCAGGCCCTCCAGAGCCGGCGGGTTGTGCAGCGGGCCGAGCGGCTGCAACTGCTCAATGCGCTTGATAACTTCGTCGGTGGCCAGAGCCGGGCCGTCGAAGTACTTTCCGCCCTGCACCACGCGGTGCCCGACGGCGACGATCGAGCCGTCCGTCAGCGACGGGCCGGTTTCCTTGAAGAACTCCAGCACCTTCTGCAGACCGAAAGCGTGACTGGGGACTTCGCCATTGAATTCCCGAGTCTCGCCGTTGCCGGTGTGCTCAATGTGCCCGGAGGGCAGGCCGATCTGCTCGACCAAGCCCTTGGCCTGGCTCTCACCGGTTTCCGGATCGACGACCTGGTACTTGATCGAGGACGAGCCTGAATTAATAACAAGAACGGACAAAATTTGCTCCTTTTACTTGATGGAGTAGTTATTTCTGATCATACGGGTAGCAACGCCCAGCGCCCAAAGCTTTAGCCCTGCGCTTGGATCGCGGTGATCGCCACCGTATTGACGATGTCTTCCACCAGCGCGCCGCGAGAAAGATCGTTCACCGGCTTGTTCAGGCCCTGCAGAACCGGGCCCACCGCCACCGCGCCGGAGGAGCGCTGAACGGCCTTATAACCAATGTTTCCAGCGTTGAGAGTCGGGAAGACGAAGACGGTCGCCTTTCCGGCCACCGGCGAGCCGGGGAGCTTCTTGGCTGCAACGGCTTCGTCCACCGCGGCATCGTACTGGATCGGGCCTTCAATAAGCACATCCGGAGCAAGCTCCTTGGCCAGCTTGGTCGCTTCCGCAACGGCGTCGACGTCGGGACCCTTACCGGAAGTGCCGGTGGAGTAGGAAAGCATGGCGACGCGCGGCTCCACCCCGAACTGCACCGCGGTACGCGCCGAATCAACCGCGATTCCGGCCAGCTCCTCGGGGGAGGGGTTGGTGTTGACGGCGCAGTCGGCGTACACGTAAACGCGGTCGTCCATAAGCATGAGGAACGCGCCCGAAACTGCCTTCGTGCCCGGCTTGGTCTTAATCGTCTGGAATGATGGGACGATGGTGTTCGCGGTGGTGTGGTTGGCGCCGGAAACCATGCCGTCCGCCTCGTCCATGTAAACCATCATGGTGCCGAAGTAGGAAGGATCCTGCATCTTCTCCACGGCCTGCTCGTAGGTGACGCCCTTCTTGGCGCGCAGTTCGGCAAACTTCTCCGCGTAACGCTTCACGCGCTCGGGATCGTTAATCGAAACGATTTCGGCACCGTCGATATTCAGCCCGAGCTCGCCGGCCCGCGCCTTTACCGTCTCTTCTTCGCCCACCAGCACAATGTTCGCGACCTCGCGTGCCAGGAGCTGGTCGGTGGCGTAGAGAATCCGGTCATCTTCGGCCTCGGGCATCACGATCGTCTTCTTATCGGCCCGCGCGCGGGAGATAAGGCTCGCCTGGAAAGCGAGAGGAGTGATCGCCGCGTTGCCGTGCTCTACGGCGGCCAGAAGGGTTTGTGCGTCCTCACCCGCAAAGGCCGGAGCGGCGCCGTCGGCAATGAAAACGGTGGGCGTCTGCGTTGCGCGGTATTCGCCGCGTAGCGTTTCGGCGGCATCGGTGACGACGACGGCGGAGACCGGAGCGTATGCCTCTTCCATTTCCTGTACCGCGAGCTGAGCGATAACTTCGATTTGGGCGGCCGAGCGCAGGGCACCGGAAACGACGCTCACCACGGAGGTAGCGAGGTTAGCTGCCGCGCGACCGCTCCGGGAAAGCATGCCCGGGTTCACCGGATCGCCGTCGAGCAAACCAAGAATAAGGACGGCGTCGAAATTCTCCGCGTAATCGGTGTAGCGATTGACCAGCCGGTTCATCGCGTTCTCTTCGCTGTCCACGTAAGCCTGACGAGTGGTTCCCCACGCCTTTTCGACGTCGGCTCCAGTGCCGGCGCGTTCCAGGAGCGAGGCAAAGACGGAATCATTGGCGATTGGGCCGTTGGCGAAGGCACGGAAAATTCCGACCTTGCCGTAGTTCTCCTTGAGGAGATCGATATAAGCATTTGCAACGGCCAAAGTGCCGGCATTGCCTTCCGCAGCTGTGAGATAAACGCTGTTAGCCACTATGATTTTCCTTTCGGCCCGCGGGCCATTGTCTTGTCAGACGGCTGTCTTGCCAGACGGCGTTCGTAGAGATCGATGAAGATCAATAGAGATCAATAGGCTACCCGCGCGGTTATCCCGCGCTCGCCGCGGCGGTGCCGAGGCAGGGCAATCTCCTATCTCTCCTACGATAGTCCCACATTTAGCGTGCGGGCACGCCCCCGCAGAATAGTTTGCGCCTCGGAGTTCGCGTTTGTCGAAATTAGAAGCGGGGCGAGCAAGCGCGAGGCGCAAGCCGCGCGGCGCGGAAAAGCACCAGGCGTGGTATCGCCCGCCATTTGCGCCCGCGCGGCGAACTTCGCTTAGACTTAGGCCCGTGACTAACGCTGAAAATTCACCTGTTCTTGTAGTTGATTTTGGAGCTCAGTACGCCCAGCTCATCGCTCGGCGCGTGCGCGAGGCTCACGTATTTTCGGAGATCGTCCCGGCGTCTATGAGCGCCGACGCGATGCTCGCAAAGAACCCGGCGGCAGTTATTCTCTCCGGCGGCCCGGCATCGGTTTACGCGGAGGGCGCTCCGGCGATTGACCCCAAGATCTTTGAATCGGGCGTACCGGTGCTCGGCATCTGCTACGGATTCCAGACCATTGCACAGGCCCTGGGCGGAACCGTGGGGCAAACCGGAACCAGCGAATACGGCCACACCGAGGCTAAGGTTGCCCCCAACGCCTGTATGTTTGAGGGAGCGCCCGCCGATCAGGTGGTGTGGATGAGCCACGGCGATAAGGTCACGCAGGCGCCGGAGGGCTTCGACGTCGTCGCCTCCACCGGTGACACCCCGGTGGCGGCCTTCGAGAACCGGGAAAAGAACATTTACGGCGTGCAATGGCACCCCGAGGTGCGCCACTCGAAATATGGCCAGAAAGTCATCGAGAACTTCCTTTATGGCGCCGCCGGGCTCAAGCCGGACTGGACGGCAAAGTCGATTATCGACGAGCAGGTGGAGGCAATCCGCCAGCGCGTGGGCGACGCGCAGGTGATTTGCGCGCTGTCGGGCGGGGTGGATTCCTCGGTGGCCGCCGCGATTGTGCATCGCGCGATTGGTGACCAGCTCACCTGCTTCTTTATTGATCACGGTCTGCTTCGCCAGGGCGAGCGCGAGCAGGTGGAAAAGGACTACGCCGAAGCCATGGGCATCCGCGTGGTGACGATTGATGATTCGGACGTTTTCCTTGATGCCCTCGCCGGCGTGAAGGATCCGGAAACCAAGCGCAAGATTATCGGCCGCGAGTTCATCCGTTCCTTCGAGCGCGCCGCTCGCAAGGTAGTAAGCGAGGTCGACGGCGAAGTTAAGTTCCTCGTGCAGGGGACGGTTTACCCGGACGTTGTGGAATCAGGTCAGGGCGATGGCAACTCGAATATTAAGAGCCATCACAATGTGGGCGGCCTGCCCGATGATATGCAGTTTGAACTCATTGAGCCCTTGCGCACGCTGTTTAAGGACGAGGTGCGCGCGATCGGCCGCGAACTGGGCGTGGCTGAGAAGATTGTGGCTCGCCAGCCTTTCCCGGGGCCGGGCCTGGGCATCCGCGTGGTCGGGGAGGCGAGCCGGGAGAACCTGGCAATCCTGCGCGCCGCGGACGCGATAGCTCGCGAGGAAATGACGGCTGCTGGCCTGGACAATGACATTTGGCAGTGCCCGGTGGTTTTGCTCGCTGACGTTCGCTCGGTGGGGGTGCAGGGCGATCACCGCACCTACGGCCACCCGATTGTGCTTCGCCCGATTGCTTCAGAAGACGCGATGACGGCGGATTGGTTCCGCGTTCCCTACGACGTACTGGCGCGTATCTCCACCCGTATTACCAATGCGGTGCCCGAGGTGAATCGCGTGGTTTTGGACGTGACCTCCAAGCCGCCGGCCACCATTGAGTGGGAGTAAATCCGCACCCAAGGCTTAACGCCAACCCCGAGCGAATTTCCGGAACAAGTCCAGATTAGTTCCTATGGTCCCCGGCGTTGATGCACTTAACTCCGATATAATGACGAGTGTCACAGCGAGACGGGTGCGCGCCGCCTAACAGTCGGGTCGGGGAATAACTCGCTTATTCCCGGCGTTACATGGCTAGAGGGGGACGAAAGTAACCCGATAGACACCCTTGTGTGGGCGTGAGAAAGATCATTGCGCTGTCGAGGGTAAAAATGAATAAAGATGCCAGCCTGTCCTTGACGGCGTCGAGAGCGCAGAAAGACGGGCTTATGACGAGTTTGGTCGTAGTTGAATATGAGCGTAAATCGCGCATAGGACCTTGGTCCGCGGCCGAAACACCCTGACAAAATCCGCGAGATTTTGAGAAAATCAGGTTGTCCTAATAAGGAACATAAGGAGAGAGCCAAACAAATGGAGCGCACTGCTACCGAGGCCCCGGCTGTCGAAGAAACAGCATGGGCTGGATTTACGCCGGGCGATTGGACTAATTCCATTGACGTCCGTGATTTCATCCAGAAGAACTACACGCCTTACGAGGGCGATGCCTCGTTCCTGGCTGGTCCCACTGACAAGACCAAGCGGCTCTGGGATCACCTGGAAGAGAACTACCTCTCGGAGGAGCGCAAGCGGCGCGTGTACGACGTCGACGTCGACACTCCTGCCGATATTGACGCGTTCCCCGCAGGCTACATTTCGGAGGATGACGACGTTATCGTCGGTCTGCAGACCGACGTTCCGCTTAAGCGCGCCATGATGCCCAACGGCGGCTGGCGCATGGTTGAGACCGCCATCAAGGAAGCGGGCAAGGAGATCAACCCGCGCGTGAAGGAAATCTTCACCAAGTACCGTAAGACGCACAATGACGCGGTGTTCGATATTTACACCCCGCGCATTCGCGCCGCGCGTCACTCGCACATTATTACCGGTTTGCCGGATGCCTACGGCCGTGGCCGCATTATTGGCGACTACCGCCGCGTGGCTCTGTACGGCATTGACAAGCTCATTGCTGACAAGTCCGCCACCAAGGATTCCGTCGCCGATAAGCCCTTCAGCGAGCACTGGGCTCGTTTCCGCGAGGAACACTCGGAGCAGATCAAGGCTCTGAAGAAGCTGAAGCACCTCGGCGAGATTTACGGCTTCGATATCTCGAAGCCGGCGCAGACCGCTAAGGAAGCCGTGCAGTGGCTGTACTTCGGCTACCTCGCCGCGGTCAAGAGCCAGGACGGCGCCGCGATGTCGATCGGACGCCTCTCGGCCTTCCTCGATATCTACTTCGAGCGCGACCTCGCCGCTGGGATTATCACCGAGTCTGACGCTCAGGAGATGATTGACAACCTCGTCATGAAGCTCCGTATCGTCCGCTTCTTGCGCACGATTGATTACGATCAGATCTTCTCTGGCGATCCGTACTGGGCCACCTGGTCGGACGGCGGATTCGGTAACGACGGTCGTACGCTCGTTACCAAGACCTCCTTCCGTCTGCTCCAGACCCTGCGCAACCTGGGCCCGGCGCCCGAGCCGAACATCACCATTTTCTGGGATCCGGCTCTGCCCGATGGCTACAAGGAATTCTGCGCCGCGATTTCGATTGAGACCTCGTCGATTCAGTACGAGTCCGACGCTCAGATTCGTGACCAGTGGGGCGACGACGCGGCCATCGCGTGCTGTGTTTCCCCGATGCGCATTGGCAAGCAGATGCAGTTCTTCGGCGCTCGCGTGAACGCCGCTAAGGGTCTGCTCTACGCCATCAACGGCGGTCGTGACGAGATGAGTGGCCACCAGGTCACCCCCGAGGGCGAATTCAAGCCGGTCGAGGGCGACGGTCCGCTCGATTTCGACGATGTGTGGGAGAAGTACGAGGATATGCTCGACTGGGTCGTTCAGACCTATGTTGAGGCCCTCAACATCATCCACTACTGCCACGATCGCTACGCTTACGAAGCGGTTGAGATGGCTCTGCACGATTCGGAGATCGTTCGCACCATGGGTTGCGGTATCGCGGGTCTGTCCATCGTGGCTGATTCCCTGTCCGCCATCAAGTACGCGAAGGTTTACCCGGTTCGGGACGAAACCGGTCTGGTTGTTGATTACCGCACCGAGGGCGAGTTCCCGATTTACGGTAACGACGACGACCGCGCCGACGAGATTGCGGCCACCGTGGTTCACACGATCATGTCGAAGATCAAGGCGCAGCCGATGTACCGCGACGCGGTTCCGACGCAGTCGGTGCTGACGATTACGTCGAACGTCGTTTACGGCAAGGCTACGGGCTCGTTCCCGTCGGGCCACCAGAAGGGCACCCCGTTCTCGCCGGGCGCTAACCCGGAGAACGGCATGGACACTCATGGCATGGTTGCCTCGATGCTGTCCGTGGGCAAGCTCGACTACAAGGACGCGCTCGACGGCATTTCGCTGACGAACACGATTACCCCGCAGGGCCTGGGTCGCTCCAAGGAAGAGCAGGTTTCCAACCTGGTCGGAATTATGGACGCTGGTTTCATCGGCGGCGACGAGTAAAATTTTCAATAAAACCAGCGGGGCTGGCAACCCCGGCCCCGCTGGCCGCAAAAGAAAAAGATTTCCAAAAGGAAAATTTCCACAAGGAAAGAGGAAGAAAAATGGCTAAGACTTACGAAGAGCGCGTTGAGTCCATGAAGGCGCAGAAGGCCGAGAACGATAGCGCGGATGGCCTGTACCACGCCAACATCAACGTTCTTGATCGTCACACCCTTGAGGACGCGATTGATCACCCCGAGAAGTACCCGAACCTGACCGTTCGCGTTTCGGGCTACGCGGTTAACTTCGTCAAGCTGACCCGCGAGCAGCAGCTCGACGTTCTCAACCGTACGTTCCACCAGGGCGCCTAATCATTGGCAGCTGAATTACGTATCGATCCGGTCGGGGACCGCGAAGTCGAGGATTACCAAGACTTCCAGGCCCCGACCGGGCGTTTACAGGGAGCGGGTCTTTCAGGAATCGACACGCTCACCGAAGTTGAGCGTTCCGAGCGCATTAAGAAGATGCGCGAAGGAAAGCTCGGGTCAATCCACTCGTGGGAGCTCGTGACCGCGGTGGACGGCCCCGGTACCCGCATGACGGTTTTCCTCAATGGATGCCCGCTCCGTTGCAAGTACTGCCATAACCCTGACACGTTCTTAATGAAGGACGGTCAGCCGGTCGAGCTTGACGAGTTGCTCCGGCGTATTAAGCGCTACCGCAGAATGTTCAAGGCGACCGGAGGAGGGATTACTCTCTCCGGTGGCGAAGTGCTTATGCAGCAAAAATTTGCGGCGAACGTTTTGCGCGGTGCAAAGGAAATGGGCATTCACACCTGCATCGACACGTCGGGCTTCCTCGGGAAGGTCGTAGACGATGAGATGATGGCGGATATTGACCTGGTGCTCTTGGACGTCAAATCGGGAAATGAGGAGACGTACAAGCGGACAACGGGCCGAGCGCTCCAGCCCACCATTGATTTTGGTGATCGCCTCGATGCGGCCGGAGTCGAGATTTGGGTGCGCTTCGTTCTGGTTCCCGGCTTGACGGATGATCCGGAAAACGTGGAGCAGGTGGCGGATATTTGCGCGCGGTGGACGCATTCGCTCACTCGCGTGGAGGTTCTTCCCTTCCACCAGATGGGGCGCGATAAGTGGCATAACCTCGGGCTCGAGTACGAACTTGAGAACACCGAGCCGCCTTCGCGCGAAGCGGTAGAGCGGGCGCGGGACGTATTCCGTAAGCACGGCCTTTTCGTTCCGTCGTTCTAAACGAATCCGTCATACTAAAACGAAATAAAACCGAGCCCCACCGGAAGTATCTGTCCGGCGGGGCTCGTTTTGTTGGTATTTAGCTATATGTGCGGCGCTTCAGCCGATTGCGCGGCTACGCGGCCAAGCCCTCCACGTACTTCACCAGCGTGCGCAAGCCGAAACCTGTTCCGCCCTTCGGGGTGTAGCCGTGCGGCTCACCCGAGTTGAACGCGGGCCCGGCCACGTCCAGGTGGCACCAGGCAGCCTCACCTACGAACTCCTTCAAGAACAGGCCCGCCACCAGCATTCCGCCGGCACGCGATCCAGAGTTCTTCATATCGGCAATATCGGAGTCCAGTGACTTGCGCAGATGCTCGGGAAGGGGCATGGGCCAGGTTGGTTCGCCCGCGGCCTCAGCAGCGGCGTGCACCTGCGCGACGGTCTGTTCGGTTCCCATCAGGCCCGCGGTGCGATCACCGAGCGCGGTGATTTGCGCGCCGGTCAAGGTAGCAACGTCGAGCACCGCGTCAGGGTTTTCAGCCAGCGCCTGTACCAGACCGTCGGCCAAAACCAGGCGGCCTTCGGCGTCGGTATTGTTGACCTCCACCGTGGTCCCGTTCGAGATTCGCAGCACGTCGTCTACCCGCTGCGCGTTGGCGGAAAGCATATTTTCCGCAATGCACAGCCAGGCGGTGACGCGCACCGGAAGATTGAGACGCGCGGCAGCGACGGCGGTGGCGAGCACGGTAGCCGCTCCACCCATATCGGATTTCATGGAGATAAGACCGTCGTGGCTCTTCAGGCTCATTCCGCCCGAGTCGAAAGTGATGCCCTTACCAACGAGGGCCACGTGAGCTCGAGGAGATTCGCCGCCGTTCCACTCCACTCGCACGAGGTAGGGAGGGGTAGCCGAACCGCGCCCGACGCCGAGGATCCCGCCGCAACCATGCTCGGTCAGCTCATCGACATCCCAAGCGCTAAAGTCGAGGCCGGCTTCGGCGGCCAATTCCTGTGCCCGATCGCGCAGGCCCTGCGGCGATAAATCTGAGCCGGGAGTATTCACGAGCGTACGGATCTCATTTTGAGCCTCGGCCAGAATCGTGGCGCGTTCCAGCGCGAGAGAAGCGGCGGCGTCGGCGTCGGGATAAAAAATGCCGATTTCGGACGGGCCCTTTGCCGCCTTATAAGCGGTGAAGCGGTAGGCACCGAGTAGCGCGCCCTCGGCGAGCGCCGTGAGCTGAGCTAGGCCGGAAAGCGGCGCTTCTACCACGACGCTACCGCCCAGGTGCTTTTCACGCAGGGCGGCGCCAATTCCTTCGCGCAGGTCAGCACTGGAGGGGTCGGCGGGCACGGCGACGGCGAGGACCACGCGAACATCGCCGTCGGGAATCACCACGCGAGAAATTGTTCCCACCTTGCAGGTGCGAGGCGTTTTCTCGAGTACCCGGGCCACGTAGCCAGCGGCTTCGGGGCCAAGGACGCGAGACGAGACCGCGGGGGCATGCGCGGCCGCGTGCGTGAGGATAAGCGTTTGCGCATTCTGAGCAGATGAAACCAAAGAAATATTGACCATTGCTCCAGCGTACGTGAAACGCGCAAGCGCCGCCGCCCGCGCTGTTCGCGCCGACCGAATTTTGTGGCGTGAGCGGCGTGCTTCACGTTGAATGCCAGCATGAGTACTTACGCGGTGAAGAATCCAAATACGGGTGAAACAGAAGAAATTTTTGAGACGCTCGCGCGCCAGGAAATTCCGAACGTGATTGGCAAAGCGTGGGACGCCTACGAATCGTGGCGCCAGACGCCACTGGAAGAACGGGCCAAGGTGCTGGAGGCATTCGGCGATTTGCTCGAAGAAAACGCTGATGAGCTCGCTCATATCAGCGGCCGGGAAATGGGTAAGCCGCTCAAGGACGGCCGGGCGGAGATCGCTACCGTGGTGGCGCACGCGCGTTGGTTTGCGCGCCATTCCGCGCAGCATTTGGCGCCCACCGAGCTGGATGTCTCAGACGGTGTGAAAACCTATGTTCGCCATGATCCGATCGGGGTGTTGCTGGGGATTATGCCGTGGAATTTCCCCTATTCGCAGATTGCGCGGTTCGCCTTGCCTCAGCTCATGGTGGGCAATGCGATCCTCATGAAGCAAGCCGGGATTTGCCCGGTTAGCTCGGCAAAGTTCGCCGAGCTACTGCAGCGGGCCGGGTTGCCAGAAGGGGTTTACCAGAACATCTATCTGGACACGGAAGACACCGAAGAGGTTCTTCAGGATTTCCGCGTCAAGGGATTCTCGCTCACCGGCTCGGAGGCGGCCGGGGCATCGGTGGCCGCCATTGCCGGCAAGCACCTCAAGCGCTCGTTACTGGAGCTGGGCGGCAACGATCCAATGATGGTGCTCGATTCCAGCGATGTGGCGAAGGTTGCGCGCGAGGCGGTGCGGGTGCGCACCTTCAATGCGGGGCAGGTATGCACCTCCAATAAGCGCATTATCGTGATGGATGATATCTATGACGAGTTCGTGGCGGCCGCCAAAGAAGCGATTGCTCAGGTGCGCGTGGGCGCGTTTGACGAAGATATCGACATGGGCCCGCTGAGCTCAATTGAGGCGCGTGATGAAGTCCTGGCGCGGGTGGAGCGCGCGGTCGACGACGGCGCAACGCTGCATTTTGGCGGCAAGAAACTCGACCGCCCCGGTGCATATATGAGCCCGGCGCTTCTCACCGATGTTCCCGAGGACCAAGACATCGCCGTCAACGAGCTGTTCGGCCCGGTGGTAGTGATTTATCGGGCGAAGGATGAGGATGATGCCCTCCGCTTGGCCAATAGCACCGAGTATGGATTGCAATCGTCGGTGTGGAGCGAGGACCTTGAAAAAGCCGAGGCTTTTGCCGCGCGCGTGGTGGCAGGGATGACCATCGTCAATTTGCATCGTGAGTCTGGTCCGGAGTGGCCCTTTGGCGGCGTCAATAGGTCCGGGTATGGGCGCGAGGAGGAGCGTTGGGGCCTGCTTGCCTTCACGAATGAGCACGCAATCCGCGTACACGACCCTCGCTAGGGTGTTAAGGCTCTCGGAACCTTGTCGGCTAGGCAGGTACCCTAGAGACGATGTCTGAGAACGATTCCTTCAAATCCACTCTGGATCGGTTGCGCGCGCGGATCGATCAGCAAAAAGGTAAAGATCGCGAGCTAGCCGGTGCGGATACGCAGGCGGATCGCTTTATCTTCAATCCGGGTGCAAATGAGCGCGCGGCCGCGGCCGCGCGCCTTGCCGACGCCGCTGACTCTTCACCCCGCGGCGCGGGCGAGGGAGTTGCCGATAGCTATGCCCAGCGCGTAGCCCGCGGTAGGTCCGGTGCGCCGCTCGAGCCTCCGGTGGAAGAACCCGAGGAATACTACGAGGCCGAGGATCCATTTGTTGCGTCGTCGGCGAGCTCACATACGCTAGCCGGAACGCTTCCAGCCCCGCGTGGCTACGAAAACGCCACCGGGGCACCACGCGCGCAAGCTGGCTCGGCGGAGCGGATTCTCACCGGGCTCAACCCGCAACAGAAGGAAGCGGTGACCCACACCGGAGGTCCGCTTCTCGTGGTGGCGGGTGCCGGTTCGGGAAAAACGCGTGTGCTCACCTCTCGAATTGCTTACCTGATTGCTACCGGGCAGGCTCGCCCGGCCGAGGTCCTGGCGATTACTTTCACCAATAAGGCGGCGCGCGAAATGCGCGAACGCCTGGGGGAGATGCTGGGCGGTCTGGCGCGCTCAATGTGGATTTCAACGTTCCACTCCGCCTGCGTGCGGATTTTACGGGCGGAGCATAACGCGATTGGGATGCGCTCCACCTTTACGATTTACGACCAGACCGATGCGCAAAAGCTGATGCAAATGGTGTGCCGCGAAGAAAATATTGATATTCGCGCCTACCCGCCCAAGTCTCTTTCGCGCCAGGTATCAAATCTGAAAGACGAGCTAGTAACACCCAAGCAAGCGGAAGAAATCGCGGAGGACGCTACCGGGCGGGTGCTCGCGCAGGCCTACAAGAGCTACCAAGAGCGCTTGCAGGCGGCTAACGCGCTCGATTTCGACGATTTGATTATGCGAACGGTCGAGCTCTTGCGCGCCAATCCGGATATTGCGCGCCGATATCGAACCCGCTTCCGCCATGTTTTGGTGGACGAGTACCAGGATACGAACCACGCCCAATACGTCTTGGTGCGCACCCTGGCGGGTGAGGAAGACCGCCTGCAAGAGTCCAATCTGACCGTGGTGGGCGATGCAGATCAATCAATCTATGCCTTCCGCGGCGCCACGATTCGAAATATCGAAGACTTTGAGAAGGATTTCCCCGGCGCCACCACGGTGCAACTTGAGCAAAACTACCGCTCCACCCAGAACATCCTTTCCGCGGCAAATGCCGTGATTGCCAATAATGCTCATCGGCGCGTAAAAAAGCTGTGGACCGACCAGGGCAGTGGCGCGAAAATCGTGGGTTACGTAGCCGATAGCGAGGCGGATGAGGCGAGCTTCGTCGTCGACGAAATAGACGCGCTACGCGAAAACGAGGATTTCAAGTACGGCGATTTTGCGGTCTTCTACCGCACCAACGGGCAATCGCGAGCGCTGGAGGAAATGTTCGTGCGCACCGGGATTCCTTATCGCGTGATTGGCGGTACCCGGTTTTACGAGCGCAAGGAAATCAAGGACGCGATTGCCTATTTGCAGGCGGTGGTTAACCCCGACGATACGGTGTCGATTCGCAGAATTCTCAATGAGCCGCGCCGCGGGTTGGGGGCGAAAGCAGAAGAGCATGTGGCTAATCACGCCGCCAAGTGGGGAATTTCCTTCGGGGCGGCGCTCGCGGATGTGGCTCATCCGGGTGAGCGCGGCGAGGTGCGGGGGCTGACGCCGCGGGCCCGCAACTCAATGGTCGCCTTTGCACAGGCACTTGAGGAATCGCGCAAGCTAGCCGAGGAAGGCCAGGAGCCGGCGACGATTCTGCTCAAGATCATGGACGATTCCGGCTATTTGCCGGCGCTCAAGCAGAGCGAGGATCCCCAGGACGTTGCACGCCTGGAAAACCTCGCCGAGCTCCACGCGGTAGCCCACGATTTTTCCGCCCAGAACGAGGGCGCTACCTTAGCCGACTGGCTCGACCAGGTTTCACTGGTTTCAGACACCGATAAATTGCCCGACGGTGAAGTTGGCGAAGGCGAAGCGACGCTCATGACGGTTCACACCGCGAAGGGCCTGGAGTTCCCGGTGGTTTTCGTGACCGGCATGGAGGACGGCACCTTCCCGCATATCCGCTCGCTGAGCGACGAGACCGAGCTTGCCGAGGAGCGGCGGTTGGCCTATGTGGCCTTTACCCGTGCGCGCCAGCGTTTGTACGTTTCGCGGGCCGCGGTTCGATCGTCATGGGGTGCGCCGCAGGAGTTTCCGCCCTCGCGCTTCCTGGAAGAAATTCCTCCCGAGCTCCTCGATTGGCGCCGCGCCGAATCCTCGCAAGACGTTCTGCGCGGCTCGACGTTCGCGGGTTACGGTTCGGGGCGCTACTACGGAGGCGGTGTAACGTATCGCAACCGTTTCGATGATGCTCCGCATTTCGACGACGACGCTGACTTTGCCCCGCCCATTGGATCCGGCAAAGGCACGTTTACGCCTGGTAAGCTCGGCGTTCCTAAGCGTGGCGCAGGCGAAGCAGGCAGCGCGCCGGGGCCGGATCGCGCGGAGGCTCCGGCGCCGGCCGAGGGCGCGAGCCAGCTGGCAACCGAGACCGTGAGCGGCGCGGGGTCGCTGGACGGCACGACGGTGGAGCGCGAAGTGGCCCGCGAAACCGGCGGGCTACGCGTGGGGGATACCGTGCGGCATAAGGCCTTTGGCACCGGCAAAATTGTTGGGTTTGAGGGAAGCGGCAAGTCCACCACCGCCAAGGTGAAGTTTGGCTCGGTGACCAAGCGGCTCATGCTACGCTTCGCTCCGCTCGAAACAGTGAAGTGATGGCTGCGCCGCCGATCCGCGCCGGGATCAACGCTGTGCCTTTCCGGGTTGCGGATTGGCGCCAAGAACTTGGATTTGGCGCACGTGAACAAGACTCGCGCGGGCGCTCAATTGTTCCCGATACCGTGAGCGTGCGAGAAGCGCTACGGGCAAGATTTCCGCTCGACGCCGTCGACCAGGTGCTTGCGGCGGGGGATATTCTTGTGCCCACTCCGAACGATCCGGCGCGGTTTCGCCGCGCCGCGGCGCGTGATCGGCTAGCCCCGGGAGCGCTGTTATATATTTTCCGGCCGGTTCCGGACGAGCCAGCCGAGCCCATTGAGCTGGCGGTGCTTGGCCGGGGTGAGCACTGGATCGCCGTCGATAAACCCGCTGGTTTAGCCTCCACCCCGCAAGGTAGCCACGTGGCACAAACGGTGACGGTGGCGGCGCGCCGGCAGTTTGCCAATGACGCTATTCAAGTGGCCCACCGACTCGACCGGCTCACCGCCGGGGTGATGCTTCTTGTGACAAGCAAGGAATGGCGCGGCGCGTACCAGAGCCTGTTTGAAAGCGGCGCTGTCCGCAAAACTTATCAGGCCGTGGCGCCTTTGAGTGCGCGATTTTCCCGCGGGCGGTGGCAACGAGTACAGGTGCGGATCACCAAGCCTAGCGGGTCCTTGCGCGCCCAGGTGACGAGCGGAGCTGCTAATGCCATCACCGATGTGCGCTTGGCTCGGCAGGTGCGCGCAGATGGGGGCGAGCGCCGCGGGATTTACGAGTTGCGGCCCCTGACCGGGCGGACTCACCAGCTACGTTGCACCATGGAATATTTGGATGCGCCGATCTGCGGGGATCCTCTATACGGGCAGGCTGGCAAGGTTACGCACTCGCAAGAGGGGAGTCTTGCGCTGGAGGGGAATCTGCAGCTTCTGGCGCAGAGCCTGGAATTTACAGATCCGGTAAGCGGCGAACAGGTGCGCCTGCGTAGTGCGCTGCGCTTGCCCTTCGCGTAAGGCAACTTTGGCGGGGTGAAACTCGCGCGCGATACGGCGATGCGAGGGCGAGCGCTCGCGGGAGCGGGGCGTGAGTCCGAAATATGGGATCTTGACACAAATGGTTGCGAATGGTTTATGGTGTAACCATGCAGATCGTTGAACTGGAGATGCGGGCGGTAACGCGCCGATGGTGGCGCGCTTAAAAAGCGACCCTCAAACTCTCCGTTCAACGAAGGAAAAATTTTGCGAACTATATCTGCACTTTCTTTACCTGTATCTTCTGGGTTGTCGGAAATTCGCCGCATTTGCGGAAGCGTCAGCGGCCCGAAAAGCCAAATAACCCGCAAGAACGCGCGGCCCGCAACGCCACCAAGCCTTATCATCCCCGCCTTTTCATTGCGGCGGGTGAGCAGCCGCGTTGCCCAAGCTATTGTGGCTCCTGCGGCGATTGCCCGCAGTGCCTCTGAACGAGTCATTTTCTTGCGTCCTCCCGGCGAGCGATAAGTATGTGCCGGGCCATATTCCCGGCGCATACACCGCTAGCAAGAAAATTCAGACTAAGAACAGAAATGAGAGCACACCGTGATTAAGGAAGCTATCCAGAAAGTTGTTGCAAAAGGTGATTTGACCTTCGACGAGGCCTACAGCGTGATGAAGGAAATCATGAGTGGCCAGTCCACGCCCACCCAAAATGCGGCGTATTTGGCCGCGCTGTCAACAAAGAGCGCGCGAGCGGAGACGACCGAGGAAATTGCCGGCTCTGCCGCCGCCATGCGAGAGATGGCTGATCGCTTCAGCGTCCCCTTCGACACGCTCGAGATTGTGGGCACGGGCGGAGATAAATCGAATTCCTTCAATATTTCCACTACCTCGATGTTCGTGATCGCCGCAAGTGGAGTAAAAGTGGCTAAACATGGCAATCGGGCGGCGTCGTCGAAATCGGGTACCGCGGATTGCCTGGAAGCACTGGGGGTCAATATCAACCAGGACCCCGAAACCTGCACCAGGCTCTTGCAAGACATCAACATGTGCTTTATGTCCGCCCAGAAATACCACAAGTCGATGAGCATGGTGGCGCCAATTCGCGCCGAGCTCGGGTTCCGTACCGTGTTCAGTATTTTGGGTCCGCTCACCAACCCCATTGGCCCGAAATTTATGGTGCTCGGCGTCTATGACAGCGCCCTCGTAGAGCCACTTGCGCAAGTGATCTCCGACCTCGGGGTGCGGCATGGAATGGTGGTTTTCGGAGAGGATAAGCTCGATGAAATCTCCGTATCCGCGCCTACCCAGGTGTGCGAGGTGAAAGACGGCGAATATCGCAACTACGAGATTTACCCGGAAGTTTTCGGCTTGCCGCGGGCGGAAAAGGGCGAGCTCGAAGGCGGGAGCGCGGAGGAGAATGCACAAATCACCCGCGATATTCTGGCCGGGAAATTGGAAGGTGCCAAGCTCAATACCGTCCTTTTGAACTCCGCCGCGGGGCTCTATGTGGGAGGCAAAGCGCGGTCACTGGCCGCCGGCGTGGATCTGGCCCGTGAAATCATTGCCTCGGGCGCTGCTTACGAGAAGATCGACGAATTCGTGGCGGCGTCATGAGCATTCTTTCGACCATTGCGCAGGCAACCTCCGAGCGGGTTGCAGAGGCAAAACGCCTCCGACCGGCGAGGGAGGTGCGGGCCGCGGCGGAAGCGGCTCCAGCGCTTTACCACCTGGGCGAGCACGCATTCTTGCGGGCATTGCAGGGCCCGGAAATGTCTTTCATTTGTGAGGTGAAAAAAGCTAGCCCCTCCAGGGGCGTTATTGCTCAAGATTTCCCGTACCTGGAGATCGCTCGTGAATACGAGGAGGCGGGAGCCGAGGCTATTTCGGTGCTCACCGAGCCGCGGTGGTTCCTTGGTGATCCGGAATATTTGGCGCAGATTTCGGCGGAGGTATCCATCCCCACCATGCGCAAGGATTTTGTGGTGGACGAGTACATGATTTACGAGGCCAAGCTGTTGGGCGCGGCCGCGGTGCTCCTCATTTGCGAAATCCTCAGCCCGGCGCAGGTGCGCGAGTACCGACTCCTCGCGGCCGAGCTGGGAATGGACGCGCTGGTGGAAGCCCACGACGAAGAGATGCTGGAGGTGGCGGTGCAATCGGGCGCCGAGATCATCGGCGTCAATAACCGGAATCTCAAAGACTTCAACGTGGATGTTTCCCGCGCGGGAAAACTGCGAGAGCGAGTTCCCGACGGCGTCGTCTTCGTTTCCGAATCGGGCGTGCGAAACGGCGACGACGTCGCCGGCGCGCACCGCTCCGGCGCGAATGCCATTCTGGTGGGAGAGGCACTAATGCTCGCCAGCGATAAAGAAGCCAAGTTGGCCGAGTTGCGTAGCGGAGCTGTGCCTCCTGCGCCGCGGGCCTAAAATACTAGGAACCCAAGAAAGGAGCGCGCCCGAATGCCACAGGGACGCTTTGGTATCCACGGGGGCCAGTACATCCCCGAAACGTTAATGAATGCCGTGATTGACCTCGCGGATGCTTACGAAAAATACAAGGACGATCCGCAGTTCAATCGGGAGCTGACGGATCTGTTCAAGGACTACGCCGGACGTCCGTCATTGCTCTACTTCGCGCAGCGCATGACCGAGGATCTGGGCGGGGCGAAGATTTACCTCAAGCGCGAAGACCTCAACCATACCGGCGCGCACAAAATCAATAATGTGCTGGGCCAGGCGCTTTTAGCGAAGAAAATGGGGAAGACCCGTTTGATTGCGGAGACCGGCGCGGGCCAGCACGGGGTGGCGACGGCGACGGCGGCGGCCCTTTTTGGTATGGACTGCGTGGTCTATATGGGAGAGGAAGATACCCGCCGGCAGGCGCTCAATGTCTACCGAATGAGGCTTCTGGGAGCGGAGGTAGTGCCGGTTTCTGCCGGCACTGGCACGCTCAAGGACGCCACCTCGGAGGCATTCCGGGAGTGGACGAGCCGCGGGGATGATACCCACTACTGCATTGGCTCGGTTATGGGTCCGCATCCGTTCCCCACGATTGTGCGCGATTTCCAAGCCGTGATCTCTAAGGAAATCAAAGAGCAGATGCTGGCCGCCGAAAACCGCCTTCCTGATGTGGTCATCGCCTGCGTGGGCGGTGGATCGAATGCGGCTGGCTCTTTCTACCATTTCATTGAGGATGAGGAAGTTCAGCTCATTGGCGCCGAGGCAGCGGGCAGGGGGATTGACTGCAGTGATACCGCCGCCACGCTCGCCACCGGGCGGGAGGGGATCTTCCACGGCATGAAAAGCTATTTCTGCCAGGACGGCGACGGCCAAATCGCCCCGGTCTATTCAATCTCGGCCGGACTCGACTATCCGGGTATTGGCCCCGAGCACGCCTACTGGCATGATTCAGGGCGGGCTAGTTACGTGCCGGTGACCGACGAAGAAGCGGTGGATGCTTTCGAGTATCTTTCACGCACCGAGGGAATCATTCCCGCCATCGAGTCGGCGCACGCGCTTGCCCACGCAATGAAAACTGCCCCGCAGCTCGATAAGAACAAGATCGTCGTCGTCACGGTCTCGGGGCGCGGTGACAAAGATGTGGCGGCCATTGCCCGCTACCGAGGAGAGGATTTGCATGACTAACGGTTCGTTCCGCACCGGTCCGGGCACCGCGGCGTCGGGCGCTTCAGCGTTGTCCCCGCTGGAGGCCTCCACCCGGCGCATTGCTTCCGCCTTCACCCGGCGCAAAGCCTTCATTCCCTTCTTCACCTGCGGTGACCCGGATATCGCCACGACGTTTGAGTGCGTGCGAGCCGCGGTTCGCAACGGGGCAGACCTCATCGAGTTCGGCATTCCGTTCTCTGATCCCATGGCCGAAGGCCCGGTTATCCAGGCCGCCTCGGCGCGGGCCCTGCAGGCCGGAACCACCATGGACCTGATTTTTTCGGAGATCGGCGAACTGCGCCACGAATTCCCGACCACGCCCTTTATCACCATGGGTTATGCCAACTCGCTGTTCTCCTACGGTCTGGAGCGCTGGGTCAAGCACGCTAGTATCGCCGGGGTCGACGGCGTTATCCTGGCGGACGTTCCTTTCGAAGAAAGTGCCGAATTCTCCGGGGTGCTCAATCCCGCCGGAATTAGCGTGATTTCCCTCGTTTCTCCCACCTCGAAAGAACGAATTTCCACCATCGCGGCCGCGGCGCAGGGATTCATCTATATTGTGTCCTCGCTGGGCGTGACGGGTGAGCGCACCGAGGTCACCACTGATATCGGCCAGATCACCCGCACCATTCGCGCGGTCACCCCGACCCCGTGCGCCGTCGGTTTTGGCATCTCCACCCCGCAGCAGGCAGCGGCTATGGCGGCACAGTCCGACGGCGCGATCGTTGGTTCGGCGATTGTGCGATTGGTTCATGAGGCGGGGCCCGCTGAGGCTCCGGCCGCCGTGGGCCGCTACGTGGCAGAAATGCGCGCCGCGCTGGATGCGGCATAACGCTGGATACGGCGTAGTGCGTTTGGGTGAAAACCGAGAGCGACACGCCGCCGCCGGGGTTCCCAAAGATCCACTCGCCAGGGAACAATGAAAGCGATGTTTACTTATCCCCGCCGGGTCGCTGTTGGGCTGGCAGTTGTTCAAGCGTATGTGCTGACCTGGATCAGCATGGTCCTCGTCTGCGTACTGGGTTACGTGCTGACGGCAAGCTCGCCTATGCTGGGCGACGTCACCTGGCAGGATGCCGCCCGCCTGGCAGGATCGCTCTGGTTGCTCGCCTTTGGCACCCCGATTGTGGCCGGCGGGGCGCAGGTGAGCTTAGCTCCGCTTATTCTTACCGCAGTTATTTTTATAGCGACGGTGAAATTCCTCCGCTCGGCTCGCATTGATGATTGGCAGGATGTGCTGATTGCCGGGGGTACCGGGGTGGTAACGGCGGGACTGATCGGGACAGCGTCGTTCTCTTTCATACTCTGGGCACTGATTGCCGGTGGCGTGCTCGCCGTTCTCGCCGCGCAACTGGCCAGGACGGAGATTCTCGAAAACTGCTACATCGACTATTTGCGGCGGGGCTGGCAACGGGTGTGGCCGCTCGCGGCCGCTCTCGCCGGCTTGGCGCTAGTTTTGACGCTGGTGGCTTTCTTCGCCGGTTTCGACCGTATTAGCGCCATTCAGGCCGCCTACCTCACGAACTCTACCGGCACGGTGTTCATGACCCTTGCCCAGCTTCTCTTCCTCCCAGCGGCGGGAGCTTGGGCGCTGGCTTACGCAAGCGGAGCCGGCTTCACCGTAGGTGCGGGGAGCGTTTTTTCCGCACTGGGTGGGCAGGGCGCACCCATTCCTGCCATCCCGATTCTTGGCGCGCTTCCCGACCCGACCACCCGCCTTCCCTGGCTGGTGGCGATTGTTGTTGCCCTCGGGGTTTCCGGCGGCGTGTGGGTGTGGTTCCGTTTCCGGGCCCGCCTACGCGAGCCCGATACGTGGGTGGTGCTGGCGGTTGGTCTGGCGGAAGTGCTGGTGGCTGTCTCGGTGTTGGGTGCGCTGTCCAGCGGCGGGATCGGCCCGGGCCGCCTGGAAGCCGTCGGCGTGCGCGCTCCCGTGCTCACGGGTCTGATCTTCCTCGAGGTGGGGTTGCCTTTCCTGGGCGTGCCCGCTCTTATTGAGACGACGCGGTGGTGGTTGGCGCGGCGCGCGGAAAGGAAACAGGCGACGACGCCGGACGCCGGTGCGGCTGGTGAACAGGTGCCAGCTGGCCCAGAGTCGGCTGCTGAACTCGGACAGGTCGGCGCGAGCGAAGTATCACCCACCGCACCAACGGCGCCGTTGGCTTACAGCGCGATGAGCGCGCCCAGCGCGGCAAGCGCGGCCAGTGCACCTAGTGCAGTGAGTGCATCCAGCCCCGCGGGCGTGGCCAGTGCGCCCAGTGCACCCGGCACAGCAAGCGCGGACCACCCCGCCAGCGCGGTAAGCCCTGCGGAAGGCGAGGAGCAGGCCTAAGTCGCGGCCGGGCTTTCTTAGTCGCCCATTGCCGCAGCCAGAAAGCTACCTACGATCTTCCCGGGAAAAGTCTGGAAGTCATCTTCTGGGCGGAGAGCGACGATCGCCGGCGCGCGCTGAGACTTCATACAATCTCGAATCGTGATGAGACTCGATTCTTCTGCGACCCTGGTGATGGTCGCCGTTTTAGCGATCGTTTTGGCTGTGATCGCGGTGTGGGCCCTGCGCAAAAGACGCGGGCTGTGGGGAAGTATCCTCACTGTTTTCCTCCTTTTGTTAGTGCCGTTCACCGGAGCGCTAACCATTGGCACCGCCATGAACACGCATCGCCATTACGCACCCACCTGGCACGCACTCGCGTCGCTTATGGGAATCGCAAAGTCTGAAGACACCGGGCAAATCCCGACCGGTCAGCCAAGTTACGAAGATGAGGAGACCGCGGCCGCATCGACTCAGCAAGCCCTCACCCGTCCGGAGGGAGCGGAGTGGAAAACTAGCTTCCAGAAGGATCCGGCTAACGGCGCGCTTAAAACAGTTTTCCGCGGGCCGCACTCGGGAATTGAGATGCCCGTCTGGGTGTGGGTTCCACGCGACTACGATCCGGCTAAGGAATACAAAGTCGTGATGCTCCTGGAGGGGTACCCCTCCGATACGGAGCAGATCCTGCGCTACCTCGACCTCGATAACGAAATGGGGGCCTCGGGCGCCAATACCATCGTTGCCCTGCCCAAACTGGGGGTCGATAATGAGTCGCCCGACTGCGTGGATATCGAAGGTCGGCCGGCGGTAGGCACCTGGGTAACGCGCGACGTCGTCGGGATGCTTCGCGCTAATTTCAACACCTCCTCGCAACGTGAGGATTGGGCGATCGCCGGGGCGTCCTACGGAGGGTGGTGCGCGCCGGTGCTCGGGCTTACTCACCCTGAACTTTTTGGAAGCGTGATTTCACTTTCGGGCTACAATCGCCCCCTCACCGGGCGCTTGCAGACCAACCCGCAGGCGGCGAAGGACTTCTCCGTCCTCGAGCTGATGAAGAATGCTACCTGGCCGCAGCGTTTTTACCTCACCGCCACCGGGAACGACGGCGATGCGGTGGCCCTACTCAACGGGGCGCAACAGATTGGAAATCCGGATCTGCCGGTCGATATATATCGCGATGCGACGGGCTCGCATAACTGGAGAACCTGGCACGATCACTTCCCGCGAGCGATGTCCTGGTGGCGCGGGGAGCCGCAGCCGGCCGATCCTGAAGGGGTGACGGTTCCCCGTAGCCGGCCCATTTTCACCAGTCCCGTCACTCCGGCGGTGCTCGGGATTATGACACTTGGCGCGGCGATATGCGCGGCGTGCCTGGGGGAGCGGTGGCGCCGCCGTTTTCTCCTGCGCAGCGGCGCGGTGCTCGGTATAGCCATTGTGGGGATCTTGGCGCTTCTTTTCACCGTCAACTTGTTCTTTGGCACGGTATCGGATGCGCGCTCAATCGGGGCGTTCTTCGCCCTCTTCCACGGCTAGCCACGCGCGGCAATGCGAGGCGGGGTAGCGGTGCGCGGCAGGCGGCACCTTCACCATTGGCTAGGCGGACCATCCATCGGCTAGGTGGACCGGCTATTGGCCAGCCAAAACTTGCAGTTTGGTGACCTAACGATCGCGCTCCGCGGACGGTAGAAGAATGCGCATTTGCCGCCGGGTGCGGGAGACTTCGCGAGGCGAATCAACGGCCAGGAGGCCGGCGAGTTGCGCTTCAGAAGAATCCTCGCCGCGCGTTTCTTCGGCATACCAGCTGAGTGTGAAGCCGTTGTCGGTAGCTGTATAAACCGGCTCGGGGATTGGCTCGGAGGCCGGGCGCGGTGAGGCGGGGGAATTGGGGACCGAATTGAAGTGATTGCGGCAGGCGGCGGGGACCTTCCCGAAGAATGCAATGTGGTGGCCGAATTGTTCGGAAAAAACCTCGGGAGCCGGAATAAAAGACGGCGGCTCGGTGCCGGTTAGGCTTGCGGCAACGCGCTGGGCATCGGCGAGCGCGCCGGTCCAATGCCCACCGCTCAGAAGCTCCTTCGGGTGCCCCTCCCCGCCCAGGTCGATATCGCAACAGTCGCCGGCCGCGAAAAGGCCCTCGATGGGGGAAAGGTTGCGGTCGAGCACCTGGCCGGTAACATCGACCACCACCGCGCCGCGGGCCGAAAGCAATACAGGTTCGCGCAAATAACCTAAACCGGGTGCCGATCCAATGGCCTGGATGATGAGGTCGGGCTTTTCTCCGCGCAGGCCGCGCAATCCCGGATAGCGTTGCGGACGCAACCGGACCCCAGCTTCTTCCAGCCACTCTCCCCAAATGGAATCGACCGCTCCGCCAAATACCTTGCCGAGGATATGGCCCGACCGTGCCCAGAGCTCCACCCGGGCGCCGAACTTGCTCAGGGAGCTGGCTAGTTCGGTGCCCAGCCAGCCCGCGCCGACCACGTGAATGAGTGAGTTCGGCCTCACCACGGCGCGAAGATACTGGGCGTCGGCCGCGCTGTAGAGCGGGACGGCATCCGGGATGGAAAGGCGCGGTTGAGTTCCCGAGGCGAGAACGACGGCGTCGAGCGTTTTCTCCGGACCAGCCGATTCAACGTGCCAACCATTGGCCGCCGCAGGGCGGAATTTATCGTGGCGCCAGAGGCCGTCAACCGGTTCGTCAATCACCGTGACGTCGAGCTCGGAAAAGGAACCGTAACCGGCGTCCGCGAGCGGCTGTTCAAAATTCCCAAGGAGCTCTTTAGACAGTGGCGGGCGGTCGTAGGGGGCGCGCCGCTCCAGATCCCATGCCGTGATTTCACCGGCAAAGCCGCGTCCACGAAGCTCCGCGGCGGTGCGTAGCCCCGCAATTCCCGTACCTATAATCCCAATACCCATGCGCCTAGGGTAGCGTGCTCGGCTGAACCAGACGAACCGCGCGCAGAGCGCGATGGCGGCTTCCGAGTAAAGTTAGCCCCGTGAATACTCGTATGGCCCATCCCGCATATCATTTCGTAGCCGCTGTGTGGATCCTCGGTTGCGTGGGCGCGGCCTTCCTTTGGTCGGCGCGCTACGCGGTGTTTGGGCTGGTCATCGGCATGATTGTAGCGGGTATTTTGCGTCTGGTCGCGCCGGAGGGAACTGTTCCGCGGGTGCGCCACCGCTGGGTGGACGCGGGCACGCTTTTTGCTTTTGCCGCGGTGCTTTTGTTCCTTTCGCGATTCGCCGCAGCCCCGCCAATCGTCTAAGCGGCGGAGCTACGGCGTCGTCGAAAAAACCGCCCCTAATCGGCGAGGTACTCGCGGTTATACATCTCAATGGGGCGCTGCTCGCCGCGCCAGAAACGCTCACCCACGGTGTACAGAACCGGCAGAACGCTCAGCCACCACGGGTCGAAGGGCAGGCGAGTTTCCATATTCATTTGCTCGTCCATGTGGAGGATCGGCTGAGCCTCAAACGTCCCCTCAACCTGGCCCACGTAACGCGCGGCGAAACGGCCAGATTCGAACTGCCGATCGATCTCCTCGAATGCCGTATCCACCAGTTTGACGGCCAGGCTACGGTCGTAGGGGCTAGGCTCCCCGCCCTGCTGCTGGTGGCCAATAATATTCGAGCGGACGTCGAACAGGTCCCCACCCTCTTCCTCGAAAATGTTCTGCAAAAGCTCGGTGGTGTAGTACTGCGAGGCGTCCTCATTACGAATCACCAGGTAGAGGGTCCGGGTTCCCTGGAAGGAACGGATCATGCGCTGGCAATCATTGGTGAGTTGCTCGAGGGTAATCCCCAACTCGTTGAGGTACACCTGCTCGGCGCCGGTGGCGATACCGCTCATAAGCGCCAGGTAACCCGAGCGTCGGCCCATGGTTTCTACCACGAAGCATCGATTCGTTGCCGAGGCCGATTGGCGAATCGCGTCAATTGCGGTGACGTTTGTGTTGAGCGCGGTGTCGGTGCCGATGGTCAGATCCGCGCCCGGCAGGTTGTTGTCGATGGTGGCCGGCACGCACACGATCGGGATATCGAAAGCGGGGTAGCGGTGGCGCTCCTGGGTGAGGTTGAGCGTTGCCTCGTAGCCCGCCAAGCCGCCAATAATAATGATCGCGTCGATTTCGTTGGCCTCAATTGAGCGCGCCAGCGAGAAGTATTGGTCAATTGAGGGGGTGGCGCGGCGGGTGCCGAGTTCCGCTCCACCTAGGCCAGCCCAGGAATCGACGTCCATCCACTTCAGCTCGCGCACATCGCCATTGATAAGGCCCGGGAAGCCGCCCTCAATACCCAGCATGGTGTAGCCGCGGCTAATTCCTAGGCGCACCGCGGCGCGTGCTGCCGGGTTCATTCCCGGTGCCAGGCCGCCCACGTGCATAATCGCCACGCGCGGGCTTCGTCCATCGGGGCGCGCGGCCGGCTTGGGGAAGGGCGCAGAAAGAATCTCAAAGAGTTCAATCATGCGCTTGTAGCCGCTACCGCGGGCGCTGACGGCCGCCTCATAATCCCCGTTTTCCAGGTATTCGGCAACCTTCTGCGTTTTTGCCACCGACTCCACCAGGGGCAGGCGCTGCAGCCCGTTATTGCGGATCCCAATAATGCAGGATTCGTCTCCGGGATGCATTTCCATCAGTTCGACGGCGGCGGTGTACCCGAGCAGGGTGGGCATCCAGCGGTCGTACGCCGAGGGAGTGCCGCCGCGCTGCACGTGGCCGAGGGCGGTAATACGCGGAGATTCCTTTAGTCGCTCGTCAATGGCCTGCTGAATACGCTGGGCTGTAATGCGCTCGCCGTGGCGATCTTCGCAGCCCTCCGCCACAATAATGATCTGCGCGCGGCGCCCGGCTTTCCGCCCTTCCGTGATCTTCTTGCACATCTCGTCTTCCCAGCCATCTTCGGGCGGAAACTCCGGGATGATCACGTAGTCGGCGCCGCCGCCAATAGCGGCTTTCAGAGCCAGGTAGCCGCACCGGCGTCCCATTACTTCCACAATGAAGGTGCGCTGGTGGGAAGCGGCGGTGGAGGTGATGGCGTCAATTGCGTCGAGGATGCGGTGGAGGGCGGTGTCCGTGCCCACCGTCATATCCGAACCTACCAGGTCGTTGTCAATTGAGCCGACGACGCCGACCACCCGCAGTTCGGGATGGGCCGCCGCCTCTTCTTCCGTAATATCGCCGGATTCGACCAGCTCGGAAAGAAACTCGGGCCACCGCTCATGGAAGATATTTGCACCGGTGAGCGAGCCGTCTCCACCAATGCAAATGAGGCGGTCAATGCCGGCTTTGATGAAGTTCTTGGCCGCCTCGCGCTGGCCTTCGCGCTCGCGGAACTCCTTGGAGCGGGCCGAACCAATGACGGTGCCACCCTTATCGAGGATCGATGAAGCGTTTCCCCACACCACCGGTTCGATGAAATCTCCGCCGGCGATAGCGCCTTTCCAGCCCTCGTGGATCACGAACGGCTGCGCCTTCGCTTGTAGCGATGTGCGAATGGCGGAGCGGAGAACCGCGTTCATGCCCGGCGCGTCGCCACCCGAAGTGAGGATCGCCAGCTTGGGGCGATCCAGGTGAACGATCCCCGGCCCGGAGAGTTCTGCCACCGTAGGTACGTTTTCCTTGGACGAGTTGCTTTTCCGAATCGAATCCAGATCTGTCATGGCTCCACTCCTTGCTCTCTTCTTCTTTGATTCTCGCAAACAACCGCCCCGAATGGGAACGCGAATTATCGATGGAAAGCGAAGCGACGCCCGGCAGGCCCGGGAATCCGCCGCCTTTGCCTACTAAGATAGAAGCGATACATATCTTCAGTGTGGAGGAATGATGGAAAAACCAATCGATCCGACGAGCACGGCCGCCTGGTCCAAGCTCGTAGAGCTGTTTTCGAACTTCGACGCGGATTTCGCCGGCTGGTTCAGCGCGGATCCGAAACGCGTTGAGACCTTCACGTACACGGCTGGTAGCTTGCACGTTGATCTCTCAAAGTCCTACCTCACCCCCGAGGTTCGTGATGCGCTCCTCCAACTCGCGGAAGAAACGCAGGTCTTTGACCGGCGCGATGCCATGTACGCGGGCGAACACATTAATGTGACCGAGGATCGCGCGGTTCTCCACACCGCACTGCGCCGCCCAGCTGACGATGAGCTCACGGTGGATGGGCAGGACGTGGTTGGTGATGTACACGAGGTGAAGAACCGCATGTACGACTTCGCTCGGCGCGTGCGCTCGGGTGAGTGGAGGGGCGTGACAGGCAAGCCGATTCGTACCGTGATCAATATTGGTATTGGCGGTTCGGACCTGGGCCCGGTCATGGCCTACGAGGCGCTTAAGCCTTACGTGAAGGACGGCCTGGAATGCCGCTATATCTCCAATATCGATCCAACCGATGTGGGGGAGAAGCTACGCGGGGTGGACCCGGAAACGGCGCTCTTTATCGTTGCCTCCAAGACGTTCACCACGCTGGAAACCCTCACCAATGCCCGCCAGGCACGCGCGTGGTTGCTTCAGCAGCTCGCCGCCCGCGGAGTTGAGGATGCCACAGCCGTTGCCAAACATTTCGTGGCCGTTTCCACCAACCTGGAGAAGGTGGCGGAATTCGGGATCGAGCCGGAAAACGCCTTCGGTTTCTGGGATTGGGTAGGCGGCCGGTACTCGGTTGATTCTGCCGTGGGGCTTTCCCTTGCGATCGCCATTGGGCCGGATAACTTCGACGACTTCCTGCACGGCTTCCACCTCATCGACCAGCATTTTGCGAGCGCTGATCCCGCCGAGAACGTGCCGCTTCTGATGGGCCTGCTCAATATCTGGTACGTGAATTTCTTTGGAGCCAAGACCCACGCGGTTTTGCCCTACTCGCAGTACCTGCATCGTTTCCCGGCCTATCTGCAGCAGCTCACGATGGAATCCAACGGAAAGCGCGTGCGCTGGGACGGTACTCCGGTAACGACGGCGACCGGTGAAGTCTTCTGGGGCGAGCCGGGCACCAATGGCCAGCACGCCTTCTACCAGCTCATTCACCAGGGAACGCAGCTGATCCCGGCCGATTTCATTGCATTCGCGAATCCTACCTACGCCCTGCGCGACGGCGAAGCCGATCAGCACGAGCTTTTCCTCGGCAATTTCTTTGCTCAGACGAAGGCCTTGGCTTTTGGCAAGACGGCCGATGAGGTTCGTGCTGAAGGCACGCCGGAGGAAATCGTCTCGGCGCGGGTCTTCCCCGGCAATAAGCCCACGGCGTCGATTATGGCTCCGGCGCTTACCCCTTCGGTTCTTGGCCAGCTCATTGCCCTCTACGAACACATCACTTTCACTCAGGGTGCGGTGTGGGGAATTGATTCCTTCGACCAGTGGGGAGTGGAACTTGGCAAGCAGATGGCAAAGGATCTCGGACCGGCGATTGCCGGCGACGAGGCGGCCCTCGCCGAGCAAGATCCTTCCACCAAGGCGCTTATCACCTACTACCGCAAGCATCGCCAGTAAATAGGGAGCGCGCTGGCTTCAACCCTAAGGGCCTCGACGGGAAACCCTTTCCGTCGAGGCCCTTGCGTGTGCGTCCTTGCCGCGCGTCGAGAATTATCTAGTGCGAAGAGATGATTTCCCGAATTGAATCTACGTTCTGAATAAGGGTCTCCAGCGGGGTGCGAAATGCCAGCGCCGAGATGCTAATTGCGCCGGGGGTCCTATCGATACCACGTATTGCAAGCGGGACCGCGATGCAATTAATTCCCGGCTCGTTTTCCTCTCTATCGAGGGCGTACCCGAGGCGCTTGATTTCTTGGAGCTCATCCCACAGCGCGCTGACGGATGTGATCGTATGCTCCGTTCTTGCCTCAAAAGTACGCTGGCCCACGATCGCTTTGAGGTCTGCCAGCGTTTCTGCTTTTCTTGCTAGAAGCAGTTTTCCTACCGCGGTGCAGTGCGCGGGATTTGCTCCGCCAATCACGGAAGTGAGTTTGACGGAACGGCCGCGTGGATCGGCTTTCGCTCGATATATAACCTGGGTGCCTTCCAATATCGCATAGTGGGCTGTTTCCCCGAAGCGGGCTACTAGGTCTTCGAGGATGGGCTCCACCAGACGGTTGATGGGTCGAGCTTCCGCATAGGTGAAGGCTAGGCGTAAGAATTCATCGCTTAATTCGTATTTTCCGTATCTGGGACTGGTTGCGAGTCCAGCTTTGACCAGAGATGCAAGCGAACGGTGAACGGTAGAGCGAGGAGCATTTACGAGTTTGGCCAGCTGGTCGAGGGTGCTTCCTGCTGGCTCGTTCGCCAGCAGTATGAGGAGGGCAAGCACCCTCTCGGCGCCCTTGGGGGACTCGCCCAACCGGTCCGCTGAAAAAATACTTTGCGAGCTCATGCCACCAGGCGAATTTCCACCGTTAAGGACCATTATTTTCCTTTCGCTTTCGCAAACTCCATCGACAGTATCAATTATCGCTTGCCAGGTGGGGGAGTGGCCCAAATGAATCATATTTACGCAACACTCGGGTTGTTTAAATGTATTTCCGTTGCCACTCCGTTGTTCTCGTAATAATCTCAGGTTAAATTCCAATAGATGGTTACCGATTCCAATAATCGGAAACTAGCATTTCAATGGTGAAAGGAAAGAAATGGCTGGCGTAAGTCTCGGGGTTCTTCCCCTCACGGCCGCAGCGACCGCGGGTGCGGGTCAGCTTGTTTTGGCGGCATTGCTGGGTATTGCCCTCATTATTCTGCTCATTACCGTGCTCAAATTACACCCCTTCCTCTCCCTCCTTTTTGGTTCGTTTGTGATGGCCTTGGTGGCGGGAACTCCGCTGATTGACGCTTTTTCTTCGTTCACGAAGGGACTCGGGTCAACCGTGGGCGGTGTCGGCATTCTGATCGTCCTCGGATCCATGATTGGTGAGTTGCTTATCCGATCAGGCGGGGCGGACAGGATTGTAGAAACAATTATTTCTGCCGCCGGAGTTAAGCGTTTGCCATGGGCGATGGCTCTGATCGCGTTCATTATTGGAATTCCGCTCTTCTTCGAAGTCGGTGTGGTTCTTATGGTGCCCGTGATTATGATGGTGGCTCGCCGAACCAAGCAGCCGATTATGCTCCTTGCTCTTCCCGCGCTTTCCGGTCTGGTGGTGCTGCACTGCTTCGTGCCGCCACACCCCGGCCCGCTTATCGCAATTGATACTCTGGGCGCGAACCTGGGCCTCACACTTGGTATTGGCCTTCTCATTGCCATTCCGACCGTTATCATTACCGGTCCGCTTATCGCTCCGCGTATGGCGAAGATAGTTTCCAATCACGCGCTTAATGAATCTCGTGACGAAGAAGCTACCACGTATGAAAATCAGCCGGGCTTTGTTGCTTCGTTGCTTATCGTCCTCATTCCAGTTGCCCTCATGCTTCTTCACTCCATCTTCGAGATTGGCGGGTGGCAGATCGCAGGGCTAACAACCGTGGTGGCTTTCTTCGGTCAACCTTTGGTCGCGCTTTTGAGCGCGGTTATCTATGGAATGATTGTCCTGGGACTATTCCGCGGTAAGAGCTTCTCGGACGTTTCGAATATTATTGGCGGATCTTTTGCGCCGGTCGCATCTGTTCTACTCATTGTGGGCGCCGGCGGTGGATTTAAGCAGACTCTGGTCGATTCCGGAATTGCGGACGTCATTGGCGGATGGCTCGCTTCTCTGCCTATCTCTCCGCTTCTGGCGGCCTGGCTCGTTGCAGTCTTCATCCGCGTCGCCACTGGTTCTGCCACCGTAGCAACGATCACCGCGGCTGGAATTGCGGCACCGCTTGCCCTCGAAATGGGATCGGTTGAGCTTGCTCTCATGGCTCTAGCGATTGGTGCCGGCTCCACGTTCCTTTCCCATGTTAACGATGCTGGCTTCTGGCTTATCAAGGAGTACTTCGGATTGTCGGTTGGGCAGACCTTCAAGACGTGGTCCGTGCAGACTTGCCTGGTTTCGGTCCTTGGAATTATCTGGATTCTCCTTATTCACCTCGTTATCTAGTCGGTAGCGAAGAAAGGTATAAAAATGTCTGCAAAGTTTTTATCCCCCTCAATTACGGCTTTTACTGAGTCAAGGGATGTCGACGAGAAGGGGTGCCTCAGTCAGTGGCAACGCCTTATCGAAAACGGAGTTGACGGTCTTCTCATACTTGGTAGCATGGGCGAGTTTTTTGCTCTCACGAGCAAGCAAAAGCGCCAACTTATCGAGCTGGCAACGAGCCAATTGGCGGGAAAGACGCATCTTATGTTCGGTACCGGATGTAACGGCGTCGAGGAAACTGTGGAGCTTTCGAATTTCGCATTTCAAAAGGGGGCGGATAGCGTCATCCTGATCGCCCCGTATTATATGGCGCTCTCGGAGGACGATCTTTTTGCCCACTTCTCCTCGGTCGCTCATCGTGTGTCCGGTCCGATCTACCTCTATAATTTCCCGGCCCGCACGGGAAATCCGATCACTGCGAGCTTGCTCGTGCGGCTTCTGGCGGAGAACGAAAACATTGTGGGGATCAAGGACACCATTCCCGATGTTGCTGGCACGAGAGCGCTAATGGCCGCAATCAAGGAGGAACGCCCCGGGTTCGAGTTCTTCTCCGGTATGGATGAAAACTTCTTCCACAATGCTCTCTCGGAAGGAGCGGGTTGTATTGCTGGCCTCTCGAACGTATTCCCCGAATTGACGTCAGCGGCGGTAAGAGCTTTCGCAAACGCTGATTTCGGTGGAATGTCAGAGATTCAGCGAGCGATAAACGAGGCGTCGGGCCTCTATAACATCGTCAGTTTCTTCCCCATGGCAATCAAAGAGGCTACTCGCCTCAGGGGCGTGGCTATCGAGCCCTACAGCGCAGCAACGCCTACCGTACTTTCCTCGCGGGAACGCGAGCAGGTGGTCGCCGTTGTCCAACGGGTCGAAACTCTCCTGAACTCCATCAACTAGGAACGCATTAGGAAATCAACATAGGCAGGGATTTCAGTGTCTTTAGATCAAATCTACAAGCAGCAAGATGATGAGTTCTACCAAGTTCGAACTCATGTGAAAGGGCCGGAGGGGAAACTTCCGCTCTCCAGTGATCAGCTCCGTAACTCGCCGTCTGGTGAGCTATTCTCTCTTACCCAGGGTGTAGGAATGGGTTGGAGCCCGGAGGAGATCAATCGCGACGACGTCATGATTTTCTCGACCTTGGGCGGAATGCGCCGCGAAGACGGCACACCGACCGCTCTGGGTCTCCATACCGGCCATTTTGAACTTGGGATGCTCGTTGAGGCAGCCGCAAATCAACTGGCTGAGGAGGGCGATGTACCCTACGCCACCTACGTGTCTGATCCGTGTGACGGACGTTCGCAGGGAACCGTGGGTATGTTCGATTCGCTCCCGTATCGAAACGACGCGTCTATTGTGATGCGCCGCCTGATTCGTTCTTTGCCAACGCGTAAAGCGGTTATGGGGGTTGCCTCGTGTGACAAAGGGCTTCCCGCTACCATGATGGCTCTTGCGGCTCAGCACGATACGCCGACGATTTTGGTTCCTGGTGGTGCTACGCGCCAACCCACTAAGGGTGAGGATCTAGGGACGATTCAAACTATTGGTATTCGTTACGCGGCGGGTGAGATCGACCTCGACTATGCCTCGCTCGAAGGGTGCCGCGCCTGTGCATCTGGCGGGGGCGGATGCCAATTCCTCGGCACCGCGGCTACTTCGCAGGTGGTTGGGGAGTCGATGGGCCTCGCCCTGCCGCACTCGGCCCTCTGCGTTTCCGGAGAGCCGATCTGGAAGGACTTGGGAACCTCTTCGGGCCGTGCGCTTCATCTCCTGAAGGAGAAGGGGATCTGCACTCGTGATGTCATCACCGATAAGGCGATTGAGAACGCCATGATTATGCACGCCGCCTTTGGTGGCTCAACGAACCTCCTTCTTCATCTAACCGCTATCGCTTATGAGGCGGGTTGCAAGGTCCCGACCGTGGATGATTGGTCTCGCATTAATCAAATCGTGCCGCGCATTGTGTCTGTTATGCCCATCGGGCCGGCTATGTTCCCCACGGGTGTGGTGTTCATGGCGGGCGGTGTTCCCGAGGCAATGCTCAAGCTACGTAGCTTGGGGCTTCTCCATGAGGATGCTCTAACGGTTTCGGGTCAAACGCTAGGCGAGAACCTCGACTGGTGGGAGAAGTCTGATCGGCGCCGCCAGGTTCAAGAGCGTCTGCGGACCAAGAACCATATTGATCCGGGCGACGTTATTATGGATATCGAGGTTGCTAAGGAGAGGGGTCTGACCTCTACAGTTACCTTCCCGAAGGGCAATATTTCGCCCGAAGGGTCCGTGGTCAAGTCGACGGCTATCGATCCTTCGGTGGTTGATCCAGACGGCGTCTTCCGTCAGACGGGACCCGCGCGAGTATTTGCATCCGAGAAGGCCGCCATCAAGGCGCTGAAGGATGATCAGATCAAGGCGGGCGACGTGATGATTATTGCGGGTGTCGGACCGCGCGGAACAGGTATGGAGGAGACATATCAGCTCACCTCTGCCCTCAAGCAGTTACCGTACGGAAAGCATGTTTCACTAATCACCGATGCGCGTTTCTCCGGGGTGTCTACCGGGGCATGCTTCGGGCATGTTGGCCCGGAGGCTCTGGCTGGGGGACCAATTGGGAAGATCCAAGAGGGAGATCTTATTGAAATCGTGGTCGATACCGTGAATCTTGAGGGAAGCCTCAACTTCATCGGAAGTGAAGCGGAGCCGCTCACTTATGAAGAAGCGGCAGAAGCTCTTGCCAGCCGGCCCTCAAATCCGGATCTGCATCCGGACCCCGATCTGCCGGAGGACACCCGTCTTTGGGCGGTTCTGCAGGACGTTTCTGGTGGCATCTGGCGAGGATGCGTCTATGACGTAGACCGAATCGTGGAGACCCTGGAAGCGGGGAAGGCTGCATTGGAGGCTAAACAGTAAATTCCACTCTTCGGTTCTAGAAGTCGCGGCGGGTAGAGCAAAAGCTCTACCCGCCGCTTTTATTTGGGGCGTGCGGCAGGCATAGCGAGCCTGGCGCGGGCGGTCGGCATAGCGCGCGGGGAATGGTGGAATTAATGCGTTCCTAGATATCAGGGTTGATCTAGGGCGCGCGTTGGGCGTAGCCGCACCCGCGGCTTGCGCGAAAACTTGAATAGTTATGTACATAGTTTGAAGTCTGTCACAAAAAAGCGTGAAGGGTGTGTGCCTACGCTGAAGTAGGTTACGGTTGCGTAAAGTTACGGTCGGGTGACTAGTTAGGGGGAGCCATGAAAAACACTCCGATTCGCGAGGCGCAGGATGAATTCCCGCAACTCGCGGAAGTTAGCGGTGATGTGCTTTTCACCGAGCTCACGGGATCGACGCAAGATGACCTCGCGGAGTTGTGGACGCGCGCGGATTCGGGAGTGGGGCACGCGAGCGTGCTCATTGCCGATCACCAATCGGCCGGCCGCGGGCGGGTGGGACGCCATTGGTTCTCCCTGCCCGGCGGTTCCCTCCTCATCTCGGTCGTTATTGAAATCCCCGCCCGGCTGCGCGAGCAGGTGGGTTGGGTGACGCTGGCGGCGGCCGCCGCGGCGCGCCAAGCGCTAGCCGACTTCGATATTCCCGCGCTTATTTCCTGGCCGAATGACATCGTCCTGCATCCCGGAAAGCCGCTAAAGATGGCCGGAATCATTGGCGAAATCGCCGGGGAGCGCGAGGGCGTTCTGGGAACCGTGGTGGGAATGGGAATGAACTTGCGTATTCCCGCTCATCAGCTCCCCACCCCGGTTTCTACTTCGCTGGCTGCGGAAGGTCTCCCGGTACCGGAACGCGACGCGCTTGCGGCCGGGTATGTGTCCGGGCTGCTCTCCCGCATGGAGGGGTTAGTGAGCGCCGGAAATGCGCAGGAATCCGGGCTAGTGGGGGAAATTAACCGCTATTGCGAAACCCTGCGGGCGGGCGTCGTCGTCAATCGACCTCACTCCACCCCGGTCAACGGAACTGGCGTGCGGGTGACGGCAAACGGCGGGCTCACCCTGCAGACCGCAGACGGCACGGTGACAGTGACGGCGGGCGAAGTATCCATGATCGAAAGTATTTGATGACAATCTCAAAAATTCTTGTTGCGAACCGCGCCGAGATTGCCGAGCGAGTCATTCGCACGGCCAAGGATATGAATCTGAAATCGGTGGCGGTGTACGCGGATTCTGATCGCGAGGCGCGGTTTACCCAGATGGCAGACTCGGCCTACGCGCTACACGGCGCAACGTATGCCGAAACCTACATGAACAGCGAGAAGCTCATTGCGCTCGCGCTGCGCTCGCACGCTGATGCGATCCACCCGGGTTACGGTTTTCTTTCCGAGGACCCGGAGTTCGCGCAGGCGGTAGCCGAAGCGGGGCTGATTTGGATTGGCCCCAACCCGAGCGTGCTCAGCCGACTGGGCGATAAAATCCAGGCGCGCCGGCTAGCAGAGTCGGTGGACGTTTCCCCGGTGCCGGGCCTTTCCGAGCCGGTTTCGGGGCGCGCTGCGGTGGACGATTTCGTTTCCCGCTTCGGTTTCCCGATTGTGACGAAGCAGGCCGACGGCGGTGGCGGGCGCGGTATCACCGTGCACAATAATGCCGCGGACCTAGATCGCTTCTTCACAATTCACGGCGAGGACCTCGGGAACTTTTTCGTGGAGCGTTTTATTCGCACCGCCCGGCATATTGAAACCCAGTCGGCGCGCGATACGCACGGTAATTTCGAGGTGATTTCCACCCGCGACTGCTCGGTGCAACGCCGCAACCAGAAACTCATTGAAGAAGCCCCCGCGCCCGCGTTGCCCGGAGATTCCGAAGAAACGGTGCGCGAATGGTCGCGTCGGCTTTTCGAGGCCGTGGATTACACCGGGTTGGGGACCTGCGAGTTTTTGGTCGAGCCCGATGGGCGAGTGAATTTCCTCGAAGTCAATCCGCGCCTGCAGGTGGAACACACGGTCTCCGAGGAAGTCTCGGGGATTGACCTGGTACGCGAGCAAATCCGTATCGCCAACGGCGAGGATCTGACCCCGGTCGGCGTCCCGCGCGCCCATAGTTTCGAATTCCGCATTACCTGCGAGGATCCGGCCAACGGGATGGTCCCTTCCACCGGCGTGATTCGCCACCTGCGCTGGCCGGAGGGCCACGGGGTGCGAATCGAATCCGGGATTGAGGAAGGCGACGAGGTGACGGCCGGTTTTGACCCCATGCTCGCCAAGCTGATCGTCACCGCACCGGATCGCGAGCAGGCCATTTCCCGCGCCCACCGGGTGATTGCAGAAACCCAAATCCGCGGGGTTGCCACGCCTCTTTCCCTTTACGACGCCGTTATTGCCCGGCCAGAGTTCGCCGCGCACGCCCCCTCAACGCGCTGGTTTGAAGAAAGGATTTTGCCCGCGTATATGGAAAGCGCCGCGCGCGAAAGCGTCCCCTCCGAGCTCCGCACCGACGCGGGCGCCGAGGGTAGCGGAGCAGAGCCTAACGAGCTGGAAGATCTGCACAGTTTTGTGATCGAAGTGAATGGCAAGCGCATGCAGCTTTCGCTTCCCACCAGCCTGGTGCGCACCGGCGGGGTAGCCGCCCGGCGCGCTCTACAGCCGCGCCGCGCGGTGAGCGCAAATCGCCAGGTGCAAGCGGCAAATACTCATTTCGTGGATGCCAATGGCACCGTGAATTCGCCCATCCAGGCAATTGTGGTGCGCTGCGTCGTCGAACCTGGAAGCAGGGTTACGAAAGGCGACCTACTCGTGGTTCTCGAATCAATGAAAATGGAAAGTTACGTCAACGCGCCCGCCGACGGCACGGTGGCGGAAGTGCTGGTGGAAGGCGGCCAAAACGTGGCGGCCTTCCAACCGCTCCTCCGGATAGAGGCCGCACCAGCCAGCAATCAACAAACCAGTGAGGAGATTTAGTTGTCTCTGACTAATTTGCGATCCATGCACGAGTGGCAAACGCTTGATACCACCGCGCGGGAGATTGACCGCGGCTCCTTCGCGGAATTTGAAACCGACATTTCCCAGCGGGCCGAGGAAAAGGCGCGGACGCGCCAGCACAAGCTGGCGAAAAACACCGCCCGGGAGCGCATTGATATGCTCTGCGATCCCGGTTCGTTCCAAGAAATTGGGCGCTTCGCCGGCGGAAATATTGCGGACGGTTTTAGCGGCTGCGCGGTGGTGACCGGAATTGGCACCATCGACGGCGCGCACGTGGCCGTCTACGCCCAGGACTTCTCGGTCTCCGGCGGAACGCTGGGAGAGGCCGAAGGGGATAAAATCCTGGCGCTGATGGATAAAGCCCTAGCGCTGCGCATTCCGATCGTCTCCATGCTCGATTCGGGCGGCGCCCGGATTCAAGATGGCGTGGTGGCACTTTCCCAGTACGGTCGGATTTTCAAGAAGACCATTGAGGCGTCCGGCATCGTCCCGCAGATTTCCTGCATCCTCGGGCCGTGCGCGGGCGGAGCGGTGTACGGGCCAGCGCTCACCGATTTCGTGGTGATGACGAAAGACAACGCCCACATGTTCGTCACCGGCCCGGACGTGGTAAAAGCGACGACGGGGGAGGACGTCTCCTTCGATGATTTGGGCGGAGCCGAACTCCACTCCTTCCAGTCCGGTGTAGCGCATTACCTGGCCAGCGATGAGGAAGACGCGCTCGACTACACCCGAACCCTGCTGCGTTATCTTCCCCCGCATTGCGATGCTCCGGCGCCCGAATGGGATTATATTGAAGGCCCAGAAGATGCCGCGGCGGCACGCGAACTGCCCAGTCTGGTGCCCGAATCTTCCAAGCAGTCATACGACATGGTGAATGTGATTAGCCATATCGTCGACTATGGCGAGTTCGTGCAGGTGCAAGAGTTCTTTGCCCCCAATATTGTGGTGGGATTCGCGGCCCTGGATGGCCAGTCGGTAGGAATCGTCGCCAATCAACCGCTGTGCGACGCCGGCACGCTGGACGTTGACGCCTCGGAAAAGGCCGGCAGGTTTGTGCAGTTTTGCGATGCCTTCAACGTGCCGATAGTGACGCTGGTGGATGTGCCGGGATATCGGCCCGGAACCGCCCAGGAGCAATCCGGAATTATTCGCCGCGGCGCGAAGCTGATTTGGTCCTACGCCAATGCCACTACCCCTCTGGTGACGGTTATTTTGCGGAAGGCCTACGGCGGGGCATACATCGTCATGGGCTCGAAATCCCTGGGCGGAGACGCTAACTTTTCCTGGCCGGGTGCCGAGATCGCGGTGTTGGGTGCCGACGGCGCCGTCGCGATCACCGGACGCAAACGCCTGAAAGAAGCCGCCAGCAACGGGGAAGACGTGGCGAGCGTACGTAAGCAACTTGCCGATGAATACACCAGGAAGAACGTCAACCCCTACCTGTCCGTGGCGCGCGGAGAACTCGACGCAATTATTTGCCCGGAGGAAACCAGGGCCCGGTTAGTGACGTCATTGCGAGTGTTGCGTTCCAAGAACGCCGACCATCCCGGCGAGCGCCGGCACGGGAATATCCCCATGTAGTTGCGGGAATAACGCCGCGTAGCGCATAGAAACCCGCGCGCTCCGAAACTTCTCAAACTTCAAACCACTGACCCCAGTTGGGGACTAACAAAGAAAGAAAACTTATGCCTTCAGTTATCGATTCCCTTCGTTCTGGCGCCCGGTGGATTATGCAATTTTCCGGGCAAGGAACTCCGTGGCGCAGCGAATTGGACGCCACGATCGAAGACTCGCGCCTGCGCGAAAAACTACAAGAGCTGGACGCGGCGGCAGAGAAAATTCTAGCGCCGGTGCTACCTGAGCTCACGGTGATGAGCGCTGGGCGCCTCGACCTGCTCGGGACGCGCGGTCCGGCAAGTTTCGGGGTAGCTCCCCACACCTCGGTGCCGGGAATTCTCCTCAGCCAGTACGGTGCCGCCCTTGACGTGGATGCCCAGCCGACGGCGATTATTGGTCACTCCCAGGGAGTACTGGCAGCGGCGTTGCTCAGCGCTCCGGCCGAGCAGCGCCCGGCGGTGTTTGCCCTGGCGCGCCTCATTGGAGCCGCGGCCTCTAAAATCACCGCCGCGGCCCACATGAACCCGGACGGTCAGGCCACGCCTATGCTTTCCGTGCGGGGAATCCCGGTGGATCAGCTCCAGGCGCTGATCGCCCAGTTCGCCGATATTGACCTCAGCATTATTAATACGCGCCAGGCCTGCGTTGTTTCCGGCTCCCCGGCAGCGCTGTCCGGGCTGATCGTGACGATTAACCGGGCGGCGGAAAAGTCCGTGGCAGATCGCGAAGCCAAGCGAATGGGCGGCGAACCGCTGCGCCCGGTTACCGAGTTCCTCGAGGTGGCCGCTCCCTTCCACTCGCATTTGCTGGAGCCGGCCGTGGCTTTGGTGGACCAGTGGGCCGAAGCCTGTGAGTTGCGGGTAGCGCAGGCAGAAAAGCTCGCTCGCGCGGTTCTTACCGATCACCTGGATTGGACCGAAGAATTCTCCGCCGCGCTCGCGGATCTTTCCCAGTCCGGGAGCAACCAGAGCGAGGCGCACTACGTGGTGGACCTCGGTCCGGGAGTGGCCTTGAAGGCGATTACCCGCGCGAATCTTGCCGGAAGCGGGGCCGTCTACGTGGAGGCCGGTACCGCCTCCGCCCGCGACGATTTGGTGGCGGGCTCGGCGCGCGAATATCCGACCCACGACTGGTCGAGTTTTGCACCCAAGCTACGCAAAATTGACGGCAAAACCTATCTGGATACCGCGTTCTCGCGCCTGACCGGCCGTTCGCCGGTAATGCTCGGCGGCATGACGCCCACCACCGTAGATCCGGAAATTGTGGCCGCGGCGGCCAATGCCGGCTACTGGACCGAACTCGGCGGGGGCGGGCAAACCTCCGAGGCCGTGCTCACCGAGAATCTGCGCGGCCTGCGCCGCCAGCTGGCTCCGGGCCGCACCGCCCAGTTCAATGCCATGTTCCTGGATCGCTACCTGTGGGATCTCCAGTTTGGTGGGCGCCGGTTGGTATCCCGCCAGCGTCAGGGCGGGGCGCCGCTGGACGGCGTGACGATTTCCGCCGGTATCCCCGAGCGGGACGAAGCCCTGGAGTTGATTAACCGCTTGCGCGGGGAGGGCTTCGCCTACGTTGCTTTCAAACCGGGCACGGTGGCCCAGATTAAGCAGGTTGTCGATATTGCGCACCATGCCGAAGGTGCGCCGCTGATCGTGCAGGTGGAAGACGGCCACGCCGGCGGGCACCACTCGTGGGAGAACCTCGATGATCTGCTTTTGAGCACCTACGCGGATATGCGCGAAGCGGGCCTGGTTATTACCGTGGGCGGCGGCCTGGGAACCCCGGATCGGGCGGCAAAGTACCTGACGGGCGAATGGTCGCGAAGCTACGGCCTTCCCGCCATGCCGGTGGACGGAATCTTTATTGGAACCGCTGCCATGACGGCAAAGGAGGCCAAAACCAACCCCGACGTTAAACAACTGCTGGTGCATATTTCCGGCGTTGCCGCCGAAGAAAACGGCGGTTGGGTGGCTGCCGGTGAGGTGCGCGGAGGAATTACCTCCTCGCAGTCCTCCCTGCACGCTGATATGTACAACGTGGAAAATTCCGCGGCCCGCGCCGCGCGCCTGCTCCTGGAGCTGGACGGCAAGCCGGAGGAAATCCAGCGCCGCCGCGATGAAATTATCGAAGCTATTAACCGCACCGCCAAGCCGTACTTCGGCGACGTCGACAAGATGACCTACGCCCAGCAGCTGGACCGCTACCTCGAGCTTTCCTACCCGTGGGTGGACGATTCGGTGGCGATTCGCTACTTCGAAATGCTGCAGCGGGCCGAAGCGCGTCTCTCCGATACCGACGCGGGAGAAATCCCCACGATCTTCAGCGAAGAGGATGCGGCAGATGACCCGCACGGATGTCTGCAGCGCTTGCGCGAGTCTTATCCGCTGGCGGATGAGGAAAAGGTCTGCCCGCAAGACGCGGCCTGGTTCCATCACCTGTGCGATAAGTACCCGAAGCCGGTACCGTTCGTTTCCATCATTGACGAGTCGGTGCTTCGCAACTGGGGCCGCGATTCGCTGTGGCAGTCCCAAGATCCGCGCTACACCGCCGATCAGGTACGCATTATTCCCGGGCCGGTTTCCACCTGCGCGATCACCTCGGTGGATGAGCCGGTAGCCGATATTCTGGGCCGCTACGAAAATGCCGCGGTGGAGGATGTGGCCGCGCAGGGTACGCCTGCCGTCGAGGCCTTTTCCCGCAACGCCGCGGATCGCGATGCGTTCTTGCGCAATGCGCCGTTTATTCTCTGGCACGGCCACCTGGCCGCCAACCCGGCCGCGCTGATCGCCGAAACCGAGATTCGCGAAACCGAATCCGGCCTGGAGCTTTACGTTCCGCTCGACACCGCCTGGCAGGGGACCGGCGCCACTCAGCACGCGGTGACCGAAATGCGCGTGCCGCTGGTTTTGCCGGAGGACGTACACACCGGCGGCCTGCCGGTGGTCGACGACGCACGCCTGGCTGATTCAATGCGCGCGGTGCTCGCCGGAATGTCCGGCGTGGGTACTACCACGATTGGCGGCACGCCGATTATCGAGCAGCCGCGGATGGTCGACGGCGTTGCCAGTCTCACCTTCGCGGTTTCTCCCGAGATTGGCGAACTGCACTCGGGTATTACCGCGCCGGGCGGACGTGCCCCGGTGGCGGTTCCTTCCGCCCTGCTTGGTTCGTGCTGGCCCACGATTTACTCGGCCATGGGTTCGGGTGAGGCTGAGGGCTACCCGATTATTGAGGGGCTGCTGTCGGGTGTGCACCTTGACCACAGCGAAAAGATCAACGCGCCGATCGATGAAATCTTGCAGATGGGCGAACTGACGGCGCATTCGTGGGTGGAATCGGTGGAGGAATCCTCCGCCGGGCGCGTGCTTACCATCCGCACCAAAGTGACGGCTGAAGATCACAATGCCGGGAGCGGCGGCGTCGTGCTGGAATTCCAGGAACGCTTCGCCATGCGTGGGCGCGCTACCACCACCGCGCTTCCGGTGGACCCGGCCCCGCGCGGTGGAAACGAGGCCGAGGTCATCGATACGCCGCGCTCAGTGCTACGCAAGGTGACGCTTTCCGCGCCCTCCGATATGACGGCTTTCGCGATTGTTTCCGGGGACTTCAACCCGATTCACGTCTCCACCCGCGCCGCCCAGGTGGCCGGAATGGACGAGCCGCTGGTGCACGGAATGTGGCTGTGCGCCGCCGCCCAGCACGCGGTGGCGGATCCCGAACCGGGCAAGCCCGCGCTCCACATCACCGGTTGGACCTACCGCATGTTTGGGATGGTGTCGCTGAACGATCGGGTAGAGATTACCGTCGAGCGCACTGGCCGGCTGGCCGGGGGAGACCTGGCACTTGAGGTGACCTGCCGCGACGGCGAAGAAGTGGTGGCGCAAGCAACCGCAACTGTGGCCGCACCGCTTACGGCTTACGTCTACCCCGGGCAGGGAATCCAGGCGAAGGGCATGGCGCTCGAAGAACGCGCCGATTCGCCGGCCGCCCGTGACGTTTGGCAGCGCGCCGATCAGCACACTCGCGCCAAGCTCGGATTCTCGATTCTGGCGCTGGTGCGCGATAACCCCACCGAGCTGGTGGTGGGCGGGGAAACCTTCCGTCATCCGGAAGGTGTCCTCAACCTCACCCAGTTCACCCAGGTGGCGCTGGCAACCGTCGCCATGGCGCAAACCGCTCGCCTACGCGAGCAGGGCGCACTCATTAGTGGCGCTTACTTCGCCGGGCACTCGCTGGGTGAATACAATGCGCTGTCCGCTTATTCGGCGGTGTTTAGCCTCGAGGACGTGTTGGAAATCGTTTACCAGCGCGGAACCACCATGCACCACCTGGTGCCCCGCGATGCGGAGGGCCGCTCGAACTACCGGATGGGCGCGCTTCGCCCCAACCAGTTCGGCGTGACCGACGCAAACGTGCGCGAGTACGTGGAATCGGTTGCCCGCGAAAGCGGAGAGTTCCTGGAGATTGCCAACTACAACCTGGCCGGCCAACAGTACGCGATTGCCGGAACCGTGGCCGGGTTGGCGGCGCTGGAGGCGGACGCCGGCCGGCGTGCCAAGGAAGCGGGCGGCAAGCGCCCCTTCATGCTGGTACCGGGGATTGACGTTCCCTTCCACACCTCGCGCCTGCGCGAGGGCGTGCCGGAGTTCCGCCAGACGCTGGCGAATACTATCCCAGAGGACATCAACCTGCGGGTTCTCCAGAACCGCTATGTGCCGAATTTGGTGGCGCGTCCCTTCGAGGTAAGCGTCGAATTCTGCGACGCAATTCTGGACGTGGTGCCCTCCGAGGCGGTACGCGAGATCCGCGCCCAACTTGAGCGTGACCCGGATGCCGACCGCCTCCCCATTGCTCGCGATTTGCTTATTGAGCTTCTCGCTTGGCAGTTTGCCTCGCCGGTGCGTTGGATTGAAACTCAGGAGCTCCTTATTAGCCTGGGCGTTGAAGAGATCGTGGAGGTTGGGCTGGCCACCGCGCCGACCTTGGCAAATATGGCGGCCAAGACGCTCGCTTTGCCGGCTCACGCCAATGACGAGGTGACGGTCTTGAACGTCCAGCGCGATAGCAAACGCGTTTTGCGTGAGGATGTTTCCCGGGTGGAAGAGGTAACCGACGACGTCGCCGCTCCGGCCGGGCCCGCCGCGGGCGAAGCCGCGGTCGCCGGCCAAGCTGAAAGCGCGGGCGAAGCTGATAGCGCTGGCGAAGCTGAGAGCGCCGGCCAAGCCGATAGCGCTGGCGCGGCGCAGGGGGCCGGCGAACCGGCGGCGGATGCTAACGGAACCGCGGCGCCCGCGCGGGCATCCGTTCCGGCAACCGCTCCGGCGGGTGCCCCGGCCGGGAAGGCGGCAGATCTGCCCTTTAGCGCCTCGGATGCGCTCCGCGCGCTGCTCGCTTACGAAACCAAGATTGCCCCCGAACAGATGGGAAGCGCGGACTCGGTCGAAACGCTGACGAACGGCGTTTCTTCCAAGCGCAACCAGATCCTCATGGATATGACGGCCGAATTTGATTTGGCCTCCATGGATGGGGCAGCCGAAGCGCAGGTATCTGATTTGGCAATCCAGGTGGACCAAGCCGCGCATTCCTACAGAGCCTTCGGCCCGGTGTTGGGTGAAGCGGTGACCGACCGCCTGCGTTCGCTCACCGGCGCCGCGGGCGCGAAGCCGGCACATATCGCCGAGCGCGTGAGCGGAACCTGGCAACTCGGAGAGGGCTGGGTTTCCCACGTGCAGGTAGAGCTCCTGCTCGGTACCCGCGAGGGCAAATCCACTCGCGGCGGAGAACTAGCCACCCTGGGGAGCACCGGTGCAACCTCGGCCGGCGCGCTCGATGCCCTGATTGACGCCGCGGTGAGCGCGGTGGCGCAGGCGCGCGGTATCGCGGTTGCGATCCCGAGCGAAACCTCGGGTGGAGCGACTGTCGATTCGGCGGCGCTGGATGCCTTCGCGGAAGAACTCACCGGGGCGCTGGCGGAAAACGCCCGCGATTTGCTCAGCCGGCTCGGCCACGCGGCCAGTCCGGTGGAGAATCTCGCTCCGGATAATTCCCTACGCGAAGCGATGGAAGCCGAGCTCGGTTCGGGCTGGGAAAAGTTCGTTACCCCGGCCTTCGATCCCAATAAGGCAGTTCTTCTTGACGACCGCTGGGCCACCGCCCGCGAGGATGTTGCCAAGATTGCCTTCGGCAAGATCATCATCGGATGCTTTACCGCCACCGGGGCGGAAGTGGCTCGCCAGGCAAGCTGGCAGGCTGCCCGCAATCCCGAACTTCGCGCGCGCTTTGAGGAAATTGCGCGGGAAGCAACCCGCCAAGACGCCGGTATTTACAGCGGGAAGATCGCCGTCGTCACCGGCATGGCACCGGGATCCATTGCCGGTGCGATGGTGGCCGGGCTACTCGCCGGCGGCGCCACCGTGGTTGCCACCGCCTCGCATATTTCCCCGGCTCGCCTGCTGTTTGCGAAGAATCTTTACCGCGAAAATGCGCGCGGGGATGCCGCTCTCTGGCTGGTTCCGGCCAATCTCGCTTCCTTCCGCGATATTGACGCGCTGATTGAGTGGATTGGCTCCGAGCAGAAGGAAACCGTGGGGGCTACCACCAAGCTGATCAAGCCGGCGCTTCTTCCGGATCTGCTGGTTCCGTTCGCGGCCGGGAAGGTTTCCGGCTATGCCTCGGATGCCGGTCCGGAAGCCGAGAATCAGGCACGTATTTTGCTCTGGGGCGTGGAGCGCCTGCTCGGCGGTCTTGCCGCTATCGGCGAGGACTCCGCCGTCGGCCACCGTATGCACGTGATCCTTCCCGGTTCGCCTAACCGCGGGCTGTTTGGGGGCGACGGCGCCTACGGCGAGGTCAAGGCCGCGCTGGACGCGATTGCCAATAAGTGGCGCGTGGAGCCGTGGGGCCAGCGCACCACCATTGCGCACGCCAAGATCGGTTGGGTGGCCGGCACCGGGCTGATGGGTGGAAACGATCCGCTCGTCGCCGCGGCCCAAGCCAAGGGCGTACACGTGTGGAACACCGCCGAGGCGGCGCAAGAGCTCCTGACTTTGTACACTCCGCAGGCCCTCGCCGAAGCCGCGAACCGTCCGCTTGAGCACGATATGACGGGCGGCCTCGAAGATATCGACTTGGCCGCACTGCGCGGTGAAGTCACGGTGGAAGAATCGCCGGGTCACGCTGCTCAAGGCAAGACCATTAAGGCACTTCCGCTAGCTCGCGCGCCGCGTCAGGCCCGGGCGACGACGGCGGACTTTGCCGGAACCGTGCGGCCGGAGGAGACGATCGTCGTCGTCGGAATTGGGGAAATCGGACCGTGGGGATCCTCGCGCACCCGCTGGGAAGCGGAAGTCGGGGTGCAGCCGGACGGTAGCTTCGAGCTGACGCCCGCCGGCGTGCTCGAGCTCGCCTGGATGATGGACCTGCTCACCTGGCACGACACCCCGAACCCCGGGTGGTATGACGCCTCCGGGAACCTGGTGGAGGAAGCTGATATTTACGATCGCTACCGTGATGAAGTGGTGGCGCGTTCAGGAATCCGCGCCTTCGTGGACGACGGGCCGCTCGAGGATATTGGCACCGTGGATCTGGCGCCGGTTTACCTGGAAAAGGACGTTACGTTCTCTGCTAAGGATCACGCCGAGGCGCTCGATCACCTGAATGCGGACCCCGAATTCACGCGGATTTACGAGGAAAACGGGGAGTGGCGGGTAATCCGCCTGGCGGGCGCGCGCACCTATATGCCGCGGCGCACCACCCTGAGCCGGCGCGTGGGCGGGCAATTCCCCACGGATTTCGATCCGGCGAACTGGGGTATCCCGCAGCCGATGATTGAGGGCGCGGATCGCCTCGCGGTCTACAACCTCATGACGGCGGTGGACGCCTTTGTTTCCGCGGGATTCTCGCCGGCAGAACTGCTCGAGTACGTACATCCAGTGGAGGTGACCTCCACCCAAGGCACCGGCTTTGGCGGTATGACCTCCATGCGGCGCCTCTTCGTGGATCGGTTTACCAACGGGCAGATTCCGAGCGATATCTTGCAGGAAGTGCTTCCCAACGTGGTGGCGGCCCACACCATGCAGTCCTATGTGGGCGGCTACGGTTCCATGATTCACCCGGTGGGCGCCTGCGCCACCGCGGCGGTTTCCGTGGAAGAGGGCGTGGATAAGATTCGCACCAATAAGGCGCAGTTCGTGGTTGCCGGTGGTATCGACGACGTCCAGGTGGAATCCCTCATCGGCTTTGCCAACATGAACGCCACCGCTGATTCGAACGCCATGGCGGACAAGGGCATCAACCCGCGCTTCTTCTCCCGGCCCGGCGATCGGCGCCGCGGTGGCTTCGTGGAAGGCCAGGGCGGCGGAACCGTGCTGCTCGCGCGGGGTGACCTCGCCATGCAAATGGGTCTGCCGGTGCTCGCGGTGGTTGGCTACGTGCGCTCCTTCGCGGACGGGATCCAGACCTCGATCCCTGCTCCCGGCTTGGGCGCGCTCGCGGCCGGCCAGGGCGGAACGAATTCGCAGCTGGTGAAGGACCTCGCGGCTCTGGGCGTTACTCCCGACGATATTTCCGTCCTTTCCAAGCACGACACGTCCACCAACGCGAACGACCCGAATGAAGCTGAGCTTCATCACCGTCTTTTCAAGGCCATTGGGCGCCAGGAAGGAAACCCGCTCTACGTGGTTTCCCAAAAGTCGCTGACGGGCCACTCGAAGGGCGGAGCGGCGCTGTTCCAAATGGCGGGGCTGTCGGAAATCTTTAGCTCCGGAACCGTTCCGGCCAACCGGGCTCTGGACTGCCAGGATCCGGTGATGGAAAAGGACGAGTTCCTCGTGTGGCTACGCGACCCGCTCCAGGTGGGGACCGTCAAAGCCTCGATCCTCACCTCGCTCGGCTTTGGCCACGTTTCGGCGCTCATGGTGCTGGTGCACCCGGCAGCCTTCCAGGCCGCGATCGAGCGAGCACACGGAGGCGAGGCAGCGCGCGAATGGTTGGAGCAGGCGGATATTCGCCTGGCTGAAGGCGCCCGGCATCTGCAGGCCGGCATGATCGGCCACGCACCGCTCTATGTTGAGACGCCGGTTCGCTATTCCGAGCACGACGACGAAGCCGCGATGCTTCTGGATCCGGCGGCGCGCGTGAACTAGGGCGATTTGCGCACCGGCGGGCTACGGCGACGGTGCAAGTGGGCATCCCGGCGCGGGGCAGGCTTCGGCCCGCCCCGCGCCTTTTTGCGCGCGAAGCGGCTGGCGATCATTCCGCGATTGTTCCGCGGAGAGGCTAGCGCGATCGAAGCCCGATGATGATTGATGTGGCTTGGATTAGAGTAAAAGCGGCGAGTCGCGCATAAACGGAGCGATAGCTCCTTGGGGAGGCAGAAGATGATTCTTGGCATCGGCGTCGACAATGTAGCGATCAATGAATTTGGCGGACAACTAGGCCAACCTGGTTCGCGCCTGCGGGAGGTCTTCACCGCCCGGGAGATGCGCTACGCGCGCGAGCGTACGGAAAAACACCTGACCGGCGAGGCTTTAATGGCGGATATGGCGCCCAGCCTGGCAGCGCGATGGGCTGCAAAAGAAGCTTTTGTCAAGGCGTGGTCCACAGCCCTTTTCGGGCAACCGCCGGTAGCCGAAGAAAACCTCTGGTCGCAGATCGAGGTCATTAACGATCGCTGGGGGAGACCGGCGATACGGCTCATTGAACCCTTTGACGACGTCGTGCGCGCCTCGGTGGGCGATTTCCGCATTCTCGTCAGCCTCACCCACGACGCCGACCTCGCCACGGCTTTCGTCGTGATTGAACAGACGCCTACCGGATCTGCCCCGCGCGGCGAGGGCGCAATGCCCACCGATCTTGCCCTGGCCGGAGATCGCGATATACCCAGCGAACGCGGCCTGCCCAATGACAGCCTCACCAAAGAAGTGCGCCGGCACCGCCGCAGGCGCCTGCTTTTCTAACGTCGCGCCGCACTCCTTTCTAGCGGGCGGTGGCCCAGTATTGGCGGAAGAAGGGGCTGCCCGGAACACCGGAGCGCCCCGCGGCCCGGCCGGATTCGCTGGGAACTAGTTCTCTGCCGCCTCGATCCTTGCCAGGCAGTCCGCTACCGCAATAGCCGAAGCCGCTGCCCAGGCTTGCGGACGGCAGGAGGCGGGATAGGGAAGCGGGTGGCTAAGCGAACCGTCTCCGGAGAAAAGCTCGGGAAGGCGATACTCGAAGGCCTCGGCCGCGCGTAAAAGCGAATCGATGAGGGTCTTGGCGTGATGCTCGAAGCCGGCACGCATTAAACCGACAATCGCGATGGCGGTATCGTGGGTCCACACCGATCCGCCGTGATAACTCAACGGCCAGTACCCGCCGGCCGTAGTAGAAAGCGTGCGCAAGCCAAACCCGGAGTTCATATCCTCACCAATCAGCCGCTCCGCCACGATTCCCTCTTCCTCATGGGTGAGGATTCCGGTCCCGAGGAGATGCCCAATATTGGAAGTCAGCGAATCAACCGGCCGCTTGGACTTGTCCAGCGCAATCGCCGGGTAGGGGCCCACCTCGTCCTCAACCCAGAACTGCGCATGGAAATTGGCTTTAATTTCTTCGGCGCGGGCGCGATAGGCCTCACCGTCGCCGTCGAACTTTTCCAGTAGGCTCGCGCCCTTAAGCAGGGCCTCGTAGGCGTAAGCCTGCACCTCGCAGAGCGCAATCGGCCCTTCCGCTAAGTCTCCAGAATTCCACTGGATCGAATCGCCGGAATCCTTCCATCCCTGGTTAGCCAGCCCGTGGCCTGATTCGTCTATGTACTCGAGGAATGTATCGCCATCAGAGTCGGCGTCGTTCACGATCCAATCGAGAGCACGACGCAGGTTGGGTAAAAGAGCTTCGACGTCGGAAAGTGGCATGCCGGCCTTGTGGGCATCAAAAAGCGTGGATATCCAGAGCGGGGTGGCGTCAATCGTGCCGTAGTAGAGCGGAGGGAGGCGCACGCCCTCACCCGGGATATTGAAATCTTCGAAGCGTAGCTCGTGCATGATTTTTCCGGGTTGCTCAGCGGTGTCGGGGTTGTTTCGCGTGCCCTGGAATTTCGCCAGCACCGCCAGGGTGGTGGCGGCGACGCGCCAGGTGGCCGGCAAAACCAGGCGTGCGGCCCACAGGGAGTCACGCCCAAAGAGCGTAAAGAACCACGGCGCACCCGCGGCAAAGAAAGGCAACTCGGGTTCGGCTCTCACCGTCATCAGGAGATTTTCCAAATCCGGTTCGGCCTGTTCGAGCCATCGGATGGCGCGCGCGTCGGCAACCTGGGGACGGAAAGAAAGATTCGCAGTGATGCCCGCCGGCCCCACCGGCAACTCGCTGTCTACCAGCACGATTTCCCACTCGCTGGTCAGCGAAGAGTGGGCGGGGACCTTCACCTTCCAGACGAAGCTGACCTCACCACCCGAATGCTCAGCCTCAGCGCCCTCAGCCGTGATTTTTGCGGTGATTCCCGCTCCCGAGACCTCGCAGGAGGCGCCTCCAGCCAGGGTGATGCCGGGATCGTCGGTGGGGGAATTGCCGGCTTTAATAGCGGACATGGTGTCGAGGCTAACGTGGAGATTCACGCAGAGCTCAGTTTCCAGCGCTTCGGCCAGGCCGTTGTGGATCGTGATGCGCTCGCGGAACCCGGATTCGCTAACCGAGCGCCGGGTGCGAACGACCACGCGCGGGTCCGCTCCCGAGGTGTCGAGATAGCGCACGGCTCCGGAGAAGACGGCCTGGCTACCGCCAACGATCGCTGAGTCGAGGTGCTCGGGATGGCGGTCTGCCACCCGTAGTTCGCGCGCCGAAATAATTCGGGTGTCTCCAACAAAAACGCCGTCGGCGGGCCTCGTCATATTCCCGTCGTGACGGCTCCAGGCCTGGAACGGTGCTTTGAAAGTGCATACGCCGTCGTGCAGCAGAGGCTGGAGCGGGAGATCATGGGCGGAAGTAGGCATACTGAATCCTTTGCATGAGGTATGAGGTGAGAAAAGATGAGGGATTTCCCGGGAAGGCCGGGGCGGCGCTCCCCGGGAAACCATGCGCGGCGCCTTAGCCCTTGACCGCGCCTTCGGAGGTGTTCATTATCCGTCGCTGGAAAATGAAGAACAGCACGGCCACGGGAATCGTCATAATCAGAGCCGCGGCGAGCTTGATGGGGTACTGGGTCCCCTGGGAAAGCTGCCCGGATGCCAGGCTTGCCACGCCCTTGGTGAGGGTGGTGAGTGCGGGATCCTGGGTTGCCACAATGAAATGCGAGAGCTCATTCCACGAACCCTGGAAAGACATAATCGTGATCGTCACCAGGGCGGGCACAGCCATGGGAAGAACGATTTGCCAGAAGATTCGGAACGTTCCTGCCCCGTCGACCTTCGCCTGTTCCTCCACGCTTCGCGGAATTGATTCAAAGAAGTTCTTCATAATGAAAACGCCCGCGGCATCCACGAGAAGCGGGAAGATCATGCCCGCGTAGCTGTCGTAAATGCTCAGCTGATTGATCACCAGGAACTTCGGAATGAGGAGAACCACCGCGGGAACGCTCATTACCGCCACCAGGGCGGCGAAAATAACGTTGCGGCCACGGAAGTTCAGGCGCGCCAGAGCGTATCCGGCCAGCGAATCGAAGAAGACACGTCCCAGGGTGACGAAGAGCGTCACGATCACAGAGTTCTTGAACCAGATGGGGAAATCGGAGTTCATGAAGAGGCGCTCGTAGGCAGCCGCGGTGAAGGTTTGGGGTATCAGACTTATTGGGTTCGACGCCGCCTCTGCATCCGTCTTGAACGACGTAGCGATTTGAATGAGGAACGGCATGATGTACACCAGGGCGAGGCAGATGAGGAGCGCATAAAGAAGCGACTTCCCACCCAGCCGGCGCAAGCTAGCCGAGGAGACCCGCGGCTGGCTTTCCGCCGGGCTTACCTCGGTGGTTTTCCCGTGGACGACCGTTGAATTGGTGGTGCTCATGAGAGATTCCCCTTCACTCCAACTACTGCCTGGACTTGCGCCTGCGAGCCGGCGGTCGCCTGCGAGCCGGCGGTCGTCTGCGAGCCAACCTGGTCTTCGGCGCCTGCCGGTTCCGCCTTGGACTTGCAATTCCGGAGGCGGCTAAAGAGGCTCTTCTTCCCGGTGGTTGCATCACGCTCGGCAAGGGCTCGGCGCTGCAGCCAGTTCATGGCGATGATAATGACGAAAAGAATGAAGGCGATCGCGGCACCGCGGCCCCATTGCTGATTCCCGAATGCCGCTGAATATGAGAGGTATGCAGGGGTCAGAGTAGTCTTTGCCGGGCCGCCGGCCGTTCCGGTGTAGATCTGGTCGAAGACCTGCCAGCAACCAATAATGCCGAGGGTTACCACGGTGTAGATCGTTGGCTTGAGTTGCGGAACGGTGACGCGCCAGAAGCGCTTCCACGCATTTGCGCCGTCGACCATGGCCGCCTCATCGGTGGAGGGGTCGATAGCCTGGAGCGCAGACAGGAAGAGGAGCATAAAGGTGCCCGACGTCGTAAATACCGCCATAATCATGAAGGCGACCATGGCCGGTGAGGGCCCCGCTAGCCAGTCAGACCAGCTCAGATTGAGGAAACCGTGATTGGCGAGGGCAGAGGGTGGATTGCCGCCCTGCAGGAAGGCGAAGATCCCGGTGGGCTCGTTGAACCAGTTCGGTCCGTGAATTCCCAGCCACGAAAGCGCCTTGTTGACCGCACCCGTGGCGCTGAAAAGGAAGAGCCACAGTACGGTGATGGCCACACTCGAGGTGACCGAAGGGAAATAAAAAGCGGTTCTAAACAGGCCGCGGCCCTTGACCTCTCGATTTACCAAAACCGCTAGGAATAAAGCTAGAAGCGTTTGTACCGGCACCACGATAATCGTGTACCAGAAGCTGTTCTTGATGGAAATACCAAAGTCTCGCGCTGCCAGGCCTTCGTCGAGGAGTACGTCCGTGTAGTTCTCGAAGCCTACGAAGTTCACGCCGGGGGCGAAGGGTGATCCTCGCCCGCCCCAATCTGAAACGCTCACCCACAGGGCCATGAGCATGGGGATCACGAGGAAAATGCCGAGGATAATAATGACCGGGGAGATAAATAGCCACCCGGTTCTGGCCTCAGCGCGCTTTGCGGCGTTCTTCGGGAGCCGCTTGAGTCCCGCCTTTGTCGGTGTTGCATCACCGTCTGTCGTAGCCATATATCTTCCTCCCGACGGGGGCGAGGGCGGAACCCGCCCTCGCCCCACCGGGCATCGTCGTTACTTGACGATTGCCTCAAAGTTCGACTGAACCGTGGAGAGGATCTCCTTGGGATCCTTACCGGAGAGGCCTTCAATCTGAGCATTGAAGTCCTCAATCACCGCCGAGCTACCGTGCAGGGTAGGAACGGACTTGGCATAATCTGCACCCTTAAGGAAGGCTTCCTTATCAGGGTTGGCACTGGTCCAAGCATCGGCGGCCGATTCGACGGAGGGCATCACGCCGAAGGCCTTAGAGAATCCGAGTTGCTGATCCGTAGCCGTTAGATATTCGACCAAATCTAGCGACTGCTGCTGGGAGGGAGAATCGGTTGCGATGCCCCAGCAGTTGGAGAACTGAAGCGTTCCCTTTCCGCCCGGGCCGGCAGGCAATTCCACCACGGTGTACTCAAGATCGGGGTAATCGCTCGAGAGCGTGCCGGTAAGCCAGTTTCCTTCGATCACCATGGCCGCCTTGCCGGTGCCGAAGGCTTCGCCGCCCCAGCCGGCCCCGAGATCAGCCGCGTAGGCGGTGTTACCGGAAGCGAGGAGTTCCTTCACTTCCGTCAGAGCCGCTACATTCTCTTCGGAATCCGCGACGGCCTTGGTCTGATCGTCGGTCAGAAGCGTGCCGCCCGCCTGGGCCATAAAGGCCCCCAGGCGCTGGTATTCGGCGCCGAAGGAGAGGCCGGTGTGGCCGTTGCCGGTGAGCTTGGTGGCGACGGTCTCAAGCTCGTCCCAAGTGGTGGGGTAGTCCTGATCGGTCAGGCCGGCGGCGGCCCACTGTTCGTTATTAATGAACAGTGCGAGGGTGGAGAAGTCTTTGGGGGCGCAGTAGAAATCGCCATCGTAGGTGAAGTTACTGACCAGGGACGGGTAGAAATCGTCCTTATTGGAAAGGCGATCGCCGTAGGCGAGCACTGAACCGTTCTCCGCAAAACCGGCCAGCGAATCAGTGGAGAGGTAGAAAACATCTGGAGGAGTCGAGGCGGCAAATCCCTGGGAGAGCTGCTGGTTGAGGTCGGAGGCGGCAATAACCTCGGCCTTGACTCCGCTCTCTTGCGACCAAGCCGCGACCGCTTCTTGAACGGCCTTGGTCTCTGAATCGCCCGAGGATCCGATCATCACGGACAGTGACCGGCTGGAATCGTTGGTGAGCTCTCCGGAATCAGCCGATCCCTTGGAGTTATCCGAGAATCCCGAGCCGCCTGAGCAACCGGAAAGCGTGAGTGCGATGGCAGCCCCGAGGGCCATCGCGGATGTGATCGTGCGACGCTGCATGGAGTCCTCCCGTAAGTAGACACGTGGTCGTGGTTTTCACGGCCGGGTGGCCTCCTCGCCACCCGAATTTGAACGTTCAAACCGTTGCAACAATGGTGCCACCCCGCGCGAAATTTTGCAAGGAAAAAACTTAGGTATTTTTATCTAGATTATGCTGTTCTTTTTTCCGCGGCGTGAAATTAGCGTGCGGATCAGTGGGTGGGAGGCGAAATTTAACCAAAATGGCTGATCGTTGTGTTTGCCGGGTTCTGCTACATTCGTTTCAGACTGGTAAATCGATAGCGGTGAGGGAGGGGAGATGTCCAAACAGAGAGAAAAACGAGCATCGATCGTAGACGTAGCCAAGCGCGCGGAGGTTTCGCGCCAGACGGTCTCGAACGTTATTAATCGCCCCGAGACGGTTCTTCCCGCCACGCGCGAACGTGTTTATGCCGCCATTAGCGAACTCGGATATCGGGCCAACCAATCGGCCCGGCGCTTGCGCACCCAACAGACCGCGACGGTGGGGATCCGCGTGGATGACGCGCCGGATAATTTGGCCGGGATGATCTATGACAAATTCCTTCATCACCTCACCGTTTTCGCGGGCGAAAGCGGGCGCCGCATTCTTCTGTTCGCCTCCCGCGGCTACGGGGACGAGATCGCCGAGTACCGGGCTCTTACCTCCTCCGACGACGTCGATGCGTTCATCATCACGGACACCGCGGCCGGCGACCCGCGCGTGGACTGGTTCATTAAAAACAAAATCCCGTTCGTCTGCTTTGGGCGCCCGTGGGGGAGGGATTCGCTACTTGATGACGAGGTTCCCTGGGTCGACGTCGATGGAAAATACGGGGTTGCGCTAGGTACCAAGGAATTGCGCGATCGCGGTTGCAAGCGGATCGGGTACGTGGGGTGGCCGAGCCCTTCGGGCACTGGAGAAGACCGCCATTTAGGGTGGCGGGAAACAGTGACCGAGTGGGGCTACAGCGAAGCCGAAATGGAGAGCCTGTCCATTTTTACGTCCGAAAACATCGAAGGTGGAATCAAAGCCGTACAACAGTTTTGCACCTTGGACGCCGATCAGCGCCCCGACGGCGTCGTCTGTGCCTCAGATCTTCTGGCTGCCGGCGTTCTTCTTGGCAGTAACGGAACTATTCCCGCCATTGGATTTGATAATTCGGCGCTCGCCATGTCACTCGGGTTTGACAGTATTGAGCAACCACTGCAGCAGGTGGCGGATGCAACCGTCCGTATTTTGGACCGCGTGGCGCCCCTCAACTCTTCAAAGCGACCGGCGGATTCGGATCTGCACATTCTGCTTCGCCCCTGCCTAGCCTGCAATTCCGGGCTCCGCCCGCGCCTTTCCGCCCCCGCGCTGAAACCCCAAAACTGAGACGCAAAGCGGTGTTAAGGGAAAAGCGCTACTCTTTTGTCCAACAGTTGGGCGGGCTATCAATCGAGCATTGATACTCGCGCGCTGGGCAAATTATCTTTAACGCCGACCCGTACCGAAGCCAGGTCTCAAACGAAAGGAAAGATCATGGCGCGTTTGCTCGACGAACCCCTTCAAGCCGTAGATCCCGAAATTGCGGACATCCTTTCTGGGGAACTGTATCGCCAGCAAGAAGGCTTGGAAATGATTGCCTCCGAAAACCACGTGCCGCGCGCGGTAATGGAGGCGCAGGGCTCGGTACTCACCAATAAATACGCGGAAGGCTACCCGGGTCGGCGCTACTACGGCGGTTGCGAATGGGTAGACAAGGCGGAGGACCTAGCTCGGGAGCGAGCCAAGCAGCTTTTCGGGGCGCAATACGCCAATGTGCAACCGCATTCGGGCGCGCAGGCGAACCAGGCGGTTTATACCGCGCTTGTCCAGCCCGGAGACACCGTGATGGGCCTCGCCCTCGATCACGGCGGGCACCTCACCCACGGATCGAAAGTGAATTTCTCGGGTAAGTCCTACAATATCGCCGCCTACCACGTGGATCCCGAAACCTTCCTCCTCGATATGGACAAGGTCCGCGAGGAGGCCCGCGCCGCCCGCCCTAAGATGATTATCGCGGGCTGGTCCGCCTATCCGCGCCATCTCGATTTTGATGCTTTCCGCTCGATCGCGGACGAAGTGGGCGCGGTGCTATGGACGGATATGGCGCATTTTGCCGGGCTGGTGGCCGCCGGCTTGCATCCTAATCCTGTCCCCGCTTCCGATGTGGTGACGACGACGATCCACAAAACCCTTGGCGGCCCGCGCGGCGGAATGATTCTGGCGAAGGATAGCGAGCCGTATGGAAAGAAGCTGAACTCGGCGGTATTCCCGGGCACGCAGGGTGGCCCGCTCATGCACGTGATTGCGGCGAAGGCCGTGGCCCTGGGGATTGCGGCTAGCCCGCAGTTCAAGGAGCGCCAAGAGCGCACCCTGGCCGGAGCAAAGATCCTCGCCGAACGGCTGTGCGCCAAGGATGTGCAAGAAGCCGGAATCTCGGTGGTCTCGGGCGGAACTGATGTGCACCTCGTGCTGGTTGATTTGCGCCAGGCAGCTATTGACGGCCAGCAGGGTGAAGACCTCCTGGGCCAGATTGGGATAACCGTCAACCGCAACTCGGTTCCCTACGATCCGCGGCCCCCGCGGGTGACTTCCGGATTGCGCATTGGAACTCCCGCACTGGCTACTCGCGGTTTTGCCGAACCGGAGTTCCGCGAAGTGGCAGATATTATTGCGCAGGCACTCGTTGCGGGCCCGAGCGCGGATGTGGAAGCTCTCAGCCAGCGAGTAAAGGCGCTCGCCCATGCCTTCCCGCTGTACGAAAATCTATAAGGAGACAACTGCGTGGTCGCACAGATTCTGGACGGAAAGAAAATCGCCGCAGACATCAAGCAGGAGCTTCGCTCCCGGATTGAAACCCTCAAGCAGCACGGGATCGAGCCGGGCCTGGGCACAATTTTAGTGGGAGACGATCCTGGTTCCCGCGCTTATGTAGCTGGAAAGCACCGCGATTGCCAGGAAGTGGGGATCACCTCCTTGCGGATTGACCTCCCCGCGGACGCTCCGGCGCAGGCTGTGCGCGAAGCGATTCTGAGCTTTAACGCCGATCCGGCGTGTACGGGCTACATCGTGCAATTGCCGCTTCCGGCAGGAATGCCCTCGAACGAGCTGATTGAACTCATCGATCCGCAGAAGGATGCTGACGGCTTACATCCGGTGAATTTGGGGCGCTTGGTACTACGAGTTGGGGAGCCGCTTTCGACGTCGTTGCCTTGTACGCCCGCGGGAATTCTGGAACTTCTAGAACGCTACGGGCTCTCTTTGGAAGGTAAGCGGGTGGCGGTGCTCGGGCGCGGCGTAACGGTCGGGCGCCCCGCCGGGCTTCTGCTCACGCGCCGTGAAATTAACGCCACCGTAACTCTCTGTCATACCGGTACCCCGGACGTGCCGCAAATTGTGCGCGAATCCGACGTGGTGATTGCCTCGGTGGGACAACCGCATTTCGTGAAACCCGAGTGGATCAAGCCCGGGGCGATTGTGCTCGACGTCGGAGTAACGCGCGTGCCAAACCCGGAAACCGGGCGCTTCAAGACGATTGGAGATGTCGATCCGGGCGTGGCCGAGGTTGCCGGCTGGGTTTCCCCCAATCCGGGCGGCGTGGGGCCTATGACTCGAGTCATGCTCCTGCGCAATATTGTGGAGACCGCCGAGCGGCAATACTCCGCTTCTTAGCGGTAATCTGCCCCGGAGCCACCGCGTAGCGGAGAGGTTCCGGGGCAGATTTTTATTTCTACAAGCCTTACCTCTAGAAGCCGTCCGTCAGCAGGTAATCCGTGAGCAGATCAGCCTCAGCCGTCCAGCCTTGCTGGGTGGGGTGGACGTAGCCCAAGACATCAAAGGACGAGAAACTCGGAACGATCCACGAGTGATCCTGGCGCGCTCCCATCCGCGGGTCAAAGCCGTGCCCGGTAAATGCGGGTTGCACATCCACGAAGGTAAAGCGATTGGATTCGGTCCGCGCGTTCATTTCCTCAATAACGCCCCGCTGGAGCTCATTGGCGTGCTCTTGCATCCCGCGCAAAGTCTTTCCGGCGTCGTACCACCCCGCGGGCCCTTCGGGAAGAACGTAGGAGTCCTCGCTAATAAGTACCGGATAGCCCAGCAAATAAACGCGCGCGTGGCCCTGCGAGGCGCGATCAATTTCGGTGAGCACCGAGTCGATTCGCTGACGAAGCTGGGGGAAGATCGCGTTCGCCGTGGTGAGCCGGTTTTGGCAGGAATTGGCATTGCGGGCCACGAAGCAAGAGATAATAATGCCTACAAAATTGGCGTCATTTCCGCCAATTGTGAGGAAAACAGCGTCGGTGGCCGGGCTGACGGCTTCGATTTGCGGCTTGGCCCATAAGTAGCAGGCCACGCTAGCCGTGAAAATCGATCCGGCGGGGGCGGGGGCCACCATTCGGTATTCGTAGTACATATCGTCGGCCGGCGGAGCCCCACACACGCCCTCCGCCTCCACGCGCTTTTGCCATTCGGCGGCTTGATCGGGATACGCGTAGGTCGGTAACCAGTAGCTGCGGGTCGCTCCGCCCTTCCAGCCCAGGCTCCGCGGCTGGGTAATATCGCGCGTTACCGCGCCCGAGCACGCCACGTTCGTGTAGAGCGCTCCCACCGCTTCGGCCGCCCTCGCCCCGTAGTTGCGCGAGGAACGCATGCAGTTCGTTTCCTCGTAGGTTCCGGTGCCGTTTCCTGCCGAATACGAATCACCGAGTTGCACAATGTTTGCCGACGCCGTAGCGGGCAGATTCTGGGCGGAATCTTCATCCGCCACCGCCGTGAGTGAGATACTCACTAGGCTCAGGCACAGAGCGGCTAGAGCGCCGAGTATACGTCGCATAGTAGACCGGTTTCCCTTCGTAGCTTTATTCTCCGGCGTGGGCCGGCCCGGCGGTAGTATCCTAACCCGCTTCGGTTACGGCTTGCGCCAGGGCTTCGCCTTGCTTTTGCCAACCTTCACGCGTGGGATGCATGATCTCCCGGAAGTTTTCCATAGTTAGGTCAGAGACCTCAATGGTATCCAGGAGCAGGGAAAGATCGGTTACCTGCGCGTGGAACCACGCGTGGCTCTGATCGGCGTTATTGCGCGGGTCCACCTCGTGGCCGGCGAAAACCGGGCGGCTATCGAAGAAATGGAAACGCTCGCGCTCACCCGTAGCGCGAGCCTTGCTATTTGCGCGCTCTACCGCGGTCTGCATCACCTCCGCGCCGTTATCCACGCTGGATCGAATCGCGCTTCCGGCGTCGTAGTCATCTCCCAAGCGGCGCAAATGGTACGGAACGTCCGCTACCAAGTACGGGTAGCCAACCAGCCAAATATCTGCGTTCCCCGCTGCCGCGCCATCAATATCCGCCAGCAAGCCGTCGAGGCGTTGCCCGATTTTGGGGAACTCTTCATTAGCACTTTTAATGCTCGCCTCGCACAGCCGGCTCTGATCCAAAACCAGGCAGGTGGCGATGATCTTGGCAAATCCGGCGTCGTTACCGCCGATTGTTGTAAACACCAGGTCGGTTGCGGGGGTGACGGCAGAAACTTGCGGCCCGGTAACGAGCGTGCAGTCCACCTGGGCGCTCACAAACCAGGGATTAGCGGAAACCTTGCCGCTGGGGGTGTATTCCATACGGCTTCCGGCGGGAACTTCTCCGCATACCTGCGCCAAATTAGCCCAGGTTTGCCAGCGCGAGAATTGCTCCCCATCCACCAGTTCCGGCACCCAGAAGGTCGCCTCGGCTGAGCCGGCATCGCTGCTTTCAGAAACCGTGGTGAGGTCTTCCAGTGTGGCGGCGCTGCAGGAGGCATCGCGCACAGAGCCGCCCAATTCTTCCGCGGCGACGTGGGCGTAGTTGTGCGGGGAGCGGTAGCAATCATCGCGATAATCACCCGCCCCATTTCCGGAGGCAAAAGAATCACCGAGTTGCACAATACGGGGTTCTTCCGCAGCTACGGCGCCCGTTGAGGAAGCCAATAAAAATCCCGCCAAAAGAGTTGCCAATACCCCTCGCATCGCTACCTCCTTGCCTTTATTTGCCGCTGGCGCCTCGCGCTCGCGGTGCTGGTGCTCCGAGCGCGATCCGAATGCTCCTGCCGCGCGCGGTTCGGGTGCCCGCCGCTCGCGGTGCTGGTGCGTCCGGTGCTCGCCGTTCGCCACGATGCACAGATGCGCCCGGTTTTAGTGCCCCGGCGCCCTGGCTATGCTCCTGCGCGTTGCCCCCTTGCGTTTCGCTTTGGCGTCGTCCATTGGCGCAGAAAACGAAATCACTGTGACCATGGTAGCCGCCGCGGCACCGATCTTCGTCTACCCGCTAAGCTAGCTGGGCGAGGGAAAGGGAAGTATGCGAATTACAACCGTCAACGTCAACGGACTGCGGGCGGCGGCCCGCAAAGGAATGCTCGATTGGGTAAACGCCCAGCAACCAGATGTGCTCCTCATGCAGGAGGTGCGCGCGCCGGAAGAGGCGATCGAGGCTATTTTTGCCGATTCTTGCTACCTGGTGGTGAACGAGATTTCTGAGCTGAAGGGGCGGGCAGGGGTTTCCATCGCCATTCGGGACGGCCTGGAGATTGCCGAAGTTCGTCGCGGTCTGGTGCCGGAAGAAGAGCCGGTGGATACCGGACGCTGGATCGAGGTGGATCTGGTGGATCCCCCGCTGACGGTCATCTCGGCTTACCTTCACTCCGGTGTTGCCGATAAACCCGAGAAAATGGCGGCAAAATACGCGCATTTGCAGCGCGTGAGCGAACGGCTGGCGAGTGTCGATCCGGCCGGCCACACCCTGGTAGCGGGCGATTTCAATATCGTGCATACCGAGCGGGATATTAAAAACTGGAAATCGAACCACAATAAAACCTCCGGCGTGCTCGATCCGGAGATCGCCTATCTGGATCAGTGGTTTGGAGCCGGGTGGGTTGATGTGCAACGCCGGCTCCTCGACGGCGCGGGATTTGTGGGAAATGGGCCCTACACCTGGTGGTCTCAGCGTGGCAAAGCCTTCGATAACGACGCCGGCTGGCGCATCGACTACCAGATGGCGACCCCGGCCCTGGCCGAGCGGGCGGGGGAGTTCAGCATCGGGCGCGCGGCGAGCTACGGCGAGCGCTGGTCGGATCATGCCCCGCTTACGGTGACCTACGAGCTCTAGCGCCGCGGGCGCGAGGGCGGCTTTGGGGTTCCTCGAGGGCGGCTTGGAGTCCCAGGCGGGCGCGAACGAAAAAATGAAAAGTGCTTCTGCGCATCCTCGCAAACCGTTACTCTGGACGAGTGAGCGATAATAAAGAGCAGGTAACTGTCCCCACCGACGCCCTTTCCGCGGTGCTCGGGGTCGATCCGCAAGGGCGCGAAGCGGTGTACACGGTGAGGGAAGAGCGGGTATCCGATTCCCAACCGACGCCCAGCCTGGTGGAGCGAATTAAGGCCCTCGTTTCCTGGGTGCAAGGCACGCGGATTATGCGCGGGATGAGCCGCTACGGCAACGCGCGCGGCGGCCTGCTGGCAGGCGGTATCGCCTACTCGGCGCTGTTTTCGATTACCGCCGCGCTGACGGTGGCATGGACGATCTTCATGGCCACCCTCGGAAATAACCCGGAAATGCGCGAATCGGTGATCGGGGCGATCAACACCGCCCTCCCGGGAATTCTCGACGACGGATCCAATGGCGGTCTGATCGATCCGGATGCGCTGATATTGACAGGCGGGTTGAGCATAGCCAGCATTATCGCCGGTGGGGTTTTGCTGTGGACCGCGATCTCAATTATGACCGGACTATCGCGGTCAATTCGTGCCATGTTCGGCATAAACCAAGTGGTGGAAAACGGCGTCGTCAATATCCTCCGCAGCTTCGGAGGGTTCGTGGTTCTGGCCGCCGGGATCGTGGTCAGCGGCGTTTTCGCTGCCGGCGCCGGTGCGGCGGGGACCTGGCTCTTTGGGAAACTGGGAATCGAAAGCTCGATCTCGCAGTTCTTCATCAAACTCGCTGTTTGGGCGGTGGCGATTTGCCTCGATGGTTTGATTATCGCCTTCCTGGTGAGAGTAATGGCGGGAATGCGAGTGCCGCGGGCAGATCTTCTTCGCGGCGCGGTGCTGGGCGGCCTTATTATGACCGTCATCAAGATTGCCGGTACTTCCGTGGTTTCCAGCGTCTCATCTAATCCCTTGCTCGCACCTTTCGCGGCTCTGGCCACCCTGCTCCTGTGGCTCAACCTCACGGCCCGCATTATGTTGATGGTCAGTGCTTATATGGCCAATCCGCCGCGCGTATATACCCCGGAGGATGCGCGGGAGTTGCGCGGGCACACCACGCCCAACTTCGTGACACTCACGGTTCCAGAATCACTCGAATGGCCGCATGATCCCATCACTGGCGCGCTTCTTCCCGAGCCTAAGTTGCCGCTCCAAGAGGAAATCGAAGAGCTTCCCGAATGGGGAGGTTTGCAAGGTAACTGGGCCCGCAAGCGCGCCGAGAAATTGGAAGATAAGGCGCGCAAGGCCAGCGAAGATGCGCGCGCGGCGCGAGAGAGGTACCGCGACGGTCAGCGGCAAGTGCAAGCCCAGCAGGCCAACCGGGAAAAGAAGCACTAAGGGAGAAACAGCACCGTGGAATTTCACGTTATTATTCCCGCCGGTGGAGCGGGCACACGGCTCTGGCCACTTTCGCGGGCATCTCACCCGAAGTTCCTGGTGGATTTGCTGGGTACCGGGCGCACGCTTCTGCAATCGAGCGTTGATCGTTTGCGCCCGCTGGCCGATTCGGTCACCGTGGTAACGGGCCGTGCCCACGTGGAGGCGGTACGTGAGCAATTGGGATCTGATTTTTCCCGTCGGGCCGCCATTATTGAGCCCTCACCGCGCGGCACCATGGCCGCCATCGGCCTTGCCGCCGGGGTCCTCGAGCGTGAATTTGGGGACTGCCTGGTGGGATCCTTCGCCGCTGATCACGCCATTGCGGATAACGTAGCCTTCCATGCGGCGGTGGAGGCAGCCATGCGCGCCGCCGAGGCGGGCTATATTGCTACCCTCGGAATCACCCCGGACTATGCCGCCACCGGATTCGGCTATATTCGCGCCGGTGAAGACCTGGCGGATCTGCCCGCCGCGCGCGAGCGCGATCTGCCCGCCGGGAGCGGTTCTGATCTGCCCGCCGCGCGCGAAGTCAAAAAGTTCGTGGAAAAGCCTGACGCACCTACCGCGGAAAGCTACCTTGCGGATGGCGGGTACTTCTGGAATGCCGGTATTTTCATTATGCGGGCCAAGGTTTTGCGCGAAGCACTTGAGCGCTTCCGCCCCGATATCGCCGCCCCGCTTGCCCGCGCGGTTGCCGGCTGGAACCTGGACGCGGACAAGCAACGCGCTGAGGTGCTCCAAGCCTGGGAAGAGATTCCTCGCGAAGTTATTGATCGAGCAATTGCGGAACCGCTCGCCGCCGACGGTGGGGTAGCGGTGGTCCCGGCCTCCATAGGCTGGTCAGACATCGGCGATTTCCAATCCCTGGCGGAGCATATTCCGGCCGTTCAGCGTAGCCTTCAGCAGGTTGATGCCGCCGCCCCCGCCCAGCCGGTGATTGCCGTAGACAGCGAGGGGGCACTTGTTTATACCTCGAGCAAACCCATTGCTGTGGTGGGCCTGCCGGACGCCGTCGTCGTCGACGCGGGAGACGTGCTCCTGGTGACCACGCGCTCGCGGGCGCAGGGGGTCAAAAACGTTGTGGAGCGGCTCGGTGAGGTGGGTCGGGAAGATCTACGCTAGGTGAGCGGATGATCGTAATACTCCGGCGAGGGCTGGAATTTCTGCCCTCCGCCTGCGCTATCCGCGTGGCGAAATGAATGGGGAAGGCCCCTTCTGGCTGGAAAGATAGGTTTCATGACTCGAGAAGACTATAGGCGCGGTGCGCAAATTAGGCGGGGAAAGCAGATTCCCTCGATTACCGCGGATACCAAGCTATTCAACGAGCCCGAAAACGGGGATTGGACGCGTACCGATCCTTGGCGCGTGCTACGTATCCAGGCGGAGTTCGTGGAGGGATTTGGAGCCCTGGCTCATGTGCCGAAATGCGTCTCTGTGTTCGGTTCAGCCCGCATCCGCGAGGGCAATAAATACTACGACATCGCCCGCGAAGTGGGCCGGAAGGTCGTCGAGGCCGGATACGGCGTGATTACCGGGGGCGGCCCGGGCATTATGGAAGCGGCCAACCGCGGCGCAAAGGACGCGGACGGGCTTTCAATTGGCCTGGGAATTGAGCTCCCGCACGAGCAAGGCCTCAATAATTACGTGGACCTGGGTATCGAGTTCCGTTACTTCTTCGTCCGCAAAACCATGTTCGTCAAGTATTCCCATGGCTTCATTGTGATGCCGGGCGGATTTGGCACCATGGATGAGCTTTTCGAATCACTGACGCTTGTGCAGACCGGTAAGGCGATTGAATTCCCGGTGATTTTGGTGGGCTCGGAATTCTGGGGGCCGCTGGCGGACTGGATCAAGAACTCCCTCGAGGAGAACGGGCTCATTTCTCCCGGTGACGACGAGTTGTTCACCATCGTGGACACCGCGGAAGACGCGGTGCGAGTGCTACGCAAATGGGAGGGTCCGCGCGATGAAAAGCGAGCGACAGAAAGATCACGCCGGTCGAAAGCCTCGCATTCCTAGTAGAATAAGAGCAACTGAGTCGAAAACGCCGGGTTTTCGACAGGAAGGAATGCACAATGGCAGCTATGAAGCCTCGCACTGGCGATGGGCCGCTCGAAGTTGAACGTGAAGCCAAAGGCATTGTGGTTCGCATCCCTGTAGACGGGGGAGGTCGCCTGGTTTTGGAAATCAATGATGACGAAGCAAAGGCCCTAAGTGAAGCTCTTGCGGGTATAGAACGCTAAGTGCCCTCACTCTTTGTTCCCCGGATTTTCCGGGGAACATTTTTGTGTCTAAGTTGCGGGTTTTCGGCGGGCGCGGCGCGCTGGGTTTATAGGTGCCCGCCGCGCACTTGGTGGCGTCCGCTGCGCGCTGTGTGCGGCTCCCTCCCGCCGATGCTTGGCGCGTTGTTTATCGGCCGCCAACCCGGGCGATAAACAACCCGTCTCCCACCGGAAGGAGCGAGGTCTCAATACCTTCGGTCTGGGCGAGCCGCTTAATGAGGTTTCGGGTGGAGACGACGTCATCTTCACGCCGTGCCGGATCGGCGACTTTACCTCCCAGTAGCGCGTGTGCCACCACCAGCGTTCCGCCCGGGCGCAGCAGGCGAAGCGACTCGGCCGCGTCCCCCTCCGCTTCCAGGGGATTGCCGTCGAGCAGAACAAAATCGTATGAACCAGTGGCAAGGCGCGGGAGGATATCGGCGCTGGCGCCGTTAATAAGACGCACCTTTCCCGCGCGAGCACCGGCGGCCTTGAAGAAATCGCGGGCGTAATGCTGAGCCTCCGCATCGAGGTCAATCGTGGTGAGGGTGAGGTCGCCGTCGCCGATGAGGTAGAGTCCGGACACTCCGGTGCCGGTGCCAATTTCGACGGCGGATCTCACTCCGGCTGCACCAATGAACAGGCGCAGGAAATTTCCACTGGCTGGCGAGATCGTCTTAATTCCGAATTCGGAGGCGAGGTCGCGGGCGCGAGCAATTTCCTCGGGTTCGGCAACCGCTTCCTCCGCGTATGCCCACGCCTGTACAAAATCAGCCATTGTGAAAACTCCTCAATTACTCGTGCGCGCCTCTCGCCCGGTCCGCGATGCCCCCGCGAACACGTTCCTTATCTTATGCGAGAGTGCGCGCTCGCGCGGGCGGTTCAACGCGCTTGCTAGGTTACGGTGCCGACCTAGTCCCATTGCGAGTTGAGGCCAGTGCTAGCTGAGGCCCAGTGCTACCTGAGGCCCACTGCGAGCTGAGACACGGCGCAAGCCAAGGCACGGCGTCAGCCAAGCCTGCGTTTTAGCCAGACGGCCGCGCTAGCTGATCGTCCGCGCGATTTTCTGGAACTCCGCCTTTGCCGGAGAGTCAAGTAGCGAGAGGACGGCCGGAGCTCCGGCATCCGCACCTTCGCGGATAGCACTTTCGAAGGGGATTTGCCCCAAAAGCGGGACGCTATAACCCAGCCGCTCGGAAAGGACCGCCGCAACCGTCTGCCCGCCGCCGCTGCCGAAAAGGTAGTTGCGCTGGCCTCCGGGCAAATCCATCCAGGACATATTTTCGATAACGCCAATTACATGCTGGCCGGTTTGGCTGGCCATTGAACCGGCACGTTCTGCCACATCGGAGGCGGCGGGCTGCGGCGTCGTCGTCACCAAAAGCTGGGAATTGGGAAGCAGGGAGGCGACGGTCAGGGCGATATCTCCCGTTCCCGGTGGTAAGTCGAGCAGGAGCACGTCAAGGTCGCCCCAGTACACGTCTGCGAAGAACTGCTCGAGCGCCTTCGCGAGCATGGGACCGCGCCACATAATCGCCTGATTTCCCTTGACGAACATTCCAATGGACATGACTTTCACCCCGTGGGCGACGGGCGGAATGATCATGCCGTTGATTTGCTGGGCGGGGGTATCGACCCCGAGCATTGCGGGGATGGAAAAACCGTAAATATCGGCGTCCACCAAGCCGACCCGGACGCCCTGGGAGGCCATGGCGGCGGCGAGGTTGGCGGCGATAGAGGATTTGCCTACCCCGCCTTTTCCGGAGGCGACGGCAATAATCTTTGTGGGCGAATCGGGCGCGGCGAAGGGGATCTCGCGGCGCACCCGTTCGCCGCGCAACTTTCGCGTTAGTGCCTGGAGCTGGGCGGGGGTCATGGGGGAGAGCGTGACGTCGACGCCGTTGACCCCGGCCACGTCCGCTACCGCCTGCGTCACCTCGCGCTCAATGATGCTCTTGCGCGGGCAGTTCGGAGTGGTGAGAAGAATGGTGATGGCGAGGCGGCCGGATTCGGCAATATCGATCCGATCGACCATATTGAGTTCGGTAATGGGGTGGCGCAATTCCGGGTCGATAACCGCGGATAGAGCATCCATCACAGCCTCGCGCGTAACCATGTGGCTACCCTACCTGCAAGCGGGCCAGCCGCGGCGGCGACTAAGCCCACATCTGATGTAAGGAGGTGGCTATACGTGCGCGGCGCTGGGTGCGCCGCTGAGCGGGGTGAGGAGCAAGGCACAACAGGGGAGAAAAAGACTGGTTGAGAACTCATCCAAAAGGATGAAAAAGGGGCGTCAAGAGGCTTCAGCAGTATGGCAGATAACTTTGAAATAACGGGGAAATAACGCCGTCGTTATAACGAAAGTGATGTGCGACGAATCTAGTGAAAAAACGGTGTCGGGGCGGTTGAATATGTCTGCTACGAAGTACGCTAGCAACGCTCGAGAGGAGGCACGAGGTGCAAGTAAAGCAACGTACGCGAGTGCGCGGATTAGATGGACTGCGCGCAATTGCGGCGTTTATTGTCCTTTTCTTCCATATTTTGCCCGGAGGAATTGGATATATCGGAGTGGACGTGTTCTTTGTGCTCTCCGGCTTCTTGATCACTTCGTTGCTCCAGCGCGAATATCTGGAAACTAAGCGCATCAACCTCAAGCGATTCTGGGGGAAACGTGTGCGGCGTCTGACCCCGGCGGTTGTGGTCGCCACCGTTGGTACCCTCGGATTGGCGGCCCTGGTGGGCGGGGATGCGCTTGTGCAACTGCGCTGGCAGTCCTTCGGGGCGGTGACGGGAACCTACAACTGGTTCCAGATCGCTAATGGCTCCTCGTACTTCGAAGAGCAATCACCCAAGCTTCTCACCAATATGTGGTCTCTGGCCGTCGAGCAACAGTTCTATCTGCTCTGGCCATTCTTTGTCTGGCTGATTGTGATGCTTGCTTCGCGAAAGGTTTCGCCGTGGATCGCACTTTCCCTGGGCGGAGTATCCGCCATCTGGTACCAGATCCTGGCCGGCGGCGCCGCTGACCCCACGCGCGCCTACGTAGGAACCGATACCCACGCTTTCGGCCTGATGGTCGGTGCGGCGATTGCTTTCGCTCTGCCGCGCGCCATCGAGGGCGCGGCACCGCAAATGTCCAAGTCCGCCAAACGGTACGTGGGGATTGGTGCCTGGATCGCCCTCGCCACCCTGGTGGTGGCCGGAGTGAGCGTGGCTGATTCCCGCTTCATGTACCCCTGGGGCTCGGTGCTGGCGAGCCTGCTGGCGGGCTTCATTGTGGTGGCGCTACTGGGCGGGCAAGACGCGGCGGCTCCGCGCTTGGCGCGGGTGTTGGAGAGCAAGCCCATGGTGTGGCTAGGGCATCGCTCCTACGGGATCTACCTCTGGCACTGGCCGCTTATCGCCCTTTCCTTCTACGCTTTCCACCCCAATAGCTGGATCTCGGCACTGGTGGTTATCCCGCTTTCGGTGCTTTTCGCCCACCTTTCATTTACTTATATCGAAACCCCGATTCGTCGCGAAGGGTTCATAGCCTGGATTCGCACCCGCGGGCGGCAGTGGTTGCTCACCGGAGGCGTGCTGGCACGGGTGGTAGCAGCATTCGTAGCCGCGGTGCTTCTCCTTGCCGGGTGGTCCCTGGTGGCGTCCAAACCGCTTTCCACCGCGGAAGAATACGTGCAGGCCGGCGAGCAAGCGCTCGACGCGGGCACCGGCGGCGGGGCAAGCGGAGACGCCTCTCAAACCGGCGACGCCGAAAGCGAAGAAGGCGAAAACGCTCCGGGCGAAAACGACACCCCTACCGAGGGCGACGAGCCGGAAGCAGAGGCACCCGCGCCCGCGCAAACAGATAATGCCGACTCGCAGAGCTCGGCAGAGAATTCAGCAGGCGAAGCGGGCAATTCGCGCAATCCGGCCAACCCGGGTGCCCCGGATGCGCCCCAGCCCGCCACGGATTTTGAGCCGGTGGCTCCCGATGGTTCGAATGTTTTGGTGATTGGTGATTCGGTGACGGTGGCGGCAGCTCCGGCGCTGAAGGAAAAAATGCCGAATATGGCGGTGGACGGCGAGGTGTCGCGGTCGATTAAGCCCGCGCCCGGGATTATTAACGCCATGCGCAACTCTGGCACCCTGCGGCCCTACGTTGTATTGGCATTGGCCACCAACGGCACCATTACCGATGCGGATTGGCAGGCCGTGGAGGCCGCCCTGGGGGAGGGCCACCGCATCGTGCTGGTTACCGGCTACGGACCGGCGGGTAAGACGTGGATTGGCGCGGCCAACGAGAAAATCAAGCAGATTGCGCAGACGAATCCGAACGTGCGGGTGGCGGACTGGGCGTCAATCGCCGCCCAGCACACCGATATGTTGGCCGGCGACCACGTGCACCCGAACCGCACCGCGGCGGGAATGTACGCCGCGGAAGTCATCCGCGCGCTGGGAAGCTTCTAATCGCTTTCCCGTTCGCTAATGAGCTTGTCGAGCTCTTCTTGGAGTTCGGCAATGCGCGTCTCGCGTTCGGCCAGGCGAATCTCCCGGTTCTCATCCAATTCGTCACGCAAATCGTTGAGTTCTGAACGCACAAAATCACGGGTAGCGAGCTCGCCAATGGCGATGCGCAAGCCCACGATTTCGCGGATAAGGTACTCGGTATCGTGCAGATTTCGTTCCGCGCGCTGGCGATCCTGTTCATTGGCCACCTTGTCTCGCTCATCTTGGCGATTTTGTGCCAAAAGGATGAGGGGCGAGGCGTAGGAGGCCTGGAGTGAGAGCATCAGCGTTAGTGCGGTGAATCCGAAGGCCGCTGAATCGAAACGCAGGTGCTCGGGTGCGATCGTATTCCAAATAATCCAGGCGGCCACAAAAATCGACAGGTAGACCAGGAAACTCGGGGTCCCCTGGAAGCGGGCAATTGATTCGGCCAACCGCCCGGTGGCTTCGGGGTCGCGTTGCCGGCGCTTAAACCAGCGCTGGCGCCGTTCTAGTGGCTTATCGAATTCTTCACTCGACATCGTTCAACCCCTCCTTCTGGTTCGCCTCGCCCTCGCGGGCGCTGTCCTGAGACTTTTTAGCGGTGTTGTCCGGCCGCGCCGAGTCCTCGCGTGCGGAAGCCGTCGCCGGCGTTTCCGTTCCCGACGCCGTTATTCTCGACGACGCCAGTGCGGAGGCCGGGGCCGGATGCGGTTTGAGCAGGGCCCGGGCCCGCTCTATCCCCGAGGCGGGGATAGGAGGCGAGGACTGGCCCGCCGGTTGCGGGATGAGCCGCGATGGCGAGGAATGCGGCCCATCGTGATGGAGCTGTTCGGATTCGCGCCACTCGTCTTCATCCACTTCGCGCCAGTCCTCGGGCAGGAGGTGATCGAGCACGTCGTCGACGGAGACGGCGCCCAGAAGCGAGCCCGTGTCGGTGACGGGAATGGCCGTCATATTGTAGGTAGCCAGCTCGCGGGTCACGGCGCCAATGGACGCCTCGGGATCAATTCCGACCACATCGGTATCAAGGATCGCACCCAGCAGGGTGGTTGGAGGTTCGCGCAGGGCCTGCTGCAGGTGGATTGCTCCCAGGTAGCGGCCGGTGGGTGTTTCCAGCGGCGGTCGGCACACAAAAACAATGGCGGCCAGAGCGGGCGGAATATCGCGGCGGGAGGCCGAAGCGAGGGCCTGCGCCACGGTGGCATCGGGGCCGAGGATAATTGGGTTCGGCGTCATCAGACCACCGGCGGTGCGCTCGTCATAGCGAAGCAATCGCCGCACGTCAGCGGCTTCGTCGTCGCCCATGGATTCGAGCAGGAGTGCCGCGGTATCGGTGGGTAGGTCAGCCACCAGGTCGGCCGCGTCGTCGGGCTGCATCACGTCGAGCACGTCACCGGCGCGGGAAACATCCAAGCCCGCCAGCACCGCCACGCGGTCGTCGGTTCCCAATTCCTCCAGGACGTCCGCTAGGCGTTCGTCGGTGAGTTCGCGGGCAACCGCCTGCATACGCTGTTCGGGCAGGTCACGAAGTAAATCGGCAACGTCCGCTGGGCGCATATCGCCAATTTGCGCCACGATGGTGGCCGCCCCCTGCGAGCGGGTAGGGGAGGCGAGGCCGGCGACGTCGCGCACGTTCACAATTCGCGATTTGCGCGAGGCGGCGCCGGTTCCGCGCACGTACAAATGAGTGAGGCTCCATTCGCGCGGGCTGACTTTTTCAATCGCGGCGTCCACAACGCTTACCCGCTGGCCGGATTCGCGAATCGTCACCTCGCGATCCAGGAGCTGGGCCACCACCAGGGTTTCCATAGGACGCTGCTGGAAGCGCCGAATATTGAGGAAGCCGGTGGTAATGACTTGGCCGTTAGCGATGGAGGTGACGCGAGTGAGCGGAAGGAACACGCGCCGCCGCCCCACCACGTCCACAATGAGGCCGACGGCGGATGGTTCCCCGCGCACGCGGAACACCACCACCACATCCGCCACCGTCGCAACCGCATCGCCGGCGGGATCATACACTCTGGTTCCGGCCAGGCGCCCCACAAAGACGCGAGATGAGCTGGACATAAAGCCTCCTTCGTTGCGGTGCGGCGGGCGGGGCTGGCCACTGGGGCGCGAGCCCCGCCTATCCTTTCACGCGGCGCGCTTTAGGCGCCCAGAATTTCCTGCATCCAGTTTTCCACGCCCTCAATGGTGCGAGGAATTGATTCGGAGATCCGCTCCACACCGTGGTCGGTGACGAGCACATCGTCTTCAATTCGCACCCCGATACCGCGGAAGTGCTCGGGGACCTTCAAATCGTCGGAGCGGAAATACAGGCCCGGCTCAATCGTAAAGATCATGCCCGGCTCCAGCTTGGCGTCGACGTACATTTCGCGGCGCGCGGCAGCGCAGTCATGCACATCAATGCCCAGGTGATGCGAGGTGCCGTGGGGCATCCAGCGCCGGTGCCACTGCGGGCCGTCCTTCGCCAACGACTCGGCGGCCGTGCCGGGTAGCATTCCCCATTTCTCCAAGCGATCAGCCAAAACTTCCATCGCCGCCGCGTGCAAATCACGGAAACGTGCGCCGGGCTTATTGGCAATTTCCAGAGCGTAGTTCGCCGCGTCGAGAACGGCCTGGTACACCTCGGCTTGGTCGGCGGTGAACTTGCCAGAAACCGGCAGGGTGCGGGTGATATCCGCGGTGTAGAGGGAATCGAGTTCTACTCCGGCGTCCACCAAAATGAGGTCGCCGTCCTTCACCGGGCCGTTATTGTCCTGGAAGTGCAAGGTGTTGGCGTGGTTGCCGGAGGCGGCAATGGTTTCGTAACCGAGACCGTTTCCGGCTTCGCGGGCGCGCTGGAAGAAAGCGCCCTCAACCACCCGCTCACCGCGGGTATGCGCCACGGCCGCGGGAAGCGAAGCAATAATATTGTCGAAACCGGAACGCGTGGCCTCAACCGCGCGCCGCATTTGGTCAATTTCCCACGGGTCCTTGCGCAGGCGAATTTCCGCTAGACCCTGCGCGAGCTCGAGGTCGAGCTCAGCATTGTTCTGGGTTTGGCCAGCCTGGGCGCGCAGCTCCTCAACGAGGCCCTCGATTTCGACGCTGGATTGGGGGACCACTCGCATCTGGATTTGCCCCAGATCCTTGGACAGCGCATCCTTAAGGGTTCCCACGTCGGCGGTTTTAATCCCGGTTTCATTCTGCACGTCCTTGAGTGAGGGGCGCGCTCCCACCCAGAACTCGCCGTGCGCGGAATCGGCGTAGAACTCTTCCGAGCTACGCGAGGCGCGCGGATAAATATAAAGTGTTACCTCGTGACCGCCCTCTTCCAGCGGATTGAAAACCAAAACGGCGCCGGGTTCTTTTTCTTCACCCATTCCCGTCATATGCGCGAAGGCGCTGTGGGCGCGGAAGCGGTAGTCGTCGTCGTTAGAGCGCGTCTTGGTTTCGCCGGCGGGAATCACCAGTCGCTCACCGGGGAAAAGCTTTGACAGTGCGGCGTGACGCGCGGGCAGATAGTCAGCCACCTCAGCGCGCGAACGCGGCTCGGGCCGCGGGCCCCAGTCGCTTCCCATAAATTCGCGGAACTCCGCGGACGAAGGCTGTTGCGAGCGGTTATTACCGCGTGCCTTGAGTACCTGTTTTTCGTTTTCTTGTTCCTTGGCCATATTGCTGATTATCGCACTCCTGGGTGTTTTATGTTGCAGGTAAAAGGTGACCGGTAGCGAACACGCTAGGCTGAGCGCATGCCCGCGAACGTTTTTTCCCGCACCGATACCCACGCGCACACTACCGCCTCCGATTCGACGGTCACCCCCGCTCAGCTGATGGAGGAGGCGCGCGACGCCGGCCTCACCGCCATTGGCTTGACCGATCATGACACGATCTCCGGCTGGGAAGAAGCGGCAGTGCGCGTGGCGGATACCGGCGTGGCGCTGCTACGCGGCATGGAAATCTCCTCGCGTTTCGAGGGTATTACCGTCCATATCCTCGGTTATCTTTTCGACCCCAGCGCCCCTGCGCTGGTACAACATATCCGCGAAGTGCGCGATTCGCGTATTGAGCGCGCGAAAGAAATCGTGCGCCGGCTCGCTGTGGATTTCCCGATTTCCTGGGACGACGTCGTATCCGTCAGCGCGCCAGGCTCTACCATTGGCCGCCCGCATATTGCCGATGCGCTGGTGGAACTCGGGATTGTTCCGCATCGCTCGGCGGCGTTCGCTGAAATCCTGGCCCCCAAATCAAGTTACTACCTGCCCTATTACGCACCCGAGGTAACCCAGGCCATTGAGTGGATAGTAGAAGCGGGCGGGAAAGCCGTGATGGCTCATCCGGCGGCGCCCCAGCGCGGCCGAGTCATTCCGCCGCGGGCTTTGGACGTGTGCGCCGAGGCCGGCCTCTTCGGCGTCGAAATCGACCATTCGGAAAATAACGCCGAAATGGCGTCGGAACTGTGGCAACATGCTCACCGCCTCGGCTTGGCACGCTTTGGCGCCAGTGACTACCATGGAGCCGGTAAATTGAACCGGCTCGGTGAAAACACCACCGCTCCGACCATTGTGGAGGACCTCGTCGCCGGAACGTACCTGGAGGTCATTCGCCCGTGACATTTGATGTTGCCCTGTTCCTCACCACGTTTACAACGCTTTTTGTAATCGCGGATCCACTCGGAGCACTTCCCGTCTTTTTGGCGCTCACCCAGCGCAATACCCATGCCGAACGCAACCGAATTGGTTGGCAGGCGGTGCTCACCTCGGGAATAGTGCTCGCCACCTTCGGGCTTTTTGGCCGCTTTATTCTTGACCTGCTGGGAATCTCCGTGGAAGCCATGCAGATTTCCGGTGGACTCCTGCTCCTCATCGTGGCTCTAGAGCTCATGAATGGGAATAATGAGAAGGAACCAACGCCCGAGCAGATGAAAATCAACGTGGCGCTGGTGCCCCTTGCCGTTCCGCTTATGGCCGGGCCAGGAGCAATTGTGGCCATTATGATCGCGGTGGAAGACGCGCGAAATTCCAGTGCCGGGGTAGTGGGCGGAATGCTCGCGGTGGGCGCGGCCTTCCTGCTTCTTCATATCTGCGAGCTACTGGTCTTCCGCTTCGCCAACCCGGTGCGCCGGGTGCTCGGTGACGGCGGTACCGTCTTCCTCACCCGCATCGCCGGTATGCTTCTTTCCGCTATTTCCGTCCAACTCATCATTGTGGGCGTGACCGTGGTGGTCAATTCCTTCTAAATACCTCGATTATGAAGGGCCGGCCCCGAGGGTTTTCTCGGGGCCGGCCCTTTTGTTTGTGCCTCGGTAGCGAGGCGCCTAAATATCGTCGAAGGAGAGCCGGCGACGACGGCGGGTCGGTGCACCGCTCTTTGTTCCCTGGGCCTTCGCGTTCCGGGTTTGACCGCTTTGCCCCTTGGCTCCGCTGGTCTTTGCCTTGTGGCCGCCGGTGTTTTCGGACGCTGTGCGCCGCGCCGCGCGAGGCTCGGATCGTTTGCTATCGCGGGATTCACCGGCGCGCGAGGAGCGCTTTGGACTACCGGCGCGGGAGCGCGTCTTACCGGAGCTCGCCCGGCCTGAGCTTGCCCGGCCTGAGTGGCCGGATCGCGAACCCTTAGCCCGCGCTCCGTGGCGGGAACCCTTCGCGTTCCTGCGCTTATGCGGGCCTTCCAAATCCTCCACTTCTTCGGCATCCAGCCCGGCGGCGGTGCGTTGAGAAGCGGGTAGCCGCGGGCCGGCGGCCTCGGGAATATCCAGATCCGAATACAGATGCTCGGAGGTATGGTACGTTTCCACCGGCTCCGGCATTCCCAGCCCGAGTTGCTTATCAATCATCTTCCAGCGCGTAACGTCATCCCAATCGACGAACGTTACCGCGGTGCCCTTGTTTCCAGCGCGTCCGGTACGGCCAATTCGATGCACGTAAATCTTTTCGTCTTCGGGGCACTGGTAATTAATGACGTGGGTAACGTCGTCGACGTCGATGCCGCGCGCCGCCACGTCAGTGGCTACTAAAACGTCTACCTTCCCGTTCCGGAAGGCGTGCAACGCTTGCTCGCGGGCGCCTTGCCCCAGATCGCCGTGGAGGGCTCCGGTAGCAAAACCGCGCCGCTCCAGATCCTCCGCCAGACGCGCCGCCGAGCGCTTCGTGCGAGTGAAAATAAGGGTGCGACCGCGCCCGCGCGCTTGCAAAATTCGCGCAATAACCTCGTCCTTATTGAGGGCATGGGCACGGTAAACAATCTGGCGAATATTCTTCACCGTATGCGTATCGTCGCCGGGGGCGGAGGCGCGGATATGGGTTGGCTTCGACATATACCGGCGAGCCATGGAAATCACCGGCCCGGGCATAGTGGCGGAGAAAAGCATGGTGTGACGCCGCTCGGGAACGCGCGAGAGAATCGTCTCCACATCCTCAAGGAAGCCGAGATCAAGCATTTCGTCAGCTTCGTCCAGTACCAGCGTCTTGACGTGGTCCAGTCGCAGGGAGCCGTGGCGCATGAGGTCAATAATGCGGCCGGGAGTTCCCACCACAATCTCAGCCCCGCGGCGTAAGGCTTCCTGCTGGGGCTCGTAAGCGCGCCCGCCGTAAATATCGACGATGCGCACGCTGCGGTGAGCGGCGGCCATTCGTAGCTCGTTTGCCACCTGCTTCGCGAGTTCGCGAGTGGGCAGAATAGCAAGGCCCTGGGGTAGCCCTTGGTTCTTTTCCGGGATCTTCTCCCAACCCTCTTCGCCCGGGCCAATGGTGTTTTCAAGCATCGGGATACCAAAGCCCAGGGTTTTTCCGGTGCCGGTTTTTGCCTGGCCAATAATGTCGTGGCGATCAAGTGCCACCGGCAAAGTGAGAGCTTGGATGGGGAAGGGATGAATAATTCCTTCGTCGGCGAGTGCACGAGTCACTTCTTCCGAGACTCCAAAATCAGCAAAGGTACGAGTTTCTTCTTGCCCGGTGGCATTTTCGACGGCCACGGCGTCGTCGTCGACCTCGGTAAAGGACGCGGCAGATGATTCCTGAGACATATTTTCCTTCCTGGCGCGAGGCGCCTGCCGGCTGCGGTAGAGAAACGTGAATGTAGTTACCGCCGGGTAGCCGATCGTGGAAATTCGGAAAGTAAAGCTAAAAATCAATCGTCAAACGATCGGGCAACCGCTCTTAATAGTAGGGGATAGAAGCGCCCGCCCGGCAAAACGAGACACATTAGCCAGGCGGGCGCTGATGAGGGCGGAGCGTGCCGCCACTCAGATGAAATTATTTAGAGGCCAAAACCAACGCGGCGATTTTCGGCTTCGCGAATCTCCACGAAAGCGATCGCCTCGCCGGCGGCGATAATATCTCCGCCCTTCTTCGTCTTAAGGGTGAGGATCCCGCCCGGCTCCAATGCCTTGGCAATCTGGGCGCGAATTTCCTCGGCGCTCGCCTCGGTTTCTACATTAAGATCGCGCGTGCTCTGACGAAAACCAATAATGACTTCCATTGCTCCTCCAAGTGTTCGGAAACGGTTATGTCTTCGGAATCGGTAGCTGCTCCGAAACGGTAGCTACTCCGAAACGGAACCGATATGAATCTGCGTTCCTACGAGATTCGGACCATGCCGAGATCGTTCGTGGGAAATCTTTGACAGGAAAGCGCCGGGTTGCAAATCCCTTCACCAATCGCTGAACCGTTCCCTATCGTATCCGGAACTAAAACCCTCGCGGGAAGCCAAACTCGACTCCTCTTCAAAATAAACGGTCAACCAACGTGACGCCGAAACCCGAAAGCAATGCACCCAAAAGTGTGTCGGAGGTGAAGGCTATCCTTATACCGACGCCGAGGCAGACCGGCAATTGCCGGTGGCGGGCCGATTTTCCGGCCATTCGGCAGGCTGGAATTAACGGAGATTTTGAGTGAACGCGGGAGGACGAGGTGGACGCTAACCGGGCAGGGGGCCAGCTCGCGCATCTAGACGAGTCGCAGGCGGCGGCGTTTGCACTAGCACAGCGGAAAAACGCCAGCATTATTGGAGCGGCGGGCACCGGGAAAACGTACCTCCTTACGCAGTTGGCTATTGCCGCGGAAGAAGAACAGCGCCGAGTCGCCGTGATTACCCAGGATCGGGAATCGGCTTCCCTGTTGCGGAATTTGGTGACGGCACGCCTCGGCTACCGTAGCGAGTTGCTCTCGGTGCAGAGCTTGACGGCGTTTGCTTACTCACTTGTCCAAATGTACGCACAGGCCGTGGGTAGGCGGGATCCGGAGCTAATTTCCGGGCCGGATGAGGCCGCTCGGCTCCGGGAAATCTTATCGGTAGCTGGCGAAGAGATTAGCTTCCCCGCCTTTGTGAGTGCGGAAATCCGCGCGCTACCCGGTTTCCAGGAACAGATACGCAACCTCATGACGCGCGCGCGTGAACTAGGGATTTCCCCGCGTGAACTACGCGATCTTGCCGGTCGAGAGAATGTCTCTCCTTTACATGCGCAGATGTGGAAAGCGGTTGCGCAGATTATGGAACTATACGCCACGGTGTCAGAGATGTCTGATTCTGGAGGGCAATCGGATGCCCCAGATCGATTGGATCACGCTCAGCTTGTGCTGACGGCATCCGACAATCTCGCCCACTGGGAGAGCAATGTGCGGGCATCGTCGCGCTACCAGGGCGGCCGGCCAGAACGCCCGCGTTGGGACGTCATCATCGTTGACGACGTGCAAAACGCGCCGCGCTCAATTATTTTTCTGCTACGCCAACTCATGCGCGACGGCGCCCGCATCATTACCGCCGGGGATCCCGATTCGTGCGTTGAAGGTTTCCGCGGTGCGGTCTCCTCCCTGCCGGGTGACCTCACGAAGGCGAAAGAGTTCGGGGGCTTGGGCCTGGAACCGGTTTACTTGCGTCAACAGTGTCGAAGCGGGGGCCGCCTTCTCGCGGTGCAACAGCGCCTTGCCAGTGCCCTGAAGGTTTCGGGCGGCACATTTCGCCAGCGCCAAGCCGTTGTGGGCAGCGGGCAGGGTGAGAAGGCTGCGGGTGGTGCCCCGAGCGTTTCCCGCAACACCGAATCGGATGCTTCAGCCACGCGTGGAAAACTACGCGGCGCGAGCTTTAGACATGAGGAAGAAGAGAACGCCTACCTCGCTTCCTACGTGGAAACTTTGCATCGAACGGAAGGTTGCCAGTACTCCGACATCGCGATTATTACGCGGTCGCGGGCGAGTCACGAGGCAATACGCGATGCCCTGGTGCGGCGCGGAATTCCCATGCAGCAAATCGGATCGAATCTTCCGTTGCGCGCTAACCCCGCGGTGGCATCCCTTCTAGAGCTTGTTCGCGCAGCTTTCAGTAGTGGAGAGAACCAATTCGTTGATGCGGCAGAGGTGGATTTTGAGGCCCTCTTACGCTCACCAGTTCTTGGGGTGGACCCCTTGACCATAAAACGCGAAGGACGCAGATTACGTGCCTGGGCCCTGAATCGCGGCGAACATACTCCTGAATCTGACCTGCGGCGGGAAGTTCTGTTGGGTAGTCGCTCGCTGGGCGAGGAAACAGAGATCGTTCCGGAGATGTTACGAGTGGCGAAGATCCTCGCGCAGATCCGACAGTGTGGGGAAGATCAGAATATGAGCGCCGAACGGGTGCTCTGGACGGCGTGGGACAGCGCGAAAAGAGCTGAAGCCTGGCGGGCTGAGGCTTTACAGGGCGGTATTGAGGCCGAATCAGCGAATGAAAACTTGGATGCGATCATTCGGCTCTTTAGAATCGCGCAGCGACTTACAGACCGCGACCCAAATACTCGAATCGAGCGACTGCTTGACGAGGTGGAATCGCAGGACCTTCCGGAAGATTCCATTGCCCGTCTGGGTGTTACCACCGACGCCGTGGCTCTCAGCACTCCGTCATCAGCCCAGGGCCGGGAGTGGAAGCACGTGGTTATTCCGCGGCTCAATGAGGGTGCGTGGCCAAATCTTCGGCCGCGTGATGCCTTTACGGGCACCGATTTGCTGGCCAAGATCGTCACCGGGCGAATCCCGGAGAATCAATCCGCGGTGGCGCCGGCGTCGGAAGTGGATGATGTGCTTGACGATGAACTGCGTCAGCTTTACTTTGCGGTTTCTAGGGCGAGCGAATCTGTGCTCGTCACCGCGGTTGAAAATGAATCCGACCACGCATCTCGTTTTTTCCCGGTTCTCGGATTTTCTACTCGCGGGGCGGGAGCTTCTGCTCCGGCGCCCATTGGCCCAGCCGCGGGCGTAACCGGGCAACGCGCCGCCGTGGCGGGGGAGGAAAACCGCCGGCCCCACGTACGCGGGCGGGATCTCAACTCCGACGAGTGGGGTCTCACGCGACCCCTGGGTAGCGTGCCCGTGGTGGATCAGCCACACGGGCAACGCACGTTGGATGCAACGGCTACCGTGGCGCTTCTGCGTAGGATCATTGCAGAGGTGAGTGGAGAAGAATCGGAATTGGTACCGCGTAGCGAGTCTCGGGGCGGATCGGCAGCGGCGATTTTTCCCGCCGGCGAAGCCAAATCCGCGCGACGCGCAGATGCATCGGTGGAGGCGAGTCGGGCAAATCTTGAACGACTTCGGGAAGCACACGTTCGGGAAGCAGAAGAGAGCTTCTGGTTTGATTCACTGGACACCACTGCGGGCGCCGGTAAATCGGAGGGCGTAGCACCGCGCGACGGAAAACCGCGCACGGTGGAACCAAGCGACGGAAAACCGCGCACGGTGGAACCAAGCGACGGAAAACAGGGCGCTGGGGAATCAGGCACCGGAGATGCGCCTCTCGCAAAAGTCAGCGTCAGCCCATCGGCGGTGGAAGGCCTTCTCGAATCGCCACTGGGCGGCTTCATCTCGGAAATTGGTGCGCGCTCCGAGACGGACTTACGAGCGGCACACCTAGGCACCATCATTCACTCGATTGCCCAGGATTTTTCGAATAATCCCGATCTCACCTCGATGGAGGCGCGTCTAAAGGAGCTTTGGCCAAAAGATCCGGAGGGATATTTCGAGGAGCATGACTTTAAAATCGCGGAGGGCATGGTTGGTGTCTTGCAAAACATGCTTCAAGACGATTACGGAAAATCCGGTCTCGAAGTGCAAACCGAGGTGCCGCTTGATGCAGACGGGCCCGCAGGGAGTTATTGCAAGGTTTTCGGGAAAATCGATCGGCGACTAACCGAAGGTGGATCGACGGAAGTTGTTGATATCAAGACGGGGAAGACCCGACCGACGGCGGAAGCGGCAGCTGACAACCCACAGATGCAGATCTATCAGTGGCTACTGAAACAAGCCGGGAAAACTCTAGGCGGGGCGCGTCTTGTTTATCCGCGCTATACCGATCGAGAAGGCAAGATTTTCACTCGCGAGCAGGATCCATTGGATGAGAATGCACTCAAGCGTGCCGAAGAGCGGATTTCTATTGCCGCAAAACTGAAGCGCGAGACGTATGTGCCCGTGCGCGAGGAAGAAGACCATAGCAAAGGCGTGCTTCGTTTCATTAGCCCGCTGACCGACGAGGGAAGACTTTTTTCGTAATGGAATATCAGGAAAGTATGGCGGCTACTGATAATGACGGGCGCCGAGCCTCCGAGGACGAAACGTTGTGGAAAATCATAGCTAAGGGCCGGCCCGTGCCCTCGCCGAACCAACGTGATGCTGCGGCTCGGGCTGCGTATCGGTTCCCCACCGAGGAGCAGAGAAAGGTCATCGTTTCTGATAGCCCCGCAATTTTGGTGATTGCGGGTGCAGGTTCAGGAAAGACCACCACCATGACGCAACGCATTGCCTATCATGTGGCACGCGGAAACGTCGAGCCGGGCGAGGTTCTGGGTTTAACCTTCACTCGCAAAGCCGCGGGCAACCTCGCCAACCAAGTGGCGCAATCCCTGGTCTATCTGCCTTCGCTAGGTGCTGAGCGCGGCGGTTTTTCCGGCACTCTCAAGCAACCAACAATTTCTACCTACAATGCCTTCGCGGCGGAAATCGCCTCCACGTACGGAATTTTGGTGGGCGTGGACCCGATGACGCGTCTTATCACGGATGCGGAGCGTTTCCAGATTATGAGCGAGGTCGTGGCGGAAACCCCCGCGAATTCCCTCGCGGAGAATCTCGGTGATATGACGCCTCGAAGCGCGACCGAAAGCGCCCTTGCCCTGGCAAGCGCCATTATTGACAACGGCCTGAGTTTCGAAGCGGATGGCGTCTCGAAAGTTGGCGATTTCATCGCCGAAGAAAGCGCGGCTTTTGAGTTTGCAAAGGAACATGAGATTAGGTTCAAGGCTTCGCTGAAGAGGCATCGGAGAGCATCTGATAACGGTTGGTTGCAGCTCAAGAAGAGCGAAGAAACGCGCCGTAAGCAGCTGGCCCTTCTTGAGATTGTCGAGCGCTATTTCCAGCGGAAGCGAGAGCTGAAGGTGAGCGAATTTGCCGACCAGGTGGCGACCGCTTTCCAGATCGTCGCTGACTTCCCGGAAATTGCCCACGAATTGACCTCGCGGTACAAACTCGTTCTCCTCGACGAGTACCAAGACACCTCGGTGACGCAAGCTAATTTCCTTATGACCGCGCTCACCGCACATTTTGAGGGTTTTAGATCCATCACCGCGGTGGGAGATCCTAACCAGGCTATTTACGGGTGGCGAGGGGCAAGCGCCGCCGCCTTAAAGGACTTCGAGAATCTCACTAGGGAGGCACTTGATCGGTACGCGAGAGCATCTGGCGGTGGCGAACGCGACGTGGAGCGATTGACTCTTTCAACCGCCTTCCGAAACGATTTGGCCGTCCTCGCGGCCGGGAACGCGGTTGCCCAGCCCCTTGATGATATGCGATTCCACACCGGCCCGGCCCCCGACTATGACCCGGACTACTACCGCGATGCCGTGCTGGAAGAAAGGAAATCTCTAGCTCAGGTGGGACTACTGACGCCAGATGCCGTCACCGCAATACCGGGGCAGATCGCGCCGCTACGAAACGAAGAGATTCCACGGCTTGATAAGTCGTTCTTGCCGCACAGCGTCGACGTCGTCGAACTTAAACCTCGGCCGGCGAAGAAGGATAAGAACGGGAACGTGGAAGCCATGACCGGGCGAGTGACCGAGGTGCGGCCGCTGATGCGGGAAGATTCCTATCGCGCCATTGCCTGGAAGATCCTCGAGACCATCAAGGCAGTTGAAAAGGAGAATCTGGCACGTAAGGCGGCGGGTAAAGAAGAACGCGGCCCGGCTGAAATTGTGGTGCTGTGCCGGAAACGTCGCTACTTTGACGCGGTGATTCGGGCCCTCAGGAGCGCGGATCCCACGGGGAAAACGATTCGATATGAAACTGTTGGGGGTGACTCCCTCGTTGAACGGCCAGAAATCGTAACGCTCCGGGCCGCGCTCGGTGTGGTGGCTGATCCGCGTCGGGTTGATTTATTGGTGCGTTTGCTCGTGCACTGGAACATTGGCGTGGAAGATATGCGCGCCCTCGGAAACTGGGCAAGGCAATACGCCCAGTTTTCAATTTCGAAGTGGACGGATACGGAAGAGAAAGAAAAGAAGCTCTCGGCCCGCGATGAATCCAACCTCATCGAGGCGCTTGCCGTGCTTCCATCCTCGCGAAGTGAGGCGTTGCGCGCGACGTTTACGGCCGAGGGATGGTCGCGCTTGAGGCAACTCGAGGAGGTATTGGATCGCTTACGTAAGGCGGTGCACGCCCCACTGGGAGATGTGGTGGCGCTCGCGGCGAAACTCCTCGGTATTGATCTAGTAACCGCGACGCGAACAAAGGGCGGCCAGAGGGTTCGCACCTCGCTGGACCAGTTCATATCTGTGGCGCGAAATTACCAGAACGAACACGACGGAGCGGGACTTAGCGAGTTGGTGCAGTGGCTCGATGCGGTTGACGCGCACGAACACGGCGGCGAGGAAGAGGCCGGCGAGGATATAGCAATTGCCTCTGAGGATGTGGAAGTGGTACCCGGAGTCGTCCAAATAATGACGATTCACGCCGCGAAGGGTCTGGAGTGGAAAGACCTCGTGGTCGTTCCAGAACTCGTCAGCGGTGAGTTCTCTGCCAAGGAAACCAACGCGCGCGCCTGGCCGCAGAGTGCCGGAATATTTCCCTATCCAATGCGGGCTGATAGCGAGCATTTGCCGCAATTCAGGATTGCGGGAACGGGAGGCAATGTGGCGCTCGGCAACGCCTACGCGTTCTTTAAAGATGCTCTTCGCTACCACGAGAGTGAGGAGGAGCGCCGCTTGGCCTACGTTGCCTTCACGCGATCGGGAAGAGAGCTTTTGTTGGCGGGATACGCATTCCGAGACGAGGGCGATGTGGCTGCAGCGGTTCGGGAACTCGAAAAGCAGCCGGAGAAGATCAAACAGAAAATTGTTGAAATTGAAAAACAAGAAGCGCAGGTAGGTAAAAAGGCTCTCGCGAGCTCGGTGAAGAAGCTCGAGAGGTTAAAGGACGAACTTCCCGTTCTGATGCAAGAAGCGGCGGAGGGCGTCAAGGTGAAGGCGGCGTCGACCTTCCTCCAGCTTGTGCGGGATGCCGCGGCCGAAGGCAAGCTCGATCTGGTGACGGGCGAGGATCTTGCGCACTGGCCGGCAGAGTTGAAAGTAATGGCCAAGGAAAAGTACAAGATTGACGAGCTGGAAAAGATCTTCCCGGAGGACATCCTGCGCCCGCCGGCTCTGCCGCCGTTACCTGATTTCTGGGGAGAGGACGCGGGAATACAGTGGCCGCGCGATCTTGTGCGGGGGATTCCCATCGAGCACTACGCCCCTAGTGCAGAAGATATGGCGAATCTGCAGGCCTCCGTGGAGGAGCTCACCACCGAGGAAGAAGCCGAAAAAACCTTCTACCAGCCGTATTTCACCGCTACGGATCTCGTGCACTTGAGTTCCGATCCGCAAGGTTATGCCAAGGATCGGCTCCGGCCCATTCCGCAAGAACCGAGCGCCGCGGCCCGCTTGGGTACGCAGCTTCACGCGCGAATTGCGGCATCATACTCGGCGCAAGCCACGCTTGACGTTGACGAGCCCCATCTTTTTTCCGAAGTTGATGACGAGTTTTCGACGGCGGACGAAGATGAACTTTTCGCCGCTTTTGAGAATTCGCGCTGGGCTACCTGCCCGCCAATTGCGATTGAGCAGGCGGTCGAGATCGTCATAGACGGCCAGGTGATCCGCTGTGCAATTGACGCGGTTGTGGATTCCAGCGGGATTCCCGGAGAGCCTCCAATCACGATTATCGATTGGAAGTCCGGCAGGCGCCCAACGGGGAAGCAATTGGCAAGTAGGGAACTTCAGCTCGCGGTGTACCGATACGCCTGGTCTGTCATCCATAACGAGCCGCTCGGCAATATTGGGGCCCGATTCTTTTATTTGCGAGAAAAACCCGAAAAGCAGGAACTTGTAGCCGGCATGCTTGAGGAAAGCGAGATTGTTTCGATTCTGCGCAAAGCCTTAAAGGAAGCGAAGTTCTCCAGTAAACCGCTGAGTTTCTAAGAGTTTGCGCGGTTAAAACTACGCGGGTGGGGCGCCGCTCTGAGCGCTCCACCCGCAATGTTTACTGTTCTGAGCTTTCGCCTCGTGGCGGGGTATCCGCATCCTTCTCCGCGGCATCTGAATTCGCCTGGGCGGGCTCAGAGCTCTGCTGGGAATCATCGAGTGTCTTGCCGGAGCTGGGCTTTGATGCAGAGAAAGCTCCGCTCGCCGCCGGCTCCGAGGGTGCAGGGACTTGGCTTGCCGTCTCTTCGGCAACGAGCGGCGGCTCCCAACGGACCTGGTCCGCGAGATCACCGAGCATTTGCACGGCGTCGTTGCGAATTTCTTCGTTATGCGTGCGCACCCCGTAGAGGAGCCAGCGCACAATAGCCATTTCGGAGGCGAGCACAATCCGATTGAAGTCCGCGTCGGTGAGCTCCTGGCCGCGAGTGTTCTCATAGGACTCAATAAACACCGACCACGCGTCGTCGTCGAGCTCGAGAAGCTGCGAAAGATCGCGAGCGGGATCCCCCACGCCCGCTTCGCCAAAGCCCAGCACCGTGGAAAGTGAACCATTGGACCACAGGAAGCTTTCGGGTGCGACGTCCCCGTGAACCACGGTGGGAGTGAAGCTCCACATTTCCTCGTCTTTTAGGGCCGCTTCCCAGCGTCGGCGCAAAATCGAGGGAATCTCCACCTCGAGCACGGCTTTTGATAGCTCGGCCTGCAGGCGCTCAGCCCACTCGGGGCCCGTGTACATGGGGAGGCCCGCGCGGGCAATAACATCGGTGTCGAGATTATGGATCGAGGCCAAGCCGCGCCCGAGCGCGCGCACCTGCTCGAGGGGCAAAGTGACGAACTCCCGCGGGCGGCCCAGGGGCTCGGGGAATGCGACCGCGCGCCCGCCACCTTCAAGGTCAACGAAGCCGGCCGGCCGCATAATGTCAAAAGGCAGGGCGCCGCCGCGCAAAGCATCCAGAAGTTGCGGGGCCAGTGCCGCCTCGGCTTCCAAAATCGTTGCGGCCGCGGCGTTCTTTGGGGCTTTGATAATCCAGTGCCTGCCGCGCGAATCGAGCACCGCTCCCTGCGCAAAATCGTCCGTCTCTGAATATGGTTGCCGGGTTGAAACGACGTCGATGCCCAGGGCGCCAACTGCGAGGGCCGCGATATGCAAGGGAGAACTAGTCACGGATCAAACTTAGCCCAAAAGCGGGCAAACCGGGTGTTCACACACCGCGAGGCCGGTCTCAGGAGGTCGTCGCATCGGTGCGCGAGACATCCCATTTATCCACACCCTGTGGAAACGCAATTGTTAGGGGTGTTGCGAATCCGTATTCTGCATTCGTTGCCGGTGGCGGGCAGGGAAGCGAGGTGTGACTGTGTCAGGAGCGCGTGAACAGGTGGAAGCGGCGGTTCGCGATTACGTGCGCACCAGCGGGGTGGATCCCATTCGTGATGGCGGCTTCTTCGAAAAGATAATTGACGATGCGATCTCTGACTACGAGGAAAGCCAGGCCCGGGCTGGAGGGGAGAACATAACCGAGCCTGAGCAACTGCGCGCCGGGGTGCGCGCGGCAGTAGGGAGCTACGGACCTCTACAACCGTATTTTGATGATCCTGAGGTGGAAGAAATTTGGATTGATTCACCCTCCACCGTTTTCGTGTGCAGGGGAGGGAAAACAGAGCTCACCAATGTGGTGCTTTCCGCGCCGCAAGTGCGCGACCTCGTGGAGCGAATGCTCCGGGCATCCGGCCGGCGCCTCGATCTATCAACGCCTTTTGTTGATGCGCAACTGGCGAGCGGAGAGCGTTTGCACGTGGTAATCCCCGATATCACCCGCGAACACTGGGCCATCAACATTAGGAAATATGTGCTGCGGGCACGAAGCCTGAACGAACTAGTTGAGCGCGGATCGGTTACCCACCACGCGGCGGATTTCTTACGCGCCGCGGTACGCTCGGGGCTCAACATTATTGTTTCCGGCACAACCGGCGCCGGGAAAACCACTTTTCTCCGCGCCCTGCTCGGAGCAGTTGGACCAACCGAACGAATGGTTACCGCCGAAGAGGTGTTCGAGTTGGGCCTAGAGCATCGCGATGCGGTGGCCATGCAAACTCGCCCCGCATCGGTTGAGGGGCGCGGTGAAGTGACGTTGCGCCGCCTGGTGCGTGAGGCATTGCGAATGCGCCCCGGGCGTCTGGTGATCGGGGAGGTGCGCGGAGCGGAAGCCTTTGACCTGCTCATTGCCCTCAACTCCGGAATTCCCGGTGCCTGCACCATTCACGCGAACAGCGCCCGCGAGGCCCTACTGAAAATCTGCACCCTGCCGCTACTCTCAGGTGAAAACGTCACCTCTGACTTCGTTGTCCCCACGGTGGCGTCCGCGATCGACATCGTCGTCCACCTCGAAATTGACCGAGCCGGCAAACGTTACGTTGACGAAGTGATCGGGGTTCCCGGGCGGGAAGCGGGCGGGATTATCGAGACCACCACGCTTTTCAAGCGCGACGGCGTCTATCTGCGTCCGCGCGCCGGGGAAGTACCGCGCCCTGAGCTCTTCGAGCGGTGCGGATATAACGTTTCGCGGTTGCTCAACGGTGCTGGGCTTGGAGGCGCCGGGCAGGCGGCAAGCGGCCTTGAAATGACGGGGCGGTAAAAATGGGGATCGCGATCGGAATCGTCTTCGGCCTGGGCATTTTCTTGGTGGTTTTCTCCTTGACGGATCGAGCTCGAAGGGATGCGGAACCCCAAAGCCGAGCGGGCATAATATCCCTACCTTCCGCTCTTCGTTTGCGGCGCCTGGGAATCAGCGCGGGAGCGGGAGTTTTCGTCTTCGTCGTGGCGCTCGCGGTATTTAGCAATCTCTACGTCGCCCTGGCGATGGCGCTTTTGGGTTTCTTTTTGCCCGGCGTCATCAGATCTTCGCGCGAGCGCAAAGTGCGCGCCGAAGCGCGAGCTCACTGGCCCGATGCCCTGGACGCCGTCGTTTCCTCCCTCCGAGCTGGGCTATCGGTAGGCGAAGCGCTCGCTTGCCTGAGGACGCGCGGAGCCGGGCCACTCGAGCGGCATTTCGAGATCTTCGCTGAGGAGCTTCAGGCCACCGGTCGGCTCAATCCCGCGCTCGACCGGCTCAAAGAGTCCCTGGCAGATCCCATCGCGGATCGGGTGACCGAGGCCATGCGAGTATCTGCTCGGCTCGGCGGGCACGATCTGGCCCGGGTCCTCACCTCGCTCGCCACCTCGCTACGTGCCGAAAACCGTGCGCGCGGTGAGCTTCTGGCTCGCCAGTCTTGGACGGTCAATGGCGCCCGCATTGCGGTGGTCGCCCCCTGGTTCGTCCTCGCGCTCCTCATGACGCGGCCCGGCACCGCGCAGGCCTACGCTCAACCCACCGGAACCGCGATTCTGCTGGGCGGTTTCGCCGCGAGTTGCCTCGCCTACTGGTTAATGCTCCGCTTCGGCCGGCTTCCCGAAGAGCGCCGAGTCTTTGCCCCACAAAGCTCGGCGGAGGTCAAATCATGAGTGGTTATCTGGCCGGGGCAGTCTTCGGCGCGGGCGTAGCGGCCATCGGCTGGTGGGCAATGATTCCGGGGCCGCCGCTGAAAACGCGAGTGCTGCCCTACACCGATCAGGGATGGACGCCGCGGCGCGCTGCGCTACCCGCGGTACGGTTTTTCTTTCGGATTCTTGATGCTCTCGGCTCCTCGCGCGCCTCGGTGGAGCGGCGCACCACTGCTTTGGGCACTCTCACTCCGCGAGATTTCCGCGTGCGCCAAATCCGGAACGGAGCTTTGGGAGCGGCGATCGGAATTATCGTGGCCTCCCTCGGTGTGGTGCGCGGAATTCCGGTAGCGGTATCCGTGATGATCCCTCTTTTCGCCGTTTTTGTGGGTGTGCTGCTTTCCGACCAGCTCCTTTCCCGCCGGCTTGCGCGCCGCGATGCACAGGTGGGAGCCGAGCTACCCGATATTGCCCAGCTTCTCTCTCTGGCGGTGGGCGCCGGGCAATCCATGCTCAGCGCGCTCTCTTATGTATCAAGCATTGGCCGCGGTCCGCTCAGCCGAGAAATAGCCCGGACCGTTGGAGCAGTTCACGCCGGCGATCCGCTACCGGTGGCACTCAAAGCACTGGCGCGGCGCGTGAATAATCCCGCCCTGCACCGGTTCTGTGATGCACTCCTCATTAGTTTTGATCAGGGGACGGCGCTGGCGAGCACCTTGCAAACGCAGGCCGAGGACGCGCGGGAGTACCAGCGCCGCCAGCTCTTGGAAAAGGGCGGGAAGAAGGAAATCACCATGATGGTGCCGGTGGTGTTCCTGATCCTGCCGATCACCGTTATCTTCGCGCTCTATCCCGGCATCGCCTCGCTGACGTTTATATGACGGATTGTTGGGGCAGTGCCTTGCGCTCCCCGCACGTCGAATCTCGATTGACCCGCGTGCTGGCGGCCAATCGAGATTGTCTCGAGCTTGTCTTCACTCTCTTTGATATTTACCCTCGCTCGCGGCCCATCGCCAGAGCGCACTAACCCGAAATCGTAGAGGCCACGCGGCCTTCACCAGCGCACAGAAAGGAAAGAAAATGCGCCATACCCACACCCCAATTTTCCAGCCGTCTCTACGAGACCAGCTTGCGCGCCTGGAACGCTCGGCGCTGGGAAGCCTCCCAGGGCGGCCCGCGGTGGGAGGAGATTTTCTTCGCGACGACGCCGATGAGCGAGGCGACGTCCCCGGCTGGGTCATGGTCACGCTAATGACGGTGGCCCTAGTTATTGCGATCTGGGCAGTGGCCGGCCCAGCCCTCGTCGATCTGTTTAATACCGCCATTGAGCGGGTAAAGCAGGGCCTGCAATAAGGGATGTATCACTGCGTTCCGCGCGGGGCACGCGCCAATTGGGGAGGGCACAAGCGAATGAAATCCTCAAACCGGAACGCCTTCCGCAAGTGCGAGCAAGGTAGCGCGATTGTGGATTTCTCGCTTGTGGCGGCGGCCATCGTGCTGATGATGCTAGCGCTGTTTTATATCGGCGGGCGAATCTCCCTTCAGCGAAGCGCAAACGACGCCGCGCTACAAGCGGCGCGCATTCTCGCTACGGACGGGGGCCCGGCCGCGCTGAGCCGTGCCCACCAGGCGGCGCGCGCACAATTGCCCTCCTGCGATTGCACGCTGGACGTATCTACCCGGGCGCAACAATCGGGCACGCGCGTCGAGGTGCACTTGACGGGATCCGTTCCCGTGCTCGGACCAGCGGGAGTCGGGATTGAGGCGGTGGCACATGCACTGGTGGAAACCGAATAGGCGCATGCGCCCGCGGCTCGCGCGCCATGCAAGCGCTTGCGGCTGCGACGCGAGGTTAAGCTATCCGCACCGCGGCCGCGAGTATCCGCCGGAGCTCAGCGAGGCGGGAAATGCGATTGTCGAGGCGGTCGGAGTCATCATTGTCTTGGTTGTGCCGCTTTTACTGTTCGCGCTAGCGGGTGCCTCACTTCTGGCAACCTCAAGCGCTACCAGCTCAGCGGCGCGCGAAGCGGCTCGCTCCTTCGTGATGGCAGCGGATCCACACCTCGCACCCGAGCGCGCACAAAGCGCTGCTCGCTGGGCTTTGGCAGATCAAGGAGTGAAGCAACTTGGGAACGCCGAGATCATTTGCTCCGATCAGCCCTGCCTCACGCCGGGCGGTTCCGTCACCGTGACGGTTCGGTCCCTCGCCCAGATCCCATTCCTGGAGCAGGAGGTTCTGGTGGAAAAAACGAGCACCATGCTGGTTGACCGCTTCCGCGAGCAGATTCGGAGCGGCTAGGGAGGCACGATGAAATCACGCAATAACCCGGCGCGCGCGAGAAGTTCAAGCCCGGCCCGTGCGCTTCACTTTCCGCTTTACGCTCATGCGCTCCCGGCTCGGCGCCAGGGTGAAGCCGGCAACATAATGATTTTCGGGCTGGGAACCTGGCTCGTGGCAGCGGCGGCCATTATTGGCCTGGTGCTGGTGGGAATCTTGCATATCGCGCGTCAGGATTTGCTCGCCCAGGCGGATTCGATTGCGGTGAGTGCGGCGAATTTGGTGCCCGATGCCGTTTACTACGGGCGAGGCGCGCAAACGCGAGCGGACTCCGCATCTCCCAGCGTGCCCGAGGGCGGGCGCATAACAGACGCACCCTGGCCGGCCCGGCTGGCGCCCACTTCCCAGCAGGTCCGTCAACTGGCCGAGCAGAGCCTCGGGGCATCAAGCGGCACGAGCTCGAGCCGGACTGGCCGAAATAGACAGGTGGCCGATCCTACCGGCGTCGAAACCAACGGCGTCGTCGTCACCCTGGAAGAAGAGCGGTATTTGCCCTGGGTGGGGATGACGGTTGAGTTGCGGGTGACGGCGCGCGCTACCTTGGATTTGCGGTAAAACCCGCGCGGAGAGATTCGGCTGTGGCAAATCCCCGTGGGGAGGCGCCGGCCGGGTGCGGTAGCCTGGAGCGCGTGGCAAGTGAGTATTCAGAAAATATCGATCGGTTGCGCGCAACGCTCGGGCAGATTGAAGCCGTGCTCAACCCGGAGCAATTGCGCGCCCGGGTGGATGAGCTGACGGCTCAGTCCGCGGACCCGAATTTGTGGGATGACCAGGATCGCGCGCAAGAGGTAACCTCTCAACTTAGCCATGCGCAGGCCGAGCTCGATAAGCTCACCGGTTTGGAAGAGCGGCTGGATGATTTGGAAGCGCTGCTGGAGATTGCCGACGAAGAGGCCGAAACTGACGCGAGTTCGGCGAAGGATCTCTATGGCGAACTGCGCGAGGAAACCACGGCGGTAGAAAAGACGCTTGATGAGCTGCAGATTCGCACGCTCCTTTCGGGTAAGTACGACGAGCGTGAAGCGGTGGTGACGATTCGCTCCGGTGCGGGCGGCGTGGACGCTGCGGATTTCACCGAGATGTTGCAGCGAATGTATTTGCGGTGGGGGGCGCGGCGAGGCTATCCCACCAAGGTCCTCAACACCTCCTACGCGGAAGAGGCAGGAATTAAATCGACCACCTTTGAGGTCTCGGCGCCTTATGCCTACGGGACCCTGGCGGGGGAAGCCGGTACACACCGGCTAGTGCGCATCTCCCCGTTCGATAATCAGGCGCGGCGGCAGACGTCCTTTGCCGCGGTCGAGGTTATTCCGCTGATCGAGCAGACGGACCATATTGATATTCCCGAAACGGATATTCGGATCGATGTTTTCCGTTCTTCCGGTCCCGGTGGGCAGTCGGTGAATACCACTGATTCGGCGGTGCGGATCACCCACCTTCCCACCGGTATTGTGGTGTCGATGCAAGATGAAAAGTCCCAGATTCAGAACCGCGCTGCCGCGATGCGAGTGCTACAGTCGCGCCTGCTGGTGCTCAAGCAGGAAGAAGAGGAGCGGGAGAAAAAGGAGCTGCGCGGGGATGTGAAGGCCTCGTGGGGCGACCAAATGCGTTCCTATGTTCTTCAGCCCTACCAGATGGTGAAAGACCTGCGCACGGGGTACGAAACCGGAAATACCGACGCGGTGTTCGACGGCGATATCGACGGCTTCATTGACGCTGAGATTCGCTGGCGCGCAACCGGCGAGACGACGGCGGAGAACTAGCCGGGAAACACCGAGGCGGCAGACGCCGCCGGAGCCGATCTGCGGCGTCGCGCACGAAATCGGCGCGCCGCACACAAAACAAGAGCGGCGGGCCGTAAGGTGAAAGTCGAAACATTTCAAAATAGGGCAACTATATGATCACTTTTTCAAAAGTAACGAAGTTGTACCAGAAAGGCGCGAAACCCGCGCTCGATGGTGTGACCCTCGATATCGATCGCGGTGAGTTTATCTTCCTCGTCGGCCCCTCGGGTTCCGGGAAATCAACCATGCTCTCGCTGATTATTGCGCAGGAGCGCCCCACCTCCGGTCACGTCGAGGTGCTGGGCAAAGATCTGGCAACAGTCTCGCAGCGCCGGGTGCCGTTCCTGCGGCGCAAGATCGGCACGGTTTTTCAGGACTTCCGCTTGCTTATGGACAAGAACGTGTACGACAATGTGGCGCTTGCCCTGCAAGTGATTGGTGCTCCGCGGCACCGCATTAAAACCGAGGTGCCCGAAGTTCTTAATCTCGTGGGCCTAGACGGTAAGGAAAATCGCCGCATCCACGAGCTCTCGGGCGGCGAGCAACAGCGCGTGGCCATTGCGCGCGCGATGGTCAACCATCCGGAAATTCTCCTCGCGGACGAGCCGACCGGAAACCTCGATCAGAAAACCGGGTTGTCAATTATGCGGCTGCTAGATCGGATTAATCGGCAGGGAACCACCGTGGTAATGGCTACTCATGACGCCGCCATCGTCAACCAGATGCGCAAGCGCGTTATTGAACTATCGAACGGCGTGGTGGTGCGCGATCAGGACCGCGGCGGCTACGGGGGTGTGCAGAACTAATGCGTTTTCGTTTCGTACTTTCGCAGACTTTTAAGGGCCTCGTTCACAACAAGGCAATGACGGCATCGGTTATGCTCGTCACCTTCGTTTCTCTCCTTTTTGTGGGCGCGGCGGCGCTATTGCAGACCCAAATCTCGAACCTTAAAGACGAGTGGTATGACAAGGTCGAGGTCTCCGTCTTTATGTGCCCGCGTAACTCCGCTTCCGAGCAGTGCGCGAGCGGCGAGGCGACGCAGGAGCAAATCGACGCGATCGATTCCTACCTCAAGACGGACGATATGCAGACGTATATCGATGAGGTCATGTTTGAGACAAAGGAAGAGGCCCTAGAGAACTATCGCCAGCAAATGGGTGATACCTCCTGGGCTGATGCTCTGACCGCAGATCAAATGCAGGTTTCGTTCCGCATTAAGCTCAAGGATCCGCAGCAGTATCAGGTGGTGGCCGATCAGCTTTCGGGCCGGCCCGGAGTGGAAGTTGTGCGCGATCAGCGCGAACAGCTTGAACCGATTTTCGCGGTGATGAACCGCTTTACCGTGGTGGCCGGTGCTTTAGCGGGCGTTATGATCCTCACCGCGATGCTCCTTATCCCCACCACGATTCGCCTTTCCGCCATGTCACGCGCTACCGAAACCGGGATTATGCGCTACGTGGGAGCCTCAAACTTCTTTATTGAGTTGCCATTTATTTTGGAGGGCGCAATCGCTTCGCTTATTGGCTCGCTACTCTCTGTGGGCGGGTTGCTGGTGGTGGCGAAGTTCTTCCTCGAAGACTGGATCGGCGCCTCGCTACCGTGGATGAATATCGTAGGAATTGCCGACGTGTGGATCCTCGCGCCCTGGCTGATTTTGGGAGCGGTACTGGTTTCTGGTTTCGCTTCGTGGATTGCCCTGCGCCGTTACGTGCGGGTCTAGAAAGGGAAGACTTTTGCCGCATCAAAAACTCTCGGGTGGGAAGTTGTGGACCGCAGCCGCGTGCGTGGTGGCGCTTTTCGCCGCGCCAGCGGTGGCGAGCGCCGCGGACCGCGACGATTTGGTGCGCCAGCAGCAGGAAAAGTCACGCCAAATGGAGAACCTACAGTCTCAGCTCGAGGGCGTGGATGTGAATCTGCAGAACAGTTACCTGGAGTTGGAAGAAACCCGCGGCAAACTTCCGGCGGCACAGGACGAGGTGGCCGATGCGCAGGCCCAGCTCGCGGCGGCTCAGCGCGAGCAGGAAGCCGTGGGGGCGCGCTTGGATGCGGCGCATGGCGAATTGGCAACGATTCAGGACGAGATCAAGAACGGGGAATCGAAGCTCGAGCAAACCCGTGACCAGCTGGGCGAGATTGCGCGAGCGCAGTACCGCGGCGAATCCGCGCCTTCCACGGTGGAGTTGCTGGTGGGATCGCAGTCCGCGGAGGATTTTTTAAGCGCTTTTGCCGCCAACTCGACGGCGGAGCGCGTGCAGAGCCAAACCTTGACAGAGGTTTCCCAGACGACGGCGACTAACCGGACCCGTGAACAACGCCAAGAGGCGGTGCGCGGGGAAATCGGGGAGCTGAAGACCCAGGCTGATGCCGCGGTTTCGGAGACGGAGGAGAAAGAGCGCCAGGCTTCGGAAAAGAAGAAGGAGCTGGAGAACCTGGAGGCCGCGATTTCGGCACAATCCAAGGAGCTGGAGTCGCAGAAATCCTCCTTCCAAGATTCGCTGACGCAGATGACCGCCGAACGCGATGAGACCGCGGCGCAGATTGCCGCGATTGATGCGGAAAATGCGCGGCGCGCGGCCGAGGCAGCCGAGCGCCAGCGCCGCGCCCAGCAGCAGGCCGCAGCCAATCGCGGAAGCGGTGGGGGAACGTCGAACGCCGGTAGCGCGCCGAATACCGGGGCGGCGATTATTCCGCCTATTTCGGGCCCGCTTTACGTCACTTCGCCCTTCGGTTGGCGCATTTATCCCTTCGATGGGCAACGCTGGTTCCATAACGGCGTGGATTTGCGTTCGGCCTGCGGCAACCCGCAGTTCGCCGTCGCGAATGGAACGGTTGCATCGGTACGCGCGGCCGCCGGCAATTCCACTCACGGTAACCAGATCTTCCTCAACTTGGGGATGATCAATGGTTCAAGCTACGTTGCGGTCTACAACCACCTGTCGGGCTTTAATGTGAGCGCGGGCCAGTCGGTTTCCCAAGGAGCAGTGATCGGGTGGACGGGCCAGACCGGTATGGTGACCGGGTGCCACGTGCACTTTGAAATATGGCGCGACGGTTCGGTTATCAACCCAATGAGCCTGCCGGGTTTCTAGGACTCACTTCGTAGCTCGCGGGGGGCGAGAGCCATTTGCGGCCTGGCGAAGCGAACTCGCGATACCATGGAGCGGGATTCGTATCCGGAGATTTCCGCGCTCGCGCAAAGCGAGCGCGGTCAGAACCTGAAGGGGAGAAAATGAACACCAACGCACCGAAGGCACAGGGGAGCGACGATTCCGCAACTTCGTTCGAGTTTTCCTCGCAGGTTGAGAAGGCCTCGGCGGCTGGAGCCCGGCCCGATGCCAGGGACGGAGGGCAATCCGGCGCCAGCGCCTCGCGCGGTGATGCTGAGCTCGCTACCGGATCGGAGGCAGGCTCGTGGATCGATTCGGAGAAAGCCTCCACCGAAAAAGCACGGGCCGGACAGGCCGGCGCGGCGAGGGAGGCTTATATGGGTGAGCTTTCTAAGGAAGAGCCCTCCAATAAGGAAGAGCCCTCCGCTAAGGAAACGGGTAGCGCAGAGAAGGAAACTAAGCAGGCGAAGGGGACCAAGCCGTCTAATGGCTGGTGGGAGATCCTCACTGGCGTCCTCGCCATCGTGTTGGCCTGGTTTATCTGGGACCGCGCAACTTTGACGGCGTCGCCCTACGCGTCCGGCACCATGGTATTTTCGATCGGCCTTGCCGCGGGGGTGGTGTTGCTCTTGATTCGGCGCATGTTCGATTCGCGCCAAACTCGGAAGATCTTGGCCCTGGTAGGTTTGGCAACTTCGGTGGTGACCTTCGTGGTGGGCTTGATCTTGTCCTTCACGGTTTCTACCGACCAAGACGCTTCGCAGAACTTCTTCTCGGCGCATCTATTGGACGTTACGGCCCCTGGAATTACGGTTCTGATTTTTGCGTTCGTCTTCCTGTGGTTCTCATTCCGAGACGCCAACGCAACAACTGATTAGAGCGGAGTATCGACGCGCCCGGGGGCGCGGGAAAGCAGAGCCAGGTGGCTAGAAAGAACAAAACGCTCAGCCCCGAGCAAGCAAAAGCCAAGGCTGATGCCAAGCAGGTGGTGGCGCGCAATAAGAAGGCGCGGCACGACTACTTCATTGAGGACGTTTTCGAGGCGGGCCTTTCACTTTCGGGCACCGAGGTGAAGGCGCTTCGAATGGGGCGGGCGTCGCTCGCTGAGTCCTGGGTTGAGGTGGACGACCATCTGCAGGCGTGGGCGCACGGAATCAATATCCCGATCTACGCCATGGGGTCATGGACCAACCATGCTCCTACCCGAAAGCGCCGGCTCTTGCTCCACAAACGCGAGATCGAAAAGCTTGCCCGCGCGGTCGATCGCAAGGGCTACACCATTGTGGCGCTTGAGCTGTACTTTGTACGCGGGCTAGCGAAGCTGGAGATCGCCGTTGCACGCGGCAAGCAAGAGTGGGATAAGCGCGAAACTTTGCGACGCCGTGAGGCGGATCGGGAAGCTGAGCGGGCCATGAGTGCAGTTCGGCGTCGTGAAGGGTTGGTCTAGGCGCAGGCCCGGGCAAGATTTTGCGCCCGGAATAGATTTCTCGCGTCGGCCGTTATAGAATATTGAATCCGTTGCTTCGCTTTGTGAGCGAGGTTTCGGTTGGTTTTTCATAACCGCATAGGGGATGATCGGTTTCGACGACGATGGGTAGTTGAAGAGAAGCGGGTCGAGGACGCAGAGTCCGCTCGATAACGATCTCTGCAAACCAATAGGTGCCAAGAACAAGAGCACCGATTTCGCCCTCGCTGCCTAATTAACCAGCGAGCTTCGAAATCTGTCGGCCCTAGCGTTGCTTTCCGCTAGGGACTCGGCATCGTTAAGAAAGCCACTGGTTGTTACGCCCGCTACAGGCGTAACTGCGACATTTTTGTAGATAAGTTCGTCAGGGCCTAGTTCGCGTGGATCCCTGGAGCTGAGAATAACTATGAGCGAACTGCACCCGGAGAAGTCTTCTTTATACATCGCCGGACCGGGGTTCGATTCCCCGCATCTCCACTTCATAGTTGACTCGCATAGCGATGAGACAACCTGAATATCCCGTGGGCTTTTACCTTCGGGATTTTCTTTTAGGAAAAACAAATTCGAATACGTAATCGTCCGGATCGGGCTAAACACTCGTGCAGCAACCACCGGTATAACAAAATGTCCCTGCGCCCTCTGCTAAATGCTGGGGTAAAGCTTCAATTTAGTGGAGGAAAATGAGTTGCGATCACGAATACTTTGTTAATCTTGTCCGATCGGTAGATTTCTTGAGCTCTCACGATTTACGCGAAGAGATTCTTTCACGTCCTGTAGATTTTTGGAATGCTAGCCATTGTTGGGAATGGAAACAAACGAATTCCAAGATTTTTGCGCATTTCATCGTTTTAGCTACTCGTAGTTTGGACGGCACGGAAAGTGATGAGATTGCTACTACGTTGGTGGACAATCTCCATTTAACAATTCCGTGGTGCGTTGAAAATGTCGCCGAGCTTAGCCTGCTTCTATTAGAAGAATTTATCGAAAAGAAGGTTGCTCAAGTTGGATTATTGCTTGAATATGTGGAAAACCAGTTTCGTGAGCATCCTGATTTTAGCGACAGAAAACAAGTGCTCTTCGATGAGTTTGCGCGCTACCGTGATGTCCTCAACGAACTCAAGTTTAAGCATCTTCCTACACGCTGGATCGATGAACTGCTTGAATGAGCTGCAACCAAAATTCTATTTTTCGGCCTTTGAGGCGTCCTCTCAACGTAACCCATAAGATGAGACCGCTTTCACTTCCGTGACTAAGTCTCGGGTGGGGGACACCTATTGAGTTGGAAAATTCCTTTCGCGGAGTTCCTCCAACAGCCAATCCCTGATGTCAGCGACAATTTCGGCGTCGGGTCTCGGCGGGGATTTCCCGTCCGAGCGGTTGGCGTAAAGGGCAGAATAACCCGAGGGATAGCCCTCGTCTGGTCGATCGAGCCATTCTACTTCATAGTCTGATTTGTGTTTGGAGACCTCGAAGCGAAAACCTTCAAGATCAATTTTCATTGACTTCATGGTGAGCCTTCCATATAGGAAAGAATGTCGAAAATAGCGTTTCGAGGGGAACCCGTCAGATGGGCACACAAGGAGAGCCAAACCCGAGAACGTGGTGCCTACCGCGAGTTCAGAGTTTGCACTAGTAGAACAGGGCGTATACGGCGAGGAATAACGCGGCAGAAGCGATTGTACCGAGGAGGGTTGCGGTCAGGAGTAGGCCCGGACGGGTACGACGGAGCGAGAAGAGGATGCCCGCGCAGGGGATAAAAGCGGTAACTAATACCACCGTAAGTAGTTCTGGGCTCCGTAGATCTGTACCCCAGAAGGGGAGCGCGGCCACCGGGCCGAGGATGAGGCCAAGCGGAAAACCGGTGGCGATGGATCGTTGAGCCAGATTCCCTTGCCGAGCGAAGAATGCCGTCGGCCCGACGACGATCCCGCAACCAGTACCGAGAACTGTCCATACAACGGCGATTTTAGCGAGGTCGGCCGTACCGGCGCTCGGGCGTAGGTTAAACAGAATGGTTGCCCCGTAATAAATCGTTAGAGCGCACAGAATCGAAGCGCTCGCGACACCCGCAGCGACTCTCCACGACTTCGCGAACCAGCCGACGATAACCGCGATCATAACGAAGCCCAGGCCGGAGCTGGCCAGGAGTGATAAAACTTTTACTGGTGTTCTGGCAAACGGAAAGGCATCTAACGCCACTGAACCGCAACCGATTAGCGCAGCCAGACACAATCCGATCGTCACAGTGACACCGATGGTAGGACGGTGAGAGGGAAGGGTCACGGGTTCTCGCTCATCTTCTGAATTCGACCGTGTATTAGCCACATGTTCCGTGCGCACGAGGCTCATTATCTCACAGGCCACCGTTCGTCCTCGCGGGATGGAGGTAAAAGAGATCGTTTCGATCAGAGCCAAATACTGTGTGTACGGCGCAGAGAATGTGTAAGGGAAAGCTACGGCGCGTGCTAAAGAGAAAAGAGTGGGGCCCGATCGCTCGGGCCCCACTCTTTATCTAATCCTGATTAGATTTTCTTTCGACGAAGGATCACAATTCCAGTTCCCAATGTGATCAGTGCCGTTATGCCAGCTCCAAGGACACCCTGAGCACCGCTGTGAGCAAGCTTGGGCTTACTTGCCTCTTGCTGCTTCTTCACCGTGCCTTTAGGGCCCGCTGGAGAATTACTGCCAGAGCTGGTGTTAGTCGGGTCGGGGCAAACACATTCGAGTTTTTCACTTTCAGGCCGCGGCTTGACGATCAATGTCGCGGTCTTGGTTGTGGTGGCACCGTTTTCGCCGGTGACGGTGAACTCGATTGTATACTCGCCGGGCTTATTGGCATCGAACTTCGAGTCCGGGTTAGCTAGAGCCTTACCGCCTTCGGCCTTCGTCACCATCGAGGACAGATCAACCGGATCACCTTCCCAGATCTCCAGGTCCTTGACTTCGAGGACCGGGGCAGGGGTCAACGGCGTGAGCCGCTTCTTGACGATCAGGTTCGCGGACTTGGTCGTCTTAGCACCGTTTTCACCGGTGACGGTGAACTCGATTGTATACTCGCCGGGCTTATTGGCATCGAACTTCGAGTCCGGGTTAGCTAGAGCCTTACCGCCTTCGGCCTTCGTCACCATCGAGGACAGATCAACCGGATCACCTTCCCAGATCTCCAGGTCCTTGACTTCGAGGACCGGGGCAGGGGTTCAACGGCGTGAGCCGCTTCTTGACGATCAGGTTCGCGGACTTGGTCGTCTTAGCACCGTTTTCACCGGTGACGGTGAACTCGATCGGGTAGGTGCCGGCCTTGTTGGCGTCGAACTTCGAGTCCGGGTTAGCTAGAGCCTTACCGCCTTCGGCCTTCGTCACCATCGAGGACAGATCAACCGGATCACCTTCCCAGATCTCCAGGTCCTTGACTTCGAGGACCGGGGCAGGGGTCAACGGCGTGAGCCGCTTCTTGACGATCAATTTTGCAGTCTCGGTGGTCTCTACTCCGTCAGGGTTGGTAACAGTGAAATTAATCGGGTATTCCCCGGCAACTGCGGTATTGAATGGAGCGTTCAGGTCAGGAACCGCGACGCCGTTTGTTTTTTCAGCGTCAATCATGTCGGCTAGCTTGAAGCTCTCGCCTTCCCAGATCTCAACATCGTGCACAGCCAGGGCGGGCTTGGGGTGCTTGACGGTTACATTCGCTGTCTTCACGATCGGCGTGCCGTCCTCGCCAATCACAGTGAATGTGATCTGGTAGGTACCAGCCTTGTTGGGATTAAACGATCCCTTGTCGATCTTCACTTCCTTACCTGGCTCGTTGGTGATCATGCTGGACAGATCGAAATTCTCATCGCCAAACTCAATCTCCTTGTCGGTCACCTCCAACTTCGGATTTACATAAAGGGTAACCTTGACGGGATCGCCGTTTTTGGCGTCTTTGTACCTCAGGGAAAGCTCATAGGTACCAACTGTGTCGGTCTTGTAATCGCCCTCTACTACGACGTCGTCCTTGCTCAGGGCATTTCCGGATTGGTCAACAACAGTCGCGATAAGGTCCTTAGGGTCGAAACTATCGCCAACGGAGATGACCTTGTTCTGGCCCACAATCTTTGCCCAGTTGGCATAAACGTGAACCAGCTTCCCTCTTACTTTGAAGTCAGCCTTTGCAGTCTCATCGAACTTGTATTCATCAATCCCAAATACCTTAGGATTTTTGCTGTCCTGCGCCTCATCACTCAGCTGGCTGATAGCGCTCCAGCCGCGGAAAAAGAAGCCATCGCGCACGGGATCCGTGGGTTTGTAAACCGTTTCCCCGGGCACCAAGTGCATCTGCTTTTCGGTGTCGGTCTGGCCAAGGCCGTAGTTGCTAGTAGGAACTCGTTTGACGTCGGTCCAGGTACCGCCATTTAGGTGGTATGAAACGGTGTCAATCGGGACGGTAATCATCTCATACATGCTGATATCGCCACGTGGTTTGAAGTGCTTCAGCGTGTAGATGTAGTTAATCTTTTCGAAATCATCAGGATCGACCGTGGCGGTGATTTCGAAATCGCTCACTTTGATGTTGACCTCGTCGCCTGTGTGATCTAGCCGCATATTAGGCACCATCTTAATTGTGCCGTTGATTTCCCATCCCTTAGGGATGTTGTACTCCTTGCCCGGGTCGTTTAGGACCATGTTTTCCGAGGGATTGTTCGGGTTGGAAGCAACCAGGTTGAACTCTTCGAAACTCTCATTTTTTGGGCGAACGAACTTAGTGGTGTTGTTTTCCTTCTCCCACTTAGCTCGCAATGTGAAGCTACGTCCCAGGTTCTGTAACATCTTGGCGTAATCCGTGGGATTGTCAGGGGCAGACTCGCTGAAGTCATAGGGTTTATCCGCTTTAGTTCCCGCGAGCGTTTTATCATCGACTTCTTCCCAGCCGAGGAACTTGTGCCCCGCGTGGACGGGGTCGGACGGCTTGTAGACGGTCTCGCCGGGAGCGACAGCTATGTCGGTATTGCTGGGATAGTTTTTATCCGTCCAATTTCCACCGTTGAGTGCGTACCGGACGTTGAGGTATGACTCCGAATTGCCGCACTGGATGATGTCAGAATCATCTTGTTTCAGCTCATAGTCCGCGATGGAGTACACCAGGCTGGCGTTCTCCCTCTCTCCGTCTAACGTCACGGTGAAGTTATTGAGTGGCAACCCTCTGTCACATTCACGAAACTGACCCGGCATTAAGGTAAGGCTACCAGTCACTTTCCAGCCAGGATACAAGTATTTAGAGGTAAGTCCGCCCTTTTTGAGGACTACATCAGGTTGCTGACCCGAGGGGTCCTTCAACGTGAATTCGAAGTCCTTCACATCTAAGGAGGAGGGTACCTGGTAAAAACGCGGGTAAGGCTTCGATTCCGCTTGTGCGGGCGTCGTCAACCCTGATGCTAGTAACGGTACCGCAAGCGCGGCCGCTAATATCTTCGTTAATAATTTCCTTGCCATTCAATGCTCCCTTAAGCGTGCACTTTGGCCGGCGTGAACTAGACAAAGCCTTGGTTACGCATGTTTCGAGGTTTAAAAAGGGCGCCTCGCACCTAGAGATACTACGGCGCTCGGTGCAGATTATCCCACACAGTTGTTCTTATTCCTAGGCTTAAAGAATAAAACCTCTTGCCGGCTAGCAGGTGTCGTGCCATAGGTGTGGTGGAAGCCGATTCAGCTGACTTTTTCGCTAGCCATCTCTATTGCTGGAGTCGGGCTTTTCTGCTTCATTACGGGCGCAAGTTGCGTTTAAAAATAGGGTGAATTAATGAAACTTTCTTGCCTCATGTGACCGGTCGGTGCAGATATGTGGATATGCCCGGTCAGGGCCGGACGACGCGCCCGAAGTTTGCGCCGTTGTGGAACCAATGGCCGCTAGCCCCGCTCGTTGACGAGGTTCATAACGTGGTGTGCATCGACGGGATTTGGTTCTCGGGCAAGCTTGTTCTTTTCATTGCGTGTGATTGCGTGGACGAAAACTCATGTGTTGGGCTGGTCGGGGGCTCGCATGAAAACAGTGCCGTGTGGCGAGCGTTTTTGACCTGATCGCAACCTCGGATGTGATGATGAGCTCAGGAGGTAGCGATATAGCCTTGGTCGTGTCGAAATCCTGGCCATGCAAATATATTCAGCATTACACGTTTCATGCCCCAGCGTGGTTGTATGCTATACAACAAGCCAGCTACTTACACCGGCAGGTATCGATATCTACAGTATTGCCAAAGCCTCCCTCCGCGTATCAATATGTGAGGAAACCCTAGCCTGGTGTGCAGAGCTCGTCACGTGGAATGACCATCGAGTTTCTCGAGCCGCCGGCGCAACTGCTCGAAGCCCCGGTCACTGATGACCAGATCGGTGAACTCCTCCGTAGGTCAGCCACCCTTCACCACGCTCAACAAGAAATCCAACGATGGGGAACCGCAGTCAACTGGACCGACTTCCATCGCTCCGGACAATGGCGGCACGTCTACCAGCCAGCAACACGTTTTGTTCCACAAGCCTATTGCTATGCTTCGTATTTCGATATTGCTTACTTGTGTTATCTCCGCTGCCACGCCGGCGGAACGAAAAACTCTTCGGAGGGAATGATACGGCCGGTTGGAGTGTCGACGACGCTGATCCTCTTGGCATCGCGCACGATCTGCAGATCCGAGCCGACCGGGAAATTCCAGATCCCAATAAGGGCGGGCTCAATCATGCACACGGTGTTGAAATTGCACACCTTCGAGTTGGCCGGATTGTCCAGGTACTCGGAGGTATCCAGCGAACTCATGATTAGCCATCCGGTGTCACCCGGCGCGTGCGGATTTTCCCGCACCATCCAACGCACTCCTCCGGCCTCAGTCAAAACGTTGACGGTCGCCAGGCAAGCGCCGGCATTCGGAATAAATTCCACGTAATCGTCCATGATTTCTTCTCTCGGCTCTTGGAAAACCCGTTGAAAAATATCGTCCTTGAAATCTTTTTCGAGGGCAATGCTACGCGCTGTTTCCACGCGGCCTAGAGCTTCTCAGTGCTCTTCCACGGGGTTCGCACCGCTTGTCCGCGCAGTTCTCAACGCACGTCCGCGCAGCTCTTTGCGCGTGGCCTAGATGTTCCTAGCGCCCACCTCCGGGAAGTGTCCGCGAGGCGCGGCGGTAGTCGGCGTCGTCGACCGTGAATTCTTTGGTTGTCGGGTCGACGTCGACCTTTCGCGCCCTCACCCCGGCGCGCGAAACGTGATCGAGCAAAACGGCGGCCTCACGTTCCACGAGGTAGTAGGCGTCAAACCGGCGTATTTTCGTCAGCGCCAGCGCCTCTAAGGGGAGATCAAAGCGGCCGTCCGTAATCACATCGCGGACGTCGCGGACCAGGCCGCTGTCCCTCGAGCGAGAGAGGCACCAAATCTTCGCGCCGGGAAAAGCCTGCCGAATCGCGGTGTGTGCGGCTTTTGGTGAACGGCGCACCCGCGTTCGACACCGGTAGCGAGGCCACGTCCATCGGGATATTAATGCAATCAGGACCGGGGAAGTCCTGTGATTCTTGGATGCGCATGGCGCCGCCCTTCCTCCGCGAGGAACGGCGAGTTTGCCGCAATGGATGTCGCCCTCGGCAACTCGATATGTTGCCTCGAAGACCTGGTGCAGAAGTAGTTTCAGTTTTAATTGACACTGTTTTGGCCGGGTTATAATGTTGCCATTTGTAGGTAAGGTTACCCGTACCAAGCTGAAAGTGTTTGTTGCATGGCAGATCAAAGCGCGCAGGTGGCTGAGGGCAAGCCAGCCGATCGGGATAAAGAAAAAGCCGTTGCCGGGCAAGCCGCAATTCGGCGGCTCACAAAACCAATTCGGGGCCGAATCCTCGTAGCGCAAATCCTTACCATTATTTCCGGGATCCTCGCGATTGCCCCTTATATTGCGTTGGTTGAACTCGGCCGCGTCCTCACCGATGCGGGAAGCCTGAGCGCGGTGGACACCGACCAAGTGTGGACGATCATCGCGATCCTCACCGGCGCTTTCTCGCTCCGACTTCTGCTGTACTTCATTGCCCTGCTCGTGACGCATTTCTCTGACCTCAAGCTCCGCGATATTCTGCGCCGCGGCATTATCGAGCGGCTGGCTAAAGCCCCGCTTTCCTGGTTTACGGAGTCGAACTCGGGGATTGTGCGCAAGGCGGTGCAAGACGATACGACGACGGTCCACACCGTCATCGCCCATGGCCCCATAGACAAGCTCAACGCCGTGGTTTCCCCGGTGGCCCTGGTGATTTATGCCTTCGTTATCGACTGGCGCCTCGGGCTTCTCTCCATCGCCACGATTCCGCTCTACGTTGGCACCTACGCCGTCACCATGCGCGATATGCCGGAAAAAACCGCGGAGATGGATACGAAACTCCAGAAGGTCTCCGCCACCATGGTCGAGTTCGTCTCCGGCATTAGCGTGGTCAAGGCCTTCGGCCGCGTTGGCGAGGCGCACGGCAACTATATTAAGGCCGCCAATGAGTTCTCCCAGTTCTACCGCGCTTGGTGTATGCCGCTGGTGACGATCTCCTGCCTGTCCTTCACCTGGGTGTCTATCCCTATCCTCCTACTGGTGAACCTTGGCGGCGGTGCCTTGCTTGTGAGCACCGGAGCCGTCACCGTCGCGGAAGTTCTCACGACGACGTTGATCGCAATTGTGGTACCCGGGACGATCCAAACCGTTTCCGCCATTGCTTGGTCCTATCAGCTCGCCGGGGGCGCGGCCATGCGCATTTGTTCAATTCTCGACGTCGAAAATCTGGAAACCCCGGCCCGCGGGAAGAAGCCCAACGGCACCGGCGTCGAAATTGAAAACGTCCACTTCTCCTACGGTGATACCCACGCGCTCCGCGGCGTTTCCCTTCAGCTCCAGCCGCGCACGATCACCGCTCTGCTCGGCCCATCGGGCTCCGGCAAATCAACCCTCGCCACCCTGATTGCCCGCTTCCAGGATCCAGACCAGGGAAGCGTAAAAATCGGCGGGGTGGACGTGCGCGAGATGGACCAGGAAACCCTCTACCGCACGGTCTCTTTTGTGCTCCAGGATGCGCAACTGCTCTCCACCTCCGTACGCGCCAATATTGCCCTCGGGAAACCCGAGGCGAGCCTGGAGGAGGTGCGCGCTGCCGCCCGCGCCGCGCAAATTGATGACTACATTATGAGCCTGCCGGATGGATACGACACCGTACTCGGCCAAGACACCGGCCTTTCTGGCGGCCAGCAACAGCGTATTGCGATTGCCCGCGCGCTCCTCATTGATGCCCCGATTCTCCTGCTCGATGAGGCCACCGCTTTCGCCGATCCGGAATCCGAAACCGAGATCCAAGAAGCGCTCAACGTATTGGTCAAAGGCCGCACCGTTCTGGTTATTGCGCATCGCCCGCGCTCCATTCGCGGGGTTGATCAAATCGCCGTAATGGATCACGGCGAGGTCACCGCGGTGGGTACCCACAAACAACTTCTCGATGAACCGCACTACCGAGCTTTGCTGGCCCAATCGGGCGCGCTCGCGGAGAAGGCAGAGAACTAATGGCGAAGAAAACCCCGCTGATTTTGCACTATCGGCGCCTGATGGACGATGCCTCCTGGCGTAACTTCCGCACCGGCGCCCTCCTCGGCTCCTTTGCCGGCGCCCTCATGGGCCTCGGCCTGCTCATTCTCCTCCCCGCCTCGATGGCGCTCGGCACCGGCGCACCCGTGTGGAGCCTGAGTTTCTGGCAATGGATGATCGTCCTCGCCGTCGATGCGGCAGCCTCGGTGCTGATTGACTTCTTCGGCACCCGCACCGGATATATGGGCGCGCTCGGATTCTTGAAGCACGTGCACTACGCTGTCGGCTCGAAGGTTGCCTCCCTCCCGCTGGGCTGGTTCAAGGGTTCCAGCGCGGGGTCGATGTCTCGCATGGTTACCCAGGAAATGATGAGCCTGGGCGAATCCGCGGCGCACTTCCTCTACAAATTTATCCAAACTACGGTGGCTGCTGGCGTTATCTGCATTGGCTCGTGGTTCTGGGCCTGGGAATTGGGTGCGCTACTCACCGTAGCAATCCCGTTCCTGCTGATTTTCCTCACCCTCGCCCGGCATTTCATCAATAAAGGCAAGAAGATCTCCGAACCGAGCGAAAACGAGCTCGCCGCCCGAGTTATCGAATTTTCGCGATGCCAGGGCGCTCTGCGCTCGTGCAATGCCTCGGGGAGCTACCGGGAAATCGAAGAAGCCTTCGAAAAGAGCCGGCGCGAAGGCCGGCGCGGGCTCGCCTGGGAAACCGTGGGGCAGATCTTCAACGGGGTTTTCCTTCAGATCATCATTATTTCGATGATTACCCTGGCCACGTACCTGATGCTCGGCGCGCGAATTGGGATCCTAGAAGGCGTCGTCACCATCGGTATGGCGTTGCGCTTCACCTCCATGCTGGAAGAGCTGGGCGCCAGCGCCGTCGGGCTCGAAGAGCGCCGCCAGCTTATGGAGCATGTCGACAGCGTGCTCGACGCCCCATCCCTGCCCGAACCGGAAGTCTCCGCGCCGCTGAGCGCGCCCGGCAGCGTGGAGTTGCGCGAGGTGGAGTTCGGGTACGTTCCCGAGCGGCAGGTGTTGCGCGGAGTGTCCTTCCGCGTTCCCGCCCGCTCGATGTGCGCGCTCGTTGGCCCTTCCGGTTGCGGGAAAACCACCGTGGCGCGGTTGGTGTCGCGTTTTTACGACGTCGATGCCGGCGCGGTGCTGGTGGGCGGAGTAGATGTGCGCTCCCAACGCACGGAAGACCTAATGAAGCAACTCTCGATGGTTTTCCAGGACGTCTACCTCTTTGATGAAACCCTGCTTGCCAATATCCGGGTGGGCAATCCCGCCGCCAGTGAGGAAGAAATCCGCTGGGCGGCCGATATGGCCGGAGTTTCCGAAATTGCCCAGCGCCTTCCCGATGGTTGGGAGGCGCGCGTGGGGGAGGGCGGCACCGCGCTCTCGGGCGGTGAGCGCCAGCGCGTCTCCATCGCCCGCGCGCTCGTCAAACGCGCCCCAATCGTCCTCTTCGATGAGGCCACTAGCGCCCTGGACGCCGAGAACGAAGCGAATATCGTGGCGGCGATGGAGCAGCTTCGCCAAGACTCCACCTTGATCGTCATCGCCCACAAGCTCGAAACCATCCGCTCTGCTGATCAGGTGGTGGTGTTCGACGCCGAAGGGCGCGTGGCCCAGCTGGGCAACCACGAGGCGCTGATCGATATCCCCGGCCCCTATCAGGACTTCTGGCATCACCAAGACCGCAGCGTCGGCTGGTCGCTGGCCGCGGGCGGGAATTAGGCGCGATGCCGCGGGCGGGGACTAGGCACGTCGGACGCGAAGACTTGTCAGAACATAGCTGCAAACCAAACCAGTAAAGGAAAATCTATGACGAAGAAATTCGGGCGGGCATTGGCCGCCCTCGGCGCAAGCCTCGCGCTTGCCCTGACGAGTTGCTCTGGCACGGCAAATAAGCCGGCCGCCGAAACCACCGGCGCCAGCGAAAGCGCGGCGGCCCAGGCAGAATCCTCACCGATCCGGATGGGTGCAATGTTCGCTCCCACGGATACCTTCGATCCAAATGTGGCCACCACCCCCGGCTCGATGTTACTGCTGTTCTACCTCTACGATTCGCTGGCTTACGTGACCGAGGACGGCGCCCAGCTCTCCTTGGCCAAGTCCATTGAACCGAACGCGGATGCTACCGAGTGGACGATTACCCTGCGCGATAACCTCGCCTTCTTTGATGGCACCGCCGTCACCGGCCAGGACGTCATCGATTCCCTAAAGCACCTGTCTGAGTCGCAGAACTTTGCCGCGATGTACGGCGTCGTCGACTATGGCGCCTCCACCGCAACCGAAAACACTGCCACTCTCAAGCTCAAGGCTCCGAAGTCGGACTTCCTGGAGTCCTCGCTGGGTATGATGTCGCCGATCGCCCCCAAGGGGAAGTTCGACGGCGTCGGCGCGGGAACCTACAAGGTGACCGAAGGCGATTCGAGCACCGGCTACACCATGGCCGCTAACGAAAAGTACTGGTCGGGCAAGCCCGCGATTCCGACCGTCACCCTGGTGCCGGTTGCCGATTCGGAAGCGCAGGCTAAGGCCCTGCAGAGCGGCGAAATTGATTATGCCTGGGGCCTGGATATGGCTTCCATGCGCACCCTCAGTGCCAATAAGGACATCGTGATTCCCGAGCCGTCGCTTGAATCGGCCACGGTGAAGGAGCTCGTGCTCAACACCCGCGTGGCACCCTTCAACGATCCGGAGGTTCGCCAGGCGGCGAAGCTGACCCTCGACCGCGACAAGATGGTCAAGACGCTTATTGGTGAGGAAGCCGGCGAGGTCGGAAACGACATGAGCGGCAAGGGCTACGTCACCTACCCCGAGGATTTGGCCCAGACCACCGCGGATAAGGATAAGGCGCGTGAGATTTTCGCTCGCAAGGGCGTCACGAGCTTCAACATTATCGCTTCGGATATTGTGCCCGGTCAGACCGCGGCCGCCGAGCTGATGGTGCAGGAATTTGCCGAGGTGGGCGTGACCGTCACCGTGGAAACGCTGGACGCGCAAACCTTCTTTGCGCAGATGGAGAAGGTGTACCAGGCCCCGGCCTTCACCTTCTACTGGATTAACCGCTTGCCGATCAGCAACCTACAAAGCCAGGTCTCCGCCGAGTCGCCCTACAACGTTTCGGGCTACAGCTCCCCGGAAATTTCCGCGGCTCTGCAGACCGCGATGACCTCCACGGACGCGAAAATACAGGAAGAAAACGTGCAGAAGGTTCTCAAGGATCAGCACGATAACGGCGGCGACCTCATTTGGGGCTACCAGAAGCAGCTGAGCGCTAGCCGCGCTGGCCTCAATGGTGTGGTTACCACCCAGTCCGTGCCGCTCCTGGCCAACGCCACCTTCACCCCGGCCAAGTAGCGAATTCTATGACGTCTACTGCCGAAAATACCCGCCACGCGGGCCAGTCCCTCGGGGCGTGGCTCGCGTGGCGGGTGCTCCGCGGAATTGGCCTTTTTGCTTGCGCCACGCTGGCCCTTTTCGCGCTCGTCCAGGCGCTACCGGGCGATGCCGCCACGGTAAGCGCCGGCCGCCACGGCGAGGCCGCGGTGGAAGCCGCGCGCGAGGCTATGGGCCTGGATGCCCCGGTGCTCGCGCGCTATTTCGACTGGCTGAGCGGCTTTGTGCGCGGGGACCTGGGGACAACTCTTGTTACCGGGGTGCCGGTCTCCCAAACTCTTATTACCCCGGTTATCTCTACCCTGACGGTAGCAGCGATTGTTTTTGCCGGATTGTTTCTTATCGCCCTGCCGGTCTCCATTTACGCCGGCGCCCGTCCCTCGCGTTTTACCCGCGTTTCCCACGGCCTGGCGACAATCGTCACGGCAATGCCGGAGTTCGTGGTGGGGATCCTTGCCGTATTCGTCCTGGCGCAGGTTCTGGGCTGGCTCCCGGTGCTCTCGGTGCCCGGGCCGGGCCGCACCGTCTGGCAGGCTCCGACGGCGCTGATTATGCCCTCATTGTGCCTCTGGATCCTCTGCGCCGCCTCGCTTTTCCGCCGCGTGCGGGCGCTGGTGTCCACCTACGCGAATACGGCCTACGTCAAAGACGCCTACCTTTCCGGCCTTCCTCCCCGCACCGTGCTTTTCCACCATCTGCTTCCCACCGCGAGTTACCCCATCTGCCAGCTCTTCGTACAGATGATTCCCTACCTCCTGGGCGGGACGGTCGTGATCGAAACCGTCACGTCTTTCCCCGGCGTCGGTTATTCCCTGATCGGGGCTATCAATAATCGCGATGTACCCGTGGTGATGGGCATCGGGGGAGCGCTTATCGCCGTCACCACCATCGCCTACATCCTCGCTGACTTCATTGGTAAGCGTTTTGAGCGAATCGCGGCGGTGATCTAGATGCGACGCAAATTCTCTTGGAGCGCCAAGCTGTGGGGCGCGATGGTAATCCTGGTGCTACTCGCAACGCTCGCGGGCCCGCTCTTTGCCACCCGGCTGGGCGATCCACTCACCACCGAGGCCATAGCATACGAAACCGGCGGGCCGTGGGGCCTCGGCTACGACTATCTGGGCCGCCCCCTCGCCCCGCAACTTTTGCTAGGCGGGCGGCGCCTCCTCTTCGCGTCGGTGGTCACGGCCTTTTGTTGCCAAGCCCTGAGCTTGGCTCTCGGAATGTGGATGGCCACGCGCGCTCGCGGCAGTGGCGTTGCCCGCTTCGCCCTGGACGCCGCCCTCATTATCCCCATGATGGTGATGAGCCTGGTGGCCTACTCCGCCTCGGGCGGCTCGCTCTGGGCCACGGTCCCCATTGCCACTGTTCTCACGGCGCCGTTCTCCTCGCGTTACTACCAAACCACGGTAGCGCCGCTGCTCCGCTCTGGGTTCTACGAGGAAGCGCGGGTGGCCGGCGACAGCACTCCGGTCGCCCTGGTACGCGAGGTAGTCCCGCTGCTCGCCCGCCCGATTGCTACCGAGTTTGGGTTTTCCGTCATCACCGCGATTTACCTGCTCTCCACGGTTTCCTTCCTCGGCTCGACCAGCTCGTCAACCGGGTTTTTGTGGCCGAATATGGTTTCCCAAAACCTCCTCGGCCTCTCGCTCAACCCGTGGGCTTGCGGCGCACCCATGCTCGCGATTATCGCCCTCACCGTGCCGCTCAACCTGTTTATTGACGCCGCGAACCGGGAGGCAAAATGATTGCAATTACCGATCTCACGATTACCTCCGCCGCCGGCGCTGTCCTCGACGCCATTAATCTTCAGGTGCGCGGCGGCGAGCGCGTGGCCATCGTCGGCCCCTCGGGTTCTGGAAAATCCACCCTCGCCCTCTCGGTGCTGGGTTACATTGCCCCCGGCTTGCACCTCGCCTCCGGTAGCGTGCGGCTTTCCGGGGAGCTCTCCGGTGGTTTTCCCGACGCCGTCGCGGTGGTCGACGCCGCCCATCATCGCCCCAAGTATTCGACTCTGCGAAAGGTGCGCCGAGGGATCGGCCGCGTGGACCAAGATCCGGCAGCTTCTCTGACTCCGACCTTCCGCGTGCGCCGTTTGGTGACCGAATTTGCCGGGCCGGACGTGGACGACGCCGCTGTGCAGGCCGCTATGGAGACGTTTGGACTGCCCGCTACCGAAGAATTCTTGCGCCGCTTTCCGGCGGAACTTTCGGGCGGGCAGCGCCGCCGCGTTGCCCTGGCCCGCACCCTCATGAAGCGTCCGCAGCTACTCATTTTGGACGAACCCACCTCCGGGCTCGACCCGCAAACCACCGCCAAGGTTTTGGAGTTGGTGCAGATTTTGGTCGCGCGACTCAATTGCACCGTTCTAACGATTACCCACCAGCTAGAAATCATTCCGGCCGTGGCGGACAGGGTGGTACGGCTTGAGGCAGGGCGGATCACCTCCGATGTGTTGGTGCCCGCGGGCGGCGGGCTTGGCGTGGGGCCGGACGAGGTGCCTGGAAATGAGCCGGGCGAAGCGCAGGGCAGAGCGGCGGGCGGCGATGTGCCGGGCGGCGATGTGGCGGTGAGTTCAGGGTCGGCCGAGGGGGTGAAGGCCACGCGGCAGGGGAGCGGTTCGCAGAGGGGAAGTGGTTCGCGGAAGGCTAGCTCGTCGAGTAAAACACCGCTTCTTACCGTGCGGTCTCTGAGCGCGGGTGCGCCAACGCTGGCTGAGCCGGTAGTGCGCGATCTGAGCTTTGAGCTCAGCGCGCACGAAGCCCTGGCAATTACCGGGCGTTCGGGAGCGGGTAAAACAACGATCGCCCGCACTCTGCTGGGGCTGTGGCCGCGCTTTGGCGGCGAGGTAGTTTTCGATGGAACGGCCCTCCCGGCCCGCTTGGAAGCCTGGCCGCGCTCCTTACGCGGGGCGCTGGGCTGGGTCACCCAAGATCCGGTGACCGCGGTCAATCCCGCCCTTACCCTCGGGGTGAGCATGCATCGCGCCGAAGCTCGAGCTCGGGGCATATTTGCTCGGGCTAATGGCCACGCCGATCAGCGCGGCAAAGACGGCGTCGAAAACGACGGTGCTTCGCTTAGTGCGGATGAGGCGGCGCGGCTAGTTGGCTTGCCCGAGGACTGGTCCCAGCGCTACCCGCGCCAGCTTTCGGGCGGGCAGATTCAGCGCTTTGCCCTCGCCCGCGCGTTGGCGGTCAACCGGAGGCTCATTATCTTGGACGAAGTCACCTCGAGCCTTGACCCCGCCACTCGCGATTCCCTCTGCGAAGTTCTACTACGGATTAAGGACCATGCCGCGCTCCTGGTAATCACCCACGATCCCGAAGTGGTGCGCGCGGTATGCGAGCGGGAGATTATCCTCGCGCCATAGCAGGCGAGGCGCGCCTGCGGATCACGGCGCGATGAGGCGCGGGCACGGCGTTGCAAATTAACTAAGGGTCTGTGGGGCTATCGGCAATCCCGAGGTGGTACGTTTGTACTAAAATATCTATGTAGGTATGCACAGCCAGGAGCACATCGGAGTGCGGTTGGTTGCCGATCCAGAGGAGCCAGAAGGCAATGGAGCAAAGAATGGCCGCGAATGCCGTCATCGCTTCGCGTCATGTATTTCTCAATCACGATTTTCCGGACGTTCCCGCGGCGCTGGTGGTGCGCGCGGGCCGCGTCGTCGCCCGCGTACCCTATGAACAGGCGAAACAATACGAGTGCGAGGGGGCTCCGCTGTTCGATTTCGGCGGATCCTTCATTTGCCCGGGATTCCATGACGCACACCAACACGTTTTCCATACGGCGCTTTTCCCGTCTGAAATAGCCACCAGCTACTGCGGCAAAAACGAGCAGGACTGCGTGAGGCACCTACAGGAATTCTCTGCCCGTGCGCCCAACGATGGATGGCTTATTGGGCAAGGATATCGGTATGCCTTGTGGGATCCGCCGCGAGTTCCTACGAAGGATTCTCTCGACGCCGCCTTCCCCGACCGCCCGGTGGCCATGTACTCGGGCGATTGCCATAATCTTTGGCTCAATAGCGCCGGCCTGCGAATCCTCGGCATCGATCGCGAAACTCGTCCACCGCATGGCGGAATTATTGAACGTGACGTCCAGGGCATCCCCACCGGGGTACTACGTGAGGCCGCCGCGATGCTCTACGCATCCCGGATTTTCAAATCGATCCCAAGCCAGATGGTTAAAAGCGCCTACGAAGGGCACTTCCAGCGCATGCTTTCGCAAGGGCTCACCAGCCTCTGCGATATGGCGCTGTGTCCTCTGCCGGGCGCGGACTGCGTAAATGAGGGAATTTACGAGGAACTTGAAAGCGAAGGGAAACTTGCCATGCGAGTTCACCTCTTCCCGCAGCTTATCGGTGACCTCGATCGAATCCTTGCCCTGCGCGCGCGTTTGCGCGGGTCGCTGTTGCGCGCTCCGGGAATGAAGCAATTTTTCGACGGCGTCTCCAGCGCTCATACTGCCTGGCTCCTCGAGCCTTACAGCAATCCGTACTTTGCCGGCGATAGCGGACGGCCCACGATTGAACCGGAAAAAATGCGCGAACTCATTATGAATGCGGCGGAGCATCATATTCCGGTACGCATCCACGCCATTGGAGACCGCTCGGTCAGCGAAGCCCTTGAGATCATTCGCGATGCTCAGGTGCGATTTGGAGTGCCGGAGCAAGGCCGCAACTCCCTAGAACATATTGAAAACCTCACCCGCGAAGACGCTCAGCTCTTTTCTCAGTTGGGAGTCGTTGCCTCGGTACAACCCCAGCACCTGGCCATCGATACCGAGCAACCGGCTCGCGATTTGGGGGAGGCGCGGGCGGCATTCATGTGGCCCTTCGCCACCTATGCAGAAACGGGAGCGGTTATGGCGTTCGGAACCGATGCTCCGTGCTCGCCCGCGAACTGGCGCGAGGTTCTCTCGTGTGCGGTCTGGCGCCAGAACCCCCAAACTCGCAGGCCTACCGAGGGGTGGCTTCCGGAGCAAAAGATTAGTATGCGGCAAGCACTGAGCGCCTATTCGCACGGTAGCGCCTACGTGGTAGGACGTGAGGGAGAGCTAGGGACTCTCGATGTGGGAAAGTATGCCGATATAGCCGTATGCAATGAAAACCTACTGACTTGCGGGCCTGAAGCGCTCCTCGAAGCCAGTATGCGTGCCACCTTTGTGGGCGGCGAACTGGTGTGGGAGCAGTGATACGCCCGCGGCCTGTTTTCCCCTTATCCCGCCACGCTTAGGAGTTTTGCGCCTGCGCGGAGGGAGCATTCTCCGGGTGCGTTTCCTGTTGCGCTGCGAGAGCGGCGGGGCAGTCAATGGCAATGGCGGATTCGGGGTGGGAGTCCGTGAGCGGAATCGCGCCGTGGGTGCGGTCCGGATGTTGCACCGCGCTGAGAAGAGCCAGTAGGGTCGGCACTAGCGAGGATGCACCGGAGTAAATGAGGTACCGCGAAATCCACTTCGGCTTGAACTTTTCCTTATAGGAGCGCAAACCGCGGAAGTTATAGACGCGATTACCGAAGTCGTAAACGTAGCGCACGATCTTTTCCTGGGCACGCGAATGCCGGCTAGAACCGGTATTGGAAAGCGGGGCCATGCCCAAATTGAAGGCGTGATAGCCAGCTTCTTTCGCCCATTCGATCAGCGAAACGAACAATCCGTCCATCGTGCCACCCGGGGCATCGGGCCGAATGCGCATAAGATCCACCGAAGCAACGCCCTCTTCCATGGGCATAAGGTTCGCGAAGCCCTCCACCCGGGCCTCGCTACGCACCACCGCCACCGGGGCCCGCCCGAGGTAGTCGGGGTCAAAGAAGCCAAGCGAGAAGCCCATCTCATCGCGGCCGCGCAACCAGGAATCGGAAACATCGCGGATTTCGCTGAGGAACTCCGGGCTGAAGGGCGGATGAACCATCTCGAAATGCGTTCCCTTTTCGCCCATGCGATTGCGCATGCGCCGGAACACCTTGCCCTTGTTGCCAACGTTCGAATAATCCTCCAGCACAACCGTGGCGTCTTCGCCGATTTTGAGGAAGCTGTAGCCGGTGTTGGCCGCCGCCGCCAAATATTTGGCGGATATTTCGTAAATGGAGGCCTTGCAGCCGTGGGTATCCGCGAAGGAGACGAATTCGTCGAGGAGTTCCTCGAAGGCATCCTCGTCACCAATTGGGTCACCCAGCGCAAGTAACAAATTACGCCAGGGCCGGTACATGAGTGCGGCAGTTCCGGCTTCGTTATAAAACACGGATTTATCGCCGAGGTAGAAAAGATGGGTGTACGGCGTCGCCCCGTATTTCGCCACGAAATCCTCGAAACGCCGCGTTTCCTCCGGCGTCGGATACTCGAATCCGGGAGCGCGCGAGCGCGAGAAAAGCAGGCCCAGAGCCACGATCGTCACCAGGAGCAAATAGAAAATTCCGGTGCGCCATCCGGCATGCGGATAGACCTGTACGCCGTCGGGAATCTTCGACCATCGCCACGCGAAAATCGCCAGCGGTACGCCGATCGCGATCACCAGCGAAACGGTGAACGACTTCCACTCGAAGTCGAGCGGCCCGCGCACGAAGGCGCCGCGGGAAAGATAGAGCAGGGCCGCGAAAATCACCAGCACCACAATCATTTGCGTGTCAAAACCGCGCGCGGTACCGGCCACGATCGCCACGATAAGAAGCACCAGGCAGGCGGTGTGAACGCGCTGGATTTTTTGGCGAATGCCGCGTGAGAGGATGACCAGCATTAACCCCACCATCAGGCAGGCGGCGCGAGAAGCACGGGCTACCTCAATGGGTACCAAATAGTGCAGGAAGCCAGGCAGGCGCGTGAAACCGGGCGCCACCGCCGAAACAATCAGCGCCACACCGGTGAAGAACATGGCCACCCAGAGCACCGTGACCAGCACAGCTTCGCGCCTCTCGCGGTTGACCAAGCCGATCTTCGGCGCAATGAATTCGTAGAGCCACGCGCCTACGGCCGCCAGCCAGGGGAAGAGGTAGTAGGTGACGCGATAGGCTACCAGCGCCAGGGCAAGCTCGGAAGGGTCGGCGCCCATTTGGCTAAAGAATGCGAAAACGGTGACGTCGAAGGTTCCCAAGCCGGCCGGCACGAAGGAGAGCAAGCCCACCAGGGTGGCGGTGGCGTAAACGAAGATTGCTTGGAGCAGGCCGACGCCGGGGGAGAATACGTGCACGCAGAGCCAGAAGAAGAGCGCGGCGGCAAGCCAGTCCGCAAGCGAGGCAATGAACATTCCCACCTTGGTGCGCCAGTCCTGCTGGCCGAGCACCGTAGAGCGCAGGTCAATTTTCCAGAAGTGGATTTTCCCCGCAATGAAGTAGATCGGGATATAGAGGCAGGCGATAACCGGGACGATGAGGAAGCGCCCGTCGTACCGTGAGGCGAAAGGCAGCGTGACGAGGAGGAGCGCGAACAGGCCGAGGAGGTTCGCGGCCCACACCGCCACCGAAACGCCCACCGCTTTCTTCGGGTCGGCGCCGGCTTTGGAGTAATAGCGGGCACGGATGGTTCCGCCGGTGAGGCCGCCGAGGCCGGCGAAGTTATTGAAGGCCTGGGCAATCCAGCCAATGCGCAGGGCGTGTGCGGCGGGCAGGTCCACGCCTACCGAGCGGGCGGCAAAAACGTCGTAGAGGCCGGTGGCGGAGAACGCCACGAAGGCGAGGATTACCAGCTCCATGAGGAGCGGCTTGGGAGTACCCGAGAGCACGGCGTGCATGCGCTCGCCGGAAAGTTCGGCAATTTGCCCCTTCGCGATGAAGACGACGGCGACGGCGATGAGCGCGTAAAAAACTAGCTTGAGTACTTTCGCGTGCTCTTTGATGAATTGCTTCACATCATTCCTTACCGTTGGTGGGCCATCGCTGGCGCTAACGGGAGTGCATGGCGGAGAGGCGCGCCGCTACGGTGTGTGGGCGCTTCGAAAAACCTCGCGCGATGCGCCGCCGCGTATGAGCGCGGGAGCCCCGCCTGCCCGGCGGCGGCCCCGATACTTTCGATGCTCATTATAGGCCGGTGGTCGGCGCGATGGGCCGGATGATGTTCACACTCCAGGGGTGCGAATCTCCATCTCAGGTAGGAGAATTGGGGATTTTGTGACAAAAGTGCCTCATGTTCTCCACGTTTGGCGAAGACACGCGGCAATTCGTCTCGAAATTCCGCAAGTGGCCCGATATTCCGCTACATTTCTGCCTAGTGGTTCGAATTCGAGCCATGGAAGTTAGATCAATAAGACGAGAGGTATTCATATGTCCCTCAACCGCACTGAGCTTATCGCGGCCATCGCCGAAGAAGCCGGCCTGTCCAAGTCCGACGCCGACAAGGCGATCGCCGCGCTGCAGAAGGTCCTCGTTGACTCGCTCTCCAAGGGCGAGCAGGTGAAGATCACCGGTCTGATGTCCTTCGAGCGCACCGAGCGCGCTGCTCGCAAGGGTCGCAATCCGCGCACCGGCGAAGAGATCGAGATCCCCGCTGGCTACGGCGTAAAGATTTCGGCTGGTTCCAACCTCAAGAACGCCGTCCAGAAGTAACTTTCTAACGGCTTCAAAAGGTCCCGCAAAATGCGGGGCCTTTTTCTTTTGGCCGGCCTGGCTTGTGCGCGCTTCGCCGTCGTGCACGCTTCGCGCGCGAGGCGAGTAGACATTCTCACGCGTGCGGACTTCTGGACTACGCGAGGTGGGGCAGTAGAATTCCCACATGATCACTTGTTCTTCTCAGCCGCTTGATGCTCCGCAGAGTCCGCAAACCGAAGGCGCTTCCTCTGTTGACGTTTTAGAGCGCACGCGAGAAGAGCAGTCGCCGGGTGATGAAGAGCGCTACGCGCATTACGTGCGCAAGGAACGCCAACTTGAGTCCGCTTTTACCGGCCGCCCGGTGGTGGCACTGTGCGGGAAAGTTTGGGTGCCCACCCGCAACCCGGAGAGCTTCCCTGTCTGCCCGGTGTGTAAAGAAATTTTCGAGCAAATGGGCAAACAGGGTAGTGGCTGGCCATTTGGCCCGGACGTTCCGGGAAGTGGGAAGTGAGGCTGGGTAGCAGCCAGCCACGTAATACCCCGCAAACACCTTCGCTTCGCGCCGCCGAGAGCCTCCCTCCGGCGTTTCCTGAGCGCGCGGCGTGGGGAACGACGTCGTCGCTACGTGCCTGGCAGGCGGAAGCACTCAACCTCTACATGAACTCCCACGAGCGGGACTTCCTCGCCGTGGCGACCCCGGGAGCTGGGAAAACAACGTTCGCTCTGCGGGTGGCGGTGGAACTTTTGGCGCGCGGGGAGGCGCAGACCATCACCGTGGTTTGCCCCACCGAACACCTGAAGACTCAGTGGGCGAACGCGGCGGCACGCGTGGGAATCCAACTCGACCCCGATTTCACTAACGCGCAGCGCCAGGAGGGTGACTTCTTCAACGGCGTATGCGTCACCTACGCGCAGGTCGCGGCCAACCCTGAGCTTCATCGGCGCCGCACCGGCGCGCGTCAAACCTTCGTGATCCTGGACGAAGTCCACCACGGCGGTGACGCGCTTTCCTGGGGTGCCGGCATTCGCGCCGCCTTCGAACACGCCGCGCGCCGACTTTCCTTGACGGGTACGCCCTTCCGCTCGGACACCGCGCTGATTCCGTTCGTGGACTACGAAAAGGACGGCTACGGGAACCTCACTTCGCGGGCGGACTACACCTACGGTTACGAGGAGGCCCTACGCGACGGCGTTGTGCGTCCGGTGATTTTCCTGTCTTATTCAGGCCAAATGCGGTGGCAGACCAAGCAGGGTGACGTGCTGGAGGCAACCCTCGGCGAGCCGCTTACGAAGGACATGACCTCGCAGGCGTGGCGCACCGCCCTCAACCCCAAGGGGGAGTGGATTCCCGCGGTGATGGCCGCCGCTGACGAGCGCCTCACCGTGGTGCGTCGCTCCATTCCCGATTCGGGTGGGTTGGTCATTGCCTCGAACCAGTCTGACGCGCGCGCTTACGCGGATGTGTTGCGCGAGGTGAGCGGGGAGGAACCCACCGTCGTTCTTTCCGACGACGCCGGAGCATCGGACAAAATCCAGGAATTCTCGGACGGGACCGGGCGCTGGATGGTCGCGGTGCGGATGGTATCCGAAGGCGTGGACGTGCCGCGCTTGGCCGTGGGCGTTTACGCCACCAGCGCTTCCACACCGCTGTTCTTTGCCCAGGCCATTGGGCGTTTTGTGCGTGCCCGACGGCGCGGTGAGACGGCCACCGTTTTCCTCCCCTCGGTGCCGCAGCTGCTAGGGCTGGCGTCCGAATTGGAAAAGCAGCGCGACCACGTGGTATCCGTGCGACGCGGCGAAACTGGCTGGGACGACGCCGCCCTCGAGGAAGCCAATCGGGAGGAGCGAGCTGAAGAAGACCTCATGCTTCCCGGTTTCGAGGCCCTCGAATCCGGCGCCGCTTTTGACCGTGCGCTGTTCGACGGTGGTGAGTTTGGCCTGGGCGCGGCGGTCGGCTCGGATGAAGAAGCCGATTTCTTAGGGATTCCGGGGCTTTTGGAGCCTGATCAGGTGACCACTCTGCTTCGCCAGCACCAGGCTGAGCAGGCGAAAAGCCGGCGCTCTGCGGCGGGGGCGGCTGGCGCACAGGGGATGTCCGAGACTCAGCGCCGGCGAAAAGCACGCAAGGAACTCTCCCAGCTTGTTTCCGCTTGGGCGCAGAAGTCCGGCGACCCGCACGCGCTGATTCATACCGAGCTTCGCCGCGCGTGTGGTGGGCCGGAAGTCGCGCGTGCCTCTGCCGACCAGATCGAGGCCCGCGTCAACAAAATTCGTCACTGGTTTGTTGGGCGGCGCTAGGGCTGGTGTTGGGCTGGTTGGCGCGGGCTGGCGCTGGCGCGGGCGGCGGCGTCGAAAACGATACCCCCGGAGCTGGAGCCGGCGCTGACGATTCACGCCATTCCGATGATCCGGTGCAATTCGAGGACCCGCGGATTTTTTAGAAACCGTTGGCGAAACCTCGACGAGTGCGCGCCAGGTGTTGGCGCGGGCGCGGACGAGCACCGCTTATCCGCTTTTCGGGCAGGCCATCGGTGAAGGTCGCCTTTCCGCGAACTATCTGGATATGCTCACGCGGCGGGGTAGTGCCGGCCACATTAGGGATTACGTGTTCTCTCACCCCGAATCCGAGCAGGATTTACTCGATCTGGCTCGGAAATCATCCAGCCCGAGTGAATTTGGTAAAAGCTGAGGGCCTGGGCGATGAAAACCATGCCCACAACGGTAGAACGTAAGACGAAGTCAAGTCGGAAGGCGTCACGCCTGTATTTTGCCGCCGCGAAGGACGAATCCGGATGGAAGATCTTCGGCGATTTTGACGATATTGATGGCCAGCACATCGCGACCTGGATGAAAATGATTACCGGGCGGAAGGCCCTCAGCGATCATCGGAGCTTGCCCGACAGGCGGTCCGTAGCGTTCACCAGCGCCGTTCTCAACGGCACCAGTAGCGAGCCAACTCGGGCGCCCAGGCAAGCAATCACCTGGCCCCGCGATTCCCTCGTACGAGTTCCTTATCCGACGCTGAGCGCTACGCGCAACTCACGGTTTTGCCGCCTTGCGCGGGAAACGACCGCGGTCCGGTTTGCCCAAGATGTTTGACACCCATTCCGAGCGAATATCTCGCTAGCTGCGCGGGTGCTTTTGGGCCTGTCATAACATCTCCGACATCGGAAGAGCGTCGGGGAGGTGTCCGTCGCCAGCGGATATCTCGGAAGATGCTCCGATTTCATCTGGAACCATGTTGCCCGTGCATCCATTAGACATATCTGGAGGGGCAGGCGAGACGCCGTGCGAGACCGGGGCTCCAAACCCAGGTGGGCCCCGAAGCTCAGTGCGCGCGTTCAACGCAAGATGGAGATTCTCAACGCTGGCTACGACAAGGGCAGGCGCTCGCTCTTGCGCATTTCTGCCTCGAATCCAGGCAATGAGTTTGGGTTAGATGGAGCAACTGTGCCCTGCGGGCATTCGCGTCCGCTAGCCGGAATGCCCGAGTGTCCCTACTGCCTCCAGGCCGCACCTCCGCGGCCAGAAGAGCGCGTTCCGAGGAGGAGTGTGCCCGCCGAACGGCCGAGCACGTCCAAGATCTCGATAATCGATACCTTCAGGCTGATGCCTGAAGTGTGCATGACAGCCTGCGGGCTGATGTCGCTGGTGCCGGCTATCATGGGGCCGGCGTGCTCGATGCGGCTTGCGGGGCCGGCGCGTCGTGCGAACCGTGTTCGACGGCGCCAGCACGGTACTCGACACGGGTCGAGAAACCCGGCTCTACTCGCCATCTTAGAAGAATGCGGTCATTGCGCGCGACGGCGGATGTATTTTCCCTGGCTGTGACGATACCTACCGCACCTGCGAGATCCATCACGCCCAAGAGTGGAGTAGCGGCAAGGGCAGCACAGATATCAGCAACGCTGTCTGTCTGTGCTGGCGCCATCACCGCTACGTCCACGAGGGGCACGTCCGGATCCACATCCATGACCTCGCGTCCTCTTTGAAAACGACGCCCAAGGCCTGATCGGAACACACCGGTGGCACGGCTAAGGCGAGGCAAAGCTCAACCGCCGGGCCGGCCTTGGTCGGGCGGTTGGACTTTGCCCGAAAGTCGGGTGCTGGCTTAGCGCCCGCCGGCTAGGCGATGGCCTTAGCGGGAGGCGAAGGGATTGCCCTTCTCTGTGGCCTGGCTGGGGGCGTCGTCGTCGGAGAAGATATCGACGTACGTGGTGGGGATCGCCGGATCACCGCCGGAGAGGCGCCAGCCGTCGTAGGGGAGGTCGCGGCGAGAGCTGATATGGCGGTCGCGGGCCTCGGGCAGGACGTTGCGGGCGCGGTAGCGGTCGTCGATCTTGCCCTCGCTAATGAGCTTCACCTGCACCGGGCGGGCGCCGCGGGAGCGGATGTACTCCAGGCCCTCCTCGAAGGTCTGCGCCGAGACGATGAGCTCCTCGGAGGCGTGGCCGTCCTCGCTCAGTCGCCCGGCCACCTTGAGACCGCCGACGGAAGCCTTATTCTCGGAACGCTTGCCAACTTCATGCATCTTGCCGTCCGAGCCTTCGCGCTCGACGATCTTGTAAACGAGCTGGGCGGTGGGGTAGCCGGAGCCAGTCACGAGGCGGGTACCAATTCCGTAGCCATCCACCGGGGCGGCCTGCAGGCCGGCCAGAGCATATTCATCCAGATCCGAGGTCACCGTAATCTTCGTCTTCGTGGCGCCGAGCTTGTCGAGCTGTTCGCGCACCTTGAAAGCGCCGGCAATGAGGTCGCCTGAATCAATGCGCACCGCGCCGAGCTCGCCGCCAGCATCACGCGCGGCCTTGACGGCATTCTCGACGCCGCTCGGGATCGAGTAAGTATCCACCAGAAGCGTGGTACCAACGCCCATATTCTCAATTTGCGCGGCGAAAGCGTCCGGCTCGGAATCGTGTACCAGCGTGAACGAGTGGGCGGAGGTACCCGAAACCGGGATGCCGTAGCGGCGGCCGGCTTCGAGGTCCGACGTCGACGAGAAGCCAGCAATATATGCGGCGCGAGCAGCGGCGACTGCCGCAGACTCGTGAGCGCGGCGAGCGCCGAAATCAGCGCAGGGCCGGCCGTGGGCGGCAATGGTCATGCGCGAGGCCGCGGTTGCCACCGCCGAGTCGTAATTCATAATCGACAGGGCCACCGTTTCGAGCACACAGCACTCGGCAAACGAACCAACCGCGGTGATGACCGGGGAACCCGGGAAATAAAGCTCGCCTTCTGCGTAGCCGTAAAGATCGCCGGTGAACTTGTAATCCGCCAGCCACTCCAGCGCCCGCTCGGAGACGACGTGGTTGTCTCGCAGGTAGGTGAGCTCTTCGTCACCGAAACGGAACTTTTCGATGGCATCGAGAACGCGGCCCGTGCCGGCGACAACCCCATATCGGCGGTTGCCTGGCAGGCGCCGCCCGAAAAGCTCGAAAACCGAACGGCGAGAAGCAGTTCCAGACTGGAGAGCCGCGTCGATCATGGTCAGCTCGTACATGTCCGTCATTAAAGCTGTGCTTTGCGTCATGCGCATAAGCATAGCCCCACGATTACCTAATGGGCGCAAGTAATGCGTGCTTGGAGCCTGGCCTGATAAGAATCGCGCGACATCCTAGAATGGAAAGCATGACCCAAGGATCTGACCCAAGCACGGCCGCGCGGCAAGGCGAGGAAACCGCGGCGGGAGAAGCCGGGCGCTGGCAAACGGTGGTCCACAATGACCCCGTGAACTTAATGAGCTATGTGGAATGGGTGTTCGAGTCATACTTTGGCATGCCGCTGGAGCGCGCGCACGCGCTCATGTTGCGCGTCCACCACACCGGCCGGGCGGTGGTTTCCCGCGGAATGCGCGAAACGATGGAGGCGGATGCGCGCGCGATGCACACCTTCGGCCTGATGGCGACCATCGAGGAGGAGTCGGCGTGATTGGATTCAAACCTTGGCGTGGCGGCTATATGGGCGGTGCGGACGAGAACGAGCGGCGCCTGCTGGCGGGGGTGGCGCGCGACGTCGCCCAGCTCCTCGGCTACCACATTGATGAAGAGGCCGACCCGATCGGTCCGCCCGACCCCGAGCGCGACCCGCTGGAGGACTACGAGGCGGAGTTCGCCGATGTGGAGGCGGCGCTGGAGGAGGACGACGCCGTTGCCGCCCACCATGCGCTCGCACCCATGGATAATGCCTTGCTACGTTTGTTCCCCGATATGGCCGAGGACCCGCAACTGGCCGGGGAACTGCGGGATATGACCGAAGAGTCGATCTCGCAGCAGAAGGTTGAGAACCTGCGCTTCTTTGTGAACTCGCTCCGCCAAGAATCGGTGTGGGTGGGAAACGAGGATGTGGGCAAATGGGCCGCGGCCGCTAACGACATTCGAATTGTGCTCGCCTCGCGCCTGGAAATCCATGACGAGGACAGCGCGCGGGCGGTCGACGACGATGCCTGGGCAATCCTGCAGGGCGAGGGCGGCGGGGTGCAAAACTCCGAAGACTTGATGAAGGTGCTCTACATCATGCTTGCCTGGTGGCAAGATTCACTGGTCCAGGCCGTCCGAAATAAGCAATTACGCGGTTAAATTGATTTCGTGGATACGCGACCAATTGGTATTTTCGACTCCGGTGTTGGAGGTCTAACGGTCGCACGCGCGATCCTAGATCAGCTCCCGGGTGAGCCCGTCACTTACATTGGCGATACAGCCAACAGCCCGTACGGCACCAAGTCGATTTCGCAGGTGCGAGGCTTTGCGCTCGACATTATGGATCAGCTGGTCGCTTCGGGCGTGAAAATGCTGGTCATCGCCTGCAACTCCGCGACGAGCGCCGCTCTGGCGGATGCTCGCCAGCGCTATCAGGTGGAACTCGGAATCCCCGTTCTTGAAGTGATCCGCCCCGCCGTGCGCCGCGCGGTCAGCGCGACTCGCAACAAGAAAGTGGGCGTGATTGCCACCCAGGCGACGATCGCCTCTGGTTCGTACCCGGACGCGTTTGCCGCCGCGCCGGAAATTGAGCTCACCACCCAGGCCTGCCCGCGCTTTGTGGAGCTGGTGGAGTCCGGAATCACCGCCGGGCCAGATGCCCAGCAGGTGGCGGAAGAATACTTGGCGCCTATTCGTGAGGCGGGGGTGGATACGCTGGTGCTTGGTTGCACGCACTATCCGCTCTTGGCGGGAGTTATCTCCTACACCATGGGTGAGAGCGTTTCGATTGTCTCCTCCGCGGATGAAACCGCTCGGGATGTTTACCGTGCCCTCGCCGAGGCCGACCTCTTCGCGGGCATGGATAATCCGCAGCACAAGTTTTACGCGACGGGTGACCCGGAATCCTTCGGGCATCTAGCGCGCCGTTTCCTCGGTCCTGAGGTCGGAGCCCCACTATCCACGAAGGAGCTACCACAGTGAGACTTACCATCATCGGGTGCTCAGGTTCGATGTCTGGGCCCGAATCCCCGGCATCGTCGTATCTGGTTCAGGCAGATGGGCCTTCGGATACGCAAGGGGTGAAAACCTACACCATGGTGCTGGATTTCGGCCCCGGCGCGATGGGGCACCTGTTGCGCTACACGGATCCGGCGATGCTGGATGCCATTGCGATTTCGCACCTGCACGCCGACCACTGCGCGGATTTGGTGGGAATGCAGGTGTATCGGCGCTGGATTCCCTCGGGCCCGCTTCCCGCGATTCCGGTGTACTCGCCGGGCGATGGACGCCGGCGGATGCTCCAACTGTCAGACGACGATCCTTCCGATACCTACGAAACGGAATATGACTTCCGCCGGGTAGCGGCGGGGGATAGCTTCACCGTGGGGCCAATGAGGATTGAGGCATTCGCGGCCGAGCACACGGTGGAGGCCCTGGCCTACCGAATTACCGGCCCGTCGGATATTCGCGAGGGCAAGATGGCGGTGCTGACTTTCACCGGAGATACCGACCTGTGCGAAACCGAGGTGCAGGCAGCGGTGGGCGCGGACTTGCTACTTTCGGAAGCCGCCTACGAGGAAAATCGAGAGGACGTGCGCGGGGTGCATATGACGGGTGCCCGCGCCGGCCAGCTCGCCCAGCGCGCGGGGGCCAAGCAACTCGCGCTCACACACCTGCAGCCGTGGACGGATCCGAAGGAAGTGGCCCGCGAGGCGCGCGGCGAATTTGAAGGCCCGATCTCCTGCGTCAAGGCCGGGGAAGCCTTCAAACTATAGGCACGGTGTTGCCCGGCGCGATAACCTCGACGCATGGTGTTTCAACGTGCAGATGGGCGAGCAATTGATGAGCTACGCCCGGTAAGAATTCAACGTCACTATTTCGATGCGGGCGAGGGTAGCGTTTTGGTTTCCTACGGGAAGACCACCGTGCTGTGCGTAGCCTCGTTTGTTGAGGGCGTGCCGCGCTGGCTGAAGGGCCAGGGCCGCGGCTGGGTTACTGCCGAATATGCCATGCTTCCGCGCGCCACCAATGAGCGCTCGGCGCGCGAATCCGTGAAGGGGAAAGTCGGCGGGCGCACGCATGAGATTTCGCGCCTGATTGGGCGTAGCCTGCGCACCGTCGTCGACCTGGAAGCGTTGGGAGAAAATACGATTACGCTCGACTGTGATGTTTTGCAGGCCGACGGCGGAACTCGCACTGCCTCTATTACCGGCGCTTTCGTGGCGCTTGCGGACGCTGTGAGCTGGGGGATTCACTCCAAGGCTATGCCGCACCGAGCAATTTTGCGCGATAGTGTAAGCGCCGTGTCTGTTGGGTTCGTTGGCGGCCAGGCCGTGCTCGATTTGCCTTACGAAGAAGATTCGCGCGCGCAGACGGATATGAACGTGGTCGCGGTTGGCGCCGGCGACTACATCGAAATCCAGGGGACCGCTGAGCATAAGCCGTTCTCACGGGAGGATTTGGGGCAGTTGCTTGATCTTGCCGACGCCGGTAATCGGCGCCTGGCTGAGCTCCAGCGCGAGGTGCTGTTCGGCGATGATCCGATCGAGGAAGGGATTATCGCGCGATGACTGCGACTAAGGTTGCGCTGGCAACACACAATGCCCATAAAGTCGAGGAACTACGAGCAATTCTGGCGCCGTATCTGCCCGGCATTACGCTCCTTTCGGCCGCGGATTTTGATCTGCCCGAGCCGGTGGAAGACGAGGTCACCTTTGCCGGCAATGCGCTTATTAAGGCCCGTCAACTCGCTGCGCAGGGAGTAATTGCGCTCGCTGACGATTCGGGGATTTGCGTTGACGCCCTGGGCGGGGCGCCGGGCGTTTTCTCCGCGCGTTGGAGTGGCAAGCACGGGGACGACGCCGCTAACCGGCAGCTACTTTTAGCTCAGTTGGCAGATGTCCCCGATCGCCATCGCGGCGCGCGTTTTCACGCCGCGGCGGTGATGGTAACGCCAGAGGGCGAGGAAATCGTCTGCGAAGCGGATATGCCCGGTGTGTTGCTTTATGGGGAACGCGGTGAGGGCGGCTTTGGCTACGACCCGATCTTTATGGCCGAGGGCCAGGATCGCTCAAACGCCGAGCTGACCATGGAAGAAAAGGACGCGATCTCCCATCGCGGCAAGGCATTTCGCCAGCTCGCGCCGCATGTCGCGCGGGCGCTAGGCGCGCGCTAGCAGCCCCGCGCTAGAGCAAACCAAGATGCGCCAGGGCGCGCCGCAAAAGCGCGGCGTGCCCGGGTGACATCTCGGCCTGTAAATCGGGGGTGCGAGCCTCACCCGGGGTGAACCAAGAGAACTCGAGGGCGTCGTCACCGGGCTTGCAGTCACCCTGAATTGGGACGATATAACACAGGTCGATTCGATGCTGGCGTTCGTCAAATAAAACGTCGTCGCCGGCGGGGGTGGGGAAGTACTCTTGCACGGCGAATGGCGTAATTGAGGCGGGAATCTGCGGGAGCGCCATCGGACCGAAGTCTTTTTCAATATGGCGAACCAGTGCCTCGCGCAGCGGCTCGTGGAAAAGCACTCGCCCGGCCGGGAACTCGCGGGTGATCCCCACCGAGTCGAGGCGTAGCAGCATACCAATCGCCACGACCCGGCCCTGATCATCGAGCCGCACCGGCACCACGTCCACGTAGGGAATGGGCGTTTTGGCTCGGACAAAAGTGAGTTCATCGGGCCCCAGCCACGGCCCCATATCTGCCGAATCAATTTCGCTCATGCGCTTAATACTGCCACGCGAATTCCTCCTGCCAGCCGAAATGGCACTGGCGCGGCGCTAGTTTTCTCGTGCGGTGGAACGCCGGGCGCGCCGGGTGCGGGTAACCTAGATCCATGCGTTCCACACAAGCGGCTCGAATTCTCAGCATTGTACTGCTCGTTTATGGCCTCGCGCTGTGCGTTTTCGGCTGGGTCTGCGTCGCCCGCTCCGGCTTCTTCGCCGGATTCCTCGCGCCGATCGTTCTCGCCTCGCTCGGCCTGATCGGCGCCGCAGTTGGCTACAAAATCAACAATGCTTGGGTTTTCGCCGGGGGCCTCCTTTTTGCCCTCTGGTTTTCGCCCGGCACCGTCGGATTCTGGCCAAATGGCATCGGTCTCCTCGTTTTCTTGGCATGGATCGTCGTTATAGCGAAAGGACAGCTCAATGAACCACTCGGCTGAAGCACATCGCCTGGAGGTTGGCGACGTCGCACCAGACTTCACCCTTCCCGCAACAGCCTTGCCGGGCGAAGAAGGCCCTGGCGCGCAGCAGTTCCACCTGCACGACGAAATCGCGACGGCGGAAAGCGGCGTCGTCGTCTACTTCTATCCCAAGGCGGAGACGCCGGGATGTACGAAGGAAGCTTGCGATTTTCGCGATAATCTCAACTCGCTACGGGCGGCCGGTTACACGGTGATTGGAATTTCTGCCGACCCGCTGGCCAAGCTTGAGAAGTTCCAGGACAATCACGGCCTGAACTTCCGGCTCGCTTCCGACCCGGACCACGAGGTGCATCGGGCCTATGGCGCGTGGGGCGAGAAGAACTCCTATGGCCGCAAGAGTGTAGGTACGATTCGCTCGACGTTCGTGGCGGATCGAAGCGGGAAAATTGTGCGGGCCATGTACAACGTGCGCGCGACCGGGCACGTGGCTCGGCTACGGCGAGAGCTCGGCATCGATGCTTAGCGCGGCGCGGCATCGCCTGTGCCGCACGGCGCCGCGTGCCAATAGCGAGAGGCCTAACAAAGCTCGGCATGGCGATCTACTTGCCAAATAGGTTAGACTTCCACAGTTGCGCGCGAGTGGCGGAATTGGCAGACGCGCTGGATTTAGGTTCCAGTGCCCTCGGGCGTGGGGGTTCAAGTCCCCCCTCGCGCACGTAGTAGCGCTTCGCCGTAGCGCTTAGCGCACGGAGTAGCGCTACGCCACGGGGAATCACCCGGCGCGGCGCGCGCCGCTAAGTGCCTCGCGCATGGCGGCGACGGGGATGTCGCTACGTTCAAGCCAAATTTCTTCGGCCAGCACCGCCTGCCACAAAAGCATTTCCAGCCCGCAAATCGTGGTGGCACCGGCGGCGGCCGCCTCGCGTAGCAGACGGGTTTCCAGCGGATTGTAGACCGCGTCAAAAACCGCGTGTTGCGGGCCCAAAAGGTCTGTATCTAGCACGGTTTCCTCTTCGCGCGGAGCCATTCCCACATTCGTGCCATTGATAATTACCTGGGCCGCGGCAACGGCTTCGGCAAGGTGCGCGGGATCGTCGAGCCGATGGAGTTCAAGCCTCGCCGAGGTGCGCTCATTGAGCATCGCAATGCGCCGGCGAGTAGCCTCCCAGTTTTTCGAACCGGGCCGAGCGAAGACGCTGACACGGGGGACCGCCTCCATCGCGGCCTGCGTATAAATAGCCGAGCTTGCTCCGCCCGAACCGAGAACAAGAATATCTTCGACGGCGTCTAGCTCCACTCCGGCGGCCCGAATGGCTCGCAGTGCCCCCGCGCCATCGGTATTGAAACCAATGAGGCGCTCGCCGCGCCGGGCAACGGTGTTTACCGCGCCCATAAGTTCGGCCTCGGGGGAGAGCTCATCGAGGCTGGCCATTACCGCCTGCTTGCACGGCATGGTGACGTTGAAGCCGGCATACCCGAGCTCGCGCAGGGCGCGGACCGCCGCGTCCGCTCGCTCGGCCGTCACCTCGTGAGCGAGGTAGGTCCCGTTGATGCCCAGCGCCCGGAAAGAGGTGGTGTGCAAAAGCGGGGAGAGCGAGTGACGAATGGGCGAGCCAATAACGGCGAAGGCTAGACCCGCGGCACCGAGCGCGGCGCCTTGCAGCGCGGGGCCGGGCACAGCGCCGCGCTGCGCGCTACTTCTTCTTGCGGTCATCGTGGGCGTAAATATCCTCAATGACGTCCGCGAAGCGATCGAGCACGATCTCGCGGCGGACCTTGAGCGAAGGGGTGAGCATGCCGTTTTCCAGAGTGAAATCGCCGGGCAGAATCTTGAACTTGCGGATTGATTCCGCGCGCGAGACTTGCCTATTCGTGCGGTCAATGGCGCGCTGCAGGGATTCTTGCACCGCTTCGGACTGGATTGCCTGGGCCGGCGTCATCTCCGGCTGGCCGTGCGAGCGTAGCCAGGAGGGAAGCATTTGCTGGTCGAGCGTAATAAGCGCGGAGACGAAGGGGCGCTTGTCGCCAACTGCTACCACCTGGGAAATCAGCGGATGGGATGAGAGTCGATCCTCGAGCACGGCCGGGGCCACGTTCTTGCCGCCGGCGGTCACAATGAGGTGCTTCTTGCGCCCGGTAATCGTGAGATTGCCCTGCTTATCGATGGTCCCAATATCACCGGTCCGGTACCAGCCGTCCTTGAGGGAGCGAGCGGTTTCCTCCGGATCATTGTGGTAGCCGCGGAAGACGATTGCACCCTTGACCAGCACTTCGCCGTCGTCCTCCAACTTGATCATGTTCCCGGGCATGGGATGGCCCACGCTACCGAGCACCGGCTTCGGCGGGCGAGTGGCGGTGGCGGCGCCGGTGGTTTCGGTGAGCCCCCAGCCTTCCACCACCGTGATGCCAGCTCCCTTATAGAAACGCCCCAGCCGGGTTCCCAGTGGCGCACCGGCGCATACCGCCCAGCGCACGCGTCCGCCCACCGCGGCCCGCAACTTATTGAGCACGGCCTTTCGCGCCACGCCCATCTGCAGGCGATGCAAAGGACCGCGCACGCGCTTGGTGGCGTCCCGCACGGCCATATTCGCGGCCCAGCGGAAAATCTTGCGCTTAAATCCAGCGCCGGCCTTAGCTTCGGCGGCGTTGTAAACCTTCTCCAGCACGCGCGGGACCACCAGTAGGATCGTCGGCTTGAACGTCGCCAAATCCGCCAGCAGGTTGTGAATATTCGGCACGTAGCCGAGGGTAACGCCGGTGGTTAGCGCGGTGTAGTTGATAATTCGCGCCATAATGTGGGCGAGGGGGAGGAAAAGCAGGAGGGAAGCGTCGTCGGGATTGACCAGCGGGCCTTCCGCTTCCTGCAGGGAGAGCGCGGCTCGCGCGAAGTTGCCGTGCGTGAGTTCCACGCCCTTCGGCTTGCCGGTGGTGCCCGAGGTGTAAACAATGGTTGCCAGGCAGTCCGCGGTCACCTGATCCATGGCGGCCTGAAGCTGTTCTTCGGAGATTTTCTCCGCGTACTCGTCCAGCTTGGCGCGCGCGGCGCGGTCCATAAGGATCGCCGGCCCGGTTCCCTTCGGCGCTACCGAAGCCACCAGCTCGGCGTGCGCGGTGGAATCGGTGAAGACCGTGGTCACGTTGGAGTTCGTAATCATCCACTCGATTTGCTCGGCGGAGCTGGTTTCGTAAATCGGCACGACGACGACGCCGATGCTCATCGCCGCCGCATCAATAACCGCCCACTCGAACGAGGTGGAGCCGAGGATCGAGATGGTATCGCCCTTCTTTAGCCCAAAGCCGAGCAGTCCCCGCGAGGCCCGGCGCACCAGCGCCAGATAATCCGCCATGGAGTAGCCACGCCAAGATTTACCCAGCTCGTCTTTCACGCGCACGGCAATGTGCTCCGGATCCTTCTCGAATTGGCGCTGCAGTAGCCACGCAATGGTCTGGTTCTGATCGGCCACCGAGAAATGCGGTTTCTCGTAAAGCGAGCCATTGCGTAGCTTCTTCATCTGTTTCCTCCAAGCGTGGGCGGCGTGGCTAATTGCTCGGCCCGGGATTTTGCCGGGCAAAAAAGCGATCTTGCCGATAAAATTCTTTCTATATATTAACTGAGTGTCGGAGCGAACGGCACCCTTGCCGCGAACTCGCGCCGGCGCGGGCTACCTCCGGGTAGTCTAAAGACCATGAAAATTGCTCGTCTTTCACTTGATCAAGGCCCGCGTTACGCGATTTACGACGCCGATGCTCGCGACTACATTGTGCTCGCTGACGATCCGCTCTTTGCCCACGATATCCGCCCCACCGGCCAGCGGGTGCCCGAATCAGAGGCAAATTTGGTGGCGCCCATGATTCCGCGTTCCAAAGCCTTCGGATTTGGCGGCACTTACGTAGCCGGAAATACCGCGAAGGACTTCTCAACTTTCTTGAAGCCCAATACGGCCGTGGTGGGCCCGTACTCGCGGGTGATTTTGCCGTCCTGGGCCCCCGGCCTGGCTCACGAGGCAGAAATCGCGGTGGTGCTAGCCCGCGCCGCAACGAATGTCAGCGCAGAGGACGCCCTCAAGTACGTCTACGGCTACACCGTTATTAACGACTTCTCGGCCACGGGAGTGGGGCCGGCCCAGGCGAAATACTGGGACACGGCCCTTCCCATGGGCCCGGTGATCGAAACCGAGCTAGATACGGCTGATCTGCGTATTACCTCCCGCGTCAACGGCGAGGTATGCACGGATGCGTCCACCGCGGATATGTGCGTTTCCATCGCGGAACTGGTCTCCATTGCCTCCCACCACAGCACGCTGTTGCCGGGAGACGTGATCCTCACCGGCACTCCCACCGCAAAGCCGGAAGTCAGTCACGGTGACGTCGTCGAGGTGGAAGTCGAGGGAATCGGAACGATCCGCAACGAGGTCTTCGCCCCGCATTTGGCCTAGGCGCGGCTACAGTATCGCCTCCATCCGGTCGAGGGCTTCTTCGACGATCGCCCGCGGGGTGGCCAGGATCATGCGAGTGAACTGGCCATACCCCGCGCCGCAGGCGATGCCGGAGGTAAGCGCAACCTTCGCGCGCTCGCGGATGGTCTGCGCCGGATCGTCGCCCAGCCCGGCCTGGCTGAAATCGATAAAGGCGATATAGGTACCTTCTACATGGGCCATGCGCGCGCCCGGCCACTTAGCTACCCGCTCTTCCAGGAGCGCCAGGTTCTCGGCCAGATACGTGCACACTTCGCGATTCCAGTCGCCGGCTTCCTCGAAGGCAATGCGCGCGGCCCGCGCCCCGACTGTGCTGGTAGGGCTGGAAATTGCCGAAGCTCGCGGGGCGATAGCGGCGGCGTCGTCAGGATTATGGAAAATGAGCTGAGCGGCTTTCAAGCCGGGGATGTTCCAGCCCTTGGAAGCGGCGAAAGCCGTGATTGTATGCGCCTTCGTGGTGGGGGTGAGGGTGCCGTAGGGGATGTAGGCGCCGTCGATAATAATGCTGGAGTGGATGGCGTCCTCGAAAACTCGCGCGCCTTTTCGCTCCACAATTTCGCTGATGCGTAGAAGCTCCTCGCGGGTGAGGGTGCGCCCCACCGGATTCCACGGATTACACAAAACGAAGAGCGAACCTTCGGAGAGGGCCGCCTCGATCGCGTCAAAATCGAGGCTCCAATGTGCGCCGTCGAACAAGGAAGGCACCTGAATGACTTCCCGTCCGAACTCACCGGGAATAGTGAGAAACGGCATATAGGCGGGGGTGGGGACTACCACCGGCGCGCCGGGCGCGGTGAAATCGCTGATCGCCAGGCGCAAACCGCTGAGGACCTCGGGGATAAGAAGCATCTGTTCCGGGTCGGGCCGCTCGCCGAACTGCCCGATCCAGTTCGCGGCGGAGGCGAGGATTTTGGCGCTATCTTGCGGCGGAAGGTAGCCGAGGGTACCGCGTTGCGCCTCGCCAATGAGGTAATCGCGGATCTCCGGGGCGATGCCCAGGTCCATTTCCGCCACCCACATGCCTATGCAATCGGGGTACTCGGACCACTTACGTGAGCCCTCGGAGAGTAGAACGTCAAGTGTTTTTGAATCGAAGCTGTATGTCATGAACCTAGCGTATCCTTGAGACCATCATGGCTACGACTACCGCTGCGGGCAAAGATATCCGCGTACGTTTCTGTCCGTCTCCGACCGGCACTCCCCACGTGGGAATGGTTCGCACCTGCCTGTTTAACTGGGCATACGCGCGCCACACCGGCGGGACTTTTGTTTTCCGCATCGAAGATACCGATGCGCAACGCGATTCCGAGGAGTCCTACCAGGCGATCCTCGAATCCCTCAAATGGCTGGGCCTGGACTGGGATGAAGGCATTGGCGTGGGCGGCCCCCACGGTCCGTACCGCCAGTCCGAGCGCGGCGAGATCTACCAGGAAGTAGCGAAGAAGCTTTTTGAGGCCGGCTACGCTTACGAGTCATTCTCGACGCCGGAGGAGGTGCGCCAGCGCCATATCGACCGGGGCGAAAACCCCGAGCTCGGCTACGACGGCTTCGATCGTGACCTCACCGAAGAGCAGAAGGAAGCCTTCCGGGCCGAGGGGCGCAAGCCGTCCCTGCGAATTCGCATGCCCGATGAAGATCTGACCTTCGACGATTTGGTGCGAGGAGAAATCACCTACAAGGCCGGCACCGTCCCGGACTACGTGATTGTGCGCGGCAATGGCGATCCGCTTTACACGCTCACTAACCCGGTCGATGACGCGATGATGGGAATTACCCACGTACTTCGCGGCGAGGACATTCTTTCCTCCACCCCGCGCCAGCTGGTGCTCTACCGCGCGCTTGAGGAACTGGGCATCGCCAAGTTCACCCCGCGCTTCGGGCACCTGCCGTACGTGATGGGGGAGGGCAATAAGAAGCTTTCGAAGCGCGATCCGGAATCGAACCTGTTCCTGCATCGTGACCGCGGCATTATTCCCGAGGGCATGATCAATTACCTGGCGTTGCTGGGCTGGTCGCTTTCGGCCGACCGTGACGTGTTCAGCCGCGAGGAGCTGGTTGAGAACTTCGATATTGCCGATGTGAACGGCAACCCGGCGCGTTTCGACAATAAGAAGTGCACCGCGATCAACGCCGACCACATCCGCATGCTCGAGGTGGGGGATTTCACTCGGCGCATTGTTTCCTACGTGGACGCGCTCTCGGCGGATTCCTACGATGAGCTTTCCGATTCTGAGCGGGAGGTGCTGGCGGCGGCCGCTCCCTTGGCGCAGACCCGCATCCAGGTGCTCAGCGAGGCGAATGATCTGCTCCGCTTCCTCTTCATTGATGGCGAGCAAATTGAGTACGACGATAAGGCCGTCCGTAAGCTCAAGGACTCTGCGCCCGAGGTGCTACGCGGCGCGCGTGAGGTTCTTTCTTCGCTCGACGACGTCGCCTTCACGCCCGAGGAACTCAAGCCGGCGCTTGACGCCAAGCTGGTTGACGAGATGGAGATCAAGCCGCGGCTTGCCTACGGCCCGCTGTTTGTGGCCATGACCGGCACAAACGTTTCGATCCCGGTGATTGACTCGATTGGCATTCTGGGCAAGAGCGAGGCGCTGGCCCGCATTGACCAGTTGCTCGCCAAGCTGGAGGCATGCGCCGAGGCGTAGCCAGGGCAGGGCACGGCTCGAAGCATTGCTGGGCGAGTCGAAACTGAAATATCGCGGGGCGCTTCCTCTGGGAGGCGCCCCGCGGTGCAATGCCCGCATGGCGGACTGTCGTAACGTGCGCTCGGCCTTCCGGCAACGTGAGGTGTTCCACCTGCTCCGGGTTTGCGGGCAAGCCGGATTCGTACTAATATAGATGTTCGTCGCCGAGACAAGCATGCAAACGGCTTGATAGAGCGGCAAACCCATTGGGGTATGGTGTAATTGGCAACACAGGTGATTCTGGTTCATCCGTTCTAGGTTCGAGTCCTGGTACCCCAGCGAAGTATGACGAAAGCTTACGGCTTTGTCTGCTTGAGGCCCCGTTCGTCTAGCGGCCTAGGACGTCGCCCTCTCACGGCGGTAACACCGGTTCAAATCCGGTACGGGGTACAAACTCTTGACTCCTCAAGAGCGGAACAATATCGCAAGATTGCGTTCCATCCCGATTTTTCGCGCTTGCCGCGGCGGATCGGACCAATATAGGCCCCGTTCGTCTAGCGGCCTAGGACGTCGCCCTCTCACGGCGGTAACACCGGTTCAAATCCGGTACGGGGTACAAAAGCGGATCGCAAGATCCGCTTTTTTTCATGCTCGCGCAGTGCCGCCCGCCCGGCTGGCTGACGGGAGTTCCAAATATGCGATACTTCGAGGGTGCGTATCGCTTTAGTGTCAGATTGTTTCTTGCCGCGCCTGGGAGGCATCGAGGCGCAGGTGCATGACATCGCGCAGGTACTCCAGGGCCGAGGGCACTCCGTCGTCGTCGTAACGGCGACCCCCACGGAAACCGAGACGGGTTTCTCAAAATCGCGGGTCGGCGGCATTCCGGTGCTGCGGCTCGCCACGAGTTTCCTAGGGAATATCCCGGTCAATCCGCTCGCCGGGCCGCGCCTGCTGGCGGCGATGCGCGGCGCGGACGTGGTACATATCCATACCGGCCTGGTCTCGCCCTTCGCCTGGCATGGGCTGATGCTCGCGCGCCGGCACCGCCTGCCCACGGTTGTCACCTGGCATAGCGTGGTTCGCCCCACCGAGGCCGCCTTTATCCCATTTATTCGCCCGCTGACCAGCCCGGGCATCCGTCACAGCGCGCCGTCCACGCTGGTGGCCGGGCAGGTGCAAAAAATTATCGGCGATCACGGCTCGGTGGCCGTGATTCCCAATGGCGTGGAGCTATCGCAGTGGCGGCGCGTTGCGCGGTATCGCTCCGAGCATCCGCGCGCCAGCCGGCCAGCGGAAGAGCCGTTTCACATTGTGGCCGCCCGCCGCCTGGCTCCGCGCAAACGTACCCTGGAGATGCTGGAAGTAACCCGGCTCGCGCGCGAAATGTCCGGCGTTGAGGCGCGGTTGACCATCTACGGCGAAGGGCCGCAACGGGCGAAACTCGAGTCGTGGATCCGCGCTCACGATGCCGCGAGCTGGGCTTTCCTGCCCGGGCGTGCCAACCGCGAAGAGCTGATGGCCGCCTACGCCCACGCGGATATTTACCTCAGCACCTCGCGCTTGGAGTCCTTCGGCATCGCCACCCTCGAGGCGCGCGCCGCCGGCCTGCCGGTGGTCACCCCGCGCGGCACCGGCGCCGATGACTTCCTAGTAAACGGTGTTTCCGGGCTACTTGGAGAAACCGACCACGACGTCGCCGCCCAGCTAGCGCTGATTTTGGCTGACGACGGCCTGCGCGGGTATATATCTGAGCACAACGAGCAAGTTGAGCCGGCCGAAACTTGGGAGCGGGTGGCGCATCTGACGGAGAATGAGTATGCCGCCGCGATAAGCGAGGTGCGGTGCTAAGCCTGCTCCAGGCTTTCGGTAGTTTGTAGAACGTCCGTCAGGCGCTTGGCGCCGGCCACCACGGCATTGGCGTGCAGGCGGCCGGGCTGGCGGCTCATGCGTTCGATTGGGCCGGAGATGGAAACCGCGGCGATTACGCGCCCGCTCGGGCCGCGTACGGGCGCCGAAACCGAGGCGACGCCAGCTTCCCGCTCGCCGACGGATTGTGCCCAGCCACGGCGTCGTACCGCGGAAAGATTAGTGGCGGTAAAGGACGCGCCATGCAGGCCGCGGTGGAGGCGATCCGGCTCCTCCCAGGCCAGCAGAACCTGCGCCGCAGAGCCGGCCTTCATGGAAAGCACCGCGCCCACCGGAATCGAATCGCGCAGGCCCATCTCGCGTTCGGCCGCGGCAACGCAGACGCGCTGCTCGCCCTGGCGGCGGTAAAGCTGAACGGATTCGCCGGTATGGTCGCGTAGGGCAACCAGCACGGGGTGTGCCGCGGTGAGCAGGCGATCCTCGCCGGCGGCGGAGGAAAGCTCGGAGAGACGCGGGCCAAGTACGAACCGGCCCTGGCCATCGCGGGCCACAAAACGATGGAACTCCAAGGCCACGGCGAGGCGGTGCGCCGTCGGGCGAGCCAGGTGCGTCTGCGTGACGAGGTTGGCCAGCGTCTGCGGCCCGGCCTCTAGCGCATCGAGGACGGCGGTGACTTTGTCGAGTACCCCGACCCCGCTTCCTTCATGCTCGCGCGAATTTGAATCTTTCTTGGCGTCCATGCTGTGATATTTCCATCTCAAAGCTTGGGAAGCAAGGCAATGTGAGTAGATCGTGCCCCCGCGCAGTGCGTTGCCTCTCACTGTGGAATACGGCAGGGGCGGGGATAGTTTTCCCGAATATTGGTTATTGCGCGGGTGAGGTGGCGCGGTGCTCGGCCTGGGCGGCGCAGTGCCCGGCCGAGCGACGCGCCGGCGCAAGCCCCAGAGCGCTCAGCCTTCGCCCGGTAGACTAACGATTCGTAAGCTTCGCGCTGGCATTTGCCTTGCGATAGCAATTGCGGTGCGCTCAGCGCCTGAAGGGATGGTTATGGTTTCTCAGCTTCTTGTCCGCGGTGGTCAGCCCCTCAAGGGGGAGATCCACGTCCGTGGAGCGAAGAATTTTGTGTCGAAAGCGATGGTCGCGGCCCTCCTCACCAAGGAAACGTCCGTGTTGCGGAACGTGCCGCAAATTCGCGACGTCGAAGTGGTTTCAAACCTGCTGCGTTTGCACGGAGTGGACGTCGATTACAAAGCCGAAGAAGGCACCGTCACCATTACCCCGGGCCGCATTCACCTTCCCGAGGACCCGCTCGAGGTCAACGCCTTGGCCGGATCCTCGCGTATCCCCATCCTTTTCGCCGGTCCGCTCCTGCACGCGCTAGGGGAAGCCTTCATTCCCGACCTGGGCGGATGCCATATTGGCGCGCGCCCGGTGGATTTTCATCTCCACGTGCTAGAGGATTTCGGGGCCAAGCGCGTCCAGGAGCCGGCGGGCATGCACCTGGTGGCCCCGAAGGGACTCACTGCTAAGCCCGTCACCTTGCCCTACCCGTCGGTTGGCGCCACAGAGCAGACGCTACTGACGGCGGTAATGGCGGACGGCATCACGGTTCTTTCCAATGCGGCGGTGGAGCCGGAGATCGAGGACCTCATTAACGTCCTGCAGAAAATGGGCGCGGTGATTTCGCTCGATACGGACCGCACCATCCGGATTGAAGGCGTGAAGGAACTCCACGGCTTTCATCACACCGCTTTGCCCGACCGCATTGAGGCCGGTTCGTGGGCGTCGGCGGCGTTGGCCACCGGGGGCGATATTTTCGTGCGTGGTGCCCAGCAGCAGCCGATGGTTTCCTTCCTCAACACTTTCCGTAAGGCCGGCGGGCAGTTTGATGTGCTCGACGACGGAATTCGCTTCTGGCATGCGGGCGGGGAGCTCAATGCAATCGTGGTTGAGACCGATGTGCACCCCGGCTTTATGACGGACTGGCAACAACCGCTCGTCGTCGCCCTCACTCAGGCAACCGGGCTCTCGATTATCCACGAAACCGTGTACGAGAACCGCTTCGGCTTCACCCAGGCGCTACGCGAAATGGGCGCGAATATCCAGACTTATCGCGAATGCCTGGGCGGGCACGAATGCCGCTTTGGGCAGCGAAACTTCTATCACTCTGCGGTGATCCAGGGCCCCACCCAGCTCACCGGCGCGGATATTCACGTCCCGGATCTGCGCGGAGGGTTCTCCCATCTCATCGCGGCGCTGGCCGCGGAAGGGGAGTCCCGCGTGTCCGGCGTCGACGTGATTGACCGCGGCTACGAAAACTTTGTGGGCAAGCTCCAGGCCCTCGGTGCGAATATTGAGGTGCTCGAAGACTAGCTACTCGTTGGCGATATCGACCACCAACCGGGTGGGGTTCTGCAAAACCTGCACGCGGAAGGGGCGGTCTTTATCCGCGCCAATGTGTAGCATGTGCATCCCCTCAAAGGGGAAATCGACCTGCACCCCGGCCACGGCCTTCGCGCCTCCCAGGTTCGCGGGCTGAATCTCCGGCAGATCGGTGAGGTCCGTAGGAATATTGACGTTCGCAACGGTCACTTCGAGGAAGCGTTTGCCCGGCATGTCCACGGCCTCGCCGCGCCCGTCGGTGATCGCCTGGGCGTCCCACCCGGCGTGCCAGCCGAGGTTCCCGGCGCCCTTGTATTCCACAACCACCCGGTCAAAACCGTCGTGGGCGGCAACCCGGCTGGAGGCAATCTCCACCATCGTTCCGTCGAGCGCCGGGAAGCCCTCCGATTGACGCTCAGAAATATCGAAACCTTCCAGCTTTGCTTCGGCCGTAGGGGTAGCGGAAGTTGGTGTCGGCGCGGCCGTGGTGGGCGACGCCGTCGTCGCAGAAACGGTGGAGGGAGATTCCGAAGCGCTCTGCTGGGGTGACGGCGAGGAGCAACCGGCTAACCCGGCGGCGAGGATAACAACTGCGATGCGGCTTACATTCTTCATGAAGCTACTCTACCGGCGCCTCGCTGGTGTGCGCGCAAGGCCGCGCTACTGTGCGCGCAAGGCTACGCCCCGCAGTTGCGTAGAAAACACGCGTTAATGTAGCGGGGAGCTAGGCCTCGCGGGGTACTGTTAGAGGCAACTCAACCAGGGAAAGGTATCACTGTGGAAAAAATCCGTGTTGCTCTCGTCTACGGGGGAATGTCCGGGGAGCATTCGGTTTCGTGCCTCACGGCGGCGTCGGTTATGCGAGCGATTGACCGCGACTTATACGAGGTGGTGCCGATCGCGATTGCGAAGGACGGCACCTGGGTTCCGGGGATCGACGATCCGGAGGGGCTCGAGGCGAACGGGCCACACGGCGAAGTGCAGGTTGGCGAAGAAAAAATCATCGCTGGTTTCGGTCCGGGGGCGGAGTTCTGCGTGGTCAATGAGCGCAAGGAAATGCGCTCGCTGGGCCGCATTGATATCGTCTTTCCGCTTTTGCACGGGCCTTTCGGTGAAGACGGCACTATTCAGGGACTTTTCGAAATGATGGGGATCCCGTACGTCGGCTGCGGCGTGTTCGCCAGCGCCGCCGGAATGGACAAGCACTTCACGAAGGTCGTTTTGGAGGAGGCGGGCATCCCGTTCACCCCCTATGTTTTGGCCGACGCCCCCCGCTGGGCCAATGAGCCCGACGCCGTGCGGGAAGAAGCCTCGCGGCTGAAGTTCCCGCTCTACGTGAAGCCGGCTCGCGCCGGATCTAGCCTGGGAATCTCGCGCGTGGCGAACATGGAGGATTTGGATGCGGCCATAGAAGTGGCCCACAAGGTGGATTCCAAGGTGCTCATTGAGCAGGGCATTCCTGGTCGGGAAATTGAATGCGCGGTACTTGGCGGGCGCGAGGGGCGCGGGCCGCGCGCCTCGGTTTTGGGTGAAATTGTGCTGACATCTCAGTGGTACGACTTTGAGACAAAGTACGAGGATAACGGTGGGTTCCGCATGCAAATCCCGGCCAAGCTGCCGGAGGATTTGGCGGCGGAAATGCAGGAAATGGCCTGCCGGGTCTTCACGGCCTTTGATTGCGAAGGCCTGACCCGAGTCGATTTCTTCCTGACCGAAGAAGGGCCGAGCCGCGTCGTCGTCAACGAAATCAACACAATGCCCGGATTTACGAATGTTTCCATGTATCCGGCGCTGTGGGAGGCGACGGGCTTGCCTTACGCGGAGCTGATTAACGAGCTCTGCGCGCAGGCGGCTTCCCGGCCGGCCGGGCGGAGGTAATGCCTAGCCGGCCCGGCTGAGATTGCTTGTGCCTGGGCATGTGGTCCGATCAGCCCGGCGAAAAGCAAATGAATGTGGCCAGCCCGCCCGTAGTTGCATATTCAACTACATTTGATGTAAGCTGACGATGGAAGCGCAAATTACCCTCGAGGAGAATTCTTATGAAGATTGCGTACATGGTCGGTTCGGCCGCGAAGGACTCTATTAACCGCGGCTTGGTGAAGTTCTGGGAAAAGAACGCGCCGGAGGGCGTGGAGCTGGTTGACCTGAACGTCAACCACTTCGAGCTTTACAACCGCGACGTCGACTCCGAATACCCGGAGTGGGCCAAGGAATACAAGAAGGCGATCGAGGAGGCCGACGGCCTTCTCATCGTTACCCCGGAGCACAACCGCATGCCGGCGGCGTCGATTATGAACGCCATCGAGTGGGGCTCGCGCCCCTACGGCGAGGGTGTTTTCGGCGGCAAGCCGGTTTACGTGGCCGGTGTTTCCCCGTCGGGGATCGGCACCGCGGTGGCGCAGAATCACCTGCGCGCCTCGCTCGGCTTCTTCAACGCCAAGTTGCTTGGCCAGCCTGAGGCCTACATCAACAATAACCAGGCGGGAATCCAGCCGGACGGCACGGTTGACGCCGGCTCGGAAGAATTCCTCAAGAGCCTGTTGCAGGCTTTCGTCGACTTCATCAAGGCTTCGAAGTAACTCAATCTGACGCGGGGTGGCGAGCTTTATGCTCGCGCCTTCCGCGATAGGCGGGGCGGTGATGCGCGCAGGCGCTTGCCGCCCCGCTTTTTTGCTTTTAAATTCCGGCGGGCGTGCGGGGCCTGTCTCTTATACACATCGAGATGTGTATAAGAGACAGCGACAGGGCGGGCGGGAGGGGCGGGGCCACGCCGCCGCGCCGTCGAGCTGCCGCCTGCACGGCAGTAGCTCCGCGCGCGAAGCGCGGCACAAAATGGAATGATGAACTACGTGTTTGTAGAAGAAATGTCCGAAGATGAGCTTTTGGCCCGCTTTTTGCCGCTCCTCCCGCAAGCTTCTGGCGCGGTGGTGCCCAGCGGCGACGACTGCGCGGTGCTACCGATGAGCGATGGTCGGGTGGCCATTTCCACCGACATGCTGGTCGAGGGCGTTCACTTTCGACGCGACTGGTCCACCGGGCGCGACGTCGGCTGGCGCGCGGCCATGCAAAACATCGCCGACGCGGTGGCTATGGGAGCGCGCCCGGTGAGCCTGGTGATCGGCCTGGAGCTACCGGGCCGGCTCCCGGTGAGCTGGGTGGAGGACTTCGCGCGGGGCCTTGCCGATGCCTGCGCGCCGCTTGGTTGCGGGGTCGACGGCGGAGATCTCGTCTCGGGGGATCGCGTCACTATTGGGGTGACCGTCCTGGGAGACCTCGAGGGACGCGATCCGCTCCTGCGGCGATCGGCGCAACCGGGGGAGGCCCTCATCCACGTGGGTAATCTGGGGCGCTCGGCGGCGGGATATGAGCTTTTGCGCCGCGGATTTTCACCGCAAGTTGGCAATTACGCGAACCAAGAAACCCTGCTCATCGATGATTTTCGCCGCCCCAAGCCGCCGGTAATCCAAGCCCTTGGCGCGGCCCGTGCGGGTGAGCTCAGCGCCTTCATAGACGTTTCGGACGGCCTGGTGCGTGACGCAACCCGGCTGGCCAAGGCTTCAAAGGTATGGGTCGATATTGATACCGCGGTGCTCGAACCCGCCATGCACGCGCTATTGCCGGTGGCGCGCCATCTGGGAAGAAGCGATCCGGTGGACTGGGCCTATCGCTGCGTCCTCACCGGCGGAGAAGACCATGGCTTCCTCGGCACCCTCAATCGCCCGCACGTGCGGGCGTGGGGGATGCGCACCCCGGTTCTGCCCGAAGGCTTTACCCGTATTGGCACTATTCGGGAAGCGCATGCGGCCGGCCGCGTGACGCTCGATGGGAAAGACGTCGTAGGCTTGGGCGGCTGGGATCACTTCGCTCCGTCGGCCGGCGCGGATTAGCTTCGCCGCGGCGCCGACTTTCGGCTAGGTGAGAACGATTCTTATAGTGAGTGAGGCAACAGTGCTATGCGAAGATCGGGCCGTTTAGCCACTTCAAATTTCCGCAAATTTCGGAAAGATGGTGAGATGACGGCACCGCGTGGAGATCGCGTGGTGGCCGCGAGAGCCGATTCGCTAGAGCTCTTGCAGGTACGAAGACGTCACTATACGCAACCAAGGAGGCAATATGCGTGCAGCAGTAGTTCGTGAAAACAGTGATGGACACGTAGATTTCAAGGATGATTTCGAGCTTCGCCCGATCAAGGCCAATGAGGCAAAGGTCAAGGTTGAGTACTCTGGCCTGTGCCACACCGATATCCACGTCGCATCTGGCGACTTCGGCGAGGTCCCTGGCCGCGTTCTTGGTCACGAGGGCATCGGCATCGTCGAGGAAATTGGTGAGGACGTCACCTCCCTCAAGGTTGGCGACCGTGTTTCGATTGCCTGGTTCTTCGCTGGTTGCGGCCACTGTGAGTACTGCGTGACCGGCAATGAGACCCTGTGTCGCAACGTGGAGAACGCCGGCTATAACGTCGACGGCGCGATGGCCGAGTACTGCATCGTCAAGGCTGACTACGCGGTGAAGGTTCCGGAAGGCCTGGATCCGGTGGAAGCCTCGTCGATTACCTGCGCTGGCGTGACCACCTACAAGGCTCTCAAGGTTGGTGAGACCAAGCCGGGCCAGTGGGTTGCGATTTACGGTGCTGGCGGGCTTGGAAACCTGGCCATCCAGTACGCCAAGAACGTTTTCAAGGCGAAGGTCATCGCCGTCGATATCAACGACGAGAAGCTTGAGTCCGCCAAGAAGATTGGCGCGGACCTCGTGGTCAACTCCGGCAAGGTTGATTCCGGGGAGTGGATTCAGGAGAAGGTCGGCGGCGCTCACGTGGCCGTCGTAACCGCCGTGAACCCGGCAGCCTTCAACCAGGCCGTTGGTTGCGTTCGCGCCAACGGCAACGTGGTGTGCGTGGGCCTGCCCAACGGCGCCATCGATCTGCCGATCGTCAAGACCGTACTCGACGGCATCAAGGTGAAGGGCTCGCTGGTGGGCACCCGCCAGGATTTGGCCGAGGCGTTCCAGTTCGGTGCCGATGGCCTGGTCAAGCCGATCGTCAAGACCCGTCCGCTTTCCGATCTGAATGACATGATCGACGAAATGCTTGACGGCAAGATCGAAGGCCGCATGGTCGTCGACTTCTCGCTCTAAAGCGATAGCGGCTTAAACACTTGTGGCCGCTCCCTTCGGGGAGCGGCCACAAACGTAATGCTTAGATTCTAAGCGGCGCGCTGCACCTTTCCAGCCTTGAGGCAGGACGTACAAACATTAAGGCGCTTCGGGGCACCCTTGACCAGGGCGCGCACACGCTGGATGTTCGGGTTCCAGCGGCGGTTCGTCCGCACGTGAGAGTGCGAGACGCTCTTGCCGAAGCCCGGGCGCTTGCCACAGATATCGCAAACAGAAGCCACGGTTATCTCCTTCGGGTTTCCGGAGCCTCGTGCTCCAGATAAGAATTGCAACCCGTCTAGTGTAGCCTGTTGAGCCTGGCCGAACAAATAGCGGTGTCGTGGGATTGGGCACCTTCTGCGTCACAATCTCGGGTAACCTTGGTGGGGCAGGAGGCGGCGATGAAAGATGCAAAAGCGCAGGCAGATGTGCGCAATTCCGCCGTCGTCTCGGATAGTTGGACCGCACTAAGCACTCCGCTGTGGCGTTCCTTGGGCAAACGAACCGCCCAGCAATTGGAAAAAATCGGCTTGGAAACCGTGGCGGACCTCATCTATCACTTCCCGTTTAGGTACGCCACGCGCGGGCAATTGCTCCCTATTCGCGCCCTGCGTGACGGCGAGGCCGTCACCGTTATCGCTCGCGTTCTCGATACCAACTTGCGCCCCATGAATGCCCGCCGCGGCTTCATCTTGAATGTTCGCATTTCCGACGGCGAGCAAATCCTCGAACTCACCTTCTTCGGAAAGTCCGCACGCCCCCTGAAATACCACGAAAGTCGCCTTTTGCCTGGGACTGTGGCGATTTTTTCGGGCACGGTTTCTTCCTACCGCGGTCAGCTTCAGCTCACCCATCCCGATTACGAATTGACCGACGGCTACGTCGACCCTGAACGCATTACCCGGCCAATTCCCATTTACCATGCCTCGGTGAAAATGCCGTCCTGGAAAATTCAGCGCGCCGTGGCCACCGTGCTTCCTAGCCTCAGTGCCGGCGATCTTCTCGATCCGCTACCGCCGGCCTACCGCGCAGCGCACGGCCTTCCGGAGCTGTACGCCGCCATTCACCAGCTCCACGAACCTGCGAATGCGGGAGAGTGGGCACGCGCCCGCGAGCGCATGAAGCACGAGGAGGCTTTTGTGTTGCAGGCCGCGCTGGCTCAGCGAGCGGCGCGCATGCACCGGCAGGAAACCCGTCGATACCCGAAGATTTCGGGCGGAATTCTCGACGCCTTCGACGCGCGCCTGCCCTTTACGTTAACCGCCGGGCAACGCCAGGTGGGCGAAGAAATCGCTCGCGACCTCGCGGCTCCCAGCCCCATGCAACGCCTGCTTGAAGGAGACGTGGGGTCGGGAAAAACAATTGTGGCCCTGCGCGCGATGCTGCAGGTGATCGACGGCGGTGGCCAAGCCGCCTTGCTGGCGCCGACGGAAGTTTTAGCCCAGCAACATCTGCGTTCGATTCAATCTCTGCTGGGGGATTTAGATGCGGGCGGCCAGCTCGGGGCGCCCGAGCACGCAACGCGAGTGGAGCTGCTGACGGGGTCGATGACGGCTGGGGAACGGCGCAAAGCGTTGGCCCGGCTCGCCTCCGGCCAGGCGGGAATTGTGGTGGGCACCCACGCTCTGCTGTCCGACGATGTGCAGTTGCCGTTCCTCGGCCTGGCGGTGGTGGACGAACAGCACCGCTTTGGCGTGGATCAGCGCGAGCGACTAGCGCGGGGAATACATACGCTGGTGATGACGGCTACCCCAATCCCGCGCACGCTGGCCATGACGATCTTTGGCGACCTGGAGATTTCGACTTTGCGCGAATCGCCCGGCGGAAGAGCGGGGATTTCCACCACCCTGGTTCCGTCGCAAAACGGACCGTGGATGGCCCGGGCCTGGCAGCGTGCCCGCGAGGAAATCGATGCCGGCGGGCGAGTGTACGTTGTTTGCCCGCGCATTGGTGATGAGGCTGAAGGCCCGGCGCCCAGCGCGGAGCAAAGCACGGCGCCAAGCCCAGCGGACGGCGAGGCCTCCGAACTCGCCTCGGTGGAGGAGACTGCCGAGCGGCTGGCCGCGCTCCCGCAACTGGCCGGAGTGCAGATTGGCACCCTGCACGGGCGAATGGGAGCCGATGAAAAGCTGGAGCGAATGCGAGAGTTTGCTTCCGGAGCGGCGCCTCTTCTCGTCGCAACCACGGTGATTGAGGTGGGAGTGGACGTGCCGGAGGCGACCATGATGATTATTTTGGATGCCGATCGCTTCGGCCTATCCCAGCTCCACCAGCTTCGCGGGCGCATTGGGCGCGGCACGAAGCCGGGCGTGTGCTTAGCCGTTTCTGACGCGCCGGCCGGCTCGCTCGCCGCTCGCCGCTTGGAAGCCTTTGCGTCAACGACCGACGGTTTCGCGCTGGCCGAAAAAGATATGGAACTGCGCGATGAGGGTGATGTGCTGGGATCGCAGCAGGCCGGCGGGCATAGCCACCTGCGTTTCCTCTCGGTGGTGCGCGACTCCGATATAGCCACTCAGGCGCGCTTGGGTGCGCAGGCGGTTATCGCCGCGGACCCCGAGCTCTCCGAGCATGGCGCGCTGGCTCAGGCCATTGCGCGCCTTGATACCGAGCGAGCCGAGTACTTGGAAAGGGGATAGAGATGACGCGAATTGTAGCGGGATCCGCCAAGGGAAAAACCTTGCGAGTGCCAAAGTTCGGTACCCGGCCCACTTCCGAAAAGGTGCGTGAAGCAATGTTTTCGAGTCTGGAAAACCGCGGGTTTATTCGCGGATGCCAGATCGTTGATCTATTCAGTGGCTCGGGAGCGCTTGGCCTAGAGGCGAAGAGCCGCGGCGCTGAAAGCGTAGTGTGCGTGGAGGCCGCCCGCCCGGCGGCGGAGATTATTCGCGAAAACGCCCTCGCCGCGCGCCTGGATGTGAGCGTAGTGGCTATGAAAGCCGAAACCTGGGTGGCCCAGGAACGCGAGCGGATAGCAACAGCGCCCGGAGCGGGAACAAACACCGAGCCCGAGCAGGAGCAGATGGGCTACGACGTCGTCTTTATGGACCCGCCCTACATCTACGGCGAACCCAAACTCGCTCAGCTTTTAGTCGCGGTGGCGGAGATTCTAGCGCCGGACGGAATCGCCGTCGTCGAACGTGACCACAAATCACCCCAACCACTTTGGCCGGAGGGCTGGGAGCTCATTGGAAACAAAACATACGGCGATACCCGCGTGTGGACCGCGGGTCCGACCCTGGAAAACAGCTAGGCTAAAGCCATGAGTCTTGCCGTCTGTCCCGGTTCTTTCGATCCGGTCACCTACGGGCACCTCGATATTTTCGAGCGCGCCGCGCAAATGTTTGATCGCGTGATTATCGCGGTGGCCCATAACGCCAGCAAGAAGGCGCTATTTACCGCCGAAGAACGCATTGAATTCATTCGCCAATCCGTAGGAGCAGATCCGCGCATTGAGGTGCGCGGGGTCGAGGGGCTACTGGTCGATTTTTGTGCCGACGCCGGCGCCTCGGCGATTGTTAAGGGCCTGCGCAGTGGGATAGATTTGGATGCCGAGTACCCGATGGCCCTCATGAACAGGGAGCTATCGGGGATCGAAACGATTTTTGTGCTCGGCGATCCGGCCAAGGGTCATATAGCCTCATCATTGGTTAAAGACGTCGCCCTGCACGGCGGCGACGTCAGCAGTTTTGTTCCGGGATGCGTCGCCCGGGCATTGGAGGAGAGATACGCATGAGCGATAACACCCGCGCACGGTCCGTGATGGAGATTTTGGATGAACTCATCGCTATCGTCGACGAAGCCCGGTCCATTCCGATGTCCGCGTCGGTGATGGTCAACCGTTCGGAAATGCTTGATCTACTCACCGCGGCGCGCGATACCGTACCCGACCAAATGGTTCAGGCGGACGACGTCCTGGCCGATGTGGATCGGGTGCAGGCCCAGGCCCGTAGCGACGCGCAGAGCATCGTCGATTCGGCGCAAGAAGAAGGGGCGCGAATCGTTACCGAGGCACGCGCTCGCGCCGAGCGCCTGGTTTCCGAAGATGCCATCACGGTTGCCGCGCGGAGCGAGGCCCAGCGCATTGAAGACGAAGCCAAGATTAAGGCGGAACGGCTGAAGGAAGGCGCCAATAGCTATGCCGATTCCACTCTGGCGGAGCTGGAGGGCCGGGTAGCTGAGGTGGCGCGCTCGGTGGAAGAAATTGCGGCGACGGCGAACTCCGAAATTGATCACGCACTCTCCCAAATCTATGCGGGCCGCCAGGTGATCGCCTCGCGTAAGCAGGATTCCGAGCAGGCCTTTGCGGTCGCGGATTCGCGCGAGTACACCGAGGAGAGCGTTTTCAGCTCCCGCCAGGCCGATGCGGGTGCGCCATCCGGTGCCCACGCGCGCGAGGACGTCAGCGGAGACGAGTACCGCGAAGACTATCGCGAAGACGACTAACGTTCTTGGCGGGGGCGTCGCTCAGCAGTGCTTCACCGGCAAGGCTCACTGGCAGAGACAAGAACAACACCGACGAGAGTAAGAAAATCGAGGGCAAAGCTAGAAAGAATAATTGCGGCGAGAGCAATCGAACTGAAGACCGGGCATCGCGGTGACGCATAGCCAAGACCGAACGAGCAAGGACCTAAATAGCATGTCTGAACGGAATCAATTCGTCATCTCACTCGTTGACCTTCCGCATCAGGAGGGCAGCATTATTCATAGCGAGGAGACGTACACGGCTCCCGCTGATATGGGCCTAGAGCTAATAGCGGTGCCGGAAGGCTCGCCGCTCGAGACCTCGCTAGACATCACCTCCGTTTCAGAGGGCGTCTTTATTGGCGGAACCGTGAATTTTGAGGTGCGCGGTCAGTGCGCACGATGCCTGCGCGATATTTCCGATGAGCGCGAGCAGAAAATTGCCGATCTGGCCTACTATCCGGAGCGGCGCGACGCACTGATGGCGGAGGGTGACGAGGACGCCGAGGAGCACGCCGTCGTCGATCACGACGCCGTTGATATTGAATCGATTTTGCGGGATGCAATCGTCCTCAATCTTCCTTTCAAACCTCTCTGCTCGCCGGATTGCCGCGGGCTATGTTCGGGTTGCGGGCAGCGTTTGGACGATTTGCCCGCCGATCATCACCACCAGGCTCCGCCAATTCGCTCGGCGGCGCTCGACGCACTGGAGGCCCAGTTGCGTGCGGGAGGCGCCACGGACGAGAATTCGGCCGCATAGCGTAGTTTGGGCTGCCGCGCTGAGGTATAGCGCGGAGTGGCGGCCCGCAAAATCGCTTCGACTGGCGGCGCCCGGCATACCTCGCTTAGTGTGGCCGTGGTTAGCAAGGCGACGCAATAGGTAAAGGAGACAACCACGGGTTACAAAGAATTGATCGCGCAATGGGGTGTGGATATCTCGCGCCCGCTACTGCGGCGCGCGCTGACGCATCGTAGCTTCGCTTTTGAGAGGGATGAACCCCATAACGAGCGCCTGGAGTTCCTCGGCGATTCGGTGCTCGGCCTAATTATCGCTGAGCGCGTGTATCGGGAGTTCCCCGATGCCAGCGAAGGTGATATGTCGCGGATTAAGACCAACGCGGTTTCCGAGCGGGCCTTGGCCGACGTAGCGCGGCAAATTAATCTCGGCGAGCATCTGCGCCTCGGCGTCGGCGAAAACCGCTCCGGCGGGCGCGATAAGGATTCCATTCTCTCTGACACCGTCGAAGCGCTTATCGCGGCAACATATTTGGAACACGGCATGGAGACCACCCGAGGTATCGTGGAAAAGCTTCTCGAAGGCAAGGTGGAAGAAGCCTCCGCTTTGCCGCCCAACCTCGATTGGCAGACCAGCTTTGAAGAAGTCGCGCACGCCCAAGGGCTTGAGGGAACCATGAGCTTCGAGATTTCCTCCACCGGCCCCGACCACGCGCGAGTTTTCACGGCGGTGGCCTTTATGGGCGGAAAACGCTGGGGGACGGGCGAGGGCACCTCGCAGAAGGCGGCCCGCCACGCTGCGGCGGAAGCAAGCTATCGCCTCATTACTAAGGCGAGCAAGTAGCCCGGCGCGGCGGAGCAAAATGCCTGAACTACCCGAAGTCGAATCGGTGCGCAGGGGACTCGTCCAGCACGCGGCCGGCCAGCGAATCCACAGCGTTCAGACCTTCGGAAATCGAGTAATCCGTTACGCGCCGGCGGGTCTGCAATCGGTCATTGGTGCGCGTATCCGCGCGGTCGCGCGCCGCGGAAAGTTTCTCTGGTTTGAGCTCGATGACGCCGCTGGTAGCTGGGCGGGAAATGCGAGTAGCGCCGCCGGCGCGGCGGACGGGTGCGGCGGGCCTAGCCTCGCTCTCGTTGCTCATCTGGGAATGTCTGGGCAGTTTCGCGTGGACTCGGAACCGGAGCGCCACCTGCGGGCACGCTTGCTCTTCGAGAACGGGACGCGGCTGGATTTCATTGACCAGCGCACCTTTGGCTATTTGGCGCCGGCAGCCTTGGTGCCCACGCCGGATGGAGACCGGGGCGGCGAGGGGAGTACTGGTCCATACATTCCTGCGAACATCGTTCACATTGCTCGTGATGTGCTCGATCCGGCCCTCAATGTGCCGGAATTTGAGCGGGCATTGGGCGCAAAATGCACCGCCGTGAAGACCGCGCTACTGGATCAGACCTTGATTTCTGGAGTTGGAAATATCTACGCCGACGAGGCCTTGTTCCGAGCCGGTATCCATCCGCGTCAGCCCGCGTCCACTCTGAAAATGGTGGAAATAACCCGTCTTCTGGACGCGCTCGGGGAGGTGTTGCGGGAGGCACTGCGGGCCGGCGGTACTAGCTTCGATGCGCTATACGTCCACGTTAACGGCGAGTCGGGGTATTTCGAGCGCAGTCTTCGCGTCTACGGACGAGCTGGCAAACAGTGTTTACAATGCGGGGGCGTGGTAAAGCGGATTATGCAAGGTGGCCGCTCGGCGAGCTTTTGCCCGTGTTGCCAGCCCCTGCGCCGCCGCAAGTTGCGGTAACGCCGCCCGGCCGCGCCGCACGCGACACCTTGAATACCGCAGTGAGAGCGCCGCCACGTTCGAGGTGAGGAGGACGAAGTTTGCTCCGCTTCTCGATAGAATTTGGGCAGAGTAAGACGAGAAGAAGCACAGGAGGAAGAGTCACCGTGGCAGAAAATATTCGGGTCATGATCATTGACGATCACGAGGTGGTTCGGCGCGGAATCGCCGAGGTGGTCGATCGCTCCGACGGCCTGGAAGTTGTTGCCGAAGCGGGGAGCGTGCAGGAGGCGGTTCGCCGCGGCGAGCTGGTGCGCCCGGACGTTGCGCTGGTTGATTTGCGCCTGGCTGACGGCACCGGAATCGACATTATGGACCAGTTCCGCGAGGTCTCCCCGGATACCAAGTGCATTGTTCTCACTTCGTTCGACGATGACGATGCGCTGGCGGAGTCACTTGAGGCCGGGGCACGTGCCTACCTGCTGAAGTCTGTTCGCGGCGCGGAGATTTCTGACAATATCCGCGCGGTTGCCGCCGGGCGGGTGCTTTTGGATGAACGAACCGTCTCGCGCCGGCGCGCTGATCATGACGATCCGACCGCCGATTTGACTCCCTCGGAGCGCAATGTATTGGAGCTGATTGGCGACGGCCTTTCGAACCGCGAGATTGGCGAGAAGCTCGGGGTGGCGGAAAAGACGGTGAAGAACCACATCACCAGCTTGCTTTCCAAGATGGGATTGCAGCGGCGCACCCAGGTAGCGGCTTGGGTTGCTGGCCAGCGCGCCACCGGCTGGCGAAACCAGTAGCACCTACGAGATCGCGGCCGTCCAGCGTAGTCGCGTGCCCGAATCCGCGCGCGGACTAATCGAGAATGTGCCGTGATGGCGCTGAGCTCGGGCGGCCAAATTCGACAGCCCGCTTCGCCGCCCGGTTTCTTTAACGCCGACGCCGTCGTCCTCCACCGTGACGATGGCGCGGTGATTCGCTACCTCGACCCGCACCCAAATTGAATTGGGCTGCGCGTGACGAACGGCGTTGGAAAGCCCCTCGCGGACCACGGCCACAATATCGTCGGAAAGGTCGGCGCCGAGGGCATCGTCTAGCTCAGTGCTGAGGGAATCGGTGATGTTCTCGCCAAGGAGGAGAACCTCGAACGCCGGATCAAAGCCGAGTTGAGAGGTGACGGCAGATACCTCACGGCGCAGACGGTTCAGAATAGGCACGGTGGCGTCGGGGTCGCGTAGCGAGTAGATGATTTGGCGGATTTGCCCCACCGATTCGTCAATGGACGAGATGGCGTGGTCGAGGGTCTGCAAAACCTTGGGTGGCACCGTGGCTTCGCCGGAAAGATCCGCTTTGGCGGCAGAAAGCGCCATACCGGAGGCGAAAAGCTGCTGAATTGCGAAATCGTGCAAATCGCGGGAGATGCGCGAGCGGTCTTCTAATTGCGCAGCTTGCGCCTGTACGTGGCGGGCGGAGGCAAGCTCGAGGGCGAGGGTGGCCTGGCTTGCCACGTTCTCGGCCATTGACAAATCGGCTAAATCAAATTCCTGCGAGCCGGGAGTTCGGCCCAGCACAATTACGCCTTTTGATTCGCCGCGTGCAGCCATGGGCGCGTAGAGGACCGGTGCGAAACGCTTGAGCTTTTCGGAGATATGTTCAATGGCGGAGATATCTCCAATGACTCGCCCGCGTCCTTCGCGCGCCACCCGCAGAGCAAGGCCTTCGGGTGCGGCGAGGGTGCCGACCAAATCTTCGGTGCCCCGCCCATCGGCAATCTCGCACATCCACATATCGCCGACCGAGGGAAGAATAATCAGCGCGGCATCCGCCTGCGCCACCTTCCGCATCTCATTAGCAATGAGCCGCAGGGCGTCTTCTTCGTCGCTGCCCTTGAGGAGCTCGGAGGTGATGGCTCGGGAAGCCGCAATCCATCGGGCGCGCGAGTTTGACTCCTCGTAGAGTCGGGCGTTTTCGACCGCGATGGCCGCCGCGGAGACCAGTAGCTCAATGTTTTGGGTGTCGATTGCATCGAAGGCTGCTGGTTTATTGAAAATAAAGAGGTAGCCCACGGTTTTCCCCACCGAGGAAATGGCCGCGATGAGTTGCCGGTGGAGCCAGTCTTCTTCCGCTCCCGCCGCAGCGGTCACGCCCGCGCCTCTGCTGACACCTGGGGTGCTGGCGCTTGGGCTGGGCACGCTACCGCCTCGTCCGCAAGTTTCGGCCAACTGCTGGCGCAGGGCGGAGATACCATCATTGCCAATGACGATTCCCTGCGCTGGAAGAAGGTGAATAATGCTGGAAACAAAGCGGCGGGCGGCGGCTTCACTCGGGCCCTCTCCGGGCTTGCCGGCCAGAAGAATATTTGTTGGCTCACCGAGTGAGCTCACCAGGACGATCATGGCTGATTTGGCGCCGGTGGTGGCCAGTGCGCCTTCGGCGAGATTTTGTAAGACGGCGGTTTGATCGAGGCGGGACGTCAGTTGCAAAGCCCGCGAAATCATCGCCGTCAAATCTCTAGCCATTTACGCCTCCTGTGCACACGACCAAGCATATTGCGGAACTGAGGCAAGCAGTTCCTCATGGGTTCCCGAATGCGCCACCCGTACCTGTCCGTCGCCATCGCGCTCCAAGAGGAGAACGCGATCGGCCGCATCGAGGGGAGTGAGGCGGTGGGTTGCCAGGATAATCGTACGCGGATGGTCAGCCCGTTTACCGGCCCGCAGGAGATCACGAATGAGCGGATCAGCGGTTTCCGGATCCAGGTGTTCGCCGGGTTCATCGAGCAATAGGTAGTCCGCCGGCGATGCCAAGGCGCGGGCGAGCAAGAGTCGGCGTCGTTCACCACCGGAAATGGTGGCAGCGTCCTCACCCATAACGGTGTGGATACCCTCGGGTAACTGGCTCAGCCACTCACCCAGGCCAACCTCGATAAGCAACAGCACGGCTTCGCGCTCGGTCACCGAGGGGCGCGCCACGCGCAGATTCTCCAGCACGGTGGTCTCAAAAATATGCGCGTCTTCCGCGGTCAACGAGAGTTTTTCGGAAACTTCGGAGCGTTCCAGAGCGGAAACTTCGGCGCCGTCAAGCCGCATGCTACCGGCGTGGGGGCGAAGCATTCCCGCAATGGTGTAGAGGGTGGTCGATTTGCCAATTCCGGAAGGCCCCACGATTGCGATTGCTTCGTTTTGCTCGACGTGGAAATTGAACGGGCCGGCCACATCGGGGCCGCCCGGCCAACCCACCACCAAATCCTCAGCCATCAGGCCGTGCTCATTTTCGCGCGGGGTGGGGGCGTTGGTGGCCGTCTCGGTAGTTTCGGCGCGGTCCAGAAGATCCAGAATGCGCTCCGCCGCCTTGGCCGAACGGACAAGCTGAATTGCCGCCTCGCCCAGGCCGTTGGTTACCTCGAATGCGGCCAGCGGGGTCAAAACGCACACCGCGAGGGCAGTTTCGGAAAGCATTCCGTGCGCGAGCTGCCACGAACCAATAACAATGGCGAGCACAACCGTCAGACCCATCGCCAGGGTGTCAATTGCGATGGCCAGGGCCTGCGGGCGGGCCGCGGCGTCGCGATTACGGAAAATTTTGTGCTCGGTTTCCTCCTGCGCCGCCTCCATCGTGCGTAGCTGGCCGGAAATGCGCAGCTCATCGGCGGAGTCCATCATGGTCAGTGCCTGCGAGGAGATTTCACTCCGGTCGCGGACCTGGGTTTCCTCGGCGATTCGCCCGCCTTTGAGCGCGAAGTAGGGCGCGATGATTCCTGAACAGAGCAGTCCCAAAAGAAGCACCACCGCGATCGGCCAGGAGAGCACGCCAATAATAATGATGGAAAGAAGGGAGACGAGAACCGCCACACAAGCGGGTTGCACGGCCTTCACAATGACGTCGCCGATGGAGTCGACGTCGGTGTTCATTCGCGCCAGCAAGTCGCCGCGCCGCACCGAGGTGACGACGTCGGTGGAGGATTTGGCCAGCGTGCTATAAACCCGGGTGCGCAACGATGACATTCCATACAGGGCCACGCGGTGGGAGAAAAATCGATTGAAATAGCGCAGTACGGCTTTGGAGACGCCAAGGGCGCGCACCGCGGTGGCCGAAACGGCCAGCGCCATAACGGGCGGCATTTGCGAGGCGCGCGTAATCATCCATGCGGATACCGCCGAAAGACCAACGGATGAGCCGATACCTACCGAACCAGCAAGCACGGAAAGCAAGAAGTCGCGGCGGTTTACGCCGAGCAGCTCGATGCTTCGCTTGAGCGCAATTCTTTCGCTACGTGGTAGTGCCTTCACTTTGCGGCCTCCTGCTTTCCGGCGCGCTGTGCCTTCGCCTTTGTCCTTTTCTTTTTGGAGCCGCCCGAGCGTTCCATCGCGGCAATTGCGTTATCATTTCGACCGCCGGCCACCCGAATCTCATCCTCAGCCGGAGCGTGCGCGGCGAGAAATTCCGGGGTAGCGGTAGCGGAAACGACGTCGATAACGTGATCGGCGATTTGCACCAGCGCTTGCCGATGCGCAATGACCACCACGGTTCGGCCCTGCGCGCGAATAGCCTGTACCGCCCGGACCACGTGGTTTTCCGAGCGAGCATCCAAATGCGCCGAGGGCTCATCGAGGAGCACCAGCGGGGAATCTTCCAGCAGGGCGCGGGTGAGGGCGAGGCGCTGGCGCTGGCCCACCGAAAGTCCTACGCCGCCTTGGCCAATAACGGTTTGCCAGCCGTCAGGGAGGCTGTCAATTACCTCAATGAATCCGGCCAGCTCCGCCGCCTCACGCAGTTCCGGACTCAGCTCGGTGCCGAGATTCTCCAGGACGGTTCCGGGAGTGAGGACGGGCCGCTGCGGTACCCAGGTAATTTGCTGCCACAAACTTTCCCGCTCAATATCAGTAATCGGAACGCCGTCGACCTTCACCGTTCCCTCGGTGGGATTGACGAAGCGGGTCAGTACCGAGATCGAGGTGGATTTACCAGAGCCGGATTTGCCACGCAGGGCGGTGATCTCACCCGGCTCAATTCGGGCGCTGAGGCGATGCGGCGCAACCGTTTCGCGGCCCGGTGCGAGCACCGAAAGATTTTCAAAAACAATGGGGCTATCGGTCAGGGAGGGCGCGGGCAGGTCGCCGTCGGCGAGCGGTGCTTCAAGAATGTCGAGCGCCTGCTGGGAGGCGGCCACGCCGTTGGAGGAGGCGTGGAATTGCGTGCCGACCTCGCGAATCGGGTTGAAGACTTCCGGGGTGAGCATAATAATCGTCAGGCCCGCGAAAAGCCCGAGGTTGCCGGCGACCATGCGCAGACCGACCTCAACCGCTACCAGGGCAGTGGAGAGGGTGGTGAGAAACTCCAGCACGCCGCCGGAAAGGAAGGCGACGACGAGGGTCTGCATGGTCTTGCGCGCGTAATCATCACCGAGTTGCTTGACGCGCGCGGCCGGCTGCTTTTCGCGCCCCAGGCCCTTGAGCGTGGAAAGGCCACCCAACAGGTCGAGGAGTTGCTGGCCAAGGCGCTGCATGGAGGCAAGCCGCTCGCTGGCAAAAGCCGCCGTCATGCGCCCCACCAAGATCATAAAAGTCGGTACCAGGGGAATGCACAGCACAATAATCATGGCGCTTACCCAGTCGAGCACCAGCACGGTAATCAGCGCCACCGGCGTGGCGAGCACACACAGCACAAGTTGGGGGAGGAACTTGACGAAGTAAGGTTCCAAATCGTCGAGTCCCGAGGTGACGAGGGTGGTGGTCGACGACGAACGGCCTTCCGACAGCCAGCGCGGGCCCAAGTCACCCGCTTTGCGCAATACCCGAGCCCGCAACGCGGCAATGGTGCGCAGAGCCGCGCGGTGGCCGTAGGCTTCCCGGCCGTAGCGCAAGGCGGCCCGCAGGGCGAAGACCAGCGCGAGGGCAATGACCATCCCGTAAATTTCGTTGTAGGCCCGCACCCCGTCGATTACGGGGGAGATGGCGCCGGCGATCAGGAAGCACTGCGCCAAAATAAGGCAGGTTTCGATGGCTCCTAAACCGCCCAGGCCGATGATGTAACGGCGAGCGTGGCTCACATGGGCCATGAGCCGCGGATCAAAAGGTTTCACGTTGAGACTCTCCAAACATGTAATGCTCAACTAAGTTTAGCGAGGAAGTGGTGTAGGCCAGGAAAGGCCTACCCGCGCGCCCGCTTGTCATAGCGGGTGGGTGGCACCGGCCAAAGCGTGCCTGTCGCCTGCGAGCGAAAGTTTGGGGTGCGTATCGAACTGATACGCACCCCAAACGTGCTTTATGCAAGCTCAGCTAGTGCATGCAACCAAGCAGGCGACTAGGCGAGCGTTTCAAATTCGCGGATCTTCTTGGGATCCAAACCAACCGGCTCTTCGGGAATTTGGCCCGCGTCAATGCGCTTGCGGAACACCCAGTAAGCCCAGATGGTGTAGGCCAAGACCACCGGCACGAACAGGCACGCGGCGATCGTCATAACGATCTGCGTGGGGCCGGTTGCGGCGGCTTGGGCCAAGGTGAGCGAGTAGCCCTCGGCAATCGAAGACTTCATCGCGTAGGGGAAGAACATCGCGAAGATCATCACCACGGCCATTGCGATTCCGGCGAAGTGGAGGCCGAAGGCAACCGTCTCGCGACCCGCGTAGATCATCGCAACCGCGGCCAAGAGGAGCACGGCGCAGATAGCGAGCGGGATAATCGCGAGGGTCTGAGAGCTGTAAGCGAAGAAGCCCCACAGCGCCCACACCGCGGCCAAGCCGGTGGAAACCAGCGAGGACTTCTTGGTGATGTTCAGGTACTTTTCACGCAGATCGCCCGCGAGCTTGATGGAAAGCCAGAGCGCTCCGTGGGTGAAGAAGAGAGCCAGAACCACCAGCCCGGCCACCAGGGTGAACGGGGTGAAGAGCGAAAGGAATCCGCCCGTCAGGTAGTGGTGGTTATCGGCGAGGGCTTCCACGCCTACCGCATCAGCGGGGATTGCGTGGAAAGTGCCGCCGGCTTCGTCATAGCGGCCCACTTCAATTTGCATACCCTGCACGAAGTTTCCGAAAGCAACACCGAAGACAACCGGGGTCACCCAGCACACCACGGTATGCCCGATATCCCAGAAGTTACGCCAGGCGTAGGTGTTGATCATCTTGCGCCACTCCAGCGCGCAGATGCGGATGATCAGGCAGAGGAGGATGAGGACGAGGGCGATAAACATTCCCGAGAACCAGGTGGCATACCATTCGGGGAACGCCGCGAAGGTGGCGCCACCGGCGGTAAGAAGCCAAACTTCGTTGCCGTCCCAGTGCGGACCAATCGAGTTGATGAGCGCGCGGCGCTCACGTTCGTCCTTGGCCACCGTCTTGAGCATCATGCCGGTACCAAAGCCAAATCCCTCCAGGGATACGTAGCCGATCCAGCACACGGCAATAATGACGAACCAAAGGACCGTTAGCGGTGTCAATGTAAATTCCACTGGAGATCCTCCTTAGTACACGAACTGCGGAGTATCCACAGCGTCGTATTCGATGACCTTCTTATGCGTGTTGATGCCTTCCTTCAGGTAGCGACCAAGCAGCCAGATCCACACGCAACCCAGAGCGCTGTAGAGCACGGTGAAGGCGGTGAGGGAGAACGCAACCGAGGCGGCGGTGACGCCGTGGGAGACACCCATATTCGTCAAGAGCAAGACGCCGTCGATCTGGGAAGGATAAACAACCCAGGGCTGACGGCCCATTTCGGTAAGCATCCAGCCCGCCGAGTTGGCGAGGAAGGGAAGCGGAACCATCCAGAGCCAGAAGGTGCCCCACTTTTCGGAGCGGATCAGCTTGTCGCCGCGCAGAGCAAAGAGCGCTCCGCCGCAGATGAGGATGCTGAGCATTCCGATACCAACCATGACGCGGAAGGCATAGTAGGAAACTAGTACGTTCGGCGTTGCGGCGTCTGCGCCGTAAAGCTCGGTGTACTTGGCAACCAGCTCGTCATTGACATTTTCCATTTGCTGAACGCCTTCGAGGACCTGCGCGTTCGCTTCGTCAATCGACTGCAAACGCGACTCGGGGCCGGTGAAGTGGTTGGTCATCATGAACGATTCCAGACCCGGGATCGGGATGTAGATCTCGGTGGCGTTCTCGCAGTCGCTACCCCACATCACCAAGGAAAGCTTGGCGTTTTCTTCACCCTGGCATACGCCCATCATCGCGGCGGCCTTGGTGGGCTGAATCTGACCCAGGTGCTGGCCCATGAAGTGGCCCGAAAGAGCAGCCACAATCGCGGCGACCAGACCGACCCAAGCACCAATCTTGGCGGAGGGCTTCCAGTAGTCACGCGCTTCGACGTCGTTGCCGGTAAGCCGAATCGAGCGGGCCATCCACCAGATGGAGAAGCCTGCCACCAGGACACCGGCCAGCATCAGCGCTGCCGAAAGCATGTGAAGGTAGGTCAACTGCCAGGTGGTGCCAAACAGCTTAAGGAAGCCGCTGACGCCGTCGAGCTCGGCGCGCCCGGTCACCGGGTTGAACACCGCGCCCTGCGGGTTCTGCATGAAGGAGTTAGCGGCCAGAATGAAGGCCGCGGAAAGAACGGTGCCGATCGAGAAGCACCAAATCGCCAGGTTGTGCATCTTGGGGGAGAGACGTCCCTTGCCGAAGATCCACAGGCCCAGGAAGGTGGACTCCAGGAAGAATGCCAGCAGGGCCTCGAAGGCCAGCGGCGCACCGAAAATATCACCCACGAAACGTGAGTACTCGGACCAGTTCAAACCGAACTGGAACTCTTGCACGATGCCGGTGGCAACACCCAATGCAAAATTAATGAGAAGAATCTTGCCGAAGAAGTCGGTGATGCGCTGCCACTTGGGGTCGCCCGTTTTGCGGGCCTTGGTTTGCATATACGCGACAAGCAAGGACAGTCCGACCGTCAGGGGTACCTGCAAGAAGTGGTACACCGTGGTGACGCCAAACTGCCATCGCGCTAGGGTGAGAGGATCCACCTTTTCACCTTTCTGATGTTTTCACTACGTGGTTTGAATGCCGAAGAGGCGAGTAGGAAACTCACTATTCCGACAATTCTTAGGTTCAAACATTCGCGGGCCCGAAAGTCTGCGCACGATTCAACCTTTCGATTTGAGCTTAGTCTGGAACAGGTCAGATGAAGGTATTAACGCGTCAAAGGCTTCATGTTAATGGCGTGAAGTAATGGCGGGCTTGGAAGTTTTAGCGACACCTTTTCGAAATCCGGGACTAAAGTCCTTGCGCGGCATTTTTGCTGGCCGTGTCTCCGGTTTTGCGCCTGGGGAGAGAATCCCATCATGTTCCCTCCCGGTTTTGCGCCTCACTGTGTAATCTTTTGTCTGGATTTTCGGGTGGTGCCGCATCATCCCGAAACTCGACTTGCGTCGCAGTGCTGTTCCACCGCCAAACAGGCGAGATGTTGATCAAGGATTCTTGGCGCGCAATCGAGGTGAGAGCTTTTTCGCGAAGGATTTCGCGATATAGATCGGTAAGCGCGAATGCGGGGCGCGAGCCGTTAGGGAAGTGCAGGCGCATGGGTCTCAATGGCAAGGTCTCGGCCCCCGAAGGGGAGTCGAGCGCGGAAAATAATAATGAATCGGTGGTTACAACTTTCAGTAACCCCTTTGCCTCCGGCCTCCTTTTCCAGGAGCCGGACGAATCGAATGCCATTCGAGTTACTCGGGTGGTCGAGGACGATGAACTCGAAGACGAAGTAGACGAGCCGGCCCCCAAGCCGGCGAGGCGTAGCTCTAAAAAAGAGGAGTCGGGCAAGAATCGCCAATCGAAGAATTCTTCTGGTTCCGATAAGAATAAAGGCCGGAAGTCTAGCTCTGATTCTGCCGGAGACGACGAGGCGGACGGAAGCGATTCCCGGCCGCGGCGGCGGCGTCGTTCGCTCAGCAGCGACAACGAGGTAAGCGCCCCGCGCGGTTCCACTCGACTCGCCGCCAAGCGCCAGCGTCGCAAGGATTCGCGCGACGCCGGACGTCGCCGCCACGTGGTCACCGAAGTGGAATACCTCGCCCGCCGCGAAGCCGTCAAGCGCGAGATGCTGGTGCGCGAGGAAGATGGCCTCAACCAGATCGCCGTGCTTGAGGACGGCGTGCTGGTGGAACACTACGTGGCTCGGCATACGCAAGTTTCGATGGTTGGCAACGTTTACCTCGGGCGGGTGCAAAACGTCCTGCCCTCAATGGAAGCGGCCTTCGTGGATATCGGCAAGGGACGCAATGCAGTTCTGTACGCCGGCGAAGTGGATTGGGCCGCCGCCGGAGTGACCGGCAAGAACAAGCGTATCGAGCAGGCGCTCAAGAGTGGGGACACGGTTCTGGTGCAGGTCACCAAGAATCCGATAGGCCACAAGGGCGCGCGCCTGACCTCCCAGGTGACCCTCGCCGGGCGCCACCTGGTGTTGGTTCCGGGTGGGCAAATGACGGGTATTTCCCGCAAGCTTCCCGAGAAGGAGCGGCGGCGTCTGAAGAAGCTTCTGCGCGAGATTGTTCCCGAGGAGCACGGCGTCATTGTTCGCACGGCGGCCGAAGGCGCGACGGCGGAGCAACTGGCGGCGGATGTGGAGCGCCTTAGCGCAACCTGGAAAGAAATCAGCGAAAAGTCAAAGAACACAAAGGGTGCGCCGAAGGTTCTTAAGGAAGAACCCGAGCTGGCCGTTCGCGTAGTTCGCGATATCTTCAACGAGGATTTTGAGAGCCTGCGGGTGCAGGGAGACGATGCCTTCAACACCATCTCGCGTTACGTTAAAGAGATGTCTCCGGAGCTGACGGACCGGGTTTCGAAGTGGACCGAGCGTGGTGATATTTTTGCCGAAAACCGGGTAGACGAGCAGCTCGCCAAAGCATTTGACCGCAAGGTATGGCTCCCCAGCGGCGGCACGCTGATCATTGACCGTACCGAGGCAATGACGGTCATTGACGTCAACACGGGCAAGTTCACCGGTTCTGGCGGCTCGCTGGAAGAGACCGTGACCCGCAATAACCTCGAAGCGGCCGAGGAAATCGTGCGCCAGCTACGCCTGCGCGATATTGGTGGAATCATCGTTATTGACTTCATCGATATGGTGCTTGAATCTAATCAGGATCTGGTGCAACGCCGACTAGTGGAATGCCTGGGACGGGATCGCACTCGCCACCAGGTCTCCGAGGTGACGAGCTTGGGTCTGATTCAAATGACGCGTAAGCGCGTGGGCCAGGGGCTGGTCGAGGCATTCTCCACCCCGTGCGAGGCCTGCGATGGGCGCGGCTATATCATTCATGACCACGCCGTTGAGAAGGGTGAGCCCAGCGGTGGTTCCGCCAAGCGTAAGAAGCGGCGCGAGTCGCAGAATACGAAGGCAGCCAAGCGCAGATCGGAGGCGCAGCGTTCGGCTGCGGGAGCGGCTATGAACTCGATTGCCCAGGCGGGTCACGGCGAAAAGGATCCCGAGGGCGAGGCGCAGGCTGAGCACTCTGGCGCGGTTTCTAGCGGCGAAACGAGCGGCAACGGGCACGACCGGGGTGGCAACCGTAATGACCGGAGTGGTAACGGGCGCAACGGCGTCGACCGCAAGGACGTCGACCGCAAGGACGTCGACCGGGAGAGTAACAACGGGCGAGGCCCCGAAGAAGTGGGAACGGATTCGCCGTCGCGCGACCAAGCGGGCGAGGAAAAGGCGTCCGGTAGAAAGCAGCGCGGTGATTCGCGCCGCGAGCGAGGTGAGCGTTCCAAGCGTGCGGCCAGGACCGGCCGCAAACCGCTGGCAACATCCGGGCAGCAGTCCGAAGGAGCCGAGGCGCCGGCGGCAAAGTCCGCGAGCGGCGCGGCGAAGCATTCGGGACAAGCAGCAAAGCCTGCGGGAAGCTCGGCGAAGGCCGGCGCAGCGGATAAGCCTCGCGCTAAGCGGCGTGGGGTACTCTCCAGCGGGGTGGTGACGCCAAAGAAGACGAAGGCGGAAAGCGGCGGCGCCCAGCGCTTGATTACCGCGGCTCCCTCGGGTGGCTTGCAGATCACCTCCGGTGCATCGGCGCCGGTGCGCGGGGTACTCTCGAGCGGAACCATTTCTACCGGCACCAAGCAGCGGGGAACCATTACCCTGCGGCGCGGCGCGGAAGAAAATAAGTAGAAAATAAGTAAGTGTCGAAGACCATAGGGTTTTAGGTGGTTTTTTGGCCTCTGCGACTTGTGGTCAGGCCCTAAAAAACAGTAACCTAGATGGTCGGTGCTACGGCACTTAATCGTGAGGCTGGCTCATACGGGTCGGCGAAAGTAAGTATTTCAGGAGCAGAACGTGGTGTACGCGATCGTTAAGGCCGGCGGCCGTCAGGAGAAGGTGTCTGTCGGCTCCGTCGTCGTAATCGACAAGTTGGAAGGCGAGGCCGGGGATTCGGTCGAGCTCGAGCCCATCATGCTCGTTGACGGGGACAAGATCACCACGGCTGCCGATGGCATCAGCGCCAAGGTCAAGGCCGAGATTGTCCGCGCCGAGAAGGGCCCGAAGATTTCCATCGTGAAGTACAAGAACAAGACTGGCTACCGCAAGCGCATGGGTCACCGTCAGAAGCTGACCCGCGTGAAGGTTACCGAGATCGCCTAGGGCGATCCCGCAATAGCAAAGGGAAGGTGTAGAGATGGCTCATAAGAAGGGTGCGAGTTCTTCGACCAACGGCCGCGACTCCAACGCCAAGCGTCTCGGTGTGAAGCGCTTTGGCGGTCAGCTCGTCAACGCCGGTGAGATCCTCGTCCGCCAGCGCGGTACGAAGTACCACCCCGGCGACAACGTCGGGCGCGGCAAGGACGATACGCTTTTTGCCACCGCGGCCGGAACCGTTGAGTTCCGCACGCGTCGTGACCGCAAGACGGTCAACGTCGTCGCGGCTTAGGTTTTAGTAAGCAACGATTGGGGTGGAGGGCTTGGCCTTCCACCCTTTCGTGTGCTCAGGCAAGTTTGCTTGCTCGGGCAAAATCGTTTGCTCGGGCAGGTTCGTTAGCTTGGGCAAAATTGAGGAGGGCCTTCGTGGCATCATTCATCGATAAAGTAACGCTCCACCTTTCCGCGGGGAACGGTGGCAACGGCTGCGCGTCGGTGCGCCGCGAAAAGTTTAAGCCGCTGGGTGGGCCGGACGGCGCAAACGGTGGCCACGGCGGCTCGATTGTATTCGAAGCCGATTCACAAGAGTCCACCCTCATTGATTTCCACCATGCGCCCCATCAGAAGGCGGCCAATGGTCAGCCGGGCGGGGGAGACCTGCAACGCGGTAAGAACGGCGAGGACCTAGTGCTTTCGGTTCCGGCTGGAACCGTGATTCGCACCCCGGAAGGCGAGATTCTCGCGGACCTCGCCATTCCCGGCGATCGCTATGTAGCGGCGCGCGGCGGAGTGGGCGGCCTGGGAAACGCTGCCCTGGCTTCCCCCAAGCGCAAGGCTCCCGGCTTTGCGTTGCTGGGCGAAGAAGGCGAAGAGTGCGATGTAGTGCTTGAGCTAAAGTCCATTGCGGACGTGGCTCTGGTCGGATTCCCCAGCGCCGGCAAATCTTCCCTGATTTCGGTGCTTTCGGCGGCCCGGCCGAAAATTGCTGACTACCCCTTCACCACCCTGGTTCCTCATCTCGGGGTGGTGACCGCGGGGGAGATGCGCTACACCATCGCGGACGTTCCGGGTTTGATTCCGGGCGCCTCCGAGGGCAAGGGTCTGGGGCTGGAGTTTTTGCGCCATATTGAGCGTTGCTCGGTAATCGCGCACGTGATTGACTGCGCCACCCTGGAGCCCGGGCGCGATCCGCTCTCCGATCTGCACACGATTGAAGAAGAGCTTTCCGCCTTCGCTCAAGACATTGAGACCCTGGATGGTCAGGTGCCCCTAATGGAGCGGCCGCGCGTGGTGATCCTCAATAAAATTGATGTGCCCGAGGCCCACGAGCTAGCGGAATTCGTTACCCCAGATCTTGAAGCCGAGGGTTACCAGGTCTTCCATGTTTCTACCTCCGCCCATACCGGACTCGATGCTCTGAGCTACGCGCTGGGCACCATGGTGGAGGAAGCGCGCCGCAACGCGCCTGAGCCGGAGCTGCAGCGCCCGGTGCTTCGGCCGGTGGGCCCCGAATCTGACTCCAGCTTTACCATCGAAGCCGCCCACCGCGACGGCGAGGATTTCTGGGTCATTCGCGGGCGCAAGCCCGAGCGCTGGATTGCGCAAACTGATTTTGGCAACGACGAAGCGGTGGGCTTCCTCGCCGATCGCCTGGCCCGCCTGGGGATCGAAGAACGCCTGGCCAAACAGGGCGCGCTCCCGGGCGATACCGTGGTGATTGGCCCGGCAGAATCGGGTTACGTTTTCGATTGGGAGCCCACCATGGCAACCGGCGCGGAAATGCTTGGCCCGCGCGGAACCGATCAGCGCTTCGACGAGCCCTCGCGTCCTTCGCGTAAGGAACGTAAGGAAGCCTTCCACGATCGCATGGACGCGAAGGAAGAAGCTCGCCAGGAGCTACGGGAGGAACGTCAGTCCGGAGTGTGGACTGATCCGAGCGATAACTAGGAAATGGGAACAGTGGAAAACCGCGAGCCCGCGATCAAGAACGCGCAGAAGATCGTCGTCAAAATTGGCTCTTCCTCTCTAACGAGGCCAGACGGAACGCTCGACACCCAGATGCTGGACCGGCTAGTCAGCGTGCTAGCCGCGAAGCACGAAGAAGGTGCACAAGTTGTGCTCGTTTCTTCGGGCGCGGTAGCGGCTGGAGCCCCCGCGCTAAATATCGAACGGCCCAAGCTTCTGCGCGAAAAGCAGGCCGCGGCGATGATCGGGCAGTCCCGCCTGATGTCCGCTTACGAAAACGCCTTTGACGAGTTTGGAATAACCATCGGGCAGGTTCTGCTGACGGTCACCGACGTAATTAACCGCCGCCATTACGCGAACGTGCAAAACGCGTTAAGCACCCTGCTCTCCTTGGGAATCATCCCGATTGTTAACGAGAACGACGCCGTGGTTACCGACGAGTTGCGCTTTGGCGATAACGATCGTATAGCGGCGCTGGCCTCCCACCTGATTGGCGCCGATGCGCTGGTGCTTTTAACCGATGTGGACGGGCTCTATTCGGCTCCGCCTTCGCAACCCGATGCGCGCCTGATCGAGCGTGTTGACGGCCCGCAAGACGTGCAAGATTTCCTGATTACCGATCGGGGCAGCGTCGTCGGCACCGGTGGAATGCGCTCGAAAGTCGCGGCCGCGGAACTCGCCGCCTCCGGTGGGGTGGGCGTTTTGCTCACCTCAGCGGCGAAAGTGGGGGAGGCTTTGGCCGGCGAGATCACGGGAACGTGGTTCTCGCCGACGGGCAAGCGCGGTTCGGCGCGTAGCCTCTGGTTGGCGAATGCCGCGCAGGCGAAGGGCCGAGTTATTGTGGATGACGGTGCACGCGAAGCCGTTGTGCGCCATCGCGCCTCCCTGTTGGCGGTCGGAGTTATTGGCGTGGCCGGGCGTTTTGCGCGCGGTGACTTGGTGGAGGTTGCCGGCTCTGACGGAGTGGTTTTCGCCCGCGGGCTTTCCGGGTGGAGTTCAGATTCTCTAACGGCGATTGTTGGCGACGACGCCGTCCATGGCGCTCGTCCCGTCGTGCATGCAAACGACATCGTTCGCACCCGTCGCTCCTAACCGTCAAGGTGTCGTGAAACTTTCTTGACCATTCCTAGAGTGACCCTGGGCACTATTGGACACTGTCGTCTTGATTATTGGACTCATGGGCCCTACTTTGAATGAAACACATCGAGCGGGTAACTGCCACAAGCAGAAATAGCCGCTTTCGGTGCGGAACGGAGGAGGACACGCGGCGAGTCCACGCCCTATCCGGGTCGCCTCGCCTTAGGTGAGTCAGCGAAGTCTGCTCGCCGGTCTTCCACGGTTTTGTTGTGACCGAAAGTGAAGGTGAGCGCTATGACCATTCAGCTCCAGAGCCCAAGTGACGTGAACGAAGATATGCACGTATCGCGCGATGCGCGCCTGGGAATTGATCTCTCACGCCTCGGTGCGCCACGATGCGCCGAGCTTCCCGCGCTTCACGTCGATATGCGAAAGCTAGCGGGCTATATTCAAGCCGCTCGCCGCGGTGGGCTGGACTTTATTTCGCTTGGTAAATCGTTCCGCATCCGTTCCGATGAGGTAGAGGCAGGCCTCGACGCCGCGAAAACGGTAGCGACCTTTGGTAAGGCCGGCATGCAGGGTATGACGGCCGAGGTTCCGGCGCGGTCCCTCATGAATGCGGGAGATTTTGATCCGGGCAATACCGGAAACTCGGCAATTGAGATTGAAATCTCGCCCGCTACTGACCTGGCAGAGATCGCCGCTCAAGCTTCCGCGCTCGAAGAGGTGGGATTTGCGGTTATTCCGCGTGTTTGTGCCAGCGATGTGCAGAGCCTTGATTTGGAAAAGCTATGCGGATTTGCCTCGCTTATTCGTTTGCGTGCCGAAACTCCGCACGTGGCACGCGAGGCCCGCTATGCCCTTCGCTCGGCCGCGCGAGAGCAGGGAATCGACCTTCCGGTGCTGGTGGAAATGGGGATCGTGATTTCATCCACGCTCATGTGTGCCAAGGAGCGCGTGGCGCTTCTCCACGATATCCACGGCTACTGCGATTTTTCCGGAGTTTCCTGCGTGGTCGGCACCGTCTACGACGTGGCGGATGCCACCGAAAAGTGGATTGGCATGGGTGCGGCAGACGGAATTGTTTTCCTTCCCGCCTCGGTGGCAACCGATTTCGCTTCGGTTATAAAAGGCGTGGTACCGCTCCTTAACGGCCGCGCCGTTTAGGTAACGCGCGCCCGGCGCAAATCTGCAAATGCTCACGAAAGTTCCATAGACACTAAAACGCTTCCGCACCCTCGCAAAGTCTGCAAGGGTGCGGAAGCACTTAATTCCTAAAATCCGCGAGAGGTAACTTCTACTTCTCCTGCGGAGCGTCCTTTTCTGCCTCGTCGATCCGGGCGCGAACCTCATCCATATCTAAGCCTTCGACCTGCTTAATGAGGTCCTCCAGATGGGACTTGGGCAGCGCGCCGGCCTGAGAGAACACGCGAATACCATCGCGGAAAACCATAACCGTAGGAATGGCCTGAATACCGAAAGCCGCCGCCAGATCCTGGCTGGCCTCGGTATCAACCTTGCCGAAGGTCACATCGGGGTGATCCTCGGAGACGGCTTCGTAAATGGGGCCGAACTGGCGGCACGGGCCGCACCACGAAGCCCAGAAATCGAGGAGGGTAATCCCATCCTTAATGGTTTCGTTGAAGTTATCCGCAGTAATGCTGACGGTTGCCATACCTGTACCTTCCTGTAGTCCTGCGTAACCATTCGAACAAACGAGGGGGCGCGGCTCTTTATTCCAGCCAATGGCTTAGGCTTATCTCCATGCAAGAATCCGAAATTCGAAACGGCGTGGTGGCGGTAGCCCAGCGCGCCCGAGTGGCAGCGCGAGCGATGCGCCATGTGACGACGGCGCAGAAAGACGCTCTGCTCAACGCCATCGCTGCAATTTTGCGAGAAAACACGCCGGCGATTATCGCTGCCAATGAAATTGATATCGCGGCGGGCCGTGAGCGGGGTCTCGACGCGGGGCTTATTGACCGGCTAATGCTCGATCCGCAGCGAATTGACGGAATTGCCACCGCCACCGAAAAAGTGGCGAGCCTTCCCGATCCTATCGGGGAGGTGGTGCGTGGGCGGCGCCTGCCTAACGGGCTCACGCTTCGCCAAGTGCGAGTTCCCATGGGCGTGATTGGCATGATTTACGAGGCGCGGCCAAATGTGACCGTGGATGCCGCGGCCCTCACGCTCAAGGCCGGAAGCGCGGTGATCTTGCGCGGAGGTAGCGCGGCGTTTGAATCAAACCGGGTGATTGTTGAGCTTATGCGCAAGGCGGCCGAGCAGGTGGGCCTGCCCGCGGATGCTATTCAGAGCATCGATGAATTCGGTCGCGCCGGCGGGGTCGAACTCATGAAATTGCGCGGCCTGGTGGATGTGGTGATCCCGCGCGGAGGCGCCGGTTTGATCCAGACCGTCGTGCGCGAATCCGTGGTTCCGGTCATCGAAACCGGTACCGGAAACTGCCACGTCTACGTCGATCGCGCGGCGGATCTGGAAAAGGCCCTGGCAATCGCGGTCAACTCGAAAGTATCGCGCCCGTCGGTATGCAACGCCGCCGAGTCGATTCTGGTTCACGCGGACGTTGCCGAGCGGTTCGTGCCCCGGCTCCTGCGTGAACTAGCAAGTAAAGATGTGCGGCTACACGTAGATGAATCCGTACGGGGTCTGGCGGGAGACATCCAGGTGGAGCTCGCAACCGAAGAGGATTGGGCCACCGAGTACCTGGCTCTCGAGGTAGCTATTCGCGTGGTTCCAAGTCTTCAAGCGGCCATCGAGCACATTGAGAAGTACTCGACCGGGCACACCGAAGCCATTGTTTCGCAGGATCTGGAGGCAATTGAGACCTTCAAGGCGGGGATCGATAGCGCGGTGATTATGGTCAATGCCTCAACGCGTTTTACCGACGGCGGTGAGTTTGGTCTGGGAGCCGAAATTGGCATCTCTACCCAGAAGCTTCACGCTCGTGGCCCCATGGGCCTGGCGGAAATTACCACCACCACCTGGATTGCTGAAGGGCAAGGACACGTCCGCTAGGGCGCGGCGTAGAGTGCCCGAGGAGTAAAGAAAAATGGCACAAACCCTGAGCGAAGAGGGCAATATTCAGATTCCTTTCGATGCCGAGCGCAAGGGAAGGCGGCGTCGTATAGGGATTATGGGTGGAACTTTTGACCCCATACACCACGGCCACTTGGTGGCGGCCTCGGAGGTGCAACACCGCTACGGCCTGGACGAGGTGGTATTCGTTCCCACCGGAAACCCGGCCTTCAAGCAGGACAGGAACGTGACGCTGGCTGAGCATCGCTATTTGATGGCGGTTATTGCCACCGCCTCGAATACCCGTTTTACGGTGTCGCGAGTGGATATCGAGCGCGGCGGCCTGACCTATACCATCGATACCCTGCGTGATTTGCACAAGATCTACCCTGATGCAGACCTTTACTTTATTACCGGCGCCGACATCCTCCCGGAGATCCTCACCTGGAAGGACGCCGACGAACTCTGGAGCCTGGCGCGCTTCATTGGCGTGACGCGCCCTGGTCACCAGATTCGTAAGTCGACTCTGGAAAACACGAATTTTGAGGTGGTGGAAGTTCCCGCCCTGGCGATTTCTTCCACCGATGTGCGCGAGCGGGTGAAGTGTGGCGCGCCTATTTGGTATCTGGTGCCCGACGACGTTGTTCAGCACATTAGGAAATACGGCCTTTATGTGCAAGATAGCGGCCGAGCCGGGGGCGGACGGCAAAGCGACGCGCCGGAAAAATAGCCGCTTTGATACAGCTACACGGACGAATCACGGTAAGGTGGTGCGTGATGAAGATCGGGATGAAGGAGAACTAATGGGCGACGGTACACCTCGGCTGACACGCCGGCAGATGCGCGAACGAGGATTACTGGACGCAATCCCGCAAGAAGCAACTTCCCCGATTGAGCGGATTTCCCAAACGCAGGAGATTCCGCTTCATCGCCGCTCGCGCAAGGATATTTTAGCGGCCGAGCGCCAAAGCGAAGAGGCGCAACAGCGTGAGGCTGAAGCAAAGCAATGCGAGGCCGAGGCGCAGCGCCAAGCTGAAGAGCAACAGCGCCAGGCCGAGGAGCGGCAGCGCCAGACCGAAGCTGAAACCCGCGCGCAAGAGCCTGTTGTCGCCGATGAAGAGGCGGCGGAGAGCGGCGTCGTCGTCGAACCTGATCCCCCTGTGCCCGCCGTGGAAGCTGAACCTGAAACGGAAGCGAGCGACGAAATTTCGCGCGTATCGGTTTTTGATCGCTTTGAGTCGGATGAAGAGGCACAGTCGCCGCGCTACATTCACAGCGACGAATCAGTTGTGGTGCGCGAGGCGTTGCGGGCCCCCGAGACTTCCGCGCAGGCGGAGGAAGAGCTGACCGATGAGGCGAATCTGAGCCTCAGCGAGCAGTTGCGTAGCCGTACCATGGCGGACTCGCGTCTAAGCTCTCAGCCGAGCGAGGAGAGCGAGGTCGAGGAGGTCGGCGTCGAAGAGCCTGAGGAGAAGCGACGCGGAGGGGCGTCGTGGATTGTCACCATGCTTATTTTGGTGATTATCGGGCTCGTGCTGGGCGTGCTGATCGGCACGCTCTGGCTCAAATATGTGTCGATGGGAGCAGATCCCTCGACTTTGGGGAACGTCCCCAACGTTCTTATCGCTGATGCGAAGGAGATTTTGTGACGGCATCCGAACGTGCAGTTTCACTTGCCCGGGCTGGAGCGGCTGCGGCCGCCGAAGTCAAAGCCACCTCAATTGAAGCAATCGACGTTTCCGAGCGGCTTGTTATCTCAGATGTTTTCCTTATTATTTCCGCCGACTCGGAGCCACAAATGAACGCGGTTGTCAGCCGCGTGGAGAAGGCATTGCACGAGCGCGGAGCCAAGCCGAAGCGACGCGAAGGCCTGGGGTTTGATCCGCGGTGGGTGCTTTTGGACTACGGCGAGCTGATCGTCCATATTCAGCGTGAAGAGGACCTCGATGAATACGCGCTAGGTCGGCTCTGGGCGGATGCTCCAAAGATTGAGCTAAGGCTTGAAGATGCGCTAGCCGGCCCGCGGGCTGGCGTTGGCGCGGCAGCGGAGGAAATGTGAGCGCGGACGCGGTTGTCTTTTGGCGGCACGGCCAGACGAGCTACAACCTAGAGTGGCGAATCCAGGGCTCAACTGATATTCCTCTCAATGAGACCGGGCTGGGCCAAGCGAAGCTGGCGGCTACGCATATCGCTTCTTTCCGGCCCCGGCGCATTGTTGCCTCTCCGCTTACCCGGGCGTATCAGACCGCGCAGGCGGCGGCGGAGTTGCTGGGGATTGAGATTCAGACCGACCCGCGTTTGGTGGAGCGCCACTACGGGCTCTGGGAGGGTCTGAATCGCCGCGAGATTCAAGAACAGTACCCCGAGCAGGCCGCGGTGTGGATGAGCGGCGGGCAGCCGGAAGGGCTTCAGATTGAGTCGAAAACCGAGGTGGGGGAGCGCGTAGCCAGTGTGGTGCGCGAAAATTCCGCCGAAATGGGCGGCGGGACCCTCCTTATTGTGGCCCACGGTGCCGCGATTAGCTGCGGAGTGGCCGAACTGCTGGATATGGGTGGCGCCTGGGGTGGAATCGGCGGCCTTGATAACTGCCACTGGACCCTGCTTCGGCGCCAAACTAACCGCGAGCACGAGTGGCGGGTTGCGGCCCATAACCAGATTGTGGCGGAGGGGGAGGACCCCGTCCGCAACTTCAAGGCATAGGACGCACTCGGTGTAGAACGCATTCGCGCCCGATAGGTCAAACGGTTACAACGTGAAACCGTAGACGCTGGAAATGCTTGAGTACGGGCGGAAAAACCCTCGGGATCAGGACAACGTGACGTGATTCTCAGAAAAAGCGGCCGTTTGGATTTGCGCTCACCCTGGTTTTCGGACTAATGTTTATCAGGTCGCTCGGGGCTATGGCGCAGTTGGTAGCGCGCTTCCATGGCATGGAAGAGGTCAGGGGTTCGAATCCCCTTAGCTCCACGATTGGACGCTCACGTTGAAATAACGTGAGCGTTTTTCGCTTAAGTTTCGCTCGTGTGGGTCGGCCTGTGGAACGGTCCGCCGCCGGAACGGAGGTTCGCGGCTGGGTTGCGGGAGGAGCGGTGATTTCACGCCCGCCGGGTGGTGTAGCGAGCGTTGGGCGCTATGTCGGAAAAGTGGTTAGGCTGGTGGCGTGGCCGAAGAACTTGATTTTGAGAATCTTCCATTCGATGAAAAGCCGGAATGCTTTGTGTTTGACGTCGACGGGACGCTCACCGACGAAGAATCGAGGGTGGGGCCCGAAACTCTCGCCGCGTTGAAGAACGCCGATGATGCGGGGTTCCCTATTATTCTGGCAACCGGCCGCTTGCTCTTCGGCGGGACCAATATTTTGCGCCGCGCCGGTGTAAAGGGCTGGGTCATTGCGGGTGCTGGTGCAATCGTCTGGAACGGCGAGGAGGTAGTTCGCACCTACCCAATCGGTGAGGAGACCTTCCATCGCGTTGTTGATTTCGCTAAGAAATACCAACTAGTTCTCACCGGAACCACGGTCAACGATTTGCTGGTGCAAGCCTTCAACCCTTTGGCGGTCGAGCACGCGCCGCGAGGCATTATGGAGAACGCAAATGAGGGGCATCCCCTGCAAGAGGTTGATTTCGACGCCGTCGACCCCATGAGCATTGAAAAAATGGGTGTGGCGGCACCGGGGAAGGTGCTCGATGCCCTCGGGTCGCAGATTGAGGAGATGTTCCCGGGTGCGGTGCGCGGCCATGAAATGTTCTATGACATTCAGGCCCCCGGCGTCGATAAATGGAAGGGAATCAAGGAAGCCCTGGATGCACAAGGCTTAGATCCTGCTCGGGCACTCGGTGTGGGAGATTCCGATAATGACGTGCCGTGGATTTCCCGTGTGGGTTTTTCGGTCTCGGTTGCGGGCGGAAGCGTGGCTCTCAAGCAGGCGGTACGGTGGACCTTACCTCCTGCCGCCACGCCGGTGGCGAAACTAATAGACGCGGTTATTTCTGACTAAGGATTACCGAGCCCGCTCTCGCCCCCGTGGGGGCGGTGCTTGAGGATTAATAACCCCAACATTAACGCTATTAGCGAGAATGGTTTTGATATTGGAGTGAACTCTAGCTTTGGACTAAGTTAGGACACATGACTGATACATTCCGAAGCACCTCTTTGCCACACGTTGTGATCGTGGGCGGTGGGTTCGGCGGCGTTGCGGCAGCGAGGGCGTTGCGCAAGGCTCCCGTTCGCGTCACGCTTATCGATCGGAACGCATACCAAACCTTTAAGCCGCTGCTGTACCAGGTCGCGGCTGGCGCCCTGAATGCGGGCGATATTACCTTCTACTTGCGCTCCCTGCGTGCCAAGCAGAAGAATCTACGCTTTGTTTTGGGCGAATTCCAGCGGGTGGATACCCGGGAGAAGGTCATCTACCTCGATGACGACCGTACGATGAAGTACGACTACCTGATTATGGCCACCGGCGTCGGTGCGAATTACTTCGGCACCCCGGGCGCCGAGGAGCACACCCTCCCGATTTACGCGCGTGACGAGGCCCTGACTCTTCGCGACCGCCTGTTCGGATTGCTTGACGGACATGACTTCAACGAGGACGGGCGTCCCTTCCGTATTGTTGTGTGTGGCGGTGGCCCTACCGGCGTCGAAACCGCGGGCGCCTTCGCCGAGCTTCGCAAGTACGATTTCGGGGATCTCTTCCCGGCGGTTTCGCCTGATGCCCTCGAGATTACGCTGGTGGACATGGCTCCGACGATTCTCGGGCCGTTTGACGAGGATAGCCAGAAGGCCGCAAAGCGTGCGCTGGAAGACCGCGGCGTGAAGGTAATGCTGGGCGAAGCGGTGCGCGAAGTGGAAGCGGAGCGTATCAAGCTCGAGAACATGGACACCAAGGAAGAACACTGGATCGACGCCAACCTGATCGTGTGGTCTTCCGGTGTGGGCGTCCCGAAGGTCGCCAGCGAATGGGGCCTGCCGCAGGGCGCGCGCGGACGCCTTCAGGTTGATGAGAACCTGCGCGTTGAGGGCGCCGACGGCGTCTTTGCAATTGGCGACGTTGCCGTGATCGGGGAGAAGGGGTTGCCGCAGCTCGCGCAACCGGCCATCCAGGGCGGCAAGCACGTAGCGAAGGTTATTACCAATAGCCTGCAGGGCAAGAGCACCGAGAATTTCGAGTACAAGGATCTTGGCTCGATGGCAACGGTCGGGGCCGGGTTTGCGGTTGCGGAAATCGCGAAGTTGCCGAACCTTTCCGGTTTGCCGGCATGGCTCATTTGGAATTTGATTCACGTTATGCAACTGGAATCCGGGCGCGAACGCCTTGCCTCTGCGGTGAACCTGATGTCGAAGTACATCCTCTTCCCGCGCCGCCACGATCTGATTACGGGCGATATCAATCCGTTCTCGAAGCGTGCACGAGACGGACTTCTCTCCGCCTCCCAGGCGCTCGATGAAGGAAAGTTTGAAGAGGCCGAATAGGGACGGCCGCGTTGCGGTAAAAAGAATTGAATGAAGCGGGGCGGGCCCAACGGGCTTGCCCCGCTTTTGTGAATGCGCGAGTAGTGAGCTCTGCTTTTGCACGGATGGTGGGGCCCTGCGTTTGGTCCGGCGTTGGGCTCTGCGTCTGCGCGGACGGTGGGCTTCCTGCCGGCGCGGATGCAGATGGGAGTTTTCGTGTCGGACGGGTGCGCGATCGTGGTTCCATCGAGTCCAAGAGAGCGGAGGGCATGATGGACGGATATGAAGAGCAAAGGGTTGATATTGCCGCGGGAAAGAACTATCGAATCTCGGTGGTTCCGGGGCAGTATGTGCAGATCGCAATCGATATGCCAAACACCCCACCCGGGGTTATGCGCGCGACGGACGTCTACTGGGGGCGATTATTTCAGTTCGCCGTCGGTGGTTGCCCGAACAATAATTGATTGAGCCGCCGCGGCCGAGATGGTGAGAGTGCCGTTTGCGGTGCGAACCTCAAGCACTCCAGCTCCCGGAATTTGCTTGATATCGGTGAGAAGCGAGCCCACCGAAATACCGAAAGTTGCCAGGTATTTAAGAAGATCCGGGTTTTCATCCGAAACCCGTTCCACTCGCGCTGCAGACCCGGAGTGCACCTGGTCGAGCGTGAGCTGGACGGCGCGGGTTCGGCCAAGCGATGTGCCATCCTCGCGGGGGATGGGGTCCCCGTGGGGATCATGGTCGGGGTGGCCCAGAAGGCCATCGAGGCGCTCAATGAGGCGCTCCGAGACGGCGTGCTCGAGTTGCTCGGCCTCCTCGTGCACCTCATCCCAGGTGTAACCGAGGAAATCGACGAGCGCTGTCTCAATAATGCGATGCCCACGAACTAGCCGTTCAGCGTGCGCACGGCCGCTTTCGGTGAGGGAAACCGAACCGTAGGGCGCGTGAGTGACAAAACCGAGGTTCGCTAGGCGCGATACTCCCTCAGACACGCTGGAAGCGGAAAGATGTAGTTTTTTTGCCAGTTCGCTGGTGGAGGGAGCTTTGCCGTTCCATTCCTCTAATTTCCAAATGGCGGCGAGGTAATCCTCATTGGAGGTCGATAACTCCACGGTTCCTCCCGGTTAATCGCGTGCGCACGGGTGCTTTGGGTGACTGGCTACTCGGGGTGCCAAAGTGCACGTTGCCTAGGTTACCGAGAAATGTTTGCGTCCGTGCCATGAAAAAGACTGGAAAGAAGCAAGAATTTTGCTGCGATATGGGAAAAATATCCTTAGTTAGCTTTTAATTGGTATCTTGTACAGCGAAAGGCATGCCCGGGCGTTGCTCGGGAACGTTTCGAAAGGAATTGAAATGAGCGAAACGCAGAACGGCGAGCAGAACTTCCAGAACAACTTTTCGCAACCCGCGGGCGGGCAGGCGGTCGATCCGAACGCCGCGCAGTATCAGCAGGGCTTCCAGGAGCAGCAGGGCTACGGCCAGCAGTGGGCTCCTTCGGCATACTCGGCTCCGGCGCCGGGCCAGGGCCAGGCGCCCTACGGCTACCAGCAGCCGCCGGTGAACCCTTCGGCTTTTGGTTACCTCTTCAATCTTGACTTCAACAAGCGGGGCGGAAAGGGGCTGGCGAAGATTGCACAGATTCTTGCCATCGTTGCCGCCGGTATCCTCCTCATCTACGCTCTGTTCGCACTCATCGCGGTGCTGAGCTCGGGTTATAGCCTAACCGCGATGGACGTCATTTCGGCGCTCTTCGCATTCGCTCTGCAGGTTTCGATTGCGCTCCTCATTCCCGCGGCCACCCGGCTCTTGGGTGAAGCGGCCACAAAGAGCGACAGCGAGGCATAAATCCATCCGTGACGTCACAAATTCAGCTTTCTAACTACCAGTTGGTCGCTTTTGACCTGGATGACACGCTGGCACCGTCAAAGTCCCCGTTACCAGGGCGAATGGCAGTAGCTCTCTCGCGGCTCCTTGATCGCGTCGAGGTCTGTGTGATTTCCGGAGGTCAATTCGGACAATTTGAATCCCAGCTTTTAGCAGGGCTCGATGCCTCCGAACCAGAATTGGAGCGGCTCCACCTGATGCCGACCTGCGGCACGCGCTATATGGTGCGCAAAAGCGGAGAGTGGGAGAACGTCTACGTTCGCAACCTCACTGACGCCGAACGCGCTGAAGCGCTGGCAATCCTGGAAGAGGAGGCTCGCAGACTCGGCCTGTGGGAGGCTGAAACGTGGGGCGAGATTCTGGAAGATCGCGGATCACAAATTACGTTTTCCGCGCTCGGCCAGCAGGCTCCCTTGGAGGCAAAACGCGCCTGGGATCCCAACGGCGAAAAGAAGGAGACTCTACGGGCGGCGGTCGCCAAGCGTCTGCCAACGCTGGAGGTTCGTTCCGGTGGGTCGACGTCGGTGGACATCACCCGAAAGGGTGTGGATAAGGCGTACGGAATCGCCGAGCTTTCCAAGCAAACCGGCATCCCGATCAGCGCGATGCTCTTCGTTGGTGATCGTCTCGATCCGGGCGGGAACGACTTCCCGGTCACGTGCCTAGGGATCGATACCTTCGCGGTTCGCGATTGGGAACATACCGCGAGCTTCATTGAAGAGCTGGTGAGCAAGGCAAACTAAAGACGCAGAAAACGAGGCTTCGGCAAACTCTTGCCGAAGTCAAGTGAGGGGACGTGGCAATCGCCGCGTCCCCTCACTTCTTTTCGGCCGGCAAGGCCCATAAACCAGCCGAATCCGCCAACTGGCGAAAGCCGAGTGCTAACTCAAGGAATGCAAATCCTTAGGGACGAACTCGCCCCAGCCGCCAGCGATGAGCGCCTGGCGCAGCTTCTCGGCGTTCACGTCGAGCTCTTCGCCGGGCACATCCTTCTGGGCGTAGTCGAAGGAAATTAGTTTCTCATCCTCCGAGGGAATCACGTGCAGGTGGACGTGTGGAACGCCCAGGCCGGCAATCACCAGCATGGCGCGGTCCGGCTCAAACGCCTCAATTTGTGCCTGGCCGATGCGCTTGGCAACGACGAACAGATGCGCCGCGAGGTCATCGGGCACATCTGTGAACTTCTCGTAGGGCTCGCGCGGGATCACCAGCGTATGCCCTGGAGCGTGCGGTTCAATGTCCGCAATCGCTACAGTCGACTCATCTGCCCAAATAAAACGTCCGGGAATTTCGCCGTCGATAATTTTTGTGTAAACCGTCATAGCCCAATTGTACGTGCATAGGGTGGGACGATTCACGACGACGAGGTCGGGGGCGATAGACTGGCCCGCAGTGGAAATCTCGCAGTGGAATACTCGATAGAGGAGAAGAGAATTGAGCGTTGAACCCGGCACGTCGTATCGCTACACGGCGGAACTGGCAAACAATATCGAAGACCGCTGGCAAGAATATTGGAAGCAAGAAGGCACGTTCTACGCGGACAACCCGATAGGGGAGCTCGCCGGAGACGCGGCGAACAACCCGAAGTTCTATATCGCCGATATGTTCCCGTACCCGTCGGGGAAGGGCCTGCACGTGGGCCACCCGCTCGGATATATCGCAACTGATACCGTGGCTCGTTATCACCGCATGAAGGGTGAAAACGTCCTGTACACCATGGGTTATGACGCTTTCGGCCTTCCCGCCGAGCAGTATGCGGTGCAAACCGGGCAGCACCCGCGCATTACCACGGAGGAAAATATTGCGAATATGCACCGCCAGCTCGCCAAGCTCGGCCTCTCGCATGATTCGCGCCGTAGCTTTGCCACTACTGACATTGACTACGTGAAGTGGACGCAGTGGATTTTCCTGCAGGTTTTCAACTCGTGGTTCGATCCGCAGGCCGAGCGCCGCGATGGGCGCGGCAAGGGCGCGGCGCGGCCGATTAGCGAACTGGTTGCCAAGTTTGAAAACGGCGCACTGGCAACGGCGTCGGGAAAGAAGTGGACGCAACTGAGCGCCTCCGAACAGGAGAAGGAGATTTCCCGCTATCGCCTCGCCTATGTGGCGGAGGCGCCGGTGAACTGGTGCCCGGGCCTGGGGACCGTGCTCGCCAATGAAGAGGTGACCGCGGACGGTCGCTCCGAGCGTGGCAACTTCCCGGTGTTCAAGCGCAACCTAAGCCAATGGATGATGCGGATTACCGCCTATGCGGATCGGCTCCTCGATGATCTGGAGACCATCGACTGGCCGGAGAAAGTCCGCGCAATGCAGACCAACTGGATTGGGCGCTCGGAAGGCGCGACGGTTCGCTTCGAGGTTTCCGGCGGCGGCACGCTCAACATCCTCGATGTTTACACCACTCGCCCCGACACACTTTTCGGTTCCACCTTTATGGCCGTCGCTCCCGAACACGAACTGCTGGGCGGAACCTATCCCGGCGAGGCGGGCGATGGCGACGCACTGGCGGTCCCCGATGCCTGGCCGGAAGGGACTCGCGAGGATTGGACCGGAGGCTATGCCAGCCCGCGAGAAGCGGTGGCGCGCTACCGGGCGCAGGCGGCGGCGAAATCCGATACCGAACGAACCGCCGATGAACACGAGAAAACCGGTGTATTCTCCGGAATCTTTGGTATCAATCCCGTCACCGGCGGCAAGGTTCCGATTTTCGTGGCGGACTACGTTTTGACCGGATACGGCACCGGCGCAATTATGGCCGTGCCGGCGCACGATGATCGCGATTGGGAGTTCGCCCAGAAGTACAACCTGGACGTTATTCGCACGATCGGCCCGGCTGAGGATCCCTACGGGCCGGATCTGGAAGCGGGCGCCTACACCGGTGACGGTGTGGCGGTCGATTCTGCCAATGAGCAGATTTCCCTCAACGGCCTCGGCAAGGACGAGGCAAAGGCGAAGATGACGGCATGGCTAGAAGAGCGCGGAGCAGGCCGGGCAACCGTCAACTATCGCCTGCGCGATTGGCTGTTCTCGCGCCAGCGCTACTGGGGCGAGCCGTTCCCGATCCTGTGGGATGAAGAAGGCAATCCGCACGCGGTGCCGGAAGACCAGCTTCCGGTGGAGCTTCCGGAGATCTCGGACTACTCTCCGATCTCCTATGATCCGGAGGACGCCAACTCCAGCCCCACTCCGCCCTTGGAAAAGGACCAAGAATGGGTCAACGTTGAGCTCGACCTCGGCGACGGGCCGAGGAAGTACCGCCGCGAAACGAATACCATGCCGCAGTGGGCTGGCTCGTGCTGGTACGAGTTGCGCTATACCGATCCCACGAACAATGACGCTTTCAGCGCGCCGGAAAACGAGGCGTACTGGATGGGTCCGCGCCCGGAGCAGGGGAATACCGCCGGTGGCGTGGATCTGTATGTGGGCGGCGTCGAACACGCGGTCCTGCACCTGCTCTACGCCCGTTTCTGGCACAAGGTGCTGTTTGACCTCGGTTACGTCAGCTCCTCCGAGCCCTTCCACAAGCTCTTCAACCAGGGCTACATCCAGGCCTACGCCTACACCGATTCGCGCGGCCAGTACGTTCCGGCCGATGAGGTCGAGGAGCGCGAGGATGGCGCGGGCGGTACCGAGTACTTCTACAACGGAGCGAAGGTAAATCGCGAATACGGAAAGATGGGCAAATCCCTGAAGAACATCGTGACCCCGGACGCGATTTCCGAGCAGTACGGCACGGACACTTTCCGCGTGTACGAAATGTCGATGGGCCCGCTCGATGAGTCCCGGCCTTGGGAAACCCGCGCGATTATTGGCTCGCAGCGTTTCTTGCAGCGTTTGTGGCGCAATATCGTCAACGAGGAGGACGGGGCTGTGACGGTAACCGAGGAGGCCCCCGATACGACGACGGCGACTCTCTTGGCCCGCACCATCGCTGGCGTGACCGCTGACTACGAGACGATGCACACCAATACGGCCATCTCGAAGCTCATCGTGCTCAATAACCACCTCACTAGCCTGGAGCGGGTGTCCCGAGCGGCCGCTGAAGCGCTTGTGTTAATGGTTTCCCCGGTGGCACCGCATATTGCTGAAGAGCTGTGGAATCGCCTGGGCCATGAGCAGTCGTTGGCGCGTGAGCCGTTCCCGGTGGTTGAGGATGAATCCTTGCTCCAGGATGATTTGGTGACGTGCGTGGTGCAGGTGCGCGGAAAGGTGCGTGACCGCTTGGAGGTCCCGGCCGATATTTCGGAATCTGATCTGCAGGCGCTTGCGCTGAAGAGCGATCGAGTGCAAAAGTACCTGGAAGGCGAACCGCGCAAGGTGATCGTGCGTGCACCCAAGCTGGTGAACGTGGTTCCTTAATGTGTTATGAGGGGCGGGGCCGGCGCTAGGGCGTCGGCCTCCCAAAAAAGCAACCCGAGAACGTGAAGCGAACCTAAAACGGATACGCAACCTGGGACGAAGAGGAGTTGGAACGCGGAAGATGGTGAGGCTGTGGCTAGCAAACTGACGAGAATTTCGGCGGAGGAATTTGACGGGCTACCCGCCTGGAGGCTCACGGCGGCGGATGGTGCGAGCGCTCTGATTGCACAGCGCGGCGCCACGCTTATTTCGTGGCAACCCGCGCCGGGCGCGCCGAGCGTGATCGACGGCTACCAGAGCGCGGAGGAACTGCTTAACCGCACCGGAAATCGCAGCCTGGTGGAGGGGCCGTGGGTGGGCCCGATTGGCGCGGGCACCTATCGTTTCGCGGGTAAGGACCGGAAGGTCAAGGGCGACGGCGAGGGCGCGCTTATCGGTGACCTAGATTTCAAGCGCGTGCGCGCCGGAGATGCGCTGATGCTTTCCACCCGTTTTAAGGGCATCACGGCTTATCCCTGGAAACTCGAGATTGGCGTGGTGTTTGCTCTGGAGCAGGGAGCGGATTCTGGCCGGCATCTGTCGGTGACGATTCAGGCCGAAAATATTTCCGGAGCCAGCGTTCCGCTCGCCCTGGGATGGCGCCCGTATGTGCGTTTCCCAGGCATGGAGGGGATTTCCAACCTTTCGCTGTCCGTGCAGGCGCGTACCCGTATCGCCACGAATCAGCAGGGGATTCCGATCGCGGGTGATGCGGCGCTGACCGGGGTGGCCAGCCCAATTTTGCGTGAATACATTGGGAAAGAGTCTCTGGATGCGGTTTTCGGGGATCTCGTCCCGAATTCCGGTGGGGTGGTCGTCACCCAGCTTCGCGATCCGGTGCGCGGTAGCCTTTTGCAACTGACCCAAGAGCCGGCTGAATCGCCGTATGTTCGGGTTTCGACGGCGGACGACCTTTCGCGAGGCTCGCGCGGATCGTTGCTGCTTTCCCCGCGCACCGCCCTGGTGAATTCCTTCAACCGGCCCGATCAGGCTTCGTTGGTGCAACTCGCGGAAGGGGACGTTCGTTCGCTTACCGCGACGCTGAGTTACTGGCAGTAGGCGCGGCTGGCGGCAGGCGTTGCCGGCAGCGTTCCACAGAATGATTCGTGGGGGTATCTATCCACAGGATTGGTACCCCCACTTTTTTGATACCTCAACTCGCGCCAGCATGGCCGTATGACTCAGCCACCACCTCGATCAGGCCCGCCGCCGCGCACTATTAATCGGCACGAGATTGCCCGTGCCGCGGTAGATGCATCTCGCGCTGCGGACGACGCATTGCGCGGCGCAGAAGAAACATCTCGCGCCGCCCGTCGTGCCTTGAAAGCCGAACCCGCACCGGTAGCTACCCGAGCTTTCGACCCGCTGGCGGATTTAGGTGATGGCGAGGATTTCGGCACGCGGGATTTTGGTGCGCGGGAGGAACGCCGCGGGCGAAAAAACCGTGGAGGCGTAAAAGGCTCGCCGCGGCGCTTTGCCTCCTTGGCTCTGGCCTCAGGGACGGGTGAAGACGTTGCCGCGCTGGCCCCCGTGGCACCGCGCGGGCGCTGGGTCTGGGATAGCCGATCGCTTCGCGCATTCGCCGTGGCGGTTTTGTGCGGGGTATTTGCGGTCTTCTTGTGGTCACTTTCCCGGCCGGGCTCATCGGCCCACGGTGAGCCGGAGGTAGCACCGAGTGGTGAATACGCGGGCCTTGCCGCAACCGATGGCGATGAGGAGCCCGCGGCGGGGGATTCGCCAAGCCCGGAGTCAGGCGCTTCATCCCCCGCACAAGGAGGAGCTCCCACTCCGTCAGACAACGCCGCGGCTTCGCCGGGCGGCACGGTCACGGTTTATATATCAGGCGCGGTCAAAACCCCCGGGGTGTACACACTTGCCGGCTCTGCCCGGGTCGTTGATGCCGTGGCGGCGGCGGGAGGAACCACACCCGATGCGGATGGGGCCGCAATCAATCTTGCTGCGCCGCTAGAAGACGCTCAGCACATCCATATCCCGCGTCCCGGTGAGGCGCCGCCGAGCTCTGCCAATGCCTCCGGTGGGCAGGGCGCTGGTGGGAAGAGCGCCGCTGGTCAGGGCGGCGCTGGCGGGAGCAGCGCGACCTCGGGAACCGTAGGGAGTAGCGCGAGCGGGCTGATTAACCTCAATACGGCCAGCGCGCAGGAGCTTGACACGCTACCCGGGGTGGGCCCGGCCACCGCTAGCGACATTGTGGAATGGCGGGAGGCAAACGGCGGCTTTCGCGCGGTTGATGATCTACTAGCGGTACCGGGGATCGGGCCCAGCAAATTCGAAAAACTCGCGGATAAGGTTACGGTCTAGAGGCCCGAACCGTGACTTTACGTGTCGATCTGCGGCTATCCTTTCCCGCGCTTGCCGCTCTGGGGATGGCATGGGTAAACGTGTCGGGGCGAGCTCTGCTCGGACTCGGGCTCTTAGCCGGCGCGGGAGCCTTAGGCGCGGGGTACGCGGCGGTGCGCAAAGCGATATTCTGCCCACTACTGGCGGCGACGCTTCTTGCGGGGGCAGCAAGCCTGGCCTGCGGTTCTTTAGCGGTACACCAGGCGCGGCTAGAAATTACTGATGTTTCTCTTTCTGGTCGGCCGGCGGCGGCGACCTACAGCCCCGAGGTGCAGGTGGAGGCAACTGTGGTGAGCCGGCCCAAAATGCGCACCGCACCCTGGGGTGAAAGCTACTGCGAAGCACTACTGGCGCCACAGTCGGTCAATGAAGCCCGCGCGGCGAAGCAGGCGCGTGGAACCGATTCACACAGAAATATCGTTATCGGCCCAAGGGCCCGAATCCGAGTTGAGTTCGATTGCTCGGCACTTCCCGGCCAACACTTCAGCGCCCGTGGGCGCCTGGAGCCACAAACAGGAAGGCGCGAAGCGGCATTCTTGCGCGCCAGGCAGAGCCAGATTTCCGGTGAGGGAAGCGGCGTGACACGAATCGTCGCCCGCATTGGTGCGTCTCTCGATGCGGTTTTGGCCGATTTTTCGCCCCCAGCGCGCGGGCTCATACCCGGCGTCGCCCTGGGTAACGATTCCCAGGTACCGGATGAGCTCAACGCGGCAATGAAAATGACCAGCCTCACTCACCTGACCGCGGTTTCCGGCGGCCATGTGTCGATTATGACGGTGTTGGTGCTCCTCGTCGTTGGCAGGCGGAACAGGTACCTATCCGGCCTCGCGTGCTCGGTTGCACTCTTTGCGCTGGTTGCACTGGTGGGAACCGAGGCCTCAGTGCTCCGCGCGGTGCTTATGGGATCAGTCGTTCTCCTAGCTATGTTCCTGGGAAAGAACGCACACGCGTTTTCTGCCCTCGCCACCGCCTGCCTGCTCGCGAGCATTATCGATCCGTGGCTGGCCACCAGTTACGGATTCCTCCTCTCGGTGAGCGCGACGGCGGGAATTATTATTGCGGGCCGGCCGCTCGCCGACCATTTGAGCATGATCCTCCCGCCGGGCCTCGCCGATGCGTGCGCGGTGCCGTTGGTGGCACAAATTTCTTGCGCGCCCGTCCTCGCGTTGTTCTCAGATACGGGATCGGTGTGGGGCGTGCTCGCCAATGCTCTTGTTGCCCCGGTGGTTGCGCCGCTCACCCTGTTAGGGCTCGGCGCGGCCGTAGCCGCACCGCTGTGCACACCGCTCGCGACGCTCCTTGCCGGCGGGGCAAGCCTTTGTACGTGGTGGCTGGCGGCGGTCGCGCGTCATCTCGCCGCGTGGCCCGGTTCTGGAATCCCCCTCCTACTGGCAACCCTGGTGCAACTAGGTATGCTCGGGGCGGCAGCCCTACCTTGGCGGCGCTACTTTCCTCCCGGGGTGGTTGCCCGCATGCCCGCGCATCGCCGAGTTCTCAACTATCTGCGCGGCATCGGGGTTGCGGGCTGGTTGCTGTTGGCGTGCACCGTCGTAGCGGGCGGGGGAGCGCTCTGGTGGTACTTTTCTCCTGTCGCGTCAGCAATCCCGGAGGATTGGGAAGCGGTGCAGTGCGACGTCGGACAAGGGTCCGCCCTCATTGCCCGCAAGAACGGGAAAACGCTAATGATTGACCTGGGCCCACCGGGCGGCGGAGCCGCGCAATGCCTACGCGAGGCCGGCGTGACGCATCTAGACGTCCTTGTGCTTTCGCATTTCCACATGGATCACGTGGGTGATCTTCCCGCGGTTCTGGAAGCTGTGAGCGTTGGCGAAACCTGGATTTCCCCAAATTACGCACCGTTAGAAAACAGCGCCTGGGCGCTCGCGAAACTTGCTGCCGCGGGGATAAGGGTGCGAGAGGTAACTGCCGGTACGGAATTTACGGCCGGCGGGGCCGATTTCGCAAAAGTGGTGTGGCCGCGTGGGGCCGTGGATAGCGATAAGCGGGCCAACGCCGATTCGATCGTGGTGGAGATTGATGTGGCCGGGGGAGTGACGGTTCTCGCGGATACGGACCGCGAATCCCAGGAGCGGATGGCGCAAAGCCTTTCACCGGCTCGCACGGTCATCGTCGGTCACCACGGGAGCGCGGATCATTCGGTGCGCATCCCGCAACTCTTACGGCCCCGGTATGCCCTCGTTTCGGTAGGAGAAAACGACTACGGGCATCCCGCTCCGAGTATTTACCAATCGTTTGCGGGCTCAGAAATTTTCGAAACCCAGCGTTGCGGTGCGATCACGCTACGGGGAAGTGAGGCTCTATCGAGGTGCTCTCCGTAGCGGACCACGCTAGCCGGCTGTGGTAGCCAAGTGCGAAAACTCGACGCGATGGCTCGCCGCGCTGACCGTGCGCTAGCCGGCGGCGGTGGGGAGAGCGGAGGCGAGGGCGGTAGTGAACGTGGAATACTTAGCGCATGGCTCGATCGACGAAAAAACGCGGGGCGAAAGACTCGGCACTTAGCTTGGACCGGCTAAAGCTCGGGCCGATTGTTGTGGTGATCAGCGCGGAGCCGGTGCTGGCGGAGCGAACCGTGGAACGCCTGAGGCGGGCCGCGGTGGCAAACAATCCCACCACCGAGGTTGTAAAACTCGATGCCAGCTCCTACCAACCGGGTCACTTGGCGGTAGCTACCAGTCCCTCGCTTTTTGCTCAATCCCGGCTCGTCGTGGCCGAGAACGCCGAAAAGATGACGGATGCCTTCCTGGCAGAAACTCTCGATTATGTTGCGCATCCCCAGCCCGAAATCGCGCTAATTATCTGCCACGCTGGCGGTAACCGCGGCAAACGGCTTCTCGACGCCGTCGAAAAAGCCGGATTCCAAGTCGGCAAGCAGGAGAAAGTCAAGTACGACGACGATAAGGCGCGGCTCGTGCGAGTTGATGTGGCGGGCGCACGCCGGGAAATCACCGATGGGGCGGTGGCGGCTCTGGTCGATGCCCTCGGCTCAGATTTGCGCGAACTGCTTTCGGCAACCGCTCAGTTGTTAGAAGATTCCACAGGAACGATTGATGAAGCCGATGTGCGCGCAACCTATGCCGGGCGTAACGAGGTCACACCCTTTGAGGTGGCCGATGCGGCGATTGCCGGGCAAACCGGCCGGGCTCTGAGCCTGGCGCGCCACGCCTTTGCCACCCGAGTGAGCCCGGTCCCCATCGTTGCTGCGCTCGCCAGCAAACTACGCCAGCTAGCCCTGGTGCAGGTGGGCGGAAAACTTACGCGCAGCGAAGACAATATGGCGTCCTGGCAAAAGGACCGGGCGCGCCGCGAGCTACGGCATTGGACCGGCGACGGGCTCGCGCGCGCCATCCTCGCCACCGCCCAAGCCGATGCGCAGGTCAAGGGTGCCTCGCGAGATCCCGAATACGCGCTAGAGCGCGCCATTGTGGTGATCGGTCAGGCCCGCGGGCGCACACGCTAAGGCGCCCGCGTCGGCGGGGCGGGCGCGGGCGCACCGGCTAAAGCGGCAGGCATGGGCACGCGCTAGGCGGCGCCGCGCTTTAGATTCTGGGTGGCAAGTGGGAAACTAGGAGCATTGATAGAAATATCAAAGCGTTTGTGCACTTGCTTCTCGCTGGGAAGGCACCAAGGAGAAAAATATGCGAATAGGTATACCCAAGAATACGGGGGCCGATGACCCGCTGGTTGCGGGAACTCCCGAAACGGTTGCCCGGCTTACCGCGCTTGGCTACGGCGTCGTCGTCGAACGCGGTGCGGGGCTTGGATCCGCCATTCCCGATGCGGCTTACGAAGAAAAGGGCGCCACGCTCGGCTCTGTGGAAGAAGCCTGGGGCGCGGATGTGGTTTTGCAAACCGACTACCCGCCGACTCAGTACCTGGATCTTATGCACGAGGGAGCGGTTTTGCTCGCGCGCATGAATCCGGGCGGAAACGAGGAACGGATCCGGGAGCTCGCAAACCGGCGTATCACCGGCCTTGCCCTTGACGCTATTCCGCGCACCTCGCGAGCCCAGTCCATGGACGTGAAATCCTCCATGCAGAATATTTCCGGGTACCGCGCGGTTATCGAGGCGGCTGCCCGCTTCGGTCGCCAATTCACCGGGCAGGTCACCGCTGCTGGAAAGATGCCACCGGCCACCGTCTACGTGATTGGTGCGGGTGTAGCGGGCCTGGCGGCGATCGGCACCGCGAACTCAATGGGCGCAATTGTTAAGGCCACCGATGTGCGGCGCGAAGCCGCTGAGCAAGTGCAATCCATGGGCGCAGAATTCGTGGAGATTCCCGTCCAGCAAGAATCCACCACCGGCTATGCCAAGGCAATGAGCGATTCGGAAGCGCAGGCAGCCGGAGAGGTCTACGCGCGGGAAGCCTCGCGGGCCGATATCGTCATCACCACCGCGCAAATCCCCGGTAAACAGGCCCCGATTCTGCTCGACGACGCCGCGCTGGCTGCAATGCAACCGGGCAGGGTCGTCGTCGACCTGGCCGCCTCCACCGGTGGAAACACCACGCAGACGGTTGCCGGCAAGGCGATCACCACGGATAACGGCGTGACCATCATTGGCTACGAAGATCTGGCGCGGCGCCTGCCCGGGCAGGCCAGCCAACTTTTCGGTCAGAACCTGGTGAACTTCTTCAAGCTCGCCACCCCGAATAAAGACGGCGAGCTCACGCTCAATATGGATGATGAAATCGTCCGCACGATTACCGTCAACCTCGGCGAGCAGATCATGTGGCCGCCGCCGCCCATCCAGGTTTCGGCACAACCCGCGCGGCCCGCTCCGGCGCCCGCCGCGCAAGGTGCTCCCGGCCAGCCCGAAGCAGCCCAAGCCCCGGAACAGCAAGGCCGTTCCTGGAAGTTCTGGCTTTTCAGCGGCCTGGCCGCCGCGGTGGTGCTGTGGATTATGTTCACCGCGCCGGTCTCAATGCGCGGGCATTTCACGGTCTTTATGCTCGCTTGCGTGGTGGGCTTCTACGTGATTACCGCGGTAACCCACGCTCTGCATACCCCGCTGATGTCCGTAACCAACGCAATTTCAGGAATTATTGTGGTCGGGGCACTCGCGCAGATCGCCTACGGACCCGTACTGGTCATGATCCTTGCGTTTATCGCCATCGCGGTTGCCTCGATCAATATCTTCGGCGGGTTCCTGGTTACTGATCGTATGCTTTCGATGTTCAGGAGGAGCTAGCGATGCAAGAAGCAATTCTAGAAATCATGAGCACACCCTCGCTGGTTTTCCAGGGCGTCGCCTACCTGATTGCGGCCATCCTCTTCATTCTGGCCCTCGCCGGCCTATCCAAGCAGGAAACCGCCTCGCGCGGTAACCGGCTTGGCGTGATCGGCATGGCGGTTGCCCTCGTCGCCACGATCTGGGTATCCATCGACTTCTCCGCCCGCTTCGGAAGCGCCGGGAAAGGCTACGTGACCGGCATACTCATTTTGCTCGCGCTTGCGGTTGGCGCGGGAATTGGAATCTGGCGGGCGCGCACGGTCGAAATGACGCAGATGCCCGAGCTGATCGCCATGCTTCACTCGTTCGTGGGCCTAGCGGCGGTGATCGTAGGTTACAACTCGTTCTTCCTTCAGCCCGGTAGCGAAAGCTCCGAAAACGCTTTCCACATGGGCGAGGTAGGCCTGGCAGTCTTTATTGGTGCCGTCACCTTCACCGGCTCGATCGTCGCCTACCTCAAGCTCTCCGGGAAGATCTCCGGAAGCCCGCTTATACTCCCGGGGCGCAACCTTATCAACCTGGGTGCGATCATCGTTTCGGTGGTCCTTATTATCTGGTTCGCCTGGACGCGGAGCGTAGGAATTGGCCTCATCCCGCTTCTGTTGCTCACGCTCATCGCCCTTGCCCTTGGCGCGCACCTCGTGTTGGCGATCGGCGGCGGAGACATGCCGGTGGTCGTCTCCATGCTTAACTCATACTCCGGTTGGGCGGCCGCCGCGGCCGGCTTCACCCTCGGCAACGACCTCCTCATTATCACTGGCGCGCTGGTCGGCTCTTCGGGTGCCTACCTTTCCTACATCATGTGCAAGGCGATGAACCGCTCCTTCATTTCGGTGATTTTGGGTGGTTTCGGGTCCGACGGCGCAGCTCCGAGCGGTGCGGCCCCCGAGTACGGGGAGCACACCGAGGTGAGTACCGACGACGTCGCGAAAATGCTCACCTCCGCACAGTCGGTTGTGATTGTTCCGGGCTACGGAATGGCCGTGGCGCAGGCACAGTATCCGGTAGCGGCCCTGACCAAGAAACTGCGCGACCGCGGTATTAGGGTGCGGTTCGCCATTCACCCGGTTGCCGGGCGTCTGCCGGGGCATATGAATGTGCTGCTGGCCGAGGCGAAGGTTCCCTACGACATCGTGCTGGAGATGGACGAGATTAATGACGACCTGGCGAATGTGGACGTGTGCCTCGTCATCGGGGCGAACGACGTCGTAAATCCGTCGTCGGCGGAGCCGGGATCTCCAATTGCCGGAATGCCCGTGATCCACGTGTGGGACGCGAAGAAGGTTGTGGTCTTCAAGCGCTCTATGGGCAATGTGGGTTACGCCGGGGTGCAAAACCCGCTGTTCTTCAATGAGAACACGGATATGTGCCTGGGAGATGCGAAGGCATCTGTGGACGCAATCAACGCGGCTATTGAATAGCGAGCGGCTAAGTCCAAATAAGGTTTGGGGGCCAGGCAATGAGCCTGGCCCCCAAACCTTGAATATTGCGCTGACAAGCGTCGCGCGTTAGGCATCGCGCCGGATTTACTCGCCGAGCGCGTTGATCTGCTTCGCCAACTTCGACTTGCGGTTCGCAGCCTGGTTCTTGTGGATAACACCCTTCGAAACGGCCTTGTCGAGCTTGCGGCCCGCCGCGTTGAGCGCGGCCTGAGCGGTTTCGCGGTCACCCTCGGCAATCGCCTCGCGCGTCTTGCGCACGTAGGTACGGATCTCCGACTTGTAAGCCTGGTTGCGAAGACGACGCTTCTCGTTGGTCAGCACGCGCTTCTTCTGCTGCTTAATGTTTGCCACTGAAAATCTCTTTCAATCAATCGCTTTTTGGTCGGTGAGGGAAGCGTTTTCCGCTGGACTGTGGGCGTGGGGCACCCGTGGTTTTCCGGAAAACTAGGACCTACCACCCGACCGGTGAAAGTCCAACAAGAAACCCTACCAGATCACCGACTGTGGGTGGGAGGCTAAGCTGTGATCTTCCCCGTGATTTGGCGGCAAAAGCATTCCGCGCGGCGATGGGCTAGGCGCGGCGTAGCCCGGCTGGGCAAAGTGAAGCCCACTTTGCGCGTCGGCCAGTGCGGCGCGCTTTAGCGGAAGCGCTCCTGATTCTCCTCAATCTGCCGAGTGGCGAGCGCGGCGAATTCCTTCGCCCGCAAGATCCCCGGGAATTGAACCTCGCGCCCATCGCCGGTGACTAGGGCGAGCGTACCCGAGCCACTGCCGCTACCAGCAGCTTCGAGGGCGCGGACCGTGTGGATATTACTCAATGGAACATCGTGCCCGGTCTTCTTCACTAGCCCGTGGCGAGCGACGAAACGACGATCCGTGAGCGTATATGTTGTTTCCTTCCAACGCAGGAATGGAATGAGGATTACCGCGGCGAGGATCGCCAAGAGGACGATGCTAACGATCCATAGGGAGAGCGGCCGCCAGGAGGCGGGAAGGAAAATCAACATGGCCAGGCCGGTTATAAAAAACAGTACGGCCGCAAAGATATTTGGTAACAGGATGGTGGCAGAAGGGTGGATATCCAGAATCACCTTTTCGCCTGGTCCTAAAAGCCGCTTCGGAAAACTCATGGACTCTATCGTGCCACAGCCGGCGTTACCTAAAAACAACCCTGAAATTTCCTGAAAACTAGTGAAAATATTTCCAGGCAAGTTTAGAATGCTGTTACTCATATCTCAATGACGAGGTTAGGAAACACATGACTCAATTCAGATTCAGGAATAAGAATCGGGCGATGGTGGGGCTTTTCGCCGTTTTCGCATTGGTTATTTCCATCTGTGTGGCTGGCGTTTCCCCGCTGGCGCAGGCAGATTCCGCGGCGAAACTGGCTCAGGAATCCGCTAGTGCAACTACCCGAGTAGTTATTCACTACGCCCCGAAAGGCGAGGCGGATCAATCCCGCGGAGTCTATCTGTGGGGAACGGACCAGGACGGGAAGGATTTAGCAGGGAAGCACTACGCCTTTACCGGCGAAGATGCTTTCGGGAAGGTCCTCGATCTGAAGGTTCCCGGCGCCTACGCTCCCGGTAAGCTCGGGGCAATTATTACCACCGAGCAGTGGAATAAGGACGGCGGAGACCGGATGCTTGATGCATCCTCGGGAACGGCAGAGGTCTGGATCCAGGCCGGTAGCGAAGAGACGGCAACCCGGCCGCCCGAGCAGTTCGCGAAAATTCCGAAGGTCCTTGACGTAACGGTCCATTACCTGCGCCCGGCCGGCGATTATGAGGGCTGGGATCTATGGACCTGGGTCGACGACGGTCAGGGGAGCGCGGTTGCGTTTACAGGCCAGGATAGCTTCGGAAAGGTGGCAACTTACCAGCTGAAGTCGGAGAGCGGTATTCACACCCCGAAGTTCATCGTGCGTCAAGGCGGAGATGCCTGGAGCGCGAAGGATCCTGGAGATGGAGATCGGGTGATTCCGCAGTCGGCAATCACCATGAAAGACGATTCCGCGGCAAGCACGGAGATTTGGATTATGGCAAAGGACGCGCAGGTGTACACAAATCCGACCGTGGTTCCCACCAAGACGGGAATTATTGGCGCGGAGATTTCCGAGCTTTCTGCAATTACGGCAACGGTGCGGGGCAACGTCCCAGCTACTGCCTTCTCCAAGGAGTCCGTGAAGGTTGAGGGCGCCGAAGTAACCAGCGTTAAATTCACTGAGGGCAAACTGCGCATCGAGGTAGCCCAGCCACTCGATCTCAGCCGTGCCTACCAGGTAAAAGCGGGCGAATACGGCGGGGCAGTGGCGAGCGCGGGGAGCGTTGTGCGCACACCCGAGTTCGACGCCGCCTACGCCTACGAGGGGGAACTGGGCGCAAAGTATGCTCCGGAACAGACCGAACTGAAGCTGTGGGCGCCTACCGCCAGCGAGGTAAAGGTCAACGTTTACTCCAATGCCAACCCCACCGCCCCGCTTGACTCGAGCGTTGCTATGGAACGCGGCGAAAAGGGCGTTTGGAGCGCGGTTTTGCCCGGTGAACGGAACCTGACCGCTTACGATTTCAGCGTCAGCTTCGCCAACGGCACCACGAATGAATCTCCTGATCCTTACGCCAAGGCCGCGGTAGCCAACGGCAAACGGTCGGTTATTCTTTCGCCCGAAAGTTCGGCGTCGGGCGCTGCCGGCGAGCGTATGCCAGCCTTCGGCCCGGCCACGAATGCATCGATCGCGGAAATGAACGTGCGTGATTTTTCCATTGATCCCCACTCCGGCATCTCCCCGGAAAAGCGCGGAAAGTTTCTCGGCGTCGTCGAAGAAGGAACTCGCACCGAAAAAGGCGCGGTCTCCGGGCTTGAATATTTGAAGCAACTTGGCGTCACGCACGTGCAAATCATGCCGATGTACGACTACGGCTCGGTCGACGAGACCGCCAGCCTGGCCTACGGTGCCCAGCAAAACTGGGGCTACGATCCGGTGAACTACAACGTGCCGGAGGGCTCGTATTCCTCCGACCCGTATGATCCGGCGGCGCGCGTGGCGGAAGCCAAGCAGATGGTGGCCGGCCTGCACGGCGCAAACCTGCGCGTGATTATGGACGTCGTCTACAACCACGTGTACGACGCCGCCTCGCACGCCTTCAACCAGACGGTCCCAGGTTACTTCTTCCGTTACAACAGCGAAGGAAGCCTGGTCAATAACTCCGGAGTCGGCAATGATACCGCCTCGGAGCGGGCGATGATGCGCAAGTACGTCGTCGATTCGGTGACCTACTGGGCCAGCGAGTACAACCTCGACGGTTTCCGTTTTGACCTCATGGGTCTGCACGACATCGAAACGATGCGCCAGGTGCGTACCGCCCTCAACAAGATCGATCCGTCGATTATCTTGCTGGGCGAGGGTTGGGATATGAATACCACCCTTCCGAAGCGCGACATGATGATCCAGCCGAACGCCTACCGCGTGGCACCCCGCCTGGGAGACAATGGCCTGGCATTCTTCAATGACTCGATTCGTGACGGACTGAAGGGTTCGGTTTTCAACGAGTCGGATACCGGATTTGTTTCGGGCAAGCCGGGGCTGGAAACCTTGATCGCCAATAACCTGCTGGCCTGCCAGAACTCCGAGGGTTTGGCGCCGTGCACCAATGGTAATGACCAGACGCATTACGCCGGTCCGGGGCAAATCGTCAATTACGTGGAAATCCACGACAATCTGACGCTGTACGACAAGCTAAAGGCCTCCCGTCCAGAGGACTCTGAAGCCACGCGCTTGGCGCGGGCAAAGCTGGCTACCTCAGCCGTTTACCTGGCGCAGGGCATTCCGGCCCAGCAAATGGGCCAAGAATTCTTGCGCACCAAGGGTGGCGACGAAAATTCGTATCGTTCCGGCGACGCGGTCAACGCGATTGATTGGGATCGAACCGTGGAACAGGCGGATGCGGTGGCCTACACGCGCGGCCTTATCGAGCTTCGTAAGGCCACCCCGGCTTTGCGCAAGCCGACCAATGAAGCGATTTTCCGGACTGCTTCGGTTGTTCAGGCTCGCGACGGCGTCGTCGCCTACCGGGTGACCGACGGCGAAGATACCTACGTGGTGATTCTCAATGCCAACGAAGCGCCCGCAAAGGTCGCGGATATCGCCGCGGGTGACTACGAGGTGCTCGTTGCTGACGGCAAGGTCAGCGCGGAAAAGCCCGCGCGGGTAAGTGTTGGCACAGAGGGCTACGAGGCTTCCGCTCTTTCGGCAACGGTGTTGCGAACGGCCAAGGCCGAGCAGCCTGGCGGCGATCCGAGCGAGGAGCCCAGCCAAGAGCCGCAACCGAACCGCGGCATCTTCTACGCCGATGCGTGGGGTCAGCCGGCCGCTAACCGAGTGATCAACTACGGTAACCCGAGCGATGAGCTCCTCTTTGGTGATTGGAACGGCGACGGCGTCTCCACCCCAATGGTGCGCCGCGGCAACCACTTCCTCGGTACAAACGCCTTCACCGGCGTAGCCCGGTTTGAGTTCTGCTACGGCAACGCGGGCGACGAGGTGCTGGTTGGTGATTGGGACGGCGACGGAGTCGATACCCTCGCGGTTGTCCGCGGCAATCGGGTGCTAATGCGGCAGTCGCTGAGTAGCGGCGTCGCCGACCGGGAGATTAGCTACGGCAATCCCCCCGACCAGCTTATCGCCGGCAACTTCGACGCCGATGCGGCTTCTGAGCTCGCGGCGGTACGCGGAAACACTGTTTACCTGCAGGCTGACCTCTCCCAGACCAAGGCGCCCACCGTCTTACAGTACGGTACGACGGGAGATCGCGTGGTCGCCGGAGACTGGAATGGAGACGGCATCGACGGCATTGCGGTGATTCGCGGCAACGCCTTCCATTTGCGCAATGCGCTGGAGACGGGCGTGGCGCAAAGCGTTGTCTACTATGGTGATAGCACCGATTCGTCCTACGTGGGGGATTGGAACGGCGACGGCGTGGACACGCCGGCCGTTGATCGCCGCTGAGGCGGCTCGCTAGCCGAAGAGCGCATGCTCTAAGGTTTTGAAGCGGAGATTAGCCGCTCCCTGAAAGTTGGTTTAGCGCCTTCTTTCGGGGAGCGGTTCTATTTTCAATCGGAGCGTTTCTATATTATATAATCGCTATCTAAGCATTATTTAAGCTCCCGAAGACTCCTGTAGCCCAACTTCCGCGGGTCCGGCGGGTGCTGCAATGTGCGGATATGGGTGGGTGCAGGTGTGGAGCTGTGGGTTTAGCCTCGCGCGGATGTGAAGCCAAGCAAGGCCAGGGTGAAGGCCTGCGGAACAGACTACAATGGTGACGAAATTTGTCTGAAGGAGAACTGTGCCCACTTCGTCCCCGAAAGAAATCGCGGCTATTCAGCCCGGCCACACGCCGCCCGAGCTTATCCGGAATTTTTCCATCATCGCGCATATCGATCATGGAAAGTCCACCCTGGCTGACCGGATGCTCCAGCTCACCGGCGTCGTCGAGCAACGAGAAATGCGCGCGCAGTACTTGGACCGTATGGACATCGAGCGCGAACGCGGCATTACGATCAAAAGCCAGGCCGTGCGTATGCCCTGGACGGTTGATGGTCAGGCTTACGCGCTCAATATGATCGATACCCCCGGTCACGTCGACTTTTCTTATGAAGTCAATCGTTCCTTGGCGGCCTGCGAGGGCGCCCTTCTACTCGTCGATGCAACGCAGGGAATTGAAGCCCAGACCCTGGCGAATTTGTATATGGCTCTAGAAGCCGATCTCACGATTATTCCGGTGCTCAATAAGATCGACCTGCCTTCCGCCGACCCGGAGAAGTACGCCGGAGAAATCGCGAACTTGCTGGGCGTGGATACTAATGAATGCATTGCCGTCTCGGGCAAGACCGGCGAGGGCGTGGAGGCGTTGCTGGATCGGATCGTGGCGGAGGTGCCCGCTCCCGAGGGAGATCCGGCGGCTCCCGGGCGCGCGCTGATTTTCGATTCGGTGTATGACACGTACCGCGGCGTCGTCACCTACCTGAGGGTGGTCGACGGCGACTTTGACCCCAACGAAAAAGTAAAAACAATGGCGACCAACGCCATTCACGACGTGAGCGAAATAGGCGTTATTTCGCCGGAACCGGTGGCCACGAAGGGCCTGGGAGTGGGCGAGGTTGGCTACGTTATTACCGGCGTGAAAGAGGTGGGGCAGACCCGCGTGGGCGATACGCTCACCAGCGCGACCGCTCCGGCCACGGTGCCGCTGGCCGGCTACGAAGATCCGAAGTCTATGGTCTACTCCGGGCTGTATCCGGTGGATGGCTCAGACTTCCCGGTTTTGCGCGATGCGCTGGATAAACTCAAGCTCAACGACGCCTCGCTTTCGTATGTTCCGGAGACATCGGTGGCGCTGGGATTCGGATTCCGTTGCGGTTTCCTGGGTCTTTTGCACTTGGAGATTATCCGCGAGCGCCTGGAACGCGAATTCGATCTCGACATTATTGCGACCTCGCCCTCGGTGGTTTACCACGTGGTAGCCGAGGATGGAACGGAGCTCGAGGTAACTAACCCGAGCGAGTTCCCGGACGGGAAGATTCGCCAAATTCGCGAGCCGGTGGTAGCGGCAACGATTCTGACGCCCGCGGATTACGTGGGAACGATTATGGAGCTGTGCCAGGAGCGGCGCGGAACCATGAAGGGCATGGACTACCTATCGCCTGAGCGCGTGGAACTGCACTATCAACTCCCGCTGGCTGAAGTGGTGACCGATTTCTTCGATCAGCTCAAGTCGCGCACTAAGGGATACGCTTCGCTCGACTACAACATGGACGGTGAGCAAGAAGCCGATCTGGTAAAGGTTGATGTGCTGCTTAACCACGAAAAGGTAGACGCGTTCTCCTCAATTGTTCATCGCGATAAGGCCTACAACTACGGGAATTCCATGGCGCGTAAGCTCAAGGAGCTAATTCCGCGTCAGCAATTTGAGATTCCGGTGCAGGCTGCGGTGGGCAGCCGGGTGATTGCCCGCGAAACCATTAAGGCGTTGCGTAAGGATGTGCTTTCCAAGTGCTATGGCGGTGACGTTTCGCGTAAACGAAAGCTGCTCGAAAAGCAGAAGGAAGGTAAGAAGCGCATGAAGTCGATTGGCCGGGTGGAAGTTCCTAACGAAGCCTTTATCGCCGCGCTTACTTCCGATGCGCCCACCGGAAAGTAGAGGCTAGATTCATGCCTAATACTCCTACATCCGCCGAGATGGGCGGCGAGGTGGCCCCGCGCCGGCATTGGCGGATTCGCTCCTTTTCGATGCGTGGTTCCCGTTTGGGACGCGATAAGGAAAAGCTTTTCGCGGAGCATTCTGAGCTACTTCTCAAAATGGTTCCGGGCCCCCTGGAAACCACGGTTGATCCGGCCGCGCCGTGCAATATCTCCGAGCAGTTTGGCCGGGAGGCTCCGCTCGTAGTGGAGATTGGCCCCGGTTCGGGGGAACAAGGGGTTGGCTACGCGGTGCGAAATCCGCAGGTAAATATGCTTTTAGTGGAAGCCTGGGAGCCGGGTGCGGCGCGGTGCATTGCTACCGCGGTGCGCGAGAAGGTGAGCAATGTGCGCATTTTATGCGCCGATGCCGCGCAGGCACTGCCGGTGCTTTTCGGCCTTGAGGCGGCGGGGATTGACGATTCGGAAGCGATTATCCGTTGCGCCGATAGAATCAATCCCGATCATCCGAATGCCTCTAATCCGCGCGCGGCGGAGGTGTGGACGTTTTTCCCCGATCCGTGGCGCAAGAAGCGGCACCACAAGCGGCGCCTGGTAGCGCCACTTTTTGCCGGAATCGCGGCGGGAATGCTTGAAGATGAGGGCGTGTGGCGTATGGCAACGGACTGGGATAATTACGCCTGGCAGATGCGCGACGTCGTTGAAGAAAGCGAATTCTTCACCAACCCGCATCGGGGAGAAAACCCGGACCCGAACGACCCGGAGCCGGAGCGCGGGGGATTTGCGCCGCGCTGGGATAAGCGCGTGCTCACCCGTTTTGAGCAACGCGGAATCGATGCGGGGCGAACCGTGCATGACGTGGTGGCGCAGCGTCGGAATCGAGCCTAGGGTTTGCGCGCGCAATGTGCTGCAGAAGCCCTGAGCGCACAGGTAGTTGGCCTGCGCGACCCCGATGTGAGCTCGGGTTTTTCTGCCTACGTTCATATTCCGTTTTGCCGGGTGCGTTGCGGATACTGCGATTTCAACACCTACACGAAACTTGATTTCGGCGAAGGTGCCTCGGCGGCGAGGTTCCCGGAGGCGCTGGAAAAAGAGATCCGCCTGTCGCGCCGGGCGCTGGTTGGCAAGCAGGCGAATCTGCGGACGGTGTTCTTTGGCGGTGGAACGCCGACGATGCTCAATCCGGGCCAGCTCATCTCAGTGCTAGAGAACCTCGATCGCGAGTTCGGCTTGGCGCCGGAAGCCGAGGTCACGACCGAAGCGAACCCAGAAACCGTGACCGAGGAAATCCTTGATGAGCTCAGGGCCGGCGGGATTACACGTTTTTCCTTCGGGATGCAAAGCGCGGTGCCGGAAGTTCTGAAAGTCCTCGAGCGGCTCCACACCCCGGGCCAAGTGCGCCGCGTGGCGCGATGGGCGCGTGAGACGGGCGCGGAATTTTCGCTTGATCTGATTTATGGGGCGCCTTTCGAAACCCTTGAGCAGTGGGAACGCTCGCTTGACGCGGCGCTCGAACTCGAACCTGACCATATTTCGGCCTACGGTTTGATCGTTGAGCGCGGAACCAAAATGGGGCAGGCGATAAGGCGGGGAAAACTTCCCGCTCCTGACCCTGATCTGCAGGCCGATAAATACGAGTTAGCCGATGAAAAGCTCCGCGCGGCTGGCTACCGCTGGTACGAAATCTCCAATTGGGCCAAACCCGGAAAGGAATGCCGGCACAATATCCACTATTGGCGCAACGACAATTGGTGGGGATACGGACCGGGCGCACACAGCCATATCAACGGTGAGCGGTTCTGGAACGTCAAGCATCCCCTCGCCTACGTAAAGCGCCTAAATGAGGGGCTTTCGCCGGTGCAAGATAGTGAGAAGCTCAGCGCGGTTGAACGCGAGGAAGAGCATATTATGCTCGGAATTCGCACCCGCTGGGGGATTGATACACCGCCCGAGGTCGATCCGCTGGTAGTGGAGCAACTGCGAGCCGATGGGCTCATCGACGCCGCCGCGGCGGCCCGCAATCGCTTGATTCTTACCCGAAAAGGAAGGCTTTTGGGAGATGCGGTAACCCGGGAGCTGTGGGCTTAGCGAACGGTGTTTCGCACCAGGCGGCGGCGTTGCCGTACCGGGTGCAGGAGCCAACCGTAGCGTCGGTTGAGTTGGGCGGCGCGCTGGGGGATAACGTTCATGAGAACGACGGCGCTGAGCACGCAGGCAATACCCACCCACTGGTCGAGTCCAATGGATTCACCGACTACCAGGGTTCCGCCCGCGATTCCTACCAGCGGTTGGAAGAGCACCAAGGTGGCACCCACGCACGGAGAGATGAGCGGAAGCGCGGCTTGGATTCCCAACCAACCAACCACCTGGGTGGTGATCGCAATGGCGATCATCCAGCCCCATCCGGCCAGGTCGAGGTGGAAATTGGGGGCGCCGCCCGCGAGCGACGCCACCGGGGTTCCGGCCGCGCAGGTCACGGCGCAGACAATGACCATTTCGGTGGCGGTGTGCCCGGTCGGAGTGGCGCGGGTGAGGGTGACCATGTAGCAGGAGTAGAAAATCGAAGCGCCCGCCGCGAGGGTGATCCCAAGCAGGAAGGTGCTGGAGAACATTGCGCCGCTGGAGAGGCCAGAAATCAGGAAGATGCCCAGGATGGCTATGGGAGCCGCGAGGAAGAAAATCTTCGGGATGCGATTCCTAAACAAGAGCAGGCACATAACCGGGACGATAACTACCTGCATATTAGAAATAACGCTTGCCACGGCCGATCCGGCGTAAATTACCGCGGGGGTCCACATCCCGATGTCGACGGCGAAGAATAATCCAGCGAGAGCGTAGACCCCGGCTTGCCGAAGCGGGATAGCCCCAGCCCGGCGCCACTCGAAAATCGCAATCGGTATGAGGAGCACGCCGCCGATAACAAACCGATAGAACACAGCGGTCGAGGCATTTTCCCCGGAAAGGCTGATGAGCGGCGAGACCATGCCCACCATAATCGACGACACGATCAGTGTGACGCGCGGATTGACGGCGGTGACCTTCTCGATCAGGCTTTGTTGGCCAGCGTGGCTAGTGGTTTGCACGAGGCCTAGATTAGTTTCTTTCAGTTGAAGTTTTTGGCTTAAATTCGCCGTTTTCTGGCAGGTCTGGAAAGGGTAAACCGGGTTTGAAGACCCCGGGGTGAAGGCGTCACTGTTAAGAGAATTAATTAGATGAAAATTGCCCTTTGCGTTGAACAACCATGACGGTATTTACTTGAATGTTACCGATGTGCGGTTGAGCACAGTGCGCCGGTTCGGCGCGGCGAGCGAAGCGCTACCTTAGCGCCTACGCTTCGGTAACGAAATCGATAAGCTCTTCCATTCGTCCCAGCAAACTCGGCTCAATATCTTTGTAGCTTTTGACGCAGGAGAGGATACGGGACCAGCCGATTCCAATATCCGCGGGGGACTGTGCGGGCCAACCCAGGCGCCGCAGAGTTCCGGTTTTTATATCCTCTCCGCGCGGTACCTCCGGCCACCTCGGGATTCCCAGCGCTTTCGGCTTGATTGCCTGCCATACATCAATATAGGGGTGGCCGAGGATAAGAACTCCCGGGCGGGCCGCGCGCTGAGCTATACGCGATTCCTTTGAGTTGGCCACCAGGTGATCCACGAGCACGCCCGCGCGGCGGGTGTTCGACGGCGCAAAGTCGTCCAAGATCTGCTCCAGATTGTCCACCCCGAGCAGCTCCTCAACCACCACGCCCTCCAGCGCGAGGTCTTCTCCCCAGACCTTCTGAATTAGTTCGGCGTCGTGCTTGCCTTCCACCCAAATGCGCGATTCGCGCGCCGTGCGGGCGCGGGCCTTGACGTGAAATGAGCCCGAAGCGGTCACCGCGCGTTTCGCGGGCCGCTTAGCGGGAGTGGGCAGGCGCAGTTCAACCGGCTTGCCATCGATCCACCAGCCTCGCCCGAGGGGAAAATAGCGGCGCAGCCCGCGCGCGTCCTCGACCTCCATTTGCCAGATGCCACCGCGTTTTGCCACGCTCATGATTTCACCCACGAAGCCCGATTCCACGTCTTCGATGACTAGGCCGGGCCTGGCCTCAACCGGAACCGAGGCGGGTGTGATGGCGAAGTCGCCGTAGCGGTGCGGGTCGGAGGAGAGGACGTCACGCCCGTAGCGATCGGGCCATTGGTTGGAGAAGCTCACCGACATAGCGTATGGCCGAATCCTCCCGAGGGCGTAGAATTAGCACTCGGGCGCGTCGAGTGCTGGCGTGAGCGTGCCGGATATTGGCGCGGGCCCGAGGGAGCGAAGGAGGAATATGGCTACGAAAGATCGGCGCGAGCGCGTGCTCGAAGCAATCGTTCGCGACTACGTGACCAACCGCGAACCCATTGGCTCCAAAACGTTGGTCGAACGCTATCAGCTAGGGGTTTCGCCGGCGACCGTGCGCAATGATATGGCCGCTCTGGAAGAAGAGGGCCTGATCGCTCAACCGCATACCTCGGCGGGGCGAATTCCCACTGATGCCGGGTACCGGCATTTCGTTGATTCCATCGATAAACTCAAGCCGCTTTCCGCCGGCGAACGGCGTGCAATTGAGAAGCTCCTGGACGGCGCGGTGGATTTGGACGATGTTCTCAGCCGGGCCGCGCGCCTCCTTTCGCAAATCACGCGCCAGGTAGCGGTGGTGCAGTATCCTTCGCTCGAACGCGTGACCTTGCGCCACCTGGAGCTTGTGCCCAGCGGCCCCAACCTCGTTGTCCTCATTTTGATTACCAGCGCAGGCAGAGTCGAACAGCGGGTGCTACATCTGCCCGAGCCGGTTGAGGGCCAGGTCGTTGAGGATCTTTCGCGCGAACTGAACGCTATCGTGGTTGATCACCAGCTACAGCAAGCCGCGCAACTGATTGTGGACCAGGCGGCCAAGCTACAACATCCGCAGGCAAGCATAAGCTCGGCGGTGGCCGAAGCAATTGGGAGCGCATCCTTGGCGGATACCGAAGAGCGCCTGGCCTTGGCGGGAACGGCCAACCTTTCCCGGCACGCGGTGGATTTCGCTCATTCGATTACTCCGGTTCTCGACGCATTGGAAGAACAGGTGGTGATGCTACGGCTTTTGGCCGCGATGGACGCGGGCGTGGCGGTCTCGATTGGAATGGAAAACGAGCATCGCGACCTGGCGGAAGCCGCCGTCGTCGCCTCCACCTACGACGTTCGTGGAAGGGCGGTGGCGCGAGTGGGCGTGCTGGGCCCAACGCGCATGGATTACCCGGGGAATATGGTCGCGGTGCGAGCTGTTGCCAAGTACCTTTCGGATATTTTGAGCGATCAGTAAGCTTTTGCGCCGGTACCCGCCCGCCGCGCGAGGCGGATGAGAAACAAACGAAGAAAGTGCACGGAAACTAAGCAGTGGATTATTACGAAACTTTGGGCGTGAAGCGCGATGCAACGCAAGCGGAGATCCGCAAGGCGTACCTGCGGCTTTCCAAGGAATTGCATCCGGACCATGCCGGGCCGGAAAAGGCTGAGGAGTATAAGGCCGTCAATGAGGCCTACACGGTTCTCTCAAACGAAAAGTCGCGGCGCGAGTACGATGCTGGCGGCGCGCAGGGCGGATTTGGTTTCGACGTCGGCGATATTTTCAGCACCTTCTTCGGTGCTGGAATGGGCGGCGCAGCCAGTTCGCGTGGTCCAATTCCCCGCGGGGAGCGCGGCCAGGATTCGCTCTTGCAACTCTCGGTCGAGCTGAAAGACGTTGTTTTCGGTGCCGAACGCGATCTGCACTCGTCATTCTTCGTGCGTTGCCACAGCTGTGAGGGAGACGCCTGCGCTCCCGGCACCTCTCCGGTGCCCTGCTCGAGTTGCGGAGGAAGCGGAACGATCCAGCGGGTGGCAAACTCGCTTTTTGGGCAGATGGTAACCCAGGCTCCCTGCCCCGATTGCCAGGGTCACGGCACGATTATCACGACTCCGTGCCCGCAGTGCCACGGGGAAGGGCGCCTGCGCGAAGACAAAACGGTTCACGTGAAAATTCCGGCGGGAATGGAATCCGGGATGCAGTTGCGTTTCTCCAATGAGGGCGACGCCGGCCGCCAAGGTGGCGGTTATGGCGATCTTTACGTGGAAGTGACCGTCAAGCCGGATCCTATCTATCAGCGCTCCGGCTCGGATTTGCTGGCCGAGGTGCAAATTCCTATGACCAGCGCCGCCCTTGGCGCAACTATTACGATCCCCACCTTCGACGGCGAAAAAGAACTCGAAATCCCGGCCGGCACGGATTCGGGCACGGTTTTGACCATGAAGGGACTGGGCGTGGGGCGGATGCGCGGGAGCGGACGCGGAAACATCCGCATGACGATCGCCGTGAAAACCCCCACCGACCTGGATAAAGAGCAGCGCGAAGTGCTGGAGAACCTTGCCACGCTTCGCGGCGAGAGCTTCGCGGATGCGGAGCTGAGCTCGGAGGGTCAGTCCTTCTTCTCGAAACTCAAGGAAAGGCTTGCGGGACGGTGACGCTTCCTCTCTTCCTTTCTGCCGCGGTGACGCAGGCGAATGTAGGCCAGGCTATTTCGCTCGACGGCGAAGAAGGCCGCCACGCCGTGCAGGTGCGCCGAATCCGCGCGGGGGAGCGCATCTATATTTCGGACGGCGCCGGCAAGCGTGCCACCTGCCTGGTGACCGAGGTGCAAAAGCGCGAGCTGACGGGGCGGCTCGAGGCGCTGATCGAGATCCCTGAGCCGCCGTGCAAGGTGCGGCTCATTCAAGCGCTGGCCAAAGGCGGGCGCGATGATCAGGCCATCGAAACGGCTACAGAGTTCGGAGCCTGGGAGTTCGTGCCGTGGCAATCTGACCGCTCGGTAGTCAACTGGCGCGGCAAGGAAGCCAAAGGCCGCGAGCGCTGGGAAGCGGTGACCCGAGCCGCCTGTAAGCAATCCCGGCGCAGTTTCCTCCCGCGCGTTGCGCAGGTAATGACGAGTGCGCAATTGGCGCGGTGGCTAGCGGAGCAGAGCGAGACGCTCACGCTGATCTGCCACGAGTCAGCGCAAACGGGGCTGGAGTCTGTGCCGGCCAAAGCGCTTTCCGGAGTGGTGAACGTCGTCGTCGGACCCGAAGGGGGAATCAGCGCGGACGAGCTCGAGGCGCTCACCGCGGCCGGCGGCAGGGCGGTGCGGCTCACGGAGGATGTGCTACGCGCGGCGACGGCGGGTCCGTACGCGATTGCGGCTATTCGTGCGATTCGGCAGTACGCGGGGTTACGATAGGAGATAATGACAGACTCTGCAAAAATAAAGATTCGCCATATCGCCGTTCCCGAGCGAGTATCGATGATCAATTTGCTTGGCCATCGTGACGAAGTATTGCGTGTACTCGAAAAAGGCCTTGCGCCTACCGAAATCTATGCTTTGGGTCAGCGCATCGTTTTGCGCGGTGAGGATCCGGATCTGGATTTCGCTCAGTCCCTTATTGAAGAGCTTATTGGCGTGGTGGAGGACGGGGAGGTTCTTGCGCGCGACGCCGTTGAGCGGGCGGTGAGTATCGCCAAGGCCGGGGTGGAGAATCCCACCGCGCTTATTCAGACCGATATTCTTTCGGTGCGCGGGAAAACCATTCGTCCCAAGACGCTGGGTCAGAAAGCGTATGTGGATGCCATTGATGAAAACTCGATCACCTTTGGGATCGGGCCGGCCGGTACGGGAAAAACGTATTTGGCGATGGCGAAGGCCGTGGTGGCGCTAACCGAGAATCGGGTGAAGCGAATTATTCTTACCCGCCCGGCGGTAGAGGCGGGGGAGTCGTTGGGGTATCTGCCGGGATCGCTCAACGATAAAATTGATCCCTATCTGCGCCCGCTCTACGATGCCATGTACGAGATGCTTGATCCGGAGTCAATTCCCAAACTCATGGCTGCGGGCACCATTGAGGTGGCGCCGCTGGCCTATATGCGCGGGCGAACGCTCAATGACGCTTTCGTTATTCTCGATGAGGCGCAAAATACCACCCCGGAGCAGATGAAGATGTTCCTCACCCGGCTTGGATTCAACTCGAAGATGGTGGTGACCGGCGATATTACCCAGATCGATTTGGGTGGTTCGCATAAATCGGGCTTGTTGCAGGTGCGGCGGATTTTGCGTGATGTGCCCGGAATTCACTTTTCCGAGCTTTCCAGCGCGGATGTGGTGCGCCACCGACTGGTCGCTGAAATTATTGATGCCTACTCTCGCTGGGAGGCGCGCGACGCCGAGGGGGCGCGGCCGGCGCGGGACCGCTACAGGTATGAGCGTGACGGCGGCGGTGCTTGGCGGGAGCGCGACGGCGCGGAGGCTCGGCCCGCGCGCGACGACGATGCCGAGGCCAACCCGGCGTAGCACTAAACGCGAGCTACGCGTAGAAAGTAGATCTTGAGGATAACGACGAATGATTGATGTGAATGACGAATCGGGATTTGGCCCGGTGATGGACTTGGAGGAAATCTCCGAGCTGGCGCGCTTCGTATTTGACGAAATGCGCGTCCATCCGCTGGCCGACCTCAATGTGCTCCTGGTGGATGAAGAGACCATGGCGGAGGCGCATGTGCGCTGGATGGGCCTGGAGGGGCCCACGGACGTTATGAGCTTCCCGATGGATGAGCTTCGGCCGGCTCCTCCCGGGCAGGCTCCGCGCCCCGGAATGCTGGGCGATATCCTGGTCTGCCCACACGTTGCCAAGCAGCAGGCCATGCGTATGGGGCACTCCACCGCGGAGGAGATTCTGCTTTTGGTAACCCACGGGATTTTGCATTTGCTGGGTTATGACCACGCCACCCCGGAAACCAAGGAGCGGATGTTTGGCCTGCAGCGCCATCTCCTGCTCGTTTTCCTCGCCGAGCGCGGCGGGGGCGATCCGAAACCGACGGAGGTTTAGCGTGGTCGCTCTTCCTTCTGCTCCGTTCTATGTGGGAGCGGTCATTTGCCTCTTCTTGGGAATGTGGGCCACCGTGGTCAGCGCGGCGCTGGGCCGCATGACGCGCACCGAGGCAACTAACGCCTACGCGGATTCGCGCGAGAGCGCGGAAAAGGTTACTAAGATCCTTACCCTACGCCCGGCCGCATCCATGGGATTGGCGACTTTGCGGGCGCTGAGCATGAGCGGCTACGGCATTCTTTTCACCCTCGCGCTACTGTCTGATTTTGCCGAGCTCTGGCCGGTTCCGGTGATTTTCTTCGGGGTGACCCTGCTTGTCCTCTTTGGCTTTGCTTTCGTCAACCCGCTTGATTTCGGGGCGAGCCGGCACGTGAAAATCATTGCCCGCGCCCAGGGTTGGCTTTATGCTCTGGCCCGGCTGTTCTCGCTGGTGGTGCGCGAGAAGGAATTCACTCCGGAAGAATTCGAACAGCGCCAGGAAGACCAGCTTGCCATGATGGTGGAGCGAGTTTCCGAGTCCGCCGCGATTGAGGATTCGGAACGCGATATTTTGGAATCGCTGTTCGATATGTCGAACACGATGGTGCGCGATGTTATGGTGCCCCGTCCCGATATGATCACCATCAGCGCTGATCAATCTTTGGATAAAGCGGTCTCGCTCTTTACGCGTTCCGGCTTCTCCCGCGTTCCGGTTTACGACAAAACCATCGACAATATTGTGGGCGTGGCCTACATGAAAGACGTGGTTCGCCGCACCCACCACCGTCACGATGCCGAAGGCGTGACGATTGGAGATATTTGCCGCGATGCATTCTTCGTGCCAGAGATGAAAATTATCGATGCTCTGCTGCGCGAAATGCAGAACAACCAAGTGCATATTGCCCTGGTGGTCGACGAGTATGGGGGCATCGCCGGTCTGGTGACAATTGAGGATTTGGTGGAAGAGCTGGTGGGCGAGATTGAGGACGAACACGATCGCTCCACCCCGGATATCGAAGACCTCGGTGACGGTAGCTACCGAGTAGCCGCCCGCGCCTCAATTGATGATTTGGGTGATGTGTTCGACGTCGAGCTTTCCGATGACGATGTGAGCACGGTGGGCGGCCTCCTCACCAAGATTCTTGGCCGCGTGCCCATTCGCGAGTCCAGCGGCGAGATTGACGGCATCCACGTGTCCGCTGATCGGTTTGAGGGCCGACGCCGTCGCCTGTCTACGGTGATCGCTCGCCGAGTGGATGAGGAGCCGGAATCGGAGGAATCTTAGGCGAGCGGCACGCCCGCCTGAGGCGGGTATGAGTGCGACGTGCCAGCTAGACTGTGGAAAGTCTAAGCGGGCGGACGCGGGAAGTATGCTTTTTCGCGTTACAAAAGAAACGGAGAAGTTGAGATGCGGGAAATTCCGGCGGATTTCAGGGCGGGGTTTGTGGCAATTATTGGGCGGCCTAACGCCGGTAAGTCCACGCTCACCAACGCCCTCGTGGGCCGGAAAGTGGCGATTACCAGCGATCGGCCGGAAACAACCCGGCGCGTTATCCGCGCCATCGTTACGCGAGAAGACGGTCAAGCGATCCTGGTTGATACCCCGGGAATGCATCGGCCGCGTACGCTCCTCGGTGAGCGCCTGGGGGATATGGTGCGCGACTCCCTGGAGGATGTTGACGCCGTGGTCATGTGCCTGCCCGCGAACGAAAAGATTGGCCCGGGAGATCGCTATATTTTCGAGATGGCGAAGAAAACAAAGGCACCCGTGGTTGCGGCAATTACCAAAACCGATTTGGTAGCGCCCACCGAGGTAGCAACCAAAATTGCTGAGGTTTCCGAGGCCTATGACTTTGCGGAAATTGTTCCGGTGAGCGCCGTGGCCGGCAACCAAGTGGAGGACTTGGCCGGCGTCGTCGTCGCGCAACTTCCGCCTTCACCACCGCTCTACCCGCTGGACGCGGTCACCGATCAATCCGAGGAAGTGATGATCTCCGAGCTCATTCGCGAGGCCGGATTGGCTGATTTGCGCGAGGAGCTACCGCATTCCCTGGCGGTGACGATTGACGAAATGCAGGAAACCACCACCCGCGCCGGCGAGCCGCTTTTGCGCATTCACGCTTCCCTCCACGTGGAGCGAAACTCGCAAAAGGGCATTATTATCGGTAAAAAAGGCGCGCGCTTGAGCCAAATCGGCCGCGCGGCGCGCCAGAGCATTCAGCAACTGTTTGGATCGAAGGTATACCTGGACCTGCACGTGCGGGTGTCGAAGGATTGGCAACGCGATCCCAAGATGCTCAACCGGCTGGGATTCTAATGGCGGGTGCGGATCCGGTTACCGCGAAGGTCGCCCCCGCGGAGAAGGAAGAAACCCCACGGTCGCGCGGTCTGCGCGTGTGGCTACCGAAGCATCGGCGTTTTATTACGTGGATTGTGGTGGTATTGCTCCTCTCTTTGATTGGCACCATGCTGGGGCCGGGGTGGAATCCACAACCAATGGACGCGGTGATCCAGCCGGAAACTGCCGATACTCAGATCACCACCGCGGCTCCCACCGCGCAGGTGGGCACCTACGAGGTGACCACCAAGGTTCTCACCTTTACGCTCAGCGATGGTTCAACAAACGTTGCCAAGGTGATGCGGCCGGTGGGCTTAGAGGGCGAGCTTCCGGGCATGGTGTTTGTACACGGCACTGGAACTGACAGCATTGATTCCTTTAACGAGGAGGCGGAGCGAATTGCCTCCACCGGAATCGTCACCATGGTTCCGCAAAAGCGCGTCGCCAACTACACCACCACCCACCGCGATTATGTGGCTCTGGCGATCGACTATGAAGACGCGCTGGAGAAACTACGCCAGCAGCCGGGGGTAGCGCCCAACCAGGTGGGGCTGTACGCGGTCTCCGAAGGTTGCTTCGTGGCGCCCATTATCGCGGCGCGAAACCCTAACGTGGCCTACGTTGCTTTCGTCTCCGCGCCGGTACTTCCCATTCGCCAACAGGGCGGCTTTGCCGCCGATGCCTACCTGCGCGAAATTGGGGCACCCATTCAGGTCATCAACGCGATTCCGAAGCTACTCGGCAACGATTTTGGCGAGGAAGATTTCCGTTATATCGATTTTGACCCCGGTCCCTACGAAGCCCAAATCACCGCTCCGGTAATGATGCTGTACGGCACCGGCGATAACTCGATGCCGATTATCCAAGGTCCGCTTATTATGGCCGAGCATTTGCGCGAGGCGGGGAACCGGAACCTCACCCTGCGCTACTACCGGGACGCCGACCACGGGCTGCGAGTCGGTCCGCTGGGCGAGCGCCAACTGGTCCTCACCGCGATGCAGGATGTGGCTGACTGGGTGAACGGCATGCCCTACACCGCGAATTCGCTTCCCCAGGTGGCGGGGGCGCAACCGGTGCAGCAGTACCAGGCCGGAGCCGTCCACGCGGTTCCGAATTTCCTCAACGGAAACGTCATTCTCGGGGCCATGGGCCTGGCGGTGGCGCTGGCGCTCCTGGTGCTGATCTTGGAACTGGTGGGCCTGATTCGCATTCGCGGGCGGGCATTGGCGCAGTACGCCGGGTCGGGCAAGGCGCTGAATCTGTCCCTGCTGTGGATTATCGCCACCTGGATTCTCTATCTCTGGTACCTGCTGGTCATCGCGCGCATTGCCTTGAACTACGGGCAGGATCGCCTGGTGGTGCAGGGCGGGTATTTGGGCATCCAAATTTGCGCGCTGCTTGCTGCCTGGTGGTTTGTGCGCTGGATTTATCGGTGGTTCTACGGTCGACGCCGCGGCGCGCGAAGCGCGCCGGAGCCGGCGGCTACCCTAGCCGCGGACGGTGCGCCGGAGTGTCCAGCACGGATGAATGCGTACGGGCATGTGGTGAGCATTGTGGCGCTGGTGAGCCAGGTACTCTTCTTCGTGACCCTGGGATATTGGAACGCGTTCCCGGCGATTTTGTAGATTGGCACTAGATTGGCAACGGCAGAAAGAAGAGAAGTTCAGCGCCATGAAGACTGAAGGATGCGCGAATCGACAGCAACCCTCCGGAATGCCCTACCAGAAGTACCGGCATTTCTTGGATGCGCATCGGATCGCGCTCCCGGACCGCCAGTGGCCGAATAATCGCCTCACCCGCGCCCCGCGCTGGCTTTCTACCGACCTGCGCGATGGCAACCAGGCCCTGACCGAACCAATGAGCCCCTCGCGCAAGCGAAAAATGTTTGAGCAGCTGGTGCGCATTGGTTTTAAGGAAATCGAAATTGGCTTCCCCGCCGCCTCACACACGGAATGGGAATTCGTGCGCTCCTTGGCGCAAACAGGCGCGGTGCCCGAGGATGTGACGGTTTCCGTCCTCACCCAGGCCCGGCCGGATATGATCCACCGAACTATCGATGCGATCGCCGGCTTGCCGCGTGCCACCGTGCATCTGTACACTGCCACCGCACCGGCTTTCCGCCAGCTGGTGTTCAATACTGACCGGGCGGGCGTCAAAGCTCTGGCCGTGCAGGGAGCCCACGAGGTCACTTCCTATCTGGAGAAAACGGCGCTGGAGGGCGGCGTCGTCGGCTTTGAATACTCCCCGGAAATTTTCGTGGACACGGAACTGGACTACGCGCTGGAAATCTGCGAAGCGGTAATGGACGCGTGGCAACCCGGCCCCGAACGCGAAATGATTATCAACCTTCCCACCACGGTCGAGCGGTCAACCCCGAATGTCTACGCTGACCAGGTGGAATGGATGAGCCGAAACCTTTCGCGGCGAGAGTATATTTGCCTTTCTGCCCATAACCACAATGATCGAGGAACCGCGGTTGCCACCGCGGAACTAGCGATGCTCGCGGGCATCGAGCGGGTGGAAGGTTGCCTTTTTGGGCAGGGAGAGCGCACCGGCAACGTCGACCTCGTCACCCTCGCCATGAATCTTTACTCGCAGGGTATTGATCCGCAGCTGGATCTATCGAATATTGATCAGATTATTCGCACCTCGGAGTACTGCAATCAAATGGAGGTGCCTCCGCGCACGCCCTACGCCGGTGCGCTCGTGTACACCTCGTTCTCGGGGTCCCATCAGGACGCCATCAAAAAGGGTATGGAGGCGCGGGCGCTCAGGGTGGCGCAAGGCGGCGAAGCGGCCACCGTCTGGAATGTCCCCTACCTTCCAATTGATCCGCGCGATGTGGGCCGTACCTATGACGCCGTGGTGCGCGTGAATTCTCAATCCGGCAAGGGCGGGGTGGCGTATTTGCTCAAGACCTCCCACCGTATGGAATTGCCGCGGCGAATGCAGATGGAGTTCTCGCGTATCGTCAAAACCTTTACCGACCGGGCGGGAACCGCGATCTCTGCCAATCAGCTGTGGAGCATCTTCCAGGATGAGTATTTGCCTTCGGATGAAGCTGAACGGCGCTGGGGGCGTTACGCGCTGCGCGATATGAAATTCGTGCACCGCCAGGCCGGGGCTTCCGAGCTCAGCGCGGTCCTCGAGATCCAGGCGAGCGGGGAGCAACTGCGTTTAGATGCTGAGGGTAATGGCCCTATCGCCGCTTTCGTAACCGCGATGAACGGTATAGGCGAAGACGTCCATATCCTCGACTACCAGGAACACGCGCTGGGTGAGGGCAAGGACGCACCGGCGGCGGCCTACGTGGAATGCGATGTGAATGGCCAGGTCCTTTGGGGCTGCGGCATACATACCTCGACCACTCGGGCGGCGCTCAAAGCAATCGTCTCGGCGATGAACCGGGCGCATCGGGCGTAGCCGCGGGTTGTGCTAAGAGGGCGCGTTCGGCGCCGGCTCGCCGTGGGCGGGCTTACGGCAGGTAGCGCGCCGCGGTGAGATAATCACCGAGTGAGGCTTTACCGGGATAAGGCAGTTGTACTGCGCACGCAGGACCTGGGCGAGGCCGACCGCATTGTTACCCTCATGTCGAAAATGCACGGAATTATCCGCGCGGTGGCCAAGGGGGTGCGTCGCACCAAATCTCGTTTCGGTGCCAGGGTCGAGCCCTTCGCCGTCGTCGACGCGCAGTTTTACCGCGGCCGCGGGCTTCATACCGTTACTGAGGTGGCGACGATCGCCCCATTTGGGCGCGATGTCTCGCGCGACTACGAGCGCTACACGGCCGCCTGCACGATGGCGGAAATCGTCGAGAAAGTATGCGTGGAACAAGAGCGTGATACCGAGCAATATCTGCTGCTTTTCGGGGCGCTGAATTCGCTGGCGAGCGGCGCACATCGCCCGGAGGCGGTGCTTACCTCCTATATTCTGCGGGCTATGAGCATCGCGGGTTGGCGCCTGGCAACCCGCCAATGCGCGGTATGCGGGCGGCGCGGTGAGCTCGAAGCCTTCAACGTGCAATCCGGCGGCGTGGTGTGCGCGACGTGCGCCCCGCCCGGCTCGGCGCGCCCAGGGGAACACACCCGCCTGCTTTTGAGCGCTTTGCTCGACGGCGAATGGTCGGCGATTGATGCGGCCGCGCCGGGGAGTTTACGGCTGGCGGGCAAGTACGCCAGCGCCTACGCGCAGTGGCATCTGGAGCGGAAAATTCGTTCGCTCGATATGGTGCGCCCCGCTTAGCGCTGGAGCCGCGAGCATTGCCGCTAGCGCTACCTACGAAACGTCGTCGAGCGCCTGGACCACCAGCTCGGGAAGATCTTCCACCGCGGCCAGCGTTGCCACCAGTTGCGAGGCGGTGCGAGCTCCAATAATCGCCGCGGAAATCGGTTTGGAAAGAATCCAGCCGAGGGCCACATCGGTGGGCGTGCGTCCCAGCCCATCGGCTGCCTTCGCCACCGCTTCGACGATACGGCGCGGATGTTCTTCCAGGTAGGGATCCACAAATGAGGCCAAATGCTCCGACGCGGCGCGCGAGGTCGGGGGAATCGAATGGCGATACTTCCCGGTGAGCACACCGCGTCCGAGGGCCGAGGTGGCAAAGAATCCCAAGTCGAGGGCGCTGGCCATTGGGAAGAGCTCGGTTTCGGCTCCGCGCGCCAAAAGCGAATACTCGCCCTCCAGCGCGGTGAGAATCGGGAGTTTGCGTTCGCGCAGGATCTGGTAGATCCGGGCCGAGCGCCAGGCCGGGTAATCGGCCAGGCCAATGTATCGAGTGGCGCCGGAACTCACCAGCGAGGCCAGTGCGCAGGCGGTTTCTTCGTCGTCGGTCACGGCATCCGGGCCGCCGACGATTAGGACGTCAAAGTAATCCGTTCCCAGCCGCTGCAAAGAGCGCGTCACGGATTCGAATAACGGCCCGCGCCCGGAGCCGTACAGCTGGGTTTCGCCGCGCTGAATAAAGCCGCCACGGCCGCAGATCACCAGGTCAGAACGTTGCACGTCGGTGGCCATGAGCTCACCCAGCACCCGCTCGGCCGCCCCGGCGCCAAAACCGGGGGAGATGTCCACGAAGTTGCCGCCGGCGTCGACGAACGCGCGCAATTGGCCGCGCGCCTCCTCGGCGTCGGTATCGCGACCCCAGGTGAGAGTACCCAAACCGAGGGCCGAAACGGTGAGTCCCGAGCGCCCAACATAGCGAAGTTCCATGCGCACCAGCGTAGCGCAAGCGTGCGGTATACCTCGCCCGAGCCAGCCGTCCGGCGGGTTCCGCGGGGGCTATGCTGTGCCAGTGGGTTACTTCGAAGCTATTGTGCTGGGCCTAGTTCAGGGCCTCACTGAATTCCTTCCGATCTCTTCCTCGGCGCATCTGCGAATCGTGGGTGATTTGTTCGGCTGGGGTGATCCGGGCGCGGCCTTCACCGCCGTCGTACAACTCGGCACCGAATCAGCCGTGATCTTGTACTTCTGGAAAGACATCGTGCGAATCATCTCTAAATGGATGCGCGCCCTGCCGTTCAAAATTTGGAAGCAACCGGTAGCCCAAAGCGACCCCGATGTGCGAATGGGCTGGGTAGTTATCGTCGGTACCCTGCCAATTGGCATCCTTGGCCTGGTGTTCCAAGACTTCATTGAGACCCATTTGCGGAACCTCTATATCACCGCAACCGTGCTGATTATTTTCGCCCTTTTGTTGGCGGCCGCAGATAAGTACGGTCGGCGCGTCAAGGATCTCGACAGCATTAATTTGCGCGACGGCGTCTTGCTGGGCTTTGGCCAGGCCATGGCGCTGATCCCGGGAGTTTCGCGCTCCGGCGGCACCATTACCGTGGGCCGCGCGCTCGGCTACACCCGCGAGGCTGCCGCGCGGGTGTCCTTCCTGCTCGCCATTCCGGCGGTCGTGCTTTCCGGATTCTTTGAGCTGTTCAAGCACCTGGGCACCGACGCGATTGTGCTCGGCCCCACCATCGTGGGCACCCTCGTCGCCTTCGTTTCAGGCTTCGCTGTGATTGTGTGGTTCTTGCGCCTCATTTCCACTCACACCTATCTACCCTTCGTGGTGTACCGCGTGATTCTGGGTGTGCTCGTTTTCGCCGGCCTGGGGATGGGCACGCTGTCTGTTTTCTAGGGCTAGCCCTAGCGCTCGCGTTTTCTGGCGCGGGTGTTTCCTAACGCGCGCCGGTAGTTTTTTCACGACGCCGTCGCTCGAAAATACCAGTAAGCTGGCAAGTGATGAAAACTTGGACTGAACCTGATATTCCGTGTTTGGGCGAGCTTCCCGAACTCCGCCTTTTTGACTCCTCTACCGGCGAGATGGTGCGCATAGGCTCCGAGGTTCGGGCGAGCGGCGCCAACGCGGTTCCGCGCTTGTACACCTGCGGTATCACCCCATACGACGCGACGCACCTCGGCCACGCCTTTACCTACGTCTGCGCCGATACCCTCATGCGGTACTGGATTGCGGGCGGGAAGGCGCCACTTTATGCGCAAAACATCACCGATATCGACGATCCGCTGTTCGAGCGGGCCCGGGATACCGAAGTGAACTGGCGCGAGCTCGCCGATTCGCAAATCGAGCTGTTCCGCTCGGATATGGAGTTGCTGGAAGTTCAGCCTCCGCGCCACTGGGTGGCCGTCTCCGAGATCGTGGATGAGCTGGAAGCGGAGGTGCGCCAGCTGGAGGCGCGTGGAATGACGTATCGGCTTGGTAGCGCGGGCGGCTCGGAGGATATCTACCTGGATCTTGCCGGCGACCCGAAGTTTGCCTCGGCGCCGGTATTTGGAAAGCTTGACCTCGCGCGAGAATTCGACGAGCACGGCGGAGACTCAACTCGCCCCGGCAAGCGCCACCCGCTCGATCCAATGATTTGGAAGGGCGTGCGCGGCAATGATTTCCAGCCGGCGGGTCTTGAGCCGGGCGCCTGGCGCCCGGGATGGCATATCGAATGCGCCGTGATTGCCCGCGATCACCTCGGCGCGGACATTACCGTACAGGCCGGCGGCAGGGATCTACTTTTCCCACACCATGAAATGAGCGAATCACATTTGCGCGAGCTCACCGACGGCAAGGGGCGCGTTCAGCTCCACTTCCACGTGGGAATGGTGGCGTACGACGGCGAAAAGATGTCGAAATCTCTGGGTAATCTGGTGCGAGTCTCGCAACTGGTCGAGCGGGGAGTGGATCCGCAAGTGGTGCGCCTGGTACTTTTGGCTCACCACTACCGGGCGGATTGGGAATACACGGAGGCCGAGCTGAACGCGGCCGGCGAGCGCCTCGAGCTGTGGCGTGGTGCGGCAGCGGCTTTGCGTCAGCAAGAGCAAGCGCAGAGCGAGGCGGAGAGCCAGCCAGCGGAACCGCTGAGCGAGGCACAGAGCCAGCCAGCGCAGACGCGCGGCGGCGTGCAAGCGCTTGCGGAGCGGCTGGCTGATGATCTCGATACCCCCGGCACACTAAAGCTGGTCGACGAAATTGCTCGCGCCGGACGGCTCGATGCCGGACTTTTGCGGGCAATCAAGGCGTTGCTGGGTATCGACCTGCTTCGCTAGGGCTAGCCGGCGGTGCCTGCCGGCGCTAGCGCGCCGCGGCTGGGGACCTTCATTCGTTCATGTCGGAGCGGAGCATTACGGTAGAAATATGAGTCGAAACGCAGCACTATCTCCATCTCGCGCCAAGGATTTCAAGCAGTGCCCTCTGCTATTCCGCTTTCGTAGCGTCGATAGGCTTCCCGAGCAGCCTTCGACCGCTGCTTTACGGGGGACCCTGGTGCATTCGGTACTCGAGCATCTTTACGATGTGCCGGCCAAGCAACGCACCCGGGACTACGCGATCTCTCGCGTGGATCCGGAGTGGGCGGCGCTACTGGGCAAAGAACCAGAAAAGGCGGAGCTTTTTGCATCCGCCGAGGAGCTTGCGGATTGGCTCGACTCGGCGCGAAAGCTGGTGGGCAATTACTTCCAGATGGAAAACCCGCAGTTCCTTCAACCCAGCGGTCGGGAAATGTTCGTCAATGCTCGCCTGAATTCGGGCCTGGCGATTCGCGGCATTATCGATCGGCTCGATACGGCTCCCAATGGCGCTACGCGGGTGGTGGATTATAAAACCGGGAAATCTCCGCACCCGCGCTACCAGGACGGTGCGCTCTACCAAATGAGGTTTTACGCCCTGGCCTTGGTAGCGACGGGCGAAGCTATGCCCGCGCGAACGCAGCTCATTTACTTACGTGACGGCCGCACCCTTACGTATGATCCGGTCCCGGCGGATCTAGCGCGTATGGAAGATGACCTCAATGGCACCTGGGAAGCCATTGAGCGGCGCTTGGATTCGGGGGAGTTCGAGCCCACCACCTCTCGGCTGTGCGACTGGTGCTATTTCAAATCGATTTGCCCCGCCTTCGGTGGGAGCGCACCGGCGATTAGTGAAGAAGGAATTGCGCAGATGCGCACCGCTAAGGCGGCGTAAGGCGGACCGCCAAAGCTCCGGCTGAGCGCTAGGCCGCACCGCTGGCTGGGTGCGGGCGCGGCACATAAACTGTCCCTTATGCATAGAAGAGGTCCCTTTCGCCCCGGTGAGCGGGTGCAATTAACCGACTACAAAGGCCGCCACTACACAATTTCTCTTACGCGCGACGGATATTTCCAGTCCACTCGCGGCAATATTCGCCATGATGAGCTGATAGGTCTCCCCGAAGGGAGCACGATTGCATCCGAGTCGGGTCACAGGTTCCTAGCGCTGCGCCCGTTACTTTCCGATTACGTTCTTTCTATGCCTCGCGGAGCAACGGTGGTCTACCCCAAAGACGCCGGGCAGATTATCGAGGAAGCGGATATTTTCCCCGGCGCGCGGGTATTTGAAGCCGGCGCCGGCTCGGGGGCGCTCTCCATTTCGCTTCTGCAGGCGGCCGGCGCGCAAGGGCAGCTAATCTCCGCCGAACAGCGCGCCGATTTTGCGGAGATTGCCTGGGGCAATGTCACCTCCTGGTGGGGCGAGGAGCCGCCGAACTGGGATCTGCGCGTCGGAGACGCCAGCGAAGTACTCAATAGCTTCGAGCCGGGATGGTTCGACGTCGTAGTGCTCGATATGCTCGCGCCCTGGGATCACGTTGAGGCCATTGGCCGCGCGTTGCGCTCGGGCGGCGTCGTCGTCGTGTACGTCACCACCACCACTCAGCTCTCGCGGTACGCGGAAACCGTGAAAGATACCGGCGGCTTCACCGAGCCGATAAGCTCCGAAACCATGCGGCGAACCTGGCATACGGAGGGTCTGGCGGTGCGTCCGGATCACCGGATGATTGGGCACACCGGATTTCTCTGCCGGGCGCGGCGCTTGGCTCCGGGAACAGAGCCGCTGCGCGAATCGCGCCGGCCCGCCAAGGGGGCGTATGCCGAGCCGGTTCCGGGAGCGAGCTGGACATCTGAAGACTTTGGGGAGCGCGATATTGCGCCCAAAAAGCTCCGGAAAGTGCGTCGCGACGTCGCCCATCGGGCGGACGTGGAGGCAACGGGCAGCGATCTGCCCGGGCCGCGCGGCCGGAAAATTGCCGAGCGGCTGGAGGCCGAGGCCAACGAGCGGCTAGCTCGCCGCGACGCGGAGGCCAGCGAGCGGCAACGCGAACGCTAAGCGCCAGCGCAGCCGCAGGGCGGCTAGCGCGCCGCGGCGAAGCAAAACTGGAATAGGTAAAGATTGCCTTACCACAGCTCGCGGCAACTGCCCTACAATTGTCGGAGATTGAAAGAGGAAAGGCTTCCATGTCCGAAATTGACTCGCAAAAAGCGGCTGAGCTTGAGAGCGAATTGGCGTCGCTACGCGAAAAGAATGAGCGGCTGTCGCGCTCGCTGGTGGGGGCGCGTCAGCGTATTCAAGAGCTTGGCGATCAACTCGATTCGCTGTCCAAACCGCCGGCAAATTTTGCGACTTTCATTGGTGGGCACAGCGCGGACCATTCCGTCGATGTACTCATGGGATCGCGCAAAATGAACGTTGCCGCCTCGCCCTACGTGGCGATTGAGCAGCTTCGACCCGGTCAGGAGGTTCGCCTCAACCAGGAAATGGTGGTCATGGGCATTGGCGGGTACGAGGATACAGGCCAGATCGTCCATATTGAGCTGGTGCTGGATACGCAGCGCGTGCTGGCGAAAATCCACTCGGATGAAACGCGAATTTTGCGCGTGGGCGGGCGCGTCATGGGTACCGATATCCGGGTGGGGGATACCTACTTGGCCGATTTGCGTTCCGGGTTCATCCTTGAACGGGTGGAGCGCCCCGACGTCGAACACCTCATGCTGGAAGAAGTTCCGGACGTCAGCTACGAAGACATTGGCGGGCTGGGCCGGCAGATCGAAGAAATCCGCGACTCGGTGGAGCTGCCTTTCCAGCAACCCGAGCTTTACCGCGAACACGGACTGAAACCGCCCAAGGGAGTACTGCTCTACGGGCCTCCCGGAAACGGCAAAACCCTTATCGCGAAGGCGGTGGCAACCTCACTTTCGCATTTGGCCGGCGAACGTAATGGGGAGGGGGCCACGCGCTCGTACTTCCTCAATATCAAAGGCCCCCAACTGCTCGATAAGTACGTGGGTGAAACCGAGCGGCAAATTCGCGAGATTTTCTCACGCGCCCGCGACCGTGCCAGTCAGGGCATTCCGGTCATTATTTTCTTTGATGAGATGGAAGCGCTGTTCCGCACCCGCGGATCGGGAATTTCTTCTGACGTCGAAACCACGATTGTGCCCCAGCTTTTGGCGGAAATTGACGGTGTGGAGCAACTGGACAATGTGATCGTTATCGGCGCCTCCAACCGCGAAGACATGATTGATCCTGCGCTACTGCGCCCCGGACGCCTGGACGTGAAAATCCTGATTGACCGGCCTGATTACGCCGGATCGCTGGAGATCCTCTCGAAGTACCTCACCGCGGATCTGCCCTTTAGCGCGGCGGAAATTGCTGCCCACGGGACCGCCGACCAGGCGGCTCGGGCACTTCGCGCGCAACTGGCCGATGAGCTTTTCGCGCGCACGGATGAACTGCGCTACGTGGAGCTCACTTACAACTCGGGGCAGCGCGAAACGCTCTATATTAGCGATTTCGTTTCCGGCGCCATGCTGGCTGGGATCGTGGACCGGGTAAAGAAGCTGGCTATTAAGACGTTCCTGCAAAGCGGGGAGCGGGGGATCTCACGGGCGAATATTTCGGCTGCGGTGAGGGCCGAGGCACGCGAAAACTCGCAACTCGATCAGATCTCGGATCCGGAAGAATGGGCCAAGGTCAACGGGCGTACTCGCGGCGAAAAGATCGTCGCTATTCGGCCGCTGTAAGGCGAGAGCTACTCAGGGAGGAAGCTAAATGACCACTCGTAGGATCGTGGGTTTGGAAACCGAATTCGGGATTCTCGAACCTGCCGATACCGCCGCCAGCCCAATCGAACTCTCGGAGGCAATCGTCACCGCTTACGGGCGAGAGGGTAAAGCCTCTGGCGCTGGGCCGGCCGTACGCTGGGATTACACGGGGGAAGATCCGCTCAATGATGCACGCGGTTTTCGGCTAGACCGGGCCACGGCCGATCCGTCCATGCTCACCGATGATCCGGACCATCTGGCCCCGTCGGGCGGGCTCGATTTGCAGGCCATTCGGCGCCCGAGCACCGAGGAGCTGGCGGCGCCGCACGCCTCCAACGCGGTGCTGTCCAATGGAGGGCGGCTCTACGTGGATCATGCTCACCCGGAGTACTCCTCGCCGGAGGTTTCGAATCCGCGCGAGGCGGTGCTCTGGGATCGCGCCGGTGAGGAGATCGCGCGCGAAGCAATGGAGATTATGGCGCGCCAGGGCCGGGACGTGGTCGTATATAAGAACAATGTGGACGGGAAAGGCGCCGCCTACGGCTCCCACGAGAACTACCTGGTGGAGCGGAGTGTAGAGTTTTCCGAGATTATTCGCTACCTCACCCCTTTCTTCGTCACCCGCCCGATTTTGTGCGGGACCGGACGTGTGGGCCTGGGGCCAACCTCCAGCGCGCCGGGATTCCAGATCTCGCAGCGCGCTGACTATGTCGAAAACGATGTGGGGTTGGAGACGACGTTTAACCGGCCAATTATCAACACCCGCGACGAACCACACGCGCAGCCGAGCCGCTATCGCCGATTCCACGTGATCGGTGGCGACGCAAACCAATTCGACGTGTCGATTCTGCTGAAGGTGGGAACCACCGCGCTGGTCTTGTGGATGCTGGAACAAGACGAGGTCCCCCTCGAATTGGAAACCGCGCTGATTAACCAGCCGGTTCCCGCCAGCTGGGCGGTCTCCCGGGACCTGAGCCTGAAGCAAAAGATCGAAATGTTCTCCGGCCCGGATCGCACCGCCATCGACATTCAGCAGCAGTACCTGGATGTGATTGGCGATTTGGTGAACGCGCACGGCGGCCCGGATTGGGATACCGCGGAAATTCTCGACCTGTGGCAGGGCACGCTCGATAAGATCCGCACGGATATGTTCTCCGCCGCCGCCGAGGTGGAATGGATCGGCAAATATCAGTTGCTGCAACAAATGCGCGAGCGGCGCAACCTGGACTGGAGTAGCGATACGATCCGCGCCCTCGACCTGCAATGGCACGACCTGCGCCGCGAGCGCTCGATTGTGGGAATGCTTTCCGCCCGGGGCCAGGTGAGGCGTTTGTTTGACGACGCCGAAGTGAGCTGGGCCGCATACAACCCGCCGGAAGATACTCGGGCATATATGCGCGGGCAACTTATCCGGAAATTTACCGATCGGGTGATCTCCGCGAGCTGGACCTCCGCCGTCGTCGACCCGGGCGGTGAAGAGCTAATTCGCATACCGCTCCGCGATCCGCGTGGCGGGACCCGGGAAAAGGTGGAGGATTTGATTGCACGGTCTGAGACCATGAGCGACGTCATTGCGGGTCTCAAAGCCGAGTAGGGCTACCCGCCCGCGCGTAGCCCCGGTTATAGCCGGGGGATCACAAAACGGTTAGAACTGAAGAAGAGCAAAATCAAAGGAGAAGGCTATGTCGCAGCAAGAATTCGCGCAGCCGCGCCGCCACGCTGAGCAAACGCAAAGCGAAACGGAGACGGTGGAGCCCAAGGCGCAGGATTTTCAGATCGATGCGCTGCTGGACGATATTGACAGCGTGCTGGAAACGAACGCGTCCTCGTTCGTGCAGGGCTTCGTGCAGAAGGGCGGCCAGTGAGCGATTCGAGCGCCGCGCGCGGGACTAGCGCCACGAGCATGCTCCCGCGGCGGGTGATGGGGATCGAAACCGAGTACGGCCTCACGTGCGCTTCGACGCGGGGTGGGAACCCGCCTCTGGACCCGGAAGATGCAGCCCAGCTTTTATTTGAGCCGGTAATGCAGCGTAGCCGCTCCACTAATACATTTTTGGAAAACGGTGCGCGGCTTTACCTCGACGTCGGGGCACACCCCGAGTACGCCACCGCCGAATGCGATTCGATTTACGACCTGCTAGCCAATGACCGCGCCGGCGAGGCCTATTTTGCGCGCCTCATGGAAACGGCCAATAAAAAGCTGGCGAAGGCTGGCACCCCGGGCGTGATCCACTTGTTCAAGAACAATGTGGATGCGGCCGGCAACTCTTTCGGTTGCCACGAGAACTACATGCTCCATCGCCGCGCCGATTTCCGGGATCGGATCGCGCGGCTGGTGCCGTTCTTCGTCACCCGCCAGATCGTGACCGGCGCGGGCCTCCTTTTCCGCGGCGAAGACGGCCATGTTCGCTACGAGTTTTCCCAGCGTAGCCACCAAATGTGGGACGCTATCTCCTCTGCATCCACGCGGTCGCGGCCCATGATTAACACCCGCGATGAACCGCACGGCAATTCCGAGGAGTACCGCCGTATGCACGTTATCGTGGGGGATTCGAATGTGGCCGAACCAACCACCGGCCTGAAAGTTGCGATTACCGAAGCCTTGCTGGTGATGCTCGAAGAAGGCGCAATTTTGCCATCTCTAGAGCTCGCCGATCCCATGCATGCCATCCGCATCACCGCCTCGGATCTTTCCGGCCGCGCCAACCTGGAGCTGGCGGCAGGCGGTTATTCCGATCCGATCGCGATCCAAGAGCGTTTCCGGGACGCCGTCCTCAACCATTACGAGAAGAAGGGCTACACGCAGGCGCTCGACCCGGTGCGCCGCTACCTCTTCGAGCTATGGACTCGCGCTCTAGAAGCGGTGAAGGCCGGTGCGCCGGAGGCAATTAGCCAGGAAATCGACTGGGCCGCAAAGCTTATGCTGCTTCGCCGCTACGTGGAGCGCTCGGGGATCAAGATGGAAGATTCCCGCTTGGCGCGCCTGGACCTGGCCTATCACGATATTGGGCCGGAAGGATTGCGCCACCGCATGGAAGAAAGCGGCATGCTTAAACGCATTGTGGCTCCCGAAGATGTTAACGAGGCACTTCGCCGGCCCCCGCAAACCACCCGGGCGAAGATTCGCGGGGAATTTGTTGCCAAAGCCCACAAGGCGCGCCGGGATGTGGCGGTGGACTGGAGCACTCTGCGTTTGATGGAATCAGAAAGTAACTCCACCGTGGTGCTCGATGAGCCGCTGCAAACCGAAAGTGAAGTGGCGGCGCGGCTGATGGCGGAGCTCGGATGAGGCCTGGGCGCAAACTCGCCACGGCGTACTTCGCGTTGGCGGGGATACTTGCCGGTCTGCTGCCGCTAGCCGGTTGCTCTGCCGCGGGTGAGGAGTGGTCGCTCAAAATCGAGGGAGGATTCGGCGCTCCGGTTTCAATTACGACTACCGGCCAGGCCCGCCTTTCCGATACTCGGGTGAGCATTGAGTCATCCGGCGACGGGGTGGAAATTTCCTCGGGGAGCCCGATTCTATTCCGCGCCACCTCCTTCGATTCGCGCACTGACGCCCCTGTGCATGAATATGACACTGGGCAGGTACGGCTGGGCAAGGCTACCGCGGATTCGATTGGGGATATAGCCCAGTTCGTCACCGGCATGCGCGAGGGCACTCGCCTCATTATTGAGCGGCCGGGGCTTATCGCGGGTGACGCCAGCGCGGTTGAGATCGCGGTGGTGGACATTTTGTATACCAATGCCCGCGGGGAGCGCCTTCCCGTTCCCGAACCGGGCAACGGCATGCCGGGAATTGGTGAAGGCGAGGGTGCCGGCCCGGTGTTGACCCAGGGCGGCGGCCCGATTTCTGAGTTGCGGGTGGTACCGCTGGTAGCCGGTGAAGGAATCCAAGTAGGGGGCGACGACGCCGTTGCCCTGCAGTATGTACTCGCCAACACGGAAGGCCAGATCTACGAATCCACCTGGATGGACGGCGGGCCACGCGGGGTAGCGATGAGCGAGTTAATGGAGGGTTTACGCACCTCGATCCGCGACCAAAAAGTGGGGAGCCGGTTAGCGATTTTGATTCCCGCAGCCAAAGCCAACGGGGATCATGATCTAGTTGCGATTGTGGATGTGCTCGGCGTCTTGGGCAGTAGCTAGCTCTGCGCTAGGAAGTACAAAATCCGCCTGGGCGGGCGAATGATGCTGGGCTAGGAGTGCTTCTTCCTGGCGAGCCCACAGCTCCCACCATTCGCCCGGATCGCCTTCGCGCGCGGTCACCCGGGCCCGGCGCACAGCTTTCGGAGCTTCGATCCACACGCTTTCGCGCAGGTAGGGCGCGCAAGCCAACGAGGTGGATCCGCACCCAACGAGTAGCAGGATTTCGGCGCGGCCGCGGGCGGGATGACGGCGGGGAGGATTCCACCGCGAGGTGTACCAGTTCCAGCCGCGAGCGCTAAAGTAGCCGTTCGCTAGAAACGGCTCCAGAATGTCATCCGCGATGTTTTGAACGCCGTCCACCAGGCCGCTCCAGCCCGGGATATGGTTCTCGACCTCGATCAGAATCACTCGAACAGAAGGATTCGCCGCTTTTATCTGCTCGCGAATCTTGCGGGCGAGGGTTGACTTGCCGGCCCCCGAGCGTCCGTCAATGGCATAAATACGCGTCCCGCTGCCGTTGGCCCAGCGGCGAGCGATGGCCTCGCTGGAATCAAAAGTCACCCGTTGAGCTTAGCGGGTAGTCTGGGCGCACGTCTCGGTAAAGGTGGCGAAGGAGGCTAACCATGGTAGCGATACGAATCATTCCGTGCCTGGATGTGGCTGGTGGCCGAGTGGTCAAGGGCGTGAATTTCGAGGAGCAGCGCGACGCCGGCGATCCGGTGGAGCTAGCGCGCAAATACAGTGATGAAGGCGCCGATGAAATCGCTTTCCTCGATATCTCAGCAACCAATGAGGATCGCGGCACCATGTACGACGTCGTCGCTGCTACCGCCGATGAAGTGTTTGTACCGCTTACCGTGGGCGGGGGAGTGCGCAGCGTGGAGGACGCGCGCAGGTTGCTGGCTGCCGGTGCTGATAAGGTGGGCGTGAACTCGGCAGCTGTTGCCCGGCCCGAGCTTATTAGCGAGATCACCGCGGAATTTGGCAACCAGGTGCTGGTGGTGAGCATTGACGCGCGGCGCTCACAGGGCGCGCAGATGCGGTGGGAGATCACCACCCACGGCGGGAAAAAGCGGACCGGGATCGACGCGGTCGCCTGGGCGAAGGAGGTCACCGAGCGCGGGGCGGGGGAAATCCTGCTCACCTCCATGGACGCGGACGGAACCACCGACGGCTTCGATACAGCGCTGATTAGCGCGGTGCGCGAGGCGGTGGATATACCAATTATCGCCTCCGGTGGAGCCGGGAAGCTTGAGCATTTCAGCCAGGCGCTGGCGGCCGGTGCGAATGCGGTGCTGGCGGCCTCAGTTTTCCATTTTGGCACCTTCAGTATCGCCGAAGTGAAGCGGTTCCTCGCGCAGGAAGGCTACGAGGTTCATGGAGCCTGAAACCACAAGCGAAACGGAACTCGCGCAGCAACTGGAAGAGCGCCTGAAGTTCGATGCGCGCGGGCTTATACCGGCGATTATCCAAGACGCCTCCTCCCGCAAGGTTCTTATGCTGGGCTATATGGACGCGCTGGCACTTGCCCGCACCCTGAGCAGCGGCCGCGTTTGGTTTTGGTCGCGATCTAGGCAGGAATACTGGCGCAAAGGCGATACTTCCGGTCATATCCAGATTCCGCGCCGGGTGCGTTTTGACTGCGACGCCGATGCGCTTTTGATGGAAGTTGAACAGGTGGGGCCCGCCTGCCACACCGGCACCAGGTCGTGTTTCGAGGCGGGCGAGGAGTTGCGGCTCGCTCATCGGTGCTAAGTTTGCAGGGTTGAGAAAAGCTAACCGGGAGGGCCATGAACCCGCTATCTATTCCGTCGCCAAGCGATAACTCGCTGATTAGCATCGGAGCGTTCGATATTAAGTGGTACGCGATCTGCATCGTTACCGGCATTCTTGCCGCCTGGCTCATTGCTGACCGGCGTTACCGAGCCAAGGGCGGATCTTCGGATTCCTTCACCGTCATCGCCTTCTGGGCGGTTATTTTCGGAATTATCGGCGGGCGTCTCTACCACGTCATAACCGATTACCAGCTGTATTTCGGGCCCGGACGCAACCCCTGGGAGGCGTTCAACCTACGCGCGGGCGGCCTGGGGATCTGGGGTGCCATTGCCCTCGGGGCGGTCGGTGCCTGGATCGGGACCCGCCGCGAAGGCGTACGGCTTCTGCCGGTAGGGGACGCGCTGGCTCCCGCGCTTTTGGTAGCGCAGGCAATTGGGCGATTCGGTAACTGGTTCAACCAGGAGCTTTTTGGTGGCCCCACGGATTTGCCCTGGGGTCTAGAAATTGATGCCGCACATATGCCCGCGGGCTACGCTCCCGGCACCACCTTCCATCCCACCTTTGCCTATGAGGCGCTGTGGTGCCTGGCTGGTGCTGTGCTTCTGCTGTGGCTCGAGCGCCGCTTCAATCTGGTCGCGGGTCAGTGCTTCGCCGCCTACATTATGGTTTACACCGCCGGGCGCTTCTGGATTGAAATGCTCCGTATCGATCCGGCCAATACCATTTTGGGCCTGCGCCTGAACGTGTGGACGGCCATGCTCACCTTTGCGCTGGGGGCCACGCTCCTGGTGGCCTTGCGGCAGCGCTATCAAAAAGACCCAGAAGTGAATTCCATTTCACTACCCGGTGCCGTGGATGCCTCGACGGCGGAGAGCGGCGACGCCGTCGAAAATGACGAAGAAGAACAAAACCCCGAAGGTGGCGCGGAAAGCCTCGCCACGCTCAGCGCGAATAGCGCCGATACCGTAAATGAAAGTAACCTGTAAACGGGCTTGCAACAATCGTCACACAGGACGTATGTTGCACGGCCCAGCGCCACAGCTTCGATAGGATAAAAGCATGCGTAGAGCGAAAATTGTGTGTACTCTCGGCCCCGCCACTGATTCGGCGGAGCAAATTCTAGAACTAGCCAAGGCGGGTATGAATGTTGCCCGCATCAACGCCTCTCACGGCGTTTACAAGGAGCACGAGGCGCGGATTGATCGCGTGCGTGCGGCGGCCAAGCAGCTTGATCACCCGATTGCGGTGCTCGTGGACCTGCAGGGCCCGAAGATTCGACTTGAAACCTTCGAAGAAGGTCCCGTTCAGCTGAACGTTGGCGATATTTTCACTATCACCACCCGTGATGTGCCGGGTACCAAGGAAATCTGTGGTACGACTTTTAAGGGCCTGGCGGGCGACTGCCACCCCGGCGATATCCTCCTCATCGATGACGGCAAGGTCGCGATTCGAGTCAAGGAAGTCAAGGACGGCACCGACGTGGTGACCGAGGTTGTGGTTCCGGGTCCGGTTTCCGATCACAAGGGCATTAACCTCCCGGGCGTGGCGGTTTCGATTCCAGCCATGACCGAAAAGGACGAGGCGGACCTGCGATGGGGCCTGCGCTACGGCGCGGACCTGATCGCGCTCTCCTTCGTGCGTGACGCCAAGGACATCGATCGCGTCCACGAGATTATGGAAGAGGAAGGCATCTTCCTCCCGGTTATCGCCAAGATCGAAAAGCCGCAGGCGGTTGAGAACCTCGACGCCATTGTGCAGGCCTTCGACGGCATTATGGTTGCCCGTGGCGATCTGGGCGTGGAGCTCCCGCTCGAGCAGGTGCCGGTGGTGCAGAAGATGGCGATTTCGCTTGCCCGCAAGCGCGCCAAGCCGGTTATCCTCGCCACCCAGGTGCTTGAGTCCATGATTCAGAACCCGCGCCCCACCCGTGCGGAAGCCTCTGACTGCGCTAACGCGGTGCTCGACGGCGCCGACGCCGTGATGCTTTCTGGCGAGACTTCGGTTGGTCTGTATCCGATTGAGTGCGTGCGCACCATGGCCTCGATTATTTCCTACACCGAGGAGAACGGGCTGGATCAGATTCCGGAGCTTTCCTCGCTTCATCGCACCCGCAATGGCGTGATGACCCGCGCCGCGCTGGATATCGGCGAGGCCCTGGGTGTGCGGGCGGTCGTGGTCTTCACCGAGACCTCGCATACCGCACGCCGCGTCACCCGCAACCGCTCGCGCGTTCCCGTCATCTGCTTTACGCCTTCGGAAAAGGTGCGCAACCAGATGGCTCTGCTGTGGGGCGCCGAAACCTACATTGTGGACACGGTTTACTCCACTGACGGCATGGTTCAGCAGGTGGAAGATCGCCTGCAGGAGCTCGGTCTGGCTCAGCAGGGTGACCGCGTGGTGATTGTGGCCGGCATGCCCGCGGGCGTGGCTGGCTCCACCAACACCCTGCGTGTTCACAAGCTTGGTGAGGCAACCGGCGCGTAAGCGCGATCACTTTGGCGCTTAGCGTGCCCAATGGTACGCTATAGCGTCACCGGCCGTAATTCGGCCGGGTTCGCTTCGGTGGTGGAATTGGCAGACACACTGCACTCAAAATGCAGCGCCGAAAGGCATGAGGGTTCGAGTCCCTCCCGAAGCACCGTGGCCCCGCGCCGTATCGTCTAAGCTTAAATCATGCGTGAGAGGTAGCCGGTGTGTTGCCGCAGTTCTTAAAGCTTAAGGAGAGAAAATGGCGCACGAAGCCGAGAGCTCGAGCGAAGCTGGAGCACGTGTTCTGGTCGTTGAGGACGAATCGCTGATTCGCCTCGATATTGTTGAAACGCTTGAGGACGCCGGGTACGACGTCGTCGGTGAGGCGGACAACGGCGATGACGCCGTGCAGCTCGCTGATGAACTTGAGCCCGATCTCATTGTTATGGACGTGAAGATGCCGGGCAAAGACGGCATTACCGCGGCCACCGAAATCATGGAAAAGCGCCGCGTGGCGGTTGTGATGCTTACCGCATTTTCCCAGCGTGATCTGGTGGAACGCGCGCGCGATGCCGGTGCGATGGCGTACGTGGTCAAGCCCTTTACTCCGGCCGATCTGATTCCGGCGGTGGAGATTGCCGTATCGCGCAATGAGGAGATGCTGGCGCTGGAAAGCGAAGTTTCTTCGCTGGCCGAGCAGTTCGAAACCCGTAAGCGTGTTGACCGTGCCAAGGGTCTGCTGGAATCGCATATGGGCCTGACGGAGCCTGAGGCTTTCCGCTGGATCCAGAAGACGTCAATGGATCGGCGCCTAACCATGCGTGAAGTGGCAGACGCGGTTATTGAACAGGTGGGGAAATAGCCCTCGCTCGCATAGGTGGCGCGTTGCGACCGTCGCGTAGGCTAGGAGCGTGACTAATTCTCAACGCTTCCTTCTGATCGATGGCAACTCTATGGCATTTCGCGCGTTCTACGCGCTGAGAGCCGAGAATTTTCTGACCCGCGGCGGGCAGTACACGAACGCCGTTTACGGCTTTGTGTCGACGTTGCTCAAGGTCTGCTCCGATCATCAGCCGACGCATATTGCGGTGGCCTTTGACCTGCCGGGCGGTACTTTCCGCACCCGCGAATACGCCGACTATAAGGGCGGGCGCAAACCGACGCCGGAGGAATTCAAAGGTCAGATCGACGTCATCAAGAAGGTGCTGGACGTCCTGGGCATTGCCTGGCTGACGTATGAGGATTACGAAGCCGACGATATTGTGGCCACGCTTTCCCAGCGCGGCGAAGACGCCGGCATGCATAACTATATTGCCTCGGGAGACAAGGACGCCTTCCAGCTGGTCAGCGAACAAACCACGGTTCTTTATCCCATGCCGCGATCGGCTATGCAGGTGCTCGATCCGGCGGGCGTGGAGGAAAAAACCGGCGTGCCGCCCGAGCGCTATTCGGATATGGCGGCGCTGGTAGGCGAGGGCGCCGATAATATCCCCGGGGTGCCGGGAGTGGGTGCCAAAACCGCCCAAAAGTGGATTGCGAAATACGGCGATTTGGCGGGGATCCTCGATCACGCCGAGGAAATTAAGGGCAAAGTTGGGCAAGCTCTCCGCGATAACCTTGCGCAAGTGCGGCTAAATCGCCAGCTCAATCGGCTGGTGCGCGACCTGCCGATTGGCGAGGATCTCAGCGAGTTCCTACCGCGCGGCGTAGACAGGGAGGGCCTTCACGAGCTTTTCGACGCCCTGGAGTTCTCTCGTCTGCGCACCCGCGTGCTCGAAGAATTCAGCGTGCGCGGCGAAGGAAATGGCGCCCCGGAAGCCAGCGTGGGCGCAAGCGGCGAAGCGGCCCCGGAGTTCTCACTTTCGCGCCTCGCCGTGGCAACATCCGGCCTGGCGCAGTGGCTGGAGGGCCACACGGATGCCGAGAGGTTCGGTCTGTGGGTCACCGGCGCGACCAAGCCCGGCTACGGTGAGGCAGATTCCATTGCCGTGGCAGCGGGTGAAGATGCGGTGGTCATATCGCTGGCTGATTTAGACGAAGAAGAGTCGCGCGCCTTCGCCGCCTGGGCATCCGACGCCGAGGCTCAAAAAGCGGTGCACGGGGCAAAAGAGATATGGCATGCCCTGCACGGCTCCGGATACGAGCTGGCGGGTGTGGCTCAGGACACCCTTCTTTCGGCATATCTGCTTTACCCCGACCAGCGCACCTACGCGCTGGAAGACCTCGTGATGCGACATTTGGCGTTAGACCTGGCTGGAGCCGCGCCGGAGGGAACAATTCCGGGACTCGATGTTGACGGTAACGAGCAGGCAAACGCGCTGGCTTCGCGCGCGGCTGTGCTGGTTCCACTCGGCAAGGCCCTCTCGGCGCAGCTTGCCCAACGCGGGGAAGACGGCGCGCTTTTGGTGCTAGAGCTAGCGGTATCGCAAACTTTGGAGCGGATGGAAAGCGCGGGCATCGCCGTCGACGCTGATTACCTCGAAGAGCTTCGAAGTGCCTTCGACACTCGCGTGGAGGCGGCGGCGCGCTCGGCCTACGACGCAATTGGCCGGGAAGTGAACCTCTCTAGCCCGAAGCAGTTGCAGGGCGTGTTGTTTGAGGACCTTAATCTGCCGAAAACCCGCAAAACTAGCTCGGGCGGCTACACCACCAATGCGGAGGCGCTTTCGGAGTTGGCGGCAAAGATTGCGACGCGGGAAGATGCCGCGGCACTTGCCGGTCAGCAGTTCCTCGGCGCGCTACTCGAGCATCGTGACGCGATTAAGCTGCGCCAGTCGGTTGAGGGGCTGCAGCGTTCGGTACAGGCTGATGGGCGCGTACGCACGACTTATCAGCAGGCGGTGGCGGCAACCGGGCGGCTGTCGTCCACCGACCCGAATCTGCAGAATATTCACGCTCGTACTGAGGAGGGCCTGCAAATTCGGGCGGCTTTTGTAGCCGGCGAGGGCTACGAAGGCCTGCTCACCGCGGACTATTCGCAAATTGAAATGCGAATCATGGCCTCGCTTTCGGGCGACGAAGCGCTTATCGAGGCGTTCAACGAGGGCGAGGATCTGCACAGCTACGTAGCATCCCTGGTGTTCGGGATTCCGGAAAGCGTTGTCACGAGCCAGCAGCGTTCTCGAATTAAGGCGATGAGCTACGGCTTGGCTTACGGGCTTTCGGCTTACGGCTTGGCCAAGCAGTTGCGGATTGGGCCCGATGAAGCCAAAGCGCTTATGGAATCGTACTTCGCGCGTTTTGGGAAGGTGCGCCACTACCTGGATTCGCTGGTGGAGCGGGCCCGGCGGGACGGCTATACGGAGACGATTCTCGGGCGGCGGCGTTATTTGCCTGAGCTCCTCTCCACGAACCGACAACTGCGCGAGAGTGCGGAGCGCATGGCCCTCAACGCGCCAATCCAAGGCAGTGCGGCCGATATCATCAAAATCGCGATGGTCGCCGTCGACCGTGCTCTCCGCGAGGCAAAGCTGGGAAGCCGCGTGCTACTGCAGGTTCACGACGAACTGGTGCTGGAAATTGCGCCGGGGGAGCGGGAAGCGGCAGAAGAAATCGTGCGCCGCGAGATGGGTGGCGCCTACCATCTGCAGGTGCCGCTTTCGGTCGGCGTCGGCTACGGGGTGAACTGGCGATTGGCGGCTCATTAATACCACTGGCGTCGCAAATAAAAAACCCGTATGATTACTAGCTGGTGTGGCCGCCGGCCGCACTGCGTCCAGCCTAGGTGGGCGCTTGATACAACTATTAACCATCCGGAAGTTTTCTATTCACATGACAACAAACACCCCCGAGTCCTCGACTCTTTCCGAAATTGCCGTCAACGATATCGGCGATGAGGAAGCCCTGCTCGCCGCAGTAGACAAGACGATCAAGTACTTCAATGACGGCGACATCGTCGAAGGAACTATCGTCAAGGTCGACCACGATGAAGTTCTTCTTGACATTGGCTACAAGACCGAGGGTGTCATTCCCTCCAAGGAACTCTCGATTAAGCACGACGTCGATCCTGATGACGTCGTCGAGGTCGGCGACACCATCGAAGCCCTCGTTCTTCAGAAGGAAGATAAGGAAGGGCGCCTCCTGCTTTCCAAGAAGCGTGCACAGTACGAGCGCGCCTGGAAGCAGATCGAGAAGATCAAGGAAGAGGACGGCGTCGTCACCGGCTCCGTAATCGAGGTCGTCAAGGGTGGCCTCATCCTCGATATTGGTCTGCGTGGATTCTTGCCCGCTTCGCTCGTCGAGATGCGCCGCGTGCGCGATCTGCAGCCGTATGTCGGCCGCGAGCTTGAGGCGAAGGTTATCGAACTCGACAAGAACCGCAACAACGTTGTTCTTTCCCGCCGCGCTTGGCTGGAAGAGACCCAGTCGCAGGTGCGCGCGGACTTCCTCGCCGGCCTGCACAAGGGCCAGATCCGCGAGGGTGTTGTTTCCTCGATCGTCAACTTCGGTGCGTTCGTGGACCTGGGCGGCGTGGACGGCCTCGTTCACGTGTCCGAGCTTTCCTGGAAGCACATCGACCACCCATCCGAGGTTGTTACGGTTGGCCAGAAGGTCAACGTCGAGGTGCTGGATGTGGACCTGGACCGCGAGCGTGTTTCGCTCTCGCTCAAGGCCACCCAGGAAGATCCGTGGCAGTCCTTCGCTCGCACCCACGCCATTGGCCAGGTTGTGCCGGGCAAGGTCACCAAGATCGTTCCGTTCGGTGCGTTCGTCCGCGTTGAGGATGGCATCGAGGGCCTCGTTCACATTTCTGAGCTTGCCTCGCACCACGTTGACACCCCGGATGAGGTCGTCAAGGTTGGCGAAGACATTTTCGTGAAGGTCATCGATATCGATCTCGATCGTCGTCGTATCTCCCTCTCACTCAAGCAGGCGAACGAGGGCGTGGACCCGAACTCCGAGGACTTCGATCCGTCGCTCTACGGCATGGCCGCGGATTACGACGAAGAGGGCAACTACAAGTACCCCGAAGGCTTCGATCCGGAATCGAACGAGTGGCTCGAGGGCTACGAGGAGCAGCGCGAGGCTTGGGAGAACGACTACGCCCAGGCGCAGGCTCGTTGGGAAGCCCACAAGGCTCAGGCCGCCAAGGCGCAGGAGCGCGAGGCCGAACTCGCCGCTTCGCGTGGCGCTCAGGCCCCGCACTCGGCCGCCGAAGATGAGGCGCCGGCTTCCTATAGCTCCGCTACCGAAGCGCCGACCGCGCTCGACTCGGACGCTGACGAAGCGCTTGCCGCTCTCCGCGAGAAGCTGACAAACAACTAAGCATTTCGCTTTAACCGCCGCCGCTGGTCCGCCCGCGGCGGCGGTTTTGTATGCCGGGTAATCTTGTCCCATGCATGAAAAAATCCAGGTTGGGGGAGCCAGCGCGGTTTTGCTCCGGCCCTTCGCGCGTGCCGCCAGCGCCGCGAGCAAGGCTGGCGCTACGCTACGGCTGGCAGTTTCGGGCGGAATCGGCTCTGGCAAATCGACCGTGACCGCCGTTCTCGCCCGCCGCGGCGCCGTCGTGGCGGATGCGGACCAAATAGCGCGTGATCTGCAGGCTCCGGGCTCGCCGCTTCTCGGCGCTATCGCGAAGCGCTTTGGTCCGAGCGTGCTTACCCCGAGCCCTGCGCCGGCTGGCGCCGCGCTAGATGCGCCCGCCGCGCCAGATGCCGCCACGCTTGATCGCGCCGCTCTAGCGAGAATTGTTTTTAGCGATTCGGCGGCCAAAGCAGACCTCGACGCCATCATGCACCCAGCTATCTGGGAGCGCGCAGAAGCGATTCTCGCAAGCGCCCACCCTGGCCAGCTTGCGGTTTACGACGTTCCACTCCTCATCGAAACCCGCGCCGACCGACACGTCGACGCCGTGTTGATTGTCTCCGCCCCGCTCGAAGCGCGGCTCGATCGCCTCGAGCGCCGGGGTATTAGCCGCGCAGACGCCACAGCGCGCATCCAAGCTCAAACCACCGACGCCGCACGACGCGAGCTCGCGCATATCTGGCTCGATAACGCCGGCGCGAAAGCGGATCTCGAGCAGCTCACCGCGGCTGTGGCAGACGCGTGGCTTTAGCCGGCTCTCGCTAGCCGTGCCTAGCGAGAGCCGCGCTCATCCCGCTAGCCGTGCCTAGCGAGTGCGGTGCTCACCGCGGCAGCGCTGGCCACTTGCGCTCGCTCTAGCCGCTCTAGCTTTTCCAACGGTGCGTGCCGATTACGCCGAGCGCGTCATTTACGAAGAGCAGGCCGTTCTCATGTACGTGAATTCGGACGCGCTCCATATGAACGTAGCGGTGGTGGCGCCAGCAAAGGCACACGGCATTGTTTAGATCGCTTCTGCCTCCTTCACTCCATTCTTGGGCGTGATGGACATCGCAGGTTTGATAGGTATCTGTGCAACCTGGAAAAGCGCAGCCTCCGTCGCGGGCGATCACGGCGTGTTTTTGCGACTCAGAGTACAGCCGGGTCGCTCTTCCGGTGTCGAGGACAGTGCTGGGCCCGGAGAAAACCGTTCGGATAATCGCGGAATTGCAAAGGAGCGTCGCTAGCTCGGACGGCAACAGGGCAATGCCATCCCCAAGGACTGCAGGTTCACCTCCCGCATACGCTTCGGGAGGTGGGTCTTCAGGAATCGTGGCTACAGGCGCGCCCAATTCCGCGCTTGGAGGCGAGGTTTCACACGTCCCGGCCCGTGCCGCGGCGCCCACGAGATCTCCGCCGGTTCCGTCGCGTGCCGCCGGGCCGCCGGTATTTCCGCCGGTTCCGTCGTGTGCGTCCGTGCCTACCTGAGGTTTGCTCGCGTTCCCGCGCGTTGCATCACGTACGGAAGCAACGAGCCGAGCAGCTCGCTGTTGTTCTGGGGTGAAACCGGACGTCGTGCACTGACCATGCCAGCCGAGGCTTTAACCAGTGATGCGGCACTCGGAGCCCTCCGTCGCATTGAAACCAACAGTGCCGCCGGCCTCGCCCGCATTCGGAGTGCCAGCATCACAGAGTTCCGCGCAGATGTACTTGGCATCCAGCTCTTGGGCACGCTTTGCTTCGGCGTCGCGCCGGCGACTTGCGTTCGCGGCAGCTTGCACACAATAGGAGCATTGCGGTGACATGGCGAGCGGGTGCGAATCCCCGCAAGGCACGACCAGCTCGGATGCACCGCCACCTGCATCTTCCACTTTGCGGTAACCGGCTTCCAGGGAGCACATTTGCCGCTTGACGAAACTATTCCCTTTCAGGTTGCCTACCTGCGTTCCGCCAGATTGCGCGCCGCCCGCTTGCTCGGCCGAAATCCTCGCATAGCATTCGAGGGTAGCCATCGGTACTTTGACCATGATCACCGTAGTGAGGCGATTTCTCTCACGTACGCCTTCGTATGCCTCGTAACCTCCGCCGTCTCGAACCGCGCCGATGAAAGCCGCCGCCCGCCGCACCTCCAAGAAACGAGAGTTTCGCTATAGGGCGGGCGGACTCGTTGGCGCGCCAGGCACGGGTAGGATAGTGCCGTACGCCATATTTATTTGAGTCAAAGGAGAGATGAATGGCTGAACTTCCTTGGAAAGGCACGCCGGGCACGGGTGCACGCGCGGTTGAAAAGAACGGTCTGAAGGCAATTGAAATCCAGACGGACTACGCCACGGGTTTGGTTTACCTCATGGGTGCGCACGTCACTGACTGGGCGCCAGTGGGGGAGGAACCGGTGCTCTTCACCTCTGCGGCGTCGAATTTCGAGCTGGGCACGCCGATTCGCGGCGGCATCCCGGTGGTTGCGCCTTGGTTCGGTCCGTCGGATGAGGGCCTGCATGGCTGGGCCCGCACCCGCGAGTGGAACCTCGACGCGGTTTCGCAGGATGGTGGCGCGGTTGAGGTCGACCTCTCCCTCAAGGGTGAAGCGGAGTTTGGCACCGACGGCGCAGCGCTCGAACTGGCGGCGCATATTTACTTCGGCGAAACCTTCACTTTCGAGCTCACGGCAAAGAATGTTTCCGATGAGGACGTTACGCCCGAGCTCGCGTTGCATGCCTACTGGGCGGCGAACGCTGAGCAGCTCGAGGTCGGAGGCATTGAGGATGGCGGCGTCGATCGCCTCGCCGACAATGCGGAGATTGAAGGGCCGATGGAGAAGCTTGAGGGCCAGACGGTCGATCGCTTCTACACCTTCCCCGGCACGATCACGATTCACGATAACGGCGGCGGGCGCGACATCCTCGTCAGCTCGCCCGAGTCGGCGCAGGCAGTGGTTTGGAATCCCGGCACTTCCGGCTCCGAATCGAACGCGGACTTCGAGAACGACGATTGGAAGAAGTTCGTGTGCGTGGAGGCCACCCGCGTGCGTGATTTCGCGCCGATCATTAGGCCTGGTGAGGAGGCCAAGCTGACGTTGCAGGCGAAAGTGAAGAAGGCGTAGTAGCGCCGACTTTGCAAGCCGAAAAAGCAGAGAGAAAGGCGAGTGCGGGGTAGCCCGTGCTCGCCTTTCTGCGGGGCGCCTTTCTCCGCGTTTGCACGACGGCGGAGCGCGCGCCGAGTGCAAACCGGCCAGAGATGCGCCAGGCGTTACGCGGCCGCGCGAAGCGCACTCGGCTACGATGGGGCACATGGCTCTTGATGCTCAGATTGATCGCGCGGAAAAACCTTTTGAAGTCATTTCGGAATACACGCCCTCGGGCGACCAGCCGCAGGCGATCAAGGAACTCGCGGAGCGCATCAATAACGGGGAAAAAGACGTGGTGCTCCTGGGCGCCACCGGCACCGGTAAATCCGCCACCACCGCCTGGCTAGTCGAACAGGTGCAACGGCCCACCCTCATCATGGAGCCGAATAAGACCTTGGCCGCCCAAATGGCGGCCGAATTCCGCGAACTGCTACCAAATAACGCCGTCGAATATTTCGTTTCGTATTACGACTACTACCAGCCCGAAGCCTACGTGCCACAAACCGATACTTTTATAGAAAAAGATTCCTCCATTAACGATGAGGTGGAGCGGTTGCGCCATTCAGCCACCAATTCCCTGCTCACCCGGCGCGATACCGTCGTCGTTGCCTCCGTTTCTTGTATTTACGGACTCGGTACCCCGCAAGAATACGTGGATCGCATGGTGCAGTTGCGGGTGGGGGACCGCATTGACCGCGACGAACTGCTACGAGTGTTCGTCGGGATGCAATATGCCCGCAACGACATTGATTTTTCGCGGGGCACCTTCCGCGTGCGCGGGGACACGGTGGAGATCATTCCGGTGTACGAAGAGCTGGCGATTCGCATTGAGTTTTTCGGCGACGAGGTCGATTCGATCTCCACGCTCCACCCGCTCACCGGAAACGTTATCGGCCACACCGACACCGCGCATATTTTCCCTGCCTCGCACTACGTGGCTGGCCCGGAGCGCATGGAACGCGCCATTAAATCAATCGAGGCGGAGCTGGCGGAGCGCCTGGAGGAGCTCCGCTCGCAGAACAAGCTTTTGGAGGCGCAGCGCCTGGAAATGCGCACCTCCTACGACGTTGAAATGATGCGCAATATCGGCACCTGCTCCGGCATTGAAAACTATTCGCGCCATATTGATGGGCGCGGGCCGGGCACCCCGCCAAATACGCTTCTCGATTATTTCCCGGACGATTTCCTCCTCATCATTGACGAGTCGCACGTGACGGTCCCGCAAATTGGCGCCATGTACGAGGGCGATATGTCCCGCAAGCGCACCCTGGTCGAATACGGTTTCCGCCTGCCCTCCGCAATGGATAATCGCCCGCTGAAGTGGGAGGAATTCCAGGAGAGAATCGGCCAAACCGTGTATCTTTCCGCCACCCCGGGTAAGTACGAGCTGGAGCGCTCAGACGGTTTCGTGGAGCAGATTATTCGCCCCACCGGCCTGGTCGATCCGCTGATTCGGGTCAAGCCAACCGAGGGGCAAATCGATGATCTGCTGGAGGAAATTCGCGTGCGCGCCGATCGCGACGAGCGGGTGCTGGTAACCACTCTGACCAAGAAAATGGCCGAGGATCTCACCGATTACCTGGCCGAACGCGATGTGCGGGTGGAGTATCTGCATTCCGATGTGGATACCTTGCGCCGCGTGGAGCTGCTTCGCGAATTACGCATGGGCAAGTTCGATGTGCTGGTGGGTATCAACCTCTTGCGCGAGGGGCTCGACTTACCGGAGGTCTCCCTAGTGGCGATTCTCGACGCCGATAAGCAGGGCTTCCTTCGTTCGACGACGGCGCTCATTCAGACAATTGGCCGCGCCGCCCGAAACGTATCCGGCGAGGTGCACATGTACGCCGACTCCATTACCCCGAATATGCGTGAAGCAATTGATGAAACGAATCGCCGTCGGGAAAAGCAAATTGCCTACAACAAGGAAAACGGTATCGACCCGCAACCGCTCCGCAAGAAGATCGCGGACGTGACGGATATGCTGGCCCGCGAGGACGTGGACACGCAGGCGCTCCTGGAGGGCGGCTACCGCAGCGAACCCGAATACGCCAAGCGGCGCGCCTCCGAACGGGAAATTGCCCGCGCCGAGGGTGCCGGCGAACTGCGCAAGATGATTGACGAGCTCACCATGCAAATGCACGCCGCCGCCGAGCAACTGCAGTTCGAACTGGCCGGGCGCTACCGCGACGAAATTAAGGATCTCAAGTCCGAGCTGTGGCACGCCGAGCAAGCCCAGCGTTAGGCGCCACAAAAAGTGACCGAATAAAAGCGGTGACCCACGCCCGGTAGCTAGGACTTTCGGGTATATTTGAGCGCCGGGAGGGGAGTATTTCCACCGAACATCGGTTCGTCACCACGGCACACGCCCGGACCGAGGCCCGTAGCGCCAAGCGATTCTGCGGGTGGAAAGAGACCTCCGGTTTCTAACGCTCTACCGGAGGAATCATTGTGAATTCGTCTGTCCTAACCTTGACTTCGGCGCAAGCTGCACAAATGTCTGTTCACCCCTGGGAGTGGATTGTGCTCAGCGTCGTGGTGCTGGGGTTGCTGGCATTTGACCTCATTAGCCATATTCGCACCCCGCACGAACCGACCATGAAGGAAGCCGCCTTCTGGTTCTTCTTCTACGTCACGATGTCGCTCATTTTCGGCAGCTACCTGTGGTGGCAGCACGGCGGGCTATTCGGTCTTGAATACTTCTCTACTTACGCCCTCGAAGAGTCGCTTTCCATCGACAATATTTTCGTCTTCATTATTATTATGTCTTCCTTCGCGGTGCCCAGAATCCTGCAGCAAAAGGTACTGTTCTGGGGAATTATTATCGCGATGGTCCTGCGCCTGACCTTCATTCTTCTCGGCGCGGCAATCGTCTCGCGTTTCGCGTGGGTCTTCTTCCTCTTCGGTGCGTTCCTCATTTACACGGCCATCGGCCAAATCCGCGAGGGCGTGGAAACCGGCGAAGAAAAGGAATACAAGGAGAACGGCGTGGTGCGTTTCGCCCGCAAGCTGTTCCCCGTCGCCGACACCTATCACCGCGATCACTCCTTCGTAAAAATCGACGGCAAGCGCCATATGACGCCGTACTTCCTGTGCATTGTGGCCATTGGCGCCGCGGACTTCATGTTCGCCCTGGATTCAATCCCCGCCTCCTTCGGAATTACCAAGGAGCCCTACATTATTTTCGCGGCCAATGCCTTCTCGCTTATGGGCCTGCGGCAGATCTTCTTCCTGATCGACGGCTTGCTGGAGCGGCTCGCGTATCTGCATTACGGCCTAGCGGTAATCCTCGGCTTCATTGGCCTCAAGCTCTTTGTGGAAGCCTTCCACGCCTACGGCCTGCTCACCGCGATCCCCGCGGTGGGCCCGGCCACCTCGCTGATTGTCATTCTCGCGGTGCTTTTGGTCACCGTGGTCGCCTCGCTTCTGCGGGCGCGGCGGGTTGGTAACGACGACGCCGCAGCTGGCGAGGCCTAAGCTTCTCCACTCTGTGCGAGCCGGCGGGCGATAATCGCGCAAACGAAAATCTGCAACTGGTGGAAAACCACGATTGGCACCGAAAGCGGTGCCACGGTTGCGGGAGGAAAGAGCGCTTTGGCCATCGGGAGACCGGTGGCCAAAGACTTTTTTGAGCCACACATCAGCACCACGATGCGGTCCTCGCGATTCAAGCCGGCGAGTCCGGCCACCCACCAGGTGATACCCAACATCGCCGCGAGCATCATCGCGCACAGCCCAAGCAACGCAAAAATTGTGCCGAGGGTGACGGCGGCCCAGGCGCCTTCGGCGGTGGCGTTGAGAACTGAGGAAAAGACGATGAGGATAATCGAGGTGTTGTCCACGGTTCGCACCAGGCGAGGATGAGCGCGCCACCAGTTTCCCACCCAGGGCTGCAGACACTGGCCGAGAATAAAAGGAAGCAGGAGCTTGAGAAGCACCGAGGTAAAGCCGCCCCCCGAGGCGCCTTCGACGTGCAGGAATCCCAAAACCAATAGTGGGGTGAGGAACATTCCGAGCGTGTTGGAAATCGTGGCGGAAGTGACCGCGGCGGCCACGTTTCCGCGCGCGATGGACACCATGGTGACGGAGGATTGAATCGTGGACGGCAATAGCGAGAGATAAAGGAAACCGAGCGCAAAATCGCTCCCCAGGAGCGACGCGGTGATCTTTCCGAGTGCGAAGCCAACTACCGGGAATACGATGTAGGTAGCGGCTAAAACCAAGCCCTGTAGCTTCACATTGCGTAGCCCGCGAAGCACATCGGTGGTGCGCAGGCGCATTCCGTAAACAAAGAAGACCGTGGCGACGGCCAAATCCGCGCCGACCTCGAGAACCCGGCGGGGAGCCTCCGGGGCGTGAATTAGTAGCCCTGCAACCAGCGCCAGAAAAATTCCCGTCACCAGCGGGTCCGGGCGCCATGAAATTTTATTCCTCATAACGCAGGGAACACTACCAGCGATAGTCCCGCCGCGCGCTAGCTGGCGGCGAAAGTCCTTTCGAACACCTGTTCAAAACAGTAAACTTGCCCGAGTGAGTGACATTATCCAGGTGCGAGGCGCCCGCGAAAATAACCTAAAAAATATCTCTCTCGATATTCCTCGAGACAAGATGGTTGTATTCACCGGTCTTTCCGGGTCGGGCAAATCATCGCTCGCTTTCGATACGATTTTTGCCGAGGGCCAGCGCCGCTACGTGGAATCTCTGAGCTCATACGCCCGTATGTTCTTGGGCCAGATGGATAAGCCAGACGTCGATATGATCGAGGGCCTTTCGCCAGCCGTCGCGATCGACCAAAAATCCACTAATCGTAATCCGCGCTCCACCGTCGGCACGGTCACCGAGGTTTACGATTATTTGCGCTTGCTCTTTGCCCGCGCTGGGGTGCAACATTGCCCGGAGTGCGGAGCGCGGATCCAAGCGCAGAGCGCCGAGCAAATCGTCGATACCCTGCTCGAGTACGAGGAAGGCACCCGTTTTATGGTGCTGGCGCCGGTAGTGCGCGGGCGCAAGGGAGAATACTCGGATGTTTTCGCCGAGCTCGCCCAGGCCGGCTATACCCGCGCGCGGGTTGATTCGGAGGATATTCGCCTTGATAATCCCCCCAAGCTGGATAAAAAACTGCGCCACGACGTCGACGTCGTCGTCGATCGCCTGGTGGTGCGCGAAGGAATTCGCACCCGCCTCACGGACTCGGTAGAGCAGGCACTCGGCCTCGCGAAGGGAATCCTTCTGGTGGTGTTCGTGGACCTGGAGGATAGCGACCCGCACAAAACCCGCCGTTTTTCCGAAAAGCGCTCCTGCCCGAACGGCCACGAACTGGCACTGGAGGAAATCGAGCCGCGGACGTTTTCGTTCAACGCGCCCTACGGAGCCTGCCCCGAATGCGACGGCATCGGCTCGAAACTCCAGGTGGCGGAAGACCTCGTGGTGCCGGATACGGAAAAAACCCTCCGCGAGGGCGCCATTGCGCCGTGGACCAGCCACCAGGATTTCTTCACCCGGCAAATGGAGGCGCTGGGTGAGGACCTCGGCTTCGACGTCGATACGCCCTGGAAGGATTTGCTCAAAAAGGCGCGCAACGCGCTCCTCGACGGGGCGAACTTCAAGGTCCAGGTGCGCTACCGCAATCGCTGGGGTCGCATGCGCGAATACTCCACCGGCTTTGAAGGCGTGCGCCGCTACGTGATGCGTAAGCACGATGAAACCGAATCGGATTGGACCCGTAACCGTTACGAGGGATATATGCGGGAGGTGGCCTGCTCGGTTTGCCATGGCGCGCGCCTCAAGCCGGAAGTGCTGGCAGTGCGCATTGGCGAGCTAAATATTCACGAGCTCTGCTCGCTGGCAATTGACGATGCCAAGAACTACCTCGACCACGTGGAGCTTGATTCCTTCCAGGCCCAGATCGCCGCGCAGGTGTTACGCGAGGTTCAGTTGCGGCTGGGATTCCTGGTGGATGTGGGGCTTTCGTATCTCACCTTGGCGCGCGGGGCCTCTACGCTCTCGGGCGGCGAGGCGCAACGCATCCGGCTCGCCACGCAAATTGGTTCCGGGCTGGTGGGCGTGCTTTACGTGCTCGACGAGCCGTCAATTGGTCTGCATCAGAAGGATAACGATCGCCTGCTGGCAACGCTTAAAAAGCTGCGGGACCTCGGCAATACGCTGCTGGTGGTAGAACACGACGAAGATACAATCCGCGCCGCGGACTGGGTGGTGGATGTAGGGCCGGGTGCCGGAGAAAAGGGCGGAGAGATCGTTTATTCCGGTCCGGTGGCCGGGTTGCTGGAGGCAAAGAACTCCGTAACCGGCGATTACCTGGCCGGCCGGCGCGCCATTGCGGTGCCGGAAAAGCGCCGCAAGGTGCTCAAGAAAAACCAGATCGTCGTTAAGGGTGCGCGGGAGAACAACCTCAAGAACATTGAGGCTAAGTTCCCTATTGGCGTTCTTACCGCGGTGACCGGGGTTTCCGGCTCCGGAAAGTCCACCTTGGTCAATCAGATTCTCTACCAGTCGCTAGCGAACCAGCTCAATCGCGCGCATACCGTGGTGGGCCGGCACAGCTCGGTAACCGGCGCGGAGGAGCTGGAAAAAGTGGTGCACGTGGATCAGTCGCCAATTGGCCGCAGCCCGCGCTCCAATCCCGCTACCTATACCGGGGTGTGGGATAAGGTGCGTGAGCTTTTTGCCCAGACCCAGGAAGCCAAAGTGCGCGGATACACCGCGGGGCGCTTCTCCTTCAACGTCAAGGGCGGGCGTTGCGAAGCCTGCAAGGGCGACGGCACAATCAAGATTGAGATGAACTTCCTGCCCGATGTGTATGTGCCCTGCGAGGTCTGCCACGGAGCTCGCTATAACCGCGAAACCCTCGAGGTTCACTACAAGGGTAAAAATGTTTCGCAGGTCCTCGATATGACGATTAGCGAGGCGCTGGAGTTCTTCGATCCGATCCAGAAGATCACCCGCTACCTGGCAACTTTGGAGCGCGTGGGGCTGGGTTACGTGCGCCTGGGGCAAAGCGCTACCACGCTTTCGGGCGGGGAAGCCCAACGTGTGAAGCTCGCCTCGGAACTGCATCGACGCAATCGCGGTAAAAGCGTGTATATCCTTGACGAACCGACCACCGGACTGCATTTCGAAGATATTCGCAAACTGCTCCTGGTGCTGGAAGGCCTGGTGGATCAGGGCAATACCGTGATCGTGATTGAGCACAACCTCGACGTCATTAAGAGCGCGGATTGGGTGATTGACCTCGGGCCGGAGGGCGGTGCCGGAGGCGGTACCATCGTTGCCGAGGGCACGCCGGAGGACGTGGCTAAGGTGAAGGAATCGTATACCGGGCAATATTTAGCGCCCATTTTGCGTTCAGATTCTTAGGCTCGTGATGCACGACGGTGTCGCGCAACGGCGTCGTGCATCGCGCCGGCGGGGCGCCCCGCAATAACGCGCACAACGGAAAAGTGAGGAAGGAGACGCGTGGCTGATCCGCAAAGTTACCGGCCCAAAACGTCGGATATCCCCACCGACCCGGGGGTGTATAGATTCCTCGACCCGGAGGGGCGAGTGCTCTACGTGGGGAAGGCGAAGAACCTGCGAAACCGGCTACAGAACTATTTCCAGCCACCGGAAACGCTGATTCCGCGCATCCGGAAAATGGTGTTCACCGCGAACCGCGTGGTGTGGGTGGTGGTCGGCTCCGAAGTCGAGGCGCTGACGCTTGAATACACCTGGATTAAGCAGCTCGAGCCGCCTTTTAACGTGATGTTTCGGGATAATAAGTCTTATCCCTACCTCGCGGTTTCCATGCGCGAAGAATATCCGCGCGCATATATCACCCGCGAAAAGCATCGCAAAGGCAATGTGTACTTCGGGCCGTATACGAAGGTCTGGGCGATTCGTAAAACCCTCGATTCCTTGCTACCGATTTTCGGGATGCGCTCCTGCACGGATGCCGATTTTCGGCGCGGGCAACGCACCGGCAAGCCCTGTTTTAATACCCATATCGGTTTGTGCAACGGCGCCTGCGCAAATCTCGTGACGAAAAAAGAAAACCGCGCTGCGGCCGAAGAATTCATCCGCTTTATGGACTCGGATGGAAGTGCGCTAGTGCGGCAAAAAACCGCAGAAATGAAGCAGGCCTCCGCCGAGTTGGAATTTGAACGGGCGGCGCGCCTGCGCGATGAAATCAGTGCCCTGAAAACCGCGACCGAACGCAATGTGGTGGTTTTTGACGGCAATCTCAATGCGGACGTTATTGGCTTGGAAGCCGACGAAATCGACGCTTCGGTGCAGGTCTTTTATATCCGTGGCGGGCGCATTCGCGGTCAGCGAGGATGGGTTACCGAAACCGACGGCACCAATCCTTCCGACGTTATTAACCAGCTACTTTTGCAGGTATACGGCGACGCTGAATATGACGCCTACCGGGGCGTGGGGACCTTCGGTGATCGCCGGGTGGAGGCGCCGCACGCGGTAGACGACCGTGCGCACGTTCCGGCCGGAGCCATTCCCTCCGAAATCTGGGTGCCGGTGTTCCCCTCAGATCGAGCCGGTATTGAGCGCTGGCTAGCTGAGCGCCGGGGCGGGCCAGTACATCTGAAGAAACCGCAGCGGGGCCCGAAAGCCCAGCTTGCCGCTACCGTGCACGCCAACGCCAAACAGGCCTTTGACCGCAATAAGTTGGCGCGAGCGGCGGATATTACCGTGCGCTCGCAGGCGCTGGAGGAACTGCGCGAAGGTTTGGATCTGGAGCGCGCCCCGCTCCGCATTGAGGGCTACGACATTTCGCATACCCAGGGCAACCAGCAGGTTGGCTCCATGGTGGTTTTCGAAGATGGACTGAAGAAAACCTCCGATTACCGCCACTTTATTGTGCGCGGGCCGGATGGACACGGGGTTCCGGACGATACCGCGGCGATGGACGAGGTGCTGAGCCGCCGCTTGCGCCGCCTGGGAGAAGGCGCGCACGGAAACGATGCCGGAGGCGAGGAAGACGCGCAGATCGCGGCCGCGCGGGCGGTGGATGAAGACCTGACCGGCTCCGCGGCGCCGCAAAAGTTTGCTTATCGGCCAGATTTGCTGGTGGTGGATGGCGGCCTGCCGCAGGTCAATGCCGCCCAGCGCGTGGTCGACGAATCGGGCGCTAATGTGCAGGTGATTGGACTGGCGAAGCGCCTCGAAGAAGTGTGGGTGCCGGGGGAGGAGTACCCGGTTATTTTCCCGCGAAGCTCCGCCGCTCTGCGTTTGCTACAGCAGGTGCGCGATGAGTCCCACCGCTTCGCTATTACTTTCCACCGCAAGAAGCGCGGCCAGGCGATGACCCGCTCGGTGCTCGACAAAATCCCCGGACTGGGGCCGGCTAAACAAAAGATCCTGCTCAAGCAGATGGGTTCTGTGAGGCGGATCCGCGCCGCTAGCCTCGAGGAGCTACAGGAGGTCCCCGGCATTGGGCCGAAACTCGCGCAAGAGATTTTCAGCTTTTTGGCGCCAGCCGAGCGCGGCTCTAGCGCGGACCCGGCGCTGGCCGCGCAGGAGACTGGCGCGGGCGCGGCTCCCGCGGAGCGCTAACGGCGTCGGACCCGTGTGGCATGATGAATCTATGAGCGATATCAACGACACCTCGCGGATCCCCAAGGTCGTGCCGCAGGCGGATATAGAGGCCCAATTACCCCCGGCGAAAGTTCCGGAAATCATTGTGGTAACCGGTATGTCTGGCGCGGGTCGAACTCGGGCGGCCAATACGCTCGAGGATCTCGGGTGGTACGTGGTGGACAATCTTCCCCCGCGCCTGCTCAAACCCATGGTTGGGTTAATGTCGCCCGACGGCGGAGTGCAGCGCCTCGCCGTCGTCGTCGACGTGCGTTCCCGGGAGTTCTTCAAGGAACTCGTGGGCCAGCTAGATACGGTCCGCCAGGCGGGTATTGACTATCGCATTATTTTCCTCGATGCCTCTGATGATGAGCTCGTGCAGCGATTCGAGACCGTGCGTCGTCCACATCCCCTCGAACCACACGGACGCCTTATGGATGGCATTAGCAAGGAGCGCCAGCTACTGGCAGATCTGCGTAATCGCGCCGATTCGGTTATTGAAACCACCGGCCTTTCGGTGCATGACTTGGCGCGAAAAGTCCGGCGCCTGGTGGGCGATGGTACCCAGGATGACGTCCGCGTTACCGTCATGTCCTTCGGTTTTAAATACGGCCTGCCGCTGGATGCCGACAATGTGGCAGATGTTCGCTTCCTTCCCAATCCCTACTGGGTCTCCGAGCTACGCCACCTCACCGGCCACGATAAGCCGGTCTCCGACTTCGTGTTGGAGCAGGAGGGAGCGCGGGAATTCGTGAATAAATACTCGGAACTTATGGCGAGTATTCTCAGCGGGTATTCGCGTGAGCTCAAGCCTTTCACCACCATCGCAATTGGGTGCACCGGGGGTAAACACCGATCGGTGGCGATTGCGGAAGCTATTTCCGAGCGTCTGCGCCAGGCGGGGCAGTCGGTGCGCACAATACATAGAGATTTGGGGCGAGAATAATGAGTCTTCATCGCGGAAGCCGTGGGCCGCACGTCGCGGCTCTGGGCGGCGGTCACGGGCTTTTCGCAACCCTCTCCGCGCTACGCCTCATAACTCAGAACATCACCGCGATCGTCACCGTTGCCGACGACGGCGGTAGTTCGGGCCGCCTGCGGCAGGAATTCAATACCATTCCGCCCGGTGACTTGCGCATGGCCCTCTCCGCGCTGTGCGATGACGGGGAGTGGGGCCAAACCTGGCGTGATGTGCTGCAACATCGTTTTACCAGCGACGGGCCAATGAATGGGCACGCGCTGGGTAATCTCCTCATTGTCACTATGTGGGAGCAATTGGGAGACGTGGTCGCCGGCCTGGATTGGGTGGGCGATTTGCTACGAATTAAGGGCCGGGTAGTGCCAATGTCCCCAATTCCGCTGGAAATTGAAGCGGATGTGGAAGAAGATGGCACCCTGCGGAAGTACCGAGGGCAGGTGGCGGTGGCTACCGCGCGTGGCCGCGTCAAGCACGTGGAGCTCATTCCGGAAAATCCTCCTGCTCAACCCGAGGCGGTGGAGGCCATTCGCGATGCCGAATGGGTAGTTTTTGGCCCGGGCTCCTGGTATACCTCGGTGATCCCGCATCTTATGGTTCCGCAGTTGCACGAGGCTCTGGTGCAAACCAAGGCACGTAAAGTTATGGCGCTGAATCTTGGCACGGAGTGGGAAACCAAGGGGATGAGCCCGGCAGACCATGTTCGCTCTTTCCACGAGCACGCACCGGACGTAAGCCTGGACGTGATTATTGCCGATCCGGGTTCCATTGATGACCTGGACGGGATGGACTCTATTGCCAATGAGCTGGGAGCTGCCCTCATGCTCCGCCAGGTTAGAATGACCGAGAATCACGCGCTGCATGACGCTTTGCGGCTGGCCGCAGCCTATCGCGATGCTTTCGAAGGAACCGTCGGAGACGTTGAGTAAGCACGGCGTGTAAGTGCCGAGAGTACGCACTGTGCTCACGCGCCATATCGCGTGAGCACAGGAGAAAGTGAAGGTTGGAATTGCCCGCTCTGAGTTTGCCGGTTAAAGATGAACTTGCCAAAGTGAACCCGGCGTCCCGCTCCGCCGCTATCGCGGAACTGTCCGCGCTCTTCCGCTTTGGCGGGGGATTTGTGGCCCAGCATGGACAGCTCGGTATTTTATGCGAGCTCAGCCACGAGCCAACGGCGCGTCGGCTGTGCGCCCTGGCGGAGCAGCTTTTGGGGGCGGAGCCCGAGGTAACGCAGGTGTCATCGCAAATGAAGCAGGGCACCCACTACCGAATTATGATCGCTGATCCGCGCGAGCGGCTTTCCCACAAACTCGGTTTGCTCGATTCGCGCGGGCGGCCCGTGGCGGGAATGGCAACATTTATTGTGGGAGGTTCAAAGGCTGATGCTGCGGCTGCCTGGCGCGGAGCCTTTCTAGCCCGAGGTTCGCTAATGGAACCGGGAAGAAACGCCTCATTGGAAGTGGTGTGCCCGCGTCTGGAGGCCGCTTATGCGCTTGGCGGCCTGGCGCGCCGCCTGGATATTACCTACCGGGTGCGTGAAGCGCGCGGAGCTCAGCGAGTAGACATCCGGGGCGGGGAGGGTATCTCCGATATGCTCACGCGCATGGGCGCCCACGATGCGGTGTTGCGCTGGGAAGAGCTACGTGTTGAACGCGAAGTGCAAGGCACGGTTAATCGCCTGGCCAATTTCGACGACGCCAATATGCGCCGTAGCGCCAACGCTGCGGTGGTGGCAGTGCTCCGGGTGGAGCGCGCCTTCGAGATCCTCGGAAACGAGGTGCCGGAGAATCTCCGCCAAGCGGGTATGGCGCGAGTGGAATATCCGAGTGATTCCTTGGCCATGTTGGGGGAGCGCCTAGACCCCCCGGCCACGAAAGATGCGGTGGCGGGCCGGTTACGGCGCCTCAACGCGTTGGCCGATAAAAAGGCCGTTGAATTGGGCATACCAACTACGGAAGATGTGGCCCAGGGAGAAGATTTATAGCCGTATCCGGTTTCGATTCGCCCCCGGCATAACGGGACTAAGGGCGCGGAATCGCGGCTTTTTGAGGGCCGTTGTGCGAAAGGTCGCACTCGCGTCGGGCGAAGGCCCAAGCCTGGCCTTCTAAAACCGGTAAAATTGATTGCGGATACGGGAGATAATCCCGGCCGAACCCCCGCTAATCGGGCGGGAATCGACGATACGCGCGGAAGCGCGTGAGGAGGAAAATAAGTGACTGTACGCGTTGGTATTAACGGTTTTGGTCGTATCGGTCGTGACTTCGTTCGCGCCGTTTACAAGGAAGGCCTCGACCTCGGTTTCGAGATCGTCGCCGTGAACGACCTCACCGACGTCAAGACGCTTGCGCACCTGCTCAAGTACGACACCGTCGGCGGCCACTTCCCCGGCGAAGTTGAGGTTACTGAAGAAGGCTTCTCGATCAACGGTAACGCAGTGAAGGTATTCGGCGAGAAGGATCCCGCCAACCTTCCGTGGAAGGACCTCGGCGTCGAGGTTGTTATCGAGTCCACCGGTAAGTTCCGTACTCGCGAGGGCATGGAAAAGCACATCCAGGCTGGCGCCAAGAAGGTCCTGCTTTCGGCCCCCGGCAAGGATGAGGACGGCACCTTCGTTATTGGTGTGAACGACTCCGAATACGATCCGGAGAAGCACAACCTGATCTCGGACGCCTCCTGCACCACCAACTGCCTCGCCCCGGTGGCGAAGGTTCTCCAGGAGAAGTTCGGTATCAAGAAGGGTCTTATGACCACGATCCACGCTTACACCGCGGATCAGAACCTGCAGGATGCGCCGCACAAGGACCTGCGTCGTGCGCGCGCCGCCGCTCAGAACATCATCCCGACCACGACCGGCGCCGCCAAGGCCGTCGCGAAGGTCATCCCCGAGCTGAAGGGCAAGTTCGACGGCTACGCCGTTCGCGTTCCGGTTATCACCGGCTCGTTGACCGACCTCACCTTCCAGTCGGAGAAGGAAGACATCACCGCTGAAGAGATCAACGCGGCGATGAAGGAAGCGGCTGAGGGAGAGCTCAAGGGCACCCTGAAGTACACCGAGGATCCGATTGTTTCGACGGACATCGTCAACGATCCGCACCAGTCGATCTTCGACGCTTCGCTGACCAAGGTTCTCGGCGACCTCGTCAAGGTTGTTTCCTGGTACGACAACGAGTACGGCTACGCCGTCTCGCTCGTCAAGCTCACCGACATCGTTGCCAAGAGCCTCTAAAGACTGACCTCAGGTAACAGTTTCATGAAGTGAGAAGGTGCCCGTGCGTGCGAGATTCGTGCGCACGGGCACCTTTGCTTAGAAGAAAAAGAAGTAACGCTTAGTTAGGACGAAAATTGAGGACTATTGATTCGCTCGGCGATCTCGCCGGCAAGAAGGTTTTGGTTCGCTCGGACTTTAACGTCCCGCTCGACGGCGATAAGAACATCACTGACGACGGCCGTATTCGCGCCGCTCTCCCGACCCTCAAGCGCCTGCTTGACGCCGACGCCAAGGTGATCGTGATGGCCCATCTCGGCCGTCCGAAGGGCAAGGTCAACCCGGATTACTCGCTAGCTCCCGTGGCCAAGCGCCTTGGTGAGCTACTGGGCAAGGATGTTGTGCTCGCCGGCGACACCGTGGGTGAGGATGCCCATGCCAAGGTCGAGGCTATGAACAACGGCGACGTCGTTCTCCTGGAAAACGTTCGTTTCGACGCTCGCGAAACCTCCAAGGTGGAGGAAGAGCGCCAGGAGCTCGCCAAGGAATACGCTTCGCTGGCGGACGTCTTCGTTTCCGATGGCTTCGGCGTGGTTCACCGCGCGCAGGCTTCCGATTACGACGTCGCAACGCTTCTGCCTTCGGCAGCCGGCGAGCTCGTCTTTAAGGAAATCGACTCCCTCTCCAAGGCCACCGAGAATCCGGAGCGCCCCTACACCGTGGTGCTCGGCGGTTCGAAGGTTTCCGACAAGATCGGCGTGATCGAGAACCTGCTCGAGAAGGCTGACAAGCTCCTCATTGGCGGCGGAATGGCCTTCACCTTCCTGCGCGCCAAGGGCCTGGAAATCGGTAACTCGTTGGTTGAAGATGACCAGATCGAGACCGCTCGTAAGTATATTGAAGAGGCCTCGGCCAAGGGCGTTGAGCTTCACCTCCCGGTGGATGTCGTGGTGGCGGAGAAGCCGGAAGCCGGCATTTCCTCCTCGATTGTTTCCGCGAACGATATTCCCGCGACCGAAGCGGGCCTGGACATCGGGCCGGAAACCGGTGAAGACTTCGCCGAGGTGATCGCCAGCTCCAAGACCATCGTCTGGAACGGCCCGATGGGCGTCTTCGAGATTGAGGACTTCGCTGAGGGAACCAAGGCCGTGGCTCAAGCCATGCAGGATGCCGAGGGTTTCACGATCGTTGGTGGCGGTGACTCCGCGGCGGCCGTGCGCACGCTCGGCTTCGATGAGTCCAAGTTCAACCACATTTCGACCGGTGGCGGCGCTTCCCTCGAGTTCCTCGAGGGCAAGACTCTCCCCGGTATCGCAGTTCTGGAGGATTAGTAATGGCACGTACCCCGATTATGGCGGGTAACTGGAAGATGAACCTCGATCATCTCGAGGCTACCCACCTGGTTCAGAAACTCGCTTGGACGCTCGAGGACGTCAAGCATGACTTCTCGAAGGTAGAGGTTGTTGTTCTGCCTCCGTTCACCGATCTTCGTTCGATCCAGACCCTGTGCGAGTCTGACGGGCTGAAGATCAAGTACGGCGCTCAGGACGTTTCAACCCACGACGAGGGTGCGTACACGGGTGACATTTCGACGACAATGCTGACCAAGCTTGGTTGCAGGTACGTCGTAGTGGGCCACTCGGAGCGGCGTGAATACCACGGCGAATCCAACGAGTTGGTGGGGGAGAAGGCCAAGAAGGCGCTTGATGCCGGCCTCACCCCGATCATGTGCTGCGGCGAAGCGCTCGAGGTGCGCAGGGAAGGCAAGCAGGTGGAGTACGTGGTCGGCCAGATCGACGCAATGCTCGCCGGGCTTTCCGCCGAAGAGGTTGCGAAGTCGGTTATCGCCTATGAGCCCATCTGGGCCATCGGCACTGGCGAGGTAGCAACCCCGGAAGACGCCCAGGAGGTGTGCGGAGCTATTCGCCAGCGCATCGGCGAGCTTTTCGACGATGCTACTGCCGAAGCGGTTCGCATTCAGTACGGTGGATCCGTGAAGCCGGCGAACGTGGCGGACATTATGTCCCAGCCTGACGTCGACGGCGCACTGGTCGGCGGAGCCAGCCTCAAGGCTGAAGATTTCGCCAAGATTGTCACGTACCAGGCGGCCTAAGTCAACAGTGACCAAGAGCGCGGATGGGTTTCTTACCTATCCGCGCTCTTCGGCTAAACTAAATAACGTCGCTTTTCTGCGCGTGCATCATCATGGCTCCGACCTGACGCTATGTATGGCCGCAGGAACATATTGAAAGGAACCACGGCGTGACCGTTCTGCTTTACGTTTGCGAGGCACTTCTGCTTCTGACGAGCATTCTTTTGACGCTCTCGATTCTGCTCCACAAGGGTAAGGGCGGCGGAATTTCCGAAATGTTCGGTGGAGGAATCTCCACCTCGATGCGTTCATCGGGCGTGGCCGAACGGAATCTTAACCGTATTACCGTGGGGCTGGGCATCGTCTGGCTCATCTCCGTGGTTCTTATCGGCTTGATCGTCAAGTTCGGCTAAAATCACGTAACTCGCTTGCCCTAAAATTTAGCCGACATGCACGAGTAGTTGGCAGTGTTCCATAAGGTGCTCGTCGTGGGTAGCCACGATAACGGCGCTTCCAGCTCGTGCCGCTTCTTCGAGCAATGAAATGACCTGGGCGCGATTGGCCGCATCTAGCGATGCGGTTGGCTCATCTGCGTAGATGTACCGCGCTTGGCGATAAAGCGCCCGCGCAATGCCAACACGTTGCTTTTCGCCGCCTGAAAGCACCGTAACGTCTTCCTGTATACGGCTCTGCATTCCTACTGCCTCGAGCGCGCGTAGGGTGTCATGATCTGGGTTCGGAAAGCGCCCGAAAATGTTCGGGCCACGAAGATTTACGTTATAAGCGACTGTACGGCCGGGGATGATCCCCGCGTCTTGGTAGATAAAGGCAGCTTTCTCTCGCCAAAATCGCTGAATTTTGTTTTCTTTCCATCCGGTGGCGTCTTCGCCGTCGATCTCCACTAATCCAGCCGTCGGGCGCAGAAGCAACCCTAAGATATTCAGCAACGTAGTTTTGCCGCTCCCAGAAGGACCCACGAGAGCGGTAATTTGGCCTGAGGAAACAGACACGTTGACATCGCTAAAAATGGTTCGGCCCGTGATCTCCATACGTAAATCGCGTGTGATAATAGACATAGTTTCCTACAACTTCAGGTGCGGTGAATAGTTTTTAGTGAGATAGCTCGGACAACGTGAAGGTGAGTCCAATAGGTACCGCCCATGTATACGAGCAAAACGAGGGCTACGATCGTCCCCGCGTAGAGAAGATTATCCAACTGCATTACGGCGAGGGTAGCGCCAATTGCGCACGCTATCACCGCCAACGCAAATTCTTTCCGGATGCGCGTCCGCACTATGTGATGCCGCGGAGACCCGGCAGTATATAGCGCAAAAATTTGCTCCGGGTTACTGTTTCCCCAGTTTAAGGCCGCAACGAAAAGCATTAACCCCACGGTTGCCGCCGCGATGAAAGTAGCGAGGACTCCTGAAATCTTAAGTATCCGTTGAAACTGCGCCTCTGCGGCAAAAGCGTCCGTCACGTTATCTACTCCGAGAATAAATGAAGAGAAGCCGCTTTTCGTAGCAAGCTCTAGTACTTTATCCGGGTTGCTAAAGATAACCTGCCCGTTGACAAGAAAAGATCCAAGCGCTCCGAGCTGATCTAGTTCTTGATAGGGATTCTCCAGAACTACGATGAGTGGATTACTGGTTTTTACGGTGTTGCTCGCATCCAAAAGGGATGGACCGATAGCGGGAAAAGCATCTTCGTTGTTCCAAGAATAGTAATGAGCGGAGATTCCCGCACCGTTAGTAGCGAGTGTGGAAAGGGCATCGCGGGTGGATGAATCGACATTCACCAGAGCGAGGTCAGATACCGTAATTCCCATGAGGTTTATGTAGTTACGGTCCGCCAGGATGATGTGGTCGTACCCGTCGGGCACAGGAATATCCATGAGTTGATCAATTACCGCCGAAAATGCCGGTAAATTTTCCTGTGCGCTAGTCGAAAGAAACTCACTCGCTGCCGATATATACGCTTCTTGCGCCGCGCTGGAATCAATTGATGCGGAGATCTGAAGGCGCACCGCATCCTGCGCCCGCGTCCATTGCTGTAGTTGCTCCTCGTTGGCGTGCGCGAGAGTCGCACTGTAGATGCTGAGTGGCAACATGAATACGATCAAGACGAGTCCCAAGGCGCGCGCTACTCCAGCTCCCAGATTGAGGCGCCGATCGGGTACCGTGGTGCGAATACCAGCATCGCGAATCCGGGGTAGAGCGAGCCGCGACGCCGCTACCGTCACTACCAGGCAAATCGCAAGTAATGCGAGCAACTGGGTAAAACTGCGCCAAACAAAGGGATCGGTCCTAGTCCAGCCCCATACCAGGCAAGCTAACACAATGAGTGCGTAGGTAAAGAGCGCGGCAAACGAAAAGGTTCGCCAGACTTCCCATACGTCATGGTAGTGAATACGCCACCGAGCAACGCCTGAGGTTAGTAATACCTTTCGCGCGGTGCGTCGACGCGCGAATATAAACAGACAAGACGAAAGCGCGAGGAGGATGAGCGTGCCGAGCGCATATCCTATTCCGCTCCGAACAAGTTGGGATGAGGTGTGTACCGGACTCAGACGATCGAAACCGGTGAGTTCGAGTCCGGTTTCCTCAGCCCAGTCCCGGATTATTCGTTCCTGCCCGCCAGCGGACTGAATCGCGTAACTACCCGTTAGCGTTCGAGTACCGATATCCTCCGGAGCCACGTACTGGCCGTCAACGGCCGACAACCAGGGCACCCTACCTTGGAGTTGGATCCCCGATGCCGGAAAGTAAATGACGTCCACGTTGGCATCACCGTCTATAAAGCTGGGTGCGTTCTTAAAAATTGGCGTACCTAGTCTGACGGCGAGTTCAGAGATGTGTGAAACGATGGTTGTTTTTTCGAGCTGAGCACCTTCAGTAATCAGCCCAAAGTTAAAATTGGTTCCCGGAGGAAAATCCTCCTGTTCGTGGACGACCGAAACGCCCGCGAAAAGACAACCAATTATGGCCGTAGCAACCCCTAAAACGCGTAGTAGGTTTCTCATAGGAGCTTGAAACTAACGGCTACGAGACCCTGTAATGGTAATGAAAATTCTGCCAGGGCGTACGGCCTTGATATTCCGCTATTGACTTCTTACCGGCCACGGTGTTAGTGGAGCGAAATAGCAATTTAGTGTCATTGGCATTTGCGATTGATGACCCATGTGTTCTATTGACGGTATAGTAAGAATAAGCTTTGCCGAAGCCCCTTTTACCGTACTCCCATATACCACCCTCAGCGGGATACTGCACTGACGCCATGGCTACGGGAGCGGCTACGAGAATCAGAGCACCAACTCCCGATAGTATTTTTGCCGTTACCCGGCTTATTTTTGACATATTAATTGCCCTGCCGAATCGTTATGACTATTCAGTTAATTGCGTTATGAGGATGATTCTACTCTCCGCAGTACACGAATCAAGGAAAAGCATATTGAAAAAATGTTTTCGATCAGTTGTTGAAGTAGGCGCTCTGAAGTACCGCCGCATACGCGGGGTCGGGATTAAGATCGCGCAGATCCTCAATTAACATCGCTTCGATGCTTCGGCGGGGAAGCGAAACTTCCTGGTCGTGACGGCCCGGGCGGTGCATCACTGCGAAATCTGATCCGGGTGAGCGGCGCAGGCTAATCTCGCCCGGTCCGCGCAAGCTAAGCGTCACTGAATTAATTGCGCTTCCGCGCCCCGGCGTCAGCGTAATGTCTGCCCCACTAAGGAGCCGCAACCACGCCACCATGAGGTACGTCGAGGCATTATTTGGATTTCCGTCTACCACGCCGCCGGTAATCAGTTCCTCGGTATCCGCCTGGTGCGCGAATTCGTCGACCATGGCGGCGATATGGTTGCGCCAGAGAGTGATTCCTGCCCACGCCAGGTCGGTATCTCCGGGTTGGTAGGCCTCGCGGAGGTTGCTCAGCATTCGGAGCGGATCATCGGCGGTACGGCTGGTTGTAATCCGGCGCTGCGCCATTTTTCCAATCTCGGTTGCGGCGGGATTATCCGGAGCTTTTTGTATCCACCAGGAAACAATCGGCGCGTCCGGAAGGAGGAGCGGCGTAACGAGCGTTTCGGCATTGGTGCCGGCGTCTCCCACGGTCCGCAAAATAACAATTTCCGAAGCCCCCGCTTCCGATCCGGTACGAATCTCCGCGTCAAGCCGCGAGGACGCCCGATCTTCACCGCTCTCCGCGGCTTCCGGTTTTCCGCCGGCTCTCAGGAGCACAATAATCCGCGCCGGATGCGCGCGGGAGGCCCCGGCCGCGGCTGAGAGCGCGTCGCGAACGCCGCCCTCGGTTTCCGCCAAAATAATCAGCGTCAAAACCCGGCCAAGAGCACCGGATCCGGCGGTGCCGCGTAGCTCGTCAAGGCGAGAGCCGACCTTAGCCGCCGTAGTATTCGTCATATGAGTAATCATTTTTCTCCCAGAAGTTTTCGCTAGGGGCGCCGCCACACGTGGCCATTTGCAGCGAGCATTGCATCGGCACCCGCCGGCCCCCAGGTGCCCGGGTGATAGGTCTCAAGAGTCTCCGGGGCGCTTTCCCAATAGTTTTCGACCTGATCGATAATGCGCCAGGATTCTTCTACCTCGCGCCACTGGGGGAATAGCGGCGGTTCGCCAAGGAGAACATCCAAAATGAGCCGCTCGTAGGCTTCGGGGGTGTATTCGGTAAAAGCGTGGCCATAGGCAAAATCCATGGTGACGTCGCGCAGGCGCATTTCTGACCCCGGCACCTTCGAGCCGAACTTAAACGTGGTGCCTTCGTTGGGTTGCACCCGGATCACCAGGGTATTTTGCCCGAGTCCAGAAATATCATCAAACGGCAAGAACGGCGGGCGCTTAAAAACGATCGCGATTTCGGAAACCCTCCGGCCCAGCCGCTTTCCGGTGCGCAGATAGAACGGCACCCCGGCCCAGCGTCGCGTTTCCACACCCAGCGCCATCGCGCCGTAAGTGTCGGTAATCGAATCGGCAGGTATGCCGTCTTCTTCGCGGTACGCCTTGACCCGCTCTCCGCCCTGCCAGCCGCCGGCGTACTGCGCGCGCACCGAATTCGTCTCTGCCGGGCCAAAGAGGTGGGTTGCCTTGAGCACCTTTTCCTTTTCGGCGCGCACGGCATCGGCGGTGAAGGCCACCGGCTCTTCCATAGCGGTGAGTGCGAGGAGCTGGAGCAGGTGGTTTTGAATGACGTCACGGGTGGCTCCAATACCGTCGTAATATCCGGCGCGCGAACCAATACCTATGTCCTCCGCCATGGTGATTTGCACGTGGTCGACGTGCGCGGAGTTCCAAATCGGCTCGTACAGCTCGTTGGCAAAGCGCAACGCCATAATATTCTGCACGGTTTCTTTGCCGAGGTAGTGGTCAATGCGGAACACCGAGCTTTCGGGGAACACGGCCCGCACTGTTTCGTCGAGTTCGCGTGCGGAGGCGAGATCGCGCCCGAAGGGCTTTTCAATCACCACGCGCCGCCAGCTCCCGTTCTCGCCCCGGTTCAGGTCGGCGCCCGCCAGCCCCTCGGTAACCACCGGGAATAGACGCGGGGGAATCGACAGGTAGAAGGCGAAGTTTCCGCCGGTACCCCGCGTTTCATCAAGCCCACGCAAATGCTGCGCCAGTGCGCGATACATTTCCGGATCGTCGTAGCCGCCAACAATTAGCGAAACTCCATCCAGGAGCTGCTTGAGTGCGGTGTCCGAAACCGGTGTTTTTGCGCCCTCGCGCACGGATTGTTCAACCGCGCTCCGCACGTCAATATCTCGCCGTGCCACGCCCACAATGGAGAACGACGGCGGGAGTAGGCCGCGGTTGGTGAGGTCGTAAAGTGCCGGCAGGATCTTGCGCTTGGCGAGGTCGCCGGTGATACCGAAAAGCACAATGCCGCAGGGGCCGGCGATTCTCTGCAAACGCCGGTCCGTAAGTGCACGCAATGGGTTAGTCGTCATAGTTCCTTAAAAGTAGCCGAGACCCGGGCGAAATCCGCTCGGGTCTCGGTCTGTGGTTTCGTCCGCGCCTATCTTACTCGGAAGCGGGCGCGAGTTGCCGCCTTAGCCGCGCGCGGCCTCGATGCTCTCGAGAGCCTTCTCGGCAACGGTTTGCGCGTTGATATGGAAGTGCTCCATCACCTCGCCACCGGAAGCCGATTCACCGAATTCGTCAATTCCAACACTTCGGCCGGCATCGCCCACGTAGTTCTTCCATCCCAGTACCGATCCGGCTTCCACCGAAACGCGAGCCCCTACCTCGGGAAGGATCACGGAGTCGCGGTACTCCAGCGGCTGCTGGTTGAACCATTCGAGGCAGGGGAGGGAGATAACCCGTGCGCCAACGCCCTTTTCAGCCAGTTGCTTTTGTGCCTCAACGGCCACCGAAACTTCGGAGCCAGTGGCCAGAAGCTGCACGTCTACCGAGCCGGTGGGAGATTCGGCCAGCACGTAGCCGCCCCGCTTCACACCCTCGCTATCCGTGCCTTCCAAAATCGGCAAGCCCTGGCGGGTCAGCACCAGGCCGATCGGTCCGCCGTCGTGCAACTCGAGGGCGGCGCGCCAGGCGGCCGCGGTCTCGTTGGCGTCCGCGGGGCGAACGATTGCCGTGTGCGGAATCGCGCGCATGGCCCACAGGTGCTCGATGGGCTGATGGGTGGGGCCGTCCTCGCCAACGCCCACCGAATCGTGTGTCCACACGAAAATCGTGGGAACACCCTGAATTGCGGCCAGGCGCACCGCCGGGCGCATGTAGTCGGAGAACACGAAGAAAGTGCCGCCGTAGGGGCGGGTGAGCCCGTCGAGCTGAATGCCGTTGAGGATCGCGCCCATGGCGAATTCCCGAATACCGAAGTGCAGGGTGCGTCCATACGGGTTACCCGGGAACATCTTCGAGCCGCGACGCTCGGGTAGGAACGAGGGCTCGCCCTTCATGGTGGTGTTATTCGACCCCGCCAAATCGGCAGAGCCGCCCCACAGCTCGGGAAGCACGTCCTTTAGTGAGTTGAGCACCTCTCCGGAGGCGGCGCGGGTGGCGATACCCTTCGAGCCGACCTCCCAGCGGGGAAGCTTTTCTTCCCAGCCGGCGGGAAGCTGATGTGCTCGCACCCGCTCCAGAAGCTCGGCGCCCTCCGGGTTCGCCTTCTGCCAAGCGGTGAACTTCGCGTTCCAGGCCTCGTGTGCGGCCTTGCCGCGCGCCGCGGCATTTTCGCGGGCGTGGGCAAGAACGGCGTCGTCGATCTGGAAATCCAGATTCGGGTCCAGCCCGAGGATTTCCTTGGTGGCGCGGATTTCTTCCTCGCCGAGAGCCGATCCGTGCGAGGCGCCGGTGCCCTGCTTGGTGGGTGCCGGCCAGGCAATAATGGTGGAGAGCTTAATAATGGACGGCTTGTCCGTCACCTTCTTCGCCTCCAGAAGCGCGTTGTAGAGCGCCTCGGGATCTTCCTTGTAGCCATCTTCGCCAATCCAGTTCACGTGCTGGGTGTGCCAGCCGTAGGCCTCGTAGCGAGCCAGAACATCCTCGCCGAAAGCAATCGAAGTGTCATCCTCAATGGAAATGCGGTTGTCATCGTAAATAACGATGAGGTTGCCCAGTTCCTGGGTGCCAGCCAGCGAGGCTGCCTCGCCCGAAACGCCTTCCTGCATATCGCCGTCCCCGGCGATCACGTACACGAAATGGTCGAAAATCGATTCGCCCGCTGGCGCGGTGGGATCGTAAAGCCCGTGCGCGCGCCGGGAAGCCATCGCGAAGCCGACGGCGGTGGCAACGCCCTGGCCAAGCGGGCCGGTGCTCATCTCTACGCCCTTGGTGCGGCCGTACTCGGGATGTCCGGGAGTCTTCGAACCGAAGGTACGAAGTTGCTTGAGGTCCTCAAGCTCAATATCGATTCCCGCCAAGAACAACTGCAGGTACTGGGTGAGCGAGCTGTGGCCGGCGGAAAGAATAAAACGATCCCGCCCGATCCACTCGGTATCCGCGGGATCAAAATCCATGATCCGCTGATAAAGCACGTAGGCGGCGGGGGCTAGCGACATCGCGGTGCCGGGATGGCCATTTCCAACTTTCTGGACGGCGTCCGCCGCAAGTGCGCGGCTCGAATCGACCGCGCGCTGATCGGCATCGGACCACTCAAAGTTAGCCATTCAAAATCTCCTCATTGATGATTGTTTGGATAAAACGAAAAACTCCGCACTATGAGGTCCAGTCTACGTGTATCGGGCGCGGCGCTCATGGGTATTTCGCTTGGGAGCGTAGCCGCAAGATCGTAAACTAGCCGGGATGGCAGAGAATTTTCAGTCGGTTCCGCTGGAGCGTTCGGTGCGCGAATATATTGCCCACCTCAGCGTGGAGCGCGCGCTTTCGCGTAATACGGTGGGTGCCTATCGGCGTGATCTGCAAAAGTATCTGGATCACCTGGCCCAGCGCGGGGTAACGAATTTGCGAGAGGTTTCCCGTGAGGATGTTGCGTCTTTTCCGGAAGCTTTGCGTGAGTACGCAAGATCCTCGGCGGCCCGGGCGGTTACCGCGGTGCGCGCCTTCCATAAGTTCGCTTTTGAGGAGGGGATGACGCCGGAAAATCCCGCCGCGGATGTGCGCCCGCCAAAACTGCCGCGCCGGCTACCCACCGCCTTGAGCGTTGCGGAAGTTACCGCCCTGATTGAAGCGGCGGGAGCGAAGGGTGACGCGGTGGCCTTGCGTGACCGCGCCCTCCTCGAGTTGCTGTACGGTACGGGCGCCCGGATCTCTGAGGCGGTTGCACTCACTGGCGACGACGTCGACGTCGAAACAAAAACCGTCCGTCTGTTTGGAAAGGGACGCAAGGAACGCGTTGTGCCGCTCGGATCTTTCGCCCTGGAGGCCGTCGAGGCCTATCGGGTACGCGCCCGCCCCGAAATGGCGGCGAAAGGGACAGGCACGGCAGCGCTGTTTTTGAATAAGCGCGGCAACCCGCTCACGCGGCAAAGCGCGTGGGGAATTATTCAGAACGCGGCGAAAAGAGCGGGCTTACGCGATCATATTTCCCCGCATTCGCTACGCCACACCTTCGCCACGCATTTGCTGGAAGGCGGAGCGGATGTGCGGGCGGTGCAGGAAATGCTCGGCCATTCTTCGGTCACCACCACGCAGATTTACACCGCGGTATCCCGGGAGCATTTGCGCGAAGTTTACGCTAGTTCCCACCCGCGGGCGCGCTAGCTGCACCCTCAACGCAAAGGTTCGGTAACCTAGAGGGGTGACCGAACAAGATGCGCTATTCGACCAGCCTGATTCCGTGGATTTCCCGGAGCCCGAACCGTTGGAATCACACGGACCGGCTCGGATTATTGCCATGTCTAACCAGAAGGGCGGGGTGGGTAAAACCACCACCACGATTAACCTTGCCGCGGCCCTAGCCGGCTACGGCAGGCGCGTGCTGGTTGTGGATTTTGATCCGCAGGGAGCGGCTTCCGCCGGCCTGGGTATTAATGCCCGCGCTCTGGAACGCACTATCTACGATGAGCTCATCGCCAATAAGCCGGATATCAGCCAAATCATTCAGCACACGGACGTGCCGAACCTTGATGTGGTACCGGCAAATATTGACCTTTCTGCCGCCGAAATTGTGCTCATTAACGAAGTGGCGCGCGAGCAGGCCCTGACCCGCGTGCTCCGGCCGGTTCTTGACGAATACGACCTCATTATTATTGATTGCCAGCCTTCGCTCGGCCTGCTCACGGTCAATGCGCTGACGGCCGCTCACGGCGTCATTATCCCGCTGGAGGCGGAGTACTTCGCCATGCGCGGGGTGGCCCTGCTGGTGCAGCAAATTGAGCGCGTGCAAGATCGCCTCAATCCCCGCCTGCAAATTGACGGCGTCCTCCTCACCATGGTGGACAAGCGCACGCTTCACTCGCGTGACGTGATGCGCTCGGTACGCGAGGGCTTTGGCAAGAGCGTCTACAACACCTACATTGCCCGCACGGTGAAATTCCCGGATGCCACTATCGCCGCCCAGCCAATTACCGATTACGCCCCCAGCCATCCGGGAGCGGTGGCCTATCGCAAGCTGGCGCGCGAGGTGATCGCGCGCGGCCAATGCGCCTAGAGCGCGAGGCGGGCAGTGACGGATAATCCGGAGTTCAAGGTAAGCCTGGATGTATTTTCGGGCCCCTTTTCGGTACTTTTAGACCTCGTTTCCAAGCGAAACCTCGACCTCACCGAAGTGGCGCTGGGGCAGGTCACCGACGAGTTCATCGCTTTCATTCGCCAGCAAGACGAATTTGATTTATCGGCCGCTTCGGAGTTTTTGGTAGTGGCGGCCACCTTGCTGGACCTGAAAATTGCCCGTCTCCTTCCGCGCGAGGAAAGCGAGGAAGAAGACTGGGAGCTGATTGAGCAACGCGATCTGCTTTTCGCGAAGCTGCTGCAGTACCGGGCTTATAAGGATGTTGCGGCGGATTTCGCGGTTCGCCTGGAGAACTCCGGCAAGGCGGTGGGCCGCGATGTTCCGCTGGAGGAGCCCTACGCGAGCAGCGTCCCGCCCGCCAAGCTCACCCTCACCGTCCAGGAACTCGCCATGCTCGCCGTGCAAGCGCTTTTGCGCCAGCCCGAAGAGCCGGTGGTCGAAATCACCCACCTGCACGATCCGGTAGTTGCGGTTGCCTCCCAGGTGAATTTTTTGGAGCGTCGCCTCGCGCATGTGGGGGAGTCGACCTTCGCCGAGCTGTGCGAGGATGCTCCGAACTCACCTACCGTGGTGTCACGTTTTTTGGCGGTGCTCGAGCTTATTCGCCGTCGCGCCGTCGCGGTCTACCAGTCAGCCCCGCTGGAGGCGCTGGTTATCCGTGCCACCCTGGAGGAAGATACCGGGAGTCCACTTTCGGGGGAGTTCGACGACGCCGCCGCTACCGCTCCGGATACTGAGGCGGGGAAAGACCAGGAATGATAAGAGGCAAGGTTTAAAGCGCGATGGATAATAATCGGGGAGCCATTGAAGCAATTCTTTTTATTTCCGCCCAGCCGGTAACGATTGGCGAACTCGCTACCGCCACCGGACTGACCGAGGCTGAGGCCGATAGGGAAGTGCGCGCCCTGCATGATGACTACGAGGCGAGCGGCGGGCGCGGTATAACTGTGCGCGAAGTGGCGGGCGGTTGGCGTATGTACACCAATCCCATGTACGCCGATGTGATCTCCGCCCACGTCACCCGAGCACATTCGGGTAAACTATCCACCGCCGCGCTGGAAACCCTCGCCGTGATTGCCTATCAGCAGCCCATCTCTCGTGCCCAGGTGGCGGCGGTGCGAGGCGTTTCGGTAGACGGCGTCGTACGAACTTTAGCGACCCGCGGACTCATTGAACCGCGCGGTCAAACGGAGACAACGGGAGCGACGCTCTGGGGAACAACCGACTATTTCCTGGAGGAAATGGGAATGAACTCCCTGGAGGAACTTCCGCCGCTAGCGCCCTATTTGCCGGATAATACCGAGCTGGAAGAAGTAGAGAAGGAAATTCGATGAAAGAACGTTTGCAGAAAGTGATGGCGAACGCGGGGGTCGCCTCACGGCGCCACAGCGAGGTCCTCATCGAGCAGGGACGCGTGAGCGTTAACGGTAATATTGTTCGCACTCTGGGAACGAAGGTGGATCCGGAAACCGACGTTATTCACGTCGATGGGATGCCGATTGCCACCAAGCAGGACGACATCACGATTGCTCTGTACAAGCCGCCGGGGGTTGTCTCCACCATGGAAGATGAGATGGGCCGGCCCTCTTTGGCGCAGTACGTGGAAGATCGCCCGGAGCGCCTGTACCACGTGGGCCGCCTCGACGAAGATACCGAGGGGCTGATTCTGCTCTCCAATAACGGCGAGCTCACCCACCGCCTCACCCATCCCTCCTACGAGATTCAAAAGACCTACGTGGCGCGGGTCGATGGCCAGGTCACTCGCGGACTGGGGAAAGTCCTGGAAAAGGGGATTACCCTGAAAGACGGTCCGGCGAAGGTGGATAAGTTCGTGTTGCGTGAGTCCCAGCCGCGCAATTCGATTGTGGAGCTCACCTTGCATGAGGGGCGCAATCGCCTGGTGCGCCGCATGATGGGCGAGGTAGGCCACCCGGTGCTGGAGCTGGTGCGTATTCAGTTTGCGAATATTAAGGCCGGGCGCCTCAAGCCGGGCCAGTACCGCATTATTGGTGGCAGTGAGCTGTCCACGCTCATGCATATGGTCAACCTGTAACCGTTAATCTGTAACCTTCCAACAGTAGCGAGGATCAAAATGTTGCCGCGCAGGGTTCGCATTATCGGCTCCGGCTTGCTCGGGGCCTCCCTCGGCATGCGCTTGCTCCATTTGGGGGCGCAAGTGGATGTGGAAGATGCGTCTCCGATTGCCGCGGCCCTGGCGCGCGATTTGGGCGCCGGCGATCTGGCGAGTGACGCTTCGCCGCAGCCCGAACTGGTGGTGGTTGCGGTTCCTCCTGACGTCACCGCGGAGGTGGTGTGCCGAGCGCTGGAGCGCTTCCCGGACGCTCTAGTTATTGACGTTGCCTCAGTCAAAGAGGTGATTGGCCGCGAGGTGGCCGCTCACCCTGGCGCGGAACGCTATCTGGGATGCCATCCGATGGCGGGCAGGGAGCGTAGCGGGGCAATCGCGGCCGATTCTGATTTATTCGAGGGTCGGCCGTGGGTGATTTGCGCCCGCGAAGGCGCTGCCGCCCCGGAGCATATCGCCTTGACGCGCGAACTGGCGCTCGACGTCGGGGCTATTCCCTACATTATGGAAGCCGGACAACATGACCGGGCGGTGGCCCTGGTTTCGCATTTGCCCCAGCTCGTCTCTTCCCTGATGGCCGGAGCACTGCGCGGCGCCGAGGAGTCTGATTTGGCGCTGGCGGGCCAGGGCTTGCGCGATGTCACCCGCATCGCCCGCTCGGATGCTTCGCTGTGGGCCTCAATTGTGGCCGGTAACGCCCCGCAGATTGCGCCAATTCTGCGAGAGGTGGGTGAGCAGGCAGTCGCGCTGTCCCGCGCCCTGCATTCCACCGGCGATAACCCGGTTGCCGGTGATGGCGCCCTTGCCGTGGCGCGCACCGTCGCGGCCGGAAACGAGGGCGTCAATCGAATTCCCGGCAAGCACGGCGGAGCGCCGCGCCGCTACGGGCACGTTATTGTTTTGGTTCCCGATCAGCCCGGTCAGCTCGGCCGTCTTTTTGGAGATATTGGCGAGATCGGCGTGAATATTGAAGATCTGCAAATGGAACACTCACTCAACCAGCCCGTGGGCCGGGCGGAGCTCTCGGTTCTTCCGGCGAGCGCGGAAGGCCTGGCGGCCGGTTTGGGGGAGCGCGGCTGGCAGGTCATTGTAGAGGGGAGCGAGAAATGAGCGTCGTCATTGCGATTGACGGCCCGAGCGGGGCGGGCAAATCCACCGTATCCAAGGAGCTAGCGCACCGGTTGGGGATTGCGTACCTGGATACCGGTGCCATGTACCGCGCCGCCGCCTGGTGGGTAACGCGCGCGCAAATTGATACCACGGACCGGCAGGCCGTGGCCGGGGCGGTACGGGCTATGGATTTGTCCATGCCCCTCGATCCGTTCCACCAGACGATTTTTATGGACGGCGACGATATTACGAAGGCGATCCGCACCCCGGAAATCGCCCGAAGCGTCTCCACAGTTTCGACGAACCTGGCGGTGCGGGAGATTCTGGTGAGCCGTCAGCGCGCTATTATTCACGACGCCGAAGACGGGATTGTCGCGGAGGGCCGCGATATCACTACCGTGGTTGCGCCCGATGCGGATGTGCGCGTTCTGCTCACCGCCTCCGCCGAGCAACGGGTGGCGCGCCGCGCGGCCGAGGTACGGGGAGGCACCGATGCCCAGGCCTTAGCACTCACCCGCGGTGAGGTAATTGGCCGTGATGCGAAGGATTCGACCGTGGTGGACTTCACCGAGGCCGCCGCGGGAGTGACCACAATTGATACCACAAACCTAACGATTGAAGAAGTGGTGCAAGCAATTATCGAGCTCATTCCGGCCGAGCGGCGTCCGGCCAAGCGAGGAGAATCATGACGAACAACGAAGAGGCGAACCTCGAAGAGCGCGTGATGCGCGCGGGGCTTGATGCCTACGAACTATCCGCGGAGGACCTGGAAGTTCTGGAAGGGAAGGAAGCGGCACGCGAGGCCGGGTTTCCCGTCCTCGCCATTATTGGCCGGCCTAATGTTGGCAAGTCCTCGATTATTAATCGCATTGTGGGTCGGCGGGTTGCCGTAGTGCAGGACGAACCCGGGGTCACTCGCGACCGCGTCTACTACGAGGCGGAATGGAACGATAAGCGCTTCACCGTGGTCGATACCGGCGGGTGGGAGAACAATGCTCGCGGTATTGATGAGTCGGTAGCCAATCAGGCCGAAATCGCCATGCATAGTGCGGATGCGATTTTGCTGGTCCTGGACGCGACGGTCGGAGTGACGAATACGGACGAGGCCCTCGTCAAAATCGTGCGACGCGCGAATGTTCCCGTGATTGTGGCTGCCAATAAGGTGGACTCGGAGGCTCAGGAAGCCGACGCCGCCTATTTGTGGAGCCTTGGATTGGGTGAACCGCACCCGGTTTCCGCGCTACACGGGCGCGGATCGGGTGAGCTCCTGGATGTGATCGTGAAGGCTCTTCCCGAAAAGTCCGCGGTTGCTAGCGCGCGCCCGCAGGGAGGACCGCGCCGAATCGCCCTGGTCGGGCGACCAAACGTGGGTAAATCCTCGCTACTCAATCAGCTGGCGGGGGAGAACCGCGTGGTGGTGGACAATTTGGCCGGAACCACCCGCGATCCGGTTGACGAAGTGATTGAACTTGACGGAAAGCCGTGGGTTTTTGTCGACACCGCGGGAATTCGCCGCCGCGTTCACCAAACCACCGGCGCTGATTACTATTCCTCCTTGCGCACCCGCGGAGCGATTGAAAACGCCGAGCTGGGGCTGGTGCTTATTGATGCCACCGAGCCGCTGAGCGAACAGGATATTCGGGTGATGCAGCAGGTGATCGATGCAGGCCGCGCCCTGGTGATTGTTTGCAATAAGTGGGACGAGGTGGATGAGGAGCGCCGCCTGCAGTTGGAGGATGAGCTAGACGTAGAACTGGTGCAGATGCAATGGGCACAGCGGGTGAATCTTTCCGCCAAAACTGGCTGGCATACCAACCGGCTGACTCGCGCTATGGAAACCGCGCTTGATTCCTGGGATCAGCGCATCACCACCGGAAAGCTCAATGCTTTCCTGGGTGAAACCGTTGCCGCTCATCCGCATCCTGTGCGCGGCGGCAAGCAACCGCGAATTCTATTCGGTACGCAGGTTTCCAACCGCCCGCCGCGCTTCGTACTGTTCGCCTCCGGATTCTTGGAGCACGGTTACCGCCGGTTCCTGGAAAATCGGCTCCGCGAAGAGTTCGGATTCGAAGGCTCGCCGATTGAGATCTCGGTGCGAGTGCGCGAGCGGCGCGGGAAGAAGTCCTAAAAGTCCCGCGTCCAGGTGCGCTAGCGCTGAGCGTTGCTAGGCTGCGCTTAGTCTCCAGTGCCGCTCAGCGCGGGGGACACCGTGATACCGGAAGAGCCGGGGAGCGCTGATAGCTCCTCGGCCATTCCCTGTGCCACCTCACGGGCCCGCTCAAAGGGGAGGCGTTCGGCGGGGGCGGAAACGGAAACCGCGGCGGTGCGTCCGTCGGGAAGGTAGAGCGGAACGCCAACGCAGGCGATACCTGCTTCGTTCTCTTCCTGCTCATAGGACCATCCCTCGGCGCGCACTCGCTCGAGGTTTTCTACGAACGATTCGCGGAGCGCCGGGCCGGATTCCGGCACGCGCTCGAGATACCAATTGATTTGGTCCTCGGAGAGGCCAGCACCGCCAAGTAGGGCCCTGCCCAATGCCGTTATGGGGGCGGGAACCTCGCGGCCCACAAACGAGACAACCCGAATGGCCCGGTCCGGCTCCACTTTGTCGATATAGCGCACGTGGTCACCCGCGAGGACTCCGGCGTGAACAAGCTCGTTAAAGCGCAAGGAAATTGCCACGAGCGCCGGATGGAGGGTTTCTTTGAGCATTTCCGTGCGAGTAGTGTACCTCACGAGGGGAGCGACGCCGTCACCCAAAAAATAATTACCGGTTTGTGAATCTTGCTCAACCCAGGTGCGGGTTTTTAACGCTCCCAGAGTGTGATGAGTGGTGGCCTTATTTGATTCAACGGCAGCGGCTATTTCTCCCAGGGGAGCGCCGGTAGGCCCGCATTCGGCGAGGTATTCAATAACGGAGAGGGCACGGTCCACCGTGGACAGTTTTTTATTCTTTCGTTTTTCGGAACTACCCATGCGCCCTCCATCGAAGCGGTATTGCCAGGTTATTTTAGCCTGTAAGCACGAGAGTCTACGTTGAGAAAAAGAATTATGGGCAAATTCGGGTCGGAGCTGATTGGCAGCCCCATAAACTTTCGCTTAAAGGGTGGTACGCCAGGAGAAAAAGGGTAGACTAGTTTCTACTGCACAAACGGTCGTTTCATATATCGAAACGGGGTGGATTCCGACCCACGGGCCCACGCTTCCACCCGCGTCGATTATTCCCTGGCACCGCTGCCAGGTGGCCGTTTCGATGCTCGACAATAGAAAAACCGCCCGCGTGGCGAATATGAAGGGATCATATGTCTATTCTCTGGCTCTGTGTGGGCATTGCCATCATGCTTGTCCTCAATATCAAGTTCAAATGGAACTCGATGCTCGCCCTGCTTTTGGCGGGTGCTGTGGTGGGCCTGTGCAACGGAATGACTCCGGGGCACACGCTCGAATCCATTTCGAAGGGCTTTGGCTCTACCCTCGGATCGCTCGCGATTATCGTCGTCTTCGGCGCCGCTATTGGCAAGCTAATGGTGGATTCTGGAGCTTCCAACGTGCTTGCCAGCACCCTCATTAAGAAGTTCGGCGTCAAGTACATTCGCGTTGCGGTGGCAATTATCGGCATGATTTTCGGAATTGCCATGTTCTACGAGGTTGCCTTCTTGATGCTGGCGCCGCTGGTGATTTCAATTGCCCGTGAGGCAAAGATTTCTTGGCTCTCCTTGGCTATTACCGGCGTGGCAGCGGCAACGATTTCACACTCAATCTTCCCGCCGCAACCCGGCCCGGTGGCGCTTATTGACGCTTACAACGCCGATTACGGCACCGTCTACATTATTGGAATCCCCATGGCGATCTGCATGCTCGCGGTGGGCGGCTTCCTCTACCCGCGTCTGATTGGAAAGTTCGCGAATGCCGATCGCCCGGTTCCGAAGTTCATGCAGAAGGACGAGGACGTGGTGATTGATAATCCGCCGTCGTTCGCAGTCTCCCTGCTGGTGCCGCTCTCGCCGGCGATCATTATGATCAGCGTGACGATCTGCAATATCTTCATTGATAAGGAGTCGATGCTCGGCCAGTGGCTGAATTTCTTTGGCTCTTCGCAGGTCGCCATGGCAATTGCGCTTGTGCTCGCCTTCCTGCTTTTCGGCACTCGCCAAGGCCACAATATGGACTGGAATATGAACTGCTTCTCCTCTGCGGTGCAGTCCATCGCCGGCGTGGTGATGATCATCGGCGCAGGTGGCGCCTTCAAACAGATTGTTCTGGACTCGGGAATCGGTGACTACATCGGCAAGATGATGAGCGCCGGAACAATCTCTCCCTACATTATGGCATGGCTCATCGCTGTTATTATTCGTCTCGCTACGGGCCAAGGAGTCGTGGCGGCGATGACGGCAGCGGGTATTATTGTGGGAGCAGTCACAGATCCTGCGACGGGAGCGATGATCGCGGGCGTCAATCCGGCGCTTCTGACCCTCGCCACCGCCTCGGGAGCTAACTTCTTGACTCACATTAACGACGCCTCGTTCTGGCTGTTCAAGGAGTACTTCGACCTGTCGATCAAGGACACGCTCAAGACCTGGGGCGGCTTGCTTGCGAGCGGCTCCGTTATGGGCTTGGCGTTCGTCATGGTCTGCTCGATATTCATTTAGGTGAGGTTCGCGCCAGCGAAGCTGACCGCAATGAAACGGGGCAGGTTCCTCGTTGAAAAACAGAAAACATACACGAATCAAAGGTGATAACGGATATGAAGCTAACGATTGAGTCCCTCCGCGAGCACGCGGATGAATTCGAAAAGGCCGGGGTGCGCGTACCCGAATTTGACATAGCGCAGATACAGGAGAAGGGGAAGAAGGATCCGCGCTGGGTGCATATCGGTGCCGGTAACATCTTCCGCGTTTTCCAGAATCGAATTGCGGATGATCTGTTGGCGGACGGTGAGTTCTGGCCGATTACCGCGGTGCAACCGCGCGGGCCGGAAACCCTCAAGCGCTCGTTGCAGGATTTCGACAATCTGACTCTGGAAGTCGTCCTTTCCAATGAGAAGACCGATTATCGGGTCATCGCAGGAATTTCCGAGTCTCTCGCCTCGGAGCTGGAGGAAGATTTCCAGCGGCTGAGGGAAGTCTTTGTGCAGCCGCAGATGTCCTTCGTTACCTTGACCATTACCGAAAAGGGCTACGTGGTGACGGATTCGAAGGGTGAGCTACGCGACGACGTCGTCGAGGAAATTGAAAAGGACCCGGAGGCTAACCACCTGCACACCATGGCTGAGCTGGCAGGCCTGCTTTTGGCTCGCTACAACGCCGGCGGGGCTCCGATCACTCTGGTATCCGCGGATAACTTCTCCCACAACGGCGACGTTATGAAGAAGGGAATCCTCACCGTTGCCGAGGGTTGGGTAGAGCGCGGCGCGGTGGCGCCGGAGTTCGTCGAGTGGCTCAAGGATGAATCCAAGGTGAGCTACCCGATCACGGTCATCGACAAGATCACCCCGCGCCCCTCGGAAGTCGTGGCGGAGCAGCTCGCTGAGCTCGGCTTTGAGGATATGGAGTTGGAGGTTATCGGCCGCACGCCGATGGCGGGCTTCGTGAACACCGAGCCGGCGGAGTACCTGCTCATTGAGGACAAGTTCGCGGGGGAGCGCCCGCCGCTGGAGAAGTACGGCGTGATTATTACCGATCGCGAGACCTGCGACCAGTTCGAGCGGATGAAGGTGACGACCTGCCTCAACCCGCTCCACACCGCGTTGGCGGTTACCGGATGCTTGCTCCGCTTCCCGACCATCGACTCGGAGATGCGCGATGAGGATCTTTCCCGCCTGGTGCACGTGCTCGGCTATAACGAGGCCATGCCGGTGGTAACCGACCCGGGCGTGGTTTCCCCGCAGGAGTTTCTCAAGGAGGTTCTCGAGGTTCGCTTCCCGAACCAGGCCCTGCCGGACGATCCCGCGCGTATCGCGATGGACACGTCCCAGAAGATCCCGATTCGTTACGGCGTAACGCTCAACGAATACGAACGTCGCGGTATGGATATGGACTCGCTAGTGGCGATCCCGCTCGTCTTTGCCGCGTGGTGCCGGTACCTGCTCGGAATCGCCGACGACGGCGAACCGTTCACGCCGTCCACCGACCCGCTCCTGGACGAACTTCAGGAGCAGCTCAAGGATGTGAATCTTGGCGAGCCGGTCGACGCGCACGCAAAGCTTCAGCCCATCCTCTCCAATGCCAATATCTTTGGCATTGACCTATACACCACTCCGCTTGCGGAAAAGGTGGAATCCCTATTCACTCGCATGGTCGCCGGCCCCGGCGCCGTTCGTTCGACGATTCATGAGGAGATCAACAAGTAATGAAGATGACATTCCGCTGGTACGGCGAAGGGCATGACCCGATTCCCCTCCAGTACATCAAGCAGATTCCTGGCGTTTCGGGCATTATGGGAACCCTTTCCTATAAGGAAGCCGGAGAGAACTGGGAAAAGGACGAGATCAAGGAACTAGTCGACGGCGTTCACAATGCCGGCCTCGAGTGCGAAGTCATTGAATCAGTCAACGTCCACGAGGACATCAAGCTGGGGCTTGATACCCGCGACGAGTACATCGCTAACTACCGGACGACGATTGAGAACCTGGCCGAATTTGGCGTGAAGGTAATCGTTTACAACTTCATGCCCGTATTCGACTGGCTTCGCACCGATCTGGCGCACGTCGATGAGGAAGACGGCTCGAACTCGCTGTTCTACGATGAGGACGCGATTCAGGGCATGACCCCGCAGGACATCGTCAATAAGACGGCGGAAGAGTCCGGCGGGCTTACCCTCCCCGGATGGGAGCCGGAGCGCTTGGCTCGCCTGGATGAAGTGATGAAGCTTTACCAGGGTATGACGGCCGAGAAGCTGCTGGAGAACTGGAAGTACTTCCTCGAGGGCGTCATTCCGACCTGCGAGAGGGTAGGCATCCGCATGGCCTGCCACCCGGACGATCCGGCTTGGGACCTGTTCGGCATCCCGCGCGTTTACAAGAGCCTTGAGGATATTGATCGCATCCTCGATCTTTACGATTCGCCGGCTCACGGCCTGTGCGTGTGCATTGGCTCGCTGGGCTCGAGCGTTCACAACAAGGTGGACGAGATTCTGCGTCACGTTGGCAGGCGCGGCCGGCTGGTGGCTTCGCACCTGCGAAACGTCAAGCACTTCTCGGAGCGCACCTTCAAGGAAGCCCCGCACCTTTCCCGCACCGGCGATCTTCCGATGGAGGAAGCTGTTGAGGCGATTTACGACGTCGAGAAGGAAGCCGCGGACGCGGGTAAGCCCTTCGAGGTTTACGTACGTCCGGATCACGGCCGCATGATCTGGGGCGAGGAAGGCCGACCTGGCTACCCGCTCTATGACCGTGCACTCGGCACCCAGTACCTCCTTGGTCTCTGGGATGCAACGAAGAAGCAAAAGGAGCAGGCGAAGAACTAATGGCTAAGAAGGAACTACCTAACGCCTTACCGTTCCTCGAGGAAAACCCGATTGTCCCGGTAGTTGTTATCGACAATGCCGAGGATGCCGTAGCGGCGGGCGAAGCGCTCGTGGCCGGCGGGGTTAAGTGTGCGGAAGTTACCTTCCGTACCCCGGCTGGACGCCAGGCGATCAAGGAGATGTCCAAGGTCGAAGGCATGACGGTCGGAGCCGGAACGATTATTAATCGCGAATGGGCTGAAGAAGCGGCCGATCTGGGTGCGAAGTTCTTCGTTTCCCCGGGTTGGAGCGCGGGCGTAGCAGACGTGGCAATTGAGCGGAACATTCCGTACCTGCCCGGCCTACAGACCGCCACCGAGATCATGATGGCTCTCGAGTACGGCGCCAAGGCAGTCAAGTTCTTCCCCGGTGGGGAAGCGGGCGGCCTGAAGATGGTAAAGGCCCTGCGCGGGCCGTTCCCTGATCTTCTGTTCGTACCTTCGGGCGGCGTGAACGCCGAAAACCTGACCGATTGGATTTCCAATCCGGCTATTGCCTCGGTCTCGGGTTCGTGGATCATTAAGCGCGATCTCATAAAGGAACACAAGTTCGAGGAAATCACGCGCCTTTCACAGGAGGCGACGGATAAGGTCAAGGAGGTTCGCAAGTGAGCGAAGGTTTGAAGATTAAGTCCGCCGAAGAAACAACCTATGACATTGTTTCCCTCGGTGAAGTCATGTTGCGTTTGGATCCGGGCGATTATCGCATCCGTACCGCCCGTTCCTTTGCGGCCTCCGAAGGCGGCGGCGAATACAACGTGGCGCGCGGTTTCCGCCGGGCCTTCCGCAAGCGCGGTGCCATTCTTACGGCGCTGGTTCGCAACGAAGTGGGTCTTCTGCTCGAAGACCTCATCCTGCAGGGCGGCTTGGATACCCAGTTCATTCACTGGGTGGACGACGACGGTATTGGCCAGTCGGCACGTAATGGCCTGAACTTCACCGAGCGCGGTTTCGGCGTGCGCGGTGCGGTTGGTTGCTCGGATCGTGCCCATACGGCGATTTCACAGATGAAGCCGGAAGATATCGACCTCGATTACCTCTTCGGGGAACTCGGCGTTCGCTGGCTACACACCGGCGGTATTTACACCGCGCTTTCGGAGCAGACCTCCGAAACCGCCAAGGCCGTAATGTCCAAGGCGAAGGAATACGGGACGATTGTTTCTTACGATCTCAACTTCCGTTCTTCGCTCTGGAAGAGCCACGGTGGCAAGGAGCATGCGCAGGAAGTCAACAAGGACCTCGCGCAGTACGTTGACGTAATGATCGGCAATGAGGAGGACTTCACCGCCTCGCTCGGTCTCGAGGTCGAAGGTGCAAACGAGAACCTGGATAATCTGCAGGTCGAATCCTTCCGCAAGATGATCGAAAAAGCCACGGAAACCTTCCCGAACTTCCAGGCCATCGGCACCACAATGCGCCAGGTGCGTACCGCCTCCATCAACGATTGGGGAGCGGTCGCGTGGATGAAGGGGCAGGGCTTCGTACAGGCGCGTCAGCGTGACGGCCTGGAGATCTTTGACCGCGTGGGCGGTGGCGATTCCTTCGCTTCCGGCCTCATCTACGGCATCATGGAAACCGGAGACATTGAGAAGGCCGTCAACTACGGCGCCGCTCACGGCGCTCTGGCCATGACGACCCCGGGTGACACCACGATGGCTTCAGTTGAAGAGATCGAAAACCTCGCGGCTGGTGGCTCGGCTCGCGTCAAGCGCTAAGGCGAGGTAGCGCCAGGTAGCTACTGCCTGGCATAAACCTAAAATCCGGCCGTTCCAAGAGTTCTTGGAGCGGCCGGATTTTTATATGTAAACGAAAGAAACGAGGATTTAGCCCTGCCGGTAGTTCGCTGCCCACTCCAACAGCACGGTAAGGAAGCGGGGCGTCTTGTAGTCATCTCGACGCTCCAGCAGGCCCTCCACGAAATGAGCCGTCAGGGGAGTGTCTCGCTCGAAACGAGCAGAGGCATCCTCATCCACGCTCTCCGGTCCATCGGTGTAGGTGATGTGGAGCTGGCAGGTCTGGCCGGCTACGCACGCCACGAGAAAAGCCGCGGTGTCCTGGTCAAAGCCATCAGCCATAACATTAGAGATAGCCGCCTCAAACGCCGGCGCACCCCACAGAGCCAGGCGGGGATCGCCCACCAGCTCGTAGGCGAGGCCCTCATACTTATCAAGAAGCTTATTGAGGCGCTCATGGAATACATTAAGAGTCGCCTGGTAGTTCAGCCCGCCCTCAACCGGATCAAACTCCTTTAAGGCACGCTGAATAGCAACTTCGACGACTTCCTGACGGCCGGAGAAAATGCGGTACACTGCGGGTGCCGCAACGCCAATCTCACTGGCAATGTCGTTCATAGTAAATGTATGAACGCCGATCTCCAGCGCCGCCTTGACGACGTCATCCGCATTGAACCGCTGCTTACGGCCTACTTTTTTCGGTCTTGAATCTTTCACGCTCTCTCTCCTAGCTAGTTATTCTATAAAAATATGCCATACGACCTGCGACGATAGAACTAGTCTCTCAATATGTTTCCCGGGTTTTCCCAGTGTTTCGAACAGGTCGTCCACAAATACGGACCAGGAAAGTTTACTCGTTAGAGCGGCCCCTGCAAGCCCTTAGCCGCATTACTTATCCCATGCATAGACGTTGATAAGTTTCGCTATCTTAACGCCAAAGTTATACGCGAGAATGATTCGTAAAAACGGCTATATTTAGCGAAATTTACGGCTCTAAGATTAGCTATATTTTTATAGTCGGGTTTGATTGGCGTTTACCAGCTATTCACCCTGTGATGAACGTAACTTAAAGTAATGCGGGTAGCGAGCGGCTTTTCGCCTCTCGCTACCCGCGTTTTACCATAAGTTGTTATCCCGTATTACGCATTCCGGCCGCAATACCGTTAATCGTGGTGAGCAAGGCCCGTGTGTAGTACTGGATTTCTTCCGAGTTGGGCTCGGCATTCGCCCGCACGCGCTTGAGCATGGCGACCTGCATATAGTGAATCGGCTTGAGGTACCGATCGCGCACATCAAGCGTGCGCTGCAGGGTGGGTTGGCGATCGAGGAGGGCATTCTCCGCAACCAACCACTCGATCTGCTCCACCGTCAGCTCATATTCTTCCTTGATCTGGGCAAAGATCCGCCGCAGGGAGGGATCGGCCAGCGATTCTATGTAATATGCCGCAATTTCCATATCGGTCTTTTTGAGCGTCATCTCAATATTGGAAACCGTGGCAGAGAAGAACAGCCAGTTCTCCTGCATGGACTTCAGAGCGTCTCCGTAGCCGGCTTCGCGCGCGGCCTTGATTCCCGATCCCGCTCCGAACCAGCCGGGCACAATCTGGCGTGCCTGCGTCCAGCCAAACACCCAGGGGATAGCGCGCAGGCCATCCAAGCCCTTTTCCGAGGTGGTGCGCTTAGACGGACGCGAACCAATTTTCATATCGCCCAACTGCTCAACCGGCGTCGACTGCACGAAGTAGCTGGGCAAATCCGGATCCTGCGCCAGTACCCGGTAGCGATCGTAGGCGCGATCGGAAAGGAACTGCATAATCCGCGTGTTCTGTTCCTGGCTCTCAGGGGAGTGGCGGGACTGCTTGTGTAGCGAAGACCCTTCCAAAACCGCGGCCAGAGACAGCGAGAGATTCTCTAGCGCTAGCTCCGGCAAGGTGTATTTATCGGAAATGACTTCGCCCTGCTCGGTGAACTTGATGGAACCATCAAGCACCCCGGCTGGCTCGCCCATAATTGCCTCATACGTTGGGCCGCCGCCGCGCCCCACCGAACCACCGCGTCCGTGGAATAGGCGGAGCTTCACGCCGTACTTCGCGGCAACGTCGCGCAACTGGCGCTGAGCCCGGTGGATCTCCCACTGCGAGGTAATCACGCCAGCTTCCTTGTTCGAGTCGGAGTACCCGAGCATAACCTCCTGCACATCGCCACGCATGCGGACGATCTCGCGGTAGGAAGGATTCTCGAAGAGTTGAGTAAGGATCTTTCCGGCGGACTGTAGCTCGGGTACTTCCTCAAGAAGTGGCACAAAGCCAATATCGGCGTGCTTGTGTTCGCCTTCTAGGCCGATCAGGCCAGCCTCGCGGGCCAGAAGCGCCACGGCGAGAATATCATCGGCGCCGTGGGTCATGGAGACGATATAGCTTTGGATACACTGCTTACCGTAGATCCCGTGGGATTCCTTGATCACCCGGAAAACATCGAAGGTTTGGCGGGAAGCGGCCGAAACTGGGCTATCTTCCTGACCAATCGTTGCCGGGACGAGGGGACGCGAGGATGCCAACTCCTCGGCAATCAGCCGAGTGCGCTCCTCTCGATTGAGCTCACAGTAGCGCCGCTCACCGAGGGTAGCCCCGAAGCGGTCGAAAAGCTCACCCAACAAATCGTGATGCTTCTCGGAGTGCTCGCGCACGTCGAGAACGGCGAGAGAAAGCCCCATTCCAGAGGTAACCTGCTGAGCCAAAAGCAACTCGGAATCCGCAATCCGATCGCCTCCGTGGCGGCGCAGAGCATCGCGAATCACCTGGAAATCAGCGTGTACTTCCTCGGCGGACTGGTAATCGTCGCCATCCACATGGGGGCTCCGCTGGGTGATCCGCCGCTTTGTGCGTCGCAGCTTCTCGCGCATAATCCCCAGCTTGATGCGGTAGGGCTCTTCCTCGTAGAGAGCCCGCTCTGCCGGATCGATGAGAGTCTCATTGCGATAGTCACGCGCAAGAGAAGCCTGAAGCTCGGGATCTGCACCGGTGAGGCTGGAGGAAACCGAGAGCAGCTGCATCGCGCGGTTAATGAACTCAATGGCGATGTCGATCGCCGTCGCCGCCTGCAGGGTGAGAACCTCACGGGTCACTTGCGGGGTGACGTAGGGGTTACCGTCGCGGTCGCCACCAATCCACGAACCAAAGCGGATGGGTTGCGCATTTTCCGGAAGCTCGACGCCGTACTTGGCTAGCTCGTCGCGCAGAATCGTGAGCAGTTCCGGGAGGGTGTTGAGGTACAGGCTCCGCAAGTACCACATAACGTTGCGGGCCTCGTCAATTGGCGTGGGCTGGAAACGCCGCAAATCGTCCGTCAGCCAAATGCTCTCAATCAGGGTCGCCAGCTGGCGGTCCTGCCGGGCCCGAGCAGCCGTGCCCTCCGGCGTCGCTTCACCCACAATTTGCGAAACGCGCTTCAGCTTCGTCAGCAACGCGCGCCGCTGCGCCTCGGTGGGGTGGGCGGTGAAAACGAGGCGAACGTCGAGTTTTTTGACCGTTTCACGCAGTTCGTCGACGCCGCCGTGCTCAACGATTCGCCGAATCGCGCGCGGAATCCAAGATTCCGGATCCTCGGCACCGCGAATGGAACGAATGCGGTAGACCTGCTCGGCGGAATTCGCGAGCAAGAAATACTGGGAAAAAGCCCGCGTGAGAACGATTGCTGTTTCCAAAGGCACCGAATTAATACGCCGCTGCACTTCGGAGGCGGCGTCGGCGGCGTCAAGATCGCGAGAAGCCGCGCGCACATCCTCAACCAGCTGCAACACATCTTCGCCGTGTTGCTGCTCGATTTCTTTACCTAGGAGAGTAGATAGTCTGCGAACGGCCGCGCGAAGCGGGGCGTCCAAATCTTCCGCCGTCTCATCGGCGGCGTTATGTGGGAGCTGGGGTTCCACGAAGACCTCCTCATGCTGAACTCTGGCCCTACTCTACCGCTGGAGCACCGGGGGCAGCCGCCACGGCGATTAAATGAGAACTTCCGCCCAATCGGCGCCCGGCTTGAATGCCTAGAAGCGCTTCGCGTGAAGCAAGGCTTATTTCACCCAAAAGCTTCGAGGCGCTTAGCTCTTAGGCCAAGCGTAGCCCGCGATAGCGGTTGAGAGCCGCGGCAATATCTAGTGCCCGAGGGCGGGCAAGGTTGCCGGGATGTTTTTTACCAGCGGCGAGGCGGTCAATTCCCTCGCTATCGATAAGTGCGGTTACCTCCTCAATCAGGCTGCGCACGCTAGCTGGTTCGCGGCGCTGAGAAATGAGAGTTATGGCCCGGGCGATAGCCTCAGTTTGCGAGGAATCAACGATTTGCGAGAGCGCGGAAAGATCGATGGTGTCTTTACCAATCTGGATCGCAGAAAGGCCTCGCCCGCGCGGAGGCTTGGTATTGTGCCCGCCGCGAGGTTGGAAGCACCGCGCGTCCAGGGAACGAGCATGCTCGCTGGCTTTTGCGGGGGCGGAGCCGGATTCGCTCGGTGCCTCAACGCCCGCAATGGTGCGCGCTTGGTCGGTGACGTCGAGCGGCCGATAGGCGTCCATGGCGATAACCAGATCCGCCTTTTCGAAGAAAGCCCCCAAGCCGCCTGCCACCAGAACGGTTGAGACGCCGTCGCGCGTAAACAGTGAACGTACCCGATCAACGAACGGGGTGATTGGTTCGCGATTATCCGGGATAAGGGCGCGCATGCGCTCGTCGCGAATCATAAAGTTCGTGGCTGAGGTGTCCTCATCAATAAGGAGCGTCTGCGCACCCGCTTCCACCGCTTCGAGCAAATTAGCGGCTTGAGAGGTGGACCCCGAAGCGTTCGGGGTGGAGAAGTTGCGGGTGTTCGCTTTGGAGGGAAGGTTGTTAATGAACAGCGAAATGTCGACGCCGGTGACCGCCCGCCCGTCCTCAGCTCGAATAGCGGCGGACTCTTCGCGGGTGATCACCCATTCGCGCCCGTCACCGGCCACATGTGCATATACGCTGCGCTCCAGAGCGCGCAGTAGCGTCGATTTTCCGTGGTAGCCGCCGCCCACAATGAGCGTCACGCCTGTAGGAATTCCCATTCCCGTCACCGTCTTCCCGCTGGGAAGGGTGAAGCTTCGGCGGAGCGATTCGGTACTTTTGAATGCAATCGGGGAATCTTCGAGGGGCAGGTCGGAGTTTCCGCTCCGGCGGGGGAGGATGGCGCCGTCACCCACGAAAGCGACCAGACCGGAGGCCGGAAGCTGATCGCGAAGCCATTCCTGATCGCGGTAGAGCTCCACATGGGCGCGGAGCGGTGCCGGATCGCGGCTTTCCTCGCGGAGCACCGACTCCACCAAATCGGGCAGGTCTTCGGCCAGGAGCTCGGCGGCGGCTCGCCCTCGGATGCGTCGCCCGGAGGCCGGTAGTCCGGCGTAGAGGCGAATTTCAACATTGCCCGCCGCGTCGAGCTTCACACTGGAGCGCTCCAGAATTTCCTGACCCGGACGGTCAATCTCAATCCGCCCCGACCCGCCGGTGCCATTTGCCCGGTCAAAGCCTTCCGCCGCTAGGGCATCGGCGAGAGCGCGGGTGAGGTAATCGGCGGCAGCGATGCGCCCGCGCTGATCATTGAGGGCATCTGCCGGGAGCTCGGCAACCTCCGCGGGAATATTCATCCGCACGGGGGAGGGGGGAGTGAATGGATCGCGCTGAGCCCGATCGAGCGAAACGGCCAGGCCGCCTCCAACGTCGTGGGCTCCAACCGCGTCGCGGTAGGCACCATAGGGTTTTCCGTCAAGTGATCGAAGCAGTCCAGCGAAGTTTCTTGGCATAGGGCCGAGTTTAGCTAACGCGTGGGCCGAAAAATATCGAGCTCGGTCTCGTAGGTTGTGTGTTTCTTGAAGAGGAACTCACCATTTCGCACCGATGCCAGCACGCCGGCGCGCTGACGGATCGCTTCGAGGGGATCGGGGGCATCGAGAACAATAAAGTTTGCGGCCTTCCCAACTTCGATTCCGTAGATGTCCTCTATACACAAGGTTTTCGCACCATTGAAGGTAATGAGGTCGAGCGCCCGCTCCATTTGCTCGAAGGACATGAGCTGCGCCAAATGCAGGGTATTGTCCAAAACATTCATCAGGTTTCCATTGCCCGCCGGATACCAGGGATCCACGATGGAATCCTGACCCAAGGAAACGTTAATTCCCGCTTCTAGGAATTCCTTCACCCTCGTCAAGCCGCGGCGCTTCGGATAGGAATCCGCGCGCCCCTGCAAATAGGCGTTCTCCGTTCCCTGGGACGTAAAATTCATTCCCGATTTTTGGAACAATCCCATCATGCGGAAAGCGTAGGCATTATCGACGGATCCAAAGGAGGTGGTGTGGGACGCCGTCGTGCGTGAACCAATACCTTCGCCAAGAACCCGCGCATTGAGTAACTCCACGAAGCGGGCCATGGGATCGTCAGTTTCATCGCAGTGAACGTCAATGAGTTTGTCGTACCGGACCGCTAGGTCAACAATGCGGTGGATCGATTCTTCACCGTATTGGCGCGCCCATTCGGCATGGGGAATCCCTCCCACCGCGTCGGCACCCATTTTCAGGCCTTCTTCAACCAGTTCCGCGCCGCGCGGATAATTGTGCATGCCCTCCTGCGGGAAAGAGACGATTTGAATCGTCACATTTTGAGCGAGCTCCTCGCGTAGCTCCAAAACTGCCCGTAGCCCAGTGAGCTGGGGATCGGTGACGTCGACGTGAGTGCGAATATACTGCACGCCGTGAGCCATCTCTTCGGTGATTCCACGAATGGCACGCTGCTTGACGTCCTCAACGGTTTGCGTTTTCTTGATGTGCGACCAGCGCTCAATCCCTTCGAAGAGGGTTCCGCTGAGGTTATCCGCCGCGGCGTCGTCGCGTCCGGTACCCACGTAATCCAGGTGAAGGTGGGAATCGACGTAGGGAGGTGAAACAAGCCTTCCATCCAGATCGATTTCTTGGTCTGCCGGCGGAAGCCCGCAACCAATAGCTTTGATCACGCCATCTTCAACCAAGATTTCTTTAGCCTCGGGCTGGCGATAGATGCTGAGGTTCGTGAATTTTTTCGTTGCCATATCTAACCACTTCTCCCCGCTGAAAACGAAAGCATTTCGGGTTTCAGGATACAGCTCGTCGAATGTATCGCTAAAACTTGTACCACCTTCGCGCCGGGGTTTAGCCTTTGGGGGGGGGTGGAACCACGTCGCATTCCAGCGCCGGTTTCGAGACATGGGTTTTGCATTCAAACAAGAGAATGAAAGAAGGAACCGTGAACCTTTCTTCACGATTCGGCAAGTCCGCGCAATCAGCGGTCGCCGCACTATCCGCGCTCGCCTTTGTAGCCCTCGCCGGTTGTAGCAATAGCGCCAGCACTTCCACTTCCGACTCTGGGGCCTCGGCGGCAAGCCGCGGCACGCTTGTCTATGCCACGGGGGATGCTGAGCCTACCTGCCTGGACCCGCATGTGGGCGGAAACTTCCCGCAGGCACTGGTGGGGAACCAGGTTATGGAGTCGCTGTGGTCGCGCAATAGCGAGGGCGAATTGATCCCTTGGTTGGCCACCGAGGGCACCGAAGCTGCGGACAAAATGAGCTGGACGGTGAAGCTGCGCGAAGGCGTTACCTTCCACGACGGCACGCCCTTCAACGCCGAAGCGGTGGCGGCGAATATCGCCCATTTGAAGGACCCGGACACCGCCTCATCCACCGGCATCCTTTCGGTGCAGAAGATTTCCAGCGTCGACGCCGTTGACGAATACACCGTTCGTTTCAACCTTTCTGAGCCCGACGGCGCACTTATGGAAGTGCTTGCCCAGCCCTGGACGGCGATGATGTCTCCAGCCGGTATTGAGCGCGGAAAAGAAGCTAACTGCGAGCAGCCTTTCGGCACCGGCCCCTTTAAGGTGGAGTCTTGGCAGCGCAAGCAGCAAATCAACCTGGTGCGCAACGATAATTACAATTCCGCTCCCGCCGATGCCGAGAATAAAGGTAAGGCTTATTTGGAGCGCATTGAATGGCGCTTTATCCCCGAATCCGCCACCCGTTTGGGAGCTCTTGAATCGGGCCAGGTAGACGTCATTGACTCCGTGCAACCCGATGCCCTGGCGCGCTACAAGCAGTCCGAGAACTTTGGTACCGCAATGTTCGCCCGCCTCGGGCTGAATACCCGCATCGAGCTCAACACCACCGGTCCGGTGTTCGCAGATAAAGCCGTGCGCGAGGCATTTAGCAAGTCAATGAACCTCAATCCGGCCATTGAAACGCTCTTTAGCGGTATGTACGAGCGCTCGTACTCACTGCTTGCAGACACCCTGCCTTTCGGCACGCCGCGCCCGGACTTGTTTGAATACGACCCGCAGCTGGCGAATCAGCTTCTTGATGAGGCCGGCTGGACGGATCGCGATGCGGACGGAACCCGTATGAAGAACGGGCAGCGCCTGGAAGTACGTTTCCCGCTCTCCACCAACCAATCGATCCCGGCCGAGGTTTCCCTCGTGGAGCAGATTGCGCAGACGGCCAAGGAAGTGGGCTTCGACGTCAAGATCGAACAACTCGATCTGGCGAGCTGGTACGAGCGCTCGGGCACCTGGAATTTCGACGCAATCATCGCTCCGTATTCCACCACCTCGCCCGATGTACTCCGCCGCGTTTACCATTCCTCGGCCAATGTGCCGGCGCCGTCGGGCTACCACGCGAACCAAACCGGGGTGAAGGATCCGCAACTTGACGAGATTCTCACGCAGGCCTCCCACGAATCGGAAGCCTCCGTTCGTGGGCCGCTCTACCAGCAGGCGCAAAACATGATTCTGGAAAATGGCGTGGTTATTCCGCTTTACGGCCAGATGGTGCAGATTGCCTACTCGAACCAGGTTGAGGGGCTACGTCTGCAACCCCAGCTTGGCGTGCCGAACTTCCTCGACGCGAAGATCGCCGCCAAATAGGCGGGGCATCGGGCAACCGCGTGTATCAGGCTAAGGAACAGATGCCAGCACAGAAAACCAGTGCACCCCGCCGGCCAGCGATTCTCCGCGTCCTACGGAAAATCGCTGGCCGGCTCGGCGGCGCGCTTCTCGTTATCTGGGCGGTAGTGACCGTCACTTTCATTGCCGTGCGCGCGGTTCCCGGCGACCCTTTGCAGGCGGTATTGGGAGGGCCAGGCTCTAATGCCTCGGAGGAAGCGGTGGCCGCGGCCATCGAGCAGTACGGCTTTGATTTACCGCTTTGGCAGCAGTACCTGCGTTATCTCGCCCAGGTGGCTAGCGGAAATTTGGGGGATTCCTACTCCCTGCGCGCGCCGGTTACTCAAATCATTGGCGAGCAACTTCCCGCCACCCTCACGCTCGCGCTGGCGGGCTTCTTTGCCGGCTGGCTCCTAGCTCTTGTTCTAGCCTGGTGGTCGGTGGTGGGCGGGCGCGGCGCCTGGGCAATCGCCTCCGGCTTTGAGGCGGTGGCTTCGATCCTGCCGCAGTTCTGGATCGCTACCGTACTTATCGCCATTTTTGCTGTAGGGTTTGGCCTTCCCGTGGCCGTCTCGCAACCGGGACCGGCCGGCTTGGTTCTACCAGCTATTACTCTGGCGATTCCAGCGGCGGGCTTCCTAGGGCAAACCATTCGCGAGCGGATGCTCGATACGCTCGAACAGCCTTTCGTTATTGCCGCGCGGGCCCGAGGCATCTCAACCTCGCAGCTGTTCTTCAAGCATATTTTGCGCCACGCGGCGCTTCCCGCCGTCTCCGTTTCTGCCTGGCAGTTTGGCAACCTTATTTCCGGAGCGGTGGTAGTCGAGACGATTTTCGCCCGCCAAGGCCTGGGCCGCGCCCTCCTGCAGGCGGTGCTTGACCGCGATGTGCCGCTGGTGTGCGGCACGCTGATTGCGGTGGCGGTGGTTTATATCGTCATGACCATCCTCACCGAACTCGGCGAATACCTACTTGACCCGCGCGGCTCGCGCGCCCAGACCTCCAGCGCGCGGGAGGTGCTCATTTAATGTCTACATTTCTCCGCTTCCTGCGCCGCTGCGACCTGCCGCTCATCCTTGCCTTGCTGACGCTTATCTTTTTTACTTTGGCTATTGTCGCCCCGAGCCTGGTAGCACCCGGCGATCCCTACGCCGTCGACCCCGCGGCTGGAATGCAGGCACCGAGCACCGCGCACCTCCTCGGTACCGACGAATCGGGCCGCGATATCTACACCCGCATTGTGTGGGGAACGCGTGACTCCGTCACCATCGGCCTACTTGCCACCGCTATCGGCCTTGGCCTGGGCGGCCTGCTGGGAGGGATCGCCGCCCTCGGCCCGCGCTGGGTGGACTGGGTCTGCTCGCGGTTGATTGAAGTGGGCTTTTCCTTCCCGGGAATCCTCCTTGCCCTCCTGGTTATTGCACTCACCGGGCCGGGAGTCACTCCCGCCACCATCGCCGTCGGGCTCTCCACCGCACCCGGATACGCTCGCGTTTTGCGCGGCACCATGCGGGCGGTAGCAAAATCACCCTACGTGGAGGCGGACCTCATATTGGGCCGCTCAGCCGCCCATCGGCTGTTCCGTACCATTTTGCCTAATACGTTTGCACCACTTTTCGCGCTAGCGACGCTCGGCTTGGGGCAAGCAATTGTGTGGGCATCCGCCCTCGCGTTCCTCGGCTTGGGCGCCGCGCCTCCCTCACCGGAATGGGGCGCGATGCTTTCTGCCGGGCGCACCTACCTCATCACCGGAAACTGGTGGCTCACGGTGTTTCCCGGAACAGCCATCGTTTTGGTTGCAATCGCCGCAACCGTTATTGGGCGGCGCATCCAACGCCGCACCCGCGCGCGAGGAGGAGTTGCCTAATGCTCACGCCTGCTCTAAGCGTGCGAGGCCTGGAGGTTAGCTTCGGTGCCCGCACCGTTCTCCGCGACGTCTCTTTCGACGCCTATCCCGGCCGCGTCCTCGCCATCGTCGGCGCCTCGGGCGCAGGCAAATCCGTCACCTCTCGCGCGCTGGTGGGTTTGGTTTCCGCACAGCCGGGCACGGTCGTGCGCGCCGAAAGCTTGGTTTATAGGCACGACGGCGACGCCGTTAACCTGGCATCGGCCACGCAGCGCACTTGGCGCAAAGTGCGGGGGAGTCGGGTAGGCCTGGTGCTGCAGGACGCTCTGGTGGGGCTCGATCCCTTGCGCACGGTTGGCCGAGAACTCGAAGAGGCGATTGGTAGCGCTCAGCCGCGCGCCCGACGGCGGGCAAAGGCACTCGAGCTCCTGGAGCGGGCCGGCTTGGAAGAACCGGAGCAGTTTATTGATCGGCGCGCCGATGAGCTTTCCGGTGGCCAGCGCCAACGCGTTCTCATTGCCACAGCTATTGCGCGGGATCCGAGCGTGATCGTGGCTGACGAACCGACCGCTTCACTTGATCCGGTCACCCGTGACCAAATTTTGGATCTGCTTCGCGACCTGGCCGATGCGGGCACCGCCGTCGTCCTCATTTCGCATGACCTGCGGGCGATTGATCGAATTGCCGACTCGGTGCGCGAGCTAAGGGACGGGCGCCTCGACGCGGAGGTGGACACCGTCGAGAAAACCGAGGTGGCTAAGTTCCTGCGAGCGGGGCGAGGGCAAGTGCATCGAGCTTCGACCGAGCGAGGTGATGCTGGCCGGGGTGAAACTGGTCAAAGCCAAGATCGCGCCACGAAGCCCGAGGTGCCGATTGTTCTGGAGGCGCGACATCTCTCAAAGAGTTTTTCCCGCCCGGACGGAAGCCTGGTGCGCGCGGTAGATGACGTCAGCTTTACTCTGCGGGCCGGGCAAACGCTTGGAATTGAGGGCCAGTCCGGGTCCGGGAAAACCACACTAGGACGCCTGGTGCTCGGGGTCAGCGCGCCAAACGCGGGGGAGGTCCTGCTCGAAGGAAAGCCGTGGACGCCGGGAAAGGAACGCCAACGCCAGGCGCTACGCGGGCATATTGGGCTTATTCCGCAGGATGCTCTCTCGAGTTTCGACCCGCGGCGAACAGTGGGGCAGATCCTCGCCGATGCACTTTCTGACGGAAGGACTTACCGCACCACCGGCCTAGAAGAGCAGATTGACACGGCCTTGGCTGAGGTGGGGCTTCCGGCTGACACAGCTCGGCGGCGGCCCATCTTCCTTTCCGGCGGCCAACGCCAACGCGTGGCGATTGCCCGTGCGCTCGCCGGTCATCCCTCGGTACTTGTGGCCGACGAAGCCGTTTCTGCACTGGACCCGGGAATGCGAGCCACCGTGCTCGATATTTTACAAGCGGTGCAAGAAACTCGCGGCTTGGCCATGCTCTTTATTTCCCACGATCCGCTGGTGACCGCCCGCATGGCCCATCGCGTGTTGCGCATGGCCGAGGGCCGGGCCTGGATCGCGGAGTAGTACCGATGCGCCCTCGCGCGAAGCGGGAGCGGGGGGGCGGCTACCGCTCCGGCGGGGGATTTTTAGCGACAGGTGCCGAATGGGTGGCGCTCCGGCTTAAATGCGAATCCCGCGAGCTGAACCTTCTGGCTCTAACTCGCGGGAATCTCTCCGTCGGGCTAGCGGGATTTGAACCCACGACCCCTTGACCCCCAGTCAAGTGCGCTACCAAACTGCGCCATAGCCCGTCGCCATGCGACCAATTGAGATTACACCAGCGGCGGTGAAGTTTCCAAGACGAAGCCATCACGGAGACGGGGTTCACATCTGGAGCGTGCGCTCGCAAAAGCCGCCTGCCCCACTAATTGGAGTGCAGGCTACTCCATGGAGTGCGCGCTACTAAGTAGCCCAGGCTCGGCCTAATTGCGCGACCTTAGGGCGCGGGCCGTCGAGGAACGCCGCAAAGCGCCGCCCCGGCTCCCGAGAATTTTCACAGCTGGACCAGCTAGAGTTCTTTGCCCGCCCGTTATACGATTGTTACCGACTTACTGCCGAGTTACCGGCGGTTTCCAATGGGCGGATGAGGAGGCATTATGGCGCAGCAGTTCGACCCTCGATCAACAGCGGGGGATCCCAACGAAACGTCACGTTTTACGGCGATTGGGGCGCCGGCCGAGCAGCCGACCGTCGATCGTAGCCTCCGACCCGAGGAACTTGCGGCGATTGACGCCCTCCCGGCAGGATCCGCCCTTTTGATCTCACAGTCCGGCCCCAACGCTGGCGCCCGTTTCCTCCTTGACGGCGAGGTGACGAACGCGGGGCGCCACCAGCGGTCCGATATTTTCTTGGATGACGTCACCGTTTCCCGCCGCCACGCACAGTTCATTCGGATCGACGGCGGCTACAAGGTGAGGGATTCCGGATCCCTTAACGGTACCTACGTCAATCGAGAGCGCGTTGATGAAGCGGTTCTCAAGATAGGCGACGAGATTCAGATCGGTAAGTTCCGGCTTACGTACTACGGATCAAAGGCGGCAGCGTGACATCAGCCGCGAAGAACGCGGCTCGTGAATCAGACAACTCAGGCCAGCATCTGCAGTGGCCTCAGAATCTTCCCCACGATCCGCAGTTAAAAATCGGGGAGGTTCGGCGAATCCTGAACGCCGAATTCCCTATGCTCTCAGTGTCAAAGATCCGCCACTACGAATCGGTGGGTTTGATTAGCCCGCACCGGACCGCAACTAACCAGCGCCTTTTCTCGCAGGCCGATGTTGAGCGCCTCCGTTTTGTGTTACGCGAGCAGCGCGATAGCTACCTACCGCTTGACCAAATCCGCGAGGAACTCCATCAGCTCGACAGTGGAGTCTCCACCGAGCACCCGCGCACCATGCGGCTCGTCAACGAGCGCGAAGTGCGCCGTCCGCAACCGGGGGAGCGCCTCCGCGTGGGAGAGGTTGCCGATATCACCGGAATTGAGGTGGCCACGATTCAGGCCGTGATCGACGCTGGTATCTTGCAGACCGACGCGCGCGGGCGCCTCTCGGCTCAAGCTCCGGATGTGATGCGGTATACCGTGATGTTGCTGGAGGCCGGGTTTGATCTGCATCAAGTCCGCGCGGTGCGCACCTCGGCACATTCACATGCCCACGCAATTCTGGCGTCCCTCGCTCCGCAGTTGGCTAAGAAATCCGCGGTGGAAAGGGAGCGCGCACTGGCTCGCGCGGACGAAAATTTGGAAAAGTTTGCCCGTCTTTACCGCGCTCTATTGGCCGAAGATATTGAGGTCAGCGTTCGCTAGGGCGGGCATCCGTCCGCGGATTCACATCTTTCACACGTTTCACAACCATCTACCCAGAAAAGCGCTAAGCTAGCGAGAGTAGCGGTTAGGTTTTTGCCACACCTCAAGTACAGCTTGAGCTTTCGACACGCCGACGCATCACGCAGGCGGAAACTTCTTCCTGCTATATCGTTGGACATGCGGCCGAAGCCGCATCCACGCAAGGAATGGAGTAGATATGAGCGACGCCATCGCGCATCAGCAGGGAATGCGCACGCAGCCGATGCTCTTTGGCGACCCCTTACCCGAACTCGACGCCGAGACGGGATACCGCGGGCCGGTCGCCGGCAAGGCCGCAGGAATTACCTATCGCCAGCTTGACTACTGGGATCGCACCGGCTTGGTCTCGCCTTCCATCCAAAATGCTTCCGGATCCGGTAGCCAGCGCCTTTACTCCTTCCGCGACATCCTCGTCCTCAAGGTGGTCAAGAGGCTACTCGATACCGGCGTGTCCCTGCAGCAGATTCGCCAGGCCATTGCGCAACTCCAAGAGCGCGGAGTGGAAGACCTCGCGCAAATCACCCTTATGTCCGACGGCGCCTCGGTCTACGAGTGCACGTCGGACGAAGAGGTGATCGACCTCGTCAAAGGCGGGCAGGGAGTATTCGGCATCGCCGTCGGGAAGGTGTGGAGCGAAGTCGAGGGTTCCCTCGCGCAGCTACCCACCGAACACGCCGACGCGGGCGACGTCGAAGACGAGCTCGCCAAGAAGCGGGCCGAAAAGGCGCGGCGCAGGGCGTAGGGGAGCCCAGTGCGAGTACTCGTTACGTATTTTGAGCCATTCGGCGGCGCGGAGGAAAACGTTTCCGCGCTTGTGGCCCGCGCCCTGGAAAAAAGCTTTTCGGCTGAGCGGGTTCACCTGCATTTGGCGCAACTTCCGGTTGATTACTCGCGACTCGCGCGTGAATTAGACACCGCGATTATCCGTAGCCATCCCACAATCGTTCTTTGCCTGGGGGAGGACGGTTCGCGCCCGCATATCTCGGTCGAAGCCGTGGGGCGAAATCAGCTCGATCCCGCAAGTGCTGATAATGCCGGAAACCTGCCCACTTCAGAGCAAATCATTCCCGGCGGGCCCGAAGGTGTTATGTCACGTTTCGATGTGGAGCGCCTGGCAAGTTGCATCGAAGCCGCTGGCTTTGCCGCCCAGGCGTCCACCGATGCCGGAAAGTACCTGTGCAACTACACCGCGTACCTGATTTACCAGAGCATTTTCCCGGCGGTTTTCATTCACGTGCCCGCCTTGCGCGGAGAAGATCTTGATTCGCGCCTCGAGTCATTGCTGGCCGCGGTGCTCAGCGGAGTGCACGACGCCGTCGCACAGGAGCAGGAACGCTTCGAGCGAGCAATTCGCGCTGGCTACTAGCGCGATCCCAAGCGGGGAGGACCGCAAAATAACCGCTATCGTGACAGTCAGAAGAGACATCGCCAATTTGACATAATGTACATTATCGGCAAAGAGCTCTGGTAAATCGCGGGTTCGTCCATCTCCACTTTCGCCCGGTTTTGCGCTGTTCGGGAGGGAGCGGGAACAACCCGAAGAAAAACTGCGTTTAGAATAAACGAGTTGATGGCAAGCCTGGATAAGGAGAAAACGTATGGCGGAACGCTCGCTTCGCGGAATGCGCATTGGAACGAACTCCCTGGAAACCGATAAGAATGTTGCTTTCGTGCAACATAAGGAAGTCAAGTACCAGTGCAAGGAAGGTCATAAGTTCCGGGTCTCCATGGCGGTTGATGCCGAGGTCCCCATGGCTTGGACCTGCCGCTGCGGTGATGAAGCCGAACTTGTTGAGGGCGAAGGCGTGGACGATCGCAAGCCGCCCAAGCCCCCGCGGACCCACTGGGATATGCTCCTGGAACGTCGCAAGGTTGAGGACCTGAAGGTCCTTCTCGATGAGCGTCTCGAGCTTTTGCGCAACGGACAGTTGCATGTTGGCGTGGGTCGGCATCGCTAGATCCGATCCTCGCTCATATTTACGCTGTGGCGTCCGCAAAGTCTTTGGCCTTGCGGACGCCACAGTGCTACTCCCCGCGCTGGCGAAGTTTAGCGACTAGCTGTTCGGAAAACTCTTTAAGTTGCTTGCCGCGGCGTTGCACGCCCATCGTCGTCGTGCGCTTAAGTGACTCCGTGAACACCGCACCGGAAAGCTTAGACTCCCCCGCCTCGCGCTCAGAGAAGGTGATCGGCATTTCCACGATACGGCCGCCGGCGCGATGGACGTGATCGGTCATATCCGTCTGGAAGAAGTACCCCTTGGCTTCGACGGAATCCAGGTCGAGCTTGTCGAGCATCTCGATACGATAGACGCGGAATCCCGCCGTCACGTCCGCGGCCGGCAATCCCAGCATGAGTTTGATGTATGCATTGCCCGCCTTAGATAGCAATAGCCGGGAGTTCGACCATCCGTCAATTTTGCCGCCGCGCACATAACGCGAACCAATAACCAAATCCGGCTGATCACTCATCGCCGCACGCTCAAGCAACAGCGGTAACTGCTCGGGATGATGCGAGCCGTCCGCGTCCATTTCCACCACGTGGGTGTATCCGTGCTCTTTCGCCCACCCGAAGGCGTCAATATAAGCCCGGCCGAGGCCGTTCTTTTCATGGCGATGGAGCGCGTGAATCCGCGGGTTTTCCTCGGCCAGCTCATCGGCAATTTGCCCGGTACCGTCCGGCGAGTTATCGTCCACCACCAAAATATCGGCGTCTTCAACGGCGGCCAGCGTGCGGTCGATAATTCGGCGGATATTCTCGGCCTCGTTATAGGTCGGAATCGTTACCAGTACCTTCATTGGTGCTTCCTTTCTTTACGCCCGTGCACGAGGACGAGGTATGTGGCCAATGCTATTACGCCGCTGCCCAAAAGATAGGTTCCGGCGTGGATGAGCTCGTAAAATTGCGCGGCAAAGGTGATTCCCTGGCGCAATCCGACAGTGGCAGTGCGACTCTCTTCCGTCCAGGTATCCGTGGTGGAGTGAACGACGCCGTCGGGCTCAACGATCCCCGAAACTCCAACCGTCGAAACCTGAATTGCGGTCCGGCCCAATTCCACCGCCCGGAAACGCGTCATCTCAAATTGTTGCGCCGATTCGGCCGAGTGGCCAAAGGACGCGTTATTGGTCGGTACCACGAGCAGCTGCGCTCCCTCGCGCACGGCTCGCGCCGAAATGTCGTTATACGCCACCTCGAAACAGATCGGGGTGGCGACCCGGACGGTGCGCTCCCCCAGCGGTACGTCAAGCACCGCCGGAAGCGAGCCGGGAATCATATCGACGCTCACGAGGTCGACAGCGGCGGAAAACTGGCGGAAGAAATCGCGGTAAGGCATGTATTCACCAAACGGCACCGGGTGTTGCTTGGTGTACGCACCGGAGATCTCACCCTGTGCGGTAAAAACTACGTAGTCATTGGTGCGCCGAGAAACAGAGAAACCGTCTTGGGCACCGGAAGCTGGGTCCTCCCAATAACGCTGGGTTCCCAGCAGGATAGGCACGCCCAGGCGCGCGGCTACCCCGTCCACAACCTCTCGAGCCTCGGGATCTTCCCGAATGTCGATATCTGAGGCTGATTCAGGCCAGAGCAGAAGGTCAATCTTCCCGGGCGTCATGGCCTGGCTGGCGCGAGCCAGATTTGCTGTCACTCCCAGGGCGCGCTCGCGCCACTCGAGCGGGGCACTGGCCGGCGCCACCTCGCCCTGAGCAAATCCCACGGTGATTTTCTCACCCGCCGAGGACTGCGCCGGCACCGCTACCGGCGCCACAAAGAATGCGAGGGCCAACAAAGCCGCCACCGAAGAGCTAAAGAGGTTTGCGCCCGCCAGATACGTTCCGGCCCGCGCCGCCAGAAGCCCGATAAGTACCACCGTGAAGCCAACTAGTTGGGTCGATCCCCACGGCGCCAGGCGCAAAAGCGGCGTTTCCCCCTGCGAAAAAGCCAAGGTTCCCCACGGCATGCCGCCAAATGGCCACTCTCCGCGAAGTTGCTCGAAGGCTACCCATACCGCCGCACAGGCGAGGTCCGATAAGAACGCGCTCGCCAGGCTTCCCCGTGCGCGCGGCAAGCGGGAACGCGCCAGCGCGATCAGACGCCAGCCGACGGCGGTGGCGCCGATGTAGAGCGCTTCAACGGCGGCGAGGGCGAGGCGAGGTAGCCACTCCCCTGTTGCCTCAAGCGTCCAGGAAAAAAGCAACGCGAAAAATATAAAGCCCGCGAGCCAACCGAGGAGGAAGCTGGCGGCCGCGCGGCGGCGAGAGGTGGTGACGGCGAGGAGAGCAATGCCGGCAATTGCTGCGGGGCCGAAAGCAATGGGAGCGAAGGCGGCATAAAGGAGCATCCCCGTTAGGCCGGAGCCAAGCAGGGTTGCCAAGAATCTGGCGGCCTTCATTTACTCTCCTTTGGTTAGTAGTGCCCGCGTGAGCTTCGCGCGTCTTAGCTGACCAGCTCGCGGCGGCGCACCGCATCGCGAGCCTGGTGGGCCAGATCGGAAATCCAGGTGCCCTCCGTCGCAACCACGATCTGACCCAAAATATCAATCAAACGCCGCGCCGCACCAATGAAGTCACCAGCGGAAAGCCGCGAGGCTTCCAAGCAGGTTTCGAGGTTTGCCCCACCCGCCCACTGCGCGAAAACATCCACGCATCCGGGAGTGACGTCCGGAGTCCGGTCAATGCCGTGTTTTGCCTCCACAGAGCGAAGGAAATCTGCCTCGCCTCGCGCGGCGCGCGCCAGCTCAAAGAGCTCGCGTGAGCGCGGATACGCGCTACCGAGCCGATCATCGTTGAGGAACATAGACGTCCAGCCCGCCAGCTGTGCGGAGGTCAGCGCGCCCTCGGGAAGACTCGCCAAACAGGTGTAGAGCAACAGATCGGTTTCGGTATGGATTTCCCGCAATTGGTTTGCGCCCCGTCCGAGGCGAACCTCCCGGCCGCCCGGGGTTTGCGAATCAGCATCCGCTACCTGAAGAATTCCCAGCTCAAGCAAAACATCCGCGGTGGCGTCAAACTCTCGGCCCACCGAGTCTTCGTAGGATTCGGCAATCCCCGCGAGCTCACGTTCGGAGCGATCGAGCGCTAGCAGTTCTTGCCCCTCGCGCACGTGCTGGGCGATATCCGGGCAAGAAGCGCAGGGGTGCTCCAGTACCTTTTCGTCACGCGGGGGCGCAAAGCGCGCCCACGATTCAAGCAGGTCCCGATCCAAACCTAAATCCGCTCGCTCAGCCACCACGTCAAGAATCGAATCGGCGACTTGGTCGCGCACATCCGCTTTCTTCAACGACATTCCGAAGGGGACTTCCGCCTCCCCCAGCCGCCGCATTTCCGAGGCCAGCTCATCCTCATAGAGCCAGTACATATCCCCGTTCCAGTCCACGACCCGCGCTCGGTGCCGATCGGCGGAGGTGACCATGCCATAAAACAGCTCGCGGCCCGCGGCATAGGCGTAGACCGAGCCGGTCCGCAAATTGGCGAAGGACTGTGCGATGTGCTCGCGATATTCTCGCTTAGCTTGTTTTCGCGCCGATTTACGGCCGCGCCCGCCGGACGCGCGGAGGCGAATGTACTCCACAACGTTGCCTCGATCGCACTGCAATCGAGCCTCTTCTGCGCCAATTCGGCGCCGCACTCGCTCCAGCCGCGCGGTCACGTTTCCCAGGTCCGCATTGCGCTGATATTGCGCGAAAGAACGGTTCATTACGTCTCGAGCAGATCGATACGAGCGATCCGAGAGCAAATTGATCACGGTGTTATAGGAGGGCTGGAATGCCGAGAGAAGCGGCTCCACTTTCCCAGAGCCCAACTCCGCCAGATATTCGGCATCGGTTTGGGAATTCCCCATTACCACCCCGTACCCGACGGCGTCTTTTCCGCGCCTGCCGGCCCGACCAATAAGCTGGGTATATTCGGTAGCCGTCAGATCCACAAAGCTGGTGCCGTTCCAGCGCGTGAGCTCTTCCAGGACCACCGTTCGCACTGGCATATCAATGCCGAGTGCCAGCGTTCCGGTGGCGTACACAATCCGCAAGAGGCCGTGCTCCATGAGCTTTTCGGTGAGTTCTTTCAGCGGCGGATACACGCCCGCGTGATGTGCGCCGTATCCGCGCTCGAGCGCCTGGGCCGCTCGTTCAAATCCCACCGCGCGCCGGTTCGAATCATCCATTGAGTCACGTAGGCGCGCGATCTCCTCGCGTATTTGTGCCCGCTCGGCGTCGGTGGTGAGCACTACCTCACGCCGCAGCAGTGCGTCCACCGCGCGGTCGCATCCTTTGCGGGAAAAGATGAATTCAATGGCCGGAAGCATTTCGCGATTGGCCAGTTGCCCGATAATGCGGCGTCGATCCTTATCTCCCATTCGGCGCGGCGGTTCGTCTTCCCGTTGGCGCAGGGCGTTGACCAGGCTGGGATGCGGGCGCGGCGCGGAGCCAGCGGCGTCATCGTAAAGAGGGAAGAACTTCTTCCCCAGGGCCACCGATTGTTCGAGCGGGACGGGGCGAGTGTGGGAAACAATCAGATCGGTGGGGCCGCGCACCGAACGCATCCAGGAAGCGAGCTCGTCGGTATTCGCGATCGTGGCGGAGAGGGAAACGAGGCGCACGTGCTCGGGCAGGGAAAGAATCGTCTCCTCCCATACCGGTCCGCGATCACGATCGGAGAGGTAGTGGACTTCGTCGAGCACCGCGTAGCCAAAATTTTCAATTTCCGGGTCGGCGTGCAGCAACATATTTCGCAGCACCTCGGTGGTGACAACGATGATTTGCGCATCGCGATTAATCGTCTGATCCCCGGTGAGCAGACCAACATTATCTTCGCCAATTAGCTCGCGTAGCTCGGTGAACTTCTGGTTCGAAAGCGCCTTAATTGGCGCGGTGTACACGCACCGCCGCTCGGATGCGAGCGCCAGGTAGACCGCGAAATGCGCGACGACGGTTTTCCCCGATCCGGTCGGCGCAGAAACGAGTACGTCACGGCTGCGTGCCAGCGAACGGCAGGCCTCGACCTGGAACTCATCGAGCGTCATGCCTCGTGCGCGGTAGCTCTCCACGTAGTCGGTTACGAGTAACGATTCGTTGACCACAGGTTCTCCCCTCTAGGCAATTCCTTTGCCTAATGAATTCATGGCCTGGCATGCGTGCGCCACCCGCGCGGCGAGTGCGGGCGGGCCAATATGTTTGACGTCTTGCCCGATTTGCACCAAGAAAGTCATCAGCCATTCCACGCTGCGCGCGTGAAACTCAATCCGCAAATCGCCGCTGTTTTCGGCTGGAATTATCCGAGCATCTGGAAGTGCCTGGGCCACCCAGCGAGCCCGCGGATCAAGGGTTAGCTGAACCAAAATGCCTTCCGGGCTCCAGGTACTCCCGTGGTCCTCAAGCGCCCGCTTTTCCTTCCGATCGGCTCGGTCTCGGGCTTTCTGTGCGGCTCGCGACTTCGCCGCAGAGGCGGGTTCGCCCACCCGGGCGCCGCCTATTCGATCCAGCCGGTAATACCGAAACTCGCCGTCTTTGAGCGCACGCAGAAGCGGGTTGACACCGGATTTCACGTCGACGGGAACAACGTTTACCCGCTCGCTTTCCGCCGCGCCGCCCGCCGGCCGGTAGTACTCAAACTCTAGGTAGCTTTCTTGTTGGATTGCCTGGTCGACGGCGGAAGTGGTGGCCGCATCCGCAACTGTCTGGGGAGGGTCCCACAACGCCGTACCAAAGCCTCGCTCGCTCGCGGAAGCGGCTAGCTTGGCGCGAGTTTCACGCACAGCAGCCGCCTGCGGGCCGGATGGAGAAATCTCCAGTATTGAGTCAATCAGCGCTAGCACGATAAGCAACTCATCTAGACCTAGGGATATGCGAGCCGCCCCAGCGCGCAAACTCACCCGCGCTCCCGGCCCTGGCTCCTCGCCTTCTCCATCCCATTGACCATCGGGATCAGGAAGCTCTAGATCGTAGGGAATCTCGTGGCTCGCGGTTTCCGCTAGATTTGCCGTCCACAAGGCGGCTAGCGCTTCCTTCCACGGTATGCGGAAATGCTCCGCGAGCTCTCCGAGGGTAGTACTTTCCCGCCCGGAAAGATAAACGAGCATGGCATTGACCAAGACCACCTCAGAAATACTCGCTCGATTCTCCCTAGGCATCCGCGCCGCGTCCTTCCTCGCTATCGGCCCGAGCAACCGCCCCCAGATGTGCAACCCGAGCTTCCCACTCCGCGCGCAACTCAGCGGGCGCGGCGATGCGCACGCTCGAACCGTAGAGGCACAGATCCTCAAAAAGGCGGTTCTTCGGATAATCACGGTATTCGTAGAAAGCGAAGCCCGGCTCGGTGGAGGCAAGCTTTTCACCCCGGGTGCGAAGCGGTTCGGCCTCGCCGTCGGCTATGGAAAGTACCACGTAGTCTGAGGTGAAGGCGGTCGAGGAGTCCCCCTGCTCGCGCGCGTGGGAGGCCTCCTCGCCCAGGGTCAAGCTACCGTCAATAATCCGGTCCAAGCGGAATGTTCGTTCACCCCAGGTCTGCCCAGATCTTGCCCAACCAGAGAAATAGAAAGCACCGAAATGATGGAAAAGTGCCCACGGCTCAGCCTGGTAGTGCTTTACCGTATCCGGCCCACGCTGGTAGTCAAATGCCACGCGCCGAGATTCCCCCAGAGCCTGAGCCACTCCGATCACCTCGGTGCCGGTAGGAATCGAGGCGATAACGCTGGCTCGTTGCGCTTGCGGGCGATCATCCCGGGCGTCTGAAAGCAACTTGAGCAAACCGTTTCCGGCCGTTTTTGCCCGCGCATCCCCACTGGGCAAAGCGCTGAGCAAAGAGCGGATGAGCCCCGCATCCAGGGCGGAAACCTCCATTTCCACCCGGCTGGCCGTCCGCAAGAAATAACCCGCCGCTTCGGCAATGATCGGGTATCCGGCATCGCGGAGGTCGCTCACATCACGCTCGAACATCCGTTGGAAAGCGCCGGCACTTGCACAGTTTGAATAGGCGGGGACTTCGCGCCCCACGGTTTCGCGGGAAATACCAGGATTAGCGGCGATTGTTTCCAGTAACGCCAGCTGGCGCTCCGATGCCGCACGCTTATCCTGCCTCATGGTTCCTAGCCTAAAGCATGAAAAGCACCCACTTCACCGGCGCGCCCGAGACGCGTCCGATCACATAAAGTAAAACCCGTGATGACTTGGCGTGAAGGTACCGTTCGGGCACTTGTGGATAACTGGTCGCAGTGCGTTGAATGCGAGGTGGAATTGGATTCGGGCGGCGTGGCCCGCGCCCTCGCCTACCTCCCCATGGTGGGCAGTCCGCAACTGGGCGACCGCGTTCTTTTGCAATCGGCCGCCCTCGACCGCGGCCTGGGGACCGGTGGCTATATGTTCATTTGCGCACTCCCCGACCGCCTGCCCGAACCTCCAGAGCCGCAACCGGGCCATATCGTCAAGGCCCGCTACACCCCCATGCAGTACATGACGCTCGGTATCGACGAGCAGGAGTCGCCCTACCACGCGCGTTTGCGCAGTGCCGACTCGATTGAGGGAATGCCGGTAGTAGTAGCCGACCTGCATTCGGCCCTGCCCGCCGTCGTCGCGGTGGTCCGTTCGCGCCTCCCCCAGGCACGTATCGCCTACATTATGGACGACGGCGGAGCGCTTCCCGCCTGGTTTTCCCGCGCCGCCGCCACCCTCGAGGAGCGGGGGGATATTTTGGGCACTATTTCCTGCGGGCAGGCTTTCGGAGGAAGCTTAGAGACAGTCAATATGCACACCGCTCTGCTTGCCGCAAAGCACGTGTGGAACGCGGATCTGGCGATCATTACCCAAGGGCCCGGGAATTTGGGAACAGATACACGCTGGGGATTTTCCGGCACGCGCGTCGGTGATGCGGTGAACGCCGTTAACACGCTGGCTGGCCGGGCGATTGGGCTCCTGCGAATGTCGAGCGCCGACAAGCGCGAACGCCATCTCGGACTTTCGCACCATTCGCTCACCGCGCTTTCGCGAGTGGCCCTCACCCCTGGCCTCTGCCCGGTACCCGATCTTTCCACTGGGGAACTTGCCAGCCTGGTAGACGCCGCCGCGCGTGAGCGCCTGGCCGCCGGCCTGAAGTTGCTATTCGAAAATCCCCGACTGACCCGCTTTGACGTTCCGGCCAGCGCGCTCGAAGAACCGCTTCGCTCCAGCCCGGTACAGCTTCGAACCATGGGCCGCGGCCTGGAGGATGACCCGCTCAATTTCCTTGCCGCCGGCGCTGCCGGATACGCAGCCGCGAAAATGATCAGCGCAGATTTCTAAAAGCGGGCCGGGCCGCTCGGTGCTCACGCCCGCCGCTCAGATCCGGCCACTCAAAGCTGGCTCACCGCCAAGGCCCGCTCGCCGCGGGCCGCTAAAGGCGGCTGGCGAAGATTGGTGTCACCACGATGCCGCGGGCACCGGCGTCGTACAACTTATCCATGGTGGCGTTCATTGAATCGCGCGGTACCATTATGCGAACCGCATACCACCCATTGTCGTGAAGGTTGGAAATAGTCGGCGATTGAATACCGCGGGCGATATCCGCCGCCTCTTCCAGGTGCTTAGCCGGCACATCGTAGTCCAGCATAACGTAGGCGCGAGCCGTCAGCACTCCGCGCAGGCGCCGATCAAGGATTTGCAAACCATCGGGTTCTTGCCCGGCCCGGCAAATAAGCACCGCCTCGGATTCCAGGAGCGTTTCACCAAAGGTTTCTAGCCCGGCCGCGCGCAGGGTGGAGCCAGTTTCGACGACGTCGGCAACGGCGTCGGCAACGCCCAACCGCACCGAGGATTCCACCGCTCCGTCGAGGTGCACCACCTTCGCTTCAATATTGCGCTTGTCGAGGGTCATCCGCACCAGGTGATCATACGAGGTAGCGATGCGCTTGCCCCGAAGATCTTCCAAGGTGGTCATGGTGCCAGCAGGAGCGGCGAATTTGAACGTTGAGCGCGCGAAACCCAGGGGCAAGTGTTCGACGGCGTCGGCACGCGAATCGAGCAAAAGATCCCGGCCGGTGATGCCCACATCCACCGTGCCGGTGCCGACGTAAATTGCCACGTCACGGGGGCGAATGAAGAAGAACTCCACCTGATTTTCGGCGTCAACCAGCACGAGTTCCCGGCTTTGGCGGCGCTGCCGGTAGCCGGCTTCCTGCAAAAGAGCCGAGGCGGGCTCGGAAAGCGCGCCCTTATTCGGTACCGCGATACGCAGCATAAATCCCTCTCTTCCGTGACGCGCCGGGGATCGCGCTAGAGCTCCCGATAGATATCTTCGAGCGTGAGACCCTTTTTCAGAATCATAACTTGCAGGTGATAAATCAGTTGCGAGGCCTCGAGGGCAAACTGGGCATCGGATTCGTACTCGGCCGCCATCCACGTTTCGGCCGCTTCTTCAACGATTTTCTTTCCGATCGCGTGCACCCCGGCGTCGAATTCCCGAACAGTCCCGGAACCTTCGGCCCGGGTTTCAATTTTTTCCGTGAGTTCGGAAAATAGTGCTTCAAAAGTCTTCACAGTTCCGCAGTATAAAGGGCGAGCGCACGGCACCTCGACGGTGTCCACGCGCTCGCCCTTCGCTATCCCTTATGTGGCCCGTAGTTTTCCAGGCCGATCGGCCCGCCCTCCAGGCCCTTCTCCACCGGACGCGGTGCCCGCACCCTACTTGGTCAGATCCACGTACGCGCTTTCGACGTCGAGCGGCGCCTGGAGAATTTTCTGGCCCATGAATTCCGCCATTTCACCCCAGCGTTGCGCATCCTGCGATCCGAAAACTTCCGCACCTTCGTAAAGATTGAGGGTGGAATCAAGAACCTTTAGCGCGTTGGCGTGCTCCTCGGGTTCGGCCAAGGAGGGCACAAACTTCTCGGTGATATTGACCGTTTCCTCGGGATTTTCGCGGGCAAAGGCTACTGCCTTGTCCAGGGCGCGAATGAGCTTAGTGAAATCTTCGCTACGCGCCTCCAAAGTTGGGCGCAGGGATCCGAGCCCCACCCCAACCAAAGGCAAACCGCCCTCCATCATCTCAACCGTTCGCACCGACATACCCTGGCGCGCGATCGAGTGAACATCCGAGTTAGAGAATCCGACCACCGAATCAACCTGCTTGGAGGAAAGCGCAGCAGCCTGGGTGTAGCCGATGTATTGCACATCGACTTTCCCTTCGAGGTCATAGGCCTGCAACATGGCCTGTAGGGCGTAGTAGTTCTCCCCGTAGGGGCCAGGCAGACCGATGGAATTCCCGACGAGGTCGGCCGGAGTGTGAATCTTGGAATCTTCGGGCACAATCAGCGTGACCGGATACTTCTGGTACATGGTGGCCCAGTTCACCACGTCCACCCCATTGGAGCGACCTTCGAGCATTTCGTCTCCACCCGCAAAAACAACGTCCTCGCTTCCGCCCTGCAGGGCGGTGAGGAGTCCCTCCTGCGCGCCATGATGGCGAAGTTTGATATCCAAACCTTCCTCGGCAAAGTAGCCCTTCTCCTGGGCCACATAGAGCGGTGCGAACTGAATATCAGGAACGTAGGTGAGGCCGACCGTTAGGGGCGCGTTGCTCGCGGCCGACTGGCTGGCCTCCTTTTCCGAGCCGTTCCCGCCGTTTCCTGCGCCCGCCGAGCAACCGCTCAAGGCCAGCGTGGCGGAGACGAGCGCAACGAGCCAATGACGAAGTTTCATGGACGTACCTTTCTCTTGTGGGCTGCGGCGCGGGTTACACCGGCGGCCGCATTTGCCCGGTTTTCTAAGTAGTACAGAAGGCTGTAGAGGCTGATCGCGGCGGCCGCCATCACGACGACGACGGCAAACAGTCCTCGCACATCGGCAGCGCTTTGCGCCCGAGTAAGTTCCGTCCCCAGGCCGTTCCCACCAATAATCATTTCGCCCACGACCGCGCCGGTGACGGAAAGCGTGAAACCTGTGCGGATTCCGGCGAGCACCGAAGGAGCGGCCATGGGAAGCTCTATTCGGCGGAACAGCGACCAACCATGAGCGCCGTCAAGCCGGGCCGCCCCCAAAACATCTCGGTCGAGTTGAGTGATACCCACGGAGGTGGAAACAATAATTGGGAAAATCACCATAATGACGCAGAGCACCACCACCGGAACGAAGCCATATCCAATCCAGACCACGAGGAGCGGGGCAATCGCCACGGCCGGGACGGCCTGCGAGGCAGCCAAGTAGGGCTGAATAATGGAGGAGAAAAGGCGGGATTTGGCGATGGCGTATCCCAGCGGAATCCCGGCCAGGGCGGCGATCAAGCACCCAGCCAGCGCTTCGGCGAGGGTATTTTTGAGCGCTAGGGCGAGATATCCGGCTTCCGGCCCGGATTCATTCATCTTTACGAGTCCCTGGCCCACCCGTTCCAGAACCGACTGCGGCGTCGGCAAGAAAGCGGGATTCACCCACCCGAAGGTGGAAGCGACCCACCAGGTGCACAGCACCAGCAGACCGAAAAGAACCGCGGGGACTTTCCGAACCATTCTGACCTTTCCCTCATGCACTGCGGGGAAAGTAGCCCAAGCGGATCCGGCGTGCCACGCGGGCAAGCCGAATTGCTAGTGCGCCTCCCATCCGGACTTTAACCGTCGGTCGAGGAATTTCACCTCGTCAACCGCTTGCGCGGTTCGCGGACTTTCACCGCCGGTTCAGACTTTCACTGACCCCGGAGCACTGTTGTAGATTTTCGTACCACCCCATCATAGGCGTTGGGGCGGATAAAGCAATGTCGCCCTAGCAGGCTTCTTGTGCCAGCTTGCGGAGTGTATCTACTTCCGCGTACGCATCTTCAGCCCGGAACACCGCCGATCCGGCCACAAAATTCGTAGCGCCCGCCCGCGCGGCTTTCTCAATTGTCGCCCGGGAAATTCCGCCATCAACCTGGAGCGAGACGTCAAGGCCGTATTTATCGATGGCCTCGCGGGTACGCTCAACTTTGGGCATCATGCTTTCAATAAAGGACTGGCCACCAAATCCGGGTTCGACGGTCATAATCAGCACCATGTCGAATTCGTTGAGAATATCCACGTAGGGGATGATGTCGGTAGCCGGCTTCAGGGCGATACCGGCGCGCGCTCCCATCTTTCGCAGTTCGCGGGCCAGGCGCAACGGTGCTTTGCACGCTTCGGCGTGGAAGGTTACCGAGGCGGCACCGGCCTCGGCATATTGCGGCGCCCAGGTATCGGGATCCTCGATCATGAGGTGGGCGTCCACCGGGACGCTGGTGTTTTCCACGACCTTTTCCAAAAGCGGCACCCCGAAGGAAAGGTTCGGGACGAAGTGATTATCCATTACGTCGAAATGCACGTAGTCGGCGTTGGAGATCTTTTCGAGCTCATCGGCAAGATGCCCAAAATCGCAATTGAGGATCGAGGGCGATATCTGAACGCTCATCGGCTTGCTTTCCCTTCTGCTTTGGCTGTGTGGAGCACTTTTGATCCCGGCTCGAGCGGAGCGAGGCGCTTCGGGCGAGCCGCCCGCACGGGCGCTATTACTTCTTTAGGATACGTGCCATATACATCGCATCGGCGTGATGGAGGTCCGGCCAGAGCTGCGCCGTCGTACCGGTTGACGAAACAGGAACCAACGCCTCACTGTTTGCCGTCTGCGTCACGTCGGCCACTTCCGCTTCCGGATGGCGAGCCAGGAAAGCTTCAATCACGCCGGCGGTTTCGCGCACCACCGGAGAACAGGTGGTGTAGAGCAGAACGCCACCCGGACGCACCGCCTGGTAGGCAGAGTCAAGCAACTGACCCTGGAGCTGGGTGAGCTCCTCAATATCCTCGGGGCGCTTTCGCCAGCGCGCCTCGGGACGGCGCCGCAGCGCCCCCAGGCCAGAACACGGTGCGTCCACCAGCACCCGATCGTAACCATTTGGCTCTAGATCGCCAATTTCGCGCCCGTCTCCCTCGCGTAGGGCGACGATATCGGAAAAACGTTCGACGGCTTCGGCCACCAGATCCAAGCGATGAGCGTGTGGCTCGTTGGCAAAAACCGTTGCGCCTCGCTGCGCGGCCAGCGCCGCGATCGTCGCCGTTTTCCCGCCCGGGCCCGCGCACATATCGAGCCAGCGCTCGTCGGTTCCGGCGCTGACCTCGAGATTGGCGAAAACTAGAGAAACGAGTTGCGAGCCCTCATCTTGGATCCCCGCGGCCGCGTCTTGGACTGGCCAGAGGCGGCCCGGATTTCCGTGCGCTAAAAGCACGGCCGAGGGCACCAAGTAAGGTGCCGACCACGCCATCTTCGCCCGCTCAATTCGTTCCTTGAGCGCATCAACGCTCATATCGCGGGCTCGGAGGGCAACCTTCGCCGGTTCGTTATCCGCGGCAAGAACATCTTCCAGGGCATCCTCGCGCCCGAACTGTGCCAAAGATTCGCGAAGCTCTGCCACAATCCAACGCGGATGGGAGTACCAGACAGAAAGGAATTGCTCCTTGTTGGCCGAGGTGGAGCGCAGAACTTCCCTCCAGTCTCCCCGCTCGGAAACTCGCCGCAAAATAGCATTAATGAAACCGCCGGTCCCCTGCCCCAGCTCATTGCGTGCAATGGCCACCGTCTCGTTAATCGCGGCGTGAGGCGGGGTACCCAATTCGATGAGCTGATGGCATCCCATTCGCAATAGATCCAGCACCGGCGCATCAATATCGTCCACGGGTCGATCTTGCGAGCAACGTGCGATCACCGCGTCATAGCGGCCCTGTAGGCGGAGCGTTCCATAGGTTAGGTTCGTGGCGAAGGAGGCGTCGAGTTTGTTCAAACGAGCCCGATCAATTGCTTCCGGAAGAACGAGATTTGCGTAAGCGTCATCCTCGCGCACGGCGCAGATCGTATCCCAGGCCACCAGTCGCGCCCGATCACTGCGCTTACGCTTGGGTACCCATCCGTCGTTGCGGTCTTTACTCACCTGTTCTCCTCGTCTTCCTCAATTGCGTCAAATGTGGTTCCGGCTTCTAGCCGTGCCCCTCGTAGCCACGAGCCGGCGTCCATATGTTGTTTGCCAGCGGGAGCTACGCGGGTGAGCCGTACCGGAGTACTTCCGGTACCCACCCAGCCTTCGCCGGAAATCTCGCCCGGCGCCAGATTCTGCCCTGGAGCCGAGTGCTGCTTCAGCGCGAGATCCTGCTCGAGCTCCGAGTCTTGCTCGGGCAGCGAATCATGCTGCGCGCTCGCATCAATTTCGACCGGCGCGAGCTTCACCCGGTGACCTCCGAGCGTTGTCCAGGCTCCCGGGACGGGGGTGGCAGCGCGAATCTTTGCGTCGATTGCGGTTGCCGGTTCTGCCCAATTCACGCGTGCCCACGCGCTGGAAAACTGCGGCGCATAGCTGGCTTCGCCCTGTTGCGCCACGGCCTGGGCGCTTCCGTCCGCCAGTCCTCGCAAGGTTGCGGAGAGCGTCGCCGCGCCGTCCGCCGCCAGGCGCTCGAGTAGCTCGCCGGCGGTTTCGCGGGCACCAATTGGAGTTTCTTCCCGCGCGAGGACAGGGCCCGTGTCCAAGCCCTCCTCGATCTGAAAAACGGAAACACCAGTAGTTTCGTCACCGGCGGCGAGAGCGTAGTTGACTGGCGCTGCGCCTCGCCATTTGGGAAGCAAGGAAAAATGCAGGTTAATCCATCCAAACCGCGGCACAGTGAGAAGCGCCTTGGGGATAATGAGGCCGTAGGCGACGACGGCGACGGCCTCAGGCTCCAATCCCGCAATGGCCTCTCCAATCTCGGGATCCTTGAGGCTCCGTGGGGTAAGGACCGGAATACCGAGTTCTTCGGCTCGCTGATGCACCAGCGAAGGAGTCAGGATTCGCTTTCGTCCCACCGGGGCAGGCGCGCGGGTGAGAACGGCGGCTACTTCAAAGCCGTCGTCAATAAGTCTTTCCAAGGATGGAACCGCGGTGGCCGGGGTTCCGGCAAAAAGAATTCGCACCGTCCAAGTCTAGCGGGGTGGCGCTCGCTAGCGCCTCCCGAAACCTATTAGGTGAAGCATTTTTGGCTCACATCAAGTCGGAGCATATTAATGGTTTCAAAGGGGTCATATGAATGGTTTAAATGGGCTCACATTAATGGATCGACTTCCAGGCGCAGGGGTGCACCGGCCCCGCTTCCGCGGTATCCGCCGTAGGTGCGCCGCGCCCGCGCTGTCAGTTCGGCCCCTCGTACCCTATCGGTGCGCAAATACACCGTGTATTCACCGCGTCGCTGCCCGGGAACCGGCCCGAGTAGCGCAATCCCCGGCACCAAGCTATGGACTCCGCCAACTAGCAGTGACTCCACTTCGATGTTTTCTTCGGGATCTGGGTTTTCATCGTGCCTCCCATGTTCTGCGGGCTTCCGCCGTTCCTCCGCTTCCCCCTTACCCGCCGCGAATTTGGAGCGAAGCTCGGCGCGTAGCATCCCCAAATAGGTGCGTACATTCGCCAATTCGCCGGATACCGCTAGCCAGCGAGATGCCGGCGGCAAGGCTAGTTGTGCGCGCTCCTCGAGGGATCGCCGGGCGCGCTCGCCATGATCCCACTGCGCTAGGCAGGCGACAAGATCGAGGTCCGCGTGGCCGGCGAGCATAACGTGCCCGCCCTCCCGGGCCGGGCGCACCCGCGTAATTACCCGTGCAATGCGCCGCACGAAGAGAGTCTCCGCGTCCAGGCCCGCCCCGAGTAGATAACGCGAATCGAGGATAATCGCTGCCGCATACCCTCCGGGGACCGATGGCTCTGCGCCCGGCGTGGAAACAACGATTCTTGATTCGTCTGATACTTCCGCGACCACGCCATCTGGCGAGCTGGCACCCGAGAGAATGATCCCGACGCCCGGGAATGCCCTGCCGATTTCTTCCGCCGTGCGATGTGATCCAATCCTGCGGGCACGCATTCTGCCGTAACCGCAATGCCGGCATCGCCAGTGCGCAGTCCTTGACCCGCACACGGTGCAGTGCGGCCCGCGCCCCGAATGCGGGATGCTCAAATCACCGCCGCACTCGTTGCAGGTGGCTACTTCCCGGCAGTTTTCGCAGGCCATCTGCGGAATATAGCCAGAACGGGGAACCACAAAAAGTACCGGCCCCTTCGCTAGCCCCTGCCGGGCCAGGGTAAAGGCGGGAGCGGGGATCCGCAGGGAGTCATCAGAATTCCACTGTTCGGCCGCGGAAACGCGCGGCATCACCGATCTCTTGGCCGGCGCGGTTCCCTCAATCAGCCCGGCTCCCTCGCGCACCGCCTGCGCACCCGCTTCGGAAATATATGGAGCGTAGGAGATGAACGCCGCATCTTCTAGCTCCGCGCGCAATCGCAACACATCAAAGGCTTGGCTATAGGGCGCTCTGACTTCTCGCAGAGTGTGGGCGACGTCGTCGGCAACGATAACCAAACCCAGCTTTGGTACCGGCCACCAGCAGGCCGCCCGCGTACCCACTAGAATTCTTGCCCGGCCCGAAAGGGAGAGAAGGAAATTCTCATAGCGAATTTTTTGCGGATCTTCAGAGCTCGCCACCGCCACAGTCTGCCCGAGTTCGCGGTGCAGATATTCCGCGGCGGCGTGGGCCAGGCGCTGCGTGGGGAAAACGATCAAAACCGAGCCCCCGGCGTGGAGAGTAGCCTGAGCCGCGGCGCTCACAACCTCGAGATTGCCGAACCGCCCGGGGAGCCCCGCTACCACAGCAGCTGGTTTCTTCCCCTCATTGAGGTGCCCGATTAGCTCCGGACCGCCGTCGTATCCTGCCCACGGGCCCGCCGCCGCTTCATCAGGCCGCACAGTATCTCCAGCGTCGGCGGCCTCCAAAAACTCTTTTTCCACCCGCGCGTGCCGCTCTGGAACAGCCAGACGCAAAACATCGGCAACCGTGCACGCCCAGCGCCGTGACACCTCGCGAGCAAGCTCGTAGACCTCCGCGGTGAGCACCGGGAGCGAGGAAACCACGCGGCAGAGCGGGCGCAGATGGCCACCGCTGCGAGTCTGAGAGTCGCGGCGAACAATGAAGCCGGGCACGCGCCGGCTCCCCAGTTCCACCACCACCCGCGCGCCCACAACGGCCGCGGAGTCGAATTTCTTCGGCACGAGGTAGTCAAACTCGTGGTCCAGTTGCGGGTGGGAGACGATCGGCCGCACATGAACGATAGGATTAGCCACCTCGCCGGCCACTTCCCGCGCCCGGCGAGGCACATCAAGTAGGAGCCCCTGCTCCCCTATTTCGGGTATCTCCCCTAGTCCCGCAATTTCGTCCATACACACAGGGTAGCGCGTTGCCCCGACACGGTTTTTAGTTATGCCCGCGCCAGCCGCGTCACTCCCGCCAACTTATGCGGCGCGCAGCAGCTCCTCAATGCGATCGGTCTTTTCCCAGGTGAACTCGGGAATCTCCCGCCCAAAGTGGCCGTACGCGGCCGTCTTGGCGAAAATCGGACGTTTCAAATCCAAAGAGTCGATAATGGCTGCCGGGCGCAGGTCGAACACCTTCATAACGGCGTTGCGGATCCGATCGGCCGGGACCGTTTCAGTACCGAAAGTATCGACGCGCACCGAAACAGGTTCGGCCCGCCCAATGGCGTAAGCCACCTGCACCTCGCACCGAGAGGCGAGCCCGGCGGCAACCACGTTCTTGGCCACCCACCGCGCGGCGTACGCACCCGAGCGATCCACCTTCGAGGCATCTTTTCCGGAGAACGCGCCGCCACCGTGGCGGGCGAAGCCGCCGTATGTATCCACAATAATCTTGCGGCCCGTCACTCCGGCGTCCCCCATGGGCCCGCCAATGACGAAACGCCCCGAAGGATTCACCAGGAGCTTCATCTTGTCGGTGTTCAGGTCCAGGCCTTCCTCTTCAAGCACCGGAAGAAGCACGTGGTTCTTGAGGGTATCGGCCAACCAATCAATCTGCACATTTTCATCGTGCTGGGTAGAGAGCACCACGGTGTCGAGTTCCACCGGCTTATCGCCGTCGTAACCAATCGTCACCTGGCTCTTGCCATCCGGGCGCAGGAAAGGAACCGCGCCGCTCTTTCGCACATCGGCCAGCCGCTCCGCCAAGCGGTGGGCCAGCTGAATAGGCGCCGGCATAAGGGTTTTCGTCTCATTGGTGGCGTACCCGAACATCATTCCCTGGTCGCCCGCGCCCTGCATTGAGTAACGCTCAATATCCGAGGTGCTACGCGATTCCAGGGAGTTCGCCACACCGGCCGCAATATCCGGGGACTGCTGGCCAATGGAGGTGGTGACGCCGCAGGAGGCGCCGTCGAATCCGACCGCCGAGGAGTTATAGCCGGTGCGCTGAATAGCCTCGCGCACCAGATGCGGAATCTCCACGTAGGAAGCGGTGGTAACCTCACCGGCAATGTGAACCAGGCCGGTGGTAACCATCGTCTCCAACGCCACGTGGGAATCCGGATCCTGCTCGAGCATGGCATCCAAAATGGTGTCCGAGATCAAATCGCACAATTTATCAGGATGGCCCTCCGTCACGGATTCGGACGTGAACGGCAGCAGGTACGTCATTTCTAACTCCTTGGTTTCCTCAAGACTCTGGTTTAAAAAAGTATTGCGCAGGGCAATCTCTGCTCTAGGTAAAGCTCCCCTTACCTAGTGTAGTCTCGGGCGGAACCTTCGCCGCCCGCCGCGTAAATTCTTTCCGCAATGGCGTCCACAATTACGTTCGCCATCTGCGCCTTCGTGCCGCTTGCCTGCGCCACGGTCTGCCCGTGCGAATCGAGCACGGTGATCGCCGTCGAGACATCACCGAAACCGGTAGCATCTCCCACTTCGTTGACCACCGTTAGGTCGGTGCCTTTGCGTTGAGCTTTGCGGCGCCCGTAGTCCACCACGCTGCCGCGCTCGTCACCTGTTTCCGCCGCGAAACCAATAATCAGTTGATTTTCACGACGCCGATGGTGCCCAAGATCGGCCAGGATATCGGGATTTTCCACCAGCTCGAGGATGCGCGAAGCACTACCATCTTTCTTTTGCTTCGAGCTAGCCACGTCCTTGGGCCGAAAATCGGCCACCGCCGCGGACATAATTACCACGTCCGCCTCACGCGCCGCCGCGTCCATCGCCTCATGCAGCTGGGCCGTGGAGCTCAGACGCTCAATCCTCGCACCGCGCACTTGCTCGAGAAGTGCGGTCTCCACATTCGCAGCCACGAGCCGAACCTCAGCACCGCGCGCGAGTAGTTTTTTCGCGATTTCAATTCCGAATCGACCGGAAGAGCGATTCCCCAGGAATCGTACCGGATCCAGGGCCTCACGCGTGCCGCCAGCAGAAATGGCAACCCGCGTTCCCGCTAAGTCGCTACGCATACCGAGAAGTGCGAAAGCCTGCTCAGCAATATCTTCTGGCTCGGGCATACGACCCTTGCCGGAATCTTCTCCGGTGAGCCGGCCCGAATCCGGTTCCATCACGTGAATACCGCGCCCGCGCAGGGTTTCTACATTGTCCCGGGTTGCCGGGTTCTCCCACATCTGGGTGTGCATCGCGGGCGCCACCAGCACCGGGCACTGCGCCACCAAAAGCGTATTGGTGAGGAGATTATCGGCGATTCCCAGTCGCATTTTCGCCAGCGTATTGGCGGTGGCGGGCGCTAGGATAACCAGATCCGCATGGGTTCCAATTCGCACATGGGCTACCCCAGCGGCGTCGTCGGTTACCTCCGTCAGCGCGGGATGGCCGGTGAGCGCCTCCCAGGTGGTACGACCAACGAGCGAAAGCGATTGCGGGGTGGGGATCACCGTGACGTCAATTCCCGCTTTAACGAGTAAACGCACCAGCGTTGCGACTTTATATGCCGCGATACCACCGGTGACGCCTACCACTACTCGGGGTGAACCGAGGTCCTTATCCACGTGTTTCCCTCAAAAAGTTACGCCTCAGGAGCCTCATCAGTAGCTTCCGCGGCTTCCTGCGCCTCTTCCGCGCCGGTCTGCGCCGCGTCAGAAACCACCGACTCCTCATCACGGGCCACCGCATCCTTGCCAGTAGCTTCCTCCGCACTATCTTCAGCGGCAGGAGACTTGCCGTCGATGGACCAGTCCAGCTTGTCCTCATCCAATTCGCGGAAAGCGATGGAGAGGGGCTTTTCTTCCGGGTCAGCGGAAACGAGCGCGCCGTAGGTTGTAATGTTGGCGTCCCCTCGTGCCATTTCCTGCCGATAAGTATTCACCTGACGGGCACGCTTGGAGGCGATAGAGCACAGTGCGTACTTCGACGGGATCTTCTTGAGAAGATTATCGATGGGCGGATTGGTAATGCCTTCGGGTTCCGGAACAGTTCCGAACATTGACTTCCCTTCTTGAGATAAGTCACCGACTCGCGCTCCGGGCGCGTTCGGGCTTAAAAGCTTCAGCGCTTCAGTCTAGCGGGAAATCCCAATGATTTGAAGAAGTTCATCGGTGGCACGGTTCACGCTGTCATTGACGACGACGACGTCGAACTCCCCTTCTGCTTCCAGCTCGACGCGTGCGGTTTGCAGGCGCCGCTCGATTTGCTCGGGAGTTTCCGTGCCGCGCCCGCGCAACCGCCTTTCCAGCTCCTCCGACGACGGCGGGGCGATGAAAATTTGCGTCGCCTCGGGTGCGGATTGGCGCACCTGGCGCGCGCCGGCAAGGTCAATCTCAAGAATTGCGATTTTCCCGGACGCTACCGCTTCTTCAACCGGCCCACGCGGGGTGCCGTAGCGCGCACTGCCGTGCACAATTGCCCACTCCAGCATCTGCCCGCTATCAACGAGGCGATCGAACTCCTCGTCCGAAACAAAAAAGTAAGACACCCCGTCAATTTCGCCCGGGCGCGGAGCCCGAGTGGTTGCCGAAATCGAAACCCATATTGCATCGCTTCGCTTGGTTAGCTCCGTCACCAGAGTGCCTTTACCAACCCCCGAAGGGCCAGCGATAACAAATATTTTTGAGCGCGATTCAACCATGCCCCCATGTTGCCACATCGTTGTGGCAGATGGGCAATCGCGCTAGTTAGCTCAGGCGATCAAGAAGGGAGCGCACCTGGAGCACACCGAGGCCACCAACTCGCCGGTTCGGCGAGATCTTTGCCTGCTCCATGAGGCGATCAGCTTTGATCTCCCCAACTCCGGGAAGGGCGAGGAGCATGGCGCGAACCCGCAGGCGGGCCGCCACGGGATCCGTTTTTGCTCGTTCTACGACCTCGGCAATGCCAATTGACCCGTCCTTCAAGTCTCGCCTGAGTTGCGCGCGGTCACGCCGCACCTTCGCCGCCTTGTCTAGCGCCTCTAGACGCTGCTCGTGGGATAGCTGAGGAATTGCCACGATGGATCCTCCTTGTTGGCTTGTTCCAATAACTTCAATATGGACAAAGCGCTCGAAAGGAAACCTAGCGTTTTCGCGACGCTCGAGTATCTCCCTGTGCCCCTGCCTCATCCATTTGAATGCTATTACGATAGCTCGAAAGAACGGCTTTAACACTCTTTGATCTACTGAAATTTAACTACTTTTAATTCTGGGTCCCAGCACTTGCGCCCGGGCACGCGCCCGGCTCTGTTACCCACCCCTGTCCGTCAACACGGATAAGGTTTTGACTATGGAAACCACCCGGATCGACGTTTGGCTGTGGAGCGTGCGCCAGTGTAAAACCCGCTCCCTGGCCACCAACGAATGCAAGGCAGGGCACGTTCGCATCAACGACGAACCCGTCAAGCCCGCGAGCAAAGTGTGGGTGGGCGATATTGTGCGCTACCGGGTGGCCGGATTTGACCGGATCCTCAAGGTAACCGGAATTATTACGAAGCGTGTTTCCGCCCCGCAGGCGCGTGAGAATTACGAAGATTTGACGCCCGCTCGGCCTCGCGCTTTCCTTCCGGTGGCGCAGCGCGATCCGGGAAGCGGGCGGCCTACCAAGAAAGAGCGTCGCGAGCTCGATAGGTTGTTTGGCCGCAACGCGAATTTTGGTCGTTTCGAAAGCTAGCCGCTCGTCGCTTTCGCCCCGGGCGGGCTGAGCTGGGCAAGTCAGAGCTGGGCCAGGCAATGCCCGCCGCGACATAACCGCATAAAAACTGGTGGGAGTAACTCAGAATTGAGGCTCCCACCAGCAATATTTATCTAGCGACGAGGAGGGTGCTAAAGATCCTCGCCTTCGGGCTCGTCAGACTCGGCAACGGCGTCATTCTTGGAGAGAATCTCGATGTTTCCCTCCCGAATTTCCTTCTGCAGTTCCTCGGTCAAATCCGAAAAATCAGAAGCTTCCACTTCCGCATCTAAGGCCGCGTCCGAAACTTCCTCCGGTGCCTGTTCGCCAGCAGGTTCTTCCCCGCCGGCCAGCTCACGTTCGCGAATATCGGCGACCCGGTTCAGCACTCCCATGACGAAACCAACCGACCGCTCGGTAGACATTGAACGAGCCAAATTTGCCCACTCGGGTACCAGCGCGCTACGCGGGGTGTCGAGATAGATGAATTCGGCGGTGGCCCCGCGCAAGATATTGCGGTCAACGCCATTCATTCGATCCATGGCCCAGTCTTCCGAAGCGGCCTCAATGAGCGTGTCGACGTTGGAAATATGACGCGCGTAGGCTTCGACGATGCTCGAGCCAAATTCCCCAATCGGCACCTGCGCGGTAGAAATCTCCTGGCGATCTTCGAGCAAATGCAAGATCCCCTCCTCGGAAAGGAGGTTCTTTTCATCGGCTTCGAAGAGAACGTCAAGCGCGCGATGCCGCTGGGTGGAGCGCCCCTTTTCCTTCTTGTACTTTCTGGCCATAATTAGTCGTTCGCGCGCGAAATGTATTCGCCGGTGCGGGTATCAACCTTCAGGACGTCGCCCTCATTGACGAACAGCGGCACCTGAACCTCGTAGCCGGTTTCGACCGTCGCCGGCTTGGTTCCGGCATTGGAGCGGTTACCCTGCAGGCCGGGCTCGGTGTGGGTCACCTTCAGCTCCACGGAGGCGGGCAGCTCAATGAACAGCACGCGGCCGTCGTTAGAAGCAACGGTGGCATTGTTGTTCTCCAGCAGGAAATGCGAGGCGTCGCCAACCGTTTCGGGAGAGACCGGGATCTGCTCGAAGGTGTCCTTATCCATGAAAATGTAGTCCGTGCCGTCGTTGTACAGGTACTGCATTTCACGACGATCGATGGTAGCGGTCTCCACCTTCACGCCCGCGTTGAGGGTGCGGTCAATCGTCTTACCGGTCATCACGTTCTTCAGCTTGGTGCGCACAAAGGCGGGGCCCTTGCCCGGCTTGACGTGCTGGAACTCCACGACCTGCCACATCTGCTTGTCCAGGACGAGGATCATGCCGTTCTTCAGTTCGTTTGTTGATGCCACTTGTTTTCCTTTCGAGATTTAGTCCGCCATCCAGAATACAGCCCCGTTCAAGGAAGCTCCATTTATCCGGCCACAAAACTAGCTTTCGTTGTCATTTTCATGCCGCCGCGAGGGTAGCGTGCCGTTCTCCTGAGGCGCCCGCGAGGCCCCTTCCCCGTCCGTTTCGTTGCGTGATTCAAAGGCTGCAAGTTTCTCGACGGCGGATTTCACTACCGCCCGCGCCGGCCCCGGCCCAGATTCAATTCGCATTTTCGCCACTGATTCGTACAGCGGCCGGCGCTCAGTCGCTATACGTTCCAGGTTCGCCCGCGCATCCCCCTGCAGGAGCGGGCGCTTATTGCGTGATTTGGTGACTCGCCGCAGGAGCTCATCAAGCGGTACGTCAATCAGAATCGTCGGGTAATCCGCCAGGGTAGAGCGCGTCTTTTCGGAAAGAATCGCTCCCCCGCCGAGGGAAAGCACGCCATCAAAGTGATGCAGGGCCCGGGCGATCTCTCGTTCCTCGAGTTTTCGGAAGGCGGCTTCGCCGTCGTCGGCAAAAATCTTGGAAACAGATTTACCCGCGACGGTGACCACCAGGTTGTCGGTGTCCGCGAAGGGTACCGAAAGTTCCCTCGCCAACAGCCGCCCGACGGTCGATTTGCCCGCCCCCGGAAGCCCGACGATCACCGCGCGTACGCTCACTTGCGTACCTCAGGAATGGAATCCAAGAAGCCGCGCATATTCCGCCGCATTTCCGCAATGGAATCGCCGCCGAATTTCTCCGCCACGAACTCGGCTAGGGTCAGAGCCAGCATTGCCTCGGTAATAACGGCGCCCGGCACCACCGCGCAGGTGTCTGAACGCTGGTGAATTGCGGTTGCCTCCTCACCTGTCTGCGTGTCAATCGTGCGCAAAGCGCGCGGAACGGTGGAAATGGGCTTGAAGCCAACCGTCACGCGAATGGGTTCACCGTTCGACATTCCGCCTTCGATTCCGCCCGCGCGGTTCGTCACTCGCCGGGTACGGCCATCCTCGCGTTCGATCTCATCGTGCGCGGCTGATCCGGGGCGGCGCGTGGTCTCGAAACCGTCGCCAATGGCTACCCCCTTCACCGCCTGCACGGACATCATGGCACCGGCCAGAGCCGCATCGAGGCGGCCGTGCGGGGTGGTGTAAGAGCCCAAACCTTGCGGCACGCCGTAGGCCACGGCCTCCACCACGCCGCCCAGCGTTTCTCCCGCCCGCTTAGCATCGTCGATCGCCGCCATCATCGCCGTTTCCGCCTCCGGATTTAGGCATCGCACCGGAGAGGAATCAAGTCGCTCAGCATCGCCGGGCCCGGGGATATGCCCGGATTCGTCCGCGGCGGTGCCTATGGAGAGAACATGCGAAATGATCTCAATGCCGGCCACCTGGCGCAGGAGCTGGCGAGCTACCTCGCCGGCAGCAACGCGAGCGGCGGTTTCCCGGGCCGAAGAGCGTTCCAGCACATTGCGGGCATCGTCAAAGCCGAACTTATTCATCCCGGTCAAATCCGCGTGGCCGGGCCGCGGCCGAGTGAGCTTTTTGTTTCGCGCCAGTTCGCGGGTATCGCCTTTTCCGGCATCCTTGAGTAGGGCTTGAGCCGGCACCTCATCGGTGGCCATAACTGCTTCCCACTTGGGCCACTCGGAGTTGCCAATCACCATGGCGATGGGGGATCCAAGCGTGTGCCCGTGGCGCAGACCCGAAAGAACGGTGAGCTCGTCTTTTTCAAACTTTTGCCGCGCCCCGCGCCCGTGCCCCAAGCGACGGCGTGCGAGGGCCCGCTCAATATCCGCGGTAGAAATTTCAAGCCCGGCAGGGATTCCTTCGATAAGGGAGACGAGTGCTTGCCCGTGCGATTCTCCAGCTGTAGACCACCTCAACATGATCTGTATTCTTTCATGAATATCCGACACCCGAATCACGGCTTCCCGGCATCACACTAATTAAGGTGGCAAGTTTTCTCACATATCTGTGTGCAGTTCTCTCACATATCTGGGCGTAGCGCGTTCTTCCCAGCTATTACATCCACACCAGGAACATCCAGGTAAGGCAGCTTCCGAGCACTAGCCACGGCCCCAAAGCAATGGTTCGGCGCGGATCTGAGCCGTATTGAATCATCTGGAAAGTGGTTGCACCCGCTGCAACCGCCACCCCGCAAGCGAATGCCACCAGTCCGCCGCCCAGGCCCAGCCAGAGCCCCATCACACCCATGAGCTTTGCATCTCCCCGCCCAAAAACCGTCACCCGATTAAAGGCGTAACCCAGACCGGCCTGCACGACCCCGGCGAGCAGGTTGAAATAGTTTCCTGAAATAACCGCGTTGAGGAGCGCTGGCGCGCCCGCTAGCGCCAGGAGTGGATCGGGAAGTATGCGCAGGGTTTGGTCGATGTACGCCGCTATCGCGAGGAAACCCGCTATCGCGCAACTGCACACCAGCCAGGCCACCCTCGCCTCCGCCGCTCCTATCCGCGAGGCCATACCAAGCTCGCAGAGCCGGCCAAAAGATTCCCCGAGCGGCGCTCCCAATTCGCCGGCCGGCAATGGAAACGCTGCCAACCCAGATTCGCACAGCAGGTACCAGGACGCGCAGAGGGCAGATACCGCCAGCGCAATTCCGGTGGCCCCAAGCGGGGTGAGCACGCCTCGCAGGAGGCGTTCCTTTGACCAAAATCCCATGACCTCACGCTAGGGGTGGCCTTCAGGTAGCGCGAGTTCCCATCCACAGCGCACGGCAGTACCAGTTTCGAAAAGCCCGGCTACCCGTGCGCCGGCTACTTCAAATAATCCGGGTGCGCCGCAATCCAAGCATCGAGCTCAGCCTTGAAACGCTGCTGGTCTTCGTAATTTGCCGTGAACTTTGTTTCCCCGGTCTCTAGATTCACCGTGGTGAAGTAGAGCCAATCGCCTTCGGCGGGCTGGTAAGCGGCCGCGATGGCCTCCGGGCGCGGCTGGCCGATCGGGGTTGGGGTCAGACCAGCGTGAATATAGGTGTTATAGGGATTGTCGTTAGCCAGGTCAGAGGCAGTGGGAATCCCGCCGGTCTTCCCCACTCCGTAGAGAACCGTGGAATCCATTTGTAGCTTGCCAAGCACTTCGCCGGTCTTATCAGCAAGCCTATTTTCGATAACGCGCGCGACCTTCGGATAGTCCGCGGCAGAAATCGCCTCGCGCTCGATAATGGAGGCCTTGGTGAGCACATCTTTCCACTGGTCAGCAGGAATCTTTTGCGATTCGAGGGTGCGGACTTGCTTAGCCACCATTTGCGATAGCGCGTCTTGCACGCTGGTATCCGGATCGAAGCTATAGGTAGCGGGAGCCATCCATCCTTCAATATTCCCCTCCGCCTGCGCGGGAAGCCCAATAGCGTCACCATTTTGCATGGCGGCACGCACCTCATCTTCGGAGTAGCCCATAAGGTTGACCAGTCGAGCCGTCACCTGATCTTTGGTCCATGCCTCGGGAATCGTCACTTTAATAGTGGCAATATTGGACGGATCGAGCAGCGCCAGCAAAGCCGCGTTCGCGCTCATCTTTTGGTGCAACTCGTAGGCACCGGGTTGGATCCCGGTGGCCCGCTCGTCCTTTCGGAACGCGTCAATAAAAGGTTTTTCGGAGGCGATGACGCCCGATTCGGTCAAAATTCGCGCCATATCCGTGCCGGTCGCATTTTCTGGAATAACCACCTGGATCGAGCCGGTCCCGGTTCCTTCGTAATCGGAAACGCTCCCCCCGCCGGAGAAAAGCTTTCCACCGAGCACCACGGCGGCCGCCGTCAGGATGACCACGAGGAAGAAGGTAATGACGGCGGTGGTTAGTTGGCGACGACGCCGTAGCCGGGCACGTTCACTCGCGCGGCGGTTGCGCCGCGAACTCGTACGCGCGCGGGAGCGGCTATTTTCCCCAAAATCGTCAAATACGTCGCTCATCTCCGCCGTATTCCTCCTCGAATTTCCTGGCGTCGCCGGAATCATCACATGATACCAATTCGCCCGGAGGTTGCTGAGTATTCTTCTCAGTCTCCAGAGCGAGGTCCAATATAACCACCGCGGCCATTTGATCCACGACCGCGCGATGTTTCCGCGCGGAAAGCCCCGCCTCCGCCAGTTGCGCGTGAGCCGAGACGGTCGAAAGGCGCTCATCAACAAGACGCACCGGAATGGGGGCAATCTTGCGAGCAAGTTTACCTGCCCAGTCCCGCGCGTACCGAGCCGAGGCGCCCTCGGTGCCATCCATATTTCGCGGAAGCCCCACGATGACTTCCAGGACTTGCTCGCGGCGTGCCATGCGCGCCACCCGGCGAAGGTCTGACCCATCAGCAAAAAGGGTTCGTTCCGGAACTGCCAAGGTACCCTCCGGGTTACTCTTGGCTAATCCCGTACGAGTTTTTCCAACGTCCACACCTAGCCGGATGCCGCGCCGCACAAAGCCGCCTTATTTCAGAAGCTCGAGGGCGGAGGTAACCGCCTCGTCGATCTTCGTTGCGTCGGTGCCGCCGCCCTGGGCCAGATCCGGCTTGCCGCCGCCACCGCCGCCCAGGCGCTTGGCGATATGGGATACCAAGGCCCCCGCCTTAGCCCCGTTTTTCCGCGCGCCTTCGGTGGTTGCCACCACCACGATCGGCTTGTCGTTGGCAATGCCTGTGACGATCACTACCGCATCATCGCTTCCGGGTAGGCGCCCGCGAACATCTTGAGCGAGGGTGCGAATATCGTCGGCGGAGGAAACCTCCCCCAGATCGGCCCGGAAAATACGATGCTCGCCCAGGTCGCGCCCGGCTTCGAGAATAGAATCAACACGCGAAAGTAGCTCCTGGCGGCGCAGGTTGGCAACTTCCTTTTCCGCCGCCTTCAGGCGCGCCAAGAGCGTATCGATACGCTCGGGCAAAAGCTCCGGGCGAGTCTGCAACGTCGTCGTCAACTGGGAAACGAGGGCCCGCTCGCGCGCGCCCTTCGCGTACGCGCCTTCACCCACCAGGGCGTCAATGCGGCGCACACCTGAACCAATCGAGGATTCACCCAAAATCGTAATGAGGCCGATCTCGCCGGTATCCTTCACGTGCGTGCCGGCGCAGAATTCGCGCGACCACGCATCGTCAATAGAAACCACGCGCACGATATTGCCGTACTTCTCGCCGAACAGCATTTGGGCGCCGAGCTTCTTTGCCTCTTCGATCGGGTACTCGGCGGCGGTTACCGCGAGGTTATCCTGCAAACGCTCGTTCACGCGCGCTTCCATCTCCGTCATGGTGTCCGCGGGAACTTGCGAGCCGTGGCGGAAGTCGAAACGCAGACGCGAAGGCGCATCCTCGGAACCGGCCTGGGTGGCCTGTTCGCCCAGGAATTCGTGCAGAACCTTGTGCACCATGTGGGTTGCGGTATGCGACTGCGCAATCTGGTGACGGCGCAGGGTATCGATTTGCGCGTGCACAATATCGCCCATCGCAATAACGCCTTCGGTTACCTCGCCGCGATGCACATGCAAGCCCTTGACCGGCTCCTGTACGTCGTCCACTCGGATCAGACCGCCGCCCGCCACCGAAATCGTGCCGTGGTCAGCGAGCTGGCCGCCCTTCTCCGCGTAGAACGGGGTGGCATCCAAAATAATGTCCACCTGCGAACCCGCGGTCGCCGCCGGCTGCTCCACGCCGTTCTCCAGAATCGCCACGACCTTCCCCTCGGCCGCCGATTCGGTGTAGCCGAGGAAAGCTGTATTGCCGTTCGCGGCCAAAAGCTCGTGGTACACGCGCGGATCCACGTGACCGGATTTTTTCGCCGCCGCGTCAGCGCGCGCACGCTCGCGTTGTTCGTTCATCAAGGTTCGGAAGCCCCGCTCATCCACGGCAACGCCCTGTTCCTCGGCCATTTCCAGGGTGAGGTCGATCGGGAAGCCGTAGGTGTCGTGCAGGGTGAAGGCCGCGGAGCCGGCCAGCGTCGGCTTGCCCGGCTTCTTCTTCGCCTCGGCCACCGCGTTAGCAAACATTTCCGTTCCGGTTTCCAGCGTGCGCCGGAAAGCCTGCTCTTCTTCGGTCGTCACCCGGTAAATCTGGTCAAAGTTCTTCTCCAGATCCGGGTAGGCCTCCTTCATGGAGTCCTTCGAGGTCTTCACGAGCTCACCGAGCACCGGCTCATCCAGGCCAAGCAGGCGCAAAGAGCGCACCGCGCGGCGCAGGAGGCGGCGAAGCACGTAGCCGCGCCCATCATTACCGGGGCGGACGGTGTCATTAATAAGCATCATGGAGGAGCGCACGTGGTCCGCAATCACGCGGAAGCGCACATCGTCTTCCTCATTAGCGCCGTACTTCTTGCCGGTGAGCTCTTCGGTGCGCTGAATTACCGGGAAAACCTCATCGGTTTCGTACATATTGTTCTTGCCCTGCAGCAGGAACGCGATACGTTCCAGGCCCGCTCCGGTATCAATCGCGGTTTGGTCAAGATCGCCGAGGAGCGGATAGTCGCTCCCCTGGCCCTCGCCGCGCCGGTACTGATCAAAGACCAGGTTCCAAATTTCTAGGTAGCGGTCGCCGCCCGGGTCAACCGTGCCGCCCACGGCTTCGGGGCCGTACTCAGGGCCGCGGTCATAGTGGATCTCGCAACACGGACCGGCCGGTCCCGGCTGCCCGGTGGACCAGAAGATCTCTTCGCGGGTCAGGCGCACGATGTGCTCGGGCGCAACGCCAACTTCCACCAGCTTGTTGAAAGCGACGTCGTCCTTCTCCCAAATGGTGGCCCACATACGGTCCTTTTCCAGACCGTAACCGCCCTCCTCCTGGGAGGAGCACAGCAAACCGAAGGCGAGCTCAATTGCGCCTTCCTTGAAGTAATCACCGAAGGAGAAATTTCCGCACATTTCGAAGAAGGTGCCGTGACGCGTGGTCTTGCCGACGTTCTCGATATCGTTGGTGCGGATGCACTTTTGCACTGATGCCACGCGCGGCCAGGGTGCCTCCTGCGTTCCCACGATGTAGGGAATGAAGGGCACCATCCCAGCGATGGTGAAAAGAATCGACGGGTCCGGGCTTACTAGCGACACCGACGGTTCAATGTGGTGGTCGTGCTTGGCGAAATAATCTAGCCAACGCCGACGAATCTCAGCACTGCGCATCTATTCTCCTCGATTTCTGGCGCGTTCTGCGCACATACAGAGCGAGTTTACCCGGTTGCGCGGCCCATCGCGGTTTCCACGCGGGTGAAACGTGCAACCTCGCCGCGAACTTTAGCAGGTAACGCGCTATGCATTAAAAGCAATGGCTCCCCGAGTATTTTCGGGGAGCCATTATGTTCGACGACGCCGCCGCTAACGCTTTGCGAAACCTTGCAAAATCCGCTCTAGCGCCGCCGTCAACAAGAATTTAGCGCGAGTAGTATTCGACGATGAGCTGGACGTTAGCCTCAACCGGAACCTCCGAGCGCTTCGGGCGGCGGGAAAGGCTGAACTTCAGCTTCTCAAGGTCGACGTCGAGGTACTCGGGAACCTTGGGCAGAACGTCACGGTGCGCACCCTGGGCGGCAACCATAAACTGCGGGGAAGCCTGCGACTTCGGCTTGACCTGCACAACCTGACCCGGCTTCACACGGTAGGACGGGAGGTTGACCTTCTTGCCGTCAACCAGGATGTGAGAGTGGGACACAACCTGACGAGCCTGCAGAATCGTGCGGGCAAAACCGGCGCGGAGCACCAGCGCGTCGAGGCGCATTTCCAGCAGCTCAACCAGGTTCTCACCAGCGAGGCCGTCTTCACGGCGAGCCTCGTTCCACACCTTGCGCATCTGCGATTCGCGAATGCCGTACTGGGCGCGCAGACGCTGCTTTTCCTTCAGACGTACCGAGTAGTCGGAATCCTTGGTGCGGCCGCGGCCGTGCTCACCAGGACGGTACGGACGGCGCTGCATGTAGCGCTCGGCCTTCGGGGTAAGAGCGATGCCCAGCGCACGCGACTGGCGCACCATCTTGCGCGACTTGTTTCCAGAAGCCATGAAAATCTCCTTGTATTACCTGTCAATATGCACACCCGCGCAGATCGCGGGGCGGGACCAACACATTCGGCTAAGGCCCCAGGTGTTGCGCCAGTAAAAACGCAACCTGTGAATACTATCAGTTTTCCGGGTGGAGAATCGAGCGGATTCTCGCCAATCTGGCTGTGACTTGCGCTTCGTATCCGTGGTCGGTGGGTTCGTAGTAGCGCTCTCCCACCAAGTCTTCCGGCATGAATTCCATGGGAGCCACCCCGCCATCAAAATCGTGCGCGTAGCGGTAGCCCTTGCCGTAGTTCATCTCCTCGGCACCCTTGAACGACGCATTACGCAACGCGAGGGGTACCGCCCCGCCCTTTCCCGCCCGCACGTCCGCGATCGCCTTATTGATCGCATTGTACGAGCGGTTCGACTTTGGTGCGGTTGCCAGGTGCGTTACCGCCTCAGCCAAAATAATGCGTGCCTCGGGCATGCCGACCATGGCCACCGACTGCGCGGCGGCGGTGGCGGTTTGCAGGGCGGAAGGGTCGGCCATACCAACGTCTTCTGCGGCGGAAATCATAAGCCGGCGCGCAATAAAACGCGGGTCCTCTCCCGCTTCGAGCATGCGGGCCAGGTAATGCATGGCCGCGTCCACATCGCTACCGCGGATTGATTTTATGAAGGCAGAAATGACCTGGTAGTGATCGTCGCCGTCGCGGTCATAGCGCACGGTTGCGCCATCGGCGGCGCGCGAAACATCCTCTACCTCAATTGTTTCTGAGCCACGTTGGCGCGCACCGTCGGAGGCGGCCTCCAAAAGAGTCAGCGAGCGCCGCCCGTCAGCGCCTGCCAGACGAACGAGGTTGTTTCGAGCCTCCGACGTTATTTCGAATTTGCTGTCTAGGCCGCGTTCGTCGCTCATGGCGCGGTCCACCAGCTTGCCAATTGCCTCGGCGTCGAGCGCGTTGAGCGTCACCAAAAGGGAACGCGAAAGTAGCGGCGAAACTACCGAAAACGCGGGGTTTTCGGTGGTTGCGGCGACCAGAATCACCCACCCGTTTTCCACCGCGGGAAGAAGCGCATCCTGCTGGGTTTTGGAAAAGCGATGGACCTCGTCAATAAACAGCACGGTTTCGGAGCCCTGCGTCACCAGCGCCCGGCGCGCCGCCTCAATTGCCTGGCGCACGTCCTTGACGCCGGCCGAGGTAGCGGAAAGCTCAACAAAACGCCGCTTACCCGCGTGGGCAATCAAATAGGCGAGGGTTGTTTTTCCCACACCGGGAGGCCCCCACAAGAACACCGAAGACGGTACCGAACCCTCCCCCGGTTCAATCAGGCGCCGCAGCGGAGCGCCGGGCTGAAGGAGCTTTTCCTGCCCAATCACTTCTTCAATGGTGCGCGGGCGCATGCGCACCGCAAGCGGCCCGTGCTCATTTAGCGGCACGCCGCGCTCATCCGTCGAAGCACTTTCAAAAAGATCCACGTCTCCACCATAGCGGCCCGCTCCGACACGCTTCGAGCGCTGTTTACCTAAAATTCTCCCTTCTGCCGAAATGTGTGGTCAGCCACGGATTACACGGCAATAATAAAGATATGTTCTCTGCTTTTGGTCGTATGTCTGTTCATCATCCCTGGAGAGTTATCTTCGCCTGGGTCGTGGTTGCGGTGCTTGCGCTGATCGCCGCTTTCTCCGGTTTCGGGCAAGGCGGCCTCTTTGACCGCCTCAGCAACGCGGACAATTTTGCGGAAGGCACCGAAGCTCAGAACGTTTCAGACATCCTCGCCGAGGAGGACGACACCGCCGTCACCGCGGTTGTTTCGAAGGTTTCCGACGCCGCCGCGCTCACCGATCCCACCCAGCAACTCGTGACAGATCTCCAAAAAATCGAGGGCGTGAGCGCGGTTTCGCCAGAGAGTTTGAAAGCAACAATTCTCGAGGAAGCGGCCAAGCAAGGCGAACAAGCCGCGCGCGATGAATACGCCAAGGCGCAGGCCGATGCCAAAGCACAAATGGAACAGGAAATCGCCGCGCAGGTGAAGGCTCTGGTGGCCCAGGGCGTGCCGGCGCACATGGCACAAGAGCAGGTGACCGCCGCCGTCGAGCAACAAATGGCGGCCCAGCCCCAGCCCTCAGAGGAAGAGGTGCTGGCCCAGGGGCGCGAGGCAGCTATTGAGGAAGCTACCCCGCAGGCGGAGGAAGCGGCCGGCAAATTCGAATCCGAGGACGGCTTCGTCGTCGTCGCCACGATTTCTCCGGACGTGGACCAGGACGCCATCGAAGAACAGGTGCTCGCCACCATGCGCGGCTACGAAAGCACGGCGCAAGCGAGCGGCGCGGACGTTGCCCTCACGTCTTCCTCACTCGCGGTCAAGGCACTCAATAAGACCGCGCAATCAGACCTCGTGCGCGGCGAGGCGATCGGCCTGCCGGTGGCGCTGGTGCTCATGGTGCTGGTCTTCGGCGGAATCCTCACCGCCCTCATGCCCATTGGCGGGGCGCTTGCCGCAATTGCTATTACCCTCGGCGCGATTTGGGCAATGACCTTCTTTATGGGCGCGGATATTTTCGTGCTCAACGTGGTCTCGATTATTGGTCTCGCGCTCTCGATTGATTATGGGCTGCTCATGGTTTCCCGCTACCGCGAGGAAATCAACGCCCGCCTGGAGGCGGCCGGATATTCCACCGAAAAGGGCGGCAAGCTTCCCGAGGCCGGCGAGCTGCGCACCATGATGGCAAGTGCCCAGGTGCGGACGGTGGAAACCGCGGGACGCACGGTGTTCTTTTCCGCGGTGACGATCGCGATTGCGGTGCTCTCCTTGCTGTTCATTAAGTCCGCGATTATGCGCGAAATCTCCATCGGCGGTTTCCTCGTGGTGCTCCTGGCGGTGTTTTCCGCGATCACCCTGGTGCCTTCGTTGCTCAGGATCGCCGGGGCGCGCATTGTGAAACCTTCGGTGGTGGAGAAACTGCCCGGTATGCACAAGGTGCTCGCGGTCATGGGCGATACCCACACCGACCACGGTGTATTTTCGAAGATTGCGCACTGGGTGCAACGCCGCCCGTGGGTGACGATGCTCGGGGTTATCGCGGTGCTCGTGCTTTTCGCGATTCCGATCGGCAACGGTCACCTGCGCACCGACCCCTCGTCCTACGTTCCTGAAAGCACCGAAGCCGGCCGGGCTTTGAGTCAGCTCGATGAGCACTACCCGGAACTGACCACCCCTGAGGTAACAATTCTGGTTGACGGCGACGAAGCGCTGGTGAACCGCGAACGTGAGTTTGCGAGCGGGTTGGATAACGTAATTGCGGTCTCCGAGGCGGAAGAGCTTCCGGGCGATTGGACCCGCATTGACGTGAACCTTGACGTGGAGGATCCGGTGGGCGCCGAAGCCACCGCGGTCGTGAAGGAAATTCGCGCCCACAGCGCGGGCGAAACCGTGATGGTGGGTGGCGGCGCCGCCACCCAAATGGACTTCAACCAGGTCATTGCCGACGGCGCACCTTACGCCCTCGCCACGATTGCCGTGGTGGTAACTATTCTGCTCTTCCTTATGACGGGTTCGCTGGTAATTCCGATCAAGGCCTTTATTACCAACGGACTGTCGCTGGTGTCTTCTCTCGGCTTGACCATGTGGCTGTTCCAAAACGGCTACCTGGGCCTTCCCCAAGTGAATGGCATGACGGCATTCGTGGTTGCCTGCGGGCTTGCCTTCGGCTTCGGCCTGGCCATGGACTACGAGGTGTTCCTGGTGGCCCGCATGAAGGAATACTGGGATCACGGGGAAACCAATGATCGCGCGGTGTCGCTGGGAATGCAGCGCTCCGGGCGCGTTATTACCTCCGCCGCGGCAATCATTATTGCGGTGTTCATTGGATTCGTTTTCGGTGATCTTTTGCCGATCAAGGAAGTGGGCGTATTCCTCGCCATTGCCGTGTTCTTGGACGCCACCCTGGTGCGAATGCTCCTCGTTCCGTCCACCATGACGATTCTCGGCAAATGGAACTGGTGGGCTCCGAAGTGGATGACGAAGATCCACCAGAAGCTAGGTATCTCTGAGGGGTAATTATCGGTCGCGGAGCTGGATCAGGATATTTCCCTTGAGCACCGCTTTCGGGCTCTTCCTTGGCTGTCGAAGAGGACAAAAAGTTTAGTGCGGCCGTAGCGGGGAGGCGGAATAAATCCTCAAGGTGGGGCCTTCTTGCCAGCCGAGCTTATTGTACAGCGCCCGCGCGTGATCGTTTTCGGCCCACATTCCGAAGGCCACCACATCGGCGTCCTTAAATTCCTGGCGCGAAGCGCCGGCCATGAGGGCACTGGCAAGACCCTGCCCACGATAGTCCGGCAAGGTGCCCAAGCCTTCCAAATAGCTGACCGTTTCTCCGCTCGCGAGGCTAGCGCTCGAAGCGCCAATAACCGCGGCGATTTCCCCATCGGCTTCGCTAGCGATTCCCCACCAGCGCAAATCGTCCGGATGCCGAAACGCGTCCGAGTAGGGGTTTGCCACGCGAAGGATATTCTTCGCTGTCTCGGCGCCCGCTACTCCGGGGAGCAACTTTGCTCGTTCCTCGCCCGGCTGTTGCGCGAGCTCCTCAATGCTCCAGAAGAACGTCCAGGCCGCCTCGCGGCGCTCGGGAAGCGCCGCGCGAACCTTTTCGCTCAAGAATTCTTCAGTGCCCGCGGTGAGGTTGGCATGTTTCAGTTCGCCGAACTCCCCGATCCCCTCTTCGAGCGCCGCGGCGAGGTTTTCTGGATTTCCAACCCCGAGGAGGAAGGCTCCCCCGTTCGAAACTCTCCACGCGGCCTGTGCGGTTTCGTAAAGTGCGGTCATGCTGGAGGCGTCACGCCCCGCATCTCGCTCATCTTTCCAAAAAATCGATTCGTCTACCGGTTCCTCGAGGTGCTTTGAAACAAAATCCACGGGGTTTAGCCTATACCGCCCCAAGAACACGCGGAACTCGCGCATGCCCACGGGCGCATTCCAGCCGGTGAAGCTCTTGGCGAGTCCGAAGCACAAGAACTAACTCGAAATCTCGCGAAACGCCATAATGGGAACATGTCTTCTCTTGACGATGCTCCATTTTGGCGCCTCATTGCGATGACCCCGCGCGAAGCGCTGGTCATCGTGCTCGGCACGGTTGCCATGTACGCCTTCCTGGTTATTTTGCTTCGCCTCTTTGGCCGGTCCCTGGGGCGCCGGCTGGCACTTCCTGATATCGCGGCCGGCATTATGTTTGGCGCCATTGCCGCCCGCGCCAGTTTGGGGCAAACCCCCACTGTCGCCGCGGGCATCCTCAGCCTTATCACCCTCATTGTGTGCCAGCTGATTTCCACCGCGCTCGGGCTACGCGGTGAACGCCACGGTAAATTTGGTCCGCGTCCGGTACTGCTCATCGCGCACGGCAATGTGCTGGCCGATGCTCGCACCAAAGGGCACGTCACCAAAGCCGAGATCTGCTCGGCATTGCGCCAGGCCGGGATTCGTGACCTGAGCGAAGTGCAGGCGGCTATCCAAGAACCCAGCGGCGCATTTTCAATTATTCGCGAGGGAAAGCCAATCGATAAACGCTTGCTCGTGGGCGTGCGCGGGGCCGAGGCGCTGTAACTTAGCTACGCTGTAGATCAACTGCGCTGTAAATTGGCCGCGCTGATACCTGTATGCCTTGGCATAAATAATTCGATAAAAATCAAAAAGTCTCTCCGCATAGAAGCGCTCCCCGAAAGTAAGAACCCTTCGGTCCAACTTTCGGGGAGCACCTCAAAGCCTCTCGGCTCAATATTCTGGCCTGGAGCAACCTGCACCCAGCAAATGAGGCATCACGCCCCACGGCGGATAAATAACCTGCCCGGCCTGGAACTTACTTGCTCTGTTTCGCCTCGCCGGTAGCGTCGGCGTCGGCCGCTTCAACCGGAGCGCCCGAGGCATCAACCTCGACCCGCTCCTTGGGCTGGGCGTCCACACCGGCCTCCTTGCGCTGCTGAGCGGTAATCGGCGCCGGGGCATCCGTGAGCGGATCCCAGCCGTTACCGATCTTCGGGAAGGCAATCACGTCACGAATTGAAGGCGCGTGCACCATAAGCGACAAAATGCGATCCCAACCAAAAGCGATTCCGCCGTGCGGCGGGGCGCCGAACTTGAAGGCCTCCAGGAGGAAGCCAAACTTGGTTTGCGCGTCCTCTTCGGAAAGGCCCATCACCTTGAACACGCGCTCTTGCACATCGCGCTTGTGGATACGGATGGATCCGCCACCGATCTCGTTGCCGTTGAGGACGATGTCATAAGCGTTCGTCAATGCGCTTTCCGGATCGGTATCGAAGGTATCTTCGCAATCCGGCTTCGGTGCGGTGAAGGCGTGGTGGACGGCGGTCCACTTTGAACCGAGGGCCACATCTCCTTCCGCCTTGGCCTCTGAGGATGGCTTGAACATCGGGGCATCAACCACCCACACGAACGCCCACTCGTTTTCGTCCATGAGGTTGCAACGCTTACCGATTTCCAGGCGCGCCGCGCCGAGAAGCTCGCGAGAGAACTGCGGCTTGCCAGCGGCAAAGAAAATGCAGTCGCCGGGCTTGGCGCCGGTCGCTTCGGCCAAGCCCGCCCGCTCGGATTCGGAAATGTTCTTTGCCACCGGGCCGGCCAGGGTGCCATCCTCGGCGATTGTCACGTAGGCCAGGCCGTGCGCGCCGCGCGCCTTCGCCCACTCCTGCCACTTATCGAACTGGCGACGCGGCTGGGAGGCTCCACCCGGCATCACCACGGCACCGACATACGGGTTCTGGAATACCCGGAACGGGGTGTCCTTGAAGTATTCGGTGAGGTCCACCAGCTGCAGGCCAAAGCGCAGATCCGGCTTATCCGAACCGTACTTTTCCATGGCGTCCTTGAAGGTCATGCGCGGAATCGGCGTGGCGATATGCACGTCGATCAGCTTGAAGACCTCCTGCAGAACGTGCTCCGCCACGTTGATTACGTCTTCCTGATCTACGAAAGACATCTCAATATCCAGCTGCGTGAACTCCGGCTGGCGATCAGCGCGGAAATCCTCATCGCGGTAGCAACGCGCAATCTGGTAGTAGCGCTCCATTCCACCCACCATGAGCAACTGCTTGAACAGCTGCGGGGACTGCGGAAGGGCGTACCAGGTGCCCGGGTTCAGGCGGGCCGGAACCAAGAAGTCGCGCGCACCCTCCGGCGTCGAACGGGTAAGAGTAGGGGTCTCAACCTCCACAAAATCATGCGAATCGAGAACGTCGCGCGCCGCCTTGTTCACCTTCGAACGCAAGCGCAACGCCTTCTGTTCGTAGCTGCGGCGCAGATCCAGGTAGCGGTACTTTAGGCGCACGTCCTCGGAAACCTTGCCCGCGTCCTCGGCGTGATCGGATACCTGAATCGGCAACGGTGCGGCCGGATTGAGGATCTCCACGTCCTCGGATTCCACCTCGATCTCGCCGGTTGCCAGCGAGGGGTTCGCGTTTCCTTCGGGGCGCTCGCGAACAATTCCGGTGACCTTAATGCAGTATTCGTTGCGAAGCTCGTGCGCGATTTCCTCGCGGAGCGTTACCTGGGCAACGCCCGAAGCATCGCGCAAATCGATAAATGCGATGCCTCCGTGGTCGCGCCGGCGATCCACCCAGCCGGCCAGGGTGACAGTTTCGCCAACGTCCGAAATGCGCAGGGAACCTGCGGTGCGGGTACGTAGCACGTTTCCTCTTTTCAATTCTTGGTATTTTCTGGTGCCGCGAGACGGGCGGCCGCCGCTGTGCCCGCGAGACGGGCGGGCACCTGATAACTTTACCTCTGCCCGGGCGTTCTTTCCGAGCCGGCGGCGCACGCAACGGCACCGCGCAACAAAAGCGCGCCAACTCCACACCAAACGCGCACCAATCAAAGAGTGCCGAAACGCACTTCAGCGGAAAAGGTAGAGGGGTTTTCTTTTCTCGCCCTATCCTGGGAGACTAGGGGATGTGCCCGCATTTCAAGGGCCCTTTGGGCCAGAAGTCTGCGCGGGAAAGCCGATTCAATGACGACCCGCGATATTTCGCGGGTATTTTCAATGTGTATGCAACCGGTAGGGAGGATGAGCCGTGGCAAAAAAGATAATCATGGACCGCGCAACGGAACGTCTTTTCAAGATTCTTTCGGTGGGGTATATCACCATCGTTGCCTTCGAAACCATGGCGGTGACAACGGCGATGCCCACCATCGCCAAGGATCTCGACGGCCAGAATCTGTACGCTCTGGCGATGGGCGTGGTGCTAGCGACCCAGCTGATGACGACGGCGATAGCCGGGCCGTGGTCCGATACCAAAGGCCCCCATTCCTGCCTGTACACCGGCGTTTTCCTCATCACCATCGCCCTGACGCTGTGCACCTTGGCGCCAAATATGCACATCTTCGTGATTGGTCGCGCCATCGAGGGCCTGGGAGCCGGCCTCACCCTAGTGCCGCTTTACACCATGGTCGGCAATACTGTGGAGCCAGAGCGCCAGCCCAGCTTCTTCACTGCCTTCGCCGCCGCGTGGGTACTGCCCTCGCTTTTCGGCCCGGTGCTCGCCGGCTTCATTGTTGAGCATTTTTCCTGGCGCCTGGTCTTCGCCATTGCGCCGATTCTCACCGTGATCGTTCTGCCTATTTTCATTCGCGGGATGCAGTCGGTGCCGGATATTGAGCGCGAGCACGCCAAGTTACGGCTCGGCCGCACCGCGGCGCCATCGTGCCTGGCAGGCATCGGAATCGCGACCCTGCAGGTGGTTTCCGGAACCGAAAGCGGCGCCTTCACCTGGACGGTTTTTGTCACGATTGCGATCGCCACCGCCACCACTTTCGTCTTCGTAACCCCTCTGCTTCCGGGCGGAACTTTCCTCGCTCGCCGCGGGCTGCCGTCAACCGTCCTCACCCGAATGTTCATTAACGGCGCCTTCGTTTCCATCGAAATGTTCTTGCCGCTACAGCTGCAGGAAGTGCACGGCTGGAGCCCCACCGAAGCGGGCCTGATTCTTTCGGTGGGCTCGATTACCTGGGCGGTGGGCTCATGGATCTCCGGGCGGGTACGCGACCACGAAAAGCGCGCGCAACTGCCGTTCCTCGGTACCGCTATAGGTTTTGTGGGTCTGCTCGCGGTGGTTATTGGATGTCTGGAATCGGTTTCCGGCTTGGTTGTCATCGCGGGCTGGTTCGTCACCGGCTTGGGTATCGGCGCGGCCTACCCGGCACTGACGGTCCACGCCCTGGCTATCTCCTCCCTGGAAAACCAGGGCCGCGCCTCCAGTTCCTTGCAAATCGCAGACACCATGGGCGGCGCGCTCGGAGCCGCCATTATCGGCATCGTGTACTCGCTTATCTCCCCACCCATTAGCACCGGACTTTTCGTAGGTTTCGCCATTATGGCCGCTTGCGTGGCGCTGAGCATTTTCACCGCTCGTCGCGTCCAGCCGCGAGAGGGTTCGAATGCGGCTACTCGCTTTGAAAACGCCGATTCCGACCCGCAAACGGAAGCGCCGCGCGTGCCCTTCCTGGACCGCCACGCTAACGAGCGGCGCGCCGCCCGGTTCCGCGATCGCTTGCGGCGCCGTGAACCGCGCCGCTAAACCCGCGCGCCACCGCGCGCCCGTATTACACTGTTTATTGGCGACACATCGCCACGAGGCCGGATAGGTCTCCACGAAGCGCACGAGGTGCGCGCAATTAAGAACGGATTCCTTTGACTTTCGATACTGATACTTCCGTGCCTGAAATTCTTGTTTCCGACGACGCCGCCGCTAGTGCTTTTGCGGCTCTCGGCCTTGAGGATTCAATCTTGCATACCGTAGCCGAACTGGGCTACGAAACTCCTTCTCCAATCCAGCAGCAGACGATTCCCGCTCTGCTCTCGGGCCGGGACGTGGTGGGCGTTGCTCAGACCGGCACCGGTAAGACGGCCGCTTTCGGCCTTCCCCTCGTTTCTCGCATTGATCCCGAACAGAAGACGGTCCAGGCGCTGGTTTTGGCGCCCACCCGCGAGCTTGCTATGCAGGGCGCGGATGCGATTGAGTCTTTCGCGGCCGGCCGCGCGGGTATTGAGGTGCTCGCCGTCTACGGCGGCTCGCCCTACCCTCCGCAGTTGCGCGCGCTTGAGCGCGGCGTCCAGGTTGTGGTTGGTACCCCGGGCCGCATTATGGACCTTATGGATCGCGGAGCGCTGAAGCTCGACCACGTGCACTACTTCGTTTTGGATGAAGCCGACGAGATGCTTCGCATGGGCTTCGCCGACGACGTCGAAAAGATTGCCTCCGGCCTGCCCGAGGAGCGCGTTTCGGCGCTGTTCTCGGCCACCATGCCGAAGGCCATTCGCCGCGTGGCGGAAACGCATTTGCATGATCCACTGGAAGTGACCGTTACTCCCCCGGCATCCACGGTAGACACGGTGACTCAGCAATACGCGGTGGTGCGCTCGCGCCACAAGGTGAACGCGCTTGCTCGCGTCCTCGCGGTTTCCGAGGCGGATGCCGCCCTGGTCTTTGTTCGCACCCGCGCGACGGCCGAAGATTTGGCTATTGAGCTGGGTACCCGCGGAGTTGCGACCTCTGCGCTTTCGGGCGACGTGGCGCAAAAGGATCGCGAACGCCTGGTTGAGCGCCTGCGCGACGGAACTCTCGACGTTTTGGTGGCTACCGATGTGGCAGCCCGCGGCCTGGACGTAGAGCGCATTGGCCTGGTGGTGAACTTTGACGTTCCGCGCGAGGCCGATACCTACGTGCATCGCATCGGCCGCACCGGCCGCGCGGGGCGCTCGGGCCGCTCGCTCACGTTCGTGACAGCGAAAGAGCTTCCGCGCCTACGCCGAATCGCCAAGCAGACCAAGTCCGATATGGAGGAAATCGATCTTCCGACCGCCGCGCAGGTGTCCAAGCAGCGCGCGCAGAAGCTCGTGGAAAATGCCCGGGTGCGGTTTGAGGCCGGCCGTCTGGGCGTATATCGCGAGGTTTTGGAGGCTTTCGACGCCGTAAATTCCGCGCACACCAATTCTACAACGGTTGCAGATTCTTCCGGGACAGCCGCGGAAAACCCTGATCCGGCCACCGCGTCCCTTGATGGCGCATTGCTCGGGGAAAAGAATGTAACCGAATCAGCAGATGGCTCCGCTACCACCGGGGCCCACGAAGGCGAGACGGCTGACGCGGGAGCGAACGCTGAGCAGAAGCCGGCCATGACCCGCGAGGATTTGCTCCTGGCTCTGCTTGCGCTGGGCGTGCGTGATCCGGGGCCATCTGCGGATGATGCACCGGATAATCTCCATGACGATTCCGACGATTTCCACAAGAAGAAGCGGAAGAACAAGAACGCCAAGAGCTTGCCCAACGCGGTGCGCTACCGCGTGGAGGTGGGCCATAAGGATCGCGTGAAGCCGGGTGCAATTGTGGGCGCTCTGACCGGTGAAGGCGGGCTTTCCGGATCTGACCTCGGCCATATCGATATTTACCCCACTTTCTCCTTGGTGGAGATCGGAGTGCCGCTGTCTCCGGAAGCGCGCCGGCGGATTTCCGAGGCCACGGTTTCCGGACGCCAGCTCAAGATTTCCGAGGATACCGGCCCGCACGCTGGAGCGGATCGGCGCGGCAAGAAGTACGGCCAGCGCCGCTCTGAGGGGCATCGCCAAGGTGATGGCTACCGCCGCGGCGGGCGCAAGGGCGGAAACTTCGGCTCCGAGCGGGGCAAGTTCGGCAATTCCGGCCGGGGCAATCGTCGCGGCTTCGGCAAGAACCGCCACTAGCGCCCGCGCGTCGCCTTGCCGCAGGGCAGACGGCGCCCGCGAAGCGGAGAATGCCTTTGCAAAATTTAGGAGGGAGGGCTACCTGGTCATCAGGTAGCCCTCCCTCCTTTGGATTTCCTACGGTCGTCTTGTCGATACCATCCGACATAGCGGAAAGAACGTATCGCGAATTGCGATGCCGCGTTTACCAGTCAGTGAGGCGGAGCCGCTTTGACTGGAAATTAGCGTCTTCCTGGGAAGCCTCCACGCGGGCGGAGCGAGTGAGAAGATCTTCGAGGCTATCCGTGCCGGCGCGCACCTGGGTTCCGGCGAGGCCGTCCAAGTCGCCGGCGGCAAAGGCTTGGGCGATCTCCACCGAGCGCTCTACCGGGGTCCATTCGGTGCGTCCCTCATGCGCTTTCATCGCCGCGGTCATATCAGTTTTGACCACGCCCGGCGCCAGCGATAGCACCCGCAGGCCGCGCTCGTAACCGGCCTCGTGCAGGCAACCAGCCAGCCGCAAAAGTGCGGTTTTCGATACGTAGTAGGCGGAAGCATCCGGCGAGTCCTTGATAGCGGCCCCGCTAGAAAGATCAAGGATGCGCCCGCCGCCGGCCTCCAGCATTCGCGGCACTACCGCTCGCTGAATATGGAACGGCGCCAAAAGATTCACCTTGAGCGTGCGCTCGAAATCTTCCGGAGTTGCTTCCCACGGCGCGGTTTCTTCCCCGAAAACTCCGGCGGCGTTCACCACCATATCCGGGGCGGGGCTACCGCGAAGAATCGACGTCATCTCCCGGATCGACTTCTCTTTGGAGAAATCGCACCCCAGGGTAACGACGTCGCTCCCCCGAATCTCACATTCGGTGGCGGTACCCTCCAGGCGAGAAATCTTCGAGGCGACGAGCACCAGGGTGCGGCCCGGCCGCGCCAAACCAATGGCTATGGCGCGGCCAATTCCGCGCGACGCCCCGGTAATAAGCACCCGGCTCGCCGAGTGGTGTTCTTCTACCGGGGTGACCGCGGGGATCACCCCGGTACTTTCCAGGATGTAATCGTGCTCTGAGCGCATTTACGCCCTTAGCTCCGCGCCGAATTTCTTCGTCGCGGCCTTGGTGATCTTCTTACGCAGACCGGCCACCTCGTCCGCCTTCAAGGTGTGGTCAGCGCGGAAGCTCAGCGCGAAAGCAAGCGATTTCTTACCCTCGGGAATCTGATCGCCAGTGTAGACGTCGAAAATACGCACGGTCTCCAACGCCTCACCGCCGGCCTGTGCAATAACCTCGGCAACGTCCTGTGCAACCACGGAATCATCAACCACAAAAGCGAGGTCTTCCTTGGCGGCAGGATTCGTCAGAACCGGCTCCACTTCCATGGGCTCCCGCGGCGACGCCGCATAAAGCCCATCGGTGTTCACCTCGAAGGCCACGCTTCCGCGTGGAAGATCGAAAGCCTTACACACCGCGGGGGCGAGCTCGCCGGCATAACCAACAACGGTTTCGCCCACTAGAATTTCCGCGCAACGGCCCGGGTGCCAGGGGGCGTGCTTGGCCGCGCGCACGCTTGGGCGTGCGGTCACCTCCACCACCTGCTTTGCGGCTTCAATTGCGTCGCGCCAATCCCATACCACCGGAGTAAAACCGGCCTGCTCGAGGGTCACCTGGCCGCATGCCACACCCGCCACGTGATGCGGCTGGTGAGGAATAGCGGCGTGCAGGGCGGCGATTTGCTCTTCACTCGGGCGCGCCCCAGCGGAAGGGATCTCGGCCGGGGTGATGCCCTCGGGGCGAACCACGTGCCCGGTTTCGAAGATTGCCACCGTCGGATTGCCGCGGCGCACGTTCAGGGCCGCAACGTCCAGAAGTGAATCGAGAATCGAGGTACGCAAGAGCGGCTTTTCGTCCTGGAGCGGATTCTTGAGGCGGATCGCCACCCGCCGCGGATCGGAATCCTCCAGACCCTCGGCATCAAAAGTTGCCTGGGCAACGAACGGGTAGCTGAGAACCTGCACCCAGCCGGACTCAGCCAGTGCCCGAGAGAAGTCCCGGCGCTGGCGCTGCGGACCGGTCAGCCCGGTACCCGCCGGCGCGGTGGGAACCTTGCTCGGGATTTCGTCGTAGCCAACCAGGCGGGCAACTTCCTCCACGTAGTGCGCCGGGCCCTCGAGATCCGAACGCCAGGTGGGAGGGGTTACCGAGAAGACGGCGCGGGCTGGATCTTGCCCAGCTACGGGGTCGTCGGAAATATCTTTCACCGTGCAACCGATGTCTTCCAGGATCGCGCGCACGCGCCCCACCGGGACCTCAATGCCCAGCAGGCGCGCCACTTCCGAAACCGGGAAGCGCGCGGGTTCAAGCAGCGCGACCTCGCCGAAATCGCCCATTACTTCGTCGGCAACTCCCCCGCCGTACTCCACCAGAATGTCTACCACGCGCTGCACGGCAACCGCGGCAATTGCCGGGTCCACCCCGCGCTCAAAACGCTTGGACGCCTCGGAGGGGAGGCGGTGACGGCGGGCGGTGCGAGAAATCGTCACCGGCTCGAAAACGCCAGCTTCAACCAGCACGTTCTCCGTGTGCTCGGTAATTTCAGTGGAAGCGCCACCCATGACGCCGGCCAGGCCAATAATGCGCTCGCCATGACCGCTTTGCGAATCCGTAATCAGCAAATCCTCCGGATCCAGTTCGCGGTCAACACCGTCGAGCGTCACCAGGCGCTCACCCCCAACTGCGCGGCGCACCACGATCGGAGCCACCAATTTGTCCAGATCATAGGCGTGCATGGGCTGGCCAAGATCGAGCATCACGTAGTTCGTCGCGTCCACGGCCAGAGAAATTGGCCGCATGCCCGCCTCGGTGAGCCGCTGCGCCATCCACTTCGGGGACGGCGCGGTGGGATCCACCCCGCGCACGATTCGCTCTACGTAGCGCCGGCATCCCGGAACTCCGTGAATTGGCGCGGAATCGTCCAGTTCGATCGGGAAAGCGCGAGAGTTATCGGTTTCCGGCAGCGCTTGCGGCAGGTTTTCCGGCAAGCCCGGATCAGTGAACGCCGCTCCGGTGGAGTGGTGATATTCGCGCGCCACTCCGCGCATGGAGAAACAGTAGCCGCGATCGGGAGTGATGTTGATTTCCAGAGTTTCGCCCGGAACGCCCAGGTAGCCGAGTACATTTTCACCAACCGCGGGAAGCCCGGCTTCCTGCGCTTCGGCGTCGCTACTCGCGAGCACAATAATCCCCGAGGCATCCCCCGGAATCCCCAGCTCCGCGGCGGAGCAAATCATTCCGTCTGAGGTGTGGCCGTATGTTTTGCGGGCCGCAATGGCGAATCCGCCCGGAAGCACCGCCCCGGGAAGCGAAACGACCACGTAATCGCCCGCATCGAAATTGTGCGCGCCGCAAATAATTCCGCGGCTGGGAAGCTCGGAAGGCTCCTTGCCCTCGCCCGGCGCGTCATTGTGCGCGCCCACATCCACGCGGCAGTAGTTGATCACCTTGCCGTTGGACTGTTCCTTCGCCTCGCGGGTCAGCACTTTCCCGACGACGACGGGTCCCTGCACCGGGCCGGGATGGATTTCTTCCTCTTCCAGGCCCACCTTCACCAGGTCCTTCGCCAGCTGCGCCGGGGTAAGGTCCGCGGGGGTTTCTACGTGTTGCGATAGCCAATCAATTGGAATAAGCGGCATTAGTTACCCCTCCCGGTGGTTCCGAACTGAAGCGAGAAGCGGACGTCGCCTTCCACCATGTCTCGCATATCTGCAATGGAGTTACGGAGCATGAGCGTGCGCTCAATGCCCATACCGAACGCAAATCCGGTGTATTCATCCGGGTCGATGCCGTTGTTGCGGAGCACCTCGGGGTTGACCATTCCGCATCCACCCCATTCAATCCAGCCCGGGCCGTCCTTCTTCTGCGGGAACCACAGGTCCATCTCCGCGCTCGGCTCGGTGAACGGGAAGAAGCTGGGGCGCAAACGGGTGCGGGCATCGGGCCCGAACATGGTGCGCGCGAAATGATCGAGCATGCCCTTCAGATCCGCCATGGTCAGCCCGCGATCAACCGCCAGACCCTCCACCTGATGGAATACCGGGGTGTGCGTTGCATCCAGAGCATCGGTGCGGAACACCTTGCCCGGGCAAGCAATATAGAGCGGCGCACCGCGGCGCAAAAGCGAATGCGACTGCACCGGCGAGGTGTGGGTGCGAAGCATGAGGCCAGGTTGCGGCGTAACGCTCCCGGCGTTGGAGTTCGCCGCGCCTTCTGCACCCGCATCGCTACCCGCCGCGCACTCAACTCCTTCGACGTAGAAGGAATCCTGCATTTGCCGGGCCGGGTGGTCGGGACCAAAGTTCAGCGAGTCAAAGTTGAACCACTCGTGTTCAACCTCGGGGCCTTCGGCAATCTCCCAACCCATGGAAACGAAGAAGTCCGAAATGTCCTCTTCCAGAACCGTGAGCGGGTGGCGCGCTCCCTGCGGCGCCCGCCGCGTCGGGAGGGTAACGTCCACCGTTTCGCTCGCCAGCGCCTGCTCTTCGGCAGCGCTTTCCAGCCGCTCGGTGGCCTTCGCCAAGGCCGCCTGAATTGCCTTGCGGGCCGCGCCCATTCGCCTTCCAGCGCTCGGCTTTTCTTCCTTGGAGAGGTTACGAATCTGCTGGTTTGCCTTGGTGATGGGAGCATCATCGCCGCTGTGCGCCAAGCGAGCAGCCTTCAACTCGTCGAGAGTTGCTGCCCGCTCGAATGCCTCCTGTGCCGCATCGACGGCGGCGGCAACTCCCGCCTCGTCGAGGGGACTGAGTGTCTCAGACATACGTGCCTTTCTTTCTCGCTGAACACGTAAATTCTAGTGTCTGAAACAAACGCGCGCCGCCTCAAAGCTCGCAAATCGGTGTGAGCCACGGCCCACCTAGGCCGCGCCCCGCTTGCGTCTTGCTCGCCCCCGCTTGCGTCCTTTTCCAGGCGCCGCGCTATCGTCTACCCAGGATATTCCCGGAATTGGCGCGCACAGTTGAGCTGTTGAGGTTCTCGTTTATCCTGCGGCGCGCGTGTGCCTCGCCGCGGGAAGAAGAAGGAGGAATAGTGTTACGAGTCAAGCAAACGGCGTCACGGGCGGTTTTCAACCTCGACGGCGTGTGGAACTTCGCTGTCGACAAGGAAAATGACGGGATTGAAAAAGGCCGCTACCGGGACGAATTTACCGACGGGCGCCCGATGCCGGTTCCGGCGTCGTACAACGACATCACGAACGACGTCGACCTTCGTGACCACGTTGGCCTGCTGTGGTACCAGCGGCGCGTCACTGTGCCGCGAATTGTGGCGGATAATCGCCTCATTCTTCATTTTGGGTCCGCTACCCACGCGGCGAAGGTGTGGGTGAACGGTCAGCAGGTCGCCGAACACGAGGGCGGCTACCTGCCCTTTGAAGCGGATATTACCGACGCCGTTGATCCGGGCGCGGAGTTCCTCCTGAGCGTCGCGGTCGATAACCGCCTGAGCTGGGATACGATCCCGCCGGGTTGGATCGAAACAGACAGCGCCGGCAAGCCTCACCAGCGCTACTTCCACGATTTTTACAATTATTCCGGTTTGCACCGTTCGGTCTCTCTATATACCCGCCCGTTGATTGCCGTAACGGATGTCACTGTGGTGACGGACTTTGACGGCGCGGATGGAATTGTTCGCTACGAAGCTGCCGCCCCCGGGGCGGAGCATATTTCTGTGCGAGTTCTAGACGCGGCTGGGAAGGAAGTCGCCGCGGGCGAAGGCGCGGCGGGCGAGCTAAGAATCCCGAATGTAACGCCGTGGCAGCCCGGGCGCGGCTACCTCTACACCCTCGAGGTGAGTGCGGATCAGGATATTTATCCCCAAAAGTTCGGTGTGCGCACGGTCCAGGTGAAGGATTCCCAGTTCCTCATTAATGGTAAGCCGTTCTATTTCAGGGGTTACGGACGCCACGAAGATAACATCACGATTGGCAAGGGCCATAACAATGCGCTTATGGTGCGCGATTTTGAAATCATGGAATGGCAGGGCGCGAATTCCTTCCGCACCTCGCATTATCCCTACGCCGAAGAAGTAATGGATTACGCCGACGAGCGTGGCGTCGTGGTGATTGATGAAACCCCCGCCGTCGGGCTTAATACCGGTGTTTCGGGCGGAATCTTGGGGTCAGGGAAAACCTTCAAAACCTTCTCCCCCGAGACGATTAATGACACCACTCGGGCAGGGAATGTGCGCGAGGTTGAAAAGCTCATCGAACGCGATAAGAACCATCCCTGCGTGGTGCTGTGGTCGGTGATGAACGAACCGGATTCGGGCGCCGACGAGGCGCGGGCATATTTTGAGCCCGTTGCCCGTGCGGCCCGTGAATCTGACCCGCAACATCGCCCGGTGGGATTCGTGAACATTATGCTAGCAACTCCCGATAAGGAGAAGACCATCGATTTGTTCGACGTCGTTATGCTCAACCGGTACTACGGCTGGTACGTGGATACCGGAAATTTGGACGACGCCGAGGCGCACCTCCGCCAAGAAATTGCGGAGTGGATTAAGGTGGCGCCCGGAAAGCCCATCATTTTCACCGAGTACGGCCCCGACACTCTGCCCGGATACCGCGATTTTTACCATCGGCCCTGGTCCGAGGAATTCCAGGCGGACATGCTTGCCATGTTCCACCGGGTCTTTGACGATATTCCCGAGGTGGTGGGTGAGCAAATGTGGAACTTTGCCGATTTTCAGACCGCGCCGGGGATTATGCGCGTGGGAGGAAACAAGAAGGGGATGTTTACGCGCGATCGCCAGCCAAAGCAGAACGCATTTGCGGTGCGTCAGCGCTGGCTGGCGATGAAAGAAGAAAGCGGTTTCTAGGAGTCCTCGCCCCGTTTCCGGGCGCGCTTTTGGTTTTCGCGCCGCAGGCGCTCATCATTTGCGCGCTCGGAGACTCCCGTTCCCGGAAGCGGCCTTCTGGCACGATGCTTTTCGTGGGCACGGTCCTCAACTAGCTTGTAGTAGATCGCTTTACAGTCATTAATGGTGAGTTCGGGGTGGCGGCGTCGAATCTCAATAATGCCGGCTTGGTCCCCCTCGTTTTCGCCAAGTACCAGGGCCGCGGCTTTATCTTCAATGGAAAGCCCTTTGCGCTTAGCTTTTGACGAGTAGAAATCGCGCCACAGGTACAGGCCCCAAAGAACCAAAATAATTCCAAACGCGATAGTGAAGTAGAGGAATCCTCGATCTCCACCCATTGGCTGTCACCTCGTTCTGCTTGTATGAAAATAAGTTTGGGGCCACGCGGCTAGATACTCTTGAGCGCCATTTTCTATTTCGCGCGAGAGGCAGTTGCTTCTCGCCGGCACCCTAGCACCTAACTGCGTGGCCCCAATGTGCGACCGGTGCGTTACCGAAGATTCGGTAAAACTATGGTCTTAGTCCTGGGCGTAGAGGGGAACTTCAGGCCACAGAGTCTCGTACTTGTGACCGGTGAGCTTCTCCAAAACGTTCTTCGCTTCGGGCGTCACATCGGCCTTGGAGCCACCGGCTTCGAGGCGGCGGGTCTCCTCCATGAGGATGTCGTGTGTTTCCTTGTTGAGGTACACGAAGTGCGAGATGACCCACGCGCAAGCGATGAGAATCGCCGGGAGGATGATCGTCACGAAAGCGATACCGGAAATAGCACCGGAGCTCTGCACAACCTCGCACTTGGCAGCGGTGGCCGAGCACGGATCGAAACCGTTGATATCGGTGAGCGGCTGAGCTCCCACGCTATCCATGAATCCGGCCCAATCAACCTTATCCGGCTTACCGTCAGCGTTCGCGGTGGCGAATCCGGCTTTGAGGGCTTCTCCGGCCTCCAGCGGCTTGGCGTATCCGGTGTGGTCCATAATGAAACCAACCATCCAGGTGCCGATAGCGCCGGTGAGCTTACGGAAGAAGGTCATCACCGAAGCGTAAATACCGGCGCGGTGTTCGCGGGTCATCACGTAGTCAACGTCCGGCATGAACGGGTACACGTTCCACGGCGTGAACTCGAGGATTGCGCGGCCCGACTGGTAGACAACGGCGGTAACCAGCATCCACGCGAACGGGTTGTTCGGCTTCATGAGGTAAACCGCGCCGACGCCGGCCAGCGCTACCAGGATGAGGGAGAAGGAGAGCGACCACAGGAAGCGCGGGCCCTTCTTCACCATGAGGAAGCCAGCGGCAACCGTGACGGGCAGGCCGATAATCGACACTGCCTGCAGCCACAGACCCTGCGACTCAGTCTGGTAGAGGACGTACACCGCGAAGAAGGTCAGCGCCGAGGCGTAGACGTCCTTACCGGTGAAGGAGAAGAGGTAGACGCCCAGGTGCTTGACGTAGGAGGAAAGCTTGAACACCGAAACGAACTCGTTCCAGGTGTGCTTGACGGATCCGGCAAAGCCAAGCTTCGGGCGGGTTTCCATATCGATAATCGTCTGCGGATCGAGCGCCTTCTCCCAGGTGGTGAAGTAGGTGAACATCACGCCGCAGAAGTAGAGGATGCCGAGGACGATACCGGTGATAAGGTAGGCGTTCGGATTTCCGGTGCCACGCACGATGGCCGGAATGAAGAAGGCCGCGAAGGTACCGGTAGCAGAGAGGAACATACGGGTCGAAGAAAGCTTCGTACGCTCGGTGTAATCCTCGGTCATCTCGGTGGGAAGGGTTTCCCACGGAATCAGGATCATTGCGATGAGAATCTCAATGATGAGGTAGATAACCAGGTAGTACCAGAAGCCCATCTGCGTCAGCCACAGGAACGGGAAGACAATCGCAATCGCCGGGCCGGCGACCAAAAGGAAGAAGTGGCGGCGTCCGAAGCGACGGCCGACCTTCATCCGGTAGAGGTTGTCCGTCAGGGTTCCAATAAACACCGCGGTAATCGCGTCAACGATACGTGCAACCGCAAGGATCGTGGCGCCTTGCGTTGCGGTCAAACCACCGTAATTCGAAAAGAAGAACAATAGGAGGCCGGAAATGATGGTGTTCCATCCGCCGCCCATAAAGTCCACGGTTCCAAATCCGATGGAGCGGAACATGGTTACGGGCTTCTTGGTGTAAACCCGCAAATCCTTGTATTGGTCATACTCCTTTTGGAGGCGTTCCACTTCCTCCTGAAGAGCCTTATTTTCATTCACCATAGTTTCGCCTTTCAACGAATGAAATCGAAAGCAGATCCGGTATGCACCGTCGCCACCGTTGCCGCCGCGCCAGCACCTTAGCCCGCGCAACGCCACCTTCGAGTGTCGCCACTCAGTTTATGTAAAAAGCAACGGTTAAAGTTAGCCCCCCTCAGATCCGTCGCGTGGATAGCAAACGACCGAGCGCATCTTCACGCTCGCTCACGGCTCTCAGTATACGTAGGTCTTTATCCAACGAAATTGGGCCTTTTTGGCGTTTCGCAGATTCGTTAACCCCCTTTCCGTTCACCGTTCATTAACGCAAAAAATACCGTTTTCAAGCGGCGAGTATGTTGAATTTCACTCCGCGAAACGGGCGTTTCTCTAAATGTAATGCGCGACAGGTCACATTTACGGCTATTCTGGACGGTGAAGATTTTGGTCACCGATGACCAAAACCCGTAATTCAGGAGGATCATATGTCACCCAAGCCCCTAGAGCTTCATCCGGATCGCCTCTTCCCAGCAGATCCCGCGGTTCGCAAGATCGCGCGTGAACTGTACGAGGAAGAGCAGAAGCATCCGATCATCTCTCCCCATGGCCATGTTCCGCCCCAGTGGCTGGCCGACAACGAGCCTTTCACCGATCCCACCACCATGCTTCTCACCCCGGATCACTACACCAACCGAATTCTGCATTCAGTTGCCGGGGTGGAGTTAAAGGATCTCGGCGTACCGGTCGGTTCGCCAATGACCCCGGAGAAGTCCCGTGAAGCCTGGCGCCTGTTCTGCAAGAACTGGTGGGTTTTCCGCGGCACCGCCGTGCAGTTCTGGTTTGAATCAGAGTTCTACGACGTCTTCGGCATTCGCGTCCGCCCGTCCGAAGAAACCGCGGATGAGATCTACGATCAGATCAACGAGGCACTCACCACCGAAGAGTTCCTCCCCCGCTCCCTTTACCACCGCTTCAACCTTGCGGTCCTCGCGACCACCGACGATCCGTGCGACGATCTGAAGTACCACAAGCAGCTGGCCGACGATCCGAGCTGGGATGGCCGCGTGATCCCAACCTTCCGCCCCGATGCTTATCTGGAGCCGGCTCGCGCCACCTTCAAGGAGCTCACCGAGAAGCTCGGCGAGACGGCCGATCAGGATGTTTCCACCTATGCCGGCCACGTTGAGGCCATGCGTAAGCGTCGCCTCTACTTCAAGGAGCACGGCGCGGTTTCCTCCGACCACTCGCACCGCGACCCGGGTACCGCCCGTCTTTCGGACAGCGAAGCGGAGAATCTCTACAGCCAGGCGCTGGCCGGGAAGATTTCGCCGGAGGACGGCGATCGTCTGCGCCGCCACATGATCAACGATCAGGCTCGTTTGGCCACCGAGGACGGCCTGGTGATGACCATGCACCCGGCGGTTTACCGTAACCACGATGAGCAGGCGTTCGCCGATTACGGCGCGGACGTAGGCGGCGATATCCCGATCAAGGTGGAGTACACCCGCAACCTGCAGCCAATGCTGACCGAGTACGGCAACCACCCGAACTTCCAGCTGGTCGCCTTCACGATGGATCAGGATGTGTTCCAGCGTGAGCTCGCGGCGCTTGCCGGCTACTACCGCTCGGTTTACGTTGGCGCCCCGTGGTGGTTTATCGACGACGCCGATGCCATCACCCGTTACCGCGAGCAGGTAACCCCCTACGGCACGTTCTATAAGACGTCCGGCATGATTGATGACACCCGCGCATTTGCCTCTATTCCGGCCCGCCACGATGTGGCTCGCCGCGTTGATGCGGGCTACCTGGCGCGCTTGGTTGCCGAGCATCGTCTGGACATGGATGTGGCACTGGAAATCGCGGCGGATTTGGTTTCGACGATTCCGTCCCGCGCTTTCAAGGTCAACGGATAGTACTCGAAGGCCGTCTCCGGGGAGGGTGCGTGTACGCCTAAAGCGTGGTGACTGCGCAAAACTTATTCGGTAATGCATTCCACGTGTTAACCTGGGGACGTTCAAGTTTTGACGATCCATGAGGAGGTAAATCATGGCAAACGAATTTTTGAACCGCGCGAAGGAAGCTGGTCAGGAAGCTGTCGATCGCGCCAAGGAATTTGGTCAGAAGGCCGGAGACCGCGCCAAGGAGTTCGGTGACGCCGCCAAGGAGAAGCTCGATGAAGTTGTCGAGAAGGTAACCGGAGACGATCACGAGGAGAACGCCAAGGACAAGGCTCAGGACGCTGGCGAGAAGGCCAAGGATGCCGCTTCCGATGCAGGCGACGCCGCCAAGGAAGGCTTCGAGCACCTCAAGGACCAGGTCAACGGCGAAAACAACTAGCTTTCTCCCGAAAGGCGCAAAGCTAGCCTAGCTACAAGCGGGCGGATGGAAATTCTATTTCCATCCGCCCGCTTCGCATTTGCCGGCCAAGCAATCCCGGGTAGAACTCTTGTCCACTCAAAGACTTCTGCGCGCGTGTTAGAGGCGCTCGATGGGAAAATCCGGCAGGTCGTCTACAGCAACATCGGGCCAATTAAATTCTTTGCAGACCTGGGAAAGAACGACCTCGGCCCACACCCGATACCAGGGCGAGTTGGGATGGAAGAAGTCCGGAGCATGGTAGTTAAACATGTATTTTGGCACCGAAAGCGAGCGAGAAACCGCTTCGATTTCCGCTACGCGCAGCCCGGCGCTGCCGGCAATCCCGCGAATTGTTGCCGATATAAGCGCCGCTCGCTCCACCACGTCCTTACGCAAAGGCCGGTAAGTGGGTAAATCCAAGACGACGGTCGGCGTCGTCAACCATGAAGTGATCTCGGTGAACACGTCTCGGAAGCGAGAGAGCTCGAGATTCGCAACGCCGACGTCATTGCCACCAATGTCGAGAGTAACTAGGTCCGGCTTCAGCGGACGCCCGGCAATCCGCATCCCGGCAAGTTGCGGTAGCTGGGTGGCGAGCACGGATGCGGCGGTGGCGCCCGAAAGCGATAGATTGAGTAGCGCGACCTCGCGCCCGGAGGCTTGCGCCACCCCGCTCGCGACCAGCGGCACGTACCCTTCTTCAATCCGCGCCGCGCCCAATCCCTGCGCGGCGCTATCTCCCAGAGCCACGTAGATGAAGGGGAGCTCTGCCCCGCTGGTCGCTTTCTGCTCGAGCCGCTCTAGCTGCGTCAATAAATGGTGTTCCCACGCGCGGCGGAACGGGGTGTTCTGGCGCGCGGTTTGTTTGACCACGTGGTTGATTCCCGCTACCCCGACCAAAATCGCCGCCCGGCTCAGCTTTCTTCTCACCGGCCCGTAGCCTCCTGCTCGACCGCGCTACCCGAGCGCTGGAGCATCGCCGTCGTCGAAGTAAGAATCGCGGCGGACATGGCGACGTTGAGGGACTCGGCGTGCCCGTATAGAGGAATAGAAACTGACGCGTCCCACACTGGTTCAACACCGGCAAACCCGCGTGCCTCGTTTCCGAAAAGCCAAGTCACCGGGCCGCGCAAATCAATTTCAGGAGCTGGAGTTCCGAGGATATTCGCTTCGTTAGCCAGCGCCGCCAGAGCCGCGAGATCCCATTCACCGTAGCCGTCCGCGGCTAGCAGGGGGATATGGTGCTCCCGGCACGCCGCCGCCAGTACAGAAATGTCAATTTGAGGTAGCACGGGCAAATGGAAAAGTGAGCCCGCGGTGGAGCGAACAGTTTTGGGGCTCCAGATCTCGGCGGATCCTTTGCCAAGAATCACGCAGTCAGCCCCCGCCGCATCCGCGCTACGAATAATTGTGCCCACATTTCCCGGATCTTGCACATCGAGGGTCGCCACAATCAGCTGCGGCGTTTCGTGCATGGCGTCCGCGAGGCTCGGAGGGGTGGGAATATCTATGACAGCAACCATTCCTTGCGCATCCGCCGAAATGTGCGCAACGGTCTCTGCCTCGGTGCGATGCCAAAACACCTCCCCCGCCTCGAGGAGCTCAGCAATATCGCCGTGGCGCTGAAGAGCTGACGCGGTGATATAGACGTCGCGAACCATCTCCGGGTGCCAGCGCAAAAGCTCGCGTACGCCCTGAGGCCCCTCAACAAGCGTCTGCAAAAATCGCTTGCGGGATTCGGCGTGGCTGAGTTTGCGCGCTCGCTCTACCTGGGCGCGGCTGGGCGGTTTCTCCATTCGACCATATTCGCCCCTGACGCCCGCTTTTGCAAACGCGCTAGCCCGTGTATCCGGCTCGCCGTGGGGTGCGCAGGCTCTTGTTTTGGCTGGATCCGGGCTTGGCTGGATAGGCTCGCCAGATGCGACTTGGACCGGTTCGCCAGCCGGCTAGCTCGCTAGATGCGCGCGGTTTAAGTCCACGTTGGTGAAAATTCCCGTGGCGCCCCAGTTGATCAGCTTTTCGGCGCGCCGCGAATCATCAACCGTCCATACGTTAACCGCGTAGCCCGCCGCGCGAACCTGTTCGAGCGTGTCTTGATCAAGTTCCGCGTCTCCCGGATGCAATGCGCTGGCGCCGGTAAAAGCCATGATTTCACGCCACCGGAACTGCCAATTCACCCCTTCAACCAGCGCGCCGATAGGAAACTCGGCCGCAGCTTCGTGAAAGTCCCGCAATAATTCGTGGTCAAAGGAGGAAATAAGGATCTCCTCTGGCTCGGCCGCGGCGAGTTCATTGAGCACGGCCGCTAGGTACGCCGCCTTGCGCGCACGGCCGCCTGATGGCTTCAGCTCCACGTTTGCCCGTGTATTGGTTTCGGCCAGGAAACGAAGGAAATCACGCAAGGTGGGGACGCGTTCTCCGGAAAACTCTGGCGCGAACCAGGAGCCGGCATCCAACTCGCGAACTTCGGCGGCGGTCAGCTCTTTCAGGGGGCCCGCGCCATTGGTTGTTCGGTCCACGCTCGCATCGTGCAAGAGCACCAGCTCCCCGTCGCGGGTGGCGTCGACGTCGGTTTCAAACCAGCTAAATCCAGCTGCGCGGGCGGCTTCAAAGGCCGCGAAAGTGTTTTCGGGGGCCTGCGCCGAGAGGCCGCGATGGGCGAAGAAAATCGGTGCCATAGAAAAATCATAAGCCGCGCCTCCCCCGTCCGGCGCGCCCCGCGAGTAGCAAAAACTCCCCGCCCGAAACTAGTTCGAAGCGGGGAGCTAGTGCTTAGTGCACCAAAAGCCTAGGCGTTGCGCGGCGCGTTGACGTCCTCGGGGAGGGCGGCGCGAGCGGCCTCAACCAGACCGTTGAACGTCTCGACGTCGTTCACAGCGAGGTCGGCGAGCTGGCGGCGATCGATATCGATCTCGGCCAGGCTCAGACCCTGCATAAAGCGGTTGTAGGTCATGCCCTGCGCACGCGCGGCGGCGTTAATGCGCTGGATCCACAGGCGACGGAAGTTATTCTTCCGCTTCTTACGATCGTTGTAGTTGTATACGAACGAGTGAGTGACCTGCTCCTTGGCCTTACGGTAAAGGCGCGAACGCTGACCGCGGTAACCGGATGCGCGCTCGAGTACGGTGCGGCGCTTCTTCTTTGCGTTAACAGAACGCTTGACGCGTGCCATCTACTTCTCCTTTTCCCCAAAGCCTCTAGATGCCCAGCAGGCGCTTAACCTGCTTCGCATTGGAACGATCGACCGGCTGGTCCGCAGAAAGGCGACGCTTGCGCGTCGAACGCTTGTGCTCCAGCAGGTGGCGCTTATTCGCCTGCTCACGCATGAGCTTGCCGCTTCCGGTGCGGCGAACGCGCTTCTTGATACCCGAGTGGGTCTTGTTCTTAGGCATAATTCGTCCTCTTACGCCGCCAAAGCGGCAATTTATTGTTTTTCCGGTTTGTCTACTGTTGCGAGCGGGCCTCGGCATTGGCGCGAGCGTTTTCTTGCTGGCGTTTGGCGCGCTCGGCGCCCTGCTGCCGGCGGGTTTCCCGCTCAGCCTCACGACGACGCCGCTGGTCCGACTTCGCTTCGGTCTTCTTGCGGATGGGCGCGAGCACCATGGACATATTGCGTCCTTCCGCACGAGGGGCTGATTCAACTGTCGAAACCTCGGCAAGATCCTCGGCCAAGCCGTTCAGAAGCTCAACACCGAGTTGCGGGCGCGACTGCTCACGGCCGCGGAAACGAAGGTCGAACTTAACCTTGTCCCCGCCGTTAAGGAAACGCTCCGCCTGAGATTTCTTGGTGTTGTAGTCGTTCTGATCGATTTTCATACCGATACGAATCGACTTCAGTTGCGCGTTCGAACGGTTGCGCCGCGCCGCGCGTTCCTTTTGGGCGGATTCGTACTTGTACTTCCCGTAATCCATAAGCTTGGCAACGGGAGGGTTCGAATTCGGGGCAACCTCAACCAGGTCGAGGTTCGCCTCGACGGCAACGCGCAGAGCATCCTCCGTCTTCACGACGCCGACTTGCTCGCCGCCGGGCCCTACAAGGCGCACCTTGGGAACACGAATGCGATCATTGACTCGTGGCTCTTTGTTGTTAATTGCAGTCCCTCTATATCCTCTACGTGACAAATACGCACGGAGAAATTCGACTGCCAGAAGCGGAAAGCATCCGCTTCGCAGAAGCAAACCCGTCACCCCCGAAGCCATCTACTTCATCTTTCCTCATGGAAAGCGGGCGACCAGGTGGGAAATTTCTCCACTTGCGTTCCGGCGGTTGCCGGACGGTCGGCGTCAATGCTAGCAGGAAAGGCGTAATCGCGCGAGTTCTAATCCCGTGAGGTACATCGCGGTAGGCCATTTCGGCGCCTGCCCAAATCAGCCAGCAGTCGGGCTACATCAGCCAGATTACCGTCTGCCTATAGTCGGATGGCTTCAGTCAGCCTGCCGTCGGCCTGCTTTAGTCAGTCTGCAGTTGGCCGGCTTCAAGCCGCCTGCGGGCCAGCCACCTCAATGGCTTCAGGCAGGGTGAAGTTTCCAGCGTAAAAAGCCTTGCCAATAATAAGCGAATCTACGCCGCGCGGCACTAGCTCGCGCACGGCGGCAATATCTGCCAGGGAGTTCACCCCGCCAGAGGCAACAATCGGTGCCTGAGCGCGGTTCGCCACGTTTTTCAAAAGCTCCACATTTGGCCCGTTGAGCATGCCGTCGCGAGCCACATCGGTGACCACGTAACGCGAGCACCCCACCGCGTCGAGGCGCTCGAGAGTTTCCCAGAGGTTGCCGCCCTCCTGCGTCCATCCGCGCGCGGCAAGCGTCTCTCCGCGCACGTCCAGCCCGACGGCGATTTTCGATCCGTACTTTTCTATGACTCTTGCGGTCCATTCCGGATTCTCCAGGGCCGCGGTTCCCAGATTAACGCGGTCCGCTCCAGTGGCTAGAGCCCGCTCCAGGGTGGCGTCGTCGCGAATTCCGCCCGAAAGCTCTACCCGCACCTCAGCGTCCGCAATAATGCTGCCCAGGAGCTCCGCGTTGCTACCGCGGCCAAAAGCGGCATCTAAATCCACAAGATGAATAAAGGTTGCGCCGTCGCGAATAAAATCTGCCACCGCCTCGCGCGGGGAACCGTAAACCTGTTCGGTGCCCGCCTTTCCTTGGGATAGGCGCACCGCCTGGCCGCCTACCACGTCAACCGCGGGTAGAAGCTGGAGCGAGCTTTCCATCGCAACCTCTCTTATCTTCTAGTAGTTTTCACATATTTTCCGAAACGTTGCCGCCGTTAGAGTCCCTCCACCCAGTTTTTCAGGAGTGCCAATCCGGCGTTTCCCGATTTTTCGGGATGGAACTGCGTAGCCGACAGCGGTCCATTTTCAATCGCAGCAATAAACGGCTGCTCATAGTGTGCCCAAGAAACCTCAATAGCTTCCCCGTGCTGGTCGCGGGCCCGGGAGGGATCGGCCAAGACCCCGTACGAATGGGTGAAGTAGAAGCTCTTCCCGTCAAGTCCCGCTAGGAGACGCGACCCTGGCGCAGCCTGCACTCGGGTCCACCCCACATGCGGCAGAACGGTCGCAGGAATTTTTCCTACCCTTGGCTCAAACTGCTCAAGCCCCGCAATCTCGGGGGCTTCGTCGGAGCCGGAAAAACAGGCCTGCATGCCGACGCAAATCCCCAGAAGCGGGGCTCCTCCGGCTAGACGGCGCTCAATGAATCGATCGGCACGCATGGCGCGAAGCTTGTTCATCACCGCGCCAAAGTGCCCCACCCCGGGCAAAACCGCCCCGCTCGGCCCCAGCAGATCCCGAGCATCGGTGGTGACCTCGACCTCCGCTCCTACTCTTTCCAGAGCGCGCGCGGCGGATCGAATATTGCCCGAGCCGGCATCTAAAATCACGACCTTCTTACTCATGTGATTCGCGCTCCGACGGCGAGCCTTGCTCCGACGACGATTCCCGTTCCGACGGCGAAGGCTCCTCGGACGGCGAGGAATCCCGGATTTCCGCAGTCCCGGCCAATTTCTCTAGCATTTGGGGCGTGATGTCGCGGGTGAGAATGGTGCCTTCGGGATCGGGCTCTTCGGCCAGCACCATCTTTTCCACCAGCGGATCGAGCGTATTGAGCAGGAGGCCGGATGGAATTTCCTCTCCCGCCTCTCCGCCCAGGAAACGCCGGGCGCGCACCGCGCCAGAAATGCCGGCGTCGAATCCATCGGCGTCGTCAACAAGGTTTACATCAATGAGAATGCTGCCGTAGGGGCTGAGCCGCGAAAACATGCTCGCTACCGCGGGGGCATCATCGGAAGGATCCTCGCTTCCCTCCTCATCGGGATCTGGCCCGGTGATATTGCGGATGTCCCATTCGTCGTACTTCGGAACGGGTAACTCACGAGCGATAAGCGTGCCCGAGGCGGTAGGTACTACCCGCATATCGAGGTGGCGCAGGGCGCACACGCAGGCGACGACCCCGGCGTTAGAAAACGGTGTTAACACAACGAATCGCTTGATGTTTTCTGCCATTTAGAGACTTCCCTTCGTCGAGGGGATGGAATCGATGCGCGGATCAATTTCGACCGCACCCCGCAGTGCCCGTGCCAGGGCCTTGAACTCCGCCTCCACAATATGGTGCGGATCGCGGCCACGAATAAGGTCGATATGGATGCAAATTCCCGCATTAAAAGCAATTGCTTCAAAAACATGCCGAGCCATGGAGCCGGTGAAATTCCCGCCAATTCGGTGGTAGGCAAGTGCTTCGGGCTCCCCCTCGGCCACCAGATAGGGACGGCCGGAAATATCCACCACGGCGCGGGCCAGAGCCTCATCGAGAGGAACCGTCGCATCAGCGAAACGGCGGATTCCCCGCTTATCCCCCAGCGCCTGGCGGATTGCGGCACCAATGCAAATAGCGGTGTCCTCCACCGTGTGGTGAGTGTCCACCTCCGTATCGCCGCTCGCCGCTATCCGCATATCGATAAGCGAATGCTTGGAAAGGGCGGTGAGCATGTGGTCGTAAAACGGTACCGTCGTCGAGATATCTGATTGGCCCGTGCCGTCCAGGTTCAGCTCCACCCGTACCGAACTCTCAGAAGTTTCCCGCTCAATAGATGCACGCCGCTCCATAATCTTCCTTCCTTCTTAGGAATTCATTCTAACGGCACTCCCCGGCGCTTCGTCGTTTGCCGTGCGCCTTGTGGCTTGTGCCGTACGCCCGGTGCCTGAGTTTCTAGTGCCGCAAGCTCTAGCACCTATAGCCGAGCGCATCGAGAAAGGCCCGGTTCTCCGGCGTCGTCCCCACGGTGACGCGCAAGAATTCTGCTGGTCCGGTTTCGCGAATCAGCACGCCTTGCGCCAACACGCGCTCCCATTCACGATGTCGGTCGCTAAAGCGACCGAAGCAAATGAAGTTTGCGTCGGACTGAAGTACTTCGAATCCTCGATTCCTCAGCTCGTCGACCAAAGCGTCTCGATCGGCGCGAAGCTGCGCTACATTCGCCTGCAGGTCCGCCGCGTGATCGAGCGCCGCGCAGGCAACCGCTTGGGTCAGGCTCGACAAATGATAAGGCAACCGCACCACGTTGAGCTGGACGATCAGGCGCGGATCGGCCACCGCATATCCCAGGCGTAGCCCGGCCGCGGCGAATGCCTTTGACATTGTTCGCGTAACAACCAGGTGCGGATACTCCTCCAGCAGCTCGAGCGCGGAAGGAACTCCCTCGCGCCGGAACTCGGCATAGGCCTCGTCAACCACGACCAGGCTTCGTGCACCCGGTGCGCCCTGCGGCTCCACCTGCGCCGCTATGTGGAGGATCGCCCGCAGTTCCTGAAAATCGAGGGCGGTTCCGGTGGGATTGTTGGGAGATGCCAAAAAAATAATCGCCGGGCGCTCGCGCTCAATATCGGCTTGCGCCCGAGCTAGGTCCAGGCGAAAATCATCGCCTCGCGCCCCCGCCACAAACTGCGAAAAGGTGTTGCGCGCGTACTCGCTGTACATCGAGTAGCTGGGAACAAAAGTCATCACTTTTCGCCCCGGCCCCGCAAAAGCGGTAAGCAGCTGCGCCATGATCTCATTCGATCCGTTAGCCGCCCAAATTTGGTTCGGGCTGGGTGCCACCCCACTCTCCTGTGCTAGATACGCGCTAATTTTCTTCCGTAACTCGGCGAAATCGCGATCCGGATACCGGTTGAGATCCCGCAAAGCCTCGCCCGCCGCGCGCTCCATTGCCTCACGCACGAGCGCCGAGGGCGGGTACGGGTTTTCGTTGGTATTGAGCCGAACGTCCACCGCGAGCTGGGGTGCGCCATAGGGCTCTTCGTGCTCGAACTCTGACCGATACGGAAATTGCATTATCCGGCGTTTTCCCACGTACCAATGAGCATCCCGCGTCCCAGGATATGGCCGCGCGCCATAAAGTGTGCCACCGCGGGGCGCGCTTCGCCATCGAGGTCGAGGCGGCTATCGAGGGCGTGCACCGTGAAAATATAGCGGTGCGGACCGTGCCCGGGCGGCGGGGCGGCGCCCTGGAATGCCGCGGTTCCGCCGTCGTTCTTGAGATTGATCGCCCCCTCCGGAAGCTCGTCGCCGGCGCCTTGCGCCAGGCTGGTAACACTGGCGGGAAGGTTAATCGCCACCCAGTGCCAGTATCCGGACGGGGTGGGAGCATCGGGGTCGTAACAGGAAACCATATAGGCTTGTGTGCCCTCGGGTCCCGCTTTCCAGCTGAGCTGCGGGCTCAAATCCTGCCCGCCCGGAGTGGTCCCGGTGCCGGTCGCGGACTCGGGGAGCTGGCCACCCGCCTCAAAATCTTCCGAGGCTAAAGCAAGATCCACCCGCCCCGCTTCCAGTTCATCGTAAGGATTCATGATTTCTTCCCGCCTTTTAGACGCTCTTGGGCGCGGCGTCGTTTCGCGCGGTCACGGCATCGGCATGTGCCGGCAAATCTTCGTCGACGGCGAGGGCCCGCAATGGTTCCTCCAAGCTGAGCAGTGCCTCCCGCGTGTACTCGATTTCCTGCACTGATTTGAGGAAATCGAGGGTGTTGAGCCCCGATGCGAAGGCCGCGGTCCCGCCGGTGGGGAGCACGTGATTGGAGCCTCCGATGTAGTCTCCCAGTGGTACGGGCGAGAAGCTTCCCAGAAAAATCGCGCCCGCGTTGTGGATCTGATCCGAAACCTCGCGATTATTGCGGGTTTGAATTTCCAGATGCTCGGCTCCGTAGGCATTCGCGGCGGTGATCGCATCTGCGACGTCCTTGACCAATACGATGCCGGATTGCGGGCCAGAAAGTGCGGTTTTCACGCGCTCCGCGTGCTTCGTTTGCGCCACCTGACGCTCTACCGCGGCGTCGACGGCGTCCGCGAGTTCAACGGAATACGTAAAGAGCACCGAGGCCGCGGCCGGATCGTGCTCCGCCTGCGAAATAAGATCGGCGGCGTCGTACTCCGGGTTTGCTGAATCATCCGCAATAATCCCAATTTCCGTGGTACCAGCTTCGGCATCAATGCCAACTACACCTTGCACCGCGCGCTTTGCCGCTGCCACGTATATATTGCCCGGCCCGGTGGTGACGTCGACTCTCTCGCAGAGGACCTCGCCATCCGAGGTACCCGGTTGCCCCTTTGCACCGTAAGCGAACATACCAATCGCCTGGCCGCCCCCAACTGCGTAAACCTCGTTCACTCCCAGGAGTCCGCAAGCGGCGAGGATGGTGGGGTGCGGAAGGCCGTTGAAGTGCTCCTGCGGCGGCGAGGCAACCGCAATTGATTGCACCCCAGCCACTTGGGCAGCGACCACATTCATGACAACCGAGGAGGGATACACCGCCAGTCCGCCGGGAACATAAAGCCCGACGCGGCGTACCGGAATCCACCGTTGGCGCACAATGCCGCCGGGAACAATCTCGCGTTCCACCGGCTTAGGCACCTGCATTTCGTGGCCGGTCCGGTTATGTGCAATCGAAAGCTCAAGAGCATGCTTTATCTGCGGATCCAGCTGAGCCACGGCTTCATCAATTGCCTCTTGTGGAACGCGCAAATGTTCGGGATAGACGCCGTCAAACTTTTGCGCCAGCTCTCGCAACGCCTCCCCGCCGCGCTCACGCACCTGCGCAATGATTGGCCGCACGGATTCAAGCGCCTTCTCAACGTCCACCTCCGCGCGCGGAAGCACCTGAACGAGCTCGCGTTCGGAGATCTCTTGGTCCCTTAAATCAATTCGGTGCAACATAACCAAATTGTAGCGATGCTTCGCGTAGTCTTCGCGAGTCTTTTATTTTATAGACTCAGCTTTTTGGGCCGGCAAACGGTTTCGTGGCCCGTAAACGGTTTCGTAGCCAGACACCCGTCCCGTGGCCGGCAACCGGTCTGGTGGGATGCTTTTTGAGCGCGGACCGTTAGCGGCGTTTTCCTACCTTGTCGACGGCGCCGCCGAAGCGGCGGTCGCGATTGGCATAGTCCTCACACGCCCGCCAAAAATCCTCGCGGGTGAAGTCCGGCCACATGACGTCGGTAAAGTAAAACTCGGCGTAAGCCGACTGCCACATAAGGAAGTTCGAGGTGCGCAACTCCCCACCGGTACGAATAAGGAGGTCGACGTCCTTCATATCGGGCACGTACAAATGGTCCACTATCAGGCTCTCGGTAATATCTGCCGGGCGCAGTTTGCCACTAGCTACTTCTTCGGCAATGCGCCGAGTGGCATCGACAATCTCGGTACGTCCGCCGTAGTTAATACAAACGTTTGCGCGAAGCCCCGTGTTCTGAGCCGTCAGGAGGCGGGCCTCACGAATTTCTTTGAGAACCGAGCTCCACAGGCGCTGGGGCCTGCCGACCCAGTTCACGCACACATTCCATGAGTTGAGCACATCGCGATTAGAGCGAATGAGCTCGCGCGAAAAGCCCATCAAGAAGCTGATCTCCGCGGGCGAGCGGCGCCAGTTCTCGGTTGAGAACGCGTAGACGGAGAGCTCTTCGACACCGATTTCAATTGCCCCGGCAACCACATCCATCATGGCCTGGCCGCCCACTCGGTGTCCCTCTGTTCGCGCCAAGCCCCGCGCGTTTGCCCAGCGTCCGTTCCCATCCATCACGATCGCAACGTGGCGGGGAACTTTTTTTAGCTGCGGAGGATTAACCCCCTCGCGATGCAGGCGCGGGTTTGCTCCAGGGTGCTCAGTCATGGAGAAATTGTAAGCTCCCTCGAGTGTTTTTTGCGCCACCCTCGCTCGCAAAACGAAAAGGCCGGCGACTCAGTCACCGGCCTTTCGATATTAAGAACTCGCTAGCAGGCTCTGCTAGCCCAAGAACGCTACGACGCGCTAATGCGTCTCATCCGTCTCTTCGAAGTCGTAGTCATCGTCGAGGTCGTCCTCATCGTCTTCGTCCTCGTCATCATCGTCCGAATCGTCGAACTCGTCGTCGTCGAGGTCATCGTCGGAATCGCCATCCTCCGAATCCTCGTCCGAGTCGTCGAAGTCGTAGTCGTCGTCGTTGTAGTCGATCTCGTCGTCGTCCGAATCATCGTCACCCCAACTATCGAGAGGGGATTCAACGCCGAACTCGGTGAAAATGACGTCGTCATACACCGTGTACGCATCGGCGAGAGCGTCCGCGGCTTCTAGCACCGACGATGCCTCAGGATCGTCAGCGGTAGTCGCTGCCTGATGGAAACTTTCGAGCGCGCCAATCAGACGGTCGAGTGCAGAGCGAGGATTCGTAGCCATGCGGTTAGCCTACCGCGTGATTCCGATGAAGTTCCAGCCCGTGCCGCCGAGCGAGCGGGGCCGGATCCACTTCCCGCCCACGCAGGGCCACAAATGACTCGTTCGGATCGCGCGAAGCGCCGCGCGAGAGGATTTCTGCGCGAAGCCGATCCCCCGCTTCTCGATTGAGCCCACCATCGTCGTCGTGCGCCGCCTCGGTGCGCAACCACTCGGCGACGTCGGCGTCGAGCGCTTCGGACCAAACGTAAGAGTAGTACGCCCCGGAGTAGCCACCGGCGAAAATGTGGTTGAAATAGGCGCTCCGGTAACGCGGAGGAATAAGGTTTGAGCCCAGCCCGCTCGCCGCTACCGCGTCGCCCTCCAGCATGCTGAAAGAGGCGGCGTAATCCGGAATCGCGCTTTCGCGCAGGCGGTGCCACGACTGGTCGAGAATCACCGCTTGCAACAGTTCACTCATGGAATGCCCACTGCCAAATGAGCGCGAGTCCACCAGGCCTTTCGCCAGTCGCTCCGGCAGCGGCTCACCCGTTTCGTAATGCTTGGCGTAATTAGCTAAAACGCGTGGATGTAGCGCCCAAACCTCGTTGAGCTGGGAGGGGAACTCAACGAAATCTTGCGGCACACTGGTGCCGGCCACGGAGGGCCAGCGAACATCGCTCAAGAATCCGTGCAGAGCGTGGCCGAATTCGTGGAATGCCGTCTCGACCTCGTCCCAGGTCAGCAAGGTCGGCTCCCCGGCGGCCGGCTTGGTGATATTGAGGTTATTGCAAATAATTGAGGCCGGCGCGCCCTCGCCTGATTTCTGCGTAATCGCGTGCATCCACGCCCCGCCCGCCTTGCCGGCACGGGCGTAGTAGTCACCGATGAAGAGCCCGAGGGAGGAACCATCGGCGTCGAGAATTTCCCACACCTTCACCTCCTCGGCGTAACCGCGCAAATCTTCGCGGCGGCGCGCCGAGATTCCGTACAGCTCATGAGCGGCGAAGAAAACTCCGTTTTCTACCACGTTCGTCAGCTCAAAATAAGGAGCTAGAGCGGCGGAGTCCACAGAGAATTGCTTTGCGCGCAAGCGCTCCTGCGCCCACATCCAATCCGCCGCGCCGAACCGCGCGTCGGCGTAAATCTGGTGAGAAAGCTCCTGCTGTTCACCAATCACCCGCTGCTCAACGCCATCAACCAGTCCGTAGACCAACGTGTCAATTGCGTCGAGGTTATGCGCCGAGCCCTGGGCGGCCACGTACGCGGCGTGATTATCAAATCCGAGCAGTCGCGCGGCATGGGCGCGCAAGCGCACAATATTGAGGATCATGGCGCGTGTATCGGTAAGCGCATCGTGGCCATCGCACCGATTCATCGAAGCTTCGAGGAGCTTGGCGCGGGCCAGCGGATTATCAAGCTGGGCCAGAAGCGGCTGCTGGGTGGGAAGCTGCAGCACCGCGAGGTACGGCGTCTCCTGCGTGGCCTTCCCGTTCTTCTTCGCGTCCTCCGCGAGCGCCGCCTTCTGCGCCTCGGAGAGGCCCAGGGTTTCTTCTTCGGTAAGTCCGACGGCGTCTGTCAGCCCGGCCTGAACGATCTTTTGGCTGACCCCGGTGGTCAGTTGCGCCAGGCGCTGATTCACCTTTGCTAGCTCCGCCCGGGTTTCTGCGGGCAGGTGGGCGCCGGCGAATTTGAAATCGCGCACGTGCTTAGCCACTACCTCGCTCGTTTCCTCATCAAGCGGAATTTGCGCGAGTTCTTTGAACCTGGCGTAGAGGCCCGGGTTGGTCAATACAGCGTCCTGATGGGCAGCAAGCTCGGGCATGAGCTCGGTTTCCGCGGCGTTCCACGCCTCCCCGCCAATGGACGAGGTATAGGTATCGAAAAGCGAGACGGCCTGGTCAAGCTCTTCGCCTGACAGCTCGAACGGGCGTAGCAAGTTATCGATAGCCGGAGTTTCCTCCGCCTCGGCCAGCCGCGTTACGAGCTCGATGCGCTGCGCCATAAGTTCGCGAATGCGCGCAGTAAGAGACTCGGGGCTAACGGTTGAAAAATCAGGTAACTGTATTGCCATGCAGGCTAGCTTATCGCGGCGCCGCGGCACCGGTGGGAAGCGACTGGTACTTTTCCGGTTCGGCTTTTTCTAGCGATTCGCGTTCGTGCTGGACGAAAGTGGTGGCATCCAGGGGGCGCCCGGCCTCCATCTCCGCAATCATGAAACGCACGATGGCCTCGCGATAGCGCCGGGTCTGTTCCGAGATCGAGAGCATGCGCTGGTAGGGCGCGCCTAGCTTCAGCACCTCGCCCACCATGGCCAATTCCTCCGCGCACCCGAGTTCGATCGAAATAGGTTCGAGCTCGCGAACCATCCGCTCGAGGGTCTCGGTCACCAGCTCCTCATTTCCCTCTTTGTCCAGGATCAGAATGGCATCCATTCCGTAGCGAGCCGCGCGCCATTTGTTTTCGCTAATAAACCAGTCCGGCATTTTCGGGAGCGTCTTTCCCGCATCAAGCTGGCGCGAGTAGTACTCCACGAGGCATTGGCTCAGCGCCGCGACCATGCAGATTTCGGCGAGATTCGTCGCCGCGTCACACATGCGCATCTCAATGGTGCCAAACTTCGGCGAGGGGCGAATATCCCAGCGAACTTCGTCGAAATTACTAATAATCCCGGTCTTTTGCATGCCCGCCGCGTACTCTTCAATCTCCTCCCAGCGTTCGAATTGATGTGGGGTACCCGCCGTGGGAAGCTGCTGGAACACCATCGCCCGGTTATCCGCATACCCGGTGAGCGCGGCATTCCAGAAGGGTGAGGCGGCGGTCAGCGCCTGCAAATGCGCGAAGCGCGTCAAAAGCGCGGAAAGAATTGGTAGCGCCTTTCGGCTGTCCTCAATTCCAACGTGCACGTGCGTGCCGTAGATCAGCATTTGCCGCCCCCAGTACTGGGTTCGTTTGACCAGCTCCGCGTACCGATCCGAGTCCGTGATCCGTTGGTAGACCGGGTTAGCAAAGGGGTGGGTGCCCGACGACGCTAGCGAAATCCGTAGCGGCTCGGTCACTGACTTGAGGAGCTCCAACGAGCCGGCCAGATCCTCGCAGGCCTCGCCTACCCGCCGGCGCGGCCGCGAAACAATCTCTACCGTATTGAGGAGCATTTCTCGGTGAATTCCCGAGGTGTCCTCAGGCAGACCATGAACGGCCTGAATAACGGTTTCTCCGGCCTGGCGCAGATCGTAGGAGTCCTGATCGATGAGTTGCAGTTCCCATTCAATGCCGACGGTGGATCGCGGTGAGCGGTTGAATTCCATCTGTGTTCCTTCCAGAATCCGGCAGACGCGAGCGGTAGGTGTAGGCACGCCAGCGCGCGGTTCCAGGCTATCCGGAAGCGGAACAGCAGGTGTCTCGATCTCAGAATAAGGGCACGCTGAGTAGGGCCTTCCGGCCGCCCGGCGCCACCTCACCTAGCGATGAGCACCGGTTTCAATGCGCGCTGCGAAATTAGGCAACCACCCGCGCCATCACCTCAACAAACGGCTCCAATTCCCGCGCCGTTATGACGAGTGGCGGAGCAAGGCGAATCGTCTCCTCGTTGGGCGTATTCACAATGAACCCCTCCTCGAGGAGTTTCGCCGCGACCTTCTTCGCTTCCTTGACCTCGATTCCCAGCAAAAGCCCGCGGCCACGAACCGCAAAACCTATACCTTCAAGCTGGTGACGCAACCATTCCCCGGTCTGCGCAACGTGCTCGAGCAAGCCCTCCAGCACCTCCAGAGTGGCGAGAGCGGCGCTGGTGCACACCGGGTTTCCGACGTACGTTGAGCCATGAGAACCGGGGGTGAAAAGCTTGCCAGCCTTGCCTATCCCCACGCAGGCGCCAATTGGGAATCCGGAGCCCAGGCCTTTTGCCAAGGTGACGATGTCTGCTCGAACCGTATCGGAATGGCAGAGCCATCGTCCCGTCCGCGCAATTCCGGTTTGCACCTCGTCGAGAATAAGAAGTGCGTCGAATTCGTCGGCAAGTTTGCGCGCCGCCAGTAGCACCTCCCTCGGCACAGGCCGCACCCCGGCCTCGCCCTGAATTGGTTCCATAAAAATTGCGGCGACGTCGGCGTCAAAAGCCTCGGTGATTCCCTCCACGGAACAGGGAGTGAACGTCACGTTGTTTGGTAGCGGTTCGTAGGGCTCGCGGATGGCGGGTTTGTGAGTGATGGAAAGGGCACCCAGCGTGCGGCCGTGGAACCCCTTCTCCAGGGCGATCACTCGACCCCCCGGCTTGTGAAGACGCGCAATCTTGAGCGCCGCCTCATTGGCTTCCGCACCGGAGTTCGCAAAGTAAGTGCGCACCTCGTCCGCGGGATAGCCCTCCGCGCCGAAAATCCCTTGGATACGCTCAGCCAGCTCAAGCTGCGGAGCGGTGGTGAAGAAATTCGAGGTGTGCCCGAGCGTCGCGATCTGTTGCGAAACCGCACTGACTACCCGCGGGTGGCAGTAACCCGTGGAGTTGACGGCGATCCCGCCAAGCAAATCGAGGTAACGGCGGCCTTCCGCATCCCACACGTAAGCACCTTCGCCTCGCTCCAACATGAGTTGGGGTGGTCCAAAGGTGTTCATGAGGGCGTTCGCGTAACGTTCTTTGAAATTATTCATCGCTTTCCTCTCAGTGCTGTTTTTCAGCGCCGGAGCGCCGTCACGGATGGATCACCGTGCCGATACCTTCATTTGTAAATACTTCAACGAGCATCGAATGTGCCATGCGGCCATCAACGATATGGGCCTCTTTGACACCATGGTCGATGGCGTACAGTGCGGCATTCATCTTCGGGATCATGCCGCTTTGTAGGCTGGGGAGGAGCTCGCGCAACTCGCTCGCCGAGATCTGCTTAATAATGCTTTCTCGGTTGGGCCAATCCCGGTACAGGCCCTCCACATCAGTTGCCATGATCAGCTTATAAGCGCCCAGCGATTCAGCTAAATGTCCAGCGGCCAAATCAGCGTTGACGTTCAAGACTTCCGTCGTCGCGTCGACATCGACCGCCACGGAGGAAACAACCGGAATGCGGCCGGTATTGAGGACGTCGAGTACGGCAGAGGGAGTTACTGACACGATATCGCCCACGTGCCCCAAATCCACGTCTTTGCCATCCACGCTCACCATGCTTCGCCGCGCGGTGAACAGGCTGGCATCCTCGCCCGAAAGGCCAATTGAATAGGGGAAGTTCTCGTTGAGCAGAGAAACAAGCTCACGTTGCACTTTACCGGTGAGAACCATGCGAACAATATCCATGGTCTCATCGTCGGTATAACGGTATCCGCCCCTATACTCTGGCTTCAGATTAATGCGCTCGAGCATTGCACTAATTTGCGGACCTCCCCCGTGCACCACCACGGGCTTAATGCCCACGTGGTGGAGGAAGACGATGTCCTCCGCGAAGGCCAGGCGCAACTCCGGCGAAATCATCGCGTTGCCACCGTATTTGATAACGAAGATACAGTCGCGGAACTTCCTCATCCACGGGAGGGCTTCGATAAGAACTCCCGCCTTCAGGCGTGCGCGGTCAATTGTGTTGTCAAGATCAGTCATGATGAATATGCCGAATTCTCGTGAACGTACTCGTGGGTCAGATCAGTGGTCAGCAAAGACGCCGCGTGCGGCCCGGAATGGAGCACTAGGCGCACCTCGATACACCGATCCGACATATCAACTTTGTCCGGGCTGGATGCGAGCACCCCCGCCCGGCTCACGCAAACATCATTGATGAAGAGTTCAATATCCGCGGGATCATAGGCGGCTACATCGCTCCCGACGGTCCCCGCGGCCGAGAGGATTCGCCCCCAATTGGGGTCATTCCCGTAGACGGCCGTCTTGAAAAGATTCGAACGGCTGATAGCACGCGCTACCGCCAGAGCGCCGCTTTCCGAATCAGCTTCTTCTACCTTGACCGTGATGACGTGGCTGGCCCCTTCGGCGTCGTTCACCAGCTGCTCGGCCAAATCATGCGCCGCTCTAGTTAGCGCAGCAACGAACTCGTCCGCATTGGGCTTCACGCCGGATGCTCCCGAGGCCATAAGCACCACGGTGTCGTTCGTGGACATGCAACCGTCTGAATCGATTCGATTGAAAGATTCGTTCACCGCGGCGGTCAGTGCCTCGTCCGCCTCGCGCGGATCGAGCACCGCGTCGGTGGTCAGCACGCACAGCATGGTGGCCAACTCGGGAGCGAGCATGCCCGATCCTTTGGCGATGCCCCCAATCGCGTACGAGCCCAGATTTACCGCCACATTCTTAGGCCGCGTATCCGTGGTCATGATCGCTTCTGCCGCATCGCTACCACCGTCAGGGCTCAGCGCCCGCGCCGCCAATTCCACGCCGGAAAGCAAGGGCTTCATTGGCATGGGACGCCCAATGATTCCGGTGGAGCAGACCGCCACGTGTTCGGGCGAAATACCTAAGCACTCCCCCACTTTTGCGGCGGTGGACAGAGTATCCGCGTCGCCTTGTGGGCCCGTACAGGCGTTGGCGTTCGCTGAGTTGAGAACGATCGCCTCCGCGTACCCAGACGCCGCAATTTTTCGAGTGTAGACAACGGGCGCGGCAGCGAATCGATTGGCGGTGGTCACCGCCGCAAAAGTCGACTTGGGGCCCATATTTTGAATCAAAGCTAGGTCGCGCCGCCCTGAACGCCTAAGCCCGCTGGCGACGCCGGCCGCGAGGAAACCTTTTGGCGTGGTTACTGTCATGGTGCCATTCCATTCTGTTTAAGGCCGGTACTTTCATCCAACCCCAGAGCGAGGTTGAGAGATTGAATTGCGGCGCCCGCGGTTCCCTTCATAAGGTTGTCGATTGCGCAAACCGCGGTAATCGCCTCGCCGTCGCGGTTGAGGGTCGCGTACACGAGGGCGGCGTTACTACCCCGGACCAACCCGGTGGAAGGCGGAGCGTCGCACAGTTGGACGAACTTTTCGTTCTCATAAGCGTTGCGGTATGCATTCTCGACGTCGTCTGCACTCACCGCATCACGCAAAGGAATGGTGACCACCGCGACGATTCCCCGCGACATCGGCACCAGAATCGGGGTCATTGAAAGTGAGCGAGTTACGCCACCGGCTGTGCGCAATGCCTGCGCAATTTCCGGGATGTGGCGATGCGTACCTCCCACTTTGTAGGGCGCCGCGGATTCAATCGCTTCGCTGAAAATAAGATTCGGTTTAGGAGTTTTTCCGGCCCCCGAGTAGCCGACCGCCAGGGTGGCCGTGATGCCGGTTCCGTCCGTCAGGCCGGCCGCTACCGCGGGTTGCGTAGCGAAGATAACCGCGGAGGCATTACATCCGGGAGCGGCGATATTCTTCGCCTGCTTCAGGCGCTCACGATGCGAGGGGCCATCGCGTCGCAAAAGCTCAGGAACGCCGTAGGTCCACGAGCCGTAATAGTCGCCCGGATAGAAGGCGTGCCAATCCGCTTCGTTTTCGAGGCGATGGTCCGCGCTTAGGTCAACGATGCGACACCTTGGATTCTCCGCCTCGATATCAGCGGCGATCTTTCCGGCGTGGGCGTGCGGCAGCCCGAGCACTACCACGTCATTGCGCGCTAGGCGGCGAGCATTGGTTTCCTCAACCTCCAGGTCCGCATAGGTCCGCAGGTGAGGATGGAAGTCCCTTAATTTCCCGCGCGAGGTCCCCGCGCAAAGCAACGCTGGTTCGAGTTCGGGATGGCCGGCCAGGATGGAGAGCAACTCCCCTGCCGCGTACCCCGTTGCACCGGCAATGCCTACCGAAAACATTTTTCTGCCTCCTCCGGGCACAGCGTCAAAATGCCAAAAACGCTCGCTCATCAGATGCGGTAGCCGCGATTTTACCGGCGTTTAACCACAACCTTAACGCATAGGACAGACGTCCTAAGTGTTCGAAACTTTTACCTATCAAGTTCAGGGCCAGATGTTTTCGTTTAGCGAAAACGCAAATATTCTGGCTCGATATCGCGCCATCTTCCTTGAGAGACGCGACTTCTTTAGAATAACGGTACACACGTACCAAAAAAAGGACTATTGTCCCTGGTACGGGCGTACCAATTCGAAGTACGCTCACATCACAAGCCGCAAGGAAGCGGCGCATACAAGACAGCAAGATAGAAGCAACCGCCAGTCGGTTACTTGAAACCAACTACGAACTCGGATGGGTTGACAATGACGTTTTATGTTGGATCTGAGGTAGCTCCTCTGAGGTCGGTAATTCTCCACCGGCCCGGTGAGGAAATGCTTCGCCTCACCCCAGCCAATCGAAACACTCTGCTTTTCGACGACATTCCGTGGCTCAGCCGCGCTCAAGAAGAGCACGACGTTTTCGCTGACACGCTCCGTAACCGCGGCGTCGAAGTCCTCTATTTCACTGACCTTCTCAGCGAAACTCTCGATATCGAGGAAGCCCGCAGGGACCTCGTTACTACCACGTTCTCCGCAAGCGAGTGGGGCGTTACCCTCGCTGATGCGCTGACCGAATACGCACTCGGACTGCCCAGCAAGGAGCTGACGAAAATCCTCGTCGGCGGCCTCACCAAGAAAGAGGTCCTCGACCGCGTCAATCCCCCCGGCTCCGCGTATCTTTCGGCGCACAGTACGGATGACGTTTTGATTTATCCCCTTATCAACCACCTTTTCACGCGCGATACTTCAGCGTGGGTGTACGACGGCGTAGCGGTCAACACCATGCAGATGCCGGCGCGTAAGCGCGAAAGCATCCACTTCTCCTCGATTTATCGCCACCACCCGCGCTTCAAGGATGCCGGGTTCAAGTTCTGGAACGATATCTCCAGCAAGGAGAAGGCGCCGGTCGAAGGCGGAGACACTTTGGTCATCGGCAACGGCACCGTACTTATCGGAATGTCCGAGCGAACCACCGCCCAGGGCGTAGAAATCCTCGCTCATCGCCTGTTTGAGGCCGGTTCCGCCGAGCGCGTCATTGCTCTGTGCATGCCCCACGAGCGCGCGATGATGCACTTGGATACCGTGATGACGATGCTCGACGTCGATACCTTCACCGCTTACCAGCAGCTCGGCAACTTGGCCTCGCTGGAAATCACTCCGGGCGCGGGCGGCCAGCTCAAGATTGTTGAGCACGACGCTGACGAGATGTGGAACGTCATCGCGAAGTCGCTTGGCCTCTCCAGCGTACGGGTTTTAATTACTCCGCAATCGTCTCTTGATGCCGAACGCGAGCAGTGGGATGACGGTTGCAACTTCCTGACGGTCGCCCCCGGCGTCGTCGTCGGATACGACAGAAACACTGCCACGAACGCGTACCTCTCCGACAACGGAATTGAGGTGCTCTCCGTTCCTGGCGCCGAGCTCGGCCGCGGACGCGGTGGCCCTCGGTGTATGAGTTGCCCGATCAAGCGGGACACCCTATAAACCCGGCACCTATAGAAAGGACTAACAAAGATGCCGAACCTCAAGGGACGCTCGTTCCTCAAGGAACTTGATTTTACAAGCGAAGAATGGCGCTATCTTCTGGATCTTTCAGCCGAGCTGAAAGCAGCGAAGAAGGAAGGTCGCGAGAAGAAGACCCTCAAGGACAAGAACATCGCCCTTATCTTTGAGAAGACTTCGACTCGTACCCGTTGCTCGTTCGAGGTTGCCGCCTACGATCAGGGGGCGCACGTGACCTACCTTGACCCCTCCGGGTCGCAGATGGGCCACAAGGAATCCGTGGAGGACACCGCTCGGGTGCTGGGCCGCTTCTATGACGGCATTGAATTCCGCGGTAAGAAGCAGGAGCACGTGGAGATCCTCGCCGATTTGGCCGGTGTTCCGGTCTGGAACGGCCTCACCGACGAGTGGCACCCCACCCAGATGCTCGCCGACCAGCTCACGATGTACGAGCACGCCGACGGCAAGGATTACAACGAAATTGCCTTCGCCTACGTGGGCGACGCACGCAACAACGTTGCTAACTCGCTAGTTATCGCCGGTGCGATGCTGGGCATGGAAGTCCACCTGGTTGCTCCCAAGGAGCTGTGGACCGATCCGGAAATCATCTCCAAGGCTGAAGAGATCGGCAAGGAGACGGGCGCCAAGATCGTCCAGTCGGATGATCCGCGCAAGGGCGTTGAGGGTTGCGACTTCATCTACACCGACGTGTGGGTCTCGATGGGCGAGCCCAAGGAAATTTGGGACGAGCGCGTCAAGCTCCTCACCCCCTTCCAGGTGAACAAGGAAATGATGGAAGCTACCGGCAAGAACGCCAAGCTCCTTCACTGCCTGCCCGCTTTCCACGACCGTCACACCACCATCGGCGAAGATATTTTTGAGCGCTACGGTCTGGAGTCCATGGAAGTCTCGCACGAGGTCTTCGAATCGGAGAATTCGGTGGTGTTCGATCAGGCCGAAAACCGCATGCACACCATTAAGGCAGTTATGGTCGCCACGCTCGGTGAGGACGTCGACTAATGCGAATCGTCGTAGCACTCGGAGGAAACGCGCTTCTTGAGCGCGGGCAGAAGCCCGACGAAGCCCCGCAGGTCGAAAACGTCCGCAAGGCTGCTCAGGCTCTCGCTCCGCTCGCCCAGAAGCACGAGTTGATTCTTACCCATGGAAATGGCCCCCAGGTGGGAGTCCTCGCCGCGCAGTCGGCGTCGGATCCTAACCTGAAGGAACCGTATCGCTTCGATACCCTCGGCGCGCTTACCCAGGGCATGATCGGCTACTGGATGCTCCAGGAACTGGGCAATGCCCTCGGAGAAGCCAAGGTCACCACGATCATTACGCAGACGCTTGTTGATCCGGCGGACCCGGCTTTCGAGAACCCCACCAAGTTCATTGGTGAGGTCTATGACGAAGAGGGTGCCAAGGCAGCCGAAGCGGAAAAGGGCTGGACGTTCAAGGCCGACGGGAAATACTTCCGCCGTGTTATTGGCTCCCCCAAGCCGGTTGAGATCATCGAAACTCCGGCAATTCGCACCTTGCTTGAGGAAGGCTACACGATCATTTGCGCGGGCGGTGGCGGAGTTCCCGTTACCCGCGACGCCGACGGCAAGCTCTCCGGGGTTGAGGCTGTTATCGACAAGGATTCAACCGCAGAAAAGCTAGCCGAGGAGGTGAAGGCCGATGCACTTCTTATCCTCACGGATGTCCCGAACGTGATGAAGGACTACGGAACCCCGGAGGAAGAAGCTATTGGGACGACGACGCCGGATAAGCTACGTGCCATCGGCGCTCCCGCGGGATCCATGGGACCGAAGGTCAACGCAGTGTGCACCTTCGTTGAAAAGACCGGCGGAATCGCCGCTATTGGCCGGCTCGAAGATGCGGTAAGCATCATTGAGGGGCAGGCTGGAACCATCGTCAAGAACAGCTAAATGGAAGGACTCCGAAAGGAGCCGCTTCGGAAAAGGAGGGTTAACGCTTCCGAAGAAATCACTGCGGTGATGGCTAGATGCCTGAACCGATAACTAATCCAACTGTTTGATCAATCATCAAAAACTCAATGAGGAGAAAAACAATGACAAAGATCGTAAACTCCTGGAACGATTTCGATCCGCTCAAGCGCGTTATCGTTGGTAAGGCTGACTTCTCGATGATCACTCCGGAAGAGCCCGCCAACGCCGAGAAGGTTCCGATCGATTCGGATATGCGTGGCCAGTGGGGCCCCCGCCCCACCAAGACCGTTGAGATCGCCAACGAGCGTCTCGATGGCCTGGTCAAGGTTCTTGAGGATCACGGCGTCATCGTTGACCGCCCGACTCCACTGCAGTGGAACCAGCACATCCAGACCCCTGATTTCCGCAATGACTCGATGATGACCTGCATGCCGCCCCGCGACATCCTGCTCACGATCGGCAACGAGATCATGGCTTCCGCCAACTCCTACCGCTCGCGTTACTTCGAGTACCTCGCCTACTGGCCCCTTATGAACCAGTACTTCGAGGAGGATCCGGAGTTCAAGTGGACGCAAGCTCCCCGCCCGCGCCTGACGGACAAGTCCTACAAGCACAACTACTTCGATGAGGAAGTCTCCCTCGAAGAGCGCCTCGAGCGCACCGCGAACAAGGACTTCTCCACCACCGAAATCGAGCCCATGTGGGACGCCGCTGACGTGATGCGCGTTGGCAAGGACCTCTTCATCCAGCACGGCCTGACCACCAACCGTAAGGCCATGGAATGGTTCAAGCGCTACTACCCGGATCTCCGCGTACACGCGGTGAACTTCCCCGGCGACCCCTACCCGATCCACATCGACGCGACCTTCGTGCCGCTTCGCCCGGGCCTCATCATCAACAACCCGAACCGTCGTCTCCCCGAAGAGCAGCGCAAGATCTTCGAAGCCAACGATTGGCAGATTGTTGATGCGGCTCAGCCGGCGCACCAGACCCCGCCGCCGCTGTGCTACTCGTCCGTCTGGCTCTCGATGAACTGCCTCGTGCTCGATCACAAGACGGTTATCGTCGAGGCCTCCGAGGTCAACCAGCTCGAGCAGATGGATCAGCTCGGCATGAACGTAATCCCCGTTCCGTTCCGCGACGCTTACGCGTTCGGCGGCGGCCTGCACTGCGCCACCGCGGACGTTTATCGCGAGGGCACCTGCGAGGATTACTTCCCGAACCAGGTCGAGGATCCCACCCTCGTCTAATTGACTAAACAGATAGAGGGGCGTCGCTGCAACGGCGCCCCTCTATCAAAAAAGGAGACTAAATGAGCGGCACACAAGCCTCCTCGAGCGGCACCGAGATGAACAAACCACTTGGTTTTATGTCGATTTTGATTTCGGCAACCGGTATGGCTCTCGTCGGCACCTTGGGGCGGTTAGCGACCCCGGTTAATGAAGCTACCGGCCAAAAATACATCACCGGAGACTTCTTAGCTCTGGGCCGAATGATAACCGGTGCTTTGGGAATGTTCATTATCGTTCTCATCGTCAAGAAACTTCGCAAGATTTGGGAAACCCGGCTCTCGTTCGCGGTTGTGGCAGGCGGCGTATGCATTGGCGCATCACTCGCCTTCTATGTGTCATCAACGTTGATGACTTCCATCTCGAACGCGGTCTTCCTTATTTACACCGGGCCCCTTTTCTCAACAATCCTTGCAAGGATCTTCCTCAAGGAAAAGATTTCCGTCAGAAACGGAATCTTCCTCAGCTTGGTCTTTATCGGTATGCTCCTGACGGTTGGACTCATCCGTTTCGACGGCGGACTTCAGTTCGGCATCGATTTTGGAGCCAACCCCGATTTCCCGAACAAGGTTCTTGGTGATGCCTTCGGCCTCGCCTCCGGTATTTTCTACGGTCTAGCGTTGTTCTTCTACCGCTTCCGCCCGGATATTGATTCCGAGATTCGCAGTTTCTGGAACTTCATTTTCGCCTCGGCCGGTTCCCTCGTCGTCATGATTTTCCGAATTACGACCATCGACAGCACCAACCCCCTCGAGGTGATGACCGGAAAGAACTGGGCGTGGGCTATGGTCATGTTCATTGTCTGTGGTTTGGTTGCTCTTGGCTTCCTGGTGGTCGCGGGTAAGCACCTGCGCGCTGTGGAGCTGTCCACCACCGCCTACTTCGAGTGCGTCGTGGCACTTGTACTGGGTGCGGTGGTCTGGCATGAGTCGATGACCCTGGCCGGAGCCATCGGCGGTCTGCTGATTATCGTCGGTGGCCTTGGACCCATGGTGATTGACGGCCTTAAGCGCCGCCAGAATCGTGGCGAGACTCAAACCCTCGATCCGGAGACTGGGACAAAGGACAAGGAAATCTACGCTGCTGATCAGCTAGGATCAATAAAAGATTTCCAAGAAACCGGCCCCAGCAAGCCAGCTGACACTTCTACTATCTAATCCATCTCTAGGTGCCGGCGGGATCCCCGCCGGCACCTAGCACACTTAAAACCGGTTGCCGCCCCGATATAAAGCCAGATTCGGCCGCACAGCGCTGTGCGCATTCGCGTGCATCGTCCTCGGCTTGTGAGGAGATGATTATGACTAATCAACCCAACAATAATAATTCGGACCCGGTGGATCACAGCTACATCCGCAAGGCAGCGGTGGCGTGCTTCATTGGAAATTTCACCGAGTGGTTCGACTACGCCTCTTACGGCTACCTCGCCGCTGTGATCGGCATGGTATTTTTCCCCGATGCCGATCCTACGGCGCAACTTCTTTCATCGTTCGCCATTTTTGCTGTTTCCTTCATTTTCCGACCCATTGGGGCAATTTTCTGGGGCTACCTCGGAGATCGAAAAGGACGGCGGTGGGCGCTGTCCTGGTCGATTCTGCTCATGGCCGGCTCGACCTTCTGCATTGGATTGCTCCCGACCTACCAGGTTATCGGCCTCTTCTCGGCCGGGCTCCTGCTGATCCTCCGCATGGTGCAGGGTTTTTCTGCCGCCGGCGAGTACGCTGGGGCGGCGATCTTCTTGGCCGAGTCTTCCCCCGCCAGTAAGCGCGGCCTTTATACCTCCATCGTCCCCGCTTCCACCGCCACCGGCCTACTTACGGGATCAATTGTGGTGACGGTTCTGTTCGCTTTTCTCAGTGATCCCCAGATGCAATCGTGGGGTTGGCGTATTCCCTTCCTTATTGCCGGACCGCTCGGATTCATTGGGCATTACATCCGTATGCATTTGGAAGATACCCCGGAGTATCAGCGCTTCACCGAGAAACAGAAGCGTAGCAACCAAAAGCACACACCACTGCGCCAACTCTTCCTCCACTATCCGAAGAATGTGTTCTCCACCTTTGCGGTGGCCAGCCTCAACGCAGTGGCGTTCTATATGATCCTGAGCTACCTCCCGACCTATCTTTCGCAGGAGCTCGGCTACACACCCGTGGAGTCGAATGTATCCGGATCGATTATGCTCGCGGTCTACATCATCATTATCTTCCTCATGGGGCATATTTCCGATTCCGTCGGCCGCTTCAAGATGCTCATTACCGCATCAATCTGCTTCATCTTCTTGACGGTCCCGTTCTTCTCGCTGATGCGCTTCGGCTCGATCATCACCGTCACCTTGGTGGCAATTGCGTTCTCCACAATATTGACCATCAACGACTCAACGCTTCCCACCTTCCTTTCGGAGGCCTTCCCCACCCAGGTCCGCTATACCGGCTTTGCGCTGTCCTTTAATGGCGCAAATGCAATTTTCGGTGGCACGGCACCGTTCGTTTCGACCTGGCTCATTGCGCAAAGTAAAAATGTGCTAGTACCCGCTTTCTACCTCTGCGTCGTGGCTTGTTTTGCACTGGTCGGAATGCTGTATGCACGGCACGAAATCCACCTTGAGGGGGAGGATTAACCTGATCTCATGCTTAGTACACGGAAAGTTTGAAATACCTCGCTCTGCTATTCTGTAGTCATTCAACGCATATTAAATTGACCCTCGACTGGATCTTTTCTATATGCCTGAAGAAAACAGAGAAAATCGCCGTCTGCTCGTATCGCGTTCCACGCGATATCTAGTTTACGATCGCGATTTCGAAGCACTTCAGGAGAGAATTCTCATGGGCGTTATCGCCACACAAAAAATGGATCAGAAAACTCAAGCCGAGCAAAAAGACGCGAGCCTCAGCAAGGGTGAGCGACGACGGCAGGAGATCATCGAGGCCACGGCAGAATTGATTCTTGAGGGCGGGCCGAGCAACGTCACGCACCGCAAAGTCGCAAGGCGTGCAAATTGCTCACTATCGGCCACCACCCATTATTTCTCGGGCCTCGATGAGCTCCTCGCAGAAGGCGGAAAACTCAATATCAAACGATGGAGTTCTCGCGCGAAGTCCGTTATTGCGGAAATTGAGCGGCAAGATCCGCCCTCAAAAATGGAAGACAGGATCAACCTCATCCTCAAGGCCTGCCTCCCCCACCACGACAATTTAGAGAACCACTACAAGCAGCTGGTTGCGGCGTCTGCCCACCCCGCAGTTGCAAATGCCTACGGTGCCGGCCGCCAATTCCTTGATCAGGCCGTCAATTCTCTCCTGAAATTCCTCGGCATCAAAGCTAGCGCAAATATCATTATTGCCATTATCGACGGGGCGGCCGTAGCCGCCATATCCGAGGGCGGGGATGTGCGAAACAACGTGACAAGAACTCTTCGCGAATTTCTGGAGATGCTGGCCTAGAGCACGGGAACTCCAATGGCTTCGCGGGGAATAAAAGGGGTACTCGCCAATACCGCGGCGAGTACCCCTTTTCCGGGCCAGCTAAGGCTACGTCTCTACCAGAGTCGTAATTCGGCAGGTCCCAGCTCTCTCATCTTGGCGATAACGCCGTCGACCTCGGCACTTTCGTTGATTGTGGGATCGGGCAAACCGATTTCTGACGACGGCGGATCATCCAGGCGCACGTGCGCCCAGCCCACAGAACAGCGCCGCCGAGTCTCCTCGCTCGCGGTCACAAACTTGCCCCGCACCCAGGCTCTGGTGTTCTCCGGCGGAGTGGTCGTGGCAATTTCACAAAGCTGCGGGTCGATCCAGGTGGCGATAAGGCCGGCCCGCCGTAGCCGCTCCCCCAGGCCCGTGCGGGCGCTGATGTCGTGATACGCCAGTTCGGCGCGCCGCACGCGCGCGGAAGTCCAGCCATGCGCCTCCGAAATTCGCTCGAGCACCCGATATTTGATTGCCCAATCCAACTCGGTGGCCACGGAGTCGTAATTTCCCGACTCGAGGGCAGCCACCCCGCGTTCTGCCAAATCGAAGCACCGTTCTTGTAAACCCGCCTCGGCGGGCAAGTAGCGCGAAATCACCTCGAGTACTTCGGCCAGGAACTGCGGGCAAGTGAGGGACTTACCCCGAGCGCGCAGAGGTTGCGGGCTGTTCGGGTTGTAGTTCCACTCGTGCAGGCTGCGCGTCGGATCCTCCAGTTCGAACTCGCTCACGTCCCAAACACCGTCATCAATAAGTGTCAGCACCGCATCACCCAGATATGCCTTGAGCGCGGTATTCGCGCTCGAAACTGCCGAATCACCGGCGAGGACGTGAAGGCGGCGCCACCTATTTTTGTCTGCATGGGGCTCGTCGCGGGTATTGATAAAGGACCGTTCATGAGTTGGATCAGCCGAATACGCCGCCTTAATGAACCACGCCCGCGCCGAATAGACCATAGCCCCCAGAGGCCGCTCCGCATAGTCGCCAAAGGAGGCCGCCAGCGAATTATCGCTTTCATGAGCATCGCCTTCGTGAGCATGGCTTTCGCGCGCATCAGCCGCGAGCGCGCCGGCGCCAGTTAGAATCTGCCGCGCCGCCAGGAAGCTTACAAATCCGCCCAAATGAAGATCGTGATCACGGCGCACCTGGTAATTTTCGTGGCATCCAAAGGTATTGCCATAGGAATCGGCATTGGACTTAATGAGGTGTATACGGCTCCCGGCCTCCGCCTCCTCGAGGCGCTCGTTCGCCGCGTCAACCATGCGCTCCAGAAGCAAGTCTCCGGCTCGATCCTGCGCCATAAGGTCACGCAAGGTTAGACACTCCGGCCCCGCAATTTCTGGGTGCGCGCCTATATCTACGTAGCGTCGCCCGCCGTTTCGCATGAAATTATGTGTGCTGATCCTAGATTCCGGGGTTGGACGGAAGACCTCGTCAACGGCGTCGCGCACATCAAGAGGCGGGAACTTCGACGGTCCCGTCTTCACAGAAACAACACCGTATTCTGTTTCGATGCCGACTACCCGATGGAGCCGGCCCGCTTCGCTTTTCGCCGCGGCCGTGGCCGGCAATGGCATTATTCGCCGCCCTTCTGGCGGAATCCCTGCACGAATTCCGTCGCATTTACTTCCAGGATGTCATCAATATCCGCAAGTACCTGATCGATCCCTTGCGCAGCCGGGCTGGCCGGTGCCGGTTCGGGCGGCTCAATCGGTTCAGCATCTTCGCTGTGCTGGGTTTCGCGTTGAATTCGCTTTGCCATTATTCGTCCTTCTTTCCTTGCTTATCGCGTTCTTCTTGCTCGTACACACCTTCGTACCAGCTAAGTTTCTTCGAATCCTCGGGGATTTCTATCCCCAGGTTTTGCAAAGTTTCGACCACGGATCCGCTCCCCTTGATGGCCGCTTCAACTTCCGCGCGCGTGGGGTGATAGGGATCCAAGAGGCTCACCCGCAAATATGATTCTCGCCCAATATCGGCCACCACCGACGTCCAAGACGCACCCCAAATAAGGTCCTGGTATTTCTCCAATAATGCCGCGCGCCCTCCGGCTCGAGTATCGTTCGGTGCGTTGAACTCGGCTTTCGTGATCGCCGCGGAGTCGAGGACTTTTCTCAAAGTTCCCGAGCGTTCCAGCGCTAGCCCAAGTGACGACGCCGGATCTATCGATGCAAACTGCAAATCGGCGGCGCGAATGCGCGGATCATCCCATCCGCATCTGAACTTCTGCCGCATACGATTGAGAATTTCATATTTCGCGCACCACTCAACATAACTGACCGCCTGCGCGGTGCCCGTGCTAAGCGCGTCCAAAGCCTCTTCCCAGAGCTGAAGAATTTCTTCGGTCTCCGCGTCCGTTCCTTGCGCGTGCTCGCGTGCCAGATCGAGGAATCGCCGCTGAATTTCCAACGCCGTCGCCGCTTCGCCCGAGCGTAGCGGTAACTTTGCCTTCAGATCCAAATCTCTCGAAATTACTCGAATGGCCTCCACCGGGTTCTCGAGTCGGAGCTCTTCGGAGAGTTCGGCTACCTCATCGGGATAGTTTTCGAGCAGACTCAGCAGGCAAGCGAGGGTCCCCAGGCGCAACATCGAGGCGATCCCGCTAATGAGGGAATCCGCGGTAATAATATGCAGACGACGCCGCACCTGCGGATCCGCGTGCGGCTCGTCGCGGGTATTGACGATCGGCCGCTCGCGGGTGGTGAAAAGCGATACCTCTCGTTCCACGAAATCGGCCCGCTGGAACATCTGGAACCCCGCCTCTTCGCTCCGGGTGCCGATGCCTACTCGGCCCGAGCCGCAATAAATTTGGCGGGTGGTGAGAAAGGGAATGAGGGCATCCGTGACGAGTTGCCAGTCAACGTCTCGCCGTAATTCGTAGCTCTCGTGTGCGCCCCATGCCTGCCCTTTTCCATCCACATTGTTCTTGAAAATAACAACGTTATGGTTCGGACCCTTGCTATTGAGCGCGCGGGCGGCTCGCAACAGGATGAGATCGCCAGCGCGATCCCAGGTTGCGCAATCGCACGGATTTGTGGTTTCAGGCGAGGCGTATTCGGGATGACTATGGTCGGTATAAAGACGGCCTCCATTCACGGCGTGGGTTGCGGACCCACGATAGAAATGGGCTGAAAACTTCGAGAGCCTCTGTACCCACCGGGTCGATGAACCGGTTAGAACCGCTCCCAGCTCTTCATTGGTCCGCGCTTCCTCCGGCAAATTCTCTTCAAGGAATCCCCTCGCATCAGCCTCGGGAAGTTCGCCTGAGTAATCGAATCGGCACCCGGCTCCCGGTAGGAGTTCACGCCCAACCGGAGCGGGGACGTGCGTCGTCGTCGGGAGACCTAAACGTGCGGCTTCTTCCGCGTAGGCGTAGAGAAGATCGGTGGCGAGCTTTTCTGGATCACAGCCCGGATTCGCGCGATCGATGGCAGCGTATTCGGTTTCGATCCCCATAATGCGCCGCGCGCTAATCATCCGCGGTCACCTGCCTCTGGCTGCGTCTCCGGACGCGTCGAAGGAAGTACCGAAACCACGGGATCACCGCCGAAACCGCGACCCACCACTCGGCCCCATTCCTCCGGATTCATGGCGCCAGGAAGATCCGCGTTTTCTTCGACTTCACGCGCCACCGCACGGCGTAGCAAGTCGGTGGTCAGACCGCGCTCGCCGGAGATCAGGAATTCCTTGATCGCGTATGTTTTTGCGCGATCGACAATGTTTGCGATCATCGCCCCCGAAACGAGCTCTCCCAAATACCATTTCTCGGTGGCACCGGACCGTCGGCGAACATCAAACAATTCGGTTTCCTCGGTGCGGGCAAAAATTCCATCGAGAACCGTTTGCCGCAACTCCTCCACCGCCTCGTCGAGGCTACCGGCGCGCTCCACCTCACTGGCGTGGATGGGAATTTCCCGCGTGAGGTAGCGAGCCAATATGTCTGCTGCGCCTTCGCGATCTGGCCGTCCTATACGGATTTTCACGTCCAGGCGGCCGGCTCGCAAGATCGCCGGATCGAGCATATCCTCGCGGTTGGAGGCGCCGATAATCACCACATTTTTGAGCTCTTCAACGCCGTCGATCTCAGAAAGCAACTGCGGTACGGCGGTGGTTTCCGCATCGGAAGAAACGCCTGACCCGCGAGTGCGGAACAGCGATTCCATCTCATCGAAGAAAATAACGACCGGTAGGCCTAGCGCCGCTTTGTCCCGGGCACGAGCGAAAATCACCCGGATACGTCGCTCGGTTTCTCCAACGTATTTATCGAGTAGCTGCGGACCTTTGATATTGAAGAAGCAGGCCTGCGTTCCCGAAGTCTGTGACAGCGAGGTTGCCACCGCCTTGGCGATGAGGGTCTTCCCACATCCGGGCGGTCCGTAAAGAAGCACGCCCTTGGGAGGTCGCAAATGGTGCTCTTCATAGAGCTCGGGATGGACGAAGGGTAGTTCGACGGCGTCGCGAACCTGTTCGATTGCCTCGTTCAGGCCACCAACCATCTCCCAGGAGGTATTTGGTGCCTCTTCAAGCAAAAGATCCTCGATTTCGGCCCGCACGATTCTCCGGATCGCAACACCGTTACGGGCATCGACGAGGAGGTAATCCCCTTGGCGGATTCTTTCCCGCTCAAGCTCCGCCATCAGTTTGAAAACTCTCAGGTCTTCCCCGCGCACCGTGGCCAAGACGTGTGATTCGTCTACCCGTTCTTCCACGACGACGACTTCGCCCTCCTCGGCCGCGTCGCTCGTTGCTATGACGTTAAGGCGTTCATCGAGAACAACGGTGGTTCCCTCCTCGAGGCCTCCCACAGGCACCTGATCCGAGACGAGCACCCGCATGCGGCGGCCCATGGTGGTGATATCAACCAAGCGTTGCAGCGGATCAACCGTGCGCAGATAGATTCCAAAGGTCAACGGTGGTGCACTCAGCCGCTTAATTTCATCATGCAAAGCGGCGAGCTCCTGACGTGCCCCTCGCAACGCGGAGGCCAGCCTGGTGTTTTTCCTCGTCAGTTGCCCAGCGTGATCCGCAAGTTCACTAACTCTCTCTCGTAATTCTTGCGGTGAATACGAACTGAAATCGGCCCCCGGTTCGGTGGTGATCTGACTGTCAGCGCTCCCTACCGTCTCCAGACTTTCCGATGCACTCGGATCTTGAGTCATGGTCTAGCTCCTTTGCGTAACCCTTACCGAGCACTATTCTAGTACATCCGTACCTTTTACGCCGGCCGCGCGCGGGATGTGTTGACTAGTTTCGTGATTACTTCCGGCATCGAAGTGGTTTGCTTGCGATTCTTGCCTGCGCTCTTTGCTTGCGATTGGAGCCGCCCTAATTCGCAAAGTTGCGTAGTTTCCTCATAGGCAAAATGGCGTAGTTCCTCTCGAAACTACGCCATTTTTCTTCTGTGCGCGGAGGGGGACTTGAACCCCCACCCTCTAATACGAGGACTAGCACCTCAAGCTAGCGCGTCTGCCTATTCCGCCACCCGCGCAGGTGACTTCACGAGGAACCCGTGAGCAACAGAGAAAAATTTAGCACGAGTTCACCGGCGTTTTCCAACTCTGCCGCCAAGTGCGCGTGTGAGAACGCTTACGTCGGCGGCCATTCGCGGGTTTCCGGCCATCTCCTATACTCGCAATTATGCAGCCAGTTGATCTCGAAACACAGCGTTTTATCCTCACTTCTCCCCGCATTAGCGACGCCGATCGCATCGCCTGGATCTGTAGCGATCCAGAAATCCAAAAGTGGACGCAAGTGCCCTCCCCGTACAGCCAAGAGGACGCGCGCGATTTCATCGCCGCCGCTCCGGGATCGTGGAACGACGGCAATCCGGTGTGGTTCGTGCGCGAATCGCCTAACAGTGAGGTAAATGGTTGCATTGACCTGCGTATGCGAGGCGAGGACGTCGCCGTCGTCGGCTTCTGGGTAGAACCCGAGATGCGCGGGCAAGGGGTTATGCACGAAGCGCTCGACGCCGTGACGACTTTTGCGTTCGAGCAAATGAACCTTCGCCTCCTGCGCTGGGAATGCAAGGTGACCGACGGCGAACCTAACTGGGCTTCCGCTAAGGTGGCCTGGCACTGCGGATTTACTTTTGAAGGCATCCAGCGCGGTGCGATTTCTACGCGGGGAGAGACGTTCGATGCTTTGCGCGCCTCACTCGCCGCCACCGAACCACGCGAACCACAGCACGCGTGGTTTGGGCCCGATCCCCGCCATCCCGCCTTTGGCGATTCGCGCCAGCCCGAGCAACTTGTGCGCCAGTTCCATGAGGTTTACGGGCTTCCCGTGGTCGAGGACGGACCGAACGTCGATCGCGATCGCGTCCATATGCGCATGGGCTTAATTGGTGAGGAATTTACCGAGCTCACCACCGCCGTTTACGGGGAATCGGCCGGGAAGGAAATCGCCGCGGCATTCGCGAGAGTGCGAGATCTCGACGATCACTCTCGTGACACGGTCGAAACAGCGGATGCGCTCGCGGATCTCACCTATGTTATCTACGGTATGGCCCTGGAAATGGGTATTCCTATGGCAGACGTGCTCGCCGAGGTACAGGCCTCGAATCTTTCCAAGCTCGGTGAGGATGGGAAGCCGATTTATCGCGAGGACGGCAAGGTTTTGAAGGGGCCAAACTTCTTCAATCCCGATCTGAAGAAGGTGCTCGGGCTGTAACGGCTCCGAGCCCTACGAGCTCTAGCGGCTCGTGGGCTCGACGAGCTCTGGTAGCTCTAAGAAACTAGGCGCTACTCCGCGCGGGGTTCTTACTCCGCGCGGTTTTTCCATTCTTCTTCGAATTCGGCATCTTCGATATCGTCAGCAAGGCTCGCCGCCATAATTTCTTCAGACAACGCATCGAGGCGCTTGGACAGCGCCTTGCGCTCAGGCCCGCGCTTTGAGCGGCTCATGGCGGCCAGCACGGGGATCGAGCGATCGATCGAGTCGAGCTTCGCCCGCCACTCGGAAGCCTGTTTAGCCACTTCCGCGGTATTGGCAGAAGCGTACAGATAGGTGACCTGTTCCTTGAGAACCCGCGTGCGTTCTGCCAGTCCCTTGGGCGAGTTGGAGTTCTGTTCTTTCGACTGCACCACCTGGTGAAGGCGGTCGGTGATCTTATTGACCGCAGTGGGATTGCTCTTTATCAGCTCCTGCAACTTCGGACCGTATTTCGTGGCAACAATAAGCGCCGCCGGGCCCAGACGCTTCGCGAGCTTGAACACCTGACGTATGAGACGGATCTTACCCATGGGGCGCCTTTCTTTAGCGAACGTTGCAACGGCCAGTTTAGCGGCCATTACATTTACTGTCTGTTTCAAGCTTCGAGTTACCCGCCGGTCTCGCGCCTGGCGAATACCAAGCTGAGCTTCTCCGTGCCAGCCACCTGCCGCGTTAGCGGTAGCTACGCCTAGCCGCGCCAGCCACCGGCCGCGCTAGCGAAAATCTCGCGAGGGGAGGCTGACCGCGAGCGGTAGCTCCTCCATACCGTCGGCAATAAAGACAATCGCTCCCGCATCTTTTTCCACCATCCCGCGCACAATAAGCCCCTGCGCTCTTCGCGCGGTTTTCTTATGGCGCTCCCACAGAGCCGGCGAGACCAGAACATTGAGCAGTCCCGTTTCGTCTTGCAAAGATAAAAAGGTTATCCCCTTGGCAGTTCCCGGCCGTTGCCGATGCGTCACCACACCCGCCACTCGCACCCGCGTTTTTTCTTCCACCGCACCCACCTTTGCGATGGGCAAGACTCCCCTTATGTCCAGCTGTTCCCGCAGGAATTCGGTGGGGTAATGCTCCGTCGATATACCCGTCACGCTAATGTCAGCGATGGTGTTCTCTACCGCGTCCATCGGCGCAAACGCGGGAGTTTTTCCCAGCGCCTCGGTTCCCGGCAACGCGGGTTGGTACCACTCGCCGTAGCTCTTATCAGCATTCTCTAGCGCGTGCGCCAACCACATCCCCTCTCGTCTTTTCATCCCCAGATTTCGTAGCGCTCCCGCCGCCGCGAGCGCCTCAAGATCTTTTTCCGAAAGTCTGGCTTTGCGGGCCATATCTGCCGCGTCCGCAAACCCTCCATCCTTTCGCGCGCGCACAATCCGCTCCCCGGCCCCGCCTATACCGCGAATAGATTCCAGTCCTAATTGCACATATCGCCGCGGGCTCGCATCGACCAGCGAATGCAAGGAGCCGCTTCCCGCTCCCGCATTCGCCGGCGCAGATCCTTCGCTTTCCCCTACTGGATAGGTTTCTACATCCAGCACCGTAGCTTTCACTTCCGAACGCGTAACATCCGGGCGAAGTACCCGTACTCCATGCGCGCGAGCATCGGCAACAAGCGTCTGCGGCGAATAGAAACCCATTGGCTGCGCGGCGAGAATTCCCGCGTAAAAATCCTCCGGGTAATGAACCTTCAACCAGGCGGAAGCATAAACAAGATAGGCAAAAGAGAAAGAGTGCGATTCAGGGAAACCGAACTGAGCAAATGCCCGAAGCTTGTCATAGATGGCCTCGCGTTGCGGAGCACCTATTCCCCTCTCTTTCATGCCCAGCATGAGTTTTCCGCGCAGTCTTTCCATCTTCTCCAAGGAACGCTTAGAACCCATTGCTTTGCGCAACTGATCCGCATCCGCGGCCGAAAATCCCGCCGCATCAATTGCTATTTGCATGAGTTGCTCTTGGAAAAGGGGAACTCCCAGGGTTTTCTCCAGTGCCGGTTTGAGCAACTCGTGGGTATAGGTAACCGGTTCCTCGCCGCGACGACGGCGAATATACGGATTCACCGATCCGCCCTGAATTGGTCCGGGCCTAATGAGCGCAACTTCAATAACGATGTCGTAAAAGCACTCGGGCCGCAGGCGCGGCAATGTTGCCATTTGCGCGCGCGACTCCACCTGGAAAACACCGATCGTATCCGCGGCCTGCAAAAGGCGATAGACGCGCGGATCTTCTTGCGGAAGATTATGCAAAGCCAATGGTTTTCCGTTGGGCGCGTGCACCCCGCGATCGTTTATGGACGTAAATCCCAGCCGCAATGCTGTAAGCATGCCGAGCCCGAGCAGATCGAATTTCACCAGGCCCGCGGCCGCACAGTCGTCTTTATCCCACTGCAGAACCGTCCGTCCGGGCGTTGTTGCCCACCCCACCGGGCACACATCGATTACCGGACGATCACACAGCACCATTCCCGAAGAATGAATGCCCAGATGACGCGGAAGTTTTTGCATCCTTTGCGCTAGGGCAGATACATCGGCCGGAACCGCATGCGTGTCCCAGCGCGCATGATAGGAGTCGGCCGGACTTGCCGCACCCGCGCTGGGTACGCGATGCTCCACTGATTTAGCCCAACCATCGGCTTGCCCCTGCGAATATCCAAGAGCTTTTGCCGCGTCGCGAATCGCGGAGCGGGGGCGATACGAAATAACGTTTGCTACCTGCGCCGCATTACGGCGTCCGTATTGCTCGTAGACATGCTGGATAACTTCTTCGCGCCGCCCAGACTCAATATCGAGATCGATATCCGGAGGTCCGGATCTTCCCGGAGAAAGGAAACGCTCAAAAAGCATTTTGTGGCGCACGGCGTCGACGGCGGTAATCCCCAGGGCATAGCAGACGGCAGAGTTCGCCGCTGACCCGCGCCCCTGGCACCAGATCCCGCGTTGGGCACAAAAATCCACGATTTCGTGAATGATAAGAAAATAGCCAGGAAATCCCAGCTGGGTAATAATCTCCATTTCACGATCGAGGACTTTCCACGCTTCGGGAGCCTGTGAACGAGTCCCGTAACGCTGCGTAGCGGATTTTTGCACGAGGGCGGAAAGCCACGTTTCTTCGGTATATCCGCTAGGCACCGGAAATGGCGGAAGCGACGGCGCAATGAGACTGAAATCAAATGAACACTGTTTACCATTCTCGGCTGCCGCCTCGATATAGCGACGCCGCCCCGGGTGCAGAGCCAGCATTTGCTCCCCCGAACGCAGATGCGAACCGCTAGCCGGCAAATAGGGATCAAGATCGTCCAGGCTCACGCCGGCGCGGGTGGCCGCCAGTACATCTGCGACCGGTCGATCCGCTGGGCGGGCGTAGTGGGCGTTGCCGGTAACAAGCGCTTCTACCTTCGCTCGTTTGGCCACCGCAATAAGCGCATCACATCTTTCCGAATCGAGCGGGGAACCGGTTGATGTAAGCTCAATCGCCGCATTTTCGCCGAAGGCATCACGTAACTTTTCCGCCTCCCGCACCGCCGCGTCCACGCCCCAGCTTCCCGGCTGTGCCTCGAGCGCTCTTCGCACCGCCCCCTTTCGGCAGCCGCTTAGTGCCAGTACATCCCCGCTTTTCGTAGCCAAGTTTTCCCACTCATATTGAGCGTGACCCTTTTTTCCCGCCGCCAGCATGGCAGAACCGACGGCGTGCGAGAGGAACTTGTACCCATCGGCGTTGCGAGCCAAAAGTACGAGGTGAGTTCCATCCGGATCCGCGCAACCAGTACGTGGCTCGGTAGCTCCGATAGACAATTCCGTACCTATCACCACGGGAAGCCCAACTTCGCGTGCTGCTTCCGAAAGCTGCACGACGCCGGGAAAACCCTCATGATCGGTAAGAGCAAGCGCTTCTAGATCTAGGTGGGCCGCTCGATCGACCATGTCTTGCGGAAGTGATCCGCCGTCGAGAAAACTAAAAGCAGAATGGGCGTGAAGCTCCGCATAGGAAATAAACATTAGGCATAGGCACCGGACACGTGCCATTCACCTCCTTCAACATAAACAAGCAGTGCCGCCGAATCGCTGACCACCTGCACATACGCCCGACGCGTTCTTTGCGGCGCCTCCCACCAACGCTCTTCCATAATCCACGGACCCGCGTACTTCTCAATTAGCGCGCCGGCCTTCGCTCCCGCGCACGGGAGCGGCGAGGAAGATACCGCGATTTTCTCCGGCTGCGGATCGCCGCAGTTGCTGGTGCAACTGAAACTTCCCGCGCTGGATACTCCCAACTTCCCTCCGCACCCGCAGGCAAGCCGTGCGGCCCGCGGGGGATCAAAAACCGTTATTGGTTGCGGATCAGGAATCTTGCCGGGCCAGGGCATCTCCGCCCGGGATTTTTTCTGCGTTTGCCCCAGTGGGCTCACCCGCACCATGTCTTCCGGGCGTCGGCCGCCCTGCCACGAAGGAACGTAAACAGCGTTTTCCCCGAGTAGCGATTGAATTCGTTGCGCCGCCCGAACCGCGCGCTCTTTGTCTGCACTACGCCCTCCCCACAGCGGTTCGGGGCGCGCCCCGGCAGAAGACAGATCCGAGACTTCAAGTTCCAGCCGGGTAATGAGACCGGTATTTTCCCCCGTGCTCATCCAGGCAGCCAGTTGCCAACGCACCCGATCCACGACTTCTCGGCTGGTCATATATTCCAGGGACCATTCCCGGGTGAGGTCTCCCCGCTCCGCAACGCGGGCCGTAATTCGTAACTGGCCACCGGCCACTCCGCGCGCAAATAGCTCGCTTTCCAATTGTGCAGACATCTCCCGCGCCGCAAAAGCGGCTTGGCTAGTATCCGCGAGCGGCGGCTCGAAAGCCCGCGAAAGCAAAACCCCGGGCACGGCTCGAGCACTAACGGCCACCGCCAGGTCTTCCCCGGAGCTGAGCAACCACAGCAAACGTCCAATTTCTCCGCATCGGGTAGTAAGTGCTTCGAGCCCAAGCTGGGCCACTTCCGCAACTGTGCGAATCCCTAGCCGCTTGAGGAGATCGATATAGCGACGGAAAAGTATACGTTGTTCACCGAGTGCGGCAAGCAGGAAAACCTCGACCGGTTCACCCGCCACATACGCCACGCTGCAACCGTCCGGAACAACGTCATCTCTCCGCGCGGCGAGGAGCGTCGGGAGGGTTCCATCCGCAAATCCGACCCGCGCCTCGCACCCGGCCACATCGGTAATTTCGCCAATAAGAAGCTCGGCGAGTTCTGCCTCTCCCCCCGCCTCACGAGATGCTCCGCGGGCAGGGAAAATAACGGATCCCGGCTCGCGTACCGCCACGCGCGCAATGTGCTTGTCTACGGCAAGAAGTACCGATTCGAAAAAACGTGTATCTCTTTGCGCATCAGCGGGAAGGATCCTCAAGTTCGGCAGGATTTTCTGCGCCTCGCGTTTCCGCATTCCCACTTTCACGCCTTCTTCACTCGCCCAGGAATTAAGCGAGGTAATATCCCTGCCGTCCGCAATCGCCGCCGGTTCTGAAGCCGAAACCAAACCGGCCATTTGTGCCGCGGTAACTGGCCACTGAGGTATCCACAAAGCTCCTTGCCTCATGATCCGACCGCCCGAAGCCGCTCAATAACGTGCCATCCGCGCGCATCCAAGCAGACCCGCATATTGCGCCGCGCGGAGGATTCCAGATCAATGTAAATATCGCCGATATGCCCGCTTCCCTCCGCAGTGCCGAAGGCGGAAACGAAATACGCGCTCACCGTTTCGCGCGTATCCCACCCTTCTCCAATCACGACCGCGCCGCGATCGAGCGCCCGGCGTGAAAGGGCTTTTTTCGCTCGGCGATCCAAACGCAGCTCTTTTCCGCATACGACGACGTCGAAGCCGTCCACCGCCAAGCTCGCGATCCTGCCGCTTAAAGCCGCCTCAATACGCGGAATAACGACTGTTCGCTCCAGCTCTAGCCCTAGCCTTGCCGCCGCACCCCACCCCGTATCCGACGAGCCTAGGTATATACACCACGCCCCGCGCTCACTGAGCGTTGCGGCAAGAAGGAGAGAGGCCAAGCGTGAACCGAAAACGCCGACCGTCATACCCGGGCGCAACCCCTGCCGAAAAAGCGAATCGACCGCGGTGCTCGCTTCTGATTCTTTCCTCTCCTCGCGTACAGCGCCGGGGCGCACCGCAGCATTGCGCACCCCGACGTTTTCTTCGGCACGCGTAAGAATTTCGCGCACTAACCGCAGCTTTTGCGATTTGTTTGAAAGTGACGCCGATGCCCACAATCCTTGCAATTCCGCCGAAATGTCGCCTTTAGCTAGCGCTAGATTCTCTGCCATTGCCACACCTCCCAGACCAAAGAGTAATCGAACGTCTGTTCGAATTTAAGCCTAGGTTCTTGCTCCGACATGTTTTTCACATCCACGCCCTGCGCCCGCCACCCCTCCCCCACTTTTACTTGCGCGGATTACCATGCGTGATAGAGACGGCGTCGTCGCCTCCACATATACCCACCACAGAGGAACGCTATGAAACCCGCATACGAAAAGCTCTTCGCCCCGGTTCACCTCAACGATTCGGTTACTCTCCCCAACCGCTTCGTCATGTCGCCCATGGTGGTCAACGGCTCTACCGAGGATGGCGACGTTACCGACGTCGATGTCACTTATTTTGAGCGGCGCGCACAAACCGCGTCCCTCCTCATCACCGGCGCAGCCCATGTGGCGCGCTCCGGGCACGCATTTCGCTACGGACTCGGCGTCGACTCTGATACCCAAATCCCCGGACTGGCGCGCCTCGCTCGAGCGGCAAAATCCGCCGGTGCGCGCGCAATCTTGCAGATTTTCCACGCCGGACGCGAGGCAAAATCCGCCCAGCGCGCGTATTCCATCGCCTACGGCCCCTCCGATGACGCCCCAGATTTTCTCCCCTACCCCGTCACCGGCATGACGGATCGCCACGTGAGGGAAGTTATCGCGGACTTCGGCGAGGCCACTCGGCGCGCCATTGAGGCGGGTTTCGACGGCGTAGAAATCCACGGCGCCAACCATTACCTTCTGCAACAATTCTTCTCCGCGTCCTCGAATCGCCGCGACGATCACTGGGGAGGTTCCGTTGAAGCGCGCATGAACTTCCCGCTTGCCGTCCTCGAGTGCGTCAAGCGGACCGCGCGGGAGCTCAAGCCCGATTTCATTATTGGATATCGCCTCTCCCCCGAGGAAATTCACGGCGATACCGTGGGTTACGGGGTGGATGAATCGCTACAGTTGGCTGAACGCATCGCGGACCAAGGGGTTGATTACATTCATCTTTCCCAGTGGGGTCCGCGTGGGTACGCCTCGCAGGCGAAGATCGGCAGCCACCGCGGGGAAATCATCACGGATGCCTTTTCCTCCCTTTGCGCCGGGCGCACCCTAGTAGCGGTGGCCGGCGATATCACGAGCGCCGAAAAGGCTGCCGACGCCGCAACTCACGCGGATCTGGTCGCACTGGCATCGGCCGCCCTTTGCTACCCGGACTTTGTGCAAGCAATAGCCGCCGGACGCGAGGATGAGATCACCATGGATGTGCGCGGGCGGGTTGCCGACCTCGTGCTTCCGCAGTCTTTTGGAAATATGGCCACGGTGCTACGCGGTTCAGGTTCGGTTCCCGAGGAGACAATTGAGGCCCTGCGCGCGTATGCCAACGGCGCTAGCGGTCGCTAGGGACGCCCGCGCGCTACGCTCGCTAGGGGTTCGCGGATCAAGTGAAGTGCGTCGTACTTTGCCGCGCCGCTAAACCCCGCTTCTGCCGAAGCCACTACCCTGGATGCGTGTTGAACATTGTTTTCTTTGAGCCCCGGATTCCAGGTAACACGGGTGCAGCCATTCGCCTCGCCGCCTGCACGGGCGCGATCCTGCATTTGATTAAGCCCCTCGGATTCGATTTTTCCGACGCTCACCTCAAGCGCGCGGGCCTGGACTATCACGATCTAGCAGACCTAGTAATCCACGAAAACTTCGCTGATTTCGCAAACCACGCCCGCGGCGGCCGCATTTTCGCGTTCACGGGGCATACCACGAATAATTTCGCGGACGTCTCCTATCAGGCGGATGACTATCTCCTTTTCGGGCCCGAACCCACCGGTTTACCCGAAGAGGTGATGCAGGATCCGGCCATTACCAAACTCGTGCGAATCCCCATGATGCCACATCTGCGCTCGCTCAACCTCGCCAACTCCGCTTCTATCGCCGTCTACGAGGCGTGGCGCCAACTAGGCTTCGCCGGTTCGGCCGACGCCGAAGATCCATCCTCCATCAACTAGCGGCGGTAGCCTCGTATCGGCACGCGGGAGTCCGCACGCGGGCGGCAGATCTAATACATTCCGGGAGCGCGGCGGTCTTCACGCCCGGCGAAGGTCTCTTCGACGCCTTCGAGCAGATCGTCAATGGACATCTCCAGCGCTTCAGCCAAGTGAAGCAGGGTGAGAATCTTCGGATTGGCATTCCGATTGTTCTTCAAATCAGTTTTCCCCACCTCAATCGCCTGGACGGTAGTGCGATCCAGCTCGGCTCGCCGAGCGAGCTCATACTGGCTCAAACCTAGCTCGGCTCGCCGGGTACTCACGGTCTTAGCTATTTGCTTCGCTAGCTGATAGTCAATTGAGGAATGGTCGCTCACACTCTCAATTTCGGCTGGGTATACCCAGTTATCAGCTGGGTAAACCCAGCTAAACCGCGGCGCCTGCCTAGTTGCGAATACGAAGTTCCCAGCAGGCGACGGCGCTCGCCGCGGCCACATTCAGCGAGTCCACGTGCCCGGCCATGGGAATGACCACCGAGTAATCCGCATTCGCGATGGTTCGCCTTTTCAGGCCGTCTCCCTCCGTGCCCAAAATAAAGGCAACCCGCGAATCCTCCGCCGCTATCTGCGGCAGCGCCGCAAACTCATCCAAAGCAATCGATTCTTCGCGAAGCGCCAGGGCCGCGGTAATGTAGCCGGCCTCACGCAGACGAGTAATGGAATGCGGCCAATCGTGAATCCGAGTCCACGGCACCTGGAATACGGTTCCCATGGAAACTCGCACGGCCCGGCGATAGAGCGGATCAGCGGAATCATCGGTGACCAGCACCGCGTCTACTCCGAGCGCGGCGCAGGAGCGGAAAATTGCACCCACGTTGGTGTGGTCAACGAGCGCCTCGAGAATGACTACGCGGCGGGCCGGCTTCCCGCCGCGAGCGGTGCGCAAAAGCTCCTCCACATCCATGAGCTCGGGCCTATTCATCGCCGCCAACGCGCCGCGATGTACCTTGAATCCCGTAATGTCTTCCAGCACAGCCTCGGGTGCCACATAAACGGGTACCTCAGCGCCATCCTTTGCCCCCGTAGCCTTTTCAACCCACGGCTCCAATCCGGGAAGCCATTTCTCGGAAGTGAGGAAAGAGCGCGGCGAGTGGCCCGCTTCCACGGCGCGGGAAATAACCTTGGTGGACTCGGCCATATAAAGGCCGCGATCCGTCTCCAGCTTCTTCCGCAAATTCACGTCCGTTAAACGCAAATAATCATCGAGCCGGGGATCCGAGGTTTCGTTGAGCTGAATTATCACGCATTAACCATGCCACCCCGCGCGCCACTCGATGAGCAACGCACGGGGTGAAATTCGCGGCATGATCACAGCTGATCACGCCAGGTTTAGTTTTGATCGCGTCCCGGGTAGTAGGGCGACTGGCCGCCGTACTGCTGGCCGCCAGGCTGAGTGCCAGGCTGTTGGCCGCCGGGCTACTGGGCGCCACCTTCAGTTTCGGGGCGGCGGCCATCGTTCGGACGCGGGACCGGCGCCGAGCCGCTGTCGCTCGGCTGCTGGGCCGCGTGGCGACGCCCGCCCAATTCGCCCGCCTGAGCTGCCTCGCCCGAGGCCTGCGCCGCATCACCACGCGCGGAAGCGAGCGCCGCATCCACATCCTCAAGCGAGGTGTTTGCCAGGCTTTCGGCCACTTCCGAAGCCGAATCGAAATCGGCACCCGTGGGCGAATCGTCCTCGAACGGACCGTTGGGCTTGTTTCCGCTGCCAAAGCCCTTGGCCACCGAATCGAGCGCAGCCGTCAGTTCGGTCGGGATCACCCACAGCTTCGACGAGCTCGAGTTGGCGATCTCCGGCAGGGTCTTGATGTACTGGTAGCTCAGCAGTTTCGGATCGGCATTTCCCTTATGGATCGCGTCGAACACCTGCAAAATAGCTCGCGATTCACCCTGCGCCTTGAGGATGGTGGACTGCGCCTGACCTTCAGCGGTCAGAATCGCGGCCTGCTTCTCACCTTCAGCGGTGAGAATCTGCGACTGCTTGACGCCCTCTGCGGTCAAAATCGCCGCACGGCGATCGCGCTCGGCCTTCATCTGCTGCTCCATGGCGCCCTGCACGGTGCGCGGCGGATCAATTGCCTTCAGCTCCACGCGCGATACGCGAATTCCCCAGCGACCGGTCGCCTCGTCCAGCACGCTACGCAATTGGTCATTGATCCGATCGCGACCGGTCAGCGCCTGCTCCATGTCCATGGTGCCGATAATGTTACGAAGCGTGGTAACCGCGAGCTGCTCAATAGCCGTCATCGGGTCGGCAATTTCGTAGGTCGCCGCGTAGGCATTGGTCACCTGGTAGTAAATAACGGTGTCAATTGACACGTTAATGTTGTCGGAAGTAATCACAGGCTGGGGCGGAAAGGGCACGACCTGCTCACGCATATCGATCCGTTGGCGGACCCCGTCGAAGAACGGGATGAGGAAGCGAAGCCCCGGCTCAAGAATGCGATTGAAGCTTCCGAGCCGCTCCACCACAACCTGATACCCCTGCTGCACAATCAGCACCGAGCGCCAGACAACAATGACCACGAGCAGAACTATCAGCCCGAGGACTATGAGCGGAATATTGACGTCCATAACGTGTTCCCTTTACCTATCTGCTTTAGTGGGTTTGTTGCGAGGATGGCGGGTAGTTTCGGGGTTGCGAATCTGCCAGCGGTTGGACGACGGCGGTGGCACCATCAATCGCGACGACGACGACGTTGCTCCCGGCCGGAATCGCCCCGCCATCGGTGCGGCCCGTCCATTCATCTCCACCGATTTTGACTCGACCACCCTCGGGCGAGATCTCCGTCAATGCTTTCGCGGTACGTCCAATATTGGCCGCTACGTTTCCAACTGCCCGACCCTTCGGATTCATATGGCGCTGCGCCCAAGGGCGTACCAGCACCAAGAGAAGAATGACGAAGACGCCGAAGCCGCCAATTTGTATCGCAAGTTCAGCCGGGAGGAAGGCCGCGATAGCCGCGGTTGCCAAAGCCGCCAATCCCAGCATGAGGAACGTGAAGTCCAGCATGAACAGCTCAAGAATGGCGAGCACAAGTGCCGCTATTACCCAGATCTGCCAACCCATGTTTTTCCTTTCCGCTCACCGACTCGAAATAATCTCTAGTACGGATCGTCTCGAGGGTTCGCTATTCACATTATCTCCTAGTTCCGACACGCTTTGGTAGCTCTTTACTGCGTTTACCTCACCGCCATCACCAAGTTACATTCTGTTTACTTTAAGGTCGGGTCCTTGCCCGGTTCGTCGTCTTTGGCCTCTTTGTTTTTCTACTTGGAAGCGCGAAAAGCCACGTATCGGCCCGCCACCTTTTGTACCGAAAGCGGATAATCAAACAGCCCACTCAACTTTTCTGACGTCATCGTCTCTTCGATCGGACCGGCCGCGTACACCTGGCCGTTTTTCATGAGTAGCGCGTGCGTGAAGCCCTCGGGAATATCTTCCATATGATGGGTCACCACTACCAGCACCGGCGACGACGGCTTTTTCGCCAGCCACGCCAGGGTTGCCACCAGCTGCTCGCGGCCGGCCAAATCCAGGCCCGCTGTAGGCTCATCCAAAATAAGAAGTTCCGGATTAGGCATGAGTGCGCGCGCTAGTCCCAGGCGCTTGCGCTCCCCCGAAGAAATGTGGACCACCGGACGGTCGGCAATCTGAGAAATCCCCAACTGCCGTAGCAACAGGCGCGCCCGCCCGTCATCTTGCTCGTCGTACTTTTCGCGGAAGCCCGCGGTATTGCCAAAGGCCGCGGTACGCACCGCCTCAAAAACGGTTTCCCCTTCAGGGATTCGCTCATCGACCGCCGCGGAGGTCACTCCGACCACTGAGCGTAACTCGCGCACGTCGATCTTTCCCAGGCGTTCGCCAACGATCTCTACTTTGCCGGCAGTTGGAAACATCCGCGCCGCAGCAATTTGAATCAAGGTGGTTTTCCCCGCCCCGTTCGGCCCGAAAACGACCCACCGTTCATTACTATTGACATCCCAATCGACGCCCCGCAAAATTTCAGTTTTTCCGCGCCGAACGCGCGCACCCGAAATAGAGATCACATCACCCATGAGCTAAGGATACCCGCTCACTTGCGCCGGTTCGTGCGCCCACGCGGGAAGCGCAATAGCTGAAACCCACTTTCTTGCCCGGACGGCGGCGGGGCCGGTAGCCCACGCCACCGGCCCCGCCGCGAGTATCTAATTCTTAGACCAATTCCTCGTAGAAAGCCATCGTCTTCTTGGCAATCGACTCCCAGGAGAACTGCTCTTCTACCCGGCGCCGGCCGGCATCTCCCATCTCCTTAGCGCGCTTGGGATCAAGCGCAACCTCATTGAGAGCCGCGGCCAGATCCGCCTCGAACCTCTCCGGATGAATCGGCGTTCCGGTGCCGTCATCCTTCTGTTCAATCGGCACCAGCAAGCCGGTTTCACCGTGCACAATGCAATCGGGAATTCCGCCGGTCTCGGTGCCGACTACCGGCAAACCGCATCCCATCGCCTCCAGGTTCACGATGCCGAGCGGCTCATAAATGGACGGAGTGACGAACGTCGTCGAACACGACTCAAGCTGCACAATGCGCTCATGCGGAAGCATTTCCTCAATCCACACCACGCCCTCGCGCTCAGCCTGCAACTCCTGCACCAACTGGCGAGTTTCTTCCGCAATCTCCTGAGTGTCCGGAGCTCCCGCGCAAAGAATTACCTGCACGCTCTTATCCACCTGGCGTAGCGCTCGCAGCAGGCCCGGAACGCCCTTTTGCCGAGTAATGCGCCCCACGAAAATAATCGTGGGCTGATCGGGATCCAGCCCGTAGGTGCGGAAGTACTTGCGTGCCTCCTCCCAGTCGGCCTCGCTCTGCGGCGCCTTCCACGCTTCAAGATCGATGCCGTTGTGAATCACCCGCACCTTTTCCGGGTCAATCGCCGGATAGCAACGCAGAATATCTTCGCGCATCGCCCGGGAGACCGCGATAACCCCGGCCGCCGCCTCGTATGCAGTTTTTTCCATCCACGAACTCAGTTCGTAGCCACCGCCAAGCTGCTCGCGCTTCCAGGGGCGCAAAGGCTCGAGCGAATGAGCCGAGATCACGTGCGGAATTCCGTAGAGCACCGAGGCGATATGGCCCGCCATATTCGCGTACCAGGTATGCGAATGCACCAAGTCCGCGCCCTCTACATCCTTGGCCATGGGCAAGTCGACGCCAAGAGTGCGTAGGGCACTATTTGCGCCGTCGAGCTCGGGAAGGTAGTCGTAACCAGTGAGCGTGACGCCGGCGGGCACCTTCTCCATCTCGGCACCGCTTCGCGGACCATCAAACGAACGGACGTGAACGTCCGCAAGCGGAGCAAGTACCTTTGAAAGCTCCTCCACGTGTACGCCCGCGCCACCGTAAACGTGGGGCGGATACTCTCGGGTCAGTAGGTCAACGCGCATGGCTCCCATCCTTTTATTTGATTTTGCTGTGACACAGATCTAATTCCTAAGCCTACCCGTTTCCACCTTAGTTCCCCTAACTTCACGGGCGATCCACCAGAATGTAATTTATCCTGGTTTCCTAATAAAAATCCGTAGTGGCGTAACTCACTAAATACGCTAGAGTGTAACTATGTCGAAAACCCCACGCGTTTTAGCCATCGTCCTTGCGGGGGGCGAGGGTAAGCGTCTCATGCCGCTCACGAAAGACCGCGCAAAGCCCGCGGTGCCGTTCGGTGGGATCTATCGTCTCATCGATTTCGCCCTTTCCAATATTGTGAATTCGGGCTATCTCCACATCGTGGTACTCACCCAATACAAGTCAGATTCACTCGACCGCCACATCTCGCGGACGTGGCGTATGTCGAACCTCCTCGGCAACTACGTCTCACCCGTTCCCGCTCAGCAGCGGCGCGGTGCCAGCTGGTTTGAGGGATCCGCGGACGCGATCTACCAGTCAATGAACGTGATCGACGACGAACGTCCGGACTACGTGCTGGTTACCGGCGCGGACAATATTTACCGCATGGACTTCTCCGAGATGGTCCAGCAGCACATCGACACCGGCGTGGGCCTGACCGTTTCGGGCATCCGCCAGCCGCTTTCGCTTGCGCCTTCCTTCGGCGTTATTGACGCACGCGACGACGATCCCACTCGCGTGAACCAGTTCCTGGAAAAGCCGCAGGACACCACCGGTTTGGGGCTTCAGGATGCTCCGGATCAGTTCTTGGCTTCGATGGGTAACTACGTATTCACCACCAAGGATCTGGTTGAGGCGCTACGCGCCGACGCGGAAGATCCGAACTCCGCTCACGATATGGGCGGTTCGATCGTCCCGAAGTTCGTGGAGAGCGGAGACTGCGGCGTGTACGACTTCACCTACAACCGTATTCCGGGCGAGGGCGAAGAACGGGACAAGGACTACTGGCGCGACGTCGGTACGATTGACGCCTACTACGCAGCGAACCTCGACCTCATTAGCGTGGTGCCGGAATTCAATCTGTACAACGAAGATTGGCCGATCTACACCGGTTACACGGGCCTTCCCCCGGCCAAGTTCGTCTACGGACACCACGAACGCCTGGGCCATGCCCTCGACTCGCTGGTTTCGCCCGCTACCATTATTTCCGGTGGTGAGGTTGTTGGTTCGGTGATCTCGCCGCGGGTGCGCGTAAATTCGTGGTCTTCGGTGCGCGAGTCTATTCTTTTCGACAATGTGAACGTGGGCCGTAATGCCACCGTCATTAAGGCGATTGTGGATAAGAACGTGCAGATCGAGGAGGGCGCCCAGCTTGGCGTCAACCACGAATACGATCGCGAGCGCGGATTCTACGTCTCCGAGGGCGGAGTCACCGTGGTTCCGAAGAACGCAATTGTTCGACGCTAGGTTTCCGGCTGAGCCGCGTGAGGCATGAGCCGCGGGAGGCGGGAAGGAATTTTTCCTTCCCGCCTCCTTTGTTGCACCATGATTTAGAATCGGATTTACAGGATTTCTCGCCGCGGCGCGCGGGGCGAGCTTTGATTTTTACTGCAAACAGTCTTGGGCATTGAGGCTGAGGGGGAACGATGGCGTCGAGTGGAAACGCCTGGGGCGAAGAAACCAATCTCGCTTGGCGTAAGAGCTCGGCGTGGGGGCCTTTCGACGTCCCGCCCAGCCATAGCGCGTTCGAGCAGCGCTCCGCGGAGGAAGAGGAGCCTGCCGCGCCACGCGAAGATCCGGCTTTCGAGGTTCGGCCGGAAACCGCGTATTACTATCCGGGTTACTCTCAGAACCGCCGCGAAAATTTTTATCCCTATCGTTTTGGCTCGGCTGAGCGTAGGGCTTATGCCGAGCCGAGCGACGCTTATGACGAGCCGAGCGCTACTTATGCTGAGCCAGGCGCCGGGCCGGACCCCACGCAGCCCAAAAGCCGTTCGGTAGCCGGGACGCTCGCGGTTGTTTTAGGCGCCTTTGGCGCACATCGCTTCTACCTCGGTTACACAAATCAGGGCCTGATCATGCTCCTGGTCTCGATGTTTGCGTTCCCGCTGGGTCTGATTTGGGGCTTGATCGAAGCCGTGGGGATATTCAACCGCACGGGGATAACCGAGGACGCGAACGGCATTCCCCTCGTTGATTAACTAGTGCGCGCTGGCGCGCTCAATGCGCTCGAAGTGCACTTTGCCCGCGGCAATTGGCTCCTCGCTCACTTTCCCGATAGCGTACGACGCCGTCGAAAAGCTTACGAAAACCTCCCCTGGAAATGACTCGGAGCTTGCCAGGCGAGCGGCGGTCGCCGAAATCGTCGGCTCATGGCCCAGCAGCATCACGCGATCCGCCTCCGGCTGCGTAGCGTTCAGCTCTTCCAGCTTCGCCACCAGCTCCCCCACCGAAATATCGTACAAATCAGGGTCGACGCGAACCTCATTCGCCCGCAAACCGGCGGCGAGCAGCTCCTCGAGGGTTTCGCGGGTTCGCCGCGCATTCGACACCAGCACGGCGTCAAGAGTTCCCAGGTCAGCCGCGAGTTTCTGGCCCTGCTCGCGCGCCTGCACCCGGCCGCGCAGAGTAAGCGGCCGGGCGTGATCCGGGTAGCCATTACCGGCCTGAGCATGCCGCATAAGAATGACTGTACGCATATCCAGACTCTACGCGAGGGAGACTAGCTCGAGGTAATCATCGGACCAGAGATCCTCATCGCCGTCGGGTAGCAACAACACCCGCTCGGGTTCCAGGGCCTGCACGGCGCCGTCGTCGTGCGTCACCAAAACGACCGCGCCCTCATATTTGCGTAGCGCGCCAAGAATTTGCTCGCGGGAGGCGGGGTCCAAATTGTTCGTGGGTTCGTCGAGCAGGAGCACATTAGCCTTCGACACCACCAGCATCGCGAGCGCCAGGCGGGTTTGCTCCCCGCCGGAAAGCACCGAGGCCGGCTTTTCGGCGTCGTCCCCGGAAAACAGGAAAGAACCAAGCACCGTTCGCAGGCCGGTTTCGTCAAATTCGGGTGCAACGAAACGCAGGTTGTCCACCACGGTTTTGCTGGGATCAATGAACTCGTGCTCCTGCGCGTAGTAGCCGAGTTTCAGGCCGTGACCTGCGATAACGGTTCCGGTGTCAGGCTCTTCCACCCCGAACAGCAAACGCAAAAGCGTGGTTTTTCCGGCGCCGTTCAAGCCCAGCACCACCACCCGAGAGCCGCGGTCAATGGCCAGGTCAACGCCGGAAAAAACCTCAAGCGAGCCGTAGCTTTTGGAAAGACTCTCGGCGCGCAACGGCGTCTTGCCGCACGGCGCCGGATCCGGGAAGCGTAGCGCCGCGACTTTATCGTCATGACGCTCTTCTTCCAGGCCCTCAAGGAGAGCCTGCGCACGCCGCTCCATATTCTGCGCCGCCTGCGCCTTGGTGGCCTTCGCGTGCATCTTCTGCGCCTGCGCCATCAGAGCGCTCGCCTTCTTTTCGGCATTCGCGCGCTCGCGGCGCCGGCGCCGCTCGTCGGTTTCGCGCTGCTTGAGGTAGGCCTTCCACCCCATGTTGTAAACATCAAGCGTGGCGCGGTTAGCGTCCAGGTGCCACACCGCCGTCACCACCTCGTCAAGCAGATCTACCGAGTGAGAAATAACGATGAAACCGCCCGAGTAGGTCTTCAAATAATCGCGTAGCCAAAGTAGCGAATCATGATCCAGGTGGTTCGTCGGTTCGTCCAGGAGCAGCGTTTCCGCGTTCGAGAAGAGCACTCGCGCCAGCTCCACCCGGCGGCGCTGACCGCCCGAAAGCGTGCCGAGTTCCTGCGATAGCGCGCGTTCGTCCAACCCGAGCGAGGCCGCAATCTGGGAGGCCTCGGCGTTCGCGGCCCAGCCGCCCGCATTGGTGAACTCTTGGTCGAGGCGCACGTAGCGCTCCATTGCTTTTTGCTGTTTGGCGCCGCTGAGCTCGGCCATCTGCTTTTCTGCCTTGCGGATGCGGCGAATGGTTTCGTCGATTCCGCGCACTTCGAGAATGCGGTCTTTCGCGATCTGCTGCGGATCACCAACCCGCGACTCCTGCGGCAAGTATCCTATGGTGCCGCGCCGGGTGATCGATCCCTCGTAATCCACGGCATCCGACGTGGTGCCCTCGCCAGCGAGCAGGCGCATGGTGGTGGTTTTCCCGGCACCGTTGCGCCCCACCATTCCCGCTCGCATTCCCTTCGTGACCTGGAACGATGCCTCGTTGAGGAGGACGCGGGTACCAATGCGGAGGGTAAGATTCTGGGCACTAATCACGGTGGACTAGTGTACTTTGAGGAAGGCACGAAATTCGAGGAATTCGCTCACGTTCCGGCGGGGCGATTGCTGAGTTTCGCGAGCTTTCCCGGCCTATTTTGCCGGGGCGGATTTTGTGGAGGACTGTTTTTTGCGCGACCATCGCCATGACGAACGTTTCGAGGAGCCTCGCGATTCCGACGACGACGCCGCAGCTGGCGCCGGTGCGCAACGCAATGACGCAGGCGTGGAATCCATCGCGGGGGCCGTTTTTGGATTCTCGCCCTCTGCTCGCGAAGCCGCCGATGCCTCCCACCTCGGCGACGACGCACCTCAGCTCCGGCCGGACGCCGTCGCACCCGGCGGCTCCGAAGGGCAGCGCGGCCCCTCTTTCTTGCTCCCGACCTTCATCGCGCTGATCGGTTTAGGGATGGCGTATCTCGGCGACGTCGGGGTGGTACGCCTCGCCCTGGGTTGGCTAAGCGCCACCGTGGCCTTCGTTTTCGCCTCCATCATTCTCGCTATGCGCATGCGCCACACCAATGGTCCGCTCTCGCATGCCGACACCCGTGCCGCAACCCTCACTCTGGTGGCGATTTTTCATTGCATTGTTGCCTGTGCGGTGCCGCTTGCATACGCCCTGGCAGAGCTTTAGGACGCGGGGCTTCGCCGCGCCGTCGGGTGAGCGCGCTATCATGCACGCAAAAAACATGTCGGAGGCGTCTGGAAGAATAGAAACACCAAACACGCCTTAAAAGTATCGCTAAGCTTTTTAAATAGCATTCTGGATTTAATTCACCCAAACGCTAGCTTTAAATGTTATTTTGGTTTATGTTATATTCATAAAGCTTTCCGGGGCGGAAACGTGAAGGATTGCAGTTTGCCAGGGGGGGGTGACGCCGATGTCAGCACTCGATCAGGATCGCCGTGACGAGGCGCGCCTGGCGATGTCCCACAAAACCCGTGACCAACGGTGCACTCCCGCACCAATAAGCAACGCGGCACGGAAACCGCCTCCGTCAAGCCGTTGGAAGTAGTGGCGCCAGATCCTTCGCAATCGCGCTTCGCCCAAGCTCTGGATCAGCTCCTAGAAACGGAGCTCGCTCCGGAGGATTTATTTGCGCGTCTAAACCTCGTCACTGCACGCATACGCGGCATCCAACTCCGCCAATTTAATAACGGCGAGCTCCAGCAACTGATTTCGAATGTGACCTCGTGCCGAAACTCTCTGCAAGGGATCGAAACCTTCTGGGTCGGAGAGGCTAATGAGCGGGCAAGGGCTCGTCGGCTGGCGAAAGCGAAACCCGACGGCGGCCCCAAAGATAACCCGCCACCGCTTTATGATGACCCGGTTGTGTTTCCGAACCCCCACGATCTTTTGGAAAAGATGGGCGAATCCAGCCTTAGAGCCCGCACCACCGTCGAACGCGCTCGCACGACGACGCAATTCTCGCTTTTCGGCACGGCTCTCCGGGATGGCTCCCTGCGCACCGGGTTTATGGACGTCCTTACCACGCAGGTGGGAAAGTCTGCTCCGCTCCGCAACTATCTTCAGGCTCATCTCGAACAAGAGGCTGAACTCTTAGCGATAGCCCGTACCTGCCCTACCCCGCTGGCCTTTGGAAAGCGAATCCGCACCTGGGCCATCAGGGTTGCTCCGGCGGCAATGGAGAAGGAGACAGCGAAAGTCACTCACACTTCGCGGCTCGCGTTCTTTGCAAAACCGGACGGAACCGGATGGAAGTTGAACGGCAACTTCGACGATATTGACGGTCACCATCTCAACGCCTGGTTCAACAGCGTTATGGGGCGCAAAGCGCTCTCCGATCACCGCGGTGTTTGAGAGTGTCGTGCCGCCGCCTTCACCAACGCCATCGTCAGCGGTGGCGCGGGCGCTAAGCCGGGTGGCGCAGTAGCGGGCGCCGTACCAGGTAGCGAGGAAAGTGCTGAGAGCGAGGCGCCAGCTACGCCAGGTAGCGTTGCGGGCGAGCCACCATCTGCGCTCCCAAACAATCGGCTCGCCTCGCAAATTGTGGTCCGGGTCGAAATGGAAACTCTCGAACGCTACGCTGAGGCGGCCGATCAGCACACCTTCGAGTACGTGGAGAAGGAAATCCACAAACTCGAGCGGGAATACGCAAAAGGTTCTCCTCCGCCTAGCAATCTTGGCGATTGCGGCGGCAATGCGGGCTCCGGGGCGTTTTCCGAAATGGTTTGCGGGCACTCGCATCCCTTGGCTGGAAACCCCGATTGCCCTATTGCGCTCAGGCACGAGCAAAGTCGCTCAACCAAGATCGGACCGAACGAATACGCATCCAAGATATCGATGCGCGCCACACAAATGAAAAAGCCTGGCATAGCGGCGGTGAACCACCCGGCGCAGAACCGCCCGGCGCAGAGCCACCCTGCGCAGAACCGCCCGGCGCGGATCTGCTCGACATGGAATCACCCTGCGCGCTTTCGGGAAATGGCCTGGGGTGGCGAGGCGAGTGCACGCAATCCGGCCTCACCGGCGAACGTCGCCGCGCGACAGAACTCGTCGCGGCCATCCGGGAATCAGCTCAGAGCGCCGACTCCGCCATCAGCCCTACCGGCTTGGGCGAGCAATGCACGCTCATAATCGACGATCCCCCAGCCTAAGCGCTCGCCGGATGCGAGCCCGCGCTAATCGGTGACGGCACCCCGCTATTACCAACGCAACTTGGGCATCTGCTGTGTCAGTCGTCAATTATTCGAACCGTCTTTTCCGGCCCTAGTACGGTGCCCGACGTCGGACGTGCAACGCGCCTGTATTCCGATAAGGAAAAAGTGCGGTCATCTCTCGCGACGGCGGATGTGTCTTTCCGGGATGTACCGACACCTACCAAACCTGCGATGTCCATCATGCGCAGGAATGGAGCGAGGGCGGGTCAACCGATATAAACAACGGTATCGCTTTGCTGGCGTCACCACCGCTACGTCCACACCAAGCACATTCGAATTCACGTTCACCGCAACGGTCTTCTCTTCGAAAACGACGCGGAAGGGGTGAATGGAGCGCATATTTGGCGCGAGCGCGGGACCGAGCGGGCGTAGCGCAACGAGCGTCGCCGAGCGCGAGCACCGCCGGGCTTAGCGCTTAGAGGAACTCCACTCGCTCGGCGATCGCCTGGGCAAACATCTGGGCGTGGTCCGGCGAGGTCGCTAGTCCAAGACCGGGAGCTATACCGTCGACGGCGATCAAGCGAGGCCGCGCCTCGCCCTCAACTTCAGCGAGGTCGATTCGCAGATACAGCGGTAAACCGGACGTTGCGGCCCATTCGCTACTACGCGAGATGAGCCCAATCGCGCGCAAGACCAGCGCGCCTGTGTTCAGGAGCGGTACCTCTGGCGCGGGCGTTGCCGCTGACGCTAGCGTCGGCGTCGCCTCGCTGAGCGAATAGGCGTACTCGCCGTTGAAGTAGACGAGGGAGTGCGTCCGGGATACTGATTCCGTGGTTTCGTCGAAGACGTCGATCCCCACCGCCGCGAGGTCATCCAGATACTCCGACCGCCGATTCCAGAGGAGGAAATGCGGGTGATTGAGAATACTGGTTTGCTCCTGCGCAGAAGCGAGCCACGAGACGAAGCCCTCCGAGGTAATCGTGTTTTGCTGGAGGCCAAGCGGCAAGGCGGCGGTGAAGTTAGCGAGGCCTTCGCCTGCGGTGGGCTCGCCAGCCACGCCGCGCGAAGCAAGCGCCGAAGTGAGCGAGCCTAAGCCGCGCTCACCGCTAGAGTCGGAGATCAGCGCCACGCGCTTTTGGATATTGATGTCGCTCATGAACCTCAGCTTCGCTCTCAGCTTTTTCAGAAATCTAGCCGTCAGAAATCTCGATAATTAAGTTACCGCCAGCATCGCCTCGCGTACCCGCGTGGCGCGCTGCCCCGAGCGCCACCGCTCGAGGCGATACCCGCGCGAGCTAGAGATTGAAACCAATCGCCCGTAGCTGGTCGCGGCCGTCGTCGGTAATGCGGTCGGGACCCCACGGCGGGAGCCACTGCCAGTTGATGTCGACCGAGTCGATAACGCCGTCGGTCACGCTTTCAATCTGGCTGGTGATCATTTCATCAAGCGGGCAGGCCGGCGAGGTCAGCGTCATATCGAGATAGAGATTGCGCCCCTCGGTGGTGATGCCATAAACGAGGCCGAGGTCGACGATATTAATGCCCAGCTCCGGATCGATTACGTCCTTCAAGAGCTCAAGGATGACCGCGGGATCAACATCCTCAACTTCTTCCAGCTCTGCCTGCGTGGGATCCTCACTCATGCCTTATCCTTTCGCTCGTTGCGCGATTGCTTCATCGGTTGCCTCGCGCAAAGCCATCCACCCAAGCAAAGCGCATTTGATCCGCATTGGGAACTTTGCCACGCCCACAAAGGCGGCCGCATCTTCCAATTCGTCCGCCTGCTCCTCGGGCAACTCCTTACCGCGCCCGTCCATCATCTCGCGGAAAATCTCGTACAGCTTGCTCAAGCGGTCGACGCTCTGCCCAGCCAGAAGATCATTCATGATCGATATGGAGGCCTGCGAGATTGAGCATCCATCGCCCTGCCAGGCAAGGTGTTCAAGCCGCTCGCCGTCTTCGGAAAGCGCTACCTGCATATTGACCTTGTCGCCGCAGAGGGTGTTGACCTGGTATGACTCCCCCTCGGGCGCGGCGAGGGATCCTTCCCCGTGCCGCTCGCGCGCGGCATCCAAAATAATCTGCTGGTAAAGCTCGTCTAGCTCGCCCATTTTTCTCCTCTCGAAGCGTTGCTCACGCTAAGCTACGCCGAAAAATCCGCGCTGGCGCCGCTAAGCTACGCCGAAAAATCCCCGCACCTCGGCAAGCGCGGCGCCGAAGGCCTGCACATCCGCTTCGGTATTGTAAATCCCCAGACTGGCGCGGGTCGTCGCGTTCACTCCGAAACGCGCGTGCACCGGCTGAGCGCAGTGGTGGCCCGTACGTACCGCAATCCCGCGGGCATCCAGGAACTGCCCGACGTCGTGCGGGTGAACGCCGTCGACCACGAACGAAACAATTCCGCTGCGGTCCTGCCAGGTGCGCGGGCCAATGATCCGCACGCCGGGGAGTGAGGCCGCCTCTAACAGAGCCTCGCCCAGCTCCGCTTCGTGATGCGCCACCTTGTCCATTCCGACGCCGCTGAGGTAGTCAACCGCCGCGCCCAGACCAATAATTTGCTGCACCGGCTGGGTGCCCGCCTCGAAGCGCTCGGGCGGCTCGGCATAGGTGGTTTTTTCCATCGTGACCTCGGCGATCATCGAGCCGCCGGTGCGGAACGGCGGAAGCGCGCGCAACAGCTCAGCTCGCCCATATAGCACGCCTACGCCGGTCGGCGCGTACATCTTGTGGCCAGAAAACACCGCGAAATCCACATCCAGAGCGTGTAAATCCAGCAGAATATGCGGCGCCGACTGGCAAGCATCGAGCACCGCGAGCGCCCCAACCGAGTGAGCGCGCGAAACGATGGCTTCCACCGGGCTGACCGCGCCGGTGACGTTCGAAATATGCGTGAACGCCACAACTTTGGTTGAAGCATCGATGCGGTCAAGCGTGCCCAAGTCAATTCGACCCTCGTCTGTAAGCCCTAGCCACCGTAGCTGAGCACCCGTGCGCGCGCACATCTCTTGCCAGGGCACGAGGTTCGCGTGATGCTCCGCTTCGGTCACAACCACCGAGTCGCCCGGGCCGAGCACGAAGCGACGCACCGGCACCCTCCCCATGCTGGCATTCCCCATCGCGTAGGCAAGCAAATTCAGCGAATCCGTGGAGCCACTGGTCCAGACGATCTCGTTTTGGTCCGCGCCGACGAAACGGGCAACTTTTGCGCGCGCCTCTTCAAAGGCGACGGTCGACTCTTCGGCCAGCTGGTGGCTCCCCCGCTTGACCGCGCCGTTGTGCCGGGTAACCTGCTCATCGACCGCGCGCATAACAGCGCTCGGCATCTGAGAAGTAGCGCCCGAGTCGAGATAAATTAGGCGGTTATCACCCCGAATCGGCACCCCCAAAATCGGAAAATCACTTACCGGGACCAAAGCGTTCTCGTGCTCGAGCAATCGTTCTCTTCCTCCTTTGCGCCGTACCGCGTTGGGCCGCATTGCGCCGCGTTGCGACGCGCTCTACTCACCGATGTACTGATCGTATCCCTCGGCCTCGAGCTCCTCGGCCAGCTCCGGACCGCCGGTGCGCACGATCTGCCCGTGGGCAAAAACGTGCACGAAGTCCGGCTTCACGTACTGGAGGATGCGGTTGTAGTGGGTGATAAGCAGAATCGAGTTCTTGGTACGCTCGTGCACGTCCATAATGCCCTCGGACACCACGCGCAAAGCGTCCACGTCCAGGCCCGAGTCGGTCTCATCCAAGACCGCGACCTTCGGCTCCAAAAGCTCCATTTGGAGCACCTCAGTGCGCTTCTTCTCGCCGCCGGAGAATCCCACGTTCAGGTCGCGCTTGACGAAATCACCATCCACGCGGAGCTTAGCGGTCACTTCCTTGAGCTTCTTCGCCCACGCGCGTAGCTTGGGGGCTTCGCCGTCGACGGCGGTTTTTGCCGTCCGCAGGAAATTCGTTACCGAAACGCCCGGTACTTCAACCGGATACTGCATGGCAAGGAACAAACCTTCCCGGGCCCGCTCATCGGCGGTGGCGTCGGTAATATCAACCCCATCGAGCAGAACCTGCCCGCTGGTAATGGTGTATTTAGGATGGCCCGCGATTGCGTAGGCCGTCGTGGATTTTCCAGAACCGTTCGGGCCCATAATGGCGTGGATTTCGTTATCGCCAATATGCAAGTTCACGCCGTGCAAGATTGGCTTATCACCTTCGGGTGTCTGCACCGAGGCGTGCAAATCAATAATGTCGAGCGTTGCCACTTACTTTTCCTCCAGAATCTTATCGACGTCCACGTAAACGCCGTCGTTTTCAATCTCTAGCTCATAAACCGGAACTGGCTTCACCGCCGGAAGGGTCCGCGGAATGCCCGTAGCCAAATCAAAGGCCGAACCGTGTTTCCAGCACTCCACCGCGCCGTCGAACACATCCCCCTCGGAAAGCGAATAATTTCCGTGCGAGCAGGTATCGCCGAGAGCATGCCAGCTCCCGTCCGAATCGCGCGCCACGCACACGGCCAACCGCTCGCCAGCTTGATTTTCTAGCTCAACCCGCACGGCGCCCTCCGCTTCGACGTCGTCGATACCGCATGCGCGCGTCATACTCATTGCCAACCGTCCTTCGCGCGCTCTAGAGCGCACCCGTCTCCACCAGGTCGAGTTCGCGCTCAATTGCCGCCATCAGCTTCTCGCGCACCGACTCCACCTCGATTTGTTCCACCAGCTCGGCGAAAAAGCCGCGCACCACCAAGCGGCGGGCTACATCCGCCGGAATGCCACGCGCCATAAGGTAGAACAGCTGCTCTTCGTCAAAGCGGCCGGTCGCCGAGGCATGGCCCGCACCCGCGATGTCGCCGGTCAGGATCTCCAAATTCGGCACCGAATCCGCTTTTGTACCCTCGGTGAGCACGAGGTTTCGATTGAGCTCGTAGGTATCGGTTTGCGCGGCCTGTGGGCCGATCAGCACATCGCCGATCCACACCGAATGCGCATCCTTGCCCTGTAGCGCGCCCTTGTAGGTACAACGCGACTTGCAGTTGGGAAGCTGGTGATCAATAAAAACGCGGTGTTCTTGGTGTTCACCGGTTTCGGTGATGTAGGCGCCCAGGAGTTCGACGTCGCCGCCCGGCGCCAAAAAAGACGTCTCGGACGTGACGCGAACTAGATCACCGCCAATGGTCACCACAATATGGCGAAGCTTGGCGTTGCGGCCCACCTCAATGCGCTGGCTGGAATGGTGCTTGCCGGTGCGCTCTTGCTCCTGCACCGATACCACCGTTACATCTGCCTCATCGCCAACCGAGATTTCTACGGTTTCCGAAAGCAACCCCGGCCCCGAGTGCTCCAGCACCACCGTCCCGCTCGAATGCGGCTCGGCAATGATCCGAGTGTGGGTGGTATTCATGCCTTCCTCCGCGCGAATATTGAGCACCACATCCGAATGCTCCCCGCGCGTCATGGTCACCACGCGCGAGCCGTGCATGGCCGCCCAGGCCAGCGCTCCTGCGCGATCATCGGGCACTCCAACCGTTCCAATCCGCGCGTCCTCGCATTGCACCTCTTCCACGGTAGCCCCGCCCTCAACGCGGAAGGTCGTTGGCGCGGCCGGGCCGGCCAAGCCGTCTTCAATAAACGGCTTCACGCGATCGATTGGCGTGAAGCGCCAATCCTCTTCCTCGCCGCGCCCAGTCGGAATCGGAAAATCCGCTGGATCGAAGCTCTTGAAGCGATCGGAACGGTCCGAATGGGTAACGTGAAAGTGCTCGCCTTTCAAAGTTGCTGTTGATGAATCCGCCATTACCCAACGCTCCCTTCCATCTGCATATCAATTAAGCGATTGAGCTCCAGCGCGTATTCCATCGGAAGCTCGCGCGCGATGGGCTCCACGAAGCCGCGCACAATCATGCCCATGGCTTCTTCTTCAGTCAGCCCGCGCTGCATGAGGTAGAAGAGTTGCTCTTCGGAAACCTTCGTCACGGTTGCCTCGTGGCCCATTTCGACGTCGTCGGTGCGAACGTCCACGTAGGGGTAGGTATCCGTGCGGGAAATATCGTCCACGAGGAGCGCATCGCACTGCACGTTCGATTTCGAGCCGCGCGCGTTTTCGTCCACGTCCACCAGGCCGCGGTAGCTGGAGCGTCCGCCGCCGCGCGAAATCGATTTTGAGATGATCGACGACGTCGTTCGCGGGGCCAAATGAAACATTTTGGCGCCGGTATCCTGGTGCTGGCCGGGCCCGGAGAAAGCGGCCGAAAGAGCCTCGCCGTGAGCGTGTTCGCCCAGCAGAACGCAGGCCGGGTACTTCATATTGATGCGCGAGCCGATATTGCCGTCGATCCACTCCATCGTGCCACCTTCTTCGACGGTGGCGCGCTGGGTGACGAGGTTGAGGACGTTATTCGACCAGTTCTGGACCGTGGTGTAGCGGCAGTGAGCATTGCGCTTGACCACAATTTCTACGATTGCGGCGTGGAGTGAATCCTCCGAATAGATCGGGGCCGTGCAACCTTCCACGTAGTGAACGTAGGAGCCCTCGTCGCAAATAATCAGCGTGCGCTCAAATTGCCCCATCGCCGCGGTATTAATGCGGAAATACGCTTGCAGAGGGATCTCTACGTGAACGTTCTTGGGAACGTAGATGAAAGAGCCACCCGACCACACCGCGGTGTTGAGCGAGGCAAACTTGTTATCGCCCGAGGGAATGACCGTCCCGAAGTATTCCTTCACCAGCTCTTCGTGATCGCGCAGGGCGGTATCCGTATCCACGAAAATAACGCCCTGCTTTTCCAGATCCTCACGAATCGAGTTGTATACAACCTCAGATTCGTATTGGGCGGCAACGCCGGCTACCAGGCGCTCCTTTTCCGCTTCCGGGATTCCCAACCGGTCATAGGTGTTCTTGATTTCAGCCGGCAGTTCATCCCAGCTACGCACCTGCTTATCGGTGGCGCGCACAAAGTATTTGAACTGGGAAAAGTCGATATCGGAAAGATCCGCGCCCCAGGTGGGCATGGGCCGACGCTCAAATAACTTATAGGCGCGCAGGCGGCGCTTGAGCATCCACTCCGGTTCTCCCTTTGCCTCAGAAATTGCCCGCACGACGTTCTCATCAATTCCTCGCTGAGCCGCTTCCCCGCGCTCATCCGAATCGTGCCACCCGTATTCGTAGGCACCACTGAGGTTATCGATAATGTCGCGCTGTTCGGCGACGGCTTCGGCCACGGCAGCTTCATGCCGCGTTTGTCTCATTTTCTTCCTTCCCATCGAGATTCAGGTGAGTAGTACGTGTGTGCGCCGGCAGATTTGGATCGCGAACCGCCCGAACCGCGGGAACCGTGAGCGTACAGGCATGCGCTCCGCCAGCCTGGGTGGCAATCCGCTGCACATGCACACCAAGCAATTCGTGGAAAGCCTCCGTCTCCGCCTCGCACAAAAGGCCGTGGTTTTCTGCCACCTCACGAATTGGGCAATGCCCCTGGCAAAGCTGCAACATTGGTGTGCCATCGACACTCCGAACAGAGGCCGCGTATCCATCTTGGGTTAGCGCTCGCGCCAAGGCTTGAACTCGCCGGCGCGGATCTTCTCCCGCCCCTTGCACCACTGGTGCGTAGCGTTCCACTAGCGCTTGTTTGCGCGCCTGCGCGTATGCCTTCATTCCCTGCTGACCCATGGCACTGGAAATAAAATCTAGCGCCGAGTTGGCGATGGTTCCGGAAGACTCACCAAAATCCGCCTGACCGCTACTGGTCGCGACGTAGCGGCGCGAGGGCCTGCCTCGACGCGCCTTGCCGTGACTGCCTGAGTTATAGGTGGTGATAAGTCCTTCGGCTTCCAGTGACGAGGTGTGGCGCCGCACCGCAGCGGCGGTGAGCACCGTAATTTGTGCCAGTTCCATAGCTGAAATTGGCCCGTTCTCTACGATGAGGCGAAGGATTCTCTCATGTGTGCGTTCGCCATCGCGAGCGTGTGCGCTCATCACGTCTCCCTCCCGCATCGATTAAACAACGTTTTCTTTGCGTAATCTACTACATCAGATATTACGTTTGAACCGTTCCAGACTGGAACGTCGCCTACCACACGTGTGCGTGAGCAGGGGTTATATCCGAAACTGGTAAAGCGCGCGTTCGCTAACCGCGTTGGCTTTTAGCGCGATACGCCAAGGCCGCCATAGCGAGCGTTGGGCACTGCAAATCACCGGCGAGCACCCCCGCGACGACGTCGTCGAGCCTCACCCACCGCTTCTCAATCTCCGCCTCTTCCGCCTCGCGCTGGAAGGGGACGTCGCATTCACTCAGGCCGCGGGCGACGTAAAGAATCAAGCGTTCGTTATTAAAGCCCGGCGAGCTGAAATAGCTTACCAGCGGTTCAATTGACTCCGCCTCGTAATCCGTTTCCTCACGCAATTCGCGCAGGGCGGCGTCTGCTGGCGCTTCGCCTTCGACGTCGAGGATCCCGGCTGGAATCTCCCACATCATGGATCGGACGGGCAGGCGGTATTGGCGGATAAGGAGAGCTTCTTCGCCGTCTTCTGCCTGGCGTAATGCCAGTACACCCACCGCGTCGCCGCGATCAATCCAGGTACGCGAGAAACGCTCGGAAGTGGTGGAGAGCGTGGCTTCTTCTTCGAAAACATTGACGAAGCCGCCATATACCTGAGTAATTTGCGAGTCGGTGATATGCCCGGGCGTGAAGGCGTCACTTAGCTCTGCCATTGTTTGCCTTTCGTTAGCTACTGCCGCGCCACCGCGGCTGGCGAGTTCATGCCGATCAACCACAACGATACTTCCGCCCCCAATGAGGAGAACCAAAGCCCCCGCCACGACGGTTGCAAGCAGGGAGGCCATCAACCCGGTGCCGAGTAGATGCAGGCACCACACGCCGGCCCCGTAGCCGGCCGCTCCGCCCGCGATCGCCGCGGGAAGTACCACGAGGATGGAGCGCGAAAGCCCGCGCACGGCGTCCTTGCCTACGCAGTGGCGAATGGCGAGCACTTGGCCCACCGCTCCCACCAGCATCCCCACCGATAGTGCAATTCCTATGGTAGCGAGCACCTCCCGGCGGCCCGAAACGCCCACGGCGATTCCAACGCCGAGTGCTGCCACGACCGAAAGCCAGGCGAGCGAGTTCACCGTCACCACGCTTCCGGCTGCCTCCACGGCGTAAAGCACGCGCGAACCGTGGTAAATCACCGCGTAACCGAGCAGGCCGGGCGCCATGGCGGCCATCGCGGTGGCCATTCCCTCCGCCGGACGAAGCACATCGAAAACTCGCTGGGCGGGTAGCGCTACTGCGACAAGAAGCGCCACACATACCAGGCCGATATCAAAAACCAACCTAGTGGATCGGGCGGTGAGCTTGGCCAGTCCCGGCCGGCCCGGGAGGGCTGCAGCCTCGGAGAGCCGCGGGAACACCGCCGTCGCGATGGGAACAGCGAGGACGGCATAGGGCACCATATAGAGCTGGTTTGCGAATGTGTAAACGGGATACGTTCCGGTATCGCCCTGGGAGTTGGCAAAGAGCATAATGGCCACGATCTGAATCTGCTGGGCCACCAAACCCGCCAGCCCGGCCCCGCACAGCCGGAGGGCGCGCCGGCCTACCCCGGCCGGGAAGCGGAAAGTGGGGCGCAGGCGAACTCGGCGCATCACCGGGATGAGCTGGGGTAGAGAGAACGCGGCCACGCCAGCGGTAGTTCCCCACCCCAAGATATAGAGCGCCAGCTGGCTGATGCGCGCAGGATCGTTTTGGTGGCCGCCGCCAACGTGGGCGAAGAGCACGAATATCCCAATGACCACCACCGAGTTCAGTAGCGGGGCGAGGGCGGGTAGCACGAACTTCTTATGTGCCTGGAGCACGCCGGTACACACCACAGAAATCCCGTACAAAGGGATTTGCCAAGAGAACATACGCAATAGCGAGGCGCCGAAGGCCACCTCCCCCGGGTCAGTTCCCGCACCCAGCAGAAAACTAACGATGGGATAAGCTCCCAGACTCACCGCCGCGGCGAGCGGAACGCCCAGCGCGATAACCCAGGTAAATAGCGCGGACGCGGTACGCGAAACGTCCTCCGCCAAATGCTTGGCGAGGAAGCCAGAAATAAGCGGAATGACCGCCGCCGCCAAAGCTCCGCCGGCCGCGATCTCGAAAAGCACATTCGGTACGGTGTTTGCCGTCGAGTACGCCTCGCCGGCCGCGGTGGCTCCGAGGGCGCCGTTTTGCACCCAGGCCCGCACAAAGCCCGCGGCTCGCGCTAAGGCGGTAAGCACCGCGATAACGCCCGCCGTGCCTAAAGCGGTGCCAAGTAGTTTCTTCATCGTCGCGCCTTCACCGCTTCGCTTTCAGCGCCGGCCCAACTGGTCGATAAAGCGCAGGGCGGAGTTGTTCTCAATAATCGAGGTGAAGGAGACCTTTTCGCTCGCAAGTGTTAGGCCTACCAGCCCGGCGAGGATGCCGCAACGGGTCGGCCGGCTTTCCAGGCTCGCCAGCGCGAAGCCCAGGCTGGCGCCCAGGGCATTGGCGCCGGTATCCCCCAGCATGGCACTGCCGCGCAGGTCCTCTGGCGCGCAAACCGCAATGGTCGCCAGCGTGGCGGCGCCCTGCGTGCGATGTGTCTAAGAGACAGCGTCTCGGACGTGACGCGAACTAGATCACCGCCAATGGTCACCAAGATCGGAAGAGCGTCGGGTAGGGCAAGCGTGTCGATCTCGGTGGTCGCCGTATCATTACAACAAAAAAAAACAATGCAGCTCACAATACGCATTACGGAGACTANAGCTCTCCGGCTTGACTGTGGACCGCTACATTCAGGTTTCCATGGGTGGAGTGGCCAACCTGGTCGACGCCGTGGGCGGCATTAACCTGTGCTACGACGCCGATGTTTCCGACGTCGACTCGGGCATGGAGTGGACCGCCGGATGCCATGACGTGAACGGCCAGCAGGCGCTTGCTTTCTCGCGGATGCGCAAATCTGACCCGCTAGGCGATATTGGCCGCACCAACCGGCAGCGCCAAGTGGTCTCCCAACTTATCTCTAAGGCCGCCTCCCCGAGCACGCTGATTAACCCATCTCGCCAGCGCGAACTGGTTGGGGCCGCGGCTGCCTCCCTGACCACCGACTCCGCTACTTCCCTCCGCACTCGCCCGCGCCGCGCTCGCCCGGTAGCGCGACCGCTAAAAGCGCCCCCGCGCTGCTTACCTTGAGGGCGCGGCCGGGGCGTAGATCGAACAGATTAATAATATTCGCGCTCGCCGCAATGAGGCCGGAACGGATCACCCAGTCCAGGATCGGCCGGTCCGCGGGGCGCCGTAGCGCCCCCGCGCTCAATAGCGAGGCGCCGCAAATGAGGAACAGTTTCAGGTTCCCACTGGTAGGTACGCCGCGGCTGGCCGCCTCCAGGTGCCCGCGCAGACCCTTGGGATCTTCGGCGAACTTCCCGGCGCAAAAATCGTCGACGGCGCCGGCACCCGCGGCACCGCCTACTGCCAGCAGGCCCGCCCACGGGTGCGGCCCGACGGCGCTTCCCGCCAAAGTTCCGGCCGCGGCCACGAGCCCTTCGCCCAGGCTTACTGTGCGACCACCGTGTGCTTGGCGCTGGAGGAAGCGTGAGCGCTCGTGCCCCAGCTTTCCGAGCGCAAGCTTTGCGAGCGCGGTAGCACCAAACGCCGCTAAACCACCGACGAGTGGCCGCATTTAGGCCGCCGCCTCGGGCGCCTCGGCCCCGCTGGCCGCCCTGGCGCTGGCGTCCACGCGCTGCCCCATTACCTCGTTGGCGCCCGTGCCTACACCGAGCGCCACCTGCTGGCCCGTGAGGGCCGAGGCCGTGGCCATCGCGGCATTCACATTTGCCAGGGCGCTACCGGAGGAATCGACCGTCGAGCCTGTGCCATTGTGGCGGATACGGTCAAGCGTCGAATCGGGAACGTCCGCGGTGCCCACCGCCACGGCGGGCCCGCGCGAGGCCCACACGCCAAAAGCGTCCGCGTAAATCTGGGTGATATTTGCCCGCGGCGTCGCCTGCGCGCTGGGCTCAGCGGCCGGCTGGGCGTACAGGGATTCTTCGGTAATAAAGATCACCGCTTGCGCCGGCTGGGCCGGCTCCTGGGTGATCTCAAGCAGGCGATTGTCCTGCGAGGTGAGGAGGGTTTTCAGGCTCTTCCCGTCCGGATCGGCGGTGCCCTTGCGCGCCAGGGTATCCACCGCCGCCGCCACGGTGGCCTCTTGCGAGGCTCCCTCCGGCACATCCTTCACATAAGTATTGAGGTTCCCTGCCAAGACCCCGCGGTAGGCCGCCGAAGCCGCCGACGAGTAGTTTTCCGTCAGGGTGACAACGCCGGTAACCTTGCCGCCAGCAAATTCGATTTGCTCGCGCACTCCGGCCACCGCCGAATCCGGCGTTTGCGGCGCCACCACAAGTGCCACCGTGCGGTTGGTCAGCGTGCCAGCCGTCAGTTGCTCGCCCGCTCCCACCACGGCGCGGTTTGCGGCGTCGAGCTCGGTTTGCGCGCGCGAAAGATCGGTTCGCAAAGAATCGCGAGATTCGCGTAGCGCGTCAACCTGACCCGTGAGGGTATTGGCAATCGATCCCTGCAGCGGTCCCGCGCCGAGGATGATTCCCACCGCGAGCGCCAGGAAAACCGACACCAGGGAAACTACGTGATACTTAAAATCAACCATCGACTACATCCTTAGAAAAGCGTGCCTAGCCAGGCCCAAAAATCACCCATGCGGGCACCGACAACCGAGAGGGTCGCCTGCCCGGCGGCGGTCGAAGCGAGGGCGACGCCCACGGCGAGGACGCCGGCAATAATAAGCAAAAAGATCATCCAGTTGGAGATGCGCGAACGATAGAGGCGCGAAACGCCCTTGGCGTCAACGAGTTTTCCGCCCACCACCAACCTGGTGAGGAACGTTGAGGCCATGCCAGCACGCCCCTTATCGAGGAATTCCACCAGCGTATTGTGGCTTCCCACGGCGACTATCAGCCCCGCTCCCTCGGCATCTGCCAGAAGCATAGCTACGTCTTCAGAGGTTCCCGTCGCCGGGAAAACCACGTGATCGACCCCGAGGTCCTCCACGCGTTTCTTTCCCGGGGCCTGCCCGTCTCGATAGGCATGAACCACGATCTCGGCCCCGGATTTGAGCGCGTCATCGGAAACGGAGTCCATATCTCCGACGATAATATCGGGCTTATATCCCGATTCCAGAATCGCGTCCGCTCCGCCGTCGACCCCAATCATCAACGGATGGTATTCGCGAATATACGGGCGCAGGGTGGCGAGGTCCTCCTTGTAGCGATACCCGCGCACCACAATAAGAACGTCGCGCCCCTCCAGTTTGGTGCGGATATTCGGGATACCCACCCCGTCAAGGATGAGGTTCTGCTCCTCCTCCATATACGCCAGGGTATTGACGGCGAAAGCTCTAAGTTGCGTGGTCATGCCGGCCTTCGCGGCCTCCAGTGAATCGGCGATCGATTCGGCATCTTGAATGGTGCCCTGGGCAATGACTTTCCCACCACTGGTGACCACGCCGTCGTCGTCAATCTCCAGATGCTCGCCCTCACGCACGTCCATAATCGCCGTACCCAAATCGTCAATAAGGGGAATGCCGGCCTCGTTGAGTATGCCCGGCCCCAGGTTGGGATAGCGCCCCGAAATTGACTTTGCCGCATTGAGCACCGCGGCGGGTTTAGCCTCCACCAGGGTTTCGGCGGCAACGCGGTCAAGATCCACGTGATTGATCACCGCAATATCGCCCGGCTTGAGCCTGCGTACGAGGTGCTTGGTGCGCCGGTCCACCCGGGCGGTTCCGCTCAGGGTGCCGGCGTCATCTACCTCGACTTTGCGTCGTTTTATCCATGCCACAACGTCATCGTGCCACAAACGCGGCGCGAAGTAGCTCAGCGGCGTGCGCGCGTGCCACGTCTGTTTCGTTACCCGAGAGCATGCGGGCAAGCTCTCGGACCCGCTCCTCCCCCTCCAGGCGTACCACCTGGGTACGGGCGCGACCGTCCTCCGTTTCCTTCACGACGGCGTCTTGCGTCCCGGCAAAGGCCGCAACCTGCGCCAAGTGCGTCACCACAATGACCTGCGAGGTAGTGGCGAGTTGGGCCAGGCGCCGCCCCACCGCGGTGGCGGCCTTGCCGCCAATTCCCGCATCAATCTCATCGAAAAGGAAGGTGTGAGAACCTTCACTGAGCTTTTGCGCCAGGGAAACTTCAACCGCCAGCATGACACGCGAGAGTTCGCCGCCGGATGCGCCCTGCCCGAGTGGTGCCAGTGGCGCACCGCGGTGGGAAGCGAGCAGGAATGCCACCGCGTCCGCGCCGCTTGCCCCCGGCTCAACCTCTTCCACCCGCACCTCGAAAGTGGCGTCCGGAAGCGATAGATCCGGTAGCTCTTGACTCACCCGCGACGCGAGGGCTTTACCTGCTCGCCGGCGTTGGGCGCGAAGCTTCTTGCCTGCCTCAAGCATTGCCGCATGAGTTTCTTCTACCCTCGCCTTCAGGCCGGCGCGCCTGCCTTCCGGATCGGACAGCTTGCCCAGTTCTTCCCGGGCTCGCTCAGCCTCCTCCACCGCGCTATCTAGGTCCATCCCCAGTTCTTTTCGCAAACCTGCCAATTCCTGACGCCGGCTGTAAATTTCTGACAGCCGTGCCGGCTGCGCTTCACTGGAGCGAGCTAAATTAGCGAGCTCTGCGCCCACGTCATCAATTTCCGCGGCGACCGTCTCCAGCCGTTCGTAAAGCTCTGCGACGGCGGGATCGTCGATTTCTTCCAGTGCTCTGAGCGCTTCACTCACCGCCTGCGAGGCGGGATTATCAATAGCGTCTGACCCGGTGAGCAGGGCCGCGGCGCGCGAATACGCCGCATAAAGCTGCTCGGAGTTTTCCAGCCGCCGCGCCTCGGCACGAAGCTCCGTATCCTCCCCCAGGCGCGGACGCACCGCATCGACTTTGGAAACAAGTGCCTCGAAGGCCAGGCGCCGCTGCGCGGCTTCTTTGGCTCCCTCTTCGAATTCGGCTAGCTTTTCACGTGCCCGCAGATGGGCTGCATACGCTCCGCTCCAGGCTTTCTTTGCCCGCGCGATCGCCTCGCCGCCGTATTCATCGAGCGCGGCGCGCTGCTGGGCGGGGCTCGCGAGGCGGATTTGGTCTGATTGCCCGTGCACGGTAACAAAGCTTGAGGCAATTTCGCGGAGCACCGCCGTCGGCACCGAATGCCCACCCACGTAAGCGCGCGAGCGTCCTTGGGACGGTACGTGGCGAGCCACAATAACTTCCGCCGTCTCACCGTCGACGTCGTAGATGCCGCCAGCATCCGAGATGCGCTCCAAAATGGGCGAATCAGCGGGCACCACGAAGGTTCCCTCAATTTCGGCGCGGCTCGCCCCGGCACGCACCCGCGAAGCGTCCGCTTTTTCACCTAAAAGCAGTTGCAAAGAGGTGACCGCCATGGTTTTTCCTGCCCCGGTTTCTCCGGTCAGCGCGGTCAATCCTTCGCCTAAATTGAGCTCGGCTTCCGCGATGACGCCGAGGTTTCGAATGGTGACGTGATCGATCACCGGCGTCCCTCCATCTGGCTCCAGCCGCGCACCGGCAGTTGAAAGCGCGTAACGAGGCGCGCGGAGAAGGGAACGTCGGAAAGCCGCGCCAGCAGAACCGGTTGCGCTCCACGCACGGCGCGCAAGACGGCTCCGCTCGGTGCCTCCACGCTTCGCCGGCCGTCGCACCAAACTTTGGCGCCCTCCCGCAACAGGCGAACTTCAAGAATTGAATCTGGACTCACCACCAGTGGCCGGGTGAACAGGGCATGTGCGGCCACCGGCGTCATCACCATGGCATCCACATCCGGCCAGACCACCGGCCCGCCCGCAGAGAAGTTGTAGGCAGTTGAACCCGTGGGAGTGGAAAGCAAGATCGAATCGGCCTTATAGGCGGAGATCTCGCTTCCGTCTACCCCCACCGAAACCTCGATAAGGCGCGCGTGGTCACCTTTTTCAATGGATGCTTCATTAAGTGCCCAGTTCCACGCGACTTTTCCATCCGGATAAATCACCTGTATGTCAATGGTCATCCGCTTTTCCACGCGCCAATCACCAGCCGCAATGCGCTTGGCTACCGTCGGTAAATCAGCGGGATCAGCTTCGGACAAGAAGCCCATATGACCGTAATTGATGGCCATAACCGGGGCATGAACAGCTCGCCCAATTTCTGAGCCACGCAAAAGGGTGCCGTCCCCGCCCAGCACCAAAATGAGGTCACTATCGGCTGCGCCGGCGTAGGTTTCCGAGGTGTCAATGGCAACGCCCAGCTCCGTTAGAAGCTCCTGAGCCTGTTCCACAGAGCGCGAAAGCTCTGCGGACATGGTCCGATTAACAACGAATGAGACCTTGCGCTGTTTATCCACCCGGCATCCTCCTTGCTAGCACATGTGGTGATCCACCGGCCGGTTGCCCACGCGGGGCCCGCCGCCCTCCATGGTAACCCGGCCCGCCGCCTTAGGCCGCCTTATCCACCCTTGCCAGCTGGACCTTCGGCCACCGCTACGCGCGCCGCATCTTCCAGGCTCTCGCCCAGCGCATCCGGGCCGCCTTTGCGCATGTGCAGGAAATACTCCACGTTCCCGACCGGTCCGGGAAGCGGCGAAGGCGCGATCGCAAGGATTGCCAGACCCGCTTCTCGCGCCGCCGTCGCCACCTTCACCATTGCCTCCACGTGGTAATCACTGTTGCGGACCACGCCGTGCGCGCCAATTTTTTCTTTCCCCACCTCGAACTGCGGTTTGACCATAAGCAGGAAATCCGCGTTTTGTGCTGCCACCGCCGCCAGAGCGGGGATCACCAAGGTGAGCGAAATAAACGATAGATCGCCCACCACGAGACCGGGTTCGGGCTGGATTGCTGACGGTTCGAGCGTGCGCACATTCGTCCGTTCCATCACCGTCACTCGCGGGTCCTCGCGAATTTTCCACGCGAGTTGCCCGTAGCCAACGTCGACGGCGAAAACCTGTTGTGCTCCGCGCCGCAGCAGAACATCGGTGAAGCCACCAGTTGAGGCACCGGCATCTAATGCAATCGCGCCCTCCACCACCGGGCCCTGCGCGCCGAGCTTGTCCAAAGCACCCAGCAACTTATATGCCCCGCGGGATACATAGTGCTCTACGCCGTCATCCTTGATGACCAAGGCCTGTGCCGGATCCATCTGCCGTGCCGGCTTGGTGACTTCTCCGCCGTCGAGAAATACCCGACCAGCGCGGATGAGGTCCCCCGCCTCGGCGCGCGAACGCGCCAAATGGCGGCGGACCAATTCCGCGTCGACTCTAATGAGACGTCCCATATTAGGCCTGCGCTCTACCCAGCTGACGGTTGAGCTCAGCGAGCACGTGCTCTAGCTCTTCCAGCTGTTCGAGGACGGTCTTGCCCTCAAGCGAATCCAGGGCAGAAGCGGCATCAACCGGCGCATGCGGCTTAGGCGCCGGCGCGCCCGGCCGCGCCGCGCCCGCGCGGTCTACGCCCGCGCGCTCCGCGCTACCACGCGCCTCTTCGGCTTCCTGGTTTCCCATTAGCGCACCACTTTGAAGTTGGGGAGCTCTTTGGCCACTTCTTCGCGCGAGGTGCCGCCGTCGATCGCGTCCCACACCGCGTGAACCGCGGCGCGATAAACCGCAAGGGGAATCTCCTCCCCGTTCTTTTCGCTCACCTCAAGCGTCGCGCCGTTCATTTGCGCCCAGCTTTCCTCGCAGTGCCATTTGCCATCCGCACCCTTGGCGATCTGCGGATAAATCTCGTTGAGCACCCGTAGGTCGTCGGCGAGGAAGGCGGGGCGCTCGATCGGATCAGCGAGCATAATGTCGCGAGCCGAGTTCACGCCCGTCAGCACGTGCAGGCAGGGAATCTGCGCCGCCACGGCACCGCGCACATCGGTATCAAGACGATCTCCCACCGAGAAGGGGTGCTTGGCCTCCAGCTTTTCGGCCGCCAGCTTGTAGATCCCCGGATCGGGTTTGCCCGGCGAATGTGGCTTGACCCCCGTCGCGTTGGTAATACCCGCAACCAAGCTTCCGTTACCGAGCATATGTCCGCGCTCCTGCGGCAACGTGGCATCCAGATTCGTGGCGATAAACTTCGCCCCGCGCTGGATCGCTAGCGCCGCCTCGGAAAGATCACGCCAGCCAATCTCCGGGAAGAATCCAACAATCACCGCCGCCGGATTCTCGTCAGCTGAAGCAACATGCTCAAAACCGGAGTCTTCCATCGCCGTATGCAATCCGGCTCCGCCAATGACGAGCACCTTAGCCCCGGCCGGGACGAGTTCCTGAGCCAGAAGCACCGCGGCCTGCGCCGAGGTGAGAACGTCCTCCGGCGTAGTTTCCAGGCCCAGGGAATTCAGTTGCTCCGCGACGCTTTCGGGCGGACGCGAAGCGTTATTCGTCACGAACACTGCCTTCATCCCGTTGGCGCGCGCCAACGAGTACCCCTCAGCGGCATGCGGAACCGCCTGCCCGCCGAGATACGCCACCCCATCCAGGTCAAAAAGCGCTCCATCATAGTTTTGCGCAAAAGGAAGAGCCACCTAAATACTCCTTTTTCCGGTTACCGTTGTACCTCTAGGCGTCCCGATTAGCCTCGTCCGTCTCGTCATCGGCCTCAGCGGTAGCTTCGGCTTCATCGAGCTCAGCCTCGTCCAAGTCGCCTTGTTCGTCATCCTGAGCATCCGATTCGTCCAGATCATCCGCATCGTCCTCGGCCTCATCCGCAGACGCGGCAGAATCAGCCGAATCAGCGAACGCTTCGTCGTCATCCTCCTCGGAGGCGAACAGATCTACTTCGCCCTCGCGATCATAAACCGGCAACCACTCAGCTCGAAGCTCCTTCGCCTCGTCGGTCCGCCCGAGCGCCTCAAGCCGATCAGCCTTCACGAGTTCAACGCGCGCGCGGAGCTCCGGCTCCAAGTTCTCCGATTTGATTTTTTCGACGACGCTCAATGCGGAATCGAAGTCTCCCGCGTCCGCGCGTGCGCCGGAGGTGACGAGCGCAAGTTCGATTTGCGCAGAAGGCGAGAGCCGCTTGAGCGGAACCTCTGCAATGAAGGCGAGCGCCTTTTCCGGCTTACCCAGGCCGCGCTCCGAATCTGCCTCTAGCGGCGCGTGGGAGTAATCGTCCGTCATGCGTCGGTAAGTGCGCAGTTCGCGCAAAGCTTCCGAGTAACGACCGGTCAGATAAGCAGCAATTCCGAGCGCTTCACGCACAATGTCCACACGTGCTGCGTGACGATAGGCCGCCTTGGCGTGATCGTAAGCCAATTCGGGATTCTCATCCATCATCATGCCGGCATAGACCAGATGCCGCGCCACTCGCTCCTCATTTTGCTTGGAGAGCGACTTCAGGCTACGCGCGGACTGGCTGTCCAGATCTGAGGCGCGAACGGTCTCCGGTACGAACGGATCGCGCGGCCGAGAATCGTGCCCCTCGTGTTCACGCCGCTCGTGATCGCGGCGCTCGTGATCGCGGCGCTCGTAATCGCCGCGATCCCCACGCTCAAAACGATCGCGGCGGTCAAACTTGCCACCCTTGTCGAAGCGATCCCGGCGACCGAACCTATCGCGACGAGCAAAGCGGTCTCCCCGCTCAGAACGCCCACGGCGGTCGAACTTGCCACCCTTGTCGAAGCGATCCCGGCGATCGAACCTATCGCGACGATCAAAGCGGTCTTCCCGCTCAAAACGTTCCCGACGCTCGTAGCCGCCATCACCACGACGATTACGGTCACCGTAGGGCTTGCGGTCAAAGCTACGACGGTCCGAGCGCTCATCATCGTGGCCTCGGTAACCGCTCCCGCGGCGATCGGAGTCATCCCGCTGGTGCCAAGAGCGCCGTTCACCATCCTCCCGACGCTTGTAGCCCGAGCGGCGGTCGTCATTTTGCCAACGACGCTGCCCGCCGCGGCGATCGCCGTCGCCCCACCGCCCGCGGCGCCCGGAACGATCATTGTTCCAGGAGCCACCACCAGACCGGCGGTCCGAGCGATCCTCATAATGATCACTGTGATTGCGAGATCCGTGCCGTTCGCCGTCGTTTTCCCAATACTTCTTACCTTCGCGACGGTCCGATCCTCCATAGCTACGGTTACCCCGATCGCGCCTAAATTCATTACCTCGGTGTGAGCCGAAGTTCCCTCGCCCACGATTTCCCGATCCACCGCGTCCCGACGCGGATTCCCATCCATTAGAGGAACGATTTTCGTCCCGACGTTCTGACATTAGATCCTCGCACTTCACTTATAAAGCAACTGGCCCTAACGGCCTGCAATAACTATCTGATCGGGCCAACCCGCCCGCATTTGCTCAGCACAACATTCAGTTGGCTTCATTCTCTTCGCGAATCCACCCTCAATTTCGGGACGAAACATCACGGCCACTCAGGCCCAGGTTCTTCGCGTAACATCGCACTTCAACTTAGCGCGCTTTATCTTACACACAAGAAACGGGATCTGCATCTTGGCTATTCCGCCTGAGATGCAAATCCCGTCTCTTCACGATTGATGACGGCGGTGACCTACTCTCCCACACCCTCCCGAGTGCAGTACCATCGGCGCGGGCAGTCTTAGCTTCCGGGTTCGGAAAGGGACCGGGCGTTACCCTGCCGCTATAACCACCGTCAAACCAG
>NZ_LN881716.1 GCF_001457435.1 Actinobaculum massiliense | reverse complement strand
ATGAGTTCGGGTGTGGTGTTTGGGTGCTTGATAGTGTGTTGGACATTGTTTGTGGTGGACTGACAGTTTTTTCTGTTGGTTTGTTTTTTTGTTAAATCCTCTGCTGGTGTGGGGGTCGATGCTTGGCTGGTTTTTTCTGGTTGGGTGTTGTTTTTTTGAGAGCTGGTTTGGCTTTCCATTTTTTGTTTTTTGTGGAGAGTTTGATCCTGGCTCAGGACGAACGCTGGCGGCGTGCTTAACACATGCAAGTCGAACGGAAAGGCCCTTCCTTTTTTGGTTGGGTGCTCGAGTGGCGAACGGGTGAGTATTACGTGAGTAACCTGCCCTCAACTGTGGGATAAGCCTGGGAAACTGGGTCTAATACTGCATATTCTTCTTTCACCGCATGGTGGGGGTTGGAAAGTTTTTTCGGTTGGGGATGGGCTCGCGGCCTATCAGCTTGTTGGTGGGGTGATGGCCTACCAAGGCGGTGACGGGTAGCCGGCCTGAGAGGGTGGTCGGCCACATTGGGACTGAGATACGGCCCAGACTCCTACGGGAGGCAGCAGTGGGGGATATTGCACAATGGGCGCAAGCCTGATGCAGCGACGCCGCGTGAGGGATGAAGGCTTTCGGGTTGTAAACCTCTTTCGGTACAGAACAAGGCACGTTTTTTGCGTGTGGAGGGTATGTGCAGAAGAAGCGCCGGCTAACTACGTGCCAGCAGCCGCGGTAATACGTAGGGCGCGAGCGTTGTCCGGAATTATTGGGCGTAAAGGGCTCGTAGGCGGCTTGTTGCGCCTGCTGTGAAAACGCGGGGCTTAACTCCGCGCGTGCAGTGGGTACGGGCAGGCTTGAGTGTGGTAGGGGTGACTGGAATTCCAGGTGTAGCGGTGGAATGCGCAGATATCTGGAGGAACACCGATGGCGAAGGCAGGTCACTGGGCCATTACTGACGCTGAGGAGCGAAAGCGTGGGTAGCGAACAGGATTAGATACCCTGGTAGTCCACGCTGTAAACGTTGGGAACTAGGTGTGGGGCCCTTTTCCGGGGTTCTGCGCCGTAGCTAACGCATTAAGTTCCCCGCCTGGGGAGTACGGCCGCAAGGCTAAAACTCAAAGGAATTGACGGGGGCCCGCACAAGCGGCGGAGCATGCGGATTAATTCGATGCAACGCGAAGAACCTTACCAAGGCTTGACATACACCGGGAGCATGCAGAGATGTGTGTGCCTTTTTGGCTGGTGTACAGGTGGTGCATGGTTGTCGTCAGCTCGTGTCGTGAGATGTTGGGTTAAGTCCCGCAACGAGCGCAACCCTTGTCTCGTGTTGCCAGCGCGTTATGGTGGGGACTCACGAGAGACTGCCGGGGTTAACTCGGAGGAAGGTGGGGATGACGTCAAATCATCATGCCCCTTATGTCTTGGGCTTCACGCATGCTACAATGGCCGGTACAGTGGGTTGCGATACTGTGAGGTGGAGCGAATCTCTGAAAGCCGGTCTCAGTTCGGATCGGGGTCTGCAACTCGACCTCGTGAAGTCGGAGTCGCTAGTAATCGCGGATCAGCATTGCCGCGGTGAATACGTTCCCGGGCCTTGTACACACCGCCCGTCACGTCACGAAAGTTGGCAACACCCGAAGCCCGTGGCCTAACCTTTTGGGGGGAGCGGTCGAAGGTGGGGTTGGCGATTGGGACGAAGTCGTAACAAGGTAGCCGTACCGGAAGGTGCGGCTGGATCACCTCCTTTCTAAGGAGCTGCGTTGCTGGGTCTGTGTTGGGCCTGGTGTTTTGCGTGGTTGTTTTTTTTGGAAACTGCGAACGGCCTCATGTTTGTGTGGGGTTTCTGCCTGTTGTGGGTGGGGTGTTTGGCACACTGTTGGGCTCTTGGGTACTTGGTGCCTGTGCTGCCTGCGTGGCTGGCCTTGTTGTGGGGTTGGTTGTGTGGTGTTGGTGTGGTGGTTGTGAATCGTATAGTGGACGCGAGCATTTTTCTGCAATTTTGCGTGTGCGTGACTGGCCTTTTTTTGGTTGGTTGTGTGCGTGTTTTTGTTGAGTTTTTTGTAGGTGTTTTAGGGCGTTCGGTGGATGCCTTGGCACGATGGGCCGAAGAAGGACGTTGCAGTCTGCGATATGCCTCGGGGAGTTGACTAGCGAGCTGTGATCCGAGGGTGTCCGAATGGGGGAACCTGGCTCGAGTTGTTTCGGGTCGCCTGCCTTTTGAATTGATAGGGGGTGGGTGGTGACGCGGGGAAGTGAAACATCTTAGTACCTGCTGGAAGAGATATTTCGTGAGTAGTGGCGAGCGAAAGCGGAGGAGTCTAAACCTTGTGTGTGTGAGAGCCGTCGGGTGTTGCATATGAGGGGTTGTGGGACGCATTTTTCTACTCACCGACGTGGGTGGGCGTAGTGATAAACCATGCTGATAGTTGAAGGGTCTGGGATGGCCTGCCGTAGTGCGTGATAGCCGTGTAGATGAAATTGGTGTGGCTGCGTGGGTGTGTTCCCGAGTAGCACGGGGCTCGTGGAATCTCGTGTGAATCTGCCAAGACCACTTGGTAAGGCTAAATACCTGTCGTGACCGATAGCGGATAGTACCGTGAGGGAATGGTGAAAAGTACCCCGGGAGGGGAGTGAAATAGTGCCTGAAACCGGGCGCCTACAATCCGTCAGAGCCTTTTTTGTGGGGTGATGGCGTGCCTTTTGAAGAATGAGCCTGCGAGTTAGTGGCATGTGGCGAGGTTAACCCGTGTGGGGTAGCCGTAGCGAAAGCGAGTCTGAAGAGGGCGTTTGAGTTGCATGTTCTAGACCCGAAGCGGGGTGATCTACCCATGACCAGGGTGAAGCGCGTGTAAGAGCGTGTGGAGGTCCGAACCCACCAGGGTTGAAAACCTGGGGGATGAGTTGTGGGTAGGGGTGAAAGGCCAATCAAACTCCGTGATAGCTGGTTCTCCCCGAAATGCATTTAGGTGCAGCGTTGCGTGTGTCTTGTGGTGGTAGAGCGACTGGATGGCTGATGGCCCCGACCGGGGTACTGACGTCAGCCAAACTCCGAATGCTGCAAGGTTGAGCGTGGCAGTGAGACTGTGGGGGATAAGCTCCATTGTCGAGAGGGAAACAGCCCAGATCGCCGGTTAAGGCCCCTAAGTGTGTGCTAAGTGGGAAAGGATGTGGAGTTGCTGTGACAACCAGGAGGTTGGCTTAGAAGCAGCCATCCTTGAAAGAGTGCGTAATAGCTCACTGGTCAAGTGGTTCCGCGCCGACAATGTAGCGGGGCTTAAGTACACCGCCGAAACCGCGGCAACAATTTTTGTTTGTTGGGTAGGGGAGCGTCGTGCTTGGGGTGAAGCGGCTTGGTGATGGGTCGTGGACTGGGTGCGAGTGAGAATGCAGGCATGAGTAGCGAGTGGTGGGTGAGAATCCCACCGGCCGTATGACTAAGGGTTCCAGGGGCAGGTTTGTCCGCCCTGGGTTAGTCGGGTCCTAAGGCGAGGCCGACAGGCGTAGTCGATGGGTAACCAGTTCATATTCTGGTACCGGCGTAGGACCGTCAGTGTAGCCCGCGTTGATGCTAACTGCCATGAAGCTGTTGTCATGCTTTCCATTTTTTTGGGGGGTGTGGTGGTGGTGGAGTCGCAGGGTCCTAAGTGTGGGTTGCAAGCGTATTAACAGGTGTGACGCAGAGTGGTAGTTCCGCGTGCCTAATGGCTTGGCACGTCTAAGGGCGCAGCCCGTCTCTCAGGTAAATCCGTGGGGCGTGTGGGTGAGGCCTGATGGTGACTGGTTTTGACTGGGAAGTAGGATGATCCTGTGCTGCCGAGAAAAGCATCGACGCGAGGTCCGGGCCGCCCGTACCCGAAACCGACACAGGTAGTTGGGTAGAGCATACTAAGGCTAGCGAGTGAATCGTGGTTAAGGAACTCGGCAAAATGCCCCCGTAACTTTGGGAGAAGGGGGGCCCTCGCTTTGAAGCCTTTTTCGGGCTAGGGGTTGGGGGTCGCAGAGTCTAGGGAGAAGCGACTGTTTATCAAAAACACAGGTCTGTGCGAAGCTGTAAGGCGATGTATACGGACTGACGCCTGCCCGGTGCTGGAAGGTTAATCGGACTGGTTAGCCCACGTTGTGGGTGAAGCTGGGAAGTTAAGCCCCAGTAAACGGCGGTGGTAACTATAACCATCCTAAGGTAGCGAAATTCCTTGTCGGGTAAGTTCCGACCTGCACGAATGGCGTAACGACTTCTCCGCTGTCTCGACCACGAGCTCGGTGAAATTGCAGTACGAGTAAAGATGCTCGTTTCGCGCAGCAGGACGGAAAGACCCCGGGACCTTTACTATAGCTTGGTATTGGTGTTTGGTTCGGCTTGTGTAGGATAGGTGGGAGACTGTGAAGCAGTGACGCTAGTTGTTGTGGAGTCGTTGTTGAAATACCACTCTGGTCGTGCTGGATGTCTAACTGTGGCCCGTGATCCGGGTCCGGGACAGTGCCTGGTGGGTAGTTTAACTGGGGCGGTTGCCTCCTAAATGGTAACGGAGGCGCTCAAAGGTTCCCTCGGCCTGGTTGGTAATCAGGTGGTGAGTGTAAGTGCACAAGGGGGCTTGACTGTGAGACAGACATGTCGAGCAGGTACGAAAGTAGGAACTAGTGATCCGGCGGTGGCTTGTGGAAGCGCCGTCGCTCAACGGATAAAAGGTACCCCGGGGATAACAGGCTGATCCTGCCCAAGAGTTCATATCGACGGCATGGTTTGGCACCTCGATGTCGGCTCGTCGCATCCTGGGGCTGGAGTAGGTCCCAAGGGTTGGGCTGTTCGCCCATTAAAGCGGTACGCGAGCTGGGTTCAGAACGTCGTGAGACAGTTCGGTCCCTATCCGCTGCGCGCGTAGGAGAATTGAGAAGGGCTGTTCCTAGTACGAGAGGACCGGAACGGACGAACCTCTAGTGTGCCAGTTGTTCCGCCAGGGGCATTGCTGGTTGGCCACGTTCGGGAGGGATAACCGCTGAAAGCATCTAAGCGGGAAGCCTGCTTCGAGATGAGTTCTCCAGCCACAATTTTTTGTGGGTGAGGCCCCCTAGAGATGATGGGGTTGATAGGCCGGGGGTGGAAGCCTTGTGAGGGGTGGAGCTGACCGGTACTAATGGCCGACCACCTATGATTACTTTCTTTTTTGTGGGAAACGTGTTTCGCGTCTGCTATACGATTCAGGGCTACCACGCTATGGCATGGTGTGTATGGAGTGCCTGACTGGTTTGACGGTGGTTATAGCGGCAGGGTAACGCCCGGTCCCTTTCCGAACCCGGAAGCTAAGACTGCCCGCGCCGATGGTACTGCACTCGGGAGGGTGTGGGAGAGTAGGTCACCGCCGTCATCATTCGTGAATAAAAAGAGTGAACGGGATCTGTTCCGATAGGTTGATAGCCTATTCGGTGACAGGTCCCGTTCCCGCATACCCCCAAACAACCACAACACACAACACACCGGGTAAATAGGAAACATTTCGCGTTCGTAATCCGTAGATCGTTGCCAGCGCCAAAGGTGTCGCGTAAAAAATCTTCTAGAAGTGCCGTGTTTGAGTTGAAATATACGCGGGCGTGACAGAAACTAGAGCGGTTCCAGTTTTGGATGTCGCTAAATGTATGGCAGGGAGTCGAAGCGTTTTATGAGTCGGAAGTTCTGGGCAAGCCTTTCCGGATTGGTTCTAGTGCTTAGTGGATGTTCCCTCGGTGCGGCGTCGTCGGAAATGGAAACGATCACGGAGCAGACCCAAAGCGCCAGCGTTCCGGCGGCAGATAGCGCTGGCGAGGGGCCGCGCCAGTTGCGGGGAATGGGGACTGTTCCGGATTTGGGCGATCCCGTTCCGGTGGCGCAGGCGCCCGCGCCGCAACTCCCGGTTACTGTGAAGGACGCGGATAATAAGGACGTCACGATCACGGATACCTCGCGGATCGTTACCCTGGATCTTTCGGGGTCAATTTCGCGCACTGTTATAGGCCTTGGGTTGGAAAATACCATCGTTGGTCGCAGTGCCTCGGACACCGCCAGTGGGTTGGCGGGAGTTCCGGTGGTGACTCGCGAGGGACATGCCGTGAATTCCGAGGCGATTCTGGCTCAGTCGCCGTCGTTGGTCATGACCGACGGGAGTCTGCGGGGGAGCGAGGGTGAGCTCGCTACGTTGCGAGCTTCCGGGATCACCGTGCTCAAGGTGAAACACGCCCACTCCTTTGACGGCGCGCCGGATCGGGTGCGCGAAGTTGCCACTGCCCTCGGCGTTCCCGGTGTGGGCGAGACGCTTGCGGTGCAAACCGCTCAGAGTATTCGCGACGCTAAGGAACAGATCGCGCAATGGACGCCCGCGGACCCTATGAGCGGCATTTTCCTCAATATCCGTGCGCAAGCTGGCGTATTTTCAATTCTCGGATCTTCCTCGGGTGTCACGGATCTGATTGAGGCGCTGGGAATGAAGGACATGGCCGCGGCTAACGGGATCACCCAGGCCGTGCCGGCTTCGCAAGAGGCCCTGCTCGCTGCTGATCCCGAGGTGATTTTTGTGATGGTGAAGGGGCTGGAGAGTTTTGGAGGGCTAGAGGCCCTGCTCGCCCAACCCGGGTTGGCAGAAACAACCGCGGGCAAGCACCAGCGGATTATTCAAATTCCCGATAACCAGTCACTTTCCTTTGGGCCGCAGGCAGGAGAGATGCTTCTGGAGACCGCGAAGGTGGTTTACGGCAAGTAGATGCGCGATGACTAACATGCTTGCATCGTGGAGCCTTCGCGCCGGGGTCAATATACTGCGTAAACGTAGTTAGCTTTTGCAACCGAGTGGGTTTTCAGGATGCAGATTATTAGTCAAAGCGGAAAACGCGGCGCGGCGCTTGCCGGCGTGTGGAGGTTCGCGACGATTGCCTTCACCGCGGCAACTCTGGTGATCGCGACCGGGTTCTTTACGCGCCCGGAGGGCGAAGCGAGCGCGGATGTGGGGCAAGTAGTGGCGCTCGGCGTATGCGCCCTTTTTGCCGGAATCGCCGCCTTCGCCGAGATGGAAACCGGAGGTCGGGCGGCTAGGGAAGAAGAACGGCGTTTACGGGCGCGATTGCTCGGGCACAGTTTCGCGCTTTCGGAGAAAGGGAGCCCCTCGACCTACGCCGCCGGGCGCCTGCTATCCATGCTTACCGATTCGGTGGAGCGGGTTACCGAGTTTCGTCAGAATTATCTGGGCGCTACTATCGGCTCGCTCCTCGCGCCGGCGGCAATTTTGATTTATATGGCGGTGGCGATTGATCCGGTGGTCGGCATTGGCGGGCTGATTGCGATGCCGCTCATTCCGGTGCTTCTGGGCGTGTTTATGAAGTTCTTCCGCAAGTCTTCCGGGGCTAATCGACGACGCCGGAGCGAATTATCCGCAGCTTATCTGGATGCCATTCGTAATATGAGCACGATTCGGCTCTTTAACGCGGGGCCTCGCATTGAGCGAGATCTGGCGGAAAAGGGCGAGGCGAACCGCCGCTCCATTATGAAGCTGTTAGCCGGGAACCAGATCGTCATCATTGTGGTTGACGGCCTGTGCGGCTTGCTGCTTATTTGCCTAATTGCCGGCCTGGCGATGATGCGTGGCGCTTCGCTAAGCACCGCCGAAGCGTTGACTATTGTTTTGCTGACGGTGCTACTCCTGGATCCGCTCTCGCGCGTCGCGGGATTCTTCTATATCGGTATGGGCGGGCGTGCGGCGCAAAAGGCCATCACCCGCTACCTCTCCGGGGCGGGTCAGTCTGGCGGGCATCCGGCTGGGCATGCCGGTGAGCATCCCGGCGGGCATCCGGCTGGCCATCCCGCCGAGCGGGGCGAGCACCCCAGTGCTCATCGCGGCGGTCACCCCGGTGCGGGTGCCACGGCTGAACCCAGCAAGACTCAGCTACCCCAAGCGCAACCGGCGGCCGAAGCAACGGCGATGGTAACTGAAACCGATATGTTGGAGCTGGAGACGAGCGGCGGCGTCGTCGCCCGAAACGTGAGTTTTGACTACGGACGCGGGAAGGTGCTCGACGGGGTCGACCTTACGATTAGGCCTGGCAGCAAGGTGGCCCTTGTGGGTCCCAGCGGCGCGGGAAAATCGACGCTGTTTAACCTCCTCCGCGGGGCGCTGGCGCTCCAGAGCGGGCAGATCGCGGTGGGAAGCGCGCGGGCGAGCCGCGGCAAGCCGGGCGAGCTGCGGCGCGAATGCGCGGTAGTTGCGCAAAACACCTGGCTGTTTACCGGAACCGTAGCGGATAATGTGCGCATGGCTGCCCCGGGCGCGAGCGACGAAGAAATTTGGCGCGCGCTGGACGCGGCGCAGGTGGGTGAGGATGTGCGGGCGATGCCCGAGGGAATCAACACCTACCTCGGCGAAGATTCCGCGCTTATTTCGGGTGGGCAGGCTCAGCGAATTGCGCTGGCGCGGGCGCTCGCATCCGGGCGGCGAATCCTGTTCCTGGACGAGGCGACGAGTCAGATCGATATCGAGTCCGAGGCGCGAATTATCGCCGCCTTGCGTGATTTGCCCGCCGATTGGACGGTGCTTATGGTGAGCCACCGGCATAGCTTGCTAGAGATCGCGGACGAAATTTATGAGTTGCGGGCCGGAGAACCCGGAATTCGCCGGCTCGCTGGCGGGGCCGAGAACGCATCGGCCGGGGCGCACAACGAAAAGCGAGGCGAGAGACATGAATAAGACCCAGGAAACCCAGCCGACGACGAACGGAATTTTGCGTTGGCTCGCCTCGATTACCCGGCCGGTGCTTGCTCCGCTCGCAATTTCCACGATTTTCCGCGCGCTTCACTTGCTTTCCGATATTGCCATGTTTGCCCTCGCTGCCTATGCGGTGGTGGCTTCGGTGAGCGGGGGAGGCGCGCGCTGGGGCTTGCTCGGAATTGTGATTGTGCTGGCCCTGTGCAAAGCTCTGTTCCGCTACCTCGAGCAGTTCACCGGGCATTATGTGGCTTTCCGTTCGCTGGAAATTCTGCGCACGTATGTGTTCTCGCGGCTGTGGCCCAAGGCGCCCGCGATCGTGGCGAGTCAAAAATCGGGAGAAGTACTAACTTCGCTGACCGATGACGTGGACCGGATCGAAGTTGTGTACGCCCACACCGTGGCGCCGATGATTACCGCCTACGTGCTCACGCCCATCGTGGGCCTGGGGCTCGCGCTCGGTTCGGGGCATTTTGTGGCGCTCGTGCCGGCGCTTGTGTGCCTGGCATTCTCGCTTTTCGCTGTGCCTTACCTGGGCTTTGGCGCGAGCTTGCGGGGAACCGATCGCACGCTGGCCGTGCGTCGCGAGCTTTCCCAGCACATGACGGATTCGCTTTACGGCATGGATGAGGTCCTCGCTTTCGGGCACGCCGCCGCGCGCGCTGAGCAGGCCGACCGAATCGGCGCCCAAATTTCGCGCACCTCGGCGGTGGCGCGGGGTTGGGCCGGTGCCCGCTCGGGTATCAACGCCACCCTCACGGTGGTGGCGGTTGCCGCCACGATTATGTGCTTCCCGGGCGACTCCGCCACGACGGCCGCACTTGCCTTGGCGGTGTTCCGCCTGTTCGTGCTTCCCCGTTCTATTGAAGCGGCGACGGCGTCTGTCGATGCCTCACTTGCCGCCGCGCGCCGACTCTACGATATTGCCAACTCCCCGATGCAGGTGGCTGATGGGCAAGTAACCGCAACGTTTGATAGCGCACCGGAAGTGGAAATTGATGGCGTGAGCTACCGCTACCCGCGGCAAAACGATAGAGGTTCGGGCGCGGAAGCGGTGGCTACGCAATCTGCCTCGGCGGGCGCGCGCGGACGGGCCGCGGCGGCCATTGCCGCAGCGCCGGCGGTAGTCGAGGCATCGCTGCGGGTTCCCGCTGGCGGGCGCGCGGTGATCCTTGGCCGGTCGGGATCCGGCAAGTCCACATTGCTGCACCTGGTGCACCGTTACGCGGATCCGGACTCTGGGCAGATTCGAATTGGCGGTGCGCCCATCACACAGATGACCCTCGAATCACTACGCGCCACGGTTGTGCAGGTGTCCCAAAAGAACCAGCTCATCGCCGGTTCGATTGCGGATAATCTGCGGCTCGGCGCGCCCGGCGCATCTGAGGAAGAACTCTGGGCGGCGCTAGACGTAGCCAAGCTTGCCGGCGAGGTACGGGAGATGCCTCAGCAACTGGCCACGAAGGTGGGCGGGCAACCGGCGCACGGCCGACCCTCCGGGTACGCGCTTTCCGGCGGTCAAACCGCGCGGCTTTCGCTTGCCCGCGCGCTCCTTATGCGCCCGAAGGTGCTCCTCTTGGACGAATTCGCCGCGAACCTCAATATCGAGCTCGAAGCCGAGATCCGCGCAGCGCTGGCGCGGGCCCTTCCGGACGTGACGATTCTTGAGGTAAGCCATCGGGTCGAGGCCGCCAACGGCGCGGATGTGGTGGCGGTCATGGACCGCGGCCACCTGATAATTTTGACGTTAACCTCGGCCGACGAATTAACTAGGGTATTCTGAAACACTTAGGCGGGCCGCTTTGGCTGGTAGGTCGCTTTGACCGGCGAGGCCGTCAAGGCAGGCGAAGCCGCCTAGGCGAGGAAGGTCGCTTAGGCTAGCAAAGCCACTTAGGCGCGCGGCGCGATGGGAGTGAGAATGGCGGAAGTAAAAACCGGCCTGGCGCGGCGGCGCTCGCGGCGGGCCGTGACCTTCGCCGTACTCACGATCCTGCTCTGCGTCGGGGCACTCGGTTCCGCGCACCTCGGCCAATTCCCGGTTGAGTTTGGCGACGTCACGCGCGGATTCCTAGCGCAATTCAATCTCGCTGACCCGCCCGAAGGTGAGCATGTGATGAGCGCGCTGTGGAACATTCGTTTCCCCCGCATCGCCTTGGGTATTCTGGTCGGCGCCGCACTGGCGGTGGCCGGTACCGTCATGCAGGCAATCTTTTCAAACCCGCTCGCCGAGCCCGGAATTATTGGCGTATCTTCGGGCGCGGCCCTCGGCGCCGCCATCGCCATCGTCCTCGTGCCCCAACTCCTCGGCGGTTTTTCGGTACCGCTTGCTGCTTTCGCCACCGGGTTGGTGGCCGCGTTGTTGGTGTACACGCTCTCGCGCCGCGGCGGGCGAGCCGAATCCCTCACCATTGTGCTGACCGGAATCGCGGTGCAGGCCGTTTGCTCGGCGCTCACCTCGATCGCAATTTACGCCGCTGAATCCAATGCCCGCGATCAAATCGTGTTCTGGCAGATGGGGTCGCTCTCCGGTGCAACCTGGAGTCAGGTGGGAATCGTCGGTGTCGTCGTCGTGATTGGAACCGCACTCGCGGGCGCAATGGCGAGCCGCCTCGACACCCTCGCCCTCGGAGACCGCGCCGCCGGCCACGTCGGGGTGAACGTGCAGGCGCTTCGCCTCGGAGCAATCGTCGTGTCCGCCCTGTTGACCGCCGCCGCGGTGTGCTTCGCGGGGGTTATCGGTTTCGTGGGCCTGATCATCCCCCACGTTCTGCGCCTCGCGATTGGTCCGCTCAATCGCTACCTGGTGCCCGCCTCGATGCTCGGCGGCGCGGTGCTCATTACGTACTCGGACCTCGCCGCGCGCACGATCGTGCCGTTCGCCGAGCTCCCGATTGGGATTTTCACGGCCCTGGTAGGCGGGCCCACGTTCTTCGTGCTGTTGCGGCGCACCATGAGGGGGTTTGCGGGGCGATGAGAGAAATTGTCGAACTCGCCGTTGAGGCGCGCGACCTCCATTTTTCCTACGGTCACCGCGAGGTGTTGCGCGGAGTTTCGCTCGCCGCTCGCGCGGGTGAAGTTGTGGGGTTGCTCGGCCCGAACGGCACCGGCAAATCCACCCTGGTGGGCGTGCTTTCCGGTGACCTCATTCCCGCTTCGGGGAGCGTAGAACTGCGCTCGCGGGCAGTGGCGGAGTATTCGCGCGCCGACCTTGCTCGCGTGCGAGCGGTTATGCCGCAAGTTTCCGATTTTCCGTTCGCTTACCTGGTGCGCGACATCGTGGAGATGGGGCAGGGTCCGGGGCGCGACGACGCCGCTCGCGTGGACGCGGCTATGCGGGAAACGGATGTGATCCATCTGCAGGATCGAGATGTCACGCGGCTTTCGGGTGGAGAAAAAGCGCGAGTGACACTCGCCCGCGTGCTGGCGCAAGATGCACCGATTGTGTTCTTGGATGAGCCGACCGCCGCGCTGGATATTTCGCATCAGCAGCGCACGATGGAGATTTGCGCGCGGCTGGCCGCGCGGGGGAGGGCCGTTATCGCCGTTATGCACGATATTCAGCTCGCCGCGGCGTATTGCGACCGCATCGTCCTCATGAGCGAGGGAAGCATTGTGGCGCAGGGCCAGCCGGGAGAGGTGCTTTCGGCGGACCTCCTGACCCGCGTTTACGGCTGGCCGATCCGGGTCGCCCAACTTCCCGACGGGGAACTAGCGATCATTCCGCGCCGCGGTAACGCAGCCGGCTAGGAGCGCCTCGTTACCTCGCCGCCCGAGCCTCGGGCAGCGCTCGCGACGGACTCAACAGGCATCGCGGGGAGGGGTAAGGGTAACCTAAGTTTGTGTACAGTATGCGGACAGTGCGCAGCTCGGCGCGAAGGCTGGCCTAAACTCGGCACCTGAAAGGGAGGAACTATGCCGCGTTTGCGTTCAGCTACATCAATGACGGGCCGCAATATGGCCGGTGCGCGAGCCCTGTGGAGAGCTACCGGGCTAGGATCCGGGGATTTCGGGAAGCCAATTATTGCCATTGCGAACTCGTTTACGCAGTTTGTTCCCGGGCACGTCCACTTGCGAAACGTCGGAAAGATTGTGGCGGAGGCGATTGCCGAGGCAGGCGGGGTAGGGCGCGAGTTTAATACCATCGCGGTAGATGACGGTATCGCGATGGGCCACGACGGCATGCTCTACTCGCTCCCGTCGCGCGAGATCATCGCCGATTCCATCGAATACATGGTTAATGCGCACACCGCCGATGCGCTGGTGTGTATCTCCAACTGCGACAAAATCACCCCGGGAATGCTCCTAGCCGCCATGCGCCTGAATATCCCCACCATTTTCGTCTCCGGCGGTCCCATGGAATCAGGTGAGCCGGTGGAGGGCGTGATTGACCATCGCCTCGACCTTATTGACGCGATGACGGGATCTGCCAACGACGACATTTCCGACGACGAACTGGCCCAGATTGAAGCCAACGCGTGCCCCACCTGCGGATCATGCTCGGGCATGTTCACGGCAAACTCCATGAACTGCCTGACGGAGGCATTGGGGCTATCTCTGCCTGGAAACGGATCCACGCTGGCAACCGCCACGCGGCGTCGCGAACTTTTCGTGGAAGCCGGGCACATGATCGTGAAGCTCGCTAAGAGGTTTTACGACGACGACGATGATTCCATCCTTCCGCGTTCCATAGCCACCAAGGATGCCTTCACGAACGCGATGGCGATGGATATTGCGATGGGTGGGTCAACGAACACCGTGCTCCACATTTTGGCAACCGCGCAGGAGGCGGCGGTGGACTTCACCCTGGCGGATATTGATGCGCTCTCGCGGCGAGTGCCCTGTCTGTCGAAGGTGGCGCCGAATTCGCAGCGCTTCCACATTGAAGATTTCCACCGCGCGGGTGGAATCCCAGCGCTACTCGGGGAAATGTATCGGGCGGGGATGCTTAAGGATTCTGTGCACTCGGTCCATTCGGATGACTTTAAGAGCTGGCTAGAAAAATGGGATATTCGCGGTCCGAACCCCTCGCCGGAGGCTATTGACCGCTTCTCGGCAGCGCCCGGGCGGGTGCGAACCACCAAGGCGTTTTCCCAGGACGTCACGTGGGAGAGCCTCGATACAGATTCGGTGGAGGGCTGTATTCGGGATGCCGACCATGCCTATACGAAGGATGGCGGGCTTTGTGTTTTGCGGGGAAACATTGCCCCGGATGGAGCGGTGGTGAAAACCGCCGGCGTGGACGAATCGCTGTTCCACTTCGAGGGCCCGGCGCGGGTGGTGGAGTCCCAAGAAGACGCGGTTCAGCTGATTCTTTCCAAGCAGGTGAATCCCGGCGACGTGGTCTTAATCCGCTACGAAGGCCCCAAGGGTGGGCCAGGCATGCAAGAAATGCTTTATCCCACCTCGTTCCTCAAGGGCCTCGGGCTGGGGAAAGTGTGCGGGCTCATTACGGACGGGCGTTTTTCGGGGGGTACATCCGGCCTTTCCATTGGGCATATCTCCCCGGAAGCCGCGGCAGGCGGGCCAATTGGCCTGGTGGAAGAAGGCGACCGGATTATTATCGACATCCCTCACCGCGAGCTACGCGTAGACGTGCCCGAGGAAGAACTTGAACGGCGCCGGGCGCAAAAAGGCCCGGCCCCCTGGCGTCCGAAGTCTCGCGACCGGAAGGTATCCAAAGCCCTGCGTGCTTACGCCGCACTTACCACCTCCGCCGATCGTGGCGGCGTGCGCGTGGTAGACGGATCGGTGTTCTAAGCCCGGACGCGGCGTCGCTATTTGGCTAAGCCGTCGTTCTCCGCTCCGGCCTCGTAGTTCGCCGCTCCGGCGGCGTCGTTCATCTTGCGCACGTGGTCAAGCACTTCGGGGGTGAGGGTAGCGCGCGAATCGCCGAGCGGGCCGACTAGGGAATGCGGCGGTTCCATGCGCCAGGTGCGGTCGGTAAGCATCCGGGCTGCGGCGAGGCCAACCCCGATCGCGGTAATCACGAGGATCACGCCGATGGCGGCTTCCGCGGCTTCCATAGTGTGGCCGTTGACGAGGTTGCTAATCGCGCGGAAAAACGTGACGCCAGGAATCATGACGACGACGGACGGCACCGATAGCGATACTCGCGAATGGCGGGTGCGGCGGGAAATGGCGTGCGCGATGAGGCCGGCGAGGAGCGCGGCGAGTAAGCAGGCCAGGGCCGGCATAACGCCCGCGTCCTGAGCGGTAAGGCGCGCGGGGTTAATAATTGCGCCGTTGAGGGCGGCTAGCGCGCACGCCGTCGGGCTGGCTTGGAAAAGCATCGCGAAGCCAAAGCTCGCGACGAAAGTGGCGGTGATTCGCGCGGGTAACAGCGCCCACGGAACCAGGTGGTAGCCGTCGGCGCCGGTTGTACCCCAGCCAACGATCGTCGTTACCGCCCACACGGTGGCGGCCGCCGCGAACATCAGAATTGCAACGTAGATCCCGCGCGGGACGCCGGCGGAAAAATCGGCGCGCAGAAGATCCAAAAGCGCGGTAACCATAGGGAACCCGGGGATAAGGAACAGTATGGCAGAGACGACGCCCGCCTGATGGGCACCGCTAATCCACCCCAGTGAAAGTTCGAGCGTAACGAGACCAACGTAAATAAAACACGAGAGCAAGCCGCACAAAAACCACACTCCGAATTGATTCCAGAGCCGCTTCATCAGACCCGAGCGCAAGAATTGGCCGGCCGCGGCAGCGCAAAATACCGCGGAGCATTCCACAATTCCGCCGTGGTTCAAAAAACAGAAGCAGGCGCACGCAAACCCGGTAATGAGAACCATGAGGTATCGGTTGTAAAGGGCAGGTTTGGCGCTAAAGCCATCCATTTGCTCGTTCGCGTCCTCCACCAAGATGGCGGGCGGCAAGGTTTCCACCCAGCCCACCAGCTCGTCGATTCGCGCCGCATTGGTCCCCATGATGCGTTGCTCGGCGGTCTCGGTGCGGAAGGTGCCGCCCGCGTAGCAGGTGAGGGTGATTTCGGTGAACGTTACAGTTGCGTGAGTGTCCTCGACGCCGAGGGCCAGGGCGAGTTTTTGCATCGAGTGCTTGACTCGGTAAGCCGAAGCCCCGGCCGAAAGGAGCATCATGCCGAGCCGCAGAACCGCCCGCGACTGGTGCGCGAGGCGCGAATGCTTCTCGAAGTTGCGCTGTGCATTCTGGATTTCCTTCACTAGGCCATGGTAGGCCGTAAGCGTTCTGGCCGGTATCCGGCGGGCGGCGAGAGCGGGCTGCGGGCAGGTCCCCGCCGCGGCGGCAAGAAAACCTGCGCACAGCCCCGTGCCCACAATTCGAGACGTTGCGGTGTTTGCGTCGCAAACGAGCGATCTTCGGGTATTCTCAGAGCCATGCCAAAGATTTCCGTCATCGTAGTTACCTAGCGCGTAGGTGCCCACCCGGCTTACCTACGCGCTCCCCTCCACGCGAGGGGATTTTTTTATGAGCGCGGACGGCGGCCGGCGGGCACTGCGGGAGAAGCGCGCGGGGCGTAGCGCCTGCCACGTGCACGAGCTACGTGCAACGAATGAAGGAACGACATCGAAGGAGGAGCCATGGCGAAGCGGACCTCAAGCCAAGTCACCGAGGCGGCGGTAAGCGCGCCGGAGCGGCTGACGGGTGCGCAGGCGATCGTGCGATCGCTGGAAGAACTCGGTGTGGAGGTTGTATTCGGCCTGCCGGGCGGAGCGATTTTGCCGACGTACGATCCGCTGTACGACGTCGAACAACCGAAACATATTCTGGTACGCCACGAACAGGGAGGCGGGCACGCCGCTGAGGGGTACGCGCTCGCGACCGGGAAGGTCGGCGTGGTGATCGCGACCTCCGGGCCGGGGGCCACCAATCTGGTGACGCCGCTCCTGGATGCCATGATGGATTCGGTACCGCTGGTGGCGATCACCGGGCAGGTCGGGGCGGCAGCGATCGGAACGGACGCGTTCCAGGAAGCCGATATTGTGGGCTCGTCGATGCCGATGGTCAAGCATTCCTACTTGGTGACCGAGGCGGAGGATATTCCGCGGGCAATCGCGGAGGCGTTTCATCTTGCCTCGACCGGCCGGCCCGGGCCGGTGCTGGTAGACATTACGAAGTCCGCGCAGAACGCGGAGATTGATTTCAGTTGGCCTCCGCAGTTTGAGCTTCCCGGCTATAGGCCGGTGGGCAAGCCGAATTCGGGCCAGGTGCGCGAAGCGGCAAAATGGCTGGCCGCTTCGCGCCGGCCGGTGCTGTACGTGGGCGGGGGATGCGTGCGGGCGGATGTCTCCGCGCAGCTGGTGGAATTGGCTGAGCGTTCCGGGGCGCCGGTGGTGACGACCCTTCCCGCGCGCGGGGTGATCCCCGATTCGCATCCGCAAAATCTTGGAATGCCGGGGATGCATGGAACTGTTCCCGCGGTCGCGGCCATGCAAAAAGCAGATTTGATCGTGGCCCTTGGCGCGCGTTTCGATGACCGCGTGACCGGGGATCTGAGCGGGTTCGCGCCGGGCGCGAAGGTGGTGCATATAGACATTGACCCGGCGGAAATCTCCAAGAACCGCGTTGCGGATATCCCCATTGTGGGTAATTTGGCGCATACCGTGCCCATGCTGGTGGCTGAGCTCCGCGCGCTCGGCCAGGAGGCGAACATTGCGCATCCGTGGTCGGCCGCTCCGGAATTGGAGGCGGGAGCTTCGGCGTCGGGAAACGGCGCGCGGGCGCGCCTCTCACCCTGGTGGTCCTACCTCAACAGGATGCGCGAAACCTATCCCAGCGGATACGCCGAGCCGGCCGACGGGCTGCTCAGCCCGCAGTTTGTGATTGAGCGGCTCGGGGAGCTCATGCGCGGGGAGGACGTGATTTGGGTGACGGGCGTGGGCCAACATCAAATGTGGGCTTCGCAGTTCCTCCCACTCGAGCGGCCCCACAGTTGGCTCTCCTCCTGCGGCGCCGGCACCATGGGATACGGGATTCCGGCGGGAATGGGCGCGAAAGTCGGGCGGCCGGGCGCCACGGTGTGGGTGATTGACGGCGACGGATCCTTCCAGATGACCAACCAGGAACTCGCCACCTGCCGCCTGAACGGCATCAATATCAAGGTGGCAATTATCAATAATTCCTCGCTGGGGATGGTGCGCCAATGGCAGAGCCTTTTCTACGGCGAGCGCTACTCGCATACCGATTTGGAAACCGGAATGAATACCAAGCGGATTCCCGATTTCGTGAAGCTGGGAGAAAGCTACGATTGCGCGGCTTGGCGCGTGGAAGAAGCTGGTGAGGTCGACGCCGCAATTCACCGCGCGATGGAAATTGACGATCGCCCGGTGGTCATCGACTTCGTGACCTCTCCGGAAGCGGAGGTGTGGCCGATGGTGGCGGCCGGCGTTTCCAATAGCGAGATTTTGTACGCGCGGGATTTACGCCCGCAACTCGACGAAGAAAACCACGCCTGAAAGGAGGAGATCATGCGCCACGCACTCTCAGTATTGGTGGAAAACCGCCCGGGCGTGCTTACCCGAGTCTCCGGGCTCTTCGCCCGGCGCGCCTTCAATATCAAGTCACTTGCGGTGGGGGAGACGGAAAATCCCGCAATTTCGCGAATGACGTTGGTGGTGGAAGGCGATGAGGCGCCGCTTGAGCAAATCACCAAGCAGCTCAATAAGCTCGTGAACGTCCTGAAAATCGTGGAGCTCGAGTCCGAGCTCTCGGTTCAACGCAAGCTCATGTTGATTAAGGTCGCCGCTAGCGACGCCAACCGCACCAATGTGCTCCAGGTGGTCGACCTCTACCGCCTGCACGTGGTGGATATGGTGCCCGACGCCGTGATTATCGAGGCGACCGGTTCGGACGCAAAAATAGAAGCCCTGCTCGTGGCCCTCGCGCCCTACGGGGTCAAGGAAATCGTGCAGTCGGGAACCGTGGGGCTTCAGCGCGGCGCGAAGTCACTTTCCGAGCGGGTTACGCAAGAATTGCAGTTGAAGAAATAGATTTGGCCGGCCGAAAGGCGCCGTGCCGAGAATTCAAGGAGAAAAAATGGCAGAGATCTATCACGACGACGACGCAGATATGTCGATCATCCAGTCCAAGCGGGTAGCGATTGTTGGCTACGGTTCGCAGGGTCACGCTCACGCTCTGAATTTGCGGGATTCCGGGGTGGACGTCGTCGTCGGACTACGCGAAGGCTCGAAATCTATTGAGCGCGCCGAGGAGCAGGGCCTGGAAGTCAAGCCGGTGGCGGAGGCGGTCAAGGACGCCGACGCGGTGATGATCCTCGCCCCCGATCAGCATCAGCAAAAGATTTGGACGGAGGATATTGAGCCGAATATCCGCGAAGATGCCGCGATTTTCTTCGCGCATGGATTCAATATTCACTATGGCTTCATCAAGCCCGCGGCCGGGCACGACGTTCTGATGGTTGCGCCCAAGGGGCCGGGCCACACCGTGCGGCGCGAATATGAGGCGGGGCGCGGAGTTCCGGTGCTCGTCTGCGTGGAGCAGGATGCTTCTGGCGAGGCGTGGGAGCTCGGTCTTTCCTACGCGGCGGCGATTGGCGGAACGCGCGCCGGGGCTATTAAGACCACCTTCCGGGAAGAAACCGAAACGGATCTGTTCGGGGAGCAAGCGGTGCTATGCGGCGGGCTCACCTCGCTCATTTCGGCGGGATTCGAGACCCTGGTTGAAGCCGGATACCAGCCGGAAATGGCGTACTTTGAGGTCTGCCACGAGATGAAGCTCATCGTGGACCTTATCTACGAAGGCGGGCTTTCCAAGATGCGGTGGTCGATTTCCGATACCGCCGAGTACGGGGATTACGTTTCTGGTCCGCGGGTCATTGGCGCGGAGGCGAAGGCCGGCATGAAGGCGATCTTGGAGGATATCCAAAACGGTAAGTTCGCGCAGCGATTCATTGACGACCAGAAGGCGGGCGCGCCCGAGTTTCAGAAGATGCGCGCCGATCACGAGGCCGCGCCAATTGAGAAGACCGGGCAGGATATCCGCTCGCTTTTCGCCTGGAATACGCGCGTGGATGACGACTACGAGGAAGGTCACGCGGCCCGCTAGAATCATCTAGTCTGTCTTGGGTTCTATAATCCAGAAATAGCTAAAAACGCCGGCTTTGGGCGTTGCCCGGAGGGAATCGGGCACGGTCCACAAAGGAAGGGCAAACCTGTGAAGATTTCAAAATTGGTTGCGACATTGGGAGCTTTCGGTTTGGCGTTGAGCCTGGCCGGATGCTCGGATACCAGCACGGCGGGCGCCAGCAACAGCGGGACGCAAACGAGCCCGAGTGCTACGGCGTCGGCAACCCCTAGCGAGGAACCGACCTCCACCGAACCGGTCCTGATTCCGGTGCAGCGCACCCCGTTGGCGGGGGTGGAGATGCCCACGAATATGGATGAGTACGGCGGGATTTCGCTCGGTCAGAACCTCGTGGCGGGAACGAAGAACGATGGCGCACCGGTCGTGACGATCTACTCCGATCCGTTCTGCCCCTACTGCAACCTGCTCGAGCAGGAGTACGGCAAGCGCCTCGAATCCATGGCGCAAAGCGGCAAGATTACACTGGTCAACCAGCCGAATTTGCGCTTCGCGGAGACGCAATTCTCGCCGCTGTCCCTGCAAGCGGAGGTGTGGTTCGCGGCCAATCACCCGGATAAGTACAAGGAGTTCCATTCGCGCCTTTACGCGGATATTGCGGGCCCGGTAACCACCCGTGACGGTGAGCCGGTTTCGCATGAGGAGCGCGTGGAGCCCGCGATGTCACGGGTTTACGAACTCGCCGGCGCGGTGGGCCTGACGCAAGATGATGTTGCAAAGCTCCGCGCTGATATTGAGGCAAACCCCTACCGGTCCCTGCTCGAGCAGCTCCGCCAGCGCTTCCTCGACGATGGCTTCAAGTACGTACCGACGGTGATGATCGACGATATGCAGCTTGAGGACTACTCGGAGGGCAAGCTCGGCAAGATTCTTGACGAGATCGAGGCCGGTACCTGGCAGGCTTCCCGGGGCGCGGGCGGCGCGAGCCCGAGCGCTCCCGCGAATGGGGGCGCGGCCGATGCCTCGGCGACCCCTACGCAGGGCTAAGGCGCTAATAATCTAGCGACCTGCGGAGCTAGGCGCCCGAGGGGGTTTGACCCTCGGGACGGCTGAGGCGCCGAAAGGCTCGCTGGAGCGAGAAAATGCATAAAAGGTGGCCCGCGCGTCTAATCGCGCGGGCCACCTGAATTTTTCGCTTAGTCCTCGAATTAGGACGTTAGATCGCCCGGAAAATCGCGGCAATTGCTTGGCCGCCACCAATGCACAGGGTAACCAGAGAGTGCTCGATGCCCTTTTCCTGCTGGTTCTTTAGCGCCCGCAAACTAATAATCGCTCCCGAGGCGCCCACCGGGTGGCCGAGCGCAATTGCCCCACCGAGCGGATTGGTGCGTTCCGGGTCCAGGCCGGCATCGCGGATAACCGCCACCGCCTGGGCAGCAAAAGCCTCATTGAGCTCCACCCAGCCAATATCAGCCAAGGTGAGATTCGCCCGCTCGAGCACCTTCGCGATTGCGTAGGTCGGCGCATATCCCATCAGATCCGGCTCGTTGCCGACCGTCGCGAATGCAACAAGTTCTCCGAGGGGTTTTGCCCCGCGCTCGCGAGCGGTTTCCTCGCCCATCAGCACCAGCATGGCAGCGCCGTCGTTAACTCCGGAGGAGTTCCCGGCGGTCACCGTTCCATCAGCCTTGAACACCGGGCGTAGGCGCGCCAACTTTTCGGCCGTGATCCCCGCGCGCGGATGCTCTTCATCCGTAATTGTCTGTTCGCCGCGGCTCGTTTTCTTCGTGAAAGCGACTCGCTCTTTATCAAATTCGCCGCACGCGAGCGCTTCCTGGGTGCGGCGCTGTGACTCGGCGGCAAAAGCATCCTGGTCGGTGCGGCTCACGCCGTACTTTTCAGCTACTGCCTCGGCGGTGAGGCCCATCGCTTTCCCACTGAAAGGATCGCTAATCAAGGACTGCGTGCCGTTTACGAGCTTGCGATCGCCGAGCGAGTAGCGCCCCTGCGCACCGAAATCCATAAAAGGTTGCCGGGTCATATTTTCAGAACCGCCCGCAACTACGATGTTTGCCTGCCCGAGCCGGATTTCAGCCGCACCGGTCCAGATAGCCTGAAGTCCTGAACCACATACGCGATTGACGTTCTGCGCCGTCGTCGTCACGGGCGCGCCAGCGGTGAGCGCGATGGCGCGGGAAACGTAAGCGTCAGGCCCGGTTTGCCCCACACAACCAACCACAAACTCGTCCACGTCCGCGGGGGAGACGTCCGCACGGCGAAGCGCCTCAACGGCGGCGCCGGCGCCCATCTGATAATTCGGAACGTCCGCGTAAAAGCCGCCGAAACTCCCGGTGGGAACCCGGGCTCCGTCGACGATAAATACTCTCGAATCTCCGGCCATTTCACTCCTTCGCAGACCGACGATCCATTGTAAACGCACGGTTAAAGAATCGCGGTGCCGCGGGTCACGTGCGCGGGTCACGGGGGCGGGCAGAATGCAAAGAATCGGCGCGTGGCGATCAATACGTCGATCACCACGTGGTCGCAGATGAGAATCGGGAAGCCACGCGCGTATGATCAGCGCGAAAGTACCGGCAGGGGCGGACTCTTCGTTCCGCCACGAAACTCATCAGTCGGACGAAGAGGAAAGGAATGCTTATGCCAACCACTCCGGAAGAACTTGAACAAATCGCAGACGCCCCGCACGCCGAGGCCGATGATCTGGCGGGAACCTTCGCCCTGCAGGGAAATCCGGCGCCGCGCCCGCAGGCTGAACTTGACGAGATTCTGCAAAAGCCGGGATTTGGCGTGCATTTCGCGGACTATATGGCGCGCGCAACCTGGACTGCCGACGCCGGCTGGCACGACAAGCAGATTGTGCCCTACGGCCCGCTTTCGCTCGACCCGGCAGGCGCCGTACTTCACTACGGCCAAGAAGTTTTCGAGGGCCTAAAGGCGTACGTTCACGACGACGGATCTCTGTGGACATTCCGTCCCGCCTACAACGCGGCTCGGCTGAATTTCTCCAATTACCGCTTGGCGATTCCGGAATTGCCGGTTGACGATTTTCTCGCCTCGATTGTGGACGTGGTGCGCGCCAACGCGCGCTGGGTGCCGGCCAAGGAGGGAGCCTCCCTCTATCTGCGTCCCTATATTTTTGCCTCAGAGGCGTTCCTCGGGGTTCGGGCGGCGGCCAAGTACGAGTACCTCTGCATCGCCAGCCCGGCCGGCCCTTACTTCCCAAACGGATTTACTCCCATCAACGTGTGGGTGGAGCAGGACTTTCATCGCGCCGGCCCAGGCGGCATGGGCGCGGTGAAAACCGGCGGCAACTATGCGGCGTCGCTTTTGCCTAAGGTAACGGCCGCCCGCGAGCACTACGATGAGGTGCTCTTCCTTGACGCCGCGACCAATACGAATCTGGACGAATTCGGCGGCATGAATGTTTTCGTGGTGTACGCCGATGGTCGCGTGCGCACGCCGCGGCTAACCGGAAATATCCTTCCCGGGAACACCCGCTCGTGCATTATGCAGCTTCTGCGCCGCCGCGGGGTTGACGTGGCCGAGGATACTCTAGCGCTCGCCGACGTGATTGCCGGAATTAAATCCGGCGAGGTGAGCGAGATGTTCGCTTGCGGAACCGCGGCTGTGGTGACGGCGGTGGGTTCCCTGACCGGCGCCGACTTCAAGGTCGAGTTGCCCACCCACGAGGTCTCGCAGAGCGTTTACGACGAGCTCACCGGAATCCAGGCCGGTAAGGTCGACGACGAATTCGGCTGGCTCTACCGCATCGGCTAGGAGTCTGGCGAAGCGCGGGAAGCGCGGGCGCGGGCGGGGAAGGCCTTCGCCCGCGCTTTGCGTGGGCGCGTTTTCGCGCTTGCTCGTGGGGCGAAAATGCCTTCACCCGCACGTGGGTTTTGAGGGCTTCGCGCGCCCCGCATTCATGCGTGGCAGGCGCTAACTATTTTACTAATCGTCTCGGTTGGCCTGAATGTCGCGGTTTGCTTGTGTCGTCCAGTGCGGAATGAAGAAGGCCGATGCGAAGGTAATAACCAAGATCACGGACAGAGCCAGCATTGCGATCTGGAAGGTGATCCCGAATTCCGCCCATTCCAGGGCATTTGCTCTCTCCGGGTAATCCATCCGGATCAGTCCTTCCGCGAGAATCTTGGGGATCATAGCAAACACGCAACCGAAAAAGGCGATATCGAGCCCGAGTATGAGTTCTCTTCATCCGAGCCTTGGTTCCACGGGTATTTCCCGTATCTACCGCCCATCTGTCACCACCCCAGCCGCGAGCCGGATCCCTGCGGACGCCCGCTTCTGCCGTTCTGAGTTGTGGAAATCCTGCCGGCTAGAGAAAAATCTACGCCGCCGGGCGCGGGCCGAAAACGGCGGTGCCGACGCGCACGATGGTGGACCCTTCGGCCACGGCGATTTCGAGGTCATGGGTCATGCCCATGGAAAGCTCGGTGCAGGTGGGGATATCCGCGGCAAGGGAATCGCGCAAATCGCGGGTGCAGGCGAACGAGGCGGCGATTTCGGAGACGTCATCCGTGTGGGCGCCAATCGTCATCAGTCCGCCGATTTTGAGGTTCCCCAGCTCGCTCACCTGGTAGGCGAGTTCTTTAGCGCGCCCGGGCTCAAGGCCGAACTGAGAATCGGCGCCGGAAGAATTGACCTGCAGATACACCTCGAACGGCGCGCTGGCCTCTCCGGCCGCGATCCGCTCGCCCTGGAGGCGATCGAGGCGGCGAGCAAGTTTCAGGGAATCCAGCGTCTCGATGCAGTTGGCGAAGGCCAGGGCTTTGCCTGCTTTATTGGACTGCACATGGCCAATCACGTGGGTCCAATGCGGCTGAACATCGCGCAGTTGTGGCTCGATATCCTCCAGTTGCTGGATAATGTTGTGCCCCATGAATCGCGCACCATAATCGAGTGCCGCCCGGATCTTTTCGACCGGCTGATACTTCACCGCCAGTTGTAGGCGCGTTTCGCCCATTGAGCGCCCGGCCTTCGTTTCTGCCTCCCGCAACGCTTCGACCACGCGGGCAATTCGCCCCGGAATTTCGGCCGGGGTAGCGGGTTCGGTACTAAATTCAGTGCGCATGGTTGCCTATCTTAGTAGTCCTCGGCTCTCAGGGCTTTGGTCGCAGCCGCGCCCGTGGTGTCGATCCTCTAGCCAGCGAGCGGCCCTACGTTGACCACTCGCAAGGCGGCTCGGCCCAGTTCGTCCGATTCCGCGAGGTCAATGAGCGCCCAAAATCCCCAGGCGTTATCGCCAACGCCATCGTCGAAAGTTTGCCGGGTGAGCCACCAACCGCCGCCGGCGAACCTTTCAGCTGCGGCCTCGGGTACCCCGGCATCCACCAGGTCAACCACCTCGGGTTTCTCGTTGATCTCCACGAATCTGCTCGAGCGGGCGTCGGTATCCGTCAGAATCGACTCGTAATCGTCGAAGAAGGCGTCGGTGGCATCCATCCACTCGTCGCCGCCCCAGAACTCACCCCCCTCCCACAGGGGTGCGCGGCCGAGGTCATCAAGCGTATCGAGGTCCTCATTCGCCACCGCCTCCACCAGCCGGAAAAGTTCGTTGCGAATCGAGCGGCGGAAGGCGTATTTATTACGCGAAAACGCCACGTTTCCGTCCTCGTCCGCGCCGAAAGCCCGCTCTCGCGAACCACCCTCGGGGTCGGATTCAAGATTCGTGAGCTCCGCGGAGGTAAGCGTGCCATCGCGCAACGCCTCCCACTCATCGAGAAGCGAGGAGTCCACCGAGCGCACCAATTCGCCGAGCCAGGAAATCATTTCCTCCAGCTCATCGGTCCGTGCTTCGAGCGGCACGGTTTGGCGCAAGGCCTTATACGTATCCGTGAGGTAGCGCAACAGGACGCCCTCTGACCGGGCGAGGTCGTATCCGCTCACAAACTCGGAGAACGTCTGCACATTCTCAATCATTTCCCGCACGATTGATTTCGGCGTCAGATCGTAGTCGGCCACCCAAGGATTCGTCTGAGCGTAAGTTGCGAGCGCCGCGCGCAACTCCTCGCCCAGCGGCTGGGGCCAGGTGATCTTGTCGGCCTCATTCATGCGTTCCTCGTAGGGGATGCCGGCCGCCTTCATCCGCCCAATAGCCTCCCCGCGGGCGCGTTTTTCCTGCGCGATGAGCACTTGCCGCGGGTTTTCCTGTACGGCTTCGATCACCGAAATAACATCGAGCGGGTAGCTTTCGGCATCCTTATCCAGCAAATCGAGCGCCGCCAGGGCGAAGGGCGCTAGCGGCGAATTGAGTGCAAAATCCTCCGGCACTTCCCGCGCGAACCCCACCGCGGATTCCCCGGGATGCTCGGCCTGCCACTGCGGGCTGTGGTGAACGAGCACGCCCGCGCGATGCAGCGTGTTATAAATCTGAATCGCCTGACGCAAAAGCGGATTGGACTCGCGCTGCGGTTCGTGATTGTGCGTGAGCAAATGGTGAATCTGTGCCACCGCATCCCCGCGACGCTGCAACATATTGAGAATCAGTGAATGGCTCACCCGCATCTGCGACTCCAGACGTTCGGGCTGGGCGGTCTTGATGTAATCAAAAGTCTTTTCCGACCACAGCACCTGCCCCTCGGGTGGCTTCTTCTTCTGTACCTTCTTGAGTTTCTTTGGGTCGTCCCCGGCCTTCGCCAGCGCCCGCGCGTTCTCAATTTCGTATTCGGGTGCCTGGACGACGACGTCGCCCTTCGTATCAAATCCGGCCCGGCCAGCCCGCCCGGCAATCTGATGGAATTCGCGAGCCTTGAGCTGGCGCGAGCGGCTTCCGTCATATTTCGCTAAACCTGTCATCAAAACAGTGCGGATGGGAACGTTAATTCCCACGCCGAGAGTGTCCGTGCCGGAAATAACCGGCAGATATCCGCCCTGAGCCAGGCGTTCAACCAGGCGGCGATAACGCGGCAAAAGGCCGGCGTGGTGAACTCCTATTCCCTGACGTAGGAGCTTGGAGAGAATTTGCCCGAAGCCCGGGGAGAACTTGAAGTTCCCAATCGCCTCGCGAATCGCCTCCTTCTGTTCCTTGGAAATCAGTGCCATGGACTGGAAACTGGTGGCGGTTTCTACCGCCTCGCGCTGGGAGAAATGGACGATGTAGACCGGCGCACGATGCGTTTCCACGAGTTCTTTGACCAGCTCATTGGTAGCTTCGTAGGAGTATTCAAACTGCAGGGGAACGGGGCGCTCGGCATTCGAAATAAGCTCCACGTGCCGCCCGGTGCGTTTCTCGAGGTCCTCTTCGATCCGAGTGGTATCCCCGAGGGTTGCGGAAAGCAAAACCTGACGGGTCTGGGGGAGTTCAAGGAGGGGAACCTGCCAGGCCCAGCCGCGCTGCGGATCGCCGTAATAGTGGAATTCGTCTTGCACCAGGGCATCGATCTGCGCGTCGCTTCCCTCGCGCAGGGCAATATTGGCCACGATCTCCGCCGTCGCGCACACTACCGGCGCTTCGCGATTGATCGTGGAGTCGCCCGTCATCATGCCCACGTTGTCCGCTCCAAAAGCATCAATGAGCTCGAAAAACTTCTCCGAGACAAGGGCCTTGAGCGGGGCGGTATAGAACGCCGTCTGCCCGTGCGCCAGCGCGTAAAAAATCGCAATGAGGGCGATCATGGATTTCCCCGAGCCGGTAGGCGTGGAAACAATCATGTGGCTTCCCTCCAGGCACGCCAGCAGAGCTTCCTCCTGGTGGGGGTAGAGCGGGCGACCGGTACCCTCCGCCCAGTTCTTGAAGGCTTCATAGACGGCATCGTCCGGAGGGTTGAATCCATATTCATCCTCGAGACGATCCAGCGCGACGTTCAACTGCGGTAATGCCATGTCTCTAGGCTAGCGGCACCCTCCGACATGGTTTTCGTGTCGGAGGGATATTGCATGATGTGAGCGTAGGAAAGATGAGTTAAGGAAAGGCGGAAAATGCGGGCCGTGGTCGAAAACTGCGCTCCGCGAGCAATTTAAGTGGGAAAAGGAATTTAGGCCGTCGGCTCATGGGGTGGCCGTGGTGGTTGGGAGGCTACGAAGGCGACCCGGTAAGCCCCGCTAACGCGGGGAGTACTCATTATTTAAATGGTGAATGGGTTCATCCCAACGCCACGGCCGCAACATAAGTCTAGTTGGAGCCGAGAGGTTTATCCGGAGGTTAGGGGATCGACCGTTGGCAGCGGGCTGGTTCAGACTATAAATGTTGAATATTAGAAATGGTGTGTTAGTATACGAGGGCAGGGCGTAAGACTGGGCTCGGATGAGCTGCTAGCGTCGTCGTCAATGGGAGTTGCAAAGATGCAGGAGAATTCTCGAACGGAAAAATCGAATACCACGTGGTCGCGGCAGGCAATTGCGTTATGGGCCAAGACCAGTAAGGAGTTCCCGGAGGCCGAGTACATGACTCTGCCGGAGCATCTCATGGACTCTGCCTATGTCGCGGGAGGGTTGTGGGATACGTGGGTCTGGCCGAACCTGAAGAATGGTCTTGCCTCCGATCTAGGATTTTCACCCGCGGAAACGCGCGATTTCATCAGATGGTTGGCGGGAACGCACGACGTTGGAAAGGCCACCAAGGCATTCCAGTCGCAATTGGAGAAGCGAGGCCCGGAGTTTGGGAACTATGCGCAACGAGTTCGGGATGCGGGACTGCCGCTGGGCCGCGCGTATACCAAGGACGACTGGTATCCGCATTCGGCCGCCAGTCAGGTGATAATTACCCGTTATCTCGAGAACGCCTTCGGAGATACGCGGGCGAAACGGGCGGTAATTCGCGGCATCGCTGAGGTCTCAGGAGCGCATCATGGTTTACCGGCTTTTTCGCAGAAGATTACTAACGCAAAAAGTGACATCTGCGATCGGCAAGAAAGCGCCTGGGCCGATGTTCAACACGAGTTGGTTTCTACGCTTACGCATCGTCTCAAAGCGGAGAGGATTCTGGACCAGCTTATTTGCGTGGGCAAGCGAATTACTTACCGGGTGCGGATGATTGCCACGGGGATCGTAATTATGGCGGATTGGATCGCGTCCAATGTCGACTATTTCCCACTCGTCTCGAGTCCGACCGCTGATATCGAGGAACGATTTCAGGTGGGGATGTCGCGTGCACATCTAGCGGCTCCGTGGCGCCCGGGTACTTTCGAAGGAGAGGCGTCTTCCAGCTACGCAGCCCGGTTTGGGTGGGCGGACGATCGCGTTCCCTTCGCCGTTCAAGAGCAAGTTTTCGAGGTAGCCAGGCGTATGGAGGGGCCCGGACTTCTCTGTATCGAGGCACCCATGGGGCAGGGAAAGACGGAAGCCGCTCTTATGGCGGCGGAAATACTTGCGCAGAAGAATGGTCAGACTGGGATTATTTTCGCTGCGCCGACAATGGCGACTAGCGACTCGCTTTTCAAGCGCGTACGTGACTGGGCAGAGCTCTCGGGTGGCGGCCAGGTTCTCTCCATGTATCTGGGGCATTCAAAGAATCAACTCAACCGGGAATATGTCCAAACTCCTAAGAATTCCGCCACGCAGTTGTTTGATAATACAGACAGCAAGGGTCGTAGCGTCGGCACGGGTGCTGATGCGCAAAAGCGGTCGACGGCGGTGGTTGATGACTGGATGAGGGGCCGCAAGAAGGGAATGCTGTCCAGCATCGTAGTCTCGACGGTGGATCAGATATTGATGCTTGCTCTCCAGTCGAAGCACGCAATGCTTCGCCATCTCGGATTGGCCGGGAAAGTCGTCGTCGTCGACGAAACTCACGCTTACGATGCGTATATGACGGCCTATATGGCGCGCACCCTCACGTGGTTAGGTTATTACGGAGTTCCGGTCATTCTACTCTCTGCAACGCTTCCCCAGGCTATAAAAGGGGTGCTTCTTGGGGCTTACCAGGAAGGCCTACTCCGGGGCGACCGCGCTGGCGACGATAACTCGGTGCCGCCTTCGGGTAGTGCGTATCCGGCGATTACCGTCGCGGATACCGGGGGAGTATCGGTTGTTGATGTGCCTGCGCAGAGCAGAGAAATTGCGTATTCGCTTGAGGTTATTCCGGACGAGTTAGACGATTTACGCCAACAGATGCGTCCCGTGGCAGAGGCCGGGGGATGTTTGCTTGTGCTCTGCAATACCGTTAGCCGCGCGCAGGACGCATATACAGTTGCGAAAGAGTTGGTCGGTGCGGATGCGCGGCTACTCCATGCGCGCTTCATTTCTTCTGACCGCGTTGTTGCGGAAGAAGAGTTATCACGCGAACTGGGGCCCGATGCGCACGCTGGGGACGGGCGGCCGCGGCGGCGCATCGTTGTCGCAACCCAAGTCGTTGAACAGTCGCTCGACGTCGACTTCGATGGGATTATTTCTGATATCGCCCCTATTGACCTCCTGCTTCAGCGGCTCGGGCGGGTATTTCGACACCGTCGGGATGCGGAGGAACGCCCAGCGTGGGGAAAGGTTCCGACGCTTACAATCCGCGGGCTTAATGCAGAATTCGACGAATTGCATCTGCCTGTTTTTGAAGAGAGCCAGGAACTCATTTACGAACGCGCCGTGCTACTAGGAACGTGCGCGCAACTCCTTCCTTATTTAGCTGAGCGACGGTCACTGGTAATTCCTACGGAAATTCCGAGTCTGGTCCATGCGGTTTATGACGACCAGAGTGGGATTCCCACTAATTGGGTAGGCGACTTTGCGCAGGCTTGCGAGGAAATGGAGAACAGGCGAGCCGCGGCGCGGAAGAAGGCCTGTAGATTCCAATTCTCTGTGCCATTTAGGGATGGGAACTTCACGGCGTTGTGGGATCAGCAGGATCGTGACGTTGAGAAGAATGCGGTGAGCGAGGCGCAGGGCCTAGCCCAGGTCCGCGACGTCGACCCCACGCTAGAAGTTATCGTCACGCAACGGGTTCCTGGAGGGTATCGGCCATTGCCTTGGGTTGGTGATGGTTACGAGGATGAGGTGCTCAGCGAAGGGATGGAGGTTTCCTGGAACGTGGCCCGGGATCTGGCAACGTCCACAGTTCGTCTACCTTATGCGTTTTCCAACCCGAAGAGGGGACTATTTGAGGACGCGTTGAACGAATTGGAGCGATCGACAGATGAGGGGTGGGCCCGCACACCCATACTCAGCGATCAGCTCCAGTTACTTCTCGATGAAAACTTCCGCGCCACGATTGCGGGCCGTGTGGTTCGGTATGACCGTGAACTCGGACTAATCGACGAATCCGCCGAGCAATGGAGGGCTTCGAAAAAAACCGTGTCGGAGTAGGGAGGTAGAAAAGAATTGTCCAAGACAACAGATAAGAAAGGAGGAGGAAATGACCGATCGTAAAACCTTTAATCTGGTCGATGAGCCGTGGGTAGTTTGCGAACTCGCGGGGGGAGAAACCGAAGCACTTTCGTTGCGTGAACTCTTTGAGCGTGCAGACGAAATCGCTCGAATATCGGGCGATAGTCCCAATCAAGATTACGCCGTGCTTCGCGTCCTACTCGTGATCGTCTGGCGAGCGTTCGCCAGCGATTCAGCCATTGAGGATCCACGAGGCAGTTTTGAAGATTGGTGGGTCTCTCAGTTCGAGAACTCGGGCTGGTTGAGATCAAATTTGATTGGTGATTACCTCGATAAATGGCATCACCGCTTTGATTTGCTCTCGCCGTCGGAGCCGTTTATGCAGGTGTCTGATCTGCATACCGCCAGCGGGAAAACGAGCGAACTGATGGCGCTCGTGCCCGAGGCGAATTCCGATCACTTCACAATGCGCGCGGGTAGCCAGCGTGAATCGCTCACCCTTGCCGAAGCCGCGAGGTGGCTTGTTAACCTTCAGTCCTGGGACTTTTCCGGAATTAAGTCCGGTGCCGTGGGGGATCCCAGAGTGAAGGGTGGCAAAGGGTATCCGATCGGCACGGGATGGTGCGGCCGAACCGGCGGCACGGTGCTCTCCGGCGAAACCTTGGCGGAGACGCTCATTCTCAACACGAACCCAAGCGTGGTTTTCGAGGATACTCGAGGCGATCTGCCCGTGTGGGAGCGTGAACCGGCAACTGCGGCTCCGCGCGGCATTGAGCAGGCTGATGGGCCATGCGATCTGCTAACTTGGCAAATTCGCAGAGTTCGGCTTTACGAAGATGCGGGAAAGATTACCGGCGTTCTCATCTCGAATGGAGACCGGATTGCCTCGGAGAATCAGCTTGCCGATCCTATGACAGCCTATCGAGAATCTGCTGCGCAAACGAAAAAACAGGGCAAGCCCGTGTCTTATCCGCGACGTCACGCAGAAACTCGAACCCTGTGGCGCTCGGTGGAACCCCTCCTCGCCGTCGCGGGTCCGGGTGAGGGTTCACGCAATAATCCGATGACCGTGGCCTGGTATAACGAGCTTGATAAAAGAGACCTAGAAGGTAGGAGAATCTCGGTCGATCTAGTCGGACTCGTTTACGGCACGCAAGATGCGATTGTGGTCGATTCCATCAGCGAATCCCTTCCTCTGTATCTCGGGGTTTTCCTCAACGGAAACGAGGGGCTCGCTCGAGAAATCGTTATTGCCGCAAACGCAACTGTTGACGCGGCAAGTGCGCTAGGGGTGTTTTCGGGGCAACTCGCTCAAGCGGCTGGCGGCGAATTCGAATTCGACACGGTGGCGACGGATGCGCTCCTCTCAGAGATGACCGAGCGCTACAAGGACTGGCTGATGGCAATGGTGCCTGGTGTCAATCTCTCTCTCATGCGAAATCGTTGGTTTGCTGAAGTTGAACGAGCGGTTTTGGAAGCGGCAGCCCGGCTCGTCGCCGGTGCTGGATATCGAGCAATTATTGGGCGAACTGATACCGATGGTCGGCTACTTTCGGCGGCTCGGGCAGAACAGTCTCTACGGAAGAAGCTAAAGATAGCTCTTCCCGCTGTTGAAGTCGATACGGACGATTCAAGGAAGGGAGTGGAGGATGAAGATGGAGTCGATTGACGGCGTCTCTCGCGCTGACGGAAAGCACGAAGACAATCCGAACGGGGAATCAGGATCGTGGGAAGACCGGCGGTCGTTACTGGCAAGAATCGTGGCAGGAGCGATTCATAGGCTCTATCGCGGATTTGCGGGGGAGAGCTCTCCGCACGCGCGAGCCGCACTTAGTAGGTTGCGGCGTGCGGCGGGGAAGCGCCCTGAAGATGACCTCATGGCCTGGAGTGAGCTCTTTGAGCAGGTTCTACCAGAGTTTCCCGAGCGTCTCCTGGGCCGTGGAAATTCTCCTTCACGATCGGAGTCGGGCGCATTCGCCGCAATAACGCTCTACGCACTCCACCAACAGTCGCAAAATTCTAATATGCACAAAGACCATCGAGCATTCGCCGAGGTCATGGGCGAGTTCGCCCAGAGATCCGAGAGTAAATCGATCAAACCAAGGTTTGATGCTCTGCTGACCGCCAGCACATTTGAAGCAATGCTTTACCACCTTCGAACCTTGATACCGCTACTGGCGAGCCAACAGAAGTTGGGATTCGATACCGCCTTTGATTACGGCCAGCTAGCGAACGATCTAGCACGATTGCAGAGCCCCCAATATCGCTCGGGGATCTTGCTCCGGTGGGGTCGAGAATTTGCGCGCGGATATTTAGTCCAGCGCCGCGATAACAAAGTTGAACAACAAAAAGATTTTAAGTAGAAAGATGAGGAGACTCTAATGAGTACATTCATTGACGTGCATGCGTTGCACACCCTTCCGCCCTCAAACATCAACCGCGACGATACGGGTTCGCCAAAGACGGCGACGTTCGGAGGTGTGCCGCGCCAGAGGGTATCTTCCCAGGCGTGGAAGCACGCGATTCGGATGGATTTTGAATCCTATTTGGATCGCTCGAAGCTTGGAGTTCGTACGAAGCGTGCCGTTGACGTTATTGCACGGCAGGTGGTTGAAAAGAATCCGGAATGGTTGATCGAGGATGCGCGTTCGGCAGTCGCCGAAGTTTTCACCAAAGGTGGCTTCAAACTAACCACTCCAAAACCGAAGAAAGATCAAACGGATGTTGAGGCCAGCCCCGAGACCAGCTACCTCTTCTTTATTTCTCGTCGGCAAATTGAGAATGTTGCGGATTTTGTTCTCCAAAACGAGGAAGGGAAGGTAGCGAAGAAAGACGCTCAAAAGCTACTCGATACTGAACATTCAGTCGATCTAGCTATGTTCGGGCGCATGGTTGCGGATGCCCCTGATTTCAACGTCGACGCGAGTGTACAGGTTGCGCACGCAATCGGGGTGAGCGCCGCTACCCCCGAGTTCGATTACTTCACCGCTGTGGATGATGTGGCAAAGGAATCCGAAGAAACCGGAGCGGGCATGATTGGTACCGTCGAGATGATGGCATCCACTCTCTATCGGTATGCCACGGTGGACCTCGAGCATCTTGCTGAGAATCTCGGGACTAAGGCCGCTGCAGTTGAAGCAACAGTAGCTTTTGTGCGCTCCTTCATTGCATCGATGCCCACTGGTAAGCAGAACACGTTTGCAAACCGTACTCTTCCGGATCTCGTAGTTGTTGCGGTTCGTAAGGATCGCCCCGTTTCTTGGGTAAATGCCTTCGAGGAGCCGGTAACGGCTAGCGGTCATGGGGTGCGCGCGGAGGCTGCCAAGAAGTTAGTGGAGGAGGCGAGCTCACTCGAGGAAATGTACGATTCGCCTGCGTTGGAAACCTTGGTCATCGCGCCGCATTCGCTTGTGGATGAGGCGACTGCCCTGGGTAGCGTTGTTACCCGTAAGGAACTGCTTGAGCAATTGGAAAGCACACTCGCCGAGCAGCTATCAGAGTTCCGGGACATGGGTGAGAACTAATGGTGCAGTCTCTGGTGCTCAAGATGAGTGCGCCCCTTCAATCGTGGGGGAGCGATTCACGGTTCACCAAGCGGTCAACGGATCAGATCCCCACGAAGTCGGGAGTAATCGGGCTACTTGCCGCTTCCGAAGGACGCTATAGAACCGACCCGATCGCCGATCTGGCAGGTCTTCAGTTCGGAGTGCGAATTGATCAACAAGGCACGTTGGAACGCGACTTCCAAACGGAAATTGATTGGCGCAAAGGTCCGCCCGGAAGCCTTTCTACCCGATTGTATTTGGCTGACGCGATTTTCTTGGCGGCCATTTCCGGTCCGCAGTCGATTCTTGAGGACTTGGAAAAATCCTTGCGTTCCCCGAAATTCCCGCTCTACCTTGGTCGCCGGTCGTGCCCCGCGAACCCGGATTTAGTTCTTGGAATGCGTGATGGAGATGTTGAGGAGGCCTTACGTGCAGAGCCGTGGCATGCCGCTAAATGGTGTAGGAAAAAAAGAGGAAAAACGGTGAGGCTCCCCATCATTCGCGATGCGAAAGGCGGCGAGGCCGGCGATTCCATTCGCGATATTCCAGTGAGTTTCTCGCCAGAGTCTCGTCAATACGCCTGGCGTCGTGTTGTGAACGCAGTGCCGGTGGTGCTCGAGAATTCTGATGGGAGTGAACGGATCGACCCGTTTTTCGAGGCGGTGACTAGCGTATGACGTACTTTTCATCGATGCTTTTGAATCCAGCTTTGCGGACTGGCCGAAAGCTACTTGGGAATCCCCAGGCGATGCATGCCGCGGTAATGGCTTCGTTTCCTCCTGATGCCTTCGGGGAGAACGATGGGCGCCCATTGTGGCGGATGGATCACGATGGAGAAACTCATCGGCTCTATATCGTGAGTTCGATGGAGCCTGATCTGCGGCACATCCAGGAGCAAGCGGGCTGGCTAAATTCCAGTGAGCCATGGAAGACGGTCTCTTATGACAGGTTCCTCGATAATCTCATGGTGGGGCAAGAGTGGACTTTCAGATTAACCGCAAATCCCGTCAAGAGAATCGCTCCTGGCAAGGATTCCGGTCGGAAACGAGGGAAAGTCTTACCCCATGTGACGGTCGAGCAACAGATCGCCTGGCTTGAGGGTCGAGCTTCCAATGCTGGCTTTGAGGTTCTAGACGGAGCAAACTCTGCAGGAGTCCCGTTCCGACAAATTGCCGTAACGCGGAGGGAAGATTCCCGGTTCAATCGTTTTTCCGATCTGTCGAATGCGGATCCTCGCCCCAACCGCGAGCGGCATCGGGATCGAGTGACCATCAGGCGAGTTCAGTTTGAAGGAAACCTGCGAATCATTGACGTTGGTGCGTTTAGGCAGACCCTCACCGAGGGGCTTGGGCGTGCTAAGGCCTACGGGTGCGGCCTGATGACCTTGCGGCCAGTTAACGGGTGAAACATCCCAATCAGTACGGCGTCCAATTTCGCGATATAAAGTCATGAATTGGGCGCCGTACTCCATTAATCGTCCTTTTCAGGGGACGGAAAATCTGTACGAAAAACTCTCTGGTTCCGCCGACATGGGTGGCAAGTCAGCAGTTAGGGATTTAGGAAGGGGAATCTATGGTCTTACGAGGCGCGCCACCGCCGTCGCGCTACGAACTCGGGCGGATAGAAGATCGATGGAGTTTCGTCTATTTCGAGCATGCGGTTATACATAGATCGGAAAATGCAATAACAGCTACAGACTCGGAGGGCATTGTTCACGTTCCTGCCGCGGTTATCGCGTGTCTGATGTTGGGGCCGGGGACGCGCATAAGTAATGCCGCGATGGCTCTCCTCGGTGATTGCGGTGTTTCTGTTGTTTGGGTGGGTGAAAAGGGGGTGCGATACTACGCGCATGGTCGATCAATCGCTAAAAGTTCGCGGATGATTGAACTGCAGGCGCGCTTGGTGTCTAACACGCGCTCAAGACTCGCGGTGGCGCGAGCTATGTATTCGTATCGTTTCCCAGGAGAAGATGTTGCCGATTTGACGATGCAACAACTCCGTGGGCGAGAGGGTGCTCGCATTCGTCGGGTTTATCGGGCCTTTTCGCAACAGACGGGAGTTCCTTGGAAGCGGAGAGACTACAAAGTTGACGATTACGAGGCTTCAGATCCAATAAATCAAGCACTTACTGCCGCAAACTCATGCTTGTACGGGGTAGTCCAAGCAGTAGTCGTGTCCCTCGGGTGCTCTCCGGCGCTCGGATTCGTACATTCGGGGACGGAAAGGTCGTTCATTTACGACGTTGCTGATCTTTACAAGGCGAAAATTAGTATTCCTGTCGCTTTTCAAACTGTAGCTACTAAACCCGACGACGTATCTTCCGAAGTGAGGCGTGCGATGCGTGATCGCATGGTTGAGAATGATCTGATTTCCACATGTGCGCGGGATATCAAGGCGCTACTTGAGGCTGGGCGCGTTGTCGAAGAGCCAGGTGCAGGGCTCAAACTCTGGGCGGGCACGGGTAATCGGTACGTTCCCGCAGGCGTCAACTACACGTCGGATGAAGACGACTCTGAAGTCTCACTTCAAGATCTCCGCTCGAGCGCATCCTTCGTCTCTTGGGATGAATTGGATCATCCCGGAGATTTGGGGTCAAGCTCGCCGAAGGAGAGAGAGCAGAGTTCTTCAGAGGAGTGGAAATGATGGTTTTAGTCCTGACGGCAGCGCCCGCGAGTTTGCGTGGAGATCTAACGAAATGGTTGTTAGAGATCTCTGCGGGGGTATTCGTTGGCAACCCGTCGGCTCGGATTAGAGAGCTGATATGGGCGCGAACGAAGGAGTTATGCCAGAATGGCAAAGCGATCATGGTGCATTCGGCTGCAGGCGAGCAACACCTTCACTTTGACGTTTACCACCACGAGTGGGAACCTACAGATTTCGACGGGCTTGTCTTGATGAAGAGGCCGTGCTCCTCTGAACAATCCAGAACGGTAAGTAGGCGGGGTCGCGGCTGGAGTGCAGCCAGGAGGATGTACGATGCCCGTTCCCCGAAGTGGGCGAGTGATGCCGAAGGGCACCAATCCGACTCCTAATACTTCGTATTCCACAAACAACGAAAACCGGATAAAGTGAATAAAAGAGCTAAAGCCCTCGGGTAAAACCCCAGGTCATTTAGTGTGCTCCCCGCGTAAGCGGGGATGAGCCCGCGGTACCGGGAAGCTGACGCTCCTTGTCATAGTGCTCCCCGCGTAAGCGGGGATGAGCCTGTTTAACGGTGATGTGACGATGCGCGACCCGAGTGCTCCCCGCGTAAGCGGGGATGAGCCGGCATGGGCAGAGCTTGGCGGCGGCGGCGATAGGTGCTCCCCGCGTAAGCGGGGATGAGCCCTAACGCAATGGAAAGGGATAACCGATGAAACAGTGCTCCCCGCGTAAGCGGGGATGAGCCGCCACCCAAGCAATCAACCAAACGTTCGAAAGGGTGCTCCCCGCGTAAGCGGGGATGAGCCGGGGCCGGGAGGCTCGGCCGCGGCGGGCCCCACGTGCTCCCCGCGTAAGCGGGGATGAGCCCATGAGCCGATTTTTTACGGGTTCACGCCGGCAGTGCTCCCCGCGTAAGCGGGGATGAGCCCTAAGGGCATGGCACGAGAACCTATACCCCCTGGTGCTCCCCGCGTAAGCGGGGATGAGCCTCTCACGCACACTATCCAGGCCAGCCGCATTTAGTGCTCCCCGCGTAAGCGGGGATGAGCCTTTCCTCGTATCCCCAGCCAGTGAGGACTGTAAGTGCTCCCCGCGTAAGCGGGGATGAGCCGGGTTACTACCGTCTCACTGTCGTAGTAGTCGGGTGCTCCCCGCGTAAGCGGGGATGAGCCCCCCACAAGTCGCGCCTGACCAGCTTGAGGAACGTGCTCCCCGCGTAAGCGGGGATGAGCCGAAAGTGACCCCGGAGGAGTTCTGGGCAGTGGCGTGCTCCCCGCGTAAGCGGGGATGAGCCGGAAAAAGTTCCATCCCACTCACATAAAGGAGAGTGCTCCCCGCGTAAGCGGGGATGAGCCGTCGACGAGTTGTTGCCTACCAGGTCGCGCCAAGTGCTCCCCGCGTAAGCGGGGATGAGCCGCGAGCACCTTTCGCCGCCCATTCGGTGGCTTGGTGCTCCCCGCGTAAGCGGGGATGAGCCTTCCTCGAACCACTCAAAAAATACGCGCCCGACGTGCTCCCCGCGTAAGCGGGGATGAGCCCCTTTCCCGGGTTGAAAACGGCGCGTTGACATAGTGCTCCCTGCGTAAGCGGGGATGAGCCGGGAAGACCCCGGAGACGAAGGCCTGGACTTTCGTGCTCCCCGCGTAAGCGGGGATGAGCCTACGGGCTCGACGACGACCCGCAAGAACTGGAAGTGCTCCCCGCGTAAGCGGGGATGAGCCATACTGCATATCGAAGGCGTTTGCCGCGCACGTGTGCTCCCCGCGTAAGCGGGGATGAGCCTCGGCACAACATACCCAGAACCCGCATACGTGAGTGCTCCCCGCGTAAGCGGGGATGAGCCTGAGCCAAGCAACTCTTTTCGATATTGATTTCACGTGCTCCCCGCGTAAGCGGGGATGAGCCCGCGACGCGGAACGGCTCGTAAAAGCGGGACTAGTGCTCCCCGCGTAAGCGGGGATGAGCCGCGCTGGTTTGGGTTCCTCGGAAAGCGGGGCTAGTGCTCCCCGCGTAAGCGGGGATGAGCCGCGCTGGTTTGGGTTCCTCGGAAAGCGGGGCTAGTGCTCCCCGCGTAAGCGGGGATGAGCCCTTCTCGCGGACGCGCCCCTCACTCGGCATCGCGTGCTCCCCGCGTAAGCGGGGATGAGCCTTTCGGTTCCATTCGACACAACGGGAAAAACTGGTGCTCCCCGCGTAAGCGGGGATGAGCCCACAGCGGCCGCACATTTGACGGGCTATCAGCCGTGCTCCCCGCGTAAGCGGGGATGAGCCAGCATTACCGGATACCTGCCCTACCGAGAATAGTGCTCCCCGCGTAAGCGGGGATGAGCCGCCGCCGAGGGCATCCGCGCATCACTCTCCATCGTGCTCCCCGCGTAAGCGGGGATGAGCCTGCCTAGGCACGCCCGCCAGTTCGGCGAGAAAAGTGCTCCCCGCGTAAGCGGGGATGAGCCCGGCTGTCGCCACGCCACAGGCGGCGGGCGGGAGTGCTCCCCGCGTAAGCGGGGATGAGCCTTTGGTGAGCGTGCCGATTCCGGGATGTACGCGGTGCTCCCCGCGTAAGCGGGGATGAGCCTGCGGGGCGGCGAATGTTGCCGCAAGTCGCTAAAGTGCTCCCCGCGTAAGCGGGGATGAGCCTCAACGTTTACGCGCTTACAGCTAACGCAGAGGGTGCTCCCCGCGTAAGCGGGGATGAGCCCTCCTCCAACAGTCACCGACCCGTATCGCCCGTGTGCTCCCCGCGTAAGCGGGGATGAGCCGCCGCCGATAACTAGACGCCCGGCGGGGCGTAAGTGCTCCCCGCGTAAGCGGGGATGAGCCGATTGGGTTAATTCACGTACTGCTTGCTTGAGGGTGCTCCCCGCGTAAGCGGGGATGAGCCCACGTCAGCCACATTACCCACACGATAACGCCGGTGCTCCCCGCGTAAGCGGGGATGAGCCTGCCGGTTTTGGCCCGCTCCTCACCGATATCGAGTGCTCCCCGCGTAAGCGGGGATGAGCCGTCTCCACCAACTGTCCCGCCCTCATCGACGAAGTGCTCCCCGCGTAAGCGGGGATGAGCCCCGCCCCGCCAGAGCTAGCTTGTCTCGCTCCACGTGCTCCCCGCGTAAGCGGGGATGAGCCCCTGATTGAGGAGTTATTTACGCGTGATGAAGGGTGCTCCCCGCGTAAGCGGGGATGAGCCTCGAGTTCCACCGCCGGAGCCCCTCATCCCTTGGTGCTCCCCGCGTAAGCGGGGATGAGCCTTCGGCCCGGTACGCCTCCGAATTGACGGCCATGTGCTCCCCGCGTAAGCGGGGATGAGCCCTCCGACGGTGCTCGATGCGTACGCGAGTCTCGGTGCTCCCCGCGTAAGCGGGGATGAGCCTACGGAGAACGCTCCACGTTCGCGGAGTTCGTCGTGCTCCCCGCGTAAGCGGGGATGAGCCCAAGTTTTGAATGCGCGGCGTATGCCCACAAAGGTGCTCCCCGCGTAAGCGGGGATGAGCCGGCCGAACGCAGGACCGCGAAGACTTCCACTTAGTGATCCCCGAGTTAGCGGGGCTAACTGCCGCCGCATTGAAGCGTGTGCCGAGCATTACACGCGCTCGGCTTGCAAAGGCCGCGGGAGCGACGCTAAAGTATTACTTCGTTGCAAGGGTGACTGAAAAAACTTTGCGGCAAATGCACCGCTAGCTCAATGGTAGAGCAACTGACTCTTAATCAGTGGGTTGTGGGTTCGAGTCCCTCGCGGTGTACAGGCGAGGCCCGGAGCTAAAAGCTCCGGGTTTTTTCGTTTTCCGAGTTCTCGCTTTACCCGCCGGTTGCGGCTGGTGCTGGCGCAGGCGCGAGCCAGGTAGCCTGCTTTCATGTACGTCGCAGCTCAGTTCAACCTCGATCCCGACGCCGCGGTGGCGTGGGCCGCTCGCATTGGGGTCGGCCAATTTATCACCTGCGCCGAGCGGGGGATTGATGCCACCTTTCTCCCTTTTAATATTGCGCGCCGCGCGGACGGAAAACTCGCGCTCCATACGCACTGCGCCAAGGTCAACCCGCAGTGGCACGACGCCGGAGAATGCCTGGTCACCGTCACCGGCCCGAACTGCTACGTTTCCCCATCCGATATGACGCGGGCGGCCCCGGATGCTCGAATGCCGCGCGTCCCCACCTGGAATTACCTCACGATCCAAATCCGCGGGCGCCTCGTGGCCCATCACGACTCCGACTGGAAAATCCGCACCCTCGCCGAGCTTTCGCGCGCCCACGAGCCCGAGTGGAGTCCCGGCGCGTGCGGGGCCGGCACGGAAAGCGGCGCGGGCGTGGCGCCCATGTTAAAGGCGCTGGTCGGAATCGAGGTGGTGGTCGATGACGTCGTCGGGAAGGCGAAACTCTCGCAAAACCGTAGCTCGGAAGACATTTCATACACGGCGGGCAATTTGCGTGCACGCGCTCGCGATGCGGCGCGGCGGGCGGTTGCCGCGGGAACTAACTCCGAAGCGATTTTGGAACGAGCGGGGGAGGCCGCGGATTTGAGTGAAATGCGCGTGGATCACTCATTCGAGCATCCGGGAGCTGTGGCTGATTTGATGGAGCGGATAGCTATTCCCTGGGCGAAGGAACGCGAGGCGCGGGTTGCCGAGGCGAGAGAAATTCAGCGCCTGCGCGACGAGGCCGATTGAGCTCAGTGGGCGAGCTGGAGCGCAGTGAGAGCAAAAAAGCTGAGCCGCTGAGCTTCTATAAACTTGAGTCAATAACGCTCAACTATACTCGCGATTTATTCCCATTTTCCGCAAATTATCGCCGTTTTTACTCTTCGAGAAATTTGGCGAAAACGGGAAGTATTTTTGGCTGAAATTCCTTGTACTCACTGAACAGAGAAATTGAATAGAGAAGCGGAGCCGGTTCGGGCAAACCGAGCGGCGAACGTTTCTCGAGCTGGCCAATGCCGGTGGCAGGGGCCAGAGCTTCAGGAATGAAAAGAGGAAAAATGGCTAGCGAACTCAATCGGCAGTTTTCACGGATGATGGATCCCTTCGAGGGCTTCTTTGCTTTCCCGACTCGTGTTTTGCGCAATGAGGCGGGCGAGGCTGAATCCGTGGGGGAGCGCTACCGCTCGTTCATGAAGAAGAACGACGACGGCTACGAAGTCGTCTTTGACGTGCCCGGTTTCAGCGAGGAAGAGCTGGATCTATCGGTGTATCCCGATCACATCACGTTGAAGGCGGAGCAGGAAGAGGAAAATGAGAACGGCAAGCGTACGCGCCGCATCTCCCGCGATCTTGCTTTCGACCAGTCGGTGGATACCTCCACGGTCGACGCTGAGCTGAAAAACGGTGTGCTCGTGGTAACGGCCAAGACGAGCGAGGCGGCACAGGGCCGCAAGATTCAAATCGCGCGAAAGTAATAAAGCGGAAGCAATAGGACTGCAATCAAGTAAAAATAAAACTGCTCCCCGAAAGCTGGGCCGAATGCCTCCTGCTTTCGGGGAGCAGTAGCTTGCGCCGCAAGCACGCCAGCTTGCGCCCACCAGCCCGGGAGCCTGTGCCGCCAGCCCCCAGCCCTCTCCTAGAGCGTGAGCACCACGGGGACCAGCAGAATTTTCACGATGATCGCGAAGGCGAAAAGTGCAGCATAAGCAGAATCGATGCGCTCGTCTGCCACCTTGGAGACGGCGGCCTCCAGAATCGCGGCCTGGCCTAAGAATCCGGCCATGGCGCCGGCGGAACGCGGGGCGGAAAGATTGAGCCAGAAGCGGCAGCACAGCAAAATCGCCACGCAACTAAAGATCGTCACGATCGCCGCGGTCAGAGCGGCCTTCCAGGCCAGGGGAGAGGCAAGAACTTCCGCAAAGCTCGGTCCCGCCGTTAGCCCCAGCCCCGCCAGGAATAGGAACAGGCCGAACTGGCGCAACGTCAAATTAGCGGCTTCCGGAAGCTGCCAGACCAGTGGCCCGGTGCGGCGGATCGCCCCGAGGATCATGCCAATAACCAGCGGGCCAGCGGCGGTTCCCAACGAGAAGGAAAGTCCGCCCGGGAGCGGAACTTCCACCAGACCCACGAGCACGCCAATGGTGAGGCCGAGCGCCAAGGTCAGCGCGTCGACTTCCGAAACCTTGCGCTCGGAGTTACCGAAGATTGCTTCGACGTCGTCGTGATACTTGGTGGGAACAACCACCGCAACACGATCGCCCGGCTGGAGCACCGAATTGCCGTTGGCCAACAACTCCAGATCACCGCGCTGAATGCGGGTGACCGTGGCGCCGTAGCGCGCGGGCAGGGAAAGCTCGGCGATTTTGCGCGAGTAGAGATCCGGGTTAGAGACCACAAAGCGCTCAAATTCGACGTTTGAGCGATCGTCCGCCAGATGCTCGGGAACTTTGTGCCCCAGCTCCTCAATCACCTGGTTGACCGGCTCGGGCAAACCAACCGCCACCACATGATCGCCTTCGTGCAGGTCTTCCCCGGGCAGGACCACGCGAGTTTCACCATTGCGCTGAAGGTAGGAGAACTGCACATCACCGGAGCGCCAGCGCGGAATTTCGCGCAGATTTTCCGGATGCTCCACCTCAATCGTGACCGGGGTCAGATGCGCATCGGCCAGCGAGGGAGTGTCTTTACGCCCTGGCCAGCGCATTGTCACAATCGCCGAAACAATAATGATTCCAACGATGACGGCGATGGGGTAGCCGAATGCGTAACCCACCGAGGGGTCCGAGGAACCCGAAATCGAGTTCGCCGCCGCCATCGCGGGCGCGGAGGTCATGGCGCCGGTAAACAGGCCGGCCAGTAAATTGCGCGGAATGTCGAAAACGTGGCCGAGGAGCACCGAAATGAGGGCGGCGATCGCCGTCGCCACCACACCGCTTCCGAGCAGGCCCAGTTGGGAACGGAACTGCGAGAAGAATCCGGCGCCCGCCGAGATTCCGATGGTGTAGACGAAAAGCGCCAGGCCAAGTGACTGCACGAGTGCCATTCCCTCGCCCAGGGTGGGGTCGGCGGCGGAAAGCGCCAGGCCCACGAAAAGCGCGCCGGCCGCGCCGAACTTGAGCTTTCCGAACGGTATCGCACCAATAATCGACCCCGCCGCGATCACCACGAAGAGGGTGAGAAGCGGGCTGGATCCAAGTAGCTGCACGGGTTCCTCCAAAATCCATTTCCTGACGATTTTTCCCGACGGCGTTGCCCGCCGGCCGGCGCGTGTACCGGGCCAGAGTTTCCTACCTCTGAGATTACCTTTGTGGAGGCGATTGGGCTGGCTGGAAACCTGGGTTTGAGAGGCGCACCATGTAGTTGAAAGTGACGCAGTAAAATTGGCGGCTTTCGACCCCACCGGAAAGTTCGCGCGAAAGTTTCGCTTCGTGAAGGTAGGCTGGGCCTTGTGTCTGATCCCGTAGTAATCCTTGCGACTTCCGCAGATTTGCCGAACCTGGCCCCCGACGAATCGGGCCTCCCGGACGCCCTTCGCGATAAGGGCATTGAGCCGCGCATTGGCGTGTGGTCCGATCCGGACGTGAAGTGGGACGAAGCCGATCTGGTCGTGGTGCGTTCCGTGCGCGACTACGCCCGGGATCGGAAGAAGTTCATTGATTGGTCCCGCTCGGTGCCGCGCCTCCTGAATGCGCCGGACCTTTTGGAATGGAACTCCGATAAGCACTATCTGGAGGATTTGCGCCGCGTGGGTTTGCCGACCATCCCGACGGCGTGGCTGGAACCGGATGAAGACCTCACCAAGCACCAGGTGCATACCCGTTTCCCGGCGAGTGGCGATTTCGTTGTGAAACCCGCGGTTTCTTCGGCGGGTCGAGGCACGGGGCGCTACACCGCCAATGAGGCGCCCTCGCGCTCGGAGGCCATCCTCCACGCCCAGCATGAGCTTAAGCGTGGCCGCGCGGTGATGGTGCAGCGCTACCTGGAGACGATCGATACCACCGGTGAGATTTCGCTGGTCTTCCTCAACGGCATGCCGAGCTACCGAGTGGAAAAGGAGCCCATGCTCCACCCGCGCTTCCGTGGCGGCGATACGCTGACCGAAGAAGTGGTGCGCTCCTCGCCCGCGCATGAAAAGGAGTGGCGCTGGGGCGATCGGGTGCGTGGCGGCCTGCACAAGGTGGTACGCGAGAAGTTTGGGCGCGATCACCTACTGCTTTTCAACCGAGTTGATCTTGTTCCCGCCCCCGAGGATGACCCGAACGAGTTCTACATTATGGAGGTCTCGCTGATTGACGGCTCTCTGTATCTTTCCGCCGACGAGAGCCATTTGAAGGCTTTCGCGGGCGCCATTGCCGTACGCGCGGCGTGGTAGCGGCGGCCGAGCCCGGCGTCGGTGGTCTTTTCCCGACGGCGGAGCGCGCGGATCGGCGTGGTAGCGGCGAGCGGGTTTCGGTACCCGCCGTGTTCGGTATCACGGGCGGAAAGCTGGGTGTAGAGCACGCATTTCAGCTATAGTTTTCTTTCGTTGCTCATGGTGGCCGTAGCTCAGTCGGTAGAGCGCCTGGTTGTGGTCCAGGAGGTCGCGGGTTCAAGCCCCGTCGGCCACCCGGTAGCCCCGATTTTTGATGGAACAGCGTCCATTTCTTGGATGCATGATGATCGAAAATCGGGGCTTTGTGCATTTTTTGGCTCCCCACCGCGGGCCGTGATGGGTACGCTTGGGTCTATGGAAAAGCACAGTAAGAATGGCGAAACGGATTCTGCGCTAACGCAGCGAGTGCGATGGGTGCACTCGGGCCCCTACCAAGTCAGCTACCAGATCGAGATCAACGCCCCGGCACGCGAGGTCTGGGAGCTGATCTCCAACCCGCATCGTCACCACGAGTTTGATGGCTCTGGCACCGTCAAGCCGCGAGTGGTCGGCCCCTCGAAGCTGGAAGTGGGCGACGAGTTTACGGTTGATATGACGATGTTCGGCGTCGATTACTGGATCACCTCCGAGGTAACCGAGTCGATTCCCGAGCGCCTTCTGGAATGGCGCCACCCGGCCGGCCACCGCTGGCGCTGGGAGATGGCACCCCAGGCGGGCGGGAAAACGCTTGTGCGCGAGACCTTCGATTACGGATATCGGGGAAGCCGGGGCGGAAAGGTATACGAGCTACTCGGTTTCCGCCGCGCCAACGGCGGTGGAATCCGCGCCTCCCTACTGCGTTTGGCGCAGGTCTTAGAAAGCGGCGCCGCTGCTTAGTAGCCACGAGCTTGGCCGTTATGGCGCGCGCCGCGGGCGTAGCTAAACCGCGCGCCGGGGTACCTAGTAGCCGCGATTGCCGCGGAGCGGCGGCGTCGGGAATGACGTTAAAAGTGGCACGCGTTATTGAAACAGGCATAAACCTATTCGGGTAGCTAACATGGGAAATCGTTACGGCGGTGCCTCACCGCGCCCGCGTGTTCTTGAGTTACCAGCCGGGTAGATCCCTAGGAGTAAATATTGAACCAGTCGCCGAAGCTTGACGCGTTCGACACCCATACCCGCATACCTCGGGTTGGAACGGGTGTGGGGCGTGCCCACGGAAAGATCATCCTCTTTGGCGAACACGCGGTGGTGTATGGAGCTCCGGCTATCGCTTTCCCGGTCCATGTGCTCCCGGTAATCGCAAACGCGTCAATTATTTCCGGCGAGTCCTATATCGAGTCCGAGCTTTATAAAGGCCCGGCTGGCTTGGCTCCCGATCGCCTAGCTCCGGTAAATGCCGCAATTGACGCGGCGCTGGACGCCGCCGCACCCGGCCTGGGCGCGCGCGTTTCGATTTACTCAGACATTCCTCATGAACGCGGCTTGGGATCGTCCGCCGCGGTTTCGTCCGCAATTATTTTGGCGATTACGCGAGCGGCAGGAATGGAGCTTACCCACGAGGAGCGCTTCAACCTCACCCAGACTGCCGAACGAGTTGCCCACGGGCGCCCCTCCGGGATGGATGCCCACGCCGTCAACGCCGATTCGGTGATTGAGTTCCAAAAGCCGTTCGTGGACGCGCTCGCGGTGGGAGCCCCGTTCCATTTCATTATTGCCGACTCCGGGGTGAAAGGATCCACCCGCCAGGCGGTTGAGTCTGTGCGCCGACTGCGCGAAACCAAACCGGAGCTGGCCACCTCACATATTAATGAGCTGGGCGATATCGCGCGCCGCGCCGCGGGCTATTTTGCCAGCGGAGACGCGCAAAGCATGGGCCGTGCCATGTGGCGTGCACATAAACTTCTGCGTGAAATTGGAGTGAGCTCGCGCGAGCTGGATAACCTCGTGAGCGCGGCGCGCCGGGCCGGGGCTCTCGGCGCCAAGCTGACCGGCGGAGGCATTGGCGGTTGCATTGTGGCGCTCGCGGCCAGCTGGGACGATGCCAACCGAGTGCACCGCTCGCTTCTGCAAGCCGGTGCGAAGAACGCCTGGGTAACCTCTCTGGAGCCAACAAAGTGACAGCAACAGCACGCGCCTACCCGAATATCGCCCTTATTAAATACTGGGGCAAAGCAGACGAAGAATTAATGCTTCCCGTGGCGGGGTCACTTTCGATGACCCTCGATGCTTTCCCGACGACGACGCAGGTACGCCGCAATAACCTGGGCCGGGACACCATGCGGATTGGGGGCCGGGAGGCGACCGAGCGCGAGCTTTCGCGTGCTTCCCGCCTGCTGGATGTTGTGCGCGAGTGGGCCGCCGCGCCCGAATTTGCCGCGGCCGGGGCGAGCGCAGAAAAGCGCGAGTGGTACGTGGATATTGATACCCGTAATGAGGCGCCGACCGGCGCCGGAATGGCCTCGTCTGCCTCCGGCTTTGCGGCGCTCGCTACCGCGGCCGCCAGAGAGTTTGGGTTGAATCTCAGCGCGCGCGATCTTTCGCGGCTGGCTCGGCGCGGATCGGGGTCAGCCACGCGCTCAATCACTCCCGGTATGGCCGTTTGGCACGCGGGAAGCGATGAAGAGTCATTTGCGGAAGAGGTCCCCGCGCCGCAAGTGCGCATGGTCTGCGTGATCACCTCCAATACGCATAAAAAAGTCACCAGCCGCGAGGCCATGCGAATTACCGCGCAAACCTCGCCCTATTACGGTGCTTGGATCGCTGCTACCGAAGAAATGTTGGCTGAGGCGATTGAGGTGGCCGCGGCTGGGGATTTTGCCCGGCTGGGGCAGCTGACGGAAATGTCCGCGTTGCGAATGCACGCGGCGATTGAAGCCTGCGAGCCGCCGATTCGCTATTTGGCTCCGGTAAGCTGGGAAATCTTTGACCTTGCCGCCCGCCTGCGTGAAAGTGGGATCCCGGTGTACGCCACCGCCGATGCGGGCCCGAACGTCGTGTTGCTGACCTTGCCCGAGTACGCTGATGAGGTAGCCGCCCAGGCGCGCCAGTTTGGCACGGTGGTGGTCTGCGGGCCGGGCCCCGGGGCGCAGGTTATTGCGGCAGACGGAGCGGCAACGGCCGTCTAAAACGGCGTCGGGCGCGAACTGGCAACGCGCGCTAACGCGTTGTGGCGCAAAACGAAAGGATGGGCAGTGAGCGAGGCGATTACCACCCGGGCTCCGGGCAAGCTGTACATTGCTGGCGAGTACGCCGTGGTGGAAAGCGGGCAACCAGCGATTCTCATCGCCGTCGACCGTTTTATGACGGTGAGCCTGCGACCCGCAAAAAGCTACGGACTCATTCGTTCACTCGGAAGCGCCTTTGACACGGTCTACTGGCGCCACGAAAATGGCGCGCCCGTCTTTGATGATTTCGGGCAAGATTACGTGGCAAATGCGATTCGAGTAGTGGAGCAGCTACGCGAAGAGCGCCATTTGCCGGCCCGCCACTACGCCATTGATATAACGTCCGGTTTGGTTGAAGATGACGGCCGAAAATACGGCCTGGGAAGTTCGGCCGCGGTCACCGTGGCGATTGTGGACGCGCTCAATCAGTTCTACGAGCTTTCGCTGGATGATATCGAGCGGCTGAAGCTTGCGCTCATTGCGGTTTTGGGCCGCGCGCCGCGAGCCAGCGGCGGGGACGTGGCCGCCTCCACCCTGGGTGGATGGATTTCCTATACCTCCCCGGATCGCGCCGGAATCATGGCCGTAGCGAGCGAGGGAAGCATTGCCGCGGCCCTGGAATGCCCGGCCTGGGAGCCCTTCTCGGTGAGGCGCCTGCCGGCTCCCGCCCGCGAAGAGATCGTGGTGGGATGGACGGGATCGCCGGCCTCCACCGAGCATCTCGTCTCCGGCGTGCAGGCGCGCAGCCACGGCGCGTATTTCCCCGGTTTCCTAGAAGAATCCGCGGCTGTTGTGAGCAAGATTGCCGCCGCTTTGCGGGGAGGCGAGGCGATTGGCGATCTTATTTCCCAGGCCCGGAGCCTGCTTCGCACCCTGGGCGAAACGTCCGGGATTCGCATTGAGACCCCGCTTTTGCGGGAGCTGTGCGACATTGCCGAAAGAAACGGGGCTAGCGCCAAATCCTCCGGAGCGGGTGGCGGCGACTGCGGAATTGCGTTCGTTCCGCGGGAGGCCGGGCGCCTGACGGCAATTCGCGAGCAGTGGGTCGGCGCGAGCATTAGCCCCTTGGATATGGCGGTCTGGGAGAGGGGGCAGTAGTGAATGCGCAACCCTCACGGGCCGCCCGCAAAGACGAGCACGTAGACCTGGCCCTCGCCCAGCCCGTGCGTGCCAATGAGTTCGACGACGTCGACTTTGTGCACCACGCCCTCGGAGCAACCGATGTGGCGAGCGTTGAGCTAGAAACGGATCTGGGGGAGTTCGCCTGGCCGGTTCCGTTCTATATTAACGGGATGACGGGCGGCACCGAAAAGACCGGCGCAATTAACCGCGCTCTAGCGGTGGGCGCGGCCGAAATTGGGGTGCCGATGGCCTGCGGCTCGGTTTCGGTGGCGCTGGATGATCCGCGAGCGGCGGAGAGCTTCACCGTGATCCGCAAAGAAAACCCGCGCGGTTTTGTCATGGCAAATATTGGGGTGGGGCGAAGCGCGGACGATGCCAAGCGTGCCGTGGAGCTATTGGAAGCCGACGCCCTGCAAGTGCACATCAATGCCGTCCAAGAAATCGTGATGCCGGAAGGCGAGCGAGAGTTCTCGAACTGGGAAAAATCGCTGGAGGAAATTGCCACGGGTGCCGGTGTTCCGGTGATCGTGAAAGAAGTTGGGTTTGGCCTTTCCGCGCCAACCTTGGAACTTCTGGCCGGCTTAGGAATAAAAATCGCGGACGTGGGCGGGCGTGGTGGCACCGACTTCGCGCAAATTGAAAACTCGCGCCGGCGCTTCGGGGAGTTTTCTTACCTCGCCGGTTTCGGTCAATCCGCCCCGGCGTGTTTGCTCGATGCGGGCGCCGGCCTGGCGTTGCTTGCCTCGGGCGGGGTGCGAAGCGCCTTTGACGCCGTGAAATCTTTGGCTTTAGGTGCGCGGGCCGCGGGGGTCGCCTCGCAGTTCTTGCGTGCCGCAATGGTCGGGGAAGACGCCGTCGTCCTGGAACTACGTACCTGGAAGGAACAGATTCGTTCGCTCATGGCGCTTTTGGGGGCGCGATCGGTGGATGAGCTCGCCGCAACCGACGTCGTCGTTCGCGGTGACCTGGCCGAATGGTGCCGCGCGCGGGGAATTGATTTGACCGGCTACGCCCACCGCTCTGAGCGGGCACGTTAGGCGCCGGGCGGCGACGGTGGCAGACCAGCTTCGCCTCACCGGCGATTTTCAGCGCGCCCTCGAGCTGATGGAGGCGGGGGAGAACGTTTTTATCACCGGCGATGCCGGAACCGGAAAATCCACCCTCATCAGGTATTTTATAAAGCGGCGCCGGGCGGGCAGGAACGTGGTCGTGGCCGCGCCAACCGGCATTGCCGCGCTCAACGTGGGTGGCTACACGCTCCACCGACTCTTCTCATTTCCTCCCGGCGTCACCCGCGATGATGTGCGAAGCGGCGCGTATTTTCCGCGCGCTTTCGCGAAGGTGATTGGCGAACTCGAGACGCTGATTATTGACGAAGTCTCGATGGTGCGAGCCGATCTGTTCGATCTGGTGTGCGAAGCCCTGGAAATGTACGGGCCGCGGCGTGGTTACCCGCTGGGCGGGGTGCAGCTGGTGCTGGTTGGCGATCTGTATCAGCTTCCGCCGGTGGTAACGCCAGCGGAAGAGGAATACTTCACCACCGTCTACGAAAACCCATACTTTTTTGCGGCGCACCACTATTCGCCCGAGCTTTTCCACACCGTTACCCTGCGGGAGATTTTTCGCCAGCAGGGTGACCGCGAGCTGACCGAGCTTTTGCGCGCGGTTCGCTCGGGGCGCGTGACCGGCGGGGTGCTGAGTGCGCTCAATCGCCGTGTTGCGGGGGAGTTTTCGCCGCCCGACGGCGAATTTTGGCTCACCCTCGCACCCACGAATCGGCGCGTGACAGCCGAGAATATGCGCAAACTCGAATTGCTCGACGAACAGGAATTTGTGTCGTTCGCCGAGCGGCGCGGGGACACCGAGCATTTCGAAAAACCCACCGACGACGAATTGCATTTCAAAGTCGGGGCGCAAATCATGATGCTCACCAACGACCCGTCCGATCGCTGGGTCAACGGCACCCTCGGGCAAATCCTGCGGATCTGGCGCAATGAAGAGGGCGATTTCGAAGTTGATGTACGTTTCCGCGACGGAAGCGAAGTGGCCGTCACGCCGCACAATTGGGACGTCACCCGGCCGGTTGCCGACGGCGGCACGCTACGGCGCGAAATCGTGGGGAGCTTTCGCCAGCTTCCCTTCAAACTTGCCTGGGCAATAACGATCCACAAATCCCAGGGTCAAACCCTCGACCGCGCGGTGATCGAACTTTCTGGCGGAATCTTCGCTAACGGGCAGCTTTACGTGGCGCTTTCGCGGTGCCGGAGCCTGGCGGGCATTGTGCTCACGCGCGAAATCCGCGCGCGCGATGTGCGAGTCGATTACCGCGTGCGCAGGTTCCTTGCCGACGCCAGCGGCACCCTGGCGGAGCGCACCTGCGCTCTTTCCATGCGGGTGGTGGGGCAAAGTGACGGATTTATTCGGCCGATCCACATCGCCCTCGATTTTGGCCCCGGCTCGCCGCACGGTGATAATTCCGCGTTTTTGCGCGACGAGGCGCTTGGCGGACCGCACGTAAACCGCTTCGAGAGCCTGGTCAATCCCGCTCGCGATATTGGAAACGCCACCGAAAAATACGGCATTAGCGCGGCCGATCTGCAGGTGGCGCCGAGCCTGGGCGAACTGTGGCCGGCCATTGAGCGGCTGGTGGACGGCTGGGGAATCGAGGTGACCGGAAATCCGGATGAGGTCCTGGCCATTATTGACGCGGAACTAAAAAGGTGCGGAATTATCGCCCCGCTCGAGCCCTTCGGCCTGGCCGGCGATCCGCACGCGGTCCCCATCGCCTATCACGCTTCGCCGAGCCCGCGCGCCGCCTGGTTTATCGCCCCGCGCTCGCGGCGAATCGTTCCAGTTGGCGACCCGCAAGAGGTGGCCCGGCTACTGGAAGAAAAGCTTTTCGAGCTTCCGCTTGCCCCCGCGGCCGCGGCAATGATCGACGAATTTTGCGAAAAATACGGGGTCCGGGTGACCTATAAAACGCTGGGCGAACAGCCTGATATTTCCAGCATCCTCACTCCCGGAACGCGAGTAGCCTTCACCGGAACGGTCAACTTTCGCGGAACTATCTGGGAGCGCGGGGAGATGGAAGCCCTCGCCGCCACGCGCGGCCTGGAGGTAAAAAGTAGCGTCTCTCGCACTCGTTGCGATGTGCTGATCGCTGCGGACGTCACCTCGCTTTCCCGTAAAGCCAAGAATGCGCGGGAATTCGGGAAACCAATTTACGCGGCCGTGGAGTTCCTCGTTTGGGCCGAGGGCTAGCGGCGCCGCCTCAGACACAGCCGCGCCAGGATAGCCGCCGCCAGCCGCGCCGCCCGCATCCGGCTCTCGGTACACCCACGCTAAGATTTAGCTATGTCGCAAACTAAGGATTCCACCGGCCGCGCCGCGCCCGATTCCATCACTCCCATTCCCACCAAATGGATCGGGCCAATTCGGATTTCCGCCGCCGGCGAGCAAACCGACGTCGACGTTCCCCTCGCCACCTACGAATCGCCGCTGTGGCCCAGCTGTAACCGCGGCGCGGACGTGTCGCGCATGAGCCCGGGTGGGATTCGCGTGAGCGTGGCGGACGAACGGATGTCGCGATCGGTTCTTTTTGTTTCCGACGACGCCGTAGCCGCGCTCGCTGCCAGCGAGGAAATCATTGCCCGCCGGTCAGAGCTGGAACGCGTGGTGGCCGGGCAGTCCCGTTTTGCCAGGCTGCTAGGAATACACCCGGAAGTAGTGGGCAACCTGCTGTTTGTGCGCTTTGAATACGCCACTGGGGACGCCTCAGGGCACAATATGGCAACCCAGGCTTCGGAAGCCGTTATGGACGCGGTGCTGGGGTGGGGCCTGCCAATTCGATACGGCTCAATTTCTGGCAACTACTGCATTGATAAGAAGGCGTCGGCGGTCAACGGTATTTTGGGGCGCGGAAAGCGCGTGGTCGCCGATATTTTCATCCCGGACGAGGTCATCACTAAGCGTCTGCACACCACCGCCGAGGCAATTGCGGAGCTGAACTACCGCAAAAATTGGGTGGGATCGACGCTTGCTGGCTCCCTGCGCTCAGCTAATGCACATTTCGCAAATATGCTGCTGGCTGTTTATCTCGCTACGGGTCAGGACGCGGCCAATATCGTCGAAGGCTCCCAGGGCTTTACTCACGCCGAGCAGCGCGAGGGAGGTCTGTATTTCTCGGTCACGCTACCTAACTTGATTGTGGGAACGGTTGGCAACGGCAAAGATTTGCCGGAAATTGAGCAAACCATGCGGCGAATGGGATTTGAGCCCGACGCGCAGCCGGGTGTTAATTCCCGCAAGCTCGCGGGGATTATCGCGGCGGTTGTGCTTTGCGGCGAGCTCTCGCTTTTGGCGGCACAGACGCGCCCCGGCGAGCTGATGAATGCGCACCGCCGCTTCGAGCGCCACGGCGCGGCCAAGCCGGCGGGCGCCAGTAACGTAGCCAAGCCGGCCGATGCCAGCGGCCTAGCCGAGCAGGCGCCCGCCAGCGGCGTCGCGCCTCAATCACCAGACGCGCCCAATGCGGGGTAGGCTACCCGCCGGATAGGCCGGCGCACTGAAAGCTAGAGCCAAAGAGATTTGCAGGAGAACGATGAGTAACACACAGATTCCGGTGGGGATTGACGCAATTGCGATTGCCACCACGCATTTTGAACTGCCGCTGGTAGAGCTCGCGCAGGCCACCGACGTGCCGGTGGGCAAATACCACGTGGGACTCGGGCAAGTTCATATGTCGGTTCCCGCGCCGGATGAAGACGCGGTGAGCTTGGGGGCGGACGCGCTGAGCAAACTCTTGCCCGCCACCGGAACCGAGGGCGTGCGTTCACTGTTCTTTGCCACCGAATCATCGGTGGACCAGTCCAAATCCGCGGGGGTTTATCTGCATTCGCTTCTCGATTTGCCGCAAAATATCCGCACGGTGGAATTCAAAGAAGCCTGCTACGGCGGAACGGCGGCTCTCCAGGCGGCCCTCGCTCTGGTTGCCCGCAATCCCGAGGAACGGGTGATCGTCGTCGCCGCGGACGTGGCGAGGTACGCCGTCGACTCTTCTGGTGAACCGACCCAGGGCGCCGGCGCGGTGGCGATGATGGTGAGCGCAAATCCGCGGCTCCTGGAAATTGAACCGACCAGCGGCGTCTATACGCGCGATATCAACGATTTTTGGCGCCCCAATGATTCGACGACGCCGTACGTGCTGGGGCATCTCTCAATGGACGCGTATATGGACGCGCTGGTGGGGGCATGGGACGATTACGCGGCGCGCACCGGCACAGCGACCACCGACCTGGCGCGGTTTGTGCATCACCAGCCGTTCGGGAAGATGGCGCGCAAGGCCCACCGGCGCCTAATGGAGCACGCCGGGGATACGCGCGGGGATGAAGTAATTGAGGCCGGCCTCCTCTACGGGCGTGACATTGGCAATACCTATACCGCGGCACTTTATATTGGGCTTTCTTCGCTGCTCGCTAATGAGGAAGAGGATCTCACCGGGCAGCGCTTGGGGTTGTTTAGCTACGGTTCGGGCGCGGTGGCAGAGTTCTTTGTGGGCTCGCCGGTTGCCGGGTACCGGGATCGCCTACGCGAAACCGGCGCCGATCGGCTCGCGGTGGAGGCAATGCTCGGCGCGCGTGTTTCGCTGAGCTTCCCGCTTTATCGCGCTCTGCACGCGGCAGTGCGCAAGGATTCGGAGGATTACGAAACTCCGGCCGAAACCAAGGGCCCGTTCCGGTTTGCCGGGGTGAAAGATCGCGTGCGGATCTATACCCCCACCGGGCAGGCGGGAGCCGGCGCGTAGGGGAAGGCCGAAGCCAGCGCGTAGCGGATTCCGGCGGAACTTAGCGACACCCTCGGCGGTCGCTTTCCGAAAAAACGCCCGGGCGGGTATTTTCGCAAGAATAGAGTGGCGAAATTAAAAACCGCGTAATCAAGCGATAAACTACCCTTCGAGACTTAAGTCCCGAAGATAAAGGTGGGTTTTTGCCACATTTTCTTTTAGCGACAGCTAGGGTGCGAAGCATGAGTGAAGTACGTACTGCGGCCCAGCCGCTCTGGAGTGGTACCCCCGAGTCCGAGCGCAATCAAGTTTTTGCTCTCTACTCGGTTTTCCGCCGCCCGGCTGGAACGGAAGCCATCGACGACGTCGTCGGAGCGATTAACGAGCTGAAAGAAACAATTGAAGCGGAAAAGGACCTCGCCACCGTCCGCGGAATTTACGACGCAAATAACCTGCGCGCGGACGCGGACGTAATCGTCTTTGCCCACGGGCGCAAGCTGGAGGATCTGCAAACCTTTATGCGCCGCCTTCGCGCCACCCGGATTTTCCGCGATCTGGAAGCGGTGTGGCAGGTTCCCGGGGTCTATAACGACGTCGAAGCTGAGCGAATCCACAAGCCTGCATTTACTGTCGGTGAGCCGGCGCGCAACTGGGTAGTCATTTACCCGTTTGTACGTACCTACGAGTGGTACCTCATGGAGCCGCGTGAGCACGGTCGGATCATGCGCGAGCACGGGCAGGTCGGCAATCTCTACGCCGGCGTTGCCACCCAGACCATGCACGCCTTCGGCATGTCCGATTACGAGTGGATTCTCGCCTTCGAATCCGATGACTCCACTGAGCTAGTGGATCTGCTCCGCGCCATGCGCTACACGGAGGCGCGCCTCCACGTGCGTCACGAAACCCCGTTCTTCTACGGGCGGCGTTTGCAGGATCTGGCTGAGTTGCCGGTGGTGCTCGGGTATGCGCCGGACGCCCGGTAGGTAGATTTATGAGCTTGAATATCGAAGAACATATAGATACTCGCAACTACAGCATCGACGGTGCGGATCGCACCGATGCTCAGGCGGCCCAGATTCAGTCCCGAAAGCCGGCGCCAGCAACGCACGCACCGCTTCGCGAAGGAGAGAGAGTCGCCGCGGCTTCCCGGGCAAATGCTCCGGGTGGGCGTTGGGTGAGTGACCCGACGCCGTACGACGCCGTTATCCTCTCCTCCTTCGGCGGGCCGCAGGGCCAGGCGGACGTTATTCCCTTCCTGCAGAATGTGACCGGCGGGCGCGGCATCCCGGTTTCGCGCCTGGAGGCGGTTGCGGTTCACTACCGCACCAACGGCGGGGTTTCGCCGCTCAACGTCTGTAATCGTGACCTGCGCGTGGCCCTCGAAAATGAGTTGACTTCGCGCGGGCACAATATCCCGGTTTACCTGGGCAATCGGAACTGGGCGCCTTATATTACCGATGCCCTCGGGCAGGCTTACCGCGAGGGCAAGCGGACGATTTTAGCCTTGCCTACCTCCGCTTACTCCGGTTATTCCTCCTGCCGGCAGTACCGGGAAGACTACGCCGATGCGCTTGAGGCAACCGAGCTTTTCGGCGAGGTGACGGTCGATAAAGTTGGGGCGTTCTTCAATCGCGAAGGCTTCATCCTGCCCTTTGTTGAGGGCTTGGTAAACGCTGTTCGCGAGATGTGGGAACGGGGTGTGGAAGGTGAGGTGCTCGAAGTGCTCTTCTCCACTCACTCCATCCCGCTCTCGGATAATGCCGGGGCCGGCGGGACGGAATATAGCGGCGAGCAGGGCCTTTACGTGGATCAGCACCTGGCGGTTATTCGCGAGGTGCTCAAGCGAGCGGAGCAGGAGCTGGAAGCGAAGCTGCACTGGCAACTGGTCTACCAGTCGCGTTCTGGGCCGCCGCACGTTCCGTGGCTCGACCCTGACGTGAACGACGTTATCAACGAGCTTGAGGGCAAGCGCGGGGTGATCGTGGTGCCGGTCGGATTTATCTCCGACCACATGGAGGTCTACTGGGACCTCGACGTGGAAGCGCAAGAAACCGCCCAAGAGCGCGGCCTGGAATTCATCCGCGTAGCCACGCCCGGTACGCATCCGACCTTCGTAGCCCTTTTGGCGGACCTCATTGAGGAGCGCATTAATGGCACCGATGTGTCTGAGCGCCCGCACCTGACGGATTTTGCTCCCGGTTTTGACGTGTGCCCCGCCGGCCACTGCGCCACCTCGCGCATGGCCGAGCGGCCGGCGATTGCTGGCATTCAAACTCTGGAGTGAGCGGGTAGTTCAGCGTAGGCAAGTGGTTTAGCGCTGGCGCCAGCTGAAGCTAGCTGACTTGTGCTGAAGCTAATCGAGGCCGGCTCGGGATTTACCGGGCCGGCCTCGCGTATGCACGCATGGTCGCTAAGTTGCTCCTGCTTGCCGGCTACTCGCCAGCACTCGACGCGGCGTCGTCGAGAAGCTTTTGAGTCATTCCCGCGACCTGCTTGGCAATTGCCTGGGCGTCCTCGGACGAGGGGCCCTCACCTCCTGGCATAAGCGCGCCGCGGTAGTAGCGCAATTCGTCGATGGAATCGTAAATATCGCCGAGTGCGCGGTGATTGCCAAACTTTTCCGGCGAAGCGAAGTAAACCCGCGGATACCAGCGCTTGGCGAGCTCCTTGATGGAGGATACGTCCACAATGCGGTAGTGCAGATAATCGACCAAGCGTGGCATCTGCTTTTGCAGGAAGGTCTTGTCTGTGCCCACGGAATTGCCGCCGAGGGGCGCCTTGCCCTTTTCGACGCGCGGCGCCAAGTAGGCGAGCACCTGCTCTTCGGCTTCCTCGATGGAGACGCCATTATCCCACTCGTTGATAAGGCCCGAGTTCGTGTGCATATTTCGCACAAACTCGTTCATGGAATCGAGGCCCTCTTGGCTGGGTTTGATAACGATATCAATGCCCTCATCCACCGGGTTCAGTTCCGAATCAGTGACGACCACCGAAATCTCGACGATGTCATCGTGCTCGAGGTCCAAGCCGGTCATCTCGCAGTCAATCCAAACAATTGGTGTACTCATATCGTGGTAACTCACGCGTTCTATTGTACGCGGCGGTTCCGACACTGGTTTGGCTGGCCGACTGGTGCCCGTGACCGGCGAGCCGGCGGGCGCGGCTTGGGCTGGCACGCATAGGCCTGGCCGGCGGGCGCCTGCTACCGGCGAGCCGCCCAGTGCCGAAGAAGTTCCTAAGGAACTGGTTAATTAAGCGAACGGCATTAGTTTATGGCCGTTCGACCGTGGTATAACGGATATGTCCGAGATCACAAAGGCGTGAGCTCGGGCTTTAGCTGTTCGGGCGTTAGCAGTTCGGGTCAACCGGCGTAGCGACGCTTGGCCGGTGAAGCTCGGGCGAAGAAGGTGCGACGTCGCACCGGAATGGAGACACATTGCGCGCGGTAACTTTCTATGAAAAAGACAAGGTTGAACTCGTTGAAAAGCCGGTGCCGGAGATTGCCGGCGATGAGATCCTGCTGAAAATTCGGGGCGCCGGTCTGTGCCGTTCGGATTTTGACATTATCGCCATGGGGGAGGGTCCGTGCAGCGGCTACACCCTCGGGCACGAGGGCGCGGGAATCGTCGAGAAAATCGGAGATGAGGTCGAAGGCTGGGAAGTGGGTGAGGCGGCGGTTGTGGCCCTGGTGCTCAGCTGCGGGCACTGCTGCGAGTGCCAGCGCGGGCGCGATAATTACTGCGAGTTCGCCTATCCGCGCGGTCGCATGGCTCCGCGTTCTCCCGGAATCGCGTTCGACGGCGCCATGGCTGATTACATGGCGGTGAAGGCCTACCACCTGGTTCATCTTGGGGGTATTGATCCCGTCGATGCCGCGCCGCTGGCCGACGCCGCCGTCACGCCAATGCACGCGATCAACACGGTTCGCCACCGCCTGACGGCTGATTCTTACGTGGCCATTTCTGGCTTGGGCGGTCTGGGGCATATTGGCTTGCAAATCGTTGCCGCCACCACGGGCGCGACGATCATCGCGCTGGATACTGCGGACGAAAAGATCAAATTTGCCGCGGAGCATGGAGCTGACTACGCAATAAAATCCGATGCGCAGGCCGCGGACAAGATTCTCGAGATCACCCAGGGCAAGGGCGTAGACGTCTATTTGGATTTCGTGGGCGTGCAACCGACGGTCGACCTGGCCCTCAAGGTGATTCGCAACGGCGGTGCAATCCGTTTCGTTGGCCTGGGCGGGGGCCGTTTCAACTATATCGCCGGCAACGAAAAGCAATTCCCGTGGGGCGTGGAAATCTATCAAGGCTACGGCGGCACCATGGCCGATCTGCGGCAGGTGGTAGCCCTTGCTGCGCAAGGAAAGATCACGGTAGACACCGTTCATTACCCGCTCGATGACGTCGTTCAGGCTTTCGATGACCTCCGCGAAGGAAAGATCGCGGGTCGGACGGTGCTGGTGCCGTAACGCCAGCGAGCATTGTGCCGTCAGCAACGCGGGGCAGGCGCGCCAGCGCCGGCCTGCCGCGCGCTACGAAAAGCGCCCTCGAAAGGATTCGAACCTTCGACCAACGGATTAGAAGTCCGGTGCTCTATCCACTGAGCTACGAGGGCAACGAGGGTAAATCTTACTCCGTGGCCCGCGCGTGGTCAGTAATGCAATGCATGGAGTGAACCACGGACGCCACCGAGAACGATCGGGTAATAATCTACCCAAAGAATTGCTGGCGCGCGCAAGAACTACCAATTTGCGCCACAATAGAGGGGTGATTACCCAACGTGAGTTCGCCAAATTAGTGGAGAGGACGATCTCGGCGCTCGAGGGCGCTCGGCTCCCGCTAGCTATGCCGGGCGCGGCCGAAATGAGCGAAGCAAGAGTTCAGCTTCTGACCCAGCTTCGCACCCGCGTGCTTCCGAAACTGCGCCAGCGGGAAACGCCGGCCGTGATCGTCTTCGGAGGTTCGTCGGGTGCGGGTAAGTCAACACTGTTTAATTCCTTGCTGGGTGAGGAGCTGTCCGAGGCCTCGGTGCTACGTCCCACCACCCGCACGCCGGTAATCGCTGTTCACCCGGACGATGAGTCAGCCGTGCGTGAGCACGCGCTGTTGGAGATGGGAAAGGTCGTTGTTACCGAGGGTGTTCCGCGCGGAACTATTGTGATTGATGCGCCGGATTTGGACTCCATTGACGCGGATAATCGCGAGGTATCGCGGCGTCTTTTGGATGCGGCTGACCTGTGGATTTTTGTGACGACGGCGGCGCGCTACGGCGATTCTATTGCCTGGGATATTTTGACTGAGGCAAGCCGGCGGGGAACCACCATCGCCGTCGTTCTTAATCGTGTTGGCGAAAAGGCTTTGGAGAATATTCGCCTTGACCTGGTAGGGCGCCTGGAAGAAGCGGGATTGGGAAATTCCCCGCTACTGGCCGTGGCAGACGCTGGCCCGCACGAGGGAATTCTGTCCGCCAGTTACGTCGAAGAGCTACGCGAATTGTTCACCACAATCGGGGGCGCGGGGTACGGCCAGGCACTGGTCGACCGCTCGAACGCTTCGATGTTTCCGCAGATTGGAAACACGCTCGAGGAGCTTTCCGCGGCGGTGGAAACTCAGGCGCTGATGGTCGATTCCCTGCGCGAAGCGGCTCAAGAAGCGGCGCGAGCCACCCGCGAACAGCTGGTCTCTTTGGCGAGTCACGGCCGCTTTGGGCAGGGCGCGCCGACCACGGCCTGGATTTCCCACGCCTCAGCCGGGGGAGCCCTGGCGCCCGTGGCCGGAAAAAACGCCCCCGGTTTTTTGCAACGGCGCCGTACCGCGCAGCGGGATGTCGCGGTAGCGGAAGTAAACCAGGGCATTGTGAAGGCTATCCGCACCGCGCTGAGCCGGGCACTTATTTCGGCATCGAGTGACATCACCTCGGCCTGGCGCGGCGGAGTCGCGGACACCACCCAAGTTATTGCCGATGCCGAGCAGCGAATTAGTTTTGAGTCGACGACGCGGGCGGCCCTCGGCCGTTGGGACGTGGCCCTGCGGGATCTGGCTCGCCGCCATGGCGTCGCTTGGTTTAGCGACGAGGGGACTGCCGCACTGTTTGGCGCGGCGGCCGGGGGCGTGAGCGGCGCCGTCGCGCTCACAAATGAGGCAACCGAGGGCCAAGTGGTGCGCACCGGTAGAGAGCGCCTGGCGCAGATTTTAGGTGAGGCAATTGACGAGGTCGTGGAAGGTTTTTGCGCCGCCTTGGGTACGGTAAGCATTGGTAACGGGCGGGAGTTGCGGCTGCGCGCGGCAGAATTCAAGCGCAGGTTTTAGCAGTCTGGCGGCGGCTGGCGCCCGCGCCCGCGCGGCGGTCTCGCGGCGAGTGCAAAGCAGGAGATAGGGGAGAGTCATGGGGGAAAAAGAGCAGGAACAGCGCGCGGCTGAGGCATTCGGCGCGGCTGAGCCCGGCGAGCACGCGCCGGTAGCGGACCTCGCGCGCGCGATCGGGGAAGCAATCGAGGTCGCGGGCGATCGCGCCGATCCTTTCGCCTCCGAGCGCGCCCGCCGCGAATTGGCGAGCGTGCAAGAGCGGCTCGATGCGGGGATGGGGCTCACCGTTGCCGCGCTCGCGGGCGGAACCGGCTCCGGGAAATCCACCATGTTCAACGCCCTCACCGGTTTGGAGTTTTCCGAAACCGGCGATATTCGGCCAACGAGCATGGATATCACCGCCTGCATTTGGAGCGCCGAGGCCGAATCGATTTTGCGGGTGATGGGTGTGAACCCGCGCCGCGCCATCACTCACGACTCAATCCTCACTCCCGATGACCACGGCATCAGTTCCCTGGTCCTACTCGATTTACCGGATCACGATTCGGTGGCGGCCTCGAATTCCGCTCAGGTAAACCGCGTTCTCCCCCTCGTTGACCTGCTGATTTGGGTTCTCGACCCGCAAAAATACGCCGATAATTTGATCCATGCCTCCTATATATCGGCGATGAAAAGCCGCCAGGATCGCATGATCGTCCTGCTCAATCAGGTAGATACGTTGCCGGCCGCACGGGTGGGCGACGTCGTCGAAGATGTGAAGCGCCTGCTTGCGGAAGACGGTTTGGGTGGCGTCCCTGTGTACGCCACCTCCGGGCTCAAGCGCGTCGGGCTGGAGCAGATTTGGGCGGAAATGCGCCGCGCCTCTCAGCGTACAGACAGCGCACTTGGCACCGCCGCGGCCGAGCTCGAAGCCGTGCGAGCGCGATTGGCAAAGGGCTACGAAGAGCCGCCGGTGCAGGTGAGCGAGGAAAACCGCGCGGAAGTGGCCAATAGCCTATACTCCGCATCGGGTATTCCGGCGATTACGGCCGCGCTGAGCGATCCGCGCGAGCGAGCGGTAGCGCGCCCGGAGCAACCCGCCCTATCGATGATTACAGCCGAACGCGAGTCGTGGATTGCCTACGCGCGAGCGGGTCTGCCGGCGCGCTGGCAAGAAGCGCTGACGGAGGAGATCCCGCCCGCGGACCACATTCGCCGCGCGGCCGGCACCGCTCTACGCGCTGTTCCCATCACGAAGCCGAGCCGCGCGCTACCTTTTGTGCTCTTGGCGCTCGGAGTGGTGGCGTTGATCGCGGGCGTGGGCTTGCCGCTCGCCGGAATTCTGCGCGTCCCCTGGTATGCCGGGCTTGCCGGTGGAGTGGTTATCTGCGCCGCGTTCTTCGCGGTTGCGTGGTGGTCCGCGCGCCGGAATGCTCGGCGCGGTGCTCAGCGGTACGACGACACCGTTCGCGGTGCCTTGCGCAAGGTGGTGACCCAGGAATTCGCCGAGCCTACGGAGCGAATCCTGGGGGCCTACCGTAAGGTGCGCGAGGCTTTGGGCGCCGGCATGGCTGGCTAGTGCCCGGCTGCGCCGGCGAGCGCGCGGCTGCGTGTCCACAGATCGGTTCGCGTCGCTCCTATCCACAGGTTGCGCGCGGTGGCCAAAGCGCGCCGCAAAAACCCGGCATCCTCAAATCTGTGACTCACAAATATGTGAGCGCTCCACAAAGCGAAGAGCTAGAGATGAGGAGAAAACCGTGTCCAATGAAACGTATGTAACCATCAAGGGGTTCGCGGGTGCGGATCCAATTATTTTCAAGAATGAAACGTCTTCGGACGTGACCCAAGTGTCGGTAGGCGTGACGCCCAGCTTTTGGGATCGGGAAAAGCAGGAGTATCGCGACGGCGCCACCACTTGGTACGAGGTGCGCGCTCGCGGTGTGCTGGGGAAGAACATGGCGGACTCGTGCCGGCGGGGAACCCCGCTGCTGGTGCGAGGTCGGCTCACCACGCGCGAATGGACCGCGAGTGAGGATGAGAAATCCACTCCGCGCACCCGCCTGGTAATCGTGGCTGACTCGGTGGGAGTCGAGCTCTCGCTGGGGACGGCCAGCTATGCGAAGGTGCGCCGCGGGGAAGAAGACCTCGGATCCCTCAACTCGATCGTCGGCCTACGAGCAGGCGAAACCGGGCCCGAGGATTCCCAGTTCGCCGTCGGGCAGGAGGAAGGTGCCCCCGCGGAAGCGGAGCAACACGACGGGGCACCGGCGGCGGATATGTGGGAAATAAAGGAGCCGCAGGAGGTGTGACATGAGTTCAGCCGCGGATGCTTCTAGCGACTTTCAGGCCGTCTCCCTGTATGCTGTTACGGGGCCGAAATCCCTAATTATCGCGGATTTTGGAAAATACGACTGACATGAGCTGAGGAAACGTGGCTGAATTTATTTACCAGATGATCCATGCCTCCAAGCGCGTGGGGGACAAGGTGATCCTCGACGACGTCACGATGGCTTTCTATCCGGGCGCGAAGATCGGCATGGTGGGTCCGAATGGGGCCGGAAAATCGACCATTTTGAAGATTATGGCCGGCTTGGACGAGCCGTCCAATGGCGAAGCGCGCCTTTCGCCCGGCTACACCGTGGGAATTTTGCAGCAGGAGCCGCCGCTCGATGAGGACAAAACCGTCCTCGAAAACGTGCAGCTGGGCCGCCAGGACATCATTGACAAGATTCATCGCTTCAATGACATCAGTGAACAAATGGCTGATCCCGACGCCGATTTTGAGGCGCTGATGGAAGAGATGGGCAAGCTCCAGGCCGAAATTGACGCGGCGAATGCGTGGGATTTGGATTCGCAGCTTGCTCAGGCGATGGAGGCTTTGCGGTGCCCGCCGGCCGATACTCCGGTAAGCGTGCTATCCGGTGGCGAACGCCGTCGCGTGGCGCTGTGCCGGCTTCTGCTTGAAGAACCGGATCTGCTTCTGCTCGACGAACCGACCAACCATTTGGACGCCGAGTCGGTGGACTGGTTGGAAAAGCATTTGCGGACCTACCCCGGCGCGGTGATCGCCGTAACTCACGACCGCTACTTCCTCGACAATCTTTCCGAGTGGATTGCTGAGGTCGATCGCGGCCGGCTCTACCCCTATGAGGGCAACTACTCCACCTACCTTGAAAAGAAGCAGGAACGCCTGGAGGTTCAGGGTAAGAAGGACGCCAAGCTCAAGAAGCGCCTGAAGGACGAACTCGAGTGGGTGCGGTCCTCGGCCAAGGGGCGCCAGGCCAAGTCTCGCGCGCGTCTGGATCGTTACGAAGAAATGGCGGCGGAGGCTGAGCGCACCCGCAAGCTTGATTTCGAAGAGATTCAGATTCCGCCGGGGCCCCGCATGGGCACCCTGGTGCTGGAGGCGAAGGATCTGCAGAAGGGATTCGGCGATCGCAAACTCATCGACGGCCTGTCCTTCTCGCTTCCACGCAACGGCATCGTCGGCATTATCGGCCCCAACGGCGTCGGAAAAACGACCCTGTTCAAGACGATTGTGGGGCTCGAACCGCTCGACGGCGGAGAGCTCAAGATTGGCGAAACCGTCAAGATCTCCTACGTTGATCAGAACCGGGCCGGCATTGATCCGGATAAGACGCTCTGGGAGGTCGTCTCTGACGGGCTCGATTACATCCAGGTCGGCGGAGTTGAAATGCCCTCGCGCGCCTACGTTTCTGCCTTCGGGTTCAAGGGGCCCGACCAGCAGAAGAAGGCGGGAGTGCTTTCGGGCGGCGAGCGTAACCGACTCAACCTGGCGCTGACCCTCAAGCAGGGCGGAAACCTGCTCCTGCTGGACGAACCGACCAACGATTTGGACGTGGAGACCCTGGGATCCCTGGAAAATGCGCTTCTGCAGTTCCCGGGTTGCGCGGTGGTTATTACGCACGACCGCTGGTTCCTGGACCGCGTGGCCACCCACATTCTGGCGTGGGAGGGCACCGACGAAGATCCGGCCCAGTGGTACTGGTTCGAGGGCAACTTCCAGGGCTACGAGAAGAATAAGGTGGAACGCCTGGGCGAGGCGGCGCTGGCTCCCGGAGCCGGAACGCATCGCAAGCTCACGCGATAACTAGCTACTGGGGTCCGTCAACTTTGGCGGGCCCCAAGCTTTGCCCGGCGCAGTTTGCGCCGGCGAGCGGCGCGCGTAGCGTGCGAGCGCGCTAGCCGCCTACTCGACGGTTTGCCGATGCCCGCTTTCCTTACGCACGCGAACCATTCCCTCTTGCATCATCGTCGCCACATGCTTTTGGTCCTGGAAGAAGCGTGCCTGCACTAGCGCGCGGCCATTTTGCGCGGAGAGGCATTCCATATCGACCAGAATCCAGTCAGAAATGTCGAAGTTGCGGTGCCACCAGATGGAGTGGTCGAGGGTAGCGATCGAAGAAATCGGCGACATCCAGGAAAGCCCGAGGGCTCGCAGGGCCGGTTCGAGCATGAACTGATCTGCCGAATATCCCAGCACCGCTCGCTGCAGGGTGCGGCTGGAATTTTCCGGCATGGGCGAGCGCGTGCGGAGCCAGAGATACTGGTGTGGCGAGCGCTCCGCGGATGGCTTCATGTAAACCATTCCGTCCACGTGCCGCAGGTCTAAGGCGTTGGTGGAGCTCATAATGTGGCCGTAGTCGTTGTCGATTGCGGCGAAGAAATCTACCGACGAGGGAACGTCTTCCGGCGGCGTGACGTTCTCCGGCTGAGACTCACCGAAGGAAGGGCCAGGCTGGCGGAGCTGGAAGGAAACTCGGGCGGAGAAAATGATTTCATCGCCCTGGTGCGCCACCACGTTTCGGGTTGAGAACGATCGACCGTCATTGAGGTCCTCAAGCCGAAAATCGATGGGCTTGCGCAGATCGCCCGGCCGCAAAAACGCGCCGGTGATGGAATGAGCCAGCCGAACGTCCGGATCCAGGCCCAGCGTCTTATTGACGTGGTCCGTAGCGGCTACGGTCGCCTGCCCCAAAACTTGCCCGCCGTAGACGCGACCGGTCAGCTGGACCAGGCTTACTCCGCGGTAAGTCTTTTCTCCCGTCCGCTCAAGCCGGAGATTATTCAAGATACTCGCCAGAGGTTCGGTGTCGGTCTCCGGGATGTCAATGCGCTCCACGCTCGTTCCTTTCCGTGCGATTGCGCGCTACCGCGCGAGCATGTAGCTCTATGCTAACCGCCCGGCGCGCGGAGCCACCGCCTCAAAGCAAGATGTTCGCCGCGCGGGCAAGCAGCGGAGCGTCAGCGCTGGCGCTCCGGCGCGCCAGCGCCCCTCCAGCTCGAGCGCGGGCGAATGCCGGCCATTTATGAAAACACACTGAAAAGAGGTGAAAATTTGCTATTGCTTTGGGCCGCTACCATATATTCTGTTAGCTAGCGTTACCACACGTAATCGCGCGCGATTTCAACAGGAGGGCACATGGCAGAGAAGCCAACGCGGGACCTTCTCAACCGACTCGCAGATGCATATCACGTCTCGTCTGCGTATTGGAGCTTCGGTGGAGAGCACATCACGGTCGAAGATGACACCTTGATCCGTGTCCTCGCGGCCATGGGCGTCGATGCTTCGACGGAAGAGGCAGCGCAGTCGGCGCTCGCGGATGCCCAGCTCGGCCCGTGGCGCCAGGTTCTCGATGACACGACCGTGGTTCGCGAGGGTGCCGGAGCCGTTATTCAGTTGCATGTGCCCCACGGCGCGGGGGTCGACGTCGACGTCGAACTTGAAAACGGGGAAGTACGCGCGGTTAACCAAACCGACGACTTTACTTTGCCGCAGCTCGTGGACGGGCGCCTCATCGGGCAGGCGTCGTTCGTGATTCCGCAGGATCTTCCCCTCGGCTACCACCGGCTCCGCGCGCGCGTGAGTCCGCCGGGCGAAGACCGGGCGGAGGAACATTCCGGAATGCTCATTGTGGTTCCGCAGCGCATGCCGTCACCTGCCGAGCGCGGCGTGGATGGCTGGGGCGTGATGGCGCAGCTTTACTCGGTTCGTTCTCGCGAATCCTGGGGTATTGGCGATCTGGCCGACCTGGCCGAACTTGGTTCGCTTTTTGGATCGCTGGGCGCTCAGTTCGTGCAGGTCAATCCGCTCCACGCGGCCCAGCCGGAGCCGCCGCTCGAGCCCTCGCCATATCTGCCGGTATCTCGCCGCTTCTTCAACCCGATGTACATTCGCCCGGAGGATATCCGCGAGGTCGCCTACATGGATTCGGGGCGCCGGTCGCTTCTGAACTGGGCCGGGGAGCCGGCGAAGAAGCAGTCGCTGAATAACTCCTTCCTTGATCGCGACGCTTCCTGGATTGCCAAAAAGCGTGCTCTGCAGGTTATTTTCGAGGAGCCGCGTAGCGCGGCCCGCCAGCGCGCATTTGACCGATATCGTGAGCGCGAGGGCAAGGGCCTGGAAAACTTTGCTCTTTGGTGCGCGCTGTTCGAAAAGTACGGTGAGGATTTCCCGGAGGGACTCGAAAGCCCTGACACCTCCCAGGCGCTCGCGGCGCTGGAGGAGCTTTCTGACTCCGTGAACTTCTACGCTTGGATGCAGTGGGTACTCGACGAGCAACTATCAGCGGCGCAGCGCGAATCAATTAGCTCAGGTATGCGCATTGGAATTGTGCACGATCTGGCGGTGGGCGTGAACCCGAAGGGCGCTGACGTGTGGAGCTTGCCCGAGGCCTTTGCGCACGGCGTGACGGTGGGCGCCCCGCCGGATATGTATAACCAGCTGGGCCAGAACTGGAGCCAGCCGCCATTCAACCCGGCCGAGCTTTCGAAGCTGCACTACGCGCCCATCCGCAACATGGCCCGCACAGTATTGCGCCATGCCGGCGGTCTACGAGTGGATCACGTTATGGGATTCTTCCGTCTGTGGTGGATTCCCGAGGGGGAGAAGCCCACCGAGGGAACCTACGTCTACTACAACCACGAGGCGATGATCGGTGTGCTGATGCTCGAGGCCCAGCGCGCCGGGGCCCTCCTTATCGGCGAAGACCTGGGCAACGTGGAGCCGTGGGTGCGCGATTTCCTCGCGGAGCGCGGGCTTTTCGGCACTTCGGTGGTGCTCTTCGAGAAGAACGGCGAAGATTTCCGGGCTCCGCACGAGTATCGCGCGAACACCCTCGTCACCGTGGACACCCACGATCTGCCGCCGCTTGCCGGATACCTCGCGGGCGAACACGTGGATCTGCGCGATATGCTGGGCATTCTCACCGAGCCGGCCGAGCAAGTGCGCGCCGACTGGGAACGCGAGATGGAGCATCTGCGCGCGTGCCTGCGTAGCGAGGGCCTGCTGGAGGACAACGGCGCCGAGCCCACCGAACGCGAAATCATTGAAGCAATGCACGCCTTCATGGCGCGCACGCCCGGTGAGTTGCAGTCGATCGCACTGGTCGACGCCGTTGGGGAGCGCCGGGTGCAAAACCAGCCCGGAACGAATAAGGAATACCCGAACTGGAAGGTCCCGCTCGCCGATGGCACCGAGCAGCCGGTGCTTATCGATGATCTGGCGGATAACCCCCGCATGCTGTCGCTCTTTGATCGATATAAGGCGGAGCGTAGCGCCGCGCGTGGCGAGTAGCGCCAAGCTCAATTAGATAAAGCGGAAGGCCGGTGAGCAGATCTCCTGCTCACCGGCCTTCCGCTGTGCTTAAGCCCTCGCGCCTGGCGACGGGCCCTTACGCCTCGCGCCGGGCGTCTACCTTCTGGTTGCGCACCGCGCGCCTGGTCTGGTCAACCACCTCGGAAACGAGGCGCTTGGCGGCGGGTGCCGCCTCTGCCTCAGCCATCCACTTTTCGCCCGCGGCCAGGAGGTCTACTCCCAGGTCAGTGCGGCCAGCGAGCTTGCTGGGGTAGGCGTAGCCGAGCATATTGGAGGCAATTTCGACGGAATTGTCTTCCCACATGCGAGCGGCCTCAGCGAAGTACTTTTCCACGTAGGGAACCAGGAGCTCCGGCTTCTTGGTGCGGAAACCAAGCGCCAGGTTGCGCTGGCGAGTATTCGACTGTGGGTGCAGGATTTCCTGCCAGGCCGCCTCGGTATCTTCTTCGGTTGCCAGCGCACCTTCCGCGGTGGCCTTACCAATCTGGCCATACGAGGACTGGTCGCGCTCAAATTCGGCGTCGATCTCGGCGCGCGAAATGCGCCCGGCGGCCGCCAGCGCGGCGAGAATATCCCAGCGCACGGCCTGGTCGATCTCGTAGCCTTCGGGAACATTCGTCCCTTCCAGCCAGCCGGCGATCTGATCGAGCTGCTCGGCGCTCGTGACCAGCGGGATCACCGAGTCGAGGATCTGCTTTTGCGAATCCGAACCGGCCTTGGCCGCGTAGCCAATCTCCAGAAGCTCGCCGGCCACGCGGGTGGCGAATTCCTCGCGCGTTGCCGGATCAGAGTAGCTTCCCACCGCGCTGGAAACCGTGCTGAGCAGGTAGCGCAAAACGGTGCCGTTGGGCTCGTCCTCAATAGCAGTCACCGCGATATCCGCGTAAGCGTGCGCATCGAGTTCGCCGTCCTGCACCATATCCCAGGCAGAGAACACGAAGATCGCCCGCTGCAGGCCATCGTCGAAGGCGTCGAGGTGATCGACCCCGGCCGCGAAGGAGCGCGGGTCAAAGCGTAGCTTGGCGTAGCCCCAGTCGCCGTCGTTCAGGAGAATGAAATCGGGCTCGCTACCCTCGAGTTCGGGAACGCGGGTGCGCTCGCCCTCCACGTCCACGTCCGCGCGAGCAATTGGCTTGAAGGTGCCGTCGTTGAGCTGGAAAGCGGTGACCGTCAGGCGGTGCGGGCGCAACGAAGAGTTCGCGTCGTTGCTCTGCACCAGCTCGAAGCGGGCAACCTCGCAACCCTCGAAAGTGACGTCCGCGGTCAGCGTATTGACGCCGGCTTCCTGCAACCAAAGCTTAGTCCAGGAGCTCAGGTCGCGCCCGGAGGAGACCTCCAGTTCGGCCAGCAGGTCGCCGAGGGTGGCGTTACCCCACTTGTTCTTCTCGATGTAGCTACGCACGCCGGCCAGGAATTCCTCCAGACCCACGTAGTTCACGAGTTGCTTGAGCACGCTCGCGCCCTTGCCGTAGGTGATGCCGTCGAAGTTCACCAAAACGTCTTCCAAATCGCGAATATTCGCCGCGATGGGGTGGGTGGACGGAAGCTGATCCTGCTTGATCGCCCAGGTCTTCTCCGAGGCGAGGAAAGTGGTCCACGCATCGGTCCAGCGAGTGTTGTTCGCGGCGGCCAGGTGGCTCATGAACTCCGCGAAGGACTCGTTGAGCCACAGGTCATCCCACCACTTCATGGTGACCAAGTCGCCGAACCACATGTGGGCCAGCTCGTGCAAAATCGTGATCGCGCGGCGGTCTACCATGGCGGCGGTGGGGCGGGTGCGCCAGACGTATGTTTCCACAATCGTCACCAGGCCCGCGTTTTCCATCGCGCCCGCGTTGTATTCGGGGGCGAAGACCTGGTCGTACTTGGAGAAGGGGTAGGGGTGGCCGTAGTTGGCCTCGAAGTATTCAAAGCCCCGGCGCGTGGTATCGAAAATATCGTCCGCGTCCAGGTACTGCGCCAGTGACTTGCGCGCGTAAACGCCGAAGGGGATCTCGCGGCCATCCGAAGAGATATACGGCTCGCCCTGTACGCCCTCGTAGGGGCCGGCGACGAGCGCGGTGATGTAAGTCGAAATCGGCTCGGAGGGCGGGAAGGCCCAACGAGCGACGCCGTCGCGCCCCTCAAGCGGGTCGGGCTGCGGGGTTTTGGCGTTGGAAAGCACCGTCCAGGTGGCGGGCGCGTCGATGGTGAACTCGAAAGTTGCCTTCAAGTCCGGCTGCTCGAAGTTCGCGTACACGCGCCGCGCATCGCCCACCTCAAACTGCGAGTAGAGGTAGACCTCGCCGTCGGCCGGGTCCACGTAGCGATGCAGGCCCTCACCGGTGTGCGAGTAGAGCTGGGTGGATTCCACACGCAGGGTGTTGTGCTCGGCGAGGCCTTCAAGCGGGAAGCGCGAATCCGCGTAGGCGGCCGGGTCAAGCTCCGTGCCGTTGAGGGTCACCTTCTCCACCGACTGCGCGATCAGATCGAAGAACGTTGAGGCGCTCTCTTTCGCGTCGAAGTCGATTTCGGTAATTGCCGTGAACGTCTCCTCGGACCCCGTAGCGAGGTCCAGGTGGATGCGGTAGGCGTTGGTCGCCACGACTTGCGCGCGCTCCGCCGCCTCTTCACGGGTCAAGTTTGTGCCCGGCATAGATGTCCTTTCGTTACGTTGTTCGCAGTATCTTTTACGACGACGCCGTAGCCACGCTACGCAACAGCCGCGCAACCGTCATGCGCTAGACACGCGCTAGCCACACTGCGGAGGGCTGTACTGAGCCGCGAAGCTTGCAGGAAGCCGCTACGGGAAATGCCGCAAAAAATGGCCCGAGTTTCGGGTCGAAAATATACATCGGAAGTCTACTCGGAAATAACTTGCGCTTCAGGCGGTGGATGTGTGAAAAACTAGGGCTATGAGCACAACAGTTGATTTTTGGTTCGATGCGGCTTGCCCGTGGACGTGGATTACCGCCCGGTGGGTGACCGAAGTTTCCGAGGCGCGCGATTTCGAGGTGCGCTGGCACCCGTTTTCGCTTTCGATCCTCAATGAAGGCAACACCGAGTGGCTGGAGTCCCATCACGGTGGGGATCTGATCCGTTCGGTGGCGCAGATCGCCATGAAGATCGCCGACCAAGAAGGCAACGAAAAGCTTGACGAGTTCTATACCAACTTTGGCAACGCTGTACACCCGGGCGGTCGCATTTTCGGTATCGAGGTAGCCGCCGAGGTCCTTGAGGCAATGGGCCTAGGTGAGGGTTACGGTAACGACGCCGATGAGTGGGACGACGCCCTGCGCGAGTCCACCGAGCAAGCCCTTAAGCTGGTGGGTAATGAGGTGGGTGTGCCGATTATCGCCATCGATGGTGCGGCTTTCTTTGGCCCGGTCCTTTCCCCGGCCCCGCATGGAGACGCGGCTTTGCAGGCCTGGGATGCCTGCGTGGCTTTGGCCAAGACCCCCGGCTTCTACGAGCTCAAGCGCTCGCGGGATACCGGCCCGCTATTCGCCTAAGGCGGCGGACGCCAGCAGCGTTGGCCGCGCTGAAGCTAGCCGCCAACCCAGCTAGCCGCTACCCCCGTCACACATGCGTCGCGATAAGTCCCTGCTCGTCGTTTTCGAAAAGAATCCCTTTCTCGTGGATGTGGATTCGGACGTGCTTCGTATGCACGTAGCGGTGGTGGCGCCAGCAGAGGCAGACCGCGTTATTTAGATCGGTGTTCCCATGGCAGCTCTCACACTCCTGCGCATGATGGACGTCGCAGGTCTGGTAAGTGTCGGTGCAACCGGGGAAGGTGCAGCCGCCGTCGCGTGCGAGCACCGCATTCTTTTGGTCGTCCGAATAGAGCTGGCTAGCCCGTTCGGCGTCGAGCACGGTGCTCGCTCCGGCGAACACAGTTCGAATAATGCGCGAATCGCACAACAGGTGTCTAAGTTGCGAGGGTAGTAGCGGCGTGCCATGACCAAGCATGGTCGGTTCATACCCGGCCATAGCTTCGGCCGCGGGATCATCCCAGATCACGCTTCTTAGCTTTCCAAGTAAGGCGTGCGACTCGGCGGTGGGCCGTCGAGGCGCCGGCGACCAGGCCAAAAGCTACCCTGCCGGGTGTTCTGCGCGCGGAGTTGGATAAGGTCGGAGTGCCCGCGTGCGCGGCGCTGGGATAGCGTGCGGCGGTCATCCTTCGCTTTGCGGTCCGTAATGCAATTGGACCAGGCGTTGATGTGGTGGCCGTCGATGTCGTCGAAACTGCCGCTGATCCGCCAGCCTGTCCCGTATTTGGCCGCGAAGAAATTCAAACTCGAGACTGGGGTTACGCAAGCCGCGTGCCTTTCCATGGTCGCGGGTATGGTCTCTATCGCCTAGGCACGCATCGCTTTTCCGACGGCCTCCGGGGTAATCGATTGTTTAGTGAGGCCGAGGAGTGCGTTTTCTTCCTCGGGGTGAGGGCTTAGTGATTTCGTAATTGTTGCACCTTCGAGATCCGGGTCTTTAGCACGTCAATGAATCGGGGGGGGGAATCTCCCCGTTCTTGTCCGCCTCGCCGAATTGGGGAAAGTCGACGGCGGTTTGCGCCCTGTCCAAGGCGCCGCGTGCACTGAGGCTCGATTCGCCATGATTCTCGAGCAAATCCTGCGGGTTTGCGAACATAACGGGATTGGTGAATCGGGGCGGGAAAAGTTCAGCGCCGCCGGGATCCGGCTCCCCGTCCTTTTCTCGAGCGTGTTTGCGTTCTTCGGCGATTTTTCGAGCCTTAGCGCGCGTCCGCTTCTCCCAGCCAGGACATCTCGATTCCCTGCAGCGCGTTGCAACGGGACGTTACGCCTGAGATAAGGCGCTCCAGCTTGCCGTTATTTACCTCGGTGATGGGCAATGCGCGCAGTTGTGTAGTAGTTGTGTCCAGCGCTGAAAAAAGATCCGTTACATTTGGTTTGAGATGCTCGATGGATTTTCGCTCCGTAGCGCTAGATGCGACGGTATTTGAATGGTCTAGCGAGAATTGAGGCGTAATTATTTGCTTGTTATGCTTTGGTTCGCATTATTGGGACACGGGGAGTGTCATCATTTCACCTCTTTTCAGTGTAAACATCGCATAAGCTCTTGTATAGGTTGAAATATTCTTATTCGGGGTGCGTATATAGCGTGTAATGAAGTTTAGTATTGCCATAAGCGTTATGACCGTCAAATAATCGAAACAAGTGGCGGTTGATTGTGTCGCCCTTTGAAAGCAAGTCGGGCGCTTTTTCGCATTATTAAACGCGCTTTACCTCACTGGACGTTCTACCGGTCAAGTTTTAGCGTTTGTCGACCACGCCGACTCTTCCAGCATGGAGAACTCATCGACATCACCGCGGGTAAATGGCAGAGCAGTGGGCGCTGGGAACCAAAAAAGTTCCCGGCGCCCACTGGCTAAAAATACGGACAGAGGCGAGCTGGTGAAGTAACGCGTGTTTGCTAAGCAATATGCCACGGCGAGCGGTGCCGGCTCGGCGGTTTTACATGGCCAGCATGGTAGCTTGTCTGTGGCGAGCGGCGCGGGCCCGGCCGCGCAATGATAACGACCGGCATGCCCGGGCCACTATGCAGGCTCGGCCACGGCCGGCCCGGCAGGCCTCGCGGTTACGCCGCCCGGTCCGCGCGCGTAATCCCGCGCGGTTGCCAAGCGGCCCGGCCGCCCTATTCCACCTCGCCGGCAAACCTCACGGCGTTAGCACGCCGCGCTCCGTCGTCGTCGAACGCTGAAAGCGCGAAAGCCTGAACCTTCACGTTTTCGGAGGTCGTCAGTTTGAGAGAACCCTTGGGGTAAACGCGTTGCGTCACCGACGGACCGGCACCGAAGAACTCAACGATGGAACCATCGACCCACAACGATGCCTGGCCGGTAACAGTCAATCGAACCAGGTCCTCGCCTGTCTGCGTATCTGAAAGTTGTACGGTGCCTTCACCCGTGAGGTCGGCCGAGAAGGGAATATCAATATGTGTGAGTTCTCGTAAACCGCGTTCGCGAAGCTTATAGATTTCCGGAGCGGGGCGCATATGAACTCGACCATCCGTCATAACCACTTCTCGCGGGAAGGTTAGGGCGCCGTTGTATCCGGACTCGTCGATTTCTTGATCGGAGCGTTCGGCGCCTTCCCAGGTCCAACCCCAGGCAAGAACTCGATCGTCGTCCAGCTTGCACTGGGGAGCATAGAAATCGGCGCCGCGATCAAAGCTGCCGCCATCCGAGGGAATGAATTGTGGATAACCAGCGGAAAGGTCGAGGTCGCCGACCAGGTACGCAACGCCGGTGAGATGATCCATGAGGGTTTCCGCCTCCACCCACAGAGACAGAATAAGTACCCATTTGTTTCCGACGGGCACGAGTTGCGGGCACTCCCAAATCGAGGCGTGCGCGTGGACGGACGCAATTGCGTCGTCGCCCTTGAGAAGCGTGCCGAGGAACTTCCAGTTCTTCCAGTCGCTGGCGTCGTAAACGAAAACTGCGGGCGTTCCATCGTCGAAACCACCGCCGTGGATGGCCAGTGTTTTCCCATCGTGTTCGAACACAAACGGGTCGCGCATTGCGCGCACGTTTTCGATAGGTGGCATTTCCGCGACGACGGCGGTGCGCTCCCAGCGTGAGCCATCTGCCAGTTGCTCCGCGAGAATCGTAACGGAAGGGCCATCCTGGCGCGTGACACCTGTATAGAGAAGCGACGAGATTCCCTCGTGAATGAGGCCAATACCGGACCAGCATCCGGCGGAGTCCTCCTTGCCCGAACGCGGGCGGAGCGCAATTGGCTGCTCGACCCAGTTGACGAGATCTTTGGAGGTCATGTGTCCCCAGGTGATCTGATTGTGCCAGGGTGCTTCAGGGTTGTGCTGGTAAAACATGTGCCAAGTGTCTCCCACGCGGTGGAATCCGTTGGGGTCGTTCACCCATCCGAAGCGCGGACGAATGTGAAGGCCGGGGAAATAGCGGTCGGGGAATTGGGAATTTGTCATGGGTATCTCCTTCGATACTCGATGGGGGATGGTGTGTTTTCTATCTGTGAGATTCCAACCGGCGGCACGGCGTCCGTGCGCGGAGGTTGTAAGGACGACGTCGTCGTAATCATTAGTTAGGTAGGGCTCGGACAATTTGGTATGGGATTCCAGCGCTCGAGCGGAAATTCCGCTTTGCTTACCCGCAATGAATACGGGCAAAACAGTTTCAGTTTTCCGCTGGGTGGACGCGCTTTGCCCAATCTGGCTACGCAGGAGTGCGATTGCTCGATCGGCGATACGATCCGTAGCCGGAATCGCGCGGACAAATTGTTCAGGGGTTGGAAGAAACTTAGGTGCGTCGTCGAAAACGGCGACCTTTACGTCGTAACCAACAATCAACCCGAGGTGGGCGGCCGCCGCGAGCGCGCTTCGGGCAAAAGCTGAACTTCCTAGCACCAGGCCGTCCCCACTATCCGAGAGAGCCCGCATGAGATTCCTGGTGAGGCGTGTTTCCGACGGGGTTCCGGCCAGGAGCTGGCCGCGCCCGACCCTTTTCCCTTCCAGGGCATGCGCACGTTCAAAACCGCGCATCTGCTCCGAACCCGCCGCAATATGACGATCGGGAAAAACGAGAACGGGATGACCAGTGCCCGAGCGGAGCAGGGTTTGGGTAATGATTTGAATAGCTCCGGCGCGGTCGGGAGCAATTTGATGGGCAAGGGTTCCCCGGTCAACTACTCCAACAACCACGAATGGGATTCCGCTTTGGCGTAAGAGGCGGAGACTGTGCCGGCGCCACCCCCTGACGGGGCTGATGGCGATGGAGTCAACGTGCTGGGCAAGGAGCGTGCGCACGGCTCGCTCCTCGCCGGGTATGGAAGCGAGTGAATCGGCCATAATTGGTTCGAATCCTTCGTCTTCCGCCGCGCGCATAACTTCCAACAGTTGAGCCAAGCCACCTGAATTCTCAAGAATCGAGCCAACGATTCCCAGCGAGGGGCGCGCCCCCGCACGGAGCGAACGAATCGTGCGTGGCGCCTCGTAATTGAGCTTTTGGATAGCGTCAATTACTGCCTCTCGGGTCGACTGCTTTACACGCCGTGTCCCGTTGAGAACATGCGAGACGGTCGAGATTGAGACTTGAGCCTCTCGAGCAACGTCAGCCATGGTTGTTTTCATGATTTATATTCCTCTGAAGAGACTACTAAAGATTCAGGTGCGGACGGCTTGGATTTTTCCATCGCACCGACGTCGCCAAAGTGAGGGCGACGGCGACGCATCGCTGGACACGATTTTGCGACGCGCTAACCCAAGCTACTCTTCGCCAATTTCTTCCAATCTGCGGCCCTTAGTTTCGGGCATTTGGAACACCGACCAGGCGACCGCGCCCAGCATGCAGGCGGCGTAGAGCGCGAAGGTGCCGACCATGGAATGGGTGAAGAGAACCGGGAAAGTTCCCGAAACGATGGCGGCGCAAATCCAGTGCGAGGCAGATCCAACCGCCTGACCCTGCGCGCGGTATTCGGGCCGGAAAATCTCCGAGATGAAGACCCACAGTACCGAACCGATTCCGGCGGCGAGTGCCGCGATAAATACCATGATGAGAGCGAGCACGATAATTCCCGTGGTGGAGTTCAGCTCTCCTCCGGAGAAGTGGAAGATACCCGCGATGGCGATCAAGGCGAGGAAATCAACTCCGGCTCCAATCATGACCAGCGGCCGGCGCCCAACGCGATCAATGAGCGACCTGCCGAGAAGCGTAAACACGAGGTTTGTAAGGCCCACCAGAATGGAAGCGGCAAACGCGGCGTCACCCGGGATGCCGGCTTGCGATAGGAGTGACGGGGCATAGTAAAGCACCGCGTTTGTTCCCGCGAATTGGCTAAAGAAGGCAATCAAGAACGCCATAAGAATTGGGCGAGCATTGTGGCGGTTGAGGAACGGGAGAGAGGGCTTTTTATTTTCTGGCTCGTGGGCGGGTTCAGCGAGGCTGCTTAGCACCGCGCTAAGTTCTTCCTTGTCGAAGAGATCTTCCATCACCGCGGTTGCTTCCGCGGTCCGTCCGCGTGAGTAAAGCCAGCGCGGCGATTCCGGAATGAAGTGAACCAGGATCCAGAAAATAATTGCGGGTACTGCCTGCATCGCGAGCATCCAGCGCCAGCCTTGCTCAATCGGCATCATGCGGACGATGACGAAATTGGACAGGTACGCCAGTACGATGCCAATCACCACGTTCAGCTGGAAGGTAGCGACGAGCTTTCCTCGTCTCTTTGCCGGTGAAATCTCGGCCGTGTAAAGAGGCGCAACAACCGATGATGCCCCGACCGTGACACCGCCAAGTGTCCGGAAAACAATGAATACCCACCACGAACTGGCGATTGCCACGAATATGGCCGTCACTGTGTACAGGAAACCGAGGACCATGAGCATTGGCTTACGGCCAAACCTATTGGCGGGCGCGCCACCAAATAGGGCTCCGAAAATTGTGCCAATGGTCGCGCAAGATACGGTGAAGCCAAGCTCTCCCGGGGAGAGTTGCCACATGTCTTGGAGTGCACCGGTGGTGCCGGAGATGACGGATGTGTCAAACCCGAAGAGCAATCCACCCAGTGATGCCACCGCGGCGGAGAAAATTACTAAATTCTTTTTCATGCGATCTTCTTTGACTCGAAAAAGTGGAATCTGAAGGATACAACGGCGTGCCCCTCATGAACCCGACGATAAAGAAAACCGACGGAGCCAATAAAGCCGCAAAGGAAAATATTTGCGCAATAAATATGCGGTCGCGACAAGGCAATCTGGGGTGCCTAAGCCTTTTCAGGCTCAAGCACCCCAGATGTCGGATTGTTTCTGTTAGGCGCTACCGGCTGCCAACCGCCGGCTGGTATTCGCAGCCACTGCCGCGCGATCCGCGCGACTGCCTGCACCGCATTCCGCACGAACTACCCCCGCGCGGCGCCGACGGATCACCAGCCAGCCACCCCTAGCCGCCGCTACCAAATGCGCACGCGCTCCTCGGGCGCGAGGTAGAGCGCATCGCCCTCCTTCACGCCGAATGCATCAGCGAAGGCGTCGACGTTCTTCACCACGCCATTGCAACGGAATTCCGACGGCGAATGCGGGTCGGTGGAAACCTGCCGCTGCAAGAAAGCGTCGCGCGATTTTTCCTGCCAAATGCGGGCGTAGGAAAGGAAGACGCGCTGCGCCCCGGTCCAGCCCTCGATCGTGGGGGCGTCGGCCAGCTCAATTCCCTCGCGCTCCAGGAAAATGCGGTAAGCCTTCAAACCAATCGAAAGCCCGCCCAGATCGCCAATGTTCTCGCCCAGGGTCAGCTCGCCGTTGACGTGGAAGCTCGAGCTGTCCTCAAACTGCTCGGGAACATAAGCGCTGTACTGGTCAACCAGTGCCTTCGTGCGTTTCTCAAACTCGCTACGATCCGCGTCGGTCCACCAGTTCTTGAGCTTGCCGGTTTCGTCGTACTTCGAGCCTTGGTCATCGAAACCGTGGCCGATTTCGTGGCCGATTACCGCACCAATGCCGCCGTAATTAAACGCCGCGTCGCGCTCGGGGTCGAAGAACGGGAACTGCAAAATTGCCGCCGGGAACACGATCTCATTCCACTGCGGGTTGTAGTAGGCGTTCACTTCCTGCGGGTTCATAAGCCATTCAGATTTATCCACGGGCTTGCCAAGCTTGTCGATATCGCGCTGGAATTCGAACTCCGAGAGCGCGGCCACGTTCGCCAGCAGATCGTCGCCAATGGAAACGCTGGAATAGTCCTTCCACTTCTCCGGGTAGCCAATTTTCGGGTTGAAAGTGTCTACCTTAGCCAGCGCGCGCTGCTTGGTTTCTTCGCCCATCCAATCGAGCTCGCGAATCGAGCGACGGTAGGCCTCGAGGAGATCAGCCACCAGCACGTCCATCTTCGCCTTGGCCTCCGGCGGGAAGTACTTTTCCACGTAGAGCTTTCCGGCCGCCTCGCCAATGAGCGAATTCACCAACGCCACGCCGCGTTTCCAGCGATCGCGCTGCTCTTCGGTGCCGGAGAGTACGGTCCCGTAGAACTCAAAGTTCTTGGCGTCGATGGCCTCGGTAAGGAAGGTTGCCGAGCCGAGGAGCAGGCGCCAGGCGCAGTAAGTCTTGAGGTCGTCGAGGGAAGCCTCGTCCCATACCTGCGCGCCACCGGCAATCGCGTTGGGGCTGAGGACGATAATTTCGCCGAGGTTTTCGGTGTCAAAACCGGCGGCCGAGAGCGCGGCCTCCCAATCGAATCCGGGTGCGCGCTGGGCGAGCTCAGCAAAACCCATGGGGTTGTTGAGCAAATCGGCGTTGCGCGAATCCACGATATTCATGTGGTGCGCGGCAATTTTCTTCTCCAGTTCGACGACGACGCCGCCCAGCTTCTCGGCCTCGGCAGAGTCCTTTTCCAGGCCGAGTTCAATCAGCTCGGGCACGAATTTCTGGTATGCCTCGAGGACCGGTGCAAATTGCTCTTCGCGGTAGTAGGCCTCGTCAGGCAAGCCAATCCCGGACTGCCACATCAGAGCGTGGTTGGTGTCGGGATCGTCAAAACCGGAGTCCACGCCAATGCCGAAGAAAGTGCCGATGCCGGTGCGCATAAGTTTGCCGACGATGACCGCGAGTTCGCTCTTGTCCGCAGCGCCCGCGATCTTATCTAGCTGAGGCTTAATGGGGTCGGTGCCTTTGGCATTAATGGCCTCGGTGTCCATCCAAGAAGAGTAGAGATTCTTGACTTTGGTGGTGTCGGAGGCGGCCGGAGCGGCGGCGTCGTCGGAAACTTCACCGGCATCTACGGAGGCGTTTTCAATGAGCTCGCGAACGTGCTCTTCCGCCTCATCGCGCAGTTTCATAAACGATCCCACGCGGGCCTGATCGGCCGGAATGGGTTCGTTGTCGAGCCAGGTTCCGTTAACCGCGCGGAAAAGATCATCTTGCGGGAGAACGGATTCATCGCGCCCGGAGAGGACTTCTTCTAATGCTATATTCGTCATAGGAGAACCTTAATCGACGACGCTGGTAGAGGTCGAAATCAAGGCCATGAGCGAACGGGCGGCGCCCGGCTCCAAAAGCCCATGTTTGGGCAAAAAGGTCAGCATAGAATGAGGCCATGCGAGTACATATTGGAACTGACCATGCCGGTTTTGAACTGAAGGAACATTTGCGCGAGGAGTTGGGCAAGCTCGGCTACGAAGTGGTTGACCACGGAGCCAAGGAATACGACGCCCAGGATGATTACCCCCAGCCGTGCATCGCCGCGGCAGAGGGAACGGTGAACGATCCCGGTTCGCTCGGAATTGTGCTGGGCGGCTCGGGCAACGGCGAGCAGATCTCGGCGAATAAGGTGAAGGGCGTGCGGGCGATCCTGGCCTGGAACGAGGACACCGCCAAGTTGGGCCGCGAGCACAATAATGCGAATGTCATTTCGATTGGAGCTCGGCAGCACAGCCAGGAAGAGGCGCTTCAGCTGGTGAAATGGTTCCTCGAGACGCCGTTCTCGGAAGACGAGCGCCATCAGCGCCGGATTAATGCCATTGGCGCCTACGAGGAGCAGCGCGGCTAGCTAGCGCGATTGGCAACGCGGCCAGCTACTAAATATAAATTGCCGGGTCGATGTAGAAATCGTCGTCCTTCTTTTGCGCCGGCTGGCGCGCCTCTGCGGGGATTCCCACCGCGGTTGCGCCTGCCGGCACATTTTTGACGACGACGGCGTTGGCGCCGACCTGCGCGTCGTCGCCCACATCAATTGGCCCAAGGATTTTGGCGCCCGCGCCGACCATGACGTTGTCACCCAAAGTGGGGTGACGCTTGACGGGATCCGACGATGTGCCACCCAGGGTAACGCCGTGGTAGAGCAGGCAATCATCGCCCACTTCCGCGGTTTCGCCGATGACCACGCCCATGCCATGGTCAATAAAGAGTCGGTGGCCAATTTTTGCTGCGGGATGGATCTCGACGCCGGTGACGGCTCGGCTGAGCTGGGACAAGAGCCGTGCCGGCAGGCGGAGTTTCTCGGACTTGACCCACATTGCGTGCGAAACACGGTGGGCCCACACGGCATGCACCCCGGAGTAAGCGAGCGCCACTTCTAGAGTGGAACGCGCGGCGGGATCGTGGCGCTTTGCTGCCTCGAGGTCTTCGCGCATGAGCTTGAGGAAGCCTGGTTTTTTCACGATTCCGTCTCTTTCCGCTCGGTGAATGCTTGGCTATATGGCGCGGTTTCGGGTACGAATACCGCCAGCCGCGTGCGAGCCGCTAGTTGCTTATGCATTTATTGCCTATGGCCTGCCGGCTTGGCAAGTTCGGGGGAACTCGCCAAGCCGGCTAACCTGCGTTATGTGAACGCTACTCCTTGTATCCGTCGAAGAGCGCGGTAGAAACGTAGCGCTCGCCGAAGTCCGGAATGATCGCCACGATATTCTTGCCTTCGGCCTCGGGGCGCTTCGCTACTTCGAGCGCGGCGTAAAGCGCGGCGCCGGCGGAAATTCCGACCAGCAGGCCCTCCTTATGCGCGGCCTCGCGCGCCACGCGGAACGCCTCGTTGCTCGGTACAGTAATCACTTCGTTGTAGAGCTCGGTATCGAGTACATCGGGCACGAAGTTAGCGCCAATGCCCTGGATCTTGTGCGATCCGGCCTTACCTTCGGAAAGCAGGGGCGACTCGGCGGGCTCGACGGCGACGAGCTTGACATCCGGGTTCTGGGAACGCAGGTAGCGGCCGATGCCGGTAATCGTTCCGCCGGTACCAATGCCGGAAATGATGTAGTCAACCTTGCCGTCGGTGTCTTCCCAGATTTCCGGGCCGGTGGTCTTCTCGTGGATTCCGGGGTTCGCCTCGTTGGAGAACTGGGAGGCCAAAATCGCGTTTTCGGTGGTTTCGGCGATTTCCTTTGCTTTGTCCACCGCGCCCTGCATTCCGGCAGCGGGCTCGGTCAAAACGAGCTCGGCACCAAATGCGCGCAGGAGCGCGCGGCGCTCAACCGACATCGAGGACGGCATGGTGAGGATGACCTTGTAACCGCGGGCCGCGCCCACCCAGGCCAGGCCGATACCGGTGTTACCCGAAGTACCTTCCACAATCGTGCCACCCGGCTTGAGTGCCCCCGCCTTTTCTGCGGCGTCGACGATCGCAACCGCCACGCGATCCTTCACCGAGTTCGCGGGATTGTAGAACTCGAGCTTGGCGAGGATCTGGCCGCCGTTGCCCTCGTTGAGCTTGTTGATGCGGACGAGGGGGGTGTGCCCAACAGCCTGCGTTGCGTTTTCGAAAATCTTTGCCATGAAAGTACCTTTCAGCGTTGTGTTGTTCTATCCGTTTTTCTGTCTTGATTTGGGGCCTTGACGTTTTCACGTAACGGCCATTTACATAACGGCCACGTGTGCGGGGATGAATAACTCAAACATCAGAGTGCGCCAAGCGGGCAAACCGACGATGAACTTTGAGGAGAAAGAGAAAAGAGGTTGCCTTATTTCTCCGTTTTTGCGATCCCGAACGTGTTGTTCGCGTGAGGGAAAAGATCAGAATGCGATGGGCCTTAGATCAGGATGTATAGAGCCACGAATCCAGACGCACATGCGCACTGATCGAATACGCGCAAATAAAAAGTGATCGGGAGTTACTCATCCGGCACGATCGTGCCGCGCGAGCCAGCGGGATCGATCCCCGAAGCTGAGCTCAGTTGGAGCGCCGAGAGCGCACGCGAGTAAAGCGCACCTTTAAGGCTCGACGCTCTACAAACACGGACAGGTGAAAACGACGTTAAACACGGCGGGCGACTGCATGAAACACTGCATGATCGGCTCTCCTTCCGGTGTCATTTTCAACCAACGGCATTCAATATAGTCCATAACCGGGGTCAACGTACAAATCTCACCGAGAATGAAATCTGGAAATAAATGCGCGGCAAGCGCGCGATAGGCGCGCGACGGGGTGTCGCGCCGTGCCGACGGGCGGGCCCTAAGCCAGCTCCCCGGCCGGGATTTCTACCGCAATTTCGCCAATATGGCGTGGCTCGGCGGCTCCTGAGCTCACCGACGCCACGAGCCCAAAAAGCTCGGATTTGTTCGCGGATGCGACTTTCACCTCAACTCCGCTAGCGAGGTATTCCTGGCTGGTGCTGAAGCCCCCCGCCTCGAGCGCCGCAATGTAGCGCCCGGCGTCGGCGTGTCGAAACATTATCTCGTATTGGGGGAGCATCACCCGCTCGAAAATCGCCGCGCCGCGTAGCGCTTCGGCCGTTGAGTCAGAGTAGGCGGAAACCAAACCTCCCGTGCCCAGTAGCGTTCCCCCGAAGTACCGAGTCACGACGGCGACGACGTCGACTAGCTCCCGGCCGGTGAGGACATCAAGCATGGGGCGGCCCGCGGTGCCTGAAGGTTCGCCGTCGTCGGAAGAATTAAGTACCGGACTTGAACCGGGGATGGAGACCACAAAAGCCGTGCACCAGTGACGCGCGTCCGGGAAGCGCTCCTTTTCGCCCTGGATCACCGCGCGTGCCTCTTCCACGGTGGAAACCCGCTCAATGACGGTGATAAAGCGCGAACGCTTGCGCTCAATTTCCGCTTCGAGGCGCGCGCCGGGGGAGAGGAGGTAGTCGGTCATGCCTTCTATGGTAAGCAAAATGTGACCCATGAGGATATTTAAAGGCTGGCGCGGCTTTGAGCCCTCGGTTAGACTAGTCCATCGTGCGTGGCACAAGTGTGCGCACGCGTTCAGAATTCGATGGCTGCGCAAGAGCGGCCCAGAAGTAGGAAGGAGCGGTAGACATATGGCAGTACCTAAGCGCAGGATGTCCCGCAGCAACACCCGCTCTCGTCGCTCGCAGTGGAAGGCTGGCCCGATTCGGCTTCAGTCCGTCCGCGTGCGTGGCCGCGAAGTGCGTATTCCGCGCAAGCTGGCCAAGGCTTACCAGAGCGGCCTGCTCTCGGACTAACTAACTTTTAGTTTCAGCGCTAAAGCCCCCGGGGTGAACTCCTCGGGGGCTTTGCGTTGTATTCGCGAGGTGCGACGCGAGGTGCTCGGGCAAGCAGAACCGGATGCGGCTGCTAGGCCTGGCTGGTGAGGGCCGAGTGAATCAGGACGGCTGGCCATCGCCAACGGCCCGCGCGTGGGCGGCCCGCAGGATCGCGCTGGCGTGGTCGACGATGGAGAGATAAAACGGAACGGAAATGATCCGGTTAATCTCGATCCAATTGTTGGTTTTCGGGGCGTCCGCAACGAGGGTGATGAAACCGCCGATGGTAAAGCGAAGAATCTGGCAGTCTTCATCGGTAAGCGCTGATTCTGGAACCTCGAATAGCTCTAGCCAAAATTTGATCGCGTTCTGCTTCACGAGTTCTGGAAGCGCTCCTGAGCCATGCGGCCCGACCGCCAAGCTTAAGCGATGTGCCCGTACCGCGATCTCTGGAAATTCCTTGACTGCCTGGAGAACCGCAGCGGTGTCATGCGGATTGGCAAGGACTCTCGCTGCTAGTTCGTGCGGCCGTAGCACGCGCAGGGCATCTTCGGCAAGCTCGGTTACATTGGCGTAATGGTAATAAAACGAGTTTCGGTTCAGGCCCGCTCGCCCCACCAGCTCGCGCACCGTCAATTGCGCATATGGGGTTTGCTCAAGCGCGGCCCAGAACGCTTCTCGCAAGCGGGCGGGTGCGGCAACAGCAGTTTTTGATGGGCGTGCCATTCTTCTTTCTTTCGTTCATGGACATGCGCGGGGTATGTGCTGGCGTAAGCGCCACGCGGGGGAGTGATTTGCGAGTAATTGGCCGGCCAAGCCCTCTTCAAGCGTTTAGCCTCCGAGATTACTGGTGTGTAGCCCTCGCGAGCTAAAAACTAGACACATTGTCTAATTTACCCGTTTTTTCGGCGCACCGCGGCTATCACGCTAGCGTCGTCGAAAGGAATTCAGATGGCTTCAACCCTCGGAAAGCGCCGGTATGCGCTACCTATCGTCGTGATCTTGGCGGTGCTCATAATTTTCCCGATCATGTTTTACCCCATGGCAAATATGCAGGTGAAAGACCTGCCGTTTGCGTTCCTCAGCCGCGATAAGGAGATCGCCACCGCGCAGGGGCCGATGAACCTGGGCTCCAAGGTTGCCGAGCAAATTGGAAGTAGCGGCGCAATTGAGCTCCGGCCGGTTTCTAGCCAGGCCGAAATTGATGAGCTATTTGAGGATCAGGAAATCTACGGCGCAATCGTGATTCCGGAGAACTTCACCGCCTCCGCCCTCGCGGCCAGATTGGGCCAAGGTGAGCTCGAAACCGTGCAGATTACGCTCGACCGGGCGAAGTCCCCGATGATCGTCAACCAGCTCCAGGCGGGTATGTCCCAGATGCTCAGCACCCAGGCGTCTCAAGCTGAGCAAAGCGCGCAGGCGGGGCCGGCAGCACAGGGCGCTCAAGCCACGTCACCGGCACAGGGCGCTCAAGCCACGCCAGTGCAAATCACGGTAATCCATGAGGGGCCTGATGTTGATACCTCCTCTCCGCTCGGAACGGTAATCGTGTTCCAGATGTCCATCCTGCCGCTGGTTATTGCATCGTTTATTGCCGGCTTCCTGGTCTACAAAGTGCTGGGCGGCGGCGCGAAGGACCGGATGGTCAAGAGCCTGGCTTCGCAGCTCGGCTATGGCGCGGTGGCGGCGCTCGTCATCGGCGTGGGCGTTACCTGTGTGGTGCACTGGGTGGCGGGAATTCCCATGGCCTGGGGTATGGGCATCGTCTTCTACTCGCTTTGCGCATTCTTCCTTTTCACCTTCTTCAACGGAATGTTCAATTTGCACGTGGTGGTTGGCGGCCTCGCGGCGCTGTGCACGATTGTGTTGGGCGCAATGACGGCAGTGCTCCCCGCGGAGGTGTTGCCGAGTTTCTGGGCGAATTACGTTATTCCGTGGGCGCCGCAGGGGTATATGAGCGCGGGGTTGCGAGAAATTCTTTATCTCGACGGCGGAGCCTGGAACGCGGGAACCCTGGCCCTGCTTTGCTTCTTTGCGCTGGGTCTGCTGGGCTATGCCGGCCGCTGGGCGCTGGCGCGCCGCAAATAGCTAGCCCGAAAATCGCCGACTGTACGACGGAGAAGATTTACGACGTCGTCTCGGCCGACGTACTTAATGACCTCACCAAGGCGGAATATGACTCCGCAAAAGATCCGGAAGGTGCTGTGTAGCTGGCACTTAGCCAGTGCATGATGGATGTGGTCAACGAGTCGTACGCAAACGCGATCGAAGAGTGGCAACGGTTCGCTGACGAGGAGAATGCCGAGGCGGAACAGTCCGCGTCGGCTAGTACGGAGGCGACAGCGCAGGAGCCGGAGTCGGAAGATCCGACGGAGGAGTCCGGGCAGGGTGGCAATGCCGCCGGTCTGCGCCCCGAGTTCAATGCGGCGATGGACGAGTATGAGGCGTCTATCGATGAGTACGTTCACTACCGGAAGCAGTTGGCGGCGAATCCTGCCGATCCGGAGCTTTCCGCGAAGGGCATGGATTTCGCGAAGTCGTATAACGGGGCGATTGGTGAATTCAGTAAATGGCTGAGCGAGGATCTGAGTGCCGAAGAGCAGGAGTACTACCGTGACGTCAGCTCGCGCATGAGCTCTAAGGTGAGCGAGTTGGGGCGGGCGGAAAACTAGTAAGCGCCATTAAACGCCTGGGCGAGGTTGTATTACCCGCGGGCCTATGGCGTGTGCGGTTTCTCGGAGTCCGCTCGGACCGAAGATCGCAGGAGCGCGACGGCGTCAGGAAGCGAGACAATCACCGCGGCAAAGAGCGCGATCCACCAGAAGCTATACGAGCGGGAGATCTTGGTCGTCACAATGAAGGCGACAAAGAGAACTAGGCAGAACTCGCCGATTAGGCGGACGGCTCGGTTTTTGAGTAACTTTTCGGGCGGTTTTCCGAGCACTGCGGGTTTCTCCCTTCGTGGATTGCGTGGCACTGGCCAAGGCTCGTGGCGCGCGCCAGGCTGGGTTGCTTGTGCTGCGATTCGTGGCGTGCACCAGGCTTGGCGAGGACCCAGTTTATCCCATAATCGAACCCCGTTACTCGCCGTTACTGTCCCTCGACGCTACGGGCGCCGCCGCGCGTTTTGAATCCCTTAATCCCGTACGCGCTGGCGGTGCCGACGGCCTGGGCTAGATCCTCTGGCGCGGTGTCGCAGCCGCGGGCGAGCCAGGCGCGGGTGAGGCCGAGGATGCCGGCCACCGCGTAGGGGCGGAAGAGATCAAGTGTTGAGGAATCCAGCGGGCCGTAGGCGCGGGTAACGGTTTCGACGTAGTAAAAACCCACCACCTCTTCCATGCGGTGCTGGAGCGTCAGGCTTCCGCGGCCTCCCAGCAGAAGCTCAACTTCGTCGCGGTGGGCGACGACGAACTGGAAGGCGCGGCGCAGGCGGGCGAACTCAGCTTCGCCGTCGCCGGCGGGTACTTCCTGCAGGAGCTGTTGTTCCAGCTCTTCCAGCAACTCCGATTCCACCTGCTCCAGCAGGTCAAAAACATCGTGATAGTGCAGATAGAAGGTCCCGCGGGAAATATTGCAGGTTTCAGCCAGCTCGCGAACCGAAATTTTGCTCACCGGCTTTGTGCGGAGCAACGTGAAGAACGCCTTACGAATCATGGCGCGGGTTCGTTGAACGCTTCGGTTAGTTGTGGACCGCACTGTCTCTTTTACCCTTCTTTCTGGACATTAAGCCTCTATCTGTCAAACCTTTGACACGTGCCCAGAGATTACATATTGAACCATTGGCAGGAATCTATAGATTGACTATCGTCCATTTATTGACACTCGTCAAGATCCGCGGGGGTAGTGATGAAATCTCGGCGCGCCAAGCAAATCAGCAAAATCATCGGCGTCGTGCTAGTGGTGGCATTCTTCGCCAGCTTCTATTGCTGGAGCTATATGGATGTAGCCGGAAATATGTCAAAGGTTCCGGTCGGCATTATCAATAAAGACGCCGGCACGACTTTGGGTGACGACGCCGTTAATATGGGTGATGCACTGGTCGATGCGCTGGCGGACAATGCCGCCGCTAACTGGCAGGTCCTAGACGAGCATGCGCTGGAAAATGGCGTCGAAGAATCTGGGTATTTGCTCGTCTTCGAGATTCCCGAAGATTTCAGCCAGAACGTTGCGGCCGGGAAGTCTGGCCCGCCCAAGGCCGCGGATCTCATTGTTTATCGCGACGTGCGGTATAACTACATTTTCAGCCAGCTATCAACCCAGGTTGTGAAAGCATTTGAAGATGCGCTCGCGGACAGAATCGTGAGCAACTACGTTTCCGGCGCCTACGAGGGATTGCACTCTGCGCGAGACGGAATGCAAAGCGCCGCGGACGGAGCGGGGCAACTCAATGACGGTCTGCAGGACCTAGATACTGGCCTAACGGAGGCCTCCAACGCCGCCGGAGACGCCGCGAATGGCGCCGACCGGCTGGCAGGCGGCGCCGCGTCCGTGGCGGAAGGGTCAAAAACACTCGATGCTGGCGCCCAGCAACTGGCGCAGGGCACCGATGGGCTTGCCGTGGGTGCACAAGATTTGGCGTCGGGTAATGCGCAACTGGCTGCCGGCACCGATCAGCTATCGAAAAGTACGCAAGCGCTGCCGCAACAGACTCAGCAACTTGCCGAGGGAATCAACTCCGCTCAAAGCGGCCTCGCGCGGGCGGGTGGCGCTGCTGAAACCATGCAGCAAGCCGCTAGTGGCATTACCGCGGGTTTGGATGATCTTTCCACGCAAATGGAAAATGGCGAAGATTCGCTTCTTGAACTATCTGCCCAGCTGTCTCATGGCGCCATTGGAGCCCAGCGGCTTGAAGCTGGTGCCAACGGAGCGGCGCAGTATTATCACGCCGCGATTGCCGCCGCTCAATCGGGTGGCATCTACCAGGGGAAGACTACGGAGGAGTGGCAGGCATTGGCCGATCAGGCCAGCGCGCAAGTCGCTACTGGAGCCGGCCAAATGAGTACCCAACTGAGCCAGGCTTCCGGAGCTACCGAGACCGCGGCAACGAACCTCGGTGCGGCGAGGAGCGCGGTGGGCACAAGCGAAAGCGAAGACCGGTCGCTCGCCTCGGCTTCGCGTCAGATCCGCGACGGGTTGGGACAACTAAGCGGTGAGCTGACCGGTTCCTCGGAGGCCATGGGAATGCTTTCTGCCGGAGCCGGGCAACTGGCGAGCGGCTCGCGAGAGCTAGCTGGTAGTACCGCCCGGCTCAATGACGCCAGCCAGCAACTTTCGCAGGGCGCGGGCGCGCTCGCGGACGGCGCTGAAAGTGCCGCTGCTGGTACGCGCGGCCTGCTGGCGGGAACCGGGGAGCTGTCCGCCGGTGCGGAGAGTGTTTCCGCGGGCGCCGGCCAGCTGGCGCAAGGAATGCCACAACTCCAAGCGGGTTTGAATTCGGCCACCGATGGTGCGGGTGCGCTCGCGGACGGCGCGGCAACCCTCGATGATTCTCTTACCGATGGCGCCGCTACCTTGGGAGAAAATCTTGGCGCATCCAGCGAGGAAATGGGAGAGTACGCGGCGAGCCCGCTGAAAACTCAGCAGGAATCCTTCGGCGCGCTCGATGGATACGGCCAAGGCTTTGCCCCATTCTTCATGACCACGGCGCTCTGGCTCGGTGCATTGCTGCTGTTCTTCGTCGTCGACCCCATGTACCCGCGCCGCGCCCGCGCCGGCCGCATTCGCACGGTCATCGGCCGCCTACCGCTTTACCTCCTCATTTGCGCGCTCGAGGCGGTCGCGGTGGTTGGCGCGGCGGCGCTCATCGGCGTCACCTCGGCTTATGACGTGAACTTCCTGGTCTTGTACGCGTTTGCTTTTGCCGTCAGCTGTGCCTTTATGCTGATCATGCAGTTCCTTACCCTGACGTTCGGCATTGTGGGGCGGGGCATCGCCGTCGTCGTGCTGATTCTTCAACTCGCCGCCGCCGGTGGTACGCTCCCCGTGGAACTCGGACGCTCCGAACTCGCCGCCATTAAGCCGTGGCTCCCGTTCACGTATTCCATTGATGGCTTCCGCGAAGCCATCAGCCTCGGGCGAGGTGCCGTGATTGGCAAGGATGCCCTGATTTTGCTCGGCGTGGGGCTTATCTGCCTGGCGCTTTCCCTGCTGTGCTGGCGCATCGCGCTCCTGCGGCAAAAGAGTGACAACGCGGAGTACGCCGCCTACCACCTCGACGACGGCGCAGCCCCGCATGACGCGTTCGTGGCCGGAGAGGCGAGCGGGGACGAGGCCGTCCAAAAGGCGACAACCGAGCAGCTAGCTGTACTCGATTCAACCGCTGGGAAGTAATATCTACGAAGGATTTCCCGCGGTGGGGCGGCACTAGCCAAAATGAGGGGCGGATTTTGAACCGATGGATGGATGAAGCGCAGCTTGAGGTCGAGACTTTTGTTCTGAAAGGGGTCGGCGTCGTGGATCCTGCTGCCTTTGCCGCCAGTCACCCTGACTATCTGGTTTCGATTAGGCGCGACCCTGGGGAAGCGGCGCGTTGGTGGAATTGGCAGGCGGACCAAGGATTTCCCGGCGAGGGGTGGGTGTCCATAAAACTCAATGACGCGCAGATTATGCCGCCGGACGCTTGGACAAACGTCGGGTTGTTTTGGGGTGGAGTGCTCGACGCCGTCGAAGGCTACGGAAACACGGGGTTTGGCAGGGGAGACTTCAGCGAAGAACGCGCCGGTTTTTCAGTTGCCAAAAAAGGTCCGCTAGCAATTTTTGAGCTACGCGGGGATCGATACCCTGTCGAACCCTCATCTTTCCTGCGCGGGCTCCTAGATGCCGCTCGCGAGTTCTATAGCTGGGCGGGCCGATACACGAGAGAATGCGATCCATCGGCTCTCACGCGAATAAAGGAGCTCGCGGAGGGAATGCTTCGGTAGGAGATTTAGCTGCTCCTGAGTTGCTCGATACTGAAATTCTGGGCTTTGCGACATCGGTAAACCATATACGACGCTATTTATCTTGAGTTTGAGGAATCCCTTGCGGTCCCGCTGGTGACGTGTAACTAAAAATTGGTTCGAAAGCTACGTCAGGCTGAAGTTCGGGTGGTCGGAAGATCTCGGTACAGGCTACGCTCCCTATTTGGTTTGTGGACGATTGGTTTCATCGCCAAGGAAAACACAAAAGTGCTATGTGATCCCAATGATCCGATGGGTAGCCAATACACTCCGTAACTGCAGACAAGTAACTCTCACTTCGCCATTTGGTTCGGGTTGGCCATGGCCTGACCTTTCTGCGCAAGAGTCTCTTGCTAGAGAGTGTGGTGGTGAAATTGTGGACTTAGCAGTCTTGGAAAAGACGAATAATTAAGCACGCTAGTAAATGAATTCAGCTACGCCACGGTACGATGATTAGGGGAAGGCTTGCGCAGGCAACTAGCGGCCCTGATCGTTCGATCTGTAATTATATTCGCTCAGCGTTTGTGCTCTCGTGATTAATTCGGCGGCGGAGAGGCTAAATACTTTAGCGATCATGTCAAGTTCTGACAGGGTTAGCGAAAGTGTGCCTCGCACAGTACGCGCAAGGCGCGAATAGGCTATGCCGGTGCGCCTAGATAATTCGAGTAGGGAAAAGTCTTCATTGAGAAGGCACTGTTCGATATAGGCGCTGACTGCGCTGTCTATCGCTATCGGTCTTGTTTGGTAACGCGCGCCGGGAGACTTGTTTGGGCCCGGGTGGTGAACGTGATACATGAAATCCTCGTTTTTATATGTTGCACGTCGTGTGCCTAGTTCACAGTATCCCAGGTGGTAAGCGAAAACTGGAAAGACGGCAAGTGGTTGAAGCTGGAGAAGTGTTTACTAGGCAGACCAGACGCCACATTATTTTAGCAATGGCGTATTTAGCTCGTACTCGAGGCGTGTTCGTTGGATTCCAGGTGAGCGTGAAAGCGAAGAAATGTGGGCGCGTTCCGTCAAGTAGTTCAAAACCTTTTAGCAAGCCGTAATTTACGGCCAGAAGGAAGCAAGTTTGTGTACCAAGTTGAGTACTTTCGCATTTTTGGCACACCGCGCACTGTTTACATAGTGCGTGTTTGTGGCTTGAATGCTTAGAAAAGTGCTTGGAGCGAGTGACGGGAATCGAACCCGCGTCAACAGCTTGGAAGGCTGAGGTTCTACCATTGAACTACACTCGCGAGCCCTCGCGATGAACCGCTCGGGACCAAACGAATATACCAGGTGGGGCGCGGCGAATGCACGGTTGCGTGCACCACAGTGGTGCTGGATTCCGATGATTAAGCTAACGCCCCGGCTTGCCGCGATTTCGCCTAAACTAAGACAGTTGCCTGGCGCTCGGCCGCATAGTTGCTTTGAGTGAAGCGGGCAATTCGGGACGTGGCGCAGCTTGGTAGCGCACCTGTTTTGGGTACAGGGGGTCGCCGGTTCAAATCCGGCCGTCCCGACCATTGCTTTAAGCCCATTCCGTAGGCAAACTGCGGAGCGCGGATAACTTTGAACCGTTCTATGTGAATGAACCTTGGGGTTTCCTGAATGACTTTTTCGACGCTCGGGTGGGGCGCGCCTCGGCGGCTTTCGGGATGTGCCGAAATCTCGCCGTCTTGAATCACTCAATACTGTGAGTGGCGCTAGGAAACCAAATAGATAATCATTTATCTAACATAAACTTCGCTTTGTCTCTTTCCCGAGCCTCTTTCATCCCGTTAGCCTGAACTCGATGAGGCGCTATATCTCATCTAAATTGGGCAAGCCTTACCTCGAAGAAAACTCCAGCTAGGGGTGCGGTTTTGGGAGGCAACTTTACGACGCGACCCACCAACGATGCGCGTGGTTGCGAGTGGGGGTAGGCCCGCCCCTAACGATGAGCGGCGCGGGCTAACCGCGACGCGGATAAGGAGAAAAAATGAAGGCAATGGTTTACGAGGGGCCAGGGAAGCGCTCTTGGATGTCGGTTCCCGATCCTAAAATCCAAGAACCAACGGACATCATCGTAAAAATGGACGCGACGACGATCTGTGGCACAGATCTTCATATTCTCAAGGGTGATACCCCCGAGGTTCAGACACCTCGCATCCTCGGCCACGAAGGTATTGGAATCGTTGAGGAAGTAGGCGCCTCCGTTACCAATTTGGAGCCCGGGGATCGGGTCATCCTCTCCTGTGTTTCCTCCTGCGGAAAGTGTAAATACTGCCGAATCGGTATGTACTCGCACTGCCTCGCCGCGGAAGGCGCTGAAGGAATCGGCTGGATCTTCGGCTACATGATTGACGGCACGCAAGCTGAATACTGCCGCGTGCCCTTTGCGGAGAACTCGGTTTACAAAATCCCCGAATCGGTGAGCGACGCCGAAGGCATCCTCCTTTCCGATATCCTCCCCACCGGTTTCGAGATCGGTGTGCAGTCGGGTGGCGTGAAGCCGGGCGACGTCGTCGCCGTCGTCGGCGCGGGACCCGTCGGCCTCTCCACCGTCATGACCTCGCAGCTCTACGGACCGTCGCGGACGATTTCGATCGACCTCGACGACGCGCGCCTGGCGCGCGCTAAGCAGTTCGGTGCAACGGACACCGTGAACAATAGCCAGGAAGGCTGGCAGGAAAAGGTTCTGGAGCTAACTGACGGACTGGGTGTGGACGTGGCAATCGAGGCCGTTGGCGTGCCGGCAACCTTCCAGGCCTGCCTGGACATCGTTCGCCCCGGCGGCGCGGTGGCGAATATGGGCGTGCACGGCAAGCCGGTCGAGTTCCCCATCGACAAGATGTGGATCCACAATGTGAAGCTGACGACGGGCTTGGTGAACACCAATACCCTCGGCATGCTCTTGAAGATGGTCGAGGCGAAGAAGCTTCCGGCCGATAAGTTCGTAACGCACGAGTTCAGCTTCGATCAGTTCGACGAAGCCTACGAGGTGTTCTCGCACGCGGCTGAGCACGATGCGTTGAAGGTGCTTATTCACTAGTCCGAGCTACTGGCTAGCGCCACTAGCGTTTTCTAATCGCCGTCCTCGGCGCCGCCGACCTGCGGGCCCTCGGCGTCGGGGACGAAACGTAACAGGTCGCCCGGTTGGCAACCGAGCTCGCGGCAAATTGCCGAGAGAGTAGAGAAGCGCACCGCCCGAGCGCGGTTGTTCTTCAAAATAGAGAGGTTGGCGGCGGTAATGCCAATGCGCTCGGCCAGGCCGCTCACGCTCACCCCGCTTCGCTCCATGACTTCATCGAGGGAAATGCGGATCGCCATTAGATAACCTCGGAGAGCTCGTGCTCCATCGTGACGGCGCGGTGGAGCAAATCTCGCAATACGATGGCGAGCAAATCTCCCAGCGCAACCACAATGATGGCGGCAATACCCACCAGCGAAACCCCGAAGTGCTGCGCGGGCAAGAAAAGCGTCCAGGCGAACAGAATCAACATGACCACCAATGCGACGCTGATTGCCTTAATCGCAACGTTGATCCAGCCCTCTGGCGCCTTGGTAAAGCTCTCCGCAAAATCCGTCATGCGCCAGATCGCGGTAATGAGGGAAATCAGGCAAATTGCGCAAATCCATGCGCCAATGGTGAAAGGCCAGCGGAAAGAGCCATTTTCTGGGGCTTCCGCGAGAATGGCATCCACTAACCAGGGCGTGAGCATAGCCGCGAGGACAGTTCCCAGCGTGCAGGCGGCCAGCAGGAGCTTAATGGCGAAAACTGTGATCCGATTCATGCCTAAAGTATCGAATAACGATATTCGGATGTCAAGTAGTTCGCGCTTGCCCGGCGGTGGCGCTAGCCTGGCGCGAGAGTTTGCGGGCGCTATAGATTGCCGGGATAGCGCCTGCCGGCCGCAGCGCCTGCCCGGTGGCCGCCCCTTCGCCGTGGTGAGACAATGGCGCACATGAGCGATCCATTTGCGCGTCTTGATGACGTTATCGAAATTGAAACCCGCCACCTCTTTCTTACTGGCTGGCGCCGCGAGGATGCCGAGGCTTGGGCGGCAATTAATGCCGATGAAAAGGCCCGAGAGTTTATAGGCGAAACAATTTCGGCGGAGCGCGCGGCCCGCGAGGTTGCAATGTTCCAGGCTGACCTGGTGGAGCGCGGCTTCGGCTTGTGGGCGGCGCGGCTCAAGTACTCGCTGCGGGATCGCGGGGAGATCCTCCTCAAGGCGGGAGATTTGGTGGGCTTTGTGGGAGCGACCCCCGCCCCGCAGCCGGATGGGAAACCTGCGGTGTACGAGGGGCAGGAAATTGAGTGGCAACTCGCCTGGTGCCTTGATCGGCGCGTGTGGGGGATGGGTCTGGCCACCGAGGCGGCGTCTAAAGTCCGCGACTATTTGCTGGGCGTGGAGCGTCTAGACGTGATTGGCGGGTTTGCGGCGTCGGCGAATGGTGCGAGCCTGCGGGTGATGGAAAAAATTGGGTTAAAGGATACGGGTATTCATTACGCAGATGCTTCCGTTGCCGGAGGTGGTGACGACGACGCCGTTGTGCGGGCATTGACCCGCGAGAAATGGCGGAAGATGCTCGAGGTGTGAGCAAGCGGCGGGCGCGGTTTGCCTGATCGGGCCGGGCCCGGCGGGCCTGAGATGGTTACCAGGCCCGCGGTGGTTGCCGGGGCGCGACCGCGGCCGAGAGAGTCGGCGTCGTCGCTTATGCGCCTCGCGCGCCTTAAGTAACGCGCTCCACTGAAAGCGTAAGGCTACCCACAAGCGCGAAAAGGCAGATTTGGCTTAGAATTAGCCGGTATGCCTAAACGCAATGCGCGTTTTGGGCCTGTAAGTGGGCCGCGTGCCTTTCAAGTCGGGCGAATTGCCCTTAAGACCTAGAACATGGAGAAATAGTGAAGAGCTCCTACGAACTGCTCGAAGCCACCCGCGCGAAGGTGAGCATCGAGGTACCTTACGAAGAACTGCAGCCGGAAATCGACAAGGCCGCTAAGAAGATCGCGACCCAGGTGCAGATCCCGGGCTTCCGTCGCGGGCACGTGCCGGCGCGAGTGCTGGAGGCGCAGATTGGCCGCGGCGCGATCGTGGAGCAGGCCGTCAACGATTCGATGGACGATTACTACACCTCGGCTCTGGAAGAGCATGAGCTTTCCCCGCTCGGTCGCCCCGAGGTTGACGTTCGCGAGATGCCGGTGGAGCGCGGCGAAGAAGGCCCGCTGGCTTTCGACGTGACCGTTGATGTGCGCCCCGAAATCATTATTCCCAACCCCAAGGATCTGAAGATTGAAGTCGATCCGGTGGCGGTGTCCGACGACGATGTCGAAAAGGCTCTGACCGAGTTGCGCGAGCGTTTCGGCTCCCTGAAGACGGTTGAGCGCGCTGCAGCCGAAGGTGACTACGTCACGATCGACCTTTCTGCCGTGATCGACGGCGAAGAGATTGATACCGCTTCCGGTGTTTCCTACCGGATTGGCGCCGGCAACATGATTGACGGCCTTGACGAGGCGGTCACTGGCAAGTCCGCCGGCGAAGAAGCGAACTTCACCTCCGCACTGGTGGGCGGCGATCACGCCGGCGAAGAAGCGGAAGTTTCCGTGACGGTTGAGAAGGTCCAGGAGATGGAGCTTCCCGAGGCCGACGACGACTTTGCCGAGATGGCCTCCGAATTCGATACCCTCGAGGAGTTGCGGGCCTCTCTGCGTGAAAAGTCGGAGAAGGAAGCCGGCGAAAAGCAGATCGCCCAGGCTCGCACCAAGCTCATTGAGCAGTTGCGGGATTCGGTTGAGGTGCCGCTTTCGGACTCCATTATCGACGAGCAGGTTCGCCAGCACCTGCAGTCCGAGGGCAAGGATGAGGACGACGCCCACGGTGCCGAGGTGCGCGAGGAGATCACCTCTAGCCTGAAGGATCAGCTCATGCTTGACGTTCTGGCTGAGAAGTTCGGCGTTTCCGTCCAGCAGGACGAGCTGTTCAACTTCCTGGTGCAGCAGGCGCAGCTTTACGGCATGGATCCCAACCAGTTTATTTCGGCGGCCGTGCAGACCGGCCAGATTTCGGCCTTCTCCGGCGAGCTTGCGCGCGGCAAGGGCCTCGTTTCCGCCCTCCGCTTGGCGCAGGTGAAGGACACCGAGGGCAATGATGTTGACGTCGTGGCTGTGGTTGGTGAGAAGCCGGAAGAGGAGAACGACGATCCGGACTTCTCGCAGGAGCCCAAGCGGCCCGCCCCGAAGAAGGCCGCCAGCAAGCCGGCCGCTAAGAAGTCGGCTAAGAAGGCCGAGGGCGCAGAGTCTCCGGAGTCGGCTGATTCTGCTGAGTCGGCAGAATCCGCTGAGTCGGCAGAGTCCGCGGATTCGGCTGATGAAGCCGCCGGGGCCGAAGATGGCGATTTCGATCCGAGCGGTTTGAAGATCGACGATGTGATGGAGTACGTCGAGGGCAAGGACAGCGCCGAGGTCCAGCGCGTTCTCAATGCCGAGAAGGCGGGTAAGGCCCGCAAGTCTCTTATTTCCAAGTTGGAGAAGCTTATCTAAGCGCTTCTTATCAGTCGCGCGTCTAATACGCGCCCAACGGCGGTGCCCCCGAGGAATCGGGGGCGCCGCCGTTTTTAATCCCTCCGACGTATCTCACATTCGTGTTCGACCGGCGCGGAATGCGTTTATTTCAGCCGTTCTGGCGTGGCGCGAGTCTAGTCGATAACGATTATCGCCAACTCTTCTCCGGGAATTTACAGCGTGTTCACATGTGCGCCGTAGGTTCACCATGCGTTTCCGCGTAGGGCGTTTGCATCGTTCTTGCGTCTTCCACGTCGGCGCGCATCTCATTCCTGACAACACATCTCACTCAAAGAAAAATGGAGAAGAAAATGAGATCACCGAAGAAGGGACTTTGCGCCTTGGTGGCGCTTGCTCTCGCGCCGCTCGGCGTGGTGAGCCTACCCTCCGGTGCCCTCGCTGACGAAGTGCCGACGCCGGGTATTTACTCGCCGGCTCTCGCGTCAACGAATGACAATCCGACGGTGGTGGACGGCAAGACCGTTCCGCTCGACCCGCGGCCTGGATTCCGCGTGTTGCCGTACTTGCAGCGGCCGTCCGATACGGGCATCACAATCAATTGGTTCACCGAGCTCGGACATGACGCGAAGCTGACGGTAACCGGCCCGGGCCTGCCCCCTACCGGTTTGGTTAAGACCGTCAAGGGCGTTCACAACCCCGTCAATGATTACCAGGACTACGAACTCACGCAGGGCGACCTCACCCGTAAGAAGGCCCTCAAGGTTGCGCAAGGTGCGTGGATTCGTGCCGATAAGCCCTTCAAGTACTCGATTGATCTCGACGGTTTGACGGCTGATTCCACCTACCAGTACAAGGTGGAAGTTGATGGCTACGAGCACGCCGCGGACTTCTCGACGCTTCCGGCGGCGGGCTCCAAGCTCACCAAGCCGATTCACATTATTGCTTTCTCGGATACGGAAACCGATCCGATTGGCCGCGTGACCTACCGCGAGTGGGAGCAGACGCTCAACCTCGCTGAAGGTTCCGAGGATCGCCCGGGCGAGGGTTCCACCTGGGATGAGAAGTTCGGTGGTAGCACCCGTAACGGCAAGTATGCCGTGAACTACGCCCTCACCGAGGATCAGGCGCAGGAGATCAACAACGCCGCTATTGCCGATGCTGATCCGGATCTGCTGCTGCTCCCAGGCGATATCGCCGAGCGCGCCTCCTCGCAGACGCATTGGGATGAATGGTTCCGCTACTTCGCAGGCGATAAGGGCCACCCGCTCGATTCCATCCCGGTAATTACCTCCTTGGGCAACCACGAGGTTTACGGTTACGGCACCCCGGACGATCGCACCTCCGTGATCCGCGCCCGCGCCGCCTACAACCAGGTTTTCGATACCCATGGTTCGGATAACGCCGATGCGCGCGATGCTTACCATCGCACCGATTACGGCCCGATCACCTTCATCTCGCTCGACTCGACGAATGGTCAGCCGGATCAGTCGCCCGAGTCGGCGGAGGCGAAGAAGCAAAAGGGCGATCCGAACTACCAGCCCTTGCCCGCTCCCGCGGATATGAAGGGCAATGACGCGAATATTACCGAGGAACAGCTCGGCACCGACACCCAGAACCAGTTCACCATGGAGGAGATCCGCCGCGACTTCCCGAAAACGGTTGAATCCGGTTGGTGGGGCGAAGGCCAGGACCCGAACTCGGTTGATCAGCCGGACTTCATGCCCGGTTCGGATCAGTACAAGTGGCTCGAAGCCCAGCTCAAGGATGCCCGTTCCAAGGGTCAGACCATCGTGGTGCAGTACCACCACGTGGCCTACTCGAACGGTACGCACGGCACCACCATGGGTCACGAGTTCTCCGATTTGCAGCCGGGTACGCCCATGCGTCACCTCGAACCGCTTTTCGAGAAGTACCAGGTAGCTTCGGTCTTCTCCGGCCACGATGAAATGTTCCAGGCGTCCTATGTTGACGAGGATGGCGACGGCGTCGGCATCTACCACTGGGACGTGGGCGTGGCCTCCGACGGCCTGCGCGGCGAGAAGATGGTGAAGAACGAAAACGGCGAGTACGTGCCGCTTCGCTTCAACTCTCACTCAATCTGGATGGCTCAGGCCGATGAGCCGGAAATGTGGAAGACCAACAAAAACGGTGTGAAGCACCTGGTTTCCGGCGGTAAGCATTACGGCCACCTAGACATCAAGATTGCGCCCTACGAGGGGCAGCCGCTCGCCTCGGGCAAGATGCCGGCGGCCACCATGGTGATGACCCCGATCTCCCTCTTCCCGGTGCTCGATGACAACTACGACCTCGACCACGTCGAGCGTCGCGTGCTCGAGTCCGGAATTCAGACGGTCTACCTGGATGAGAACGGCGCTCCGCTTCCCGTAAAGGCGGCTGATGACGATGATACGGATCAGGGCGAAGGCGTGAACCGCTTCTCCATGGCCGTTCTCCCGGACACTCAGTTCTACTCGCGCTACTCCACCGAGAGCAGCGGTAACCAGTTCGGCGCTATGTACGGTAGCGAACCTTACGATTCCCAGACTCAGTGGATTGTGGACAACGCTGACGCGCTCGGCCTGAAGCTCACCATGCATTTGGGCGACGTCGTCGATCAGGTGAACCATGACGACCAATGGGCCATCGCCTCGAAGGCGATGAAGAAGCTCGAGGCGGCGGGCCAGCCGTACTCGATCCTGGCCGGTAACCACGACGTCGGGCGCACCGCCGAAGAAGAAGGCCTTTCGGCCGATTACACGATTTACAAGAACATCTTCAGCTCCGAGCGCGCCGCGAAGAACTCCACCTTCATTGAACGTGACCCGAGCGGCGCTCACGAAGCGCACCTCGTGAACGTCGATGGTACGCAGTTCCTCGTTCTCAACCTTTCGTGGGCCGCGGACGCTAAGGCCTTCGAGTGGGCGCAGGGAATCCTCGATCGTTACAAGACGACCCCGACGATCCTCAACTCCCACCAGCTCATTAACGTTGAGGGCGACGGCGTCACCCCCTTGCGCACCGACTTTGGTGAGAAGGTCTGGAACGAACTGATCAAGAACAACGATCAGGTGTTCCTCACCTTCAACGGACACCACCACGGTGCAACCAAGTGGGAGCGCACGAACGAGTTCGGCCACCCCGTCTACCAGGTGCTGATGGATTACCAGATGGCCTACATGGGCGGCAACGGCTACATGGGCGTGGTGGAGTTCGATCTGGCCAACGGCAAGATCCACCAGACCACCTTCTCCCCGTGGGTTCCGCAGAAGCCGAAGGACACCCTGGTTCCGGACGATCAGGCGAAGCTGACCGGTGATAACCAGACCTTCACCATCGACTTCGATTTCGCGGCCCGGTTCCCCGAGCTGAAGATCGGCCAGAAGCCGGCCACCGAGAAGTCCGCTACCGAGCAGCTCAATGCTTGGTTGGACACCTTTGAAGAGCCGTCTGCGAAGGACACCCAGCCGGCCCAGGACGCGGACGACTACCAGAAGGTAGAAGGCGCCGTGGCCCACTGGAAGATGCCCACCGACCTCACCGAGGGCCAGACCGTTCCGGTCGGCTACGAGATTGAAGATGCCACCGATCCGGCGAACAACTTCACCCGCGCCCCGCTCAACGAGGGTTCGGTGACGAACGCGCAGGAGTCAGACGTGACCTGGACGGCGAACCATCACCCGCTTTCGGCTAACTCTGGTGCCATGTGCTTCAGCGGTGCCGGACGCGATGATAACAACGCCTCCTACTTCATGACTGCCGAGGGCGCTCCGATCAACGCGGAGACCTTCCCGAACGGTTTCACCTTCGAAACCTTCGTGTCGATTTCCTCTGAGTTTGATAACGAGAACAACGCCTGGATGCAGTGGCTGACCCGTGACGGCCAGCGCCAGAACATTAAGGGCTACGCCGGCACGGAAGGTGAGGAGCCGCCGTTCGCGTGGGCCTTCTCGAACCTCGCTGAAGTTCAGTTCTCCTTCACCGACGGCCAGAACCCGCCGGCGGAAAGCTCCGCGTGGTCGGGTGAGATCGTCAAGCGCGATCAGTGGATGCACCTCGTGGTTGTGAATGATCCCGAGACCAAGACGGCCACTATGTACGTGGATGGCGTGCCAGTGCTCCGCAACTCCACCGATGTGGTGGGCGTGGGTACCGAGGGCCTGCCCTGGGTGCTTGGTGCCGGTTCTTACGCTGGTCAGCGTCAGTCTGGATTCGTTGGTTGCATTGGTGAAACCCGTTTGGTTGATCACCCGATCGCCCAGTCGCAGTGGCTGACCGCCCGCGCTAGCGATGTTCCCGCGCCGGAGCCGACGCCGGAGCCGACGTGGCCGCAGGTTGGCAACGTCTACGTGCGTGATTCGCTCAGCACCGGCGTAGCGAACAGCATCTTCGGATACGGCGATACGGGCGAGGACGTGTTCTTCGGCGACTGGGATGGCGACGGCGTTGCTACCCCGGGCGTGAAGCGTGGAAACGCCTTCCTGCTTCGCAAGCAGAATACACCGGGCGTGGCGGATATCGTCTTCACGTACGGCAACCCCACGGATTCCTTCGTGGTCGGTGATTTCGATGGCGATGGCGTGGACACGATTGCCGTCCAGCGCGGCAACAAGTTCTTCGTGAAGAATTCGCTGAAGACCGGCAAGGCCGACTTCGACTTCATGTACGGTGACTCGAATGACGTTGCGATTGCCGGCGATTTCGATGGCGATGATGTGGACACGATTGCGGTCCAGCGTGGCAACAAGTTCTTCGTGAAGAATTCGCTGAAGACCGGCAAGGCCGACTTCGACTTCATGTACGGTGACTCGAATGACGTTGCGATTGCCGGCGATTTCGATGGCGACGGCGTGGACACGATTGCGGTCCAGCGTGGCAACAAGTTCTTCGTGAAGAATTCGCTGAAGACCGGCAAGGCCGACTTCAGTTTCGCCTACGGAGACAATGGCGACTTCGGCTCCATTGCCATCTTTGGCAAGGGTGTTGGGGTGGCAATTTCCCGCTAACGGAAAATGATCCATTCGTGAATCCCTGAATGGGCGGGGCCGGACTCAACTTCGGGTTGAGCCCGGCCCCGCTTCCATTGCGGCAGGGTTGGCCATTGGTACGCGCCGGAACAGGTGCGGCGGCCAGTGCCTCGTGCCGGAGTGGTGGCACCGGCCGCCGCATCGCGCCGGAGTATCTACGGCGTCGGGAAGGAGAGCGGCGGCGTCGGGAAGAAGCGCGAAACTTTATGGGAGGGGACTCAACTTCTGGTCGGAGCGGGGTGCTACCATGCGCCATGAGCGAAAAAGAGACGAGGCTGGATGAATCGGCTTTCGTCTGGTCGTTAAAGTCTTCAGTGGCAATGCGGGTGCCGTACCCGAAATCGGTGCCCTAGGAAGGATTAACTGTGCAGAACACCCCGAGGATGGCCGCTGAGCAGCCGAATATGCTCGGCGATTCCGTCTATCAGCGGCTTTTGAAGTCGCGCATTATTTGGCTTGGATCGGAAGTGAAGCAGGAGAACGCGAACGAGATTTGCGCCCAGCTCATGCTTCTGGCCGCGGAGGATCCCGAAAGCGATATTTATCTATACATCAACTCGCCGGGCGGCTCGGTTACCGCGGGTATGGCGATTTACGACACCATGCAGTACGTGCAACCGGATGTGGTGACCGTGGCAATGGGGATGGCGGCCTCTATGGGCCAGTTCCTGCTTTCGGCCGGCACGAAGGGGAAGCGCTACATCACGCCGCACACACGCGTTCTGATGCATCAGCCGTCGGGCGGCGCGGGCGGCGTTGCCGCGGATATCCGTATTAATGCGGACCTCATTCTCAAGATGAAGCAGGAGCTTTCCGCTCTGAACGCCGAGCACACGGGCAAAACGGTGGAGCAGATCCTCGAGGATTCGGAGCGTGACCGCTGGTTCACGGCCGAAGAGGCGCTCGAGTACGGCTTCGTTGACCACATCATTGAGCCGTCTCAGGCCATGCTTAAGGGCAAGGCATCGGAGTCCGATTCCAACGCGGAGGGGGAGAACTAATGGATATCAACTTCAACGCGGCCGGACAGCTCCCGCAGATGATGGCGAAGGGCGCCGCTCCTTACGGAAACGCGCCGATGATGCCCACCTCCCGCTACGTGCTCCCGGATTTTGAAGAGCGCACGCCTTACGGCTACAAGCGGTCCAACCCGTACACCAAGCTTTTTGAGGATCGCATTATCTTCCTCGGTGTGCAGGTGGACGATGCCTCCGCGGACGACATTATGGCTCAGCTCCTGGTGCTCGAGTCGATGGATCCGAATTCCCCAGTGACGATGTACATCAACTCGCCGGGCGGCTCTTTCACCGCCCTCACCGCGATTTACGACACGATGCAGTACATCAAGCCGGAGATTCAGACGGTGTGCCTCGGCCAGGCGGCTTCCGCCGCGGCGGTGTTGCTCGCGGCCGGTTCGGCCGGGCGGCGCCTCGCGCTTCCCAATGCGCGCGTGCTGATCCACCAGCCCGCCATGGAGGGAATGCAGGGGCAGGCAACCGATATCGGGATTATTGCCGATGAGCTGGACCGCATGACGGACTGGCTGGTCGAGACCCTCGCTCACCACTCCGGCCAGGATCCGGAGAAGGTGCGCCAGGATATCCAGCGTGACAAGATCCTTACCGCTCAGCAGGCGAAGGATTACGGTCTGGTCGATCAGGTGCTCGAATCTCGCAAGGGGAGCGATACTCCGCAAATCGCGGGTTAGCGTTCTAGCGAACGGGGTAAAAAGAACCTTCGTGGGCAGAGGCCGGGGGCGTGGCGGGAAGCTACGCTCCCGGCCTTCTTGTATGTGGCCGGCCCCTTTGCGCTCGGCGCGCCGAGCGTGTGCTTCGCGGCGCTGGGCGCTGGGAATTGTAGGGTTATCGAAGGCGTTAGGCAGGTTGAGGAAACAGGGCGAGCTGTGGAAACAGCAGGCCGCGCGTTTGCCGCCTTTGGATAAGCTTGGCGGGTAAGAGTAGTCGAGGAGAGCAACGGATACATGGCTCGTACAGTTGATGCAGCAGAGACCTTGAAATGCTCGTTTTGCATGAAGAGTCAGCGCCAGGTGAAGAAGCTCATCACCGGCTCGGGCGTCTACATCTGCAACGAGTGCATCGAGCTGTGCAATGAGATCATCGCCGAGGAGCTTGGCGAAGAAGCGGCGGAAGCTGCGCCGTCGAAACTACCTACCCCCGCGGAAATCTTCGAATTCCTCAATGAATACGTGATTGGCCAGGAAGCGGCCAAACGCACGCTCTCGGTGGCGGTGTACAACCACTACAAGCGCCTGCGGGAGATGAATAAGCCGAAGCGCAAGAGCCAGGAAACCGACGTTGAAATCGGCAAATCGAATATTTTGCTGCTCGGGCCCACCGGGACGGGAAAAACCTATCTGGCGCAGTCACTGGCACGAATGCTCGATGTCCCCTTCGCTATCGCGGACGCCACCGCGCTCACCGAGGCAGGCTATGTGGGCGAAGATGTGGAAAACATTCTGCTTCGCCTTATTCAGGCGGCCGGGGATGATCCCAAGCGCGCCGAAAGCGGCATTATCTACATTGACGAAATTGATAAAATCTCGCGCAAATCTGAGAATCCCTCGATAACTCGCGATGTTTCAGGCGAGGGCGTGCAGCAGGCGCTACTGAAAATTATTGAGGGAACGGTTGCCGCGGTTCCCCCGCAGGGCGGGCGCAAGCATCCGCAAAGCGACTATATCCAGCTCGATACGTCCAATATCCTCTTCATCTGCGCGGGCGCTTTCGATGGGATGGATGACATTATTTCCCAGTGCCAGGGCACGCACGGAATTGGCTTCGGCGCGCAACTCCACGACGCGGAAAAAACGCCAAACCTGTTGGCCGAGGTTACCCCGGAGGATCTGCATCGCTTTGGCCTGATTCCGGAGCTGGTGGGGCGCCTTCCGGTGGTCGCCACCGTCAACGCGCTAACCGAAGAAGATCTGGTGCGGATTCTTACCGAGCCGAAGAACGCCCTGGTCAAGCAGTATCGGCGCATGCTGGAGCTGGATGGGGTAGGCCTTGAGTTCGACGACGACGCTCTGACGGCCATGGCACAAGAGGCCATGCGGCGCGGCACAGGCGCGCGCGGGTTGCGAACTATCCTTGAACGCGTTTTGGCCTCAACCATGTTTGAGATTCCGTCTCGGGACGATGTCTCCGAGGTGGTGGTTAGCCGCGACGCGGTGGAGGGCAAGACGTCCCCCGAGTATGTTGCCAAGCGCTCGCAGGGGAAGACCGCATGAGCGGAGTTGACCCCGAGCTCGCGCGAATGCGCGAGCGGATTGATGAACTAGATCAAGAGCTCGTCTCGGTGCTGGCGCGCCGTTTTGGCGTCACCGATAAGGTTGGCCGTTACAAGGCCACCCACGCCATGCCGGCGAAAGACATGGCGCGGGAGGAACGCCAGCGGGAACGCCTTCGCCGCCTGGTCGAGGAGGCCGGACTCGATCCGGAAATCGCGGTACGGATTCACGCCGCGGTAGTAGCCGAAGCGGTGGAAAATCACCGGCGAATTCGAGACGAACTCGCCGGGCGATAGGTGCGACTAGTTTCCGCCGTAAATCTCCGCGTCGATAATCTCGGCAAAGTCGCGTAGCACGCGCTGCCGCTTTACCTTGAGGGAAGCCGTGAGATATCCGTTTTGCACCGTAAAGTCGGTCGGCAAAACCACGAACTTACGAATCGACTCGGCGCGCGAAACCGATTGGTTGGCACGCTTGACGGCGCGATCGAGCGCGGCAATTACCTGCGGGTCGCGCGCGGCCTCCGCCACCGATTCGGATTCCAATCCTTTCGACTTCAGCCAAATTGGCAGCATTTCCGCATCGAGTGTGAAAACTGCGGAGATGAACGGCTTTTGATCGCCTACCACAACCACTTGAGAAACCAGCGGGTGGCCGCGGAGCTTATCTTCCAGTTGCGCCGGAGCAACGTTCTTCCCGCCCGCGGTGACAATGAGTTCCTTCTTGCGCCCGGTAATCCAGATGAATCCATCCTCATCGATATGGCCAATATCGCCGGTGCGGAACCAACCGTCCTCGGTAAAGGATTCCCGAGAGGCGGCGTCGTCGCCCACATAACCCGTGAACACGTGATCGCCCTTCACCAAGATTTCACCATCCGCGTCAGTGGCAACGTGGCAACCGGGGTAGGCCGGGCCCACCGAGCCAATCTTCTGATGGCCGATGCGGTTGACGGTGGTGGGGGCGGACGTTTCGGTGGTGCCGTAACCCTCCAGCACCGTGATGCCAATTCCGCGGAAGAAGTGCCCGAGGCGCTCGCCGAGCGGGGCGCCGCCGGAAATTGCGTACTTCAGCTCCCCGCCGAGCAGATCACGGAGCGTCGAGTAGACCAGGCGATCGCCGACGGCGTGGGAAAGACGCAGCGGCAGAGACGGCCCGGCCTCGGTATCCAGCGCGCGCGAATAGGCAATGGCGACCTTGGCGTAGTAGCGGAAAATCTTCTGCTTGGGGCCGGCCGATTTCGCGTCCGCGGCATTGTAGATCTTCTCGAAAACGCGCGGCACCGCCAGTACGTACTCGGGTTTGAAAGACTGAATATCCGCTATGAGGTTCTTCGTATCCGGCGCGTAGGCAATCACTTCGCCCTGATACAGCGCCACCAGGTTGATAAACCGCGCAAAAGAGTGGGCCATGGGGAGGAACAAGATCGTGCGCTTGCCGGTAAGAATCGGTGCAAGGTTCTCATCCAGGGGGCCATTCATCGCCACGTGTAGCAGATTGCGGTGCGTAAGCTGCACGCCTTTGGAACGCCCGGTGGTGCCGGAAGTGTAGATAATCGTGGCTAAATCATCGGCGCGAATAGCGTCGGTGCGCGCGTCGATTTGCGCGTCGAGCTCGCGGCCGCCGCGGGTGGCGAGGCGATCCAAATCGTTCGCTTCAATAACGAAAATTTCTTTGAAGTGCTCGAATTCTTCCAGTGCGGGTGCCACGGTGGAGCGCATTTGTTCGTTTTCGACGACGGCGAAGCGGCAGTGTGCATCGTCAATAATCCACCGCGCCTGGTCGGTCGAATCGGTCTCGTAAATAGGCACCGCCAGCGCTCCAATGGACCAGAGCGCAAAATCGAGCAGCGTGAACTCGTAGCGAGTATGGCACATAATCGCTACTCGATCTTTGGGCTGCACGCCGAGGTCAATAAAACCGCGGGCCAGGGCGCGGTAAGCCCCGGTAAAGGTTCGCCAGGTGATATCCGACCAGCCGCCGTAGGACTTAACGGCGATGGCCTTACGGTCCGGCTGCTCGCTCGCAATATTGCGGAAGAGCCAGGGAATAGACATTTCGTCGGTCACGCGAATCTTTCCGGGCGTGAAGCTCTCGTCGCGGTCAGTCATGATTCCTCCAATGTGGTTACGGCACCGTAAGTTAAATACCTGTAGCCAAGGTACCCCGCGGAAATCACTATGTCTCGGACACGCCTCAACCTTTGTGCAGAATCACAGAGGTGTTCGCTAGGCACCCGCGCTAGACGTCCTCGCCTTCGGCGCGGTTGTAGAGCGCGTCAATGAGATCGCTGTAATCGCGTAGCACCACATTGCGCTTGACCTTTGCCGACGCCGTCATGCGGCCATTATTGACCGAAAAGTCCTCCGGGAGGATGGAGAAGCGGCGAATGGATTCAGCTCGCGAAACTCCGCGGTTGGCGCGCTTAATGGCGGCATCAAGCGCGGCGATGACATCGGGATTCTTGCGGGCCTCGGCCACGCTCATCTCCGGCAGGCCCTTCGATTTGAGCCAGGCGGGGAGAGCGGTTTCGTCCAAGGTAATCAGCGCGGAAATGAACGGCCGCCCATCTCCCAGAACCACCACCTGCGAGACGAGTGGGTAGCCCTGCAAGCGCTCCTCAAGCGGGGCGGGAGCCACGTTCTTGCCACCGGCGGTGACGATAATGTCCTTCTTCCGGCCGGTAATCCACACCCAGCCGTCCGCATCGATTTCGCCCAGGTCACCGGTGCGCAGCCAGCCGTCGTCGGTAAAGACTTTCTTGGTTTCCTCGTCATTATTGAGGTATCCGGCGAAAACGTGATCGCCCTTGACGAGGATTTCGCCGTCCTTCGCGGTGCGCACGCGCGTGCCGGGATAGGCCGGCCCGGTGGAGCCAATTTTTTGGTAATCGGTGCGGTTGACGGTGGTGGGCGCCGTCGTCTCGGTAGCTCCGTAGCCTTCCAGCACGGTAAAACCAACGCCGCGGTAGAAGTGCCCTAGACGTTGCCCGAGCGCCGCGCCGCCGGAGACGATGTAGCGCAGGCGGGGCCCCATAAGCTCACGGATTTTAGCGTAAACGAGCTTGTCGCCCAGGGCGTGCTGCGCCCGAAGTGCCGCGGAAGGGCCTTCTTCTGTTTCCAGCGCCTTCGAGTAATCCGCTGCCACCTGAGCGTAGTGGCGCAGAATTTTTTGCTGCGCCCCCGAAACACGGGTATCGGCGGCGGTGTAAATCTTTTCCAGAACCCGCGGCACCAGGAGTAAATATTCCGGTTGGAAACTCTGTACGTCGTCAAGCACGGTAGAAAAATCGGAGACGTAGCCAATGTAGCGTCCCGAATAGAGGCACAGCAGGTTAATGAAGCGCGCAAAAACGTGCGCGAGCGGGAGGAAGAGCAGTGTGGAGCGCCCGCGCACAACTTCGCCAAGATCCATATCTAGCGGACCGTTGAGCACCACGTGAAGGAAATTGCGGTGCGTAATAATCGAGCCCTTGGAGCGCCCGGTGGTGCCGGAAGTGTAAATAATCGTGGCCGGATCATCCGCGCGGGTGGCGTCAATGCGGCGGTTAATCTCTGCGTCCAGCTCCGCGGCGCCTTCGGCGTCGGCGGGAACCGACAACTCGCGCAGGCTTTCCGGTGATACAGAGGCTACGCGCTCAAAGAAATCAAACTGGCCGACCGCGGGCTGCATCTCCTCGGCCATCAGGCCGTCTTCGGCGAAACCGCCCCGGCAACGCGAATCCTCGATAATCCACATAATTTGTTCGGGGGAGTCGGTTTGGTAAATCGGTACCAGGAGCCCGCCCGCGGCCCAGACCGCGAAATCCACCACCACGAACTCGTATCCCGTATGCGCCATAATCGCGTAGCGGTCACCGGGTTGCAGGCCCGCCCGGACGAGCCCTCGCGCGAGGGATAGGTAATCCTCGCGGAATTGCCGCCAGGTAATTGAATTCCACGAACCATCCGCATTCTTGGTTTTGATGATGGTCTTGTCCGGCTCTTCCTCGCTCTTCCAGCGATACAGCGCCGGCAGGGACATGTCATCGGTAACCTGAATTGAGCTGGGGATAAAGGATTCCCCGGCGCTATTGCGGAAAACCGGTTTCTCGCTCGGCTTTTTCATGGCTCTAAACTCCTCGTCGCACCCCGCGCATAATAGAAGGCCTACTCCCGTGCGTATTCCCGGGGCAGTCGCGGATTTCTTGTCCCTACCTTACGTCTTTTGGGTGGAGGGCGGTTTATTTGCTGCTGTTGCCGTACAGATCTCGTTCGACGACGTCGTTGAAATCGCGCAACACCAGGTCACGCTTCACTTTTAGCGAGGCCGTGAGGTAGCCGTTCTGGGGCGTGAAATCAGTAGGTAAAATAACGAACTTCCGTACCGATTCGGCGCGCGAAACCGCGCTATTTGCGCGCTTTATGGCGCGGTCAATCGCGGCAATCACTTGCGGGTCGGTGGCGGCCTGCGCCAGGGTCATATTTCCCAAGCCCTTATTCTTCAGCCACACCGGGAGCATGTCCCGATCCAGGGTCACCAGCGCGGCAATAAATGGCTTCTTATCGCCCACAATGACCACCTCGGAAATCAGCGGATGCGAGCGCAAGCGATCCTCGAGCACCGCGGGGGAGACGTTCTTTCCGCCCGCCGTCACGATGAGTTGCTTCTTACGGCCGGTAATCCAGATGTAGCCGTCCGCATCGATTTTCCCGATGTCGCCGGTCCGGTACCAGCCGTCGTCGGTAAAGGACTCCTTGGTGGCTTCGTCATTATTGAGGTAGCCGGCGAAAATATGATCGCCCTTCGCCAGGATTTCTCCGTCCGGCGCCTCGACCACGCGTGTACCCGGATATGCGGGCCCCACCGAGCCAACCCGCATTCGGTTTGGCTGATTGACGGCGGTAGGCGCCGTCGTCTCGGTGGTGCCGTAACCTTCCAGAATCGTGATTCCCGCGCCGCGGAAGAAGTGCGCCAGCCGTGCCGAAAGTGGCGCCCCACCGGAAATCGCGTAGGTGAGCTTGCCGCCGGTGGCCTCGCGAATTTTCCCGTAAACCAGGTGGTCTCCGGCGATATGCGCGGCGCGCAGGCGGAGATTGGGGCCTTCCGGGGTTTCTAGCGCGCGCGAATACTCAATCGCAACCTTGGCGTAGTAGCGGAACATTTTTTGTTTGAAACCGGTGTTCTTCGCGTCAATCGCGTTGTAGATCTTCTCGAAAACTCGAGGGACGGCGAGGAAGAAGTCCGGCTGGAAACTCGCCATCGAGCTCACCAGCTGGCTGGTGTCTGGTTCGTAGGCGATATAAAGCGAATGATAGAGCGCCGCGACGTTAATAAATCGCGCAAAAACGTGGGCCATCGGCAGGAATAACAACGTGCGCTTGTTCGGGAAGAAAAGGTCGCGCAGATTGTTGTCCAGCGGGCCATTAATCGCGAGGTGGAGCAGATTGCGGTGGGTGATCTTCGCGCCCTTCGGGCGGCCGGTGGTGCCCGAGGTATAGATAATCGTGGCAACGTCGGAGGCGTGGATCGCGTCAATTCGGCGGTCGATTTCGTTCTCGAGCTCTAAATCACCGCGCGCGGCGATTTTCGTCAGATCGTCCGATTCGATAACGAAGATTTGTTCGAGCGTGTTGATCTTCGCGGCGAGCGGGGCAAGCATTCCCTGCATTTGCGCGTTTTCCACGATCGCCATGCGGCACTGGGCGTCCTCCACGATCCACGCGGCCTGCTCGGCCGAGTCGGTTTCGTAGATGGGAACCGCCATGGCGCCAATTGACCAGAGTGCGGCATCAATCAGCGTGAATTCGTAGCGGGTGTGGCACATAATCGCCAGCCGCTCGCCCGGCCGCACCCCGAGCGCGATGAATCCGCGCGCCAACGCCCGATAATCGGCTTCGAATGCCCGCCAGCTCAGCGCCGACCAGGTTCCGTAGGCGCTTTTCCGCGCGATGATCTGCTGATCGGGGAGGTTGCGCGCATTGTTTCGCAGCACTCGCGGGATCGACATCTCCTCGGCCACCTCGACCACCGCGGGGGTGAAGCTAATTGGCTTCCCCTGCCGGAACTTATCCTCATGCTGGTCTTGGCGCAGAGTTTCCGGGGCGCACTGGGGTTCCGCGGGGGCGGTGCGGTTTTCCGCGGGGGCGGCTCCGGTCTGATTTTGCTGTTCTACCACGCGTTCCTCCGTTCAACTGGGGGTAACAATATCGCAACTTACGGAAGCGTAAGTAAATCGTGAGGGGTGTTTCGCTGGCGGCATGGACCTGCGGTCGAAAGTCGTGTCGGAGCGGTGTGCCAGACTTTGAATGGAACATTAGTGCGTTAAAAAGAATGAAAAATCGTTATAAGATCGCAATGCGTTTAAAACGTTTTAAACATTGTCAAATCTAACCAGAAAAGATATAATCTTTTTGTCGGTAGGTACCGGGATGAATGTGAGGGAGGTGAGCTCATGTCGGCATTACCGAAGCCAGGTGATGAGCTATCCCCGCCTTCAAGTCCCGAGGGGGCAACATTGTTCGACGGCGCTGCGGAATCCGCGGTTTTGGTCCCGGTCGGCACTGATGGTTCGGGTGCTGGTGGCTTGGGCGCAAATTGCTTCGGCTCCAGGGCTGTCGAGGCAACCGTTTCATTTCCCGGGGCCGCCAAAAAACTATTTTCTGAGCTGGATGGAATCACCGCGGACCTGCGTGAGTTGCCGCTGGCAGAGATCAACAATGGCGATCTCGAGCGGTTGATTGCGGGCGTCGTCGCGCGCCGAAACGCGTTGCAGGGCGTCGAAGCGGCGTGGCTGGGAGAAGCGGAGGCACGTGCTGAGGTGGCAAGGGTGGCGAAGAAGAATCGGCAAGCGGCGGAGGAAGGGCGCGAACCGGTGGCTCCTACGGCGGTGCCCCAGGGAAACTTCACTGACCCGGTGCAATATCCGCACCCGAAGGACCTGCTCGAGAGTAAGGGCGAGTCAGGCGCGGCTGCGCGGAAGGCGATGGAGCGCGCGCGAACGGCGGTTGAATTTCCGTTATTTGGCCAGGCGGTGAAAGATGGCGCGCTTCCGGTAGGTTTCGTCGATGTTCTAAAAGCTCGGGTGGGGAGCGCTTCCAAGATCCGGGAGTATCTCGCCGAAAACCCGGAAGAAGAGGCGCTTCTTCTTGAGCTCGCGAAGAAGGCGACGACGCCGGAGGCTTTTGGCAAGGCTCTTCGGGCCTGGGCGATCAAGGTTTTCCCCGTTGTTATGGAGCGCAAGGCCAAGCGTGTTTCCCAAGTGTCGCGGCTATCGTTATTCGCGAAGGATGACGGCACCGGATGGAAGCTCAGTGGCGATTTTGATGACATCGACGGTCACCACGTCAACGCCTGGTTCAACTCCATCATGGGGCGTAAAGCCAAAGATGATCACCGTAGCGTTGCCCAGCGCCGAGCGGCTGCTTTCACAACAGCAATTCTCAACGGTGCAGGCGGCCAGCCAACGGAAGGCGCGCGCCAAAACAATCGAGTTTTGAGCTACGTAATGGTTCGGGTTCCGATGGAAACGCTTGAACGCTATGCCGAACTCAGTGTTGGAAAGGCTACTAGCGCAGAGGTTGGCACGGACGCTGGAGCAAAGAAATGCGGGAGCGCTTTCGAAAAACCAACGATGCTCGGGATTTTGGACAAGCCTGGTGAGTCGGGTGGTCTTGGTGAATTTGGTAGTTCCGCAGGGTTTGGCGGTGCCGGCGAAGCTGGTGGTTCCGCAAGGTTTGGCGGTGCTGGCGGCTCGGACAGTCCCGGAGATCCGGGCGGCACTGGAGGCTCAGGCAAACTCGTTGATTCGGGAAGTACCGGGCGGCCACCGGATCGCATCGATGGCGATGAGAGTGAATTCGTAAAAAAGAAACTCGCAAAATTAGACGCCTCCTATCGAAGGATAGAGATCGCGTCGGCCGCGAAGTTCGATATCGCCTGTGGTCATTCGCATCCTTTGGCGGGTACGCCTCAATGCCCGTACTGCCTGGAAGCACAAAAGAAGTGCGGGCGGGTAAACGACGTGGAGGTCGCGCGCGCCCAGTCGCTTGACACTCGGTATATGCAACCGGGGATTTGTGGGCTGGAGGATTCCGTTGCTTCCTTGAAATCAACTCCATCCTCGGCACCGGTGTGCTCAGTCTCGGGTAAGGGCTTGGGCTGGCGCGGCGAGTGCACAAGTTCCGGCTTCACTCCGGAACGTCGTCGCGCTGCTGGATTGGTTGCGTCGGTCCAAGAGGCGATGGCTGAAGCTGGTGGCACTCGAGCTGATAGTGATCTATCTGCTGGAGATCAGGCCGGTGGAGATCGAGCCGGTGGGGATGAAGCGTGCAGCCATCAGGCCGGAACCGCTGAAACCGCCGCCAGCCTAGGTGATGCTCGCGGGACCATCCCCGACGATCCCTCGCCGGAAGGTTTCGTCGGATACGAGCCGGCTGTGCTCGGCGATGGTACTCCGCTACTTCCCTCCCAGTTGGGGCACCTGCTGTGCGATTCGCTGATCATTCGAACCGTGTTTGCCGGTTCAAGCACTGTGCTCGATGCGGGTAAAGCCACCCGCCTATATTCGGACGATCAAAGAAATGCGGTGATCGCTCGCGACGGAGGATGCGTCTTCCCCGGGTGCACCGATACGTATCAGACCTGCGACATCCACCATGCGCAGGGCTGGGCCGATGGGACCGGCCCCACGGACCTAAATAACGCGGTTTGCCTGTGCTGGCGTCATCACTGCTACGTCCACAGCGAGCACGTGCGCATCCATGTTCACTCCAATGGTCTCCTCTTCGAAAACGACACCGACGGACTTATTGGAGTACATCGCTGGGGTGCGAGTGAGTGAGCGAAGCGGTCTGCGGAAACGGGTCGCGGAAGCGGGTAGCTGGAGCGCGAGCGGGGATCGAAGCAGACCGCCGAAGCGGGAGGCGGGTACAGCAGTCGGCCGTCGCAAGGCTTGGTTTGCCCGGCGACGGCCGACTGAAGGTAGCTACTTTTAGCCCCTTATTAGCCCGTTATTAGCCCTTTTGCTTCGGCTGGGGCGGGTCGAGCTTGCTCAGCTCCGCATCCGCCGCCACTGGGCCGCCCTCGGGCTTGCCCGGCTGGAAGACCAGATCACCGCGAACGTGGGCGGCGCGCGTGAGGTCATCACGCACAGCTTCCAGCTCCGTATACGTTCCCGGAACGTCGGCGTCGTATACGATAACCGCGTGCTCGAAGGTTGTGCGCTGCGAAACCTTCGCGGTGGACTTCAACCCGCGCAGAGCGGCCAGAGCCGCTGCCGCTGTGTCTAGCAACGCCGCCTCAGCCTCGCCGGCCGCAGCGCGAATCGCCTCGGAAGTCGGCCAGGCAGTGCGGTGCACCGAGCCCGTGCGATACCAGCTCCACACCTCTTCGGTGGCGTAGGGAATGAACGGAGCCAAGAGGCGCACAAACGTGTCCACTCCAACCCCGAGGGTCACCTTCGCGGAGTTCGCGCTTGGGCCTTCCCCGTAGGCGCGATCCTTGACCAGCTCCAGGTAGTCATCGCAGAACTCCCAGAAGGCAGCCTCGGTTATCTCAAGGGCCCGGGCGTGATCGTAATTCTCGAAAGCCTCGGTGGCTGCATCGATGACCGCCGCCAGCTTGGCGAGGAGCGCCCGATCGATTTGCTCGGAAACCTTTCCCAGATCCAGATCGATTGCCGGTCCGACGCCGTTCTCATCCGGGCGTCCGAAAACGCCGAAGGCGAACTTGGAGGCATTGAGGATCTTCAGGGCGAGACGCCGCCCGACCTTCATCTGCTTTTCCTCGTAGGCCGCGTCGGTACCCAGGCGAGCCGAGGCCGCCCAGTAACGCACCGCATCCGCGCCGTACTTTTCCAGCAACCCCATTGGGGTAACCACGTTGCCCTTCGACTTGGACATCTTCTTGTGGTCCGGATCCAGGATCCAGCCGGAAATCGCGGCGTGCTCCCAGGGATTCGCGCCGAACTCAAGGTGCGAGCGAACCATGGAAGAAAACAGCCAGGTGCGAATAATGTCCTGGCCCTGCGGGCGCACGTCCATTGGGTAGACCTTGCCGAAAAGCTCCGGGTCGGTGAGCCAGCCCGCGGCGATCTGCGCGGTAAGCGAGGAAGTAGCCCAGGTGTCCATAATGTCGATTTCTGCCACGAAGCCGTTGGGCTTCCCGCGCTGATCCTCGGTGTAGCCGGCGGGCACGTCCGACGTCGGATCGATGGGCAAGGCGTCCTCAGACGGGGTAAGGACCTCGTCGAAAAGCGTCTCGCCGTTGGCGGAGACCTTGTACCACACCGGAATCGGCACGCCGAAGAAGCGCTGGCGCGAAACCAGCCAGTCGGTGTTTAGTCCTTCCACCCAATTCTTGTAGCGAACCGACATAAAATCGGGGTGGAACTTCAGTTCGTCGCCCGCCGCGAGCATATTCTCGCGCAGGTCTTTGCCGTTGGCCTCCTCGTAGGCGCGCCCGCCATTGCGGATGTACCACTGGCGCGAGGTGACGATCTCCAGCGGCTTATCGCCCTTCTCGAAGAAGTTGGTCATACGCTTGGTCGGCTTGGGATCGCCAACCATCTCGCCGCTGGCTACCGCATTTTCTACCACGACCTTGCGGGCGGAGAAAGTGGTCTTGCCAGCCATTTCCTCGTAAATCTCGCGGCCCTTCGGATCGGTGATCCAATCCGGGGTATCGCGGACAATGCGGCCGTCCTTGCCCAGAATCGCGCGCATCGGCAGATCCAGTTCGCGCCACCAGGTGACGTCGGTGAGGTCGCCGAACGTACAGCACATGGCGATGCCAGCGCCCTTGTCAATTTCTGCGTCGCGATGAGCGAGCACCGGAACTTCCATGCCAAAGAGCGGCGTCTTGACGGTGGTGCCGAACAGGTGCTGGTAGCGCTCGTCGTCCGGATGGGCGATAAGAGCAACACAGGCGGGAAGAAGTTCGGGGCGGGTGGTTTCAATGGCCACATCTTCGCCGTCGCCGTGGAAAATGAGGGTGTGGTAGGCGCCGTCGTACTCGCGCGCCTCCAATTCGGCCTGCGCAACCGCGGTCTGGAACGTGACGTCCCACAGGCCCGGGGCGGCGGCTTGGTAGGCCTCGCCGCGCTCAACGTTGCGCAAGAACGCGGTCTGCGCAATCTTCTGCGCCTTGGCGCCGATGGTCTGATAAGTCTGCTGCCAATCCACGGAAAGGCCCAGGTAGCGCCACAGCGCCTCGAACTGTTTTTCGTCTTCCGCGGTCAGCTTCCAGCACAGCTCAATAAAGTTGCGCCGCGAGATCGGGATCTGATCGGCGTACTTGATTGATTTACCTTCGCCGCCCTCGTGCGGGGGAACGAAATTGGGGTCGTAGGGGAGCGACGGGTCGCAACGAACGCCGTAATAATTCTGTACTCGGCGCTCGGTGGGCAGGCCGTTATCGTCCCAGCCCATCGGGTAGAACACGGCCTTGCCACGCATACGCTGGTAGCGCGCCATGGTGTCCGTGTGCGTGTAGGAAAAAACGTGTCCGATGTGCAAGCTACCGGAAACGGTGGGCGGGGGAGTGTCTACCGAGTAGACCTCGGCCCGTTCGGCCTCGCGGTCAAAGGCGTAAACGTGGTTTTCTTCCCACGCCGAGCCCCACTTGTTTTCCAACCCTTCGAGATTTGCGCGGTCCGGTACCTCCGTGTGATCGAGGAGTGCGGACGGTTTCGTGAATTGAGTCATGGCGCCATTCTTTCACGCGTTAGCGTACTTTCGCGGTTGCTGTGGCGCGTGCGACGCTTAGAGGCTCTTATCCTTGTCAATTGAAGCCTGCGCACCCGCGACGACGGCGCCGCCCAGCCCGCGAAGCTCCATCTCCACCACGCCGGCCACCGTCGAGCCGCCGGGGGACTGGACCGAGTCGGCTAGATCCGCCAGAGGCTTCTCGGACTCCAGCGCCATTTTGGCCGCGCCAAAAAGCGCCTGCGCCACAATGCGGCTGGCCTGCGCCTTGGGGATTCCGTTCTTCACCCCGGCGCGCGAAAGCGCGTCCATGAATACGAAGCCGTAGGCCGGCGAGCATCCGGCCAGCGCGGTATAAGCCGCGAACTGCGACTCGCGGATTTCTTCCACTCGGCCAATTGCTTCAAAGATTTCGCGTGCGGCCTGGAACTGCCAATCCTTGACCGCCTCGCCGCGCGCCATGCCCGTCATCGACTCACCCACCGCGGCGGCAACATTCGGCAGCACACGAATAATTGGCTGCTTGGGGGAAAGATGCTCGGCAATCATCTCCAGCGAACGCCCGGCGGCGACGGAGACGATAACGGTGTGGTTTTCTGCCGCGACGTCCCGAATCTCGTCGAGGACTTCGGCCAGAGTCCCCGGCTCCACCGCCACAATGACGATTCCGTCGTGGCCGGCCGCGTCCACCAGCTCGGGGTTCGTTGCCGCGGCTCGCGCGCCGGTTTCCTCGGCAAATTTTTTCGCTACCTCAACGTGCGCCGCGGAGACGACGACGTCGCTCGCCGGTGTGCCCGCCGCGATAAGTCCGCGGGCGAGCGCCCCGCCCAGGTTTCCTACCCCGATAAAACCGATCATGGCTTCCCTCTTTTCTATGTGGCTCACAGGCGTCTGTGCTGCTCGCTGTTATCCGCGCGACGCGCGGTTAATCTGGCCCGCGGCCATCTCGGTGTTGCCTGGTCAGTGAACCAAGCATCTCTCGCATCTCACTTTTTACCACAGCGCCGGGAATAACCAGTGCGCGGGTGCGTTGAGGTGGTCGATCTCAAAGAAACTCGCGCCGGCCAAGTTGGTCACGCGGGTTAGAATGAGGGGCATTGGCGAAGACCCGGCCGTTACGGTTCTTGCTTTGCCAGGCGTGTCTTCCGCGCAAAATGCGGGCGCGCTAGGGCGAAGCTGAAGCGAGCGGGTATCACCGGCGAGCTTTCCGGAAGAACGAGCGACGTCCCGCAGAGTGACGAGCGTAGCTTTATTAGAACCGGAACGATTGGACTCGTTATCGTCCCCAAGGAGTGGCGGGAGCGTCGTCGTCGGCGTCGTTCTCGCAAACGAGGTGGTACCGCGGGTACCGGGAGAACCGGGCTCGTCCTCACGGTTTTGCAAGGTAAGTGGAGGAGAGCTACGTGAAGTACCCGCTTCACCGCGAAGGCGGCGTGACCGCTTCGCCGAATTTCCCCGAGATGGAACAAGAAACGCTGGCGTTCTGGAAGCAGGATGATACTTTCCAAGCGTCCATTGACCAGCGTCCCTCGGGTGACCACGGATCTAACGAATTCGTTTTCTATGATGGTCCGCCGTTCGCCAATGGTCTGCCGCATTACGGCCACCTGCTCACGGGTTACATCAAGGACCTCGTGGCGCGTTTTAAGACCATGGAAGGTCGGCGCGTGGAGCGCCGCTTCGGCTGGGATACGCACGGCCTGCCGGCGGAGCTGGAAGCCATGCGCCTGCTGGGGATTGAAACTACCGACGAAATCAACGAGATGGGCGTCGATAAGTTCAACGAGGCCTGCCGTAGCTCGGTTTTGCGCTACACCAAAGAGTGGGAGGAGTACGTCACCCGCCAGGCACGCTGGGTAGATTTCGAGCACGACTACAAGACCCTCGATACGCCCTATATGGAATCGGTGATGTGGGCCTTCAAGACCCTTTATGACAAGGGCCTGGCCTACGACGGCTACCGCGTTCTGCCCTATTGCTGGCACGATGAGACGCCGCTGTCCAACCACGAGCTACGTATGGATGATGACGTCTACCAGGACCGCGAGGACCTGACGGTCACCCTCGGCCTGCGCCTGGAGACCGGCGAGCTGGCGCTCGTGTGGACGACGACGCCGTGGACGCTCCCGTCTAACCTGGCCATCGCGGTGGGGCCACAGATTGACTACCTGGTGGTTCGCCCCACCGAGGGCGAGTGGGCCGGCGAAAAGTTTGTGATCGCGCAGTCCCGACTGGCCGCTTATGCGGCTGAGCTGGGCGAAGAGCCGGAGGTGGTCGAACGCCTCAAGGGTAGCGATCTGGTGGGCCGTGCCTACGCACCCATCTTCGATTACTTCATGGATCGCGCGGATGACGAGGCTCCCGGCCCCAAGGCCTACCACGTGATTGGCGCGGATTTTGTGACCACCGAGGATGGTACTGGCCTGGTGCATACCGCTCCCGCTTTCGGCGAGGACGATATGAACGTGTGCAACGAGGAGGGAATCCTCCCCGTGGTGCCGGTGGATCAGGGCGGTCGCTTTACCTCCGAGGTCTACGATTACGAGGGCCAGCAGGTTTTCGATACTAACAAGACCATCATTCACGACCTGGCGCACACCGAAGCCGGCCCGCTTTCGCGCCGGCCCGAATCCGAGCGCGCGGTTTTGATCCAGGTGAAAAAGTACGTGCACTCCTATCCGCACTGCTGGCGTTGCCGCAAGCCGCTCATTTATAAAGCGGTGTCTTCGTGGTTCGTGAAGGTCTCCGCCTTCCGCGACCGCATGGTGGAGCTCAATCAGCAGGTGGAATGGACGCCGTCGTACATTAAGGACGGTATCTTCGGCAACTGGCTTGCCGGCGCTCGCGACTGGTCGATTTCCCGCAACCGCTACTGGGGTAGCCCCATTCCGGTGTGGCGCTCGGATGACCCGAACTACCCGCGTATTGATGTGTACGGTTCCTTCGCGCAGATGGAGGAGGACTTCGGGCGCCTGCCGCGCAACGAAAAGGGCGAGGTGGATCTGCACCGGCCCTACGTCGATGAGATCACCCGCCCCAACCCGGATGATCCCACCGGCAAATCGACCATGCGCCGCATCGCGGACGTGCTCGACTGCTGGTTCGAATCCGGCTCAATGCCCTTCGCGCAAGTGCACTATCCCTTCGAAAACAAGCAGTGGTTCGAGGACCACTACCCGGGGGATTTCATCACCGAATACATCGGGCAGACCCGCGGTTGGTTCTACACCATGCACGTGATGGCGAGCGCGCTGTTTGACCGCCCGGCCTTCACGAGTTGCGTTTCGCACGGAATCGTGTTGGGCGACGATGGGCAGAAGATGTCCAAGTCGCTGCGCAACTATCCGGACGTTTACGAAATGTTCGACGCCGTGGGCGCGGACGCGATGCGGTGGTTCCTTATGAGCTCGCCGATCGTGCGCGGAGGAAACCTAATCGTGACCGAAAAGGGCCTGCGCGATACCGTCCGCACGGTGCTTTTGCCGCTGTGGAACTCGTGGTACTTCTTCTCCCTGTACGCCAATGCGTGCCAGGGCGGGGCGGGCTACCAGGCCAAAGCGGTGGAAGACGTGGCGAAGCTTGACGTGATGGATCGCTACCTGTTGGCGTCCCTCAAAGGGCTTGCCGACGGCGTGCGCGCGGACCTGGAAGCCTACGCGATTAGCGATGCCTGCGCGCGGGTGGAAAAGTTCATCGATCTGCTGACCAACTGGTATGTGCGCACCAGCCGCGACCGCTTCTGGAACGAAGACGCGGGGGCTTTCGATACGCTCTACACCGCGTTGGAAACGCTGATGCGCGTGCTCGCTCCGCTGGCCCCGCTTATCTCCGAGGAGATCTGGAAGGGGCTGACGGGTGGACGCTCGGTGCACCTGCAGGATTGGCCCGAACTGCCCGCTAGCTGGGAAAACGAGGAGCTACGCACGGCAATGGATGAGGTGCGCGAGGTAGTTTCCGCCGCGCACTCCCTGCGTAAGACCCATCAGATCCGCGTGCGTCAGCCGCTTCGTACCATGACCGTGGTTACCGACAAGGCGCTTGAGCCCTTCCTGGAACTCATTGCCTCCGAGGTGAACGTGAAGAACGTGGAGCTTAAGGACGCCGAGCATTCGGGTATGCAGGTAACCCGCGATTTGGCGGTGCTTCCGCGCGAGCTTGACGGGGATACCCGCAAGCTGACCAGCAAGCTGTTCAAGGCGGCGCGCGAGGGAGACTGGAGCATCAATCCCGACGGTTCTGCCACCATGCACCTGGCGGATGGTGACGTGCAGCTCGCGGAAAACCAGTTCAAGGTAACCATTGGCGTGGAGGCGGAGGAAGGTACGGTGGCCACCGTGCTCGATTCGGGTTCCTTCGTTGCCCTGGATACGGAACTGGACGCGGAGCTGATCTCCGAGGGTTACGCTCGCGACGTGGTGCGTGCGGTGCAAGATGCTCGCAAGGCCGCTGGGTTGGAAGTCTCCGACCGCATCGAGCTGACCCTGACCGTTCCGGAAGAAGGTGCGGATGCGGTAAATACGCATCTGGAGTTCATTAAGCACGAGACCCTCGCCGTCCGCGCTACGGTTGAGGTTGGAGGTAGCGAGATCGTTGCTGTGACCAAGCGGATCGAGGCCTAGTTAGCAAGTTCTCTGGGCAAACGGCGGGGCGCGCTCCACATTCGAAGTGGAGTACGCCCCGCCGCTCTATACCCCCCATGAGCGATCTACCTGTTCTGCAATATTCATTTCCGGCGGGTCCGCGGTAGTGTTGTGCGGTAGTTCTTTGGAGAGAGGGTGACGATGGCAAAGCATGATGGTTCCGCGTTTGGTGTCGACGGGGGTTCTCCCGACCCGCACGACGGCGATGAATCCGCGGAAATTCGGCGGATAATCGAATTCAATGCCGCCGACGACGCCGCTCAGGCCGAGGCGAGCTACACCCAAGCGGAGCGTGAAGAAGATGAGGCGCTAGACGCCGCGCTTAGGGAGGTGCTTTCTTCTTCGCTGATTGCCGGGCCGGATCCCTCGGTGCTAGAAGATGTAGCCGCTGAGCCAGAGCCCGATTCGCTAGAAAAAACCGCCCAGGATGCCGAGCTTGATGCGGCGGTGGACGCAATTTACCGCGATATTTTGACTCGCGCCCCCGAGCATAAAGTCCAGCCCAGCCTGGAGCGGGTGCGCATGTGCCTGGACATGATGGGTAACCCGCAGGAATCCTTCCGCGTGGTTCACCTCACCGGAACCAACGGCAAAACCTCCACCGCGCGCATGATTGAAGCACTTTTGCGCGAGAAAGGCCTGCGCACCGGGCGCTTTACCTCGCCCCATGTGGAAAATGTGCGAGAGCGGATCGCCATCGACGGACGGGCGATTTCTCGCGAAGATTTCATCCAGGCGTGGGAAGACGTCCAGCCTTTCGTGGAGTTTACAGACGCGAAAAGCGCCGAAACCGGTGGTCCGCGCATGAGCTTCTTTGAGGTTTTCGTGGTGATGGCCTACCAGGCCTTTGCTTTCGCTCCTGTCGATGTGGCCGTTATCGAAGTGGGTATGGGCGGAACCTGGGACGCCACCAACGTTATTGACGCGGGCGTTGCCGTACTTACCCCCATCGCCCTCGATCACGAGCGGTGGCTAGGGGCAACCGTGGAAGAAATCGCCAGCGAAAAGGTGGGGATTATTAAGCCTGGAGCGGTGGTGGTTACCGCCGCCCAGGAGCCCTCGGTGGGAGAAATCATTGCCGCCAAAGCACGCGAAGTTGGTGCCCGCATCGAGGCCTACGGCCGGGATCTCCAGGTTCTTAGCCGCGAAACCGCGGTGGGTGGCCAGATGATTTCGGTGCGCACCGCGGCGGCGGAATACCAAGATATTCCCCTCGCTCTACGTGGAGACTTTCAGGCGGAAAACGCCGCGCTGGCGCTTGCGGCCGCCGAGGCGTTCTTTGATGGGACGGCGCTGAGCGGCGACGTCGTCGAACACGCGCTGATGGCGGTGTCCTCCCCGGGGCGCCTCGAAGTGGTGCGAACCAGCCCCACCGTGGTGGTGGACGCGGCACACAACCCGGCCGGCGCACAGGCGACCGCGCGGGCACTCCAGGAGTACTACCCGGGAACGCGGGTGGGCGTTATGGCAATGATGGCGGACAAGGACGTGGAAGGCACGCTCGGTTTCTTCGAGCCGGTGTTCGACGCCGTGGTGGTTACCGATATGCCCACCGACCGGGCCATGGATGCCGAGGAACTAGCCGAAATCGCGCGCGATGTATTCGGCGAAGATCGGGTGCACGTGGAGCGCGATTTGCTCAACGCGATTGACGCGGCGGGCGCGCTGGCCGAAGAGGCTAACGAGGAAGCGATGATTACGCCGGTGGTCGTGGTGACGGGCTCGATCCAGCTGGTGGGTAATGCGCGTCGGCTGATGGGAAAGCCGGCTCCCGACGGGGCGGAGTAGTGGTCCTAGCCGCGGTTCAGGCGCTGCGCGGCGCCTGGCGCTACGCCGCGGCCTAGGCGCGCGGGCGTTTTTGGCTAGATCCCGCGCCTGGTTTATCCTTGACCCGTGCATCTGAAGTCGCTTGTTATGCGGGGGTTTAAATCCTTCGCTACCTCCACGTCCATGCGCTTTGAGCCGGGCGTCAACGCGATCGTGGGGCCGAACGGTTCCGGAAAGTCGAACGTGGTGGACGCCCTGGCCTGGGTAATGGGCGAGCAGGGCGCGAAAAACCTGCGCGGTGGAAATATGGCGGATGTTATTTTCGCCGGCACCGCCAAGCGGCCCGCGCTCGGGCGGGCGGAAGTTTCCTTGACCATTGATAATTCCGACGGCGCACTTCCCATTGACTACACGGAAGTCACTATTACTCGGCGCCTCTTCCGTAACGGCGGTTCCGAGTACGAAATTAACGGCACTAGCGCGCGCCTGCTCGATATCCAGGAGCTTCTTTCAGATACCGGCATGGGCCGGGAAATGCACGTGATTATTGGCCAGGGGCGCCTGGATCAGGTGCTGACCGCCACCCCGGAAGATCGGCGCGGAATTATTGAAGAGGCGGCCGGGGTACTCAAGCATCGGCGTCGTAAAGAAAAAGCACTCCGGAAACTCGAGAATATGAAGGCCTCCTTTACCCGAGTGGAGGATCTTGCCGCCGAACTGCGCCGCCAGCTCGGGCCGCTCGCCAAACAGGCCGACGCCGCGCGCCGCTCGCAAATCATTCAGGCCACCGAGCGCGATGCCAAGTGCCGGCTTTTAGCTGACGACCTTGCCCAACAGTCGGCGAGAATGGAATCCGGCCTGGCCGACGGGGCGAAACTAGAAGAAATGCGGGCCGAAAACCGCGCGCAGACCGCGCGCGTACGCGATGAACTCGCGGCCGCGGAAGAGAACGCGGCGGCGCTTTCCCCACGCGCCCGCCTTCTGACCGATCAATGGCAGCAAGCCGGCTCGCTACAAGAACGCTTCCGCTCCCTCATCCAACTTGCCGAGGAGCGCCAGCGTTCCTTGCGCGCGGCGGGCCACACCGGCCAGCGCGGAGAGGACCCGGCGGAAACTCGCCGGCGAGCCAAAGCTGCCCGAGCGGAAGAAGAAAAGCTCGAGGCCCAGGCGAGCCAGGCGCGCGACGCTCTGACGGAGGCAATCCAGGCCCGCGAAGAAGCCGAAGAAACCGAGCGGAGCGCGGATAAGGAATACGCCACCATTAACCGTATTGTGGCCGATAGGCGCGAAGATTCCGCGCGTTTGGCAGGAAAGATTAACGCGGTGCGCTCGCGCCTGGAAGCCCTTGAAGATGAGCGCACGCGCGTCATTAAAGAAAAAGAATCAGCGGCTACGCGGGCGAAAGATGCCGCGCTCGACGTCAGTGGCGTCGAGGATGATCTTGCGGTGAGTTCATCCGGAGATGATTCACTGGCCGCCGCGCACGAAGAATCCGCGCGATATTTATCCGAGGTGCGCACGGCGGAGGGAGCGGCGCGCGCCGCGCTGACCGCCAGCCGCGAGAAAGTCGCCAGCCTCAAGGCAACCGTGGAAACCCTTGAGCTCTCGCTGGCGCCCGAGGATGCCACGGCCTGGGCGCTGGAGCGCGCGGCCGGTTTGGCGCGCGATGCGGTGACGGTCGAGGCCGGCTGGGAAGGCGCAGCGGAGGCCGCGCTTGGCGGGGCGGCGACTGGCGTCGTCGTCGAAACGCTGGCGGACGCGGTGGATTTGCTACGCGAGGCGAGTGAAAGTAACGCCGGGTTGGTGGACATTACTATCGCGGCTCCCACGGCGGACGCGCCAGGCTCCGCGAATGAGGCAGGCTCCACGGCGAGCGGTTGGCAGCGCGAAACCGCCGCCGCCCGCGATGCGGCGCTGGACGCCGCCTTTGCCGCTGTGAAACCTGAGGCGGCGGTGCGGGCGCGCGAAGCGATTCGCCTGGAAGGTCTGGCGGCCGATTCGCTCGGGCAGTTTTTGGCGGGCACGGCGCTCGCGGCCGACCTCGTGACCGCGCGGGCGCTCCTGGAAGCGGGTGCGCCGCGAGTGGTGACTGCGGGCGGGGCGGATCTCTCCGCCTGGCACGCGCGCGGCGGGGAAGTGAGCGCGGCGTCGGTGCTGGCGCGGCAGGCGCGCTACGAAGAAGCGCGCGAGGCGTTGGAGGCCGCGGAGGAGGCGGCCGACGACGCGGCGGTCGAACTGCAAGAAGCGCAGGTGGAGCTGGAGTCGGCTCGCGCCGAGAATGAAAAAACCGGCGCCGAGCTGAACGCGAGAGATTCCCAGCTCGCCGCGCAAACCGCGCAACTTGGGGCTTTGCGGCAAACACTGGCGGCTACCCGGGCGGAAGAATCGCGCGCGGCGGAGCGCTTGGCGACGATTGAGGAAGATATTCGCGGTCGGCAAGAAAAGTTGGCGGAGTTGCAGGCGCGGGAAAACGCCCAGGAGACAGATCCACAGGACCTCGCGGCGAAGCTCGAGGAGCTGGCGGCGGCGAAGGCGGATGCGGCCGCGGCGGCGAAGCGGGCGCGTCACCAGGAAACCGAGACGCGCTTGGCGCTACGGACCAAGGAAGAGCGGTTCCGCGCGATTGTGGGAAAGGCGGATGCGCTGGAGCGCAACGCCCAGGCCGCCGAGGAGCGCATTGAGCGCGAGGCCCGGGCGGCGGAGCGGCGCCGGGAAGCAGAGGCGATTGCCCAAAATGTGGAGACGCTGGCCCGCCGGGCGCTGGGGGTAACCGGGGAGTTGCATCGCCGGGTGGAAGAAGAGCGCGCGGGGGCCGAGGCGGCACGAAGCGAGGCCGATTCGCACCTAGCGCGGCTACGAAGGCAAATCGATGAGTTTAGCGCGCGTGGGCGCGAGCTGGACGATACGTCGCATAGGCGCGAGTTGGTGGCCGCCGAACAGCGCCTGCGCTACCAGCAGCTCGCCCAAAAAGCCGCTGATGAGTTGGGCGTTGAGGCCGAGACGCTGATTGAGGAATTCGGCCCGCATAACCTCGTTCCCACCGCGGACGGCGAGGTGGCCTACGTGCGCGAGGAACAGGAACAGCGCCTGGCCAAGGCACAACGGCAGCTGGCGCGGTTGGGGAAGATCAATCCCCTCGCGCTGGAGGAGCACGCGGCGCTGGAGGAACGGCAAAAGTACCTTTCGGACCAGTTGGCGGATTTGAAGAAAACCCGCGCGGATTTGCTCGATATTGTGCAGGATATCGACGCGCGGGTGGAAATGATCATGACCTCCGCACTGGAAGACGTGGCGGAAAAATTCACCGAGGTGTTCGCAACGCTTTTCCCGGGCGGCGAGGGGCGGTTGGTGCTCACCGATCCCGCGGATGTGCTGACGACGGGGGTGGAGATCGAGGCGCGCCCGCCGGGCAAGCGGGTCAAGCGGCTTTCCTTGCTTTCGGGTGGGGAGCGCTCGCTCACCGCAATCGCGTTCTTGGTGGCGACCTTTATGGCGCGGCCTTCCCCGTTCTACGTGATGGACGAGGTAGAGGCGGCGCTCGACGACGTGAATCTTTCCCGCCTGTTGGAGATTTTCCGGATGTTGCAGAAGAACTCCCAGCTCCTGATCATCACCCACCAGAAGCGCACCATGGAGGTGGCCGATACGCTTTACGGCATTTCCATGCGCGAGGACGGGGTCTCGACGGTGGTCTCGCAGCGGATGGCGGAAGTGTTGCCTCGCACGACGGCGGAAGAGCGCTCGGGCACGACGGCGAAGCGAACCTAGTTACTCTTTCGTGACTCAGCTTTATCAAACTGCAATGGTGACACGCCAGGCAAAAGGCGGCTTTTACCGCAGTGATTGAGATAATGGCCAGGTGCTCGTTGTGATTATTGCGTTCCTCGTGATCGCCGCCGTTGCCGCGGTGGCTATTGGTTTGACCATTAATGCGCGCGGTCGGGATGCCCGACATTGGGTGACTGAATCCGTGGAGGCCTGGCGTGCCGATGAACTGAACCTCAGCGATTTCCATATCGAGGCGCGCGACGAGCACGTGACCGCGATTTTCGAAGAATTCCCCCGTGAATCCGAGGCCTATGTTTCTCCTGAGGCGGTGGAGGATCAGCTCGATCGTTTCCGCCCGCTGGAACGCCAAATTTCCAGCCGGGTGCGTGATATGGGATCGAAGGTACGCGAGGCTCGCGAGAATATGCCGAAGCGCAAGAAGAAGCCGCGGCCGGTAGTCGACGGCGAGGTGCGATCTGCTTCCATGCCGATGCCGATGCCGATGCCGGTGGCCGCGAAAGCGGATGCCGTACGCGCGAAGCAGGGAGCCGCGCCGGCGAAGGCGGAAGCTACGCGCACGAAGGCGGAGCCGGCGAAACCGCGTCCGGTCTGGCCCGCGCTCGCTTCGCAGGAGGAAGCGGAGGTTTCCGCAAACGCGCCGGAGCTGGTAGCCGAGAAGGCGCCTGAGCAAGCACCCGAGCAAGTGGCCCAGCCAGTAGCCAGCGAAGAACCCGCGGTTACGCCGGTGACCTCTATCGAGGATGCACAGCGCGCGGCTCGCGCTCAAAGCGAGGAAGAAAATGCGCTGGCGTGGCTTGAGGTGGCCGAGGCGGCGTCGTGGAAACCCGCGGACGGGAAAATCGAATTCCCGGATCGGCGAACTGCCTAGCGGCACCGAGGCTCGCTTCGCCTAGTAATCGCGTTGCCGCGGGCATGCAATTCGGTCGTGGCGGCCCAACAACACGCCGACTTAGCACCGCCAGCAAGGCGGCTTAGCCCTGCTCGCTGGAGTAAGACCTCAATAAGAAAATAGCTTTGCAGCTGGAAAAGCGCCTCGCGGTTTGAGAAACTGACGGGGTGGATACTCCCGTAATTATCGCAATTGTTGTAGCTGTTGTTCTCGCTCTGCTTTTGGTGCCGGTCCTTATCGGCGTCATCAAGAAGAATGCGCGGCGCGAAGAACTTGAGAGGCGCGCCGAGCAGCGCGAGGAAATTACCGAAGCTGGTGAGCAGCCCGCGGGCCGGGTGGAAACCGCCGTCGCGATTGAACAACCGGAATCTGTTCCTTCGCGTATGCAACGCCTCCGCGAACGCCTGGCAACCTCGGGCGGTTTCGGCAAGGCAATTCTGGCGATTATCTCCCGCGGCGATCTTTCTGCGGGAGACTGGGAAGAGCTTGAAGACACCCTTCTGATGGCGGATATGGGACTCGATTCTGCCACCGAGGTGATGGATAGCCTCCGCCAGCGCGTCAAGGTGGAGAACACGAAGGATCCCGAGCGCGTGCGCGAACTACTGCGCGAGGAACTGCTCAAGTTGGTCGACCCCACCATGGACCGCTCGCTGAACCTCACCCGCGCCGAAGATGCCGATGGCGTCGTTCATCCGGCGTCGGTGCTCATGGTCGGGGTGAACGGAACCGGCAAGACGACGACGGTCGGAAAACTTGCGCGGCTTTTGCGCGCTGACGGCAAGACGGTAATTTTGGGCGCGGCCGATACGTTCCGCGCCGCGGCGGCCGATCAGCTCGAAACCTGGGGCGAGCGCGTGGGCGTTGAGACCGTTCGCTCCGATAAAGAGGGCGCTGATCCCGCTTCGGTGGCTTTCGATGCCGTCCACCGCGCGGATGAAGAAGGCGTGGACGTAGTACTCGTCGATACCGCTGGGCGTTTGCAGAATAAGGCTGGCCTGATGGACGAGCTCGGCAAGATCAAGCGTGTGATGGAGCGGACCGCGCCGGTCAATGAGGTGCTCCTCGTGCTTGACGCCACCACCGGCCAAAACGGAATGCAGCAGGCACGGGTATTTGGCGAAGTAACGGGAATTACCGGAATTGTGCTGACCAAGCTGGACGGCACCGCCAAGGGCGGAATTGTGATGTCTGTGCAGCGTGAGCTCGGGGTGCCGGTGAAGCTGGTGGGTCTGGGCGAGGGTCCGGACGATCTGGCGCCCTTCGACGCCGAAGGGTTCGTTGACTCGATTCTCGGAAATTAGGCCGGCTCCAGGTGAACGCACAGCTATCAACCACGCGGATTGAGCGCATCGCGTTTCTCTATAAAATCGCTGCCAATACCGGGAAAGCGGGGATTCGGCTCCGCCGCGCCATTCGCGCATTCAAAAGCCGCGGGATCACCGTGGTGCAAAGCTCTACCAAAACAATTGAGGCCACCCGCTTTATAGCCCGGCGCCACGTTGAGGCCGGCGACGTTGACGCGATTGTGGTCTTCGGTGGCGACGGCTTCCTGCACGCGGTGCTCCAGGAAGTTGCGCTCACCGATATGCCGGTGGGGATTATCCCTGCCGGCAGTGGGAATGACTTTGCACGCCACCTGGGCGTGGACTCGCGCATTGGTCGAGCGGTGGACGAATTGCTTGCTGGTAACGTGGCGCGCCTCGACCTTGGGAGAGCGACGCCCGCGGGCGACGCCGTGATTGGCGGCGGGCCCGGGCTTGGCGGCGAAGCCGGGCCGGTCGCACCAACCAGCGAAGCTACGCGAGCCGGCGAAGCTACGCCCGGGCAGTGGTTCGCGAGCGTGGGGTGCATTGGCTTTGACTCTCGGATTGTGGCGCGCACGAATACATTTAGTTGGCCGCGCGGCACCGGGCGCTACGTACTCTCGCTTCTGCTCGAGCTTCCCACATTTGGGCCGGTGTTCGCCCGAATTAGCGTCGACGGCGAAGTGGTGCACGAAGGCCAAACCACCCTCTGCGCGGTGGGGAACACTGCCTATTACGGCGGCGGTTTCCCAATATGCGCCGGAGCGGATCCGACTGACGGCCTCCTCGATATCACAGTGGTCGGCGGGGTCTCGCGCAGTTACCTCGGTACGCGGATCTATAAGCTTTTCACGGGCAGCTTCTCCAAGCTGCCCGAAGTAGGTATTTTCCGCGGCAAGAGTGTGCGTGTTGAAGGTGCTGCGGGTCTGATTTCTTTTGGCGACGGTGAAGCCATGTACCGCGCTCCTTATGACATTGAGCTGGTCGAGCGCGCGGTGAGCGTGATCGTTCCGCCGCGCTTCGCCCACTGAGGACGCGGCGGCCATTCTTTGCCGCTGAGGATTTACCGGCCCCGCTTCGCCCGCTGAGGAGTTGCCCACCGGGCGCGGCGCGTGGGGCAAATGCCACGTAGAATGGGTGAGATACGTGCCGGCATAGCGGGCACTGAGAATGACCGAGATATCTGAGGCTAACTTTGTTCAACAATCTTTCCGATCGTATTACCGGTGCGTTTAAGAACTTGCGAAGCAAGGGCCTTCTCACCGAGGCCGACGTCGAGCAGACAACCACCGAGATCCGGCGCGCGCTTCTTGATGCCGACGTCGCCTTGCCCGTCGTGCGTGAATTCACCGCGAATGTGCGGGAAAAGGCCACCGGTGCGGTTCGTTCTCAGGCGCTTAACCCGTCCCAGCAAATCGTCAAGATTGTTTATGACGAGCTGGTGCACATGCTGGGCGGCGAGGATCGTGAACTCAATTTCGCCCAGGGACGCCCCACGGTCATTATGCTGGCCGGTCTGCAGGGTGCTGGTAAAACCACCCTGGCTGGAAAGCTCGGTAAATGGCTCCAGAGCAACGGCCGTAAAACCCTTCTTGTTGCCTCCGATCTGCAGCGCCCCAATGCCGTCCAGCAGCTTCAGGTAGTGGGCGAGCGTGCCGGCGTGGAAGTGTGGGCGCCCGAGCCCGGTAACGGCATTGGTGATCCGGTGGCGGTGGCCCGCTCGGGCGTGGACTACGCCGCACGCGAGGGCTTCGCCGCGGTGGTGGTTGATACCGCCGGTCGCCTGGGTATCGACGAAGTACTCATGCGCCAGGCCGCTGATATTCGCGATGCGGTGCGGCCCGATGAAAGTCTGTTCGTCATTGACGCGATGGTGGGCCAGGACGCGGTGGCAACCGCGAATGCGTTCCAAGAGGGAGTCGGCTTCAGCGGCGTCGTCGTCACAAAACTTGACGGCGACACGCGAGGCGGTGCCGCGCTTTCGGTACGCGGGGTAACCGGCAAGCCAATTCTGTTCGCCTCCACCGGCGAGAAGCTCACCGACTTCGAGAAGTTCCACGCCGACCGCATGGCTTCGCGAATTCTTGATATGGGTGACGTGCTCACCCTCATTGAGCAGGCCGAACGTACCTGGAACGAAGAGCAGCAGGCCGAGCTCGCCTCCAAGATGAGTGAGGGCGATTTCGACCTCAACGACTTCCTGGTGCAGATGAACCAGATCAAGCGCATGGGCTCGATGAAGAAGCTTTTGGGAATGCTCCCGGGAATGGGGCAGTTCCGCAAGCAACTGGAGGATTGGGACGAATCTTCCATGGGCCGCATTGAGGCGATTATTCAGTCGATGACCCCGCAGGAGCGTCGCAATCCGAAGATCCTCAACGGCTCGCGCCGTCAGCGTATCGCCAATGGCTCGGGCACCACGGTGCAGGAGATTAACTCGCTGATTGAGCGCTTCGAGCAGGCGCGCAAGGTCATGCAGCAGATGTCGCGCGGCGGGGGAATGCCGGGGATGCCCGGAATGCCGGGGATGCCTGGTGCCGGCGGTTCGCGTAAGCAGAAGCGGGCGCAGAAGAAGAAGTCAGGCAATAAGAAGGGACGTTCGGGCAATCCCGCCAAGCGGGCACGCCAGGAGGCGGAGGCCGCGGCCGCCGCTCAGCAAAAGCCCCAGCAAGGTAGCGCCTTTGGGGGCGCGCAAGGCGGGGCGCTCGGCCTGTCTCTTATACCCATCTAGATGTGTATAAGAGACAGCCCCACCTCAGGTAGATGGGTATCAGAGGCGGGTCCGGCAGGAGGCCCGCTCGGCGGCCCGGCCGCGGGGAGCGAGCCGGAGATAGATATGGAAGAGCTCAAGCGTTTCTTGCGCTAGTTGCTATTTCGCGTGGCGCTCGGCTTCTTTGCCGGGCGCCGTTTCATTGCCCGATGCCGTTTACTCGCCGGGCGCGGGTTCCTCGCGTTTGCGAGCCAGGGCGTCGATAACGACGTCGGGAACAGAATCGGCGAAACCGCCCAGGGGCACAAAACCTTCCGGAATATCCTCGTAGGAGCGCGGATCTTCCAGCGGCTCCACGTGCACCAGCACCCGCAAGCCCGGCACCGCCGCGGAGAGCTCTTCGATAAGGTCCTCGGCGGCCTCGTGCCCCTCGCGTACCGTCCACGAACCGGGAACCAACATATCGAAGTTGGCAAAAGACTCGCGCCCGGATACGCGCGTTTGCAGGCCGTGGAAGCGCACATCTTTGCGGGTGTGTTGGCGCAAAATCTCCACCACCGCGGCGTTGTGGTCATCGGGAAGCGTGGCGTCCATCAGCCCGGCTAAGGAATCTTTAACCAGGCGAACGCCGGTGACAATAATATTGATCGCCACCAGAATCGCCACGATGGGGTCCAGCCGTTCCCAGCCGGTGACGGCGACCAAGGCCACTCCGGCGATTACCCCGAGCGAGGTCGCCACATCGGTGAGTAGATGCTTCCCGTCCGCGATCAAGGTGGGGGAGCGGTTGGCTTTGCCGGCGCGCAGAAGCGTCAGGCCCGCCAGGAAATTAACAACCGTTGCCACACCGACCACGGTAAGACCAATTCCCAGTTGCTCAAGTGGTTGGGGGTGAAGGAGTCGCTCGACGGCGGAGACAATAATGACGGCGGCTGCCACAAAAATCATGGAGCCTTCGACGGCGGAAGAAAAGTATTCGGCCTTCGAGCGGCCGTACGGGTAGTGCCGATCGGCGGGTTTGCCGGCCACAATAAGTGCTGCCAGAGCAATAATCGCTGCTACGAGATTTACCAGCGATTCGGCGGCGTCGGACAGCAAACCAACCGAGCCGGTGAGGAAATAGGCTCCCGCCTTGAGGGCGATGGTGAGGATTGCGGCTGCTACCGAAAGCCACGCATATTTGACTAAGCTTCCCGTACTTATTGTTTTCACGCCTTTATTCTCACCGATTAGCCTCCTGTTTTCGCGCCCCTGTGCACAATGTCAAGGTGTGCGGGGAGCCGAAGAATTTGGGCCGGGGGAGCGAAAGCCGTGCCGCGGCGGAGGCTTGGATGCCCGGCGGTGCGGCGGTGGCGCGGTGGTAGCCGGCGCCGTGGTAAACCGCCGCGGCGGTGACTAGCTCCACCGAAGCGAGGGTGTTATTTATTCTTACTTTCTGGCAGAATACTTGGTTGTACTTGGAAGGTCTGGGTCCCTCTCAACCGAGATTCTTCTTTGTTCACGGGAATTTCAGGGGCGCGCATGTACCCCCAGCGCGCCGATTTTTCCACCCAAGTAAGAAAGGCATGACCACTCAAGTGGCAGTCAAAATTCGTTTGAAGCGCATGGGCAAGATCCGTGCGGCCCAGTACCGTATCGTCGTCGTCGATTCGCGCAAGAAGCGTGATGGCCGCGTGATTGAAGAGATCGGCTACTACGACCCGAACACGGATCCGTCCACCATTCGCATTGATTCCGAGCGCGCTCAGTACTGGCTCGGCGTTGGCGCTCAGCCGTCCGAGGCGGTGCTCGCGCAGCTGAAGATCACCGGCGATTGGCACAAGTTCAAGGGTTACAAGAACGGTCAGGAAGGCCGCCTGCGCGTGCCGGAGACGGTTGACCGCGAAGAGGCTCGCAAGTCGGCGGTTGAGGACGTTCAGAACCAGGCCGAGAAGCGCCGCGCCGCGGTGGCTGAGGCCAAGGCTAAAGAAGAGGCCGAGAAGAAGGCCGCTGAAGAAGCTGCCGCTGCCGAGGCGGCGGCTGAAGAGACCACCGAAGCCGAGCCGGCCGAAGCGGCTAACGAGGAGAACTAATGCTAGTTGACGCGCTCGAACACCTGGTTAAGGGGATTGTTGATTCGCCGGAGGACGTCGAGGTGAGCTCGAAGGAAAACCGTCGCGGTGAACTCCTTGAGGTTCGCGTGAACCCGGATGATCTGGGTCGCGTAATCGGGCGCGGCGGGCGTACCGCCAAGGCCCTGCGCACCGTGATGAACGCGCTGGCGGGTCACGGCGGAGTCCGGGTCGATGTTATCGAAACGGATCTCGCCTAAATTCCTCGTTTGAAGCGAGAGGCGCTTGGCGCGGCTCTTGTTTCGATTCGAATTCCGAAAGCCGGCCCGGCCCCGTGAGGGACGGGCCGGCTTTCGTGTTGTTTGCTAATGGGCTTAGCACTACCCATTCAACCATAGGGAGCGAAAATGCAGCTAACCGTTGCGATAGTGGGCGCCGCCAAGGGTCTCAAGGGTGAGGTGCGCTTGGAAATCCGCACCGATGATCCGGAAAAGCGCCTCGCCGTCGGCAATACATTGGAAACCGAACCTTCGGAGTTCGGTCCGCTCACGGTCGCCCGCACCCGCACCTATAAAGGCTCCACGTACGCCCTTTTCGAAGAGGTGGGCAACCGCAACGCGGCCGAGGAGCTGAAGGGGGTGCGGCTGGTCATTGAGTCCGACGAGGACGAACCGGAAGCGGACGCCTGGTATCCTCACGAACTCGTGGGCCTGGAAGTGCTCGATCCGGAAGGCTACGAGCTGGGCACCGTCAGCGGAATTGAGCACGGAGTTGCGCAAGATTTGCTGGTTGTGCGCGAGCCGGATGGCCGCCTGACGCGCGTCCCCTTCGTGAGCCAGATCGTGACCGACGTAGATCTAGATGACCACTGCGTGGTGGTGGATGCCCCTCCGGGCCTCTTCTCTGAGGAGGACATCATCGTGGTGGAAGGCGAGGACTAAGCATGCGCATTGATGTGCTCACAGTTTTCCCTGATTTCTTTAGTGTCCTGGATATCTCGCTGGTCGGCAAAGCCCGGGAGGCGGGGCTGATTTCCGCCCGCGCCCACGATTTGCGCAACTGGACCAGCGATGTTCATCGCACGGTGGACGACACCCCAATCGGGGGTGGCGCCGGGATGGTCATGAAGCCGGATATTTGGGGCAAGGCCATTGATTCTTTGCTAGATGAGGCCCGGCCCGCGGCGGCGTCGGGAAAGAAACCTGTGCTCGCAATACCCACCCCGGCGGGAATTCCCCTCACCCAGAAGCGGTGTGGTGAACTGGCCGGGGCGGACCACGTGATTATCGCCTGCGGGCGGTACGAGGGCATCGACACCCGAGTGGCTGAGCATTACCGCCAGGCAGGTCTCGAGGTTTTCGAATATTCGCTGGGTGACTACGTGCTCAATGGGGGAGAGGTGGCCGCGGTCGCCCTCATCGAAGCCGTGGCGCGGCTGGTTCCCGGGGTGGTGGGGAATCCGGAATCTCTGGTTGAAGAATCGCACGGAGAAGCTGGGTTGCTCGAATACAACTCTTATACCCGCCCGGTTTCCTGGCGCGGTCTGCAGGTGCCGGAGGTTTTGCTCTCCGGAGATCACGGGAAAGTTGCCCGCGTGCGGCGCAATGAGGCACTCGAAAAGACCTGCGCTCGGCGTCCGGATATGATCGCCGCGCTCGCGGCGCAAAAGCTCGACAAGAAGGACCGCGCGTTTCTGGCGCAGCTGGGCTGGTACACCGCTAAAGACGGTGAGCACCCGATCCGGTTGGAAGCGCGAGTTCCCGGGCCGGAGGATGCTTCGCGCCTGGCCGCCCTCGCGGCGCGCACCTTCCCTGACGCCTGCCCGCCGGAGATGGCGGCCGCGGAGTACGAAAGTTTCGTGGCGGAGAACCTCTCTACCGAGCGGTTTGAGGAGTACCTGGCGCCGGACGGGCCCTGGCTGGTAGTCACGATTGAGGCGGACGGCCGCCCCGTTGGTTATACGCTCAGCCTCATTCCCGCCGGTGGCGGGGTCGCCGGCGCGGAGGAAGGCGCTCCGGTGGGGGCCTTGGAGAAGGTTCTCGACGGCCCGCTAGTTGAGCTCTCAAAGTTCTACGTGGAGCGGGCCTGGCGCTCGTCCGGCGCGGCGTATCTGCTCGGTTGCGAAACCCTTCGCCGCCTCTCCGACGCTACCCGCGATTTCCCGGCGCCCTTCGTGTGGCTGGGCACCAACAAGGCCAATCGCCGCGCCATGAAGGCTTATCGGAAGTTCGGATTCCGGCGAGTCGCAACGCGCGCGTTCAAGGTGGGCGGCGTGATGAACGACGACGTCGTCTTTGCGCGCCCCTTGCATCATTCTTGGGAGGATGCATCGGGGGACGCCAGTTGAGTTAGGTGGCTGGGTTAGACGGCTGAGCTAGACGGCTGAGCGGGAAGGCGATGAAAATCTCTTTTTATGACGCTTCTCGCCTGTGGACTAGGGGCGGGCGTGTGGCATAATGGTTAGGTTGCTTCTCGCACCATGTACTGTGCAAGCCCGCCGCAGGGGGCACGGCACGCGAGTTCTAAACGTTGTAAATATCGCTATTGACCTGCGTGCAGTAGCGGAAGGTGAAAATTCATGCAGACCCTTGATGCTGTTGATGCCGGGCAGCTCCGCGATGACATCCCGGAGTTTCGCGCCGGTGATACCGTTCGCGTGAACGTGAAGGTCGTCGAAGGTAATCGCACCCGTACCCAGGCGTTCGAGGGCGTTGTCATCGCCCGCCAGGGTGACGGAATTCGCGCCACTTTCGATGTTCGTAAGGTTTCCTTCGGTGTTGGTGTGGAACGTAAGTTCCCCGTCCACTCGCCGTCGATCGAATCGATTGAAGTGCTCTCCCGCGGTATTGTGCGCCGCGCGAAGCTCTACTACCTGCGCGATCGCCACGGGAAGTCGGCTCGTATTCGCGAGCGTATGGAAGACCGCTAAGTCGCTTGAAAACTCTGCCAGGGCTTGGCTCAGGCGGAGTATTCGATAGAACTTAAACACTGTGGGGCTCGCCGCTTATGCGGCGGGCCCCATTTTCTGCGATAGAGTTTTGGAGCCTGCGAACGCGAGCAGCATGGAGGTTTAATGAACGCGGAAAACACTCCTCCCGAGGAGAGCCGGGCGGTAACGCGCCGCTCGATTTTTCCGCGCCATGGCGAGTCCGCAGACCGCGGAGTCACGCCGGATGAAGGTGACGTCACCTTCGATCGTCCCCTCGATATTCCTCGGCTCAGCTCACAAGACTTTCGATTGCCGGAGGAAAACAAGGTAGAAGCTCCAGCCCGTGCGTACAGATGCAAGACGCGTAGTCGGCATGCCGCGTCCCCGGAAGAAGCGGCGGCAAGGGTAGTGGCGAGCAAGCGGGCGCCTGAGCTTGAGCAGGTGCCTGAGCTTGAGCGGGCGCAGGAATTCGCGCCCGCGGCCCAGGCTGAGCCGGCTCCTGAGCCTGAGCTCGCTCCCAAGCCCTCGCCCTCGCCCGCGCCGGCGATTCCCGGCGATCCGCTCATTGGCACGCTATCTGGCCATTTGGCAAAGGCAGACGAAGGTTTTTATTCGGAGCGCTATGCGCCCTATCTTCGCAATTCGAAGGGAGCTAACCCGCCCGTGGATAAAGCTAATTCGCTATCGGAATCGGCGGTAAACGTGCCGCCAAGCTATCAGCCAAAGACCTCGCCCGCCAGCTTCGATGATGAATTCGACGAGGAGCCAGAGCCCCCGCGTCAACCGTGGGTGCGGACCGTGGTTGAAATCGTCGCCATTATTGTCTCGGTGCTCCTAATTTCGGTAGTGGTCAAGACTTTCCTCGTCCAGGCTTTTTCCGTCCCATCTCGATCAATGGAATCGACGCTAGAGCCTGGCGATAAATTCTTCGTCAACCGCCTGATCACCTCCGAAGACGAGATCCGTCGCGGCGACGTCGTCGTATTCGTTGACCCGGGCGGCTGGCTCACTCCGGCGGAGACCGATGAAAACCCGGTGGCCAAAATCGGGCGCACCGTTTTGCAGGGAGTGGGAATCCTCCCCGCGGACACGGGACATTTCCTAGTTAAGCGCGTCATTGGCAAAAGCGGCGACCACGTTCAGTGTTGCACCGACCAGGGGAAGATCACCGTGAACGGAACTCCGATTGATGAGCGATACCTCGATCCTGGAATGGCGCCGTCGATGGAGGAATTCGACGTGATTGTGCCGCGCGGCCAACTGTGGATGATGGGCGATAACCGCTCGAATTCAAAGGATTCGCGCTGGCATCAACGCGAGACCGGAAACGGGTTTGTGCCGGTTGGCAACGTTGCGGGGCGTGCGTTCGTTATTTTCCATCCCTGGGATCGGGCGGGCAAACTCACCGACTACAGCGATGTTTTTGCCGAGGTGGCCGAACCGCAGGGGGCGGCGGCCGGTGGCTAAGGTAGCGGCCACGCCGGCGGGAGCACCTACTCGAGAACTTGAAACCATTTTGCTGGCGCAAACCCAAGAACGCGGCGGGAGCGTGCTCGCGGGCGTTGATGAGGTGGGGCGCGGCGCCATTGCCGGCCCGGTTTGCGTGGGTATTGCGTTGATTGACGCGACGACGTCGAACAGTTTCCCCGCCCGCCTGCGGGACTCAAAAATGCTCTCGCCGCGGCGGCGCGAAGAAATCTACCGGGAGGCGCGCGCCTGGCCACTGGCTGTGGAAGTGGGGAGCGCGAGCTGCGCGGCGGTGGATAAGTTTGGCATTGTCGGGGCGCTACGGCGCGCGGCGGCGGATGCTTTGGCCAAGCTCGCGGCGCGGGGTTTGCGCCCGGATGCGGTGCTATTGGACGGTTCTCATAACTGGTGGAACGCGGCTTCGATTTTCGACGTCGAACCGGTACTTCCAGATCTGCCGGTGACCATGCAGACGAAAGCCGATGCGCAGTGCGCGGTGGTGGCCGCGGCGAGTGTGGTGGCAAAGGTTGAGCGTGATCACATAATGGAGCGGCTAGACGGGATGTATCCCGGCTACGATTGGGCGAAGAATAAAGGGTATGGAAGCGCCAGCCACGCGGCCGCGCTTTCGCAGCTCGGGGTGAGCCCCCACCACCGTGTGTCCTGGCATTTGCCTGGTGTAGGAGGGACTGAAAAATGAGCGAAATTGACGGTTACGAAGCGGAACTAGAGCTTGCACTTTTCCGGGAATACCGCGACGTGGCGAAAATCTTTCGGTATGTGGTGGAAACCGAGCGGCGTTTTTATCTAGCCAATGATGTGGATGTTAAGGTGCGCGCCTCCAGCGGCGGCGATGTTTTCTTCGAGGTGACACTTAGCGACGCCTGGGTCTGGGATTTGTATCGTGCCTCGCGCTTTGTGCGGAGCGTGCGCGTGGTGACCTTCAAGGACGTCAATATCGAGGAACTCAATAAAACCGATATCACCCGCGAACTTGATTTGGGCCCCGATTTCGAGGGTGGCTCCGGTCCGCAAGAGCCCGGCTACGGTGGGAGCGGTCAGAATAAGCGCTAGCTGCCCTTAGCCTTTCACGCTAGCCACCTCTAGCGAAGCGTTCCACAGAACGCTTCGTGTAGGTGCCCATCCACAGCCCGCGCTTCCGCCCGTCCGCCGGGCGCCGGTTTCCTCCAGACTGGCGCCATGGACGATGCAAACATTGAATGTATTTCGCCGGGGAAAAATATAGAGATTCCGGCACTATCAAGCGAGGCGAGCCCGCGTGAACTAGGGCGTTGGGGTGAGGAACTCGGGGCGCTGTATATGCGCTCGGCGGGCTTTGAGATTCTTGCCCGGAACTGGCGCGCTCCCAGCCACGCGGGCGAACTCGATCTAGTGTGCCTTGAGGGGCAGGCGCGCCGGCTCGTTGGTGTAGAAGTCAAAACTCGCCGCGGAAATAATCAGGTTCCTGCCCTCGAAGCGGTGACGCCGCAAAAACGCAACCGGCTGCACGCGCTTGTTTATGAATGGTTGCTGGAAAATCCCGGTAGCTATAGTGAGGTCGGGGTGGACCTGCTCGCCGTCGAACTCGTGGTGGGCGAGGGCGTGGAAATCTACCACGTGAGGTCCATCTAATGCGGGTGCGAGTATCCCATTCGGTGGCGATCCACGGGGTGGAAGGAGCGGTGATCAGGGTAGAAGTGGCCACCCTGGGCGGGATTCCTAATCTCGCGATCGTGGGACTGGCGGATACCGCCGTAAGCGAGTCGCGCGAGCGCCTGCGCGCCGGATTTGCGGCGTGCGATATACCGTTCCCTCGGAGCCGCATCACCGTCAATCTTTCCCCCGCGGACCTGCCGAAAGCCGGGACGGGTTTCGACCTTCCCATCGCCGTCGCAATTCTCGCCGCCGCTCACGAGAAGACGCTCGACCGGCGCACGGTTTATTTAGGGGAGTTGGGGCTCGACGGCGGAGTTCGGGCCGTGCGGGGAACTCTGCCCGCGGTGCTAGCCGCGAAGCGGGCCGGGTTCGAACGGGTCGTTGTTCCCGCAGAATGCGGCGAGGAGGCGCGGCTGGCGGGAATCGAGGTAGTTGAGCTGTGGCATTTGAGCCAGGTGGCTGCCGAGCTCGGAATTGACAGTTGCCCGGTGCCGCCGCGTCCCAGAGTTACTCAGCAGGCCGGGCGGGCGCGCCGAGTGGGAGATATGCGTGAGGTCTTAGGCCAGCGGGAGGCCATTCGTGCGGTGGAAATTGCGGCGGCGGGCTCGCATCACCTTTTGATGACGGGAGCGCCGGGGATTGGGAAAACCATGATCGCGGAACGAATCCCCGGGATTCTCCCGCCCCTGGATGAGGCGGCGGCGGTGGAGGTGGCGGCGATCCAGAGCGTGTTAGGAGAGTTTTCCGGGAGGCTCGACCCGACGCCGCCCTTCACTGCCCCGCACCATTCCGCATCGGCGGTGGCGCTGGTAGGAGGCGGGGGAAAGCCGCGCCCCGGAGCGGTTTCTCGTGCCCATCGCGGGGTGCTTTTTCTCGATGAAATCCCCGAATTTAGCGGTACTGCTTTGCAGGCACTACGCCAGCCAATGGAAACTGGCCAGGTGCACTTGGCGCGTGCGAGCGGGGCGGTGACGTTCCCGGCTCGCTTCCAACTCATTGCCGCGGCCAATCCCTGTAAATGTGGAAACTACCTCGACGATCCGGCGCGGTGTAGTTGCTCGGTGCAACAGCGCAGAAACTATTGGCGCCGCCTGGGCGGCCCAATCTTGGACCGTTTCGATCTCAACATTGTTTTACGCCGCCCCACCCGGGCCGAGCTCAGTGGGCGAAGCCCTAACGAAGCAAGTGAAACTATCGCGGCCAGAGTGCGCGTAGCGAAGGAGAAGCAACGGCACCGCTATGCCGGATTGGCGTGGGAATCAAATGCCCATGCGCCGGGTAAATGGATACGCGAGAACGTCAAAATGCCGAATCTTATTAGCCGCCGTTTTTCGGACCTCCTCTCCCGCGGTGAACTAAGCATGCGCGCGGTGGACAAAATCCTGCGGGTGGCGCTTTCGATTGCGGATCTAGGAAGCGGTGGGCCACCCGATAGTGGGGACTTCGCGGAGGCCTTCACCCTGCGCATGAGGGGAGCAGGCAATGTGTGAAGAAGATACGCGGGCCGAGCGCGATGCCGCCATGGCGTGGACCCGGATAGCGGAGGGTGAAGATTACGCGGCGGCCCTGCTCACCAAGCAAATGGGATTTGCCCTCGCCCTAGATTTTGTTCGCAACCCGGCCCTGGCCTCCGCGGTCCCGGAGGTAATCGAAAAAGGTCTGAAACGTTGGCAGCCGCGCCTAAGTGACGCCACTTTTGAGCGCGATCGAAAAGCTGCTTGGGAGGGGCTTGGCTTCGTCTATCGCGGCGGACCGGGCTACCCGCCGCGCCTTTGCGATGGCGCCTTCGAGAGCCTGCAGTCAATTCCGCCTCTGGGTTTGTGGTATCGCGGGGATTTACGGTTGCTGGAGGAGAAATGCGTGGCGATTGTGGGCTCGCGCGACGCCACCCCCTACGGTTTGGCGCTCGCGACCGAAATGGGTGACGCAGTCGCGCGGGCCGGCGTGACTGTGATTTCGGGCGGTGCTTTTGGCGTCGACACCGCCGCTCATCGCGGGGTACTAGGCGCGGGAGGCCGGCCGGTCGTGGTCTTTGCATGCGGCGCGGACAGGTATTATCCGCGCGGGAATATGGATATGTTCCGCGCTATTGAACGCGCGGGCGGATTGCTCGTTTCTGAGGCCGCTCCGGGTTCTGCTCCGCAACGGCACCGGTTCCTTTCCCGGAATCGCATTATTTCCGGCTTGGCCCAGGCGGTGCTGGTGGTTGAAGCTCCATATCGATCGGGAGCTATATCCACCGCGCGTCATGCGCTCACCCAGGGCCGGCCGGTGGGCGTGATTCCTAATTCGGTCCGGGTGCCCCAGGCGCAAGGGTGCTTGCGCCTTTTGCGAGAAGGCGCGGTCTGTGTGCGCTCGGCGGAGGACCTGCTAGAACTTGTGGGTATCGATGCGCGCTCTGGCACATCCCATGACCATGACGACCAACTGGAACTACCCGTGACGGACCCGCTCAGCGGTGACGCCAGCACGATCCGAGTGCGCGACGCACTACCGGTACGCAAAGCGGTGAGCGCGGAGCGGATTTCAAGCACAGCGGGCCTGCCTTTCCCAGATGTTTTGCGAGCTCTTGGCAAGCTCGAAATTTTCGGAATCGCGGAGTCGAAAGGGGGCGGTTTATGGCGGCTGACCCCACCGAGCCAGCGTGCCTAAGCGCTCGGCGGCACCATTCGCCTAGCGTGCGGGTATTTGCTTAGCGGGCAGGCGTTGCCCGGTTGCGCGGATATTTGCCTCATGCGCGGGTGGGTTAGGGTGGAGGCATGGCAGGCACGATTGACCAGATCATTGGAGAGTATGAGCGCGAGCTTGCCCTTCGGCGTGGTTTTTCGCCGCATACCGTGCGTGCCTATGTGCGTGAAGCCCGCGAATTGCTGGAGTTCGTGGCCGTACTAGCGGGTAGCGGGCCGCGCGATGAGCTTGAGATTGAGAACCTGGAGCTGGCCGACCTGCGCGCGTGGATGGCCGAAGAATCACCTCATGCGGTCGCATCTTTGGCGCGGCAGTCGGCGTCGATCAGGAGTTTTACCTCCTGGCTTTACCGGTCTGGCTACACGAGAACGAATGCGGGTGCGCGGCTAAAGGCGCCGCGCGTTTCCAACGAACTACCCCATGTTTTGACCGAGGATCAGGCGGCTCAGTTGCTCGACTATGCCCATGAGCGCGCCAGCGACGGCGACCCCGTGCACGTGCGCGATTGGGCAATGTTGGAATTGCTTTACGCCACCGGTATTCGCGTGGCCGAACTGTGCGCGCTCAATATGAACCAACTCGGGGCTGACCGCACGCTCCGGGTTATCGGCAAAGGCGATAAAGAACGGGTGGTGCCGTACGGGGTGCCGGCGTTACGCGCCCTCGACCAGTATGTGAGGGTGCGGCGCGCCTTGGCTAAGAAGCCGTCTGCGTGCGAATCGGGGCAGGGAGCGGCAAGGACATCTACGGCAACTACCCCGGCGCTTTTCCTCGGCGCGCGTGGGAGCCGGATCAATCAGCGTTCGGTACGCGATGTGGTCCACCGCCTCGCCGCGCAAGCCGGTGTGCCAGATATCAGCCCGCACGATTTACGCCATTCGGCCGCCACGCATTTGCTGGCCGGGGGCTCAGATTTGCGCACGGTGCAAGAGCTACTGGGCCACAGCTCTTTGGCTACCACTCAGCGCTATACCCACGTTTCCGCCGAGCGATTGCGGGCCGCGTTCAACCAGGCTCATCCGCGCGCCTAGCGCGGTTAGTACAGCCGGATCTCGCGGTGGCGCAGGAGCGAGAGCGGATCGATGTATTTGCCGGCTCGACGCGCGCCAAAATGTACTGCCACAGTGGATTCCCAGAAATGTTTATCGGTGTGGCCCGCCTCCGCGTAGCCGATAAGCTGCCCGGCGCGCACATGCTCGCCGCGGCGTACCACCGGATCGACGGGCTCGTAAGAGGTGCGGATTCCTTCGGAGTGCTCGATTGAGACGAGGTTTCGATCGACCAGAAGGCCCGCGTAGATGACGACGCCGTCGCCCGCCGCATACACTTCGCCACCTTCAGCAAACTCCAGGTCGACGCCCCGATGACCAGGAAGCCAATTGGGTGTAGGCGCATAGTATTCGCCGGTGACAACCGGATCGGCCCCGCTGGGCGAGACGAACTTCGTGGCCCGGCGAGAGGGTTCCATTGGTAATAGCTGAGGGGATGAGGCGGCGCCGGCCCCTACCCGCGCGCTCGGCGCAAAAGCTATTTCCGCCGCGGGGAAGTTCGCGCCCGGGGAAACACCCGCCAGACCCGCGGCCAAGAGTGGGGTGAGTAAGAAACTGAATGTTCGAATAATTGATTCGTTCATAGCCGCATACTTGCGGATTGAGTGGGCGGAACAGAGCGGCGGCGTCGTCGTTGTGGAAAACTACAACGCGAACGGAACTGTGGACACCGAAGCGGCGTGGGTAAGTGGCGTAAAACGCATGGCGACGCGGAAGAAGCCCTTGAACAGCACCCGGGGGTCTCGGGTACGATATTGAAGTAACTCTGTATTTCGCAGAGTTGTAAATACGCGTGCCTCGAAAAAACGCGTGCGGATCGGTCCCGCAAGGGAACCGTGCGCGGGAGGTGCCAGGGTGCGCCGGCAATCCCGCCGCCGCACAAGAACCGATTGCGCGCAAAACCGCGCGCCTGAGAAAGGACGCCACATGGCCGTCGTTACCATGAGCCAGCTGCTTGAAGCTGGCGTTCACTTCGGACACCAGACCCGTCGTTGGAACCCGAAGATGAAGCGTTACATCCTCACGGATCGTAACTCGATTTACATCATTGACCTGCGCAAGACGCTTTCCGATATCGACAAGACTTACGATTTCATCAAGGAAACCGTTGCGCACGGCGGAAACATTCTTTTTGTTGGTACCAAGAAGCAGGCTCAGGAAGCTATCCGTGAGCAGGCCGAGCGTACCGGCATGCCTTACGTGAATGAGCGTTGGCTGGGCGGCATGCTTACCAACTTCCAGACCGTTTCCAAGCGTATCCAGCGCCTGAAGGAGCTGGAGCAGATGGATCTGCAGGACACCGCGGGAACCGGCCTGACCAAGAAGGAACTCCTCATGCTTTCGCGTGAGAAGGACAAGCTGGAGAAGACCCTCGGCGGTCTGCGCGATATGACGAAGCTTCCGTCCGCGATCTGGATCGTGGACACCAACAAGGAGCACCTCGCCGTCGCCGAAGCCAACAAGCTCAACATCCCGGTGGTGGCGATTCTCGACACGAACTGTGATCCCGACGAGGTTACCTACCCGATCCCCGGCAACGACGACGCCATTGGCGCCGTTCAGCTGCTGACCCGCATTATCGGCGACGCCGTGGCGGAAGGCCTGCTGGCTCGCTCGGGCGGCAAGAACGACGAAGCGATGCCCGAGTGGGAGCGCGAAGTGCTGGCCGCCGGTAAGGAGGCCGAGGAAGCCCCGGCTACCGAGGCGCCGGTTGCGGAGGCTCCCGCTGAAGAGGTCCCTGCTGAGGAAGCTCCGGCCGAGGAGAAGGCTGAATCGGCTGAAGCCGAGACGCCTGCCGAGTAAGCTGAAACCGCTGAGTTAAAACGTCAACCACAAAATAAGACTGAGGAGAAAAATGGCTAACTACACAGCCGCCGATGTCAAGGCGCTCCGTGACAAGACGGGTGCCGGAATGATGGACGTGAAGAAGGCTCTCGACGAGGCCGATGGCGATGCTGCCAAGGCTGAGGAGATCCTGCGCATTCACGGTGCGAAGGCTGCCGCTAAGCGCGAAGGTCGCACGGCGGCCAACGGGCTCGTGATTCCCAAGGTTCTCGACACCGAGAATGGTCAGCGCGGAATCCTCGTTGAGGTCAACTCCGAGACGGACTTCGTTGCTAAGACCGAGCGCTTCATCAATATGGCCGAAGAGGTCCTCGCCGCGGCGATCGACTCCGAGGCGCAGACGGTCGAAGAGCTCCTGGCCGCCAAGCTGGGAGATGGCACCGTTGCCGATCGCGTAACGGAAGAAATCGCCGTTATTGGCGAGAAGCTCGTTGTTTCCAACCTCGAGATCCTCGACGGTCACGTTGTCGAGGCCTACATGCACCGCACCGACCCGGCGCTTCCGCCGCAGGTGGGTGTGCTGGTCGCCACCGACGAAGCCGGCAAGGACGTGGCGCACGACGTTGCCGTTCACATTGCCGCGATGACGCCAAAGTACCTCTCCATTGAGGACGTTCCGGCCGAGGTGGTGGAGACCGAGAAGCGCATCGCCACCGAAACCACGATCGCCGAGGGCAAGCCGGAGAAGGCTGTTCCGAAGATCGTTGAGGGTCGTATGCACGGTTTCTACAAGCAGGTCGTGCTCCTGGAGCAGGGCTGGGCTCGTGAGCCGAAGAAGGCCGTGAAGGAAGTTCTCAAGGAGAACGGTGGCACGGTGACCGGCTTCAGGCGCGTGCGCGTGGGCGAATCCGCTAGCGCGGAGTAACAGCGCAAAGCATCGCAATCGCACCGGGCGCCTAATGAAGGCTCCGGCCGCGGTTTGAAACGATAAGGCCGCGGGGAGGTTTGCCTCCTCGCGGCTTTTTTCTTTTGCCGGGGCGCGCGAGGGTGGCGCGGGGGCCCCGATTGCCTTCGCCTAGGGATGCAACGTTAGCCGCAGGTGGGCCCGATAAAACCGTTGTCTTTATTGTTCAACATTATAAAAATGCTTCCGATAACATGGTTCTTGTTGCATCGTTTTCGGCGCGCAGAACGCCGGCCGAATACGGAACCTAAGGAGGAACCATGCTGACGATTTTGAGCTGGATCATTGTTGGACTCGTGGCGGGCATGATTGCTCGCGTCCTGGTGGGGCGGAATATGGGCGTCATCGCCACTATTGTGCTCGGCGTTGTCGGCGCCGTGGTGGGTGGGCTGATTAGCTCGTTCCTCAACGGTCGCGGATTTAGTGCGGTTATGCATCAGCCGTTTGCCGTCGTCACCATGATTTGGGCGATTATTGGCGCCATTGTGGTGCTCCTGCTGGCCGGTTGGTTTGCGGGACGGAGCAACAAGTAGCGCCCCGCTACAGCAGACGCGGAAGCGCTCTGCCCTAGCAGGTGCGCGGGCGCCAAGCTTCAACAACTACCCAGTCGCCGCGTCGAGTAAACGCGGCGCGCGGCAAAAGTAATCTCACAATTGCATAAGTTTGGCCACGGGACCGATAGGGTTAGCGCTGATTCCCTAATAATTTAGCGACCCCAGGAGGGCCCGTGGCCGATCTTCAACCGGTAATTCCAGCAGCTGCCGATCTCGCCGTCGAAAACGCGAATGCGGCTTACAAAAAGACGCAGAAGAGCCCCGCCAAGGCGCTTTGGCTTGCCCTCGCGGGCGGATTCTTCATTGGCATCGGCTATATTTTCTACATCACCAGCCAACAGGGGCTGGCCGATGCCCCGGTAGGCCCGGCAAAGGTACTTGGCGGAATCGTCTTCACCGTGGGCCTGTTCCTCGTGATCGTCACCGGAGCTGATCTTTTCACGTCCACCACCATGACCGTAATGCCGCTGTATTCGCGGCGAATCACCGTTGGTCGCTGGGCGCGGCACTGGGCGACGTCGATCACCGGCAACCTGGTGGGAGCGCTGACCCTCGCCTTCCTGGTCTTCGCCTCCGGGCAGTACATGGCGAACGGTGGCGAGTGGGGACTGGTTGCCCTGCAGACCGCCGCGCACAAGACGGACCATACTTTCATCCAGGCTCTGCTCTTGGGCGTTCTCGCAAATATTGCGGTGTGCCTGGGCGTTTATATGGCGCAGTCGGGCCGCTCGACCACCGATAAATTCTTTGGATGCCTCGGCCTCATCGCCCTTTTCGTCTCCACCGGTTTCGAGCACTCGATTGCCAATATGTTCCTGCTCCCGCTCGGCTACCTAGTGAAGGTTGGCGGCGGCGATGCTTTCTGGAGCTCGACGGCGGTAGCGGACGCCGCCGTCCAGTACGCCGATTTCGAGAGCTTTAATCTGCAGTCGATTGTGTTGGGCAACTGGGTCCCCGTCCTCATTGGAAACGCAATTGGCGGGGCAATTTTCGTCGCCAGCTACTTCTATATCGCCTACGTTCGCGACGCCGAGTGCGCCGCAGCCGCGGCGCACTAGATAGCGCCGCAACGCGCGGCCGCAACTCGACGGCCGCGCGCTAGGCGTTGAGCGTAGCTAGTTCTTGAACTGGTGCACGGGTGCGGGGATGAGCCCGCCCCGAGCCGCAAAACCAGCCGAGGAATACGGCGAAACCGGGAGTACCGGCGCCGAGCCCAGAAGGCCGCCAAATTCCACCGTGTCGCCCACCTTTGTTCCCGGGGCGGGAATCACGCGCACGGCGGTGGTCTTGGAATTCATAACGCCAATGGCGGCTTCATCGGCGATCATGCCGGCGATGGACGAGGCGGGGGTATCGCCCGGGATCGCGATCATATCCAGTCCCACCGAGCAAATTGCCGTCATGGCTTCGAGTTTGGCGAGGGAAATCGCTCCGCAGGCGGCGGCTTCAATCATTCCCTCGTCCTCGGAGACGGGGATGAATGATCCAGAAAGCCCGCCCACGCGCGAGCAGGCCATGAGTCCGCCTTTCTTCACCGCGTCATTGAGCAGAGCTAGCGCGGCCGTGGTGCCATGAGCTCCGACTTTCTCCAGGCCGGTTGCCTCCAGAGCGCGGGCAACCGAATCGCCGACGTCCGCCGTCGGCGCCAGGGAAAGATCGACGATACCAAAGGGAACGCCGAGCCGCTCGGCAGCCAGGCGCCCCACCAACTCGCCGGCGCGGGTGATCTTAAATGCCGCCTTTTTGATGACTTCCGCCAGCTCCGAGAAGCTCACCTCGCCAGCGGTTTGAATCGCGCGAGTAACAACACCGGGGCCGGAAACCCCAACCGATACCACGGCGTCCGGCATTTCAGGCCCGTGGAAGGCACCCGCCATAAACGGGTTATCGCCCACGGAGTTGGCGAAAACCACCAGTTTGGCGGCGCCGATTCCGCCTGGCTGGGCGCTCGCGGTTGCTTTTACAATCTGGCCCATGCGCGCCACCGCGTCCATATTGATGCCGGCGCGTGAAGATCCCACATTCACGGAGCCGCAAACCACCTCGGTGGTGTTGAGGGCTTCGGGTAGGCAATCCATTAGCGCCGTGTCGGCACGGGTTTGCCCCTTTTCCACCAAGGCCGAAAATCCGCCGATGAAGTTCACGCCGACGGTCTGGGCGGCGTCGTCGAGCATGCGCGCCCACGGAACGAGGTCCGTCTCCCGCGAGGCGGCGGCCACCAGCGCAATTGGCGTCACCGAAATGCGCTTGTTGACAATCGGGATGCCGAGCTCGCCCTCGATTTTCTCGCACGTCGTTACCAGGTTCTTGGCGCGGTTAACGATTTTTTCGCGCGCCCGGGCACGCGCCTTTTCGCCGTCGGAATCGGCGCAATCGAGAAGTGATATCCCCATCGTGACGGTGCGGATATCGAGGCGATCCGTGTGGATCATGGAAAGTGTTTCAAGAATGTCAGATTCGGTATTCATGAAGTGCTCACAACCTGTGCATGGCGTCGAAAATTGCCTCGGACTGAACGTGGATCTCAAGCGCTTCACGCTCTCCGAGCTTGCGCATATCGCCCTGCAAATCGGCGATATCCAGCTCGGCGGGCAAAACGATCTCCACGATCATGGTGAAGTAATCAGACATGATAGTTTGTGAAATATTCGCGATATTTGCGTGGTGCTCGGCAAGTTTGGTCGCGACGGTGGCGACGATGCCGGTACGGTCCCGGCCGGTAACAGTCATGATTGCTCGCATGTGCTCCAGTCTCTCACGTCCGGGAAGTTTTTCGCTCCCGCGCCGCGCGCTGGTAGGGTAAACGATGGTCGGTTTCAACGAGAATCTCGCGGCGGGCGCCAAGGGTGGGCCTCCGGCGGGAACAAACAGCGAGGAGTGGTCATGACGATTTTGGGGCGCCCCGCCGCACAAGACGGCGTACGAAGGGTTCTGCTCAAACTTTCCGGCGAAACCTTTGGAGGAGGGGAGGTCGGCCTTGACACCGACGTCCTGAGCCGGGTGGCCTCAGAGATCACCGACGCCGTTAATAGCGGCATTGAGGTGGCCATTGTGGTGGGCGGCGGAAACTTCTTCCGCGGCGCCGAACTCCAGCAGGGCGGTATGGATCGGGCCCGCGCCGACTATATGGGAATGCTTGGCACCGTGATGAACGCAATTGCCTTGCAGGACTTTATTGAGCGCGCCGGCACCCCCTGCCGCGTCCAGACCGCGATTCAAATGACGCAGATTGCCGAACCGTACATCCCGTTGCGTGCCATTCGCCACCTGCAAAAGGGGCGCGTGGTGATTTTCGGCGCCGGCGCCGGGATGCCCTACTTCTCCACCGACACCGTTTCCGCCCAGCGCGCCCTGGAGCTTCGTTGCGATGAGCTCCTGATGGGGAAGAACGGGGTCGACGGCGTCTATAGCGCCGATCCGAAGTTGAACCCGGATGCCGTCAAGCTGGATACGCTCACGTATTCGGAAGTTATTCAGCGGGACTTGCGGGTGGCGGATGCGGCGGCATTCTCGCTGTGCCGCGACAATGATTTGCCGATCCGAGTTTTCGGGATGAGCATTTCGCGCAACGTCACTTCAGCACTTCTGGGGGAGAACATCGGTACTCTGGTAACAGCGGATAAGTAACCTCGTCTTGAGGCCGATATCCAGACGCAGTTCAAAAAGACGCAGTTCATAGAGACGTAGTTCAGAAAACAGACACGTGAGGGGAAAATGATTCAGGAGACGCTCCGCGAAGCGGAAGAAAATATGCAGAAGACCATTGATTTCACGCGCGAAGAGTTCGGGCACATTCGCTCCGGCCGCGCCTCTGCGGGGCTTTTCAACCCCATCTTGGTCGACTATTACGGCACTCCCACCCCGCTCCAGCAGCTGGCCACCATTGTGATCCCCGAGCCGCGCACGGTGATGATTACGCCCTTCGATCCGAGCGCCAAGGCCAATATTGATAAGGCTCTGCGGGAATCAGATTTGGGCGTTAATCCGTCCGATGATGGCAACGTTTTGCGCATTAACCTCCCCGCTCTTACCCAGGAGCGGCGCCAGGAATACGTGAAGCTCGCCCGTGCGCGCGCGGAGGAGGGTCGCGTTTCCCTGCGTGGAGTTCGTCGCAAGGCTATGGATTCGCTGGAGAAGATGCAAAAGGACGGCGACGCCGGTGAAGACGAGGTGCGCCGCGCTGAAGAGCAGGTAGAAACGCTCACGAAGAAGTTCGTGACGGATATCGACAACCTTCTCCAAGCCAAGGAAAAGGACCTGATGGAGGTGTAAGTGCCCGGCGAGCACATCTCGCCAGCACCACCTGCAAGCAGAATTCCTGGATCCGAAAGCGTTACGCCAAAGCCCATGCATATATCGTCAGAAACTCCCGCGGATGCACCGGCGGGCGCGAGTGACGCGCGGGGGAGGTGTCAATCGCGCCGTCAGCGGTTGGCGCAATACCTTACGCCGCATCCGCCCGCACCGCCTAAGCCCTCGGCCTCGCGCGCGGGGCGCAATTTGAAACTGGCTGTTCCCACCGCCTTGGCGCTTTTGGTGCTGGTGGCGCTTTCGGTTGCGTTCCGCATGGAAATTTTCGTTGGCCTGGTGGTCATCGCGCTGTGCATTGCCGTGTGGGAAGTGGCGGGCGCCTTCCTCAACCGAGGAATTCGCATTGCCCTCACGCCTCTGGCTCTGGGCGTGGCCGCGATGGTTGCGGCCACCTGGTGGCGCGGATTGCTGGCGGGGATCGCGGCTTACGCCGTGACGCTCCTGGTGCAGTTCCTATGGATCGTTTGCCGGGAGCCACTCAGCCTGCATCGCGTGACGCAGTGGCGTAGGCGCGGGGGTAGACCGTCGGGCCCACTGCAGCCCGAGCAGCTACTGGTGGAAACTTCCGCCGGGGCGTTTGCCTTGGCCTGGATCGTATTGCTCGGAACCTTCGCCGTCGCGCTGGCGGGAACGGAGCAAGCACAAGCCCATATTGCCCTGCTTATCTTGATGCCGGTGGCCAATGACACCGGTGGCTGGCTGGCCGGGATTCTTTTCGGCAAGCACCCCATGGCCCCGAAGATTTCGCCGAAGAAATCGTGGGAAGGGTTCGCCGGATCCTTGCTCCTAGCGCTCGTGGTTGCCCTCGTCCTGGTTACCGCAATTCTCCATCACCCCTGGTGGGTTGCCGCCGCCACCGCGCTAGCCGCCGTCGTATGCTGCACCCTCGGGGATCTTTCCGAGTCATTGCTCAAGCGCGACTTGGGAGTGAAAGACATGGGCGCGATCTTCCCCGGCCACGGCGGAATGATGGACCGGCTCGACTCAATTCTCATGTGGGCACCGTTTTGTTATCTCATCGTGGTGGCCGCGAACGGGATACTATAAACTCGCGCAAGAAACCGGGCCAGATAGTCCAGGCCGCGGCGGCACAGAGGAGGACAGGTACCAATGGGGAAGGATACGTTCAAGCGAGTGGGTCCCTTCAGCCACGGATATGACGTGGACGAGGTCGATTCATTCCTCGAAAAGTCCCGGGAAGCCTACTCGAACGAAGACGGCACAATCGATGAAAACGACGTGCGCTCAATTGGTTTTACCCGCACCCGCCGCGGTTACGACACCGTCGCCGTCGACGCCGCGCTCGACCGCTTGGAAGCGGCCTTTATCCACCTCCACCGCGCGAATGTAATCGCCGAAGAGGGCGAACAAGCCTGGCTTTTGCGCGCCTACGAAGCCGCGAAGTCTCTTTATCCGCGTCTTTTGCGTCCGCGCGGGGAGCGTTTTGCGGATGCCGATGGGTGGGGCTACCGCAAGCAGGAAGTCGATGCCCTGATGGGAAGGCTCGCCCGCTATTTCGACGGTGAAGCCGAACTGACCTCTCAGGATTTGCGCCAAGCCCTTTTCCCGGAGGCGAAGAATTCCGCCGCCTATGACGAAAGCGTGGTCGACGTTTTTATTGAGCGCGCGGTGACGGTGCTGACCTCGGTGGAGTAATCACGATACGAAGTCTCAAACTCTGGCGCATGCTGAACCCGGGCGGTAAGGCGTGCCATACTGGGCCGGGTGACAATGGAAGTGAGCCGGCAACGGCGCAGGCTAGTGGGAGAGGTACTATGAGTCCTTTACGCTGGCCCGGCCGCTCAATCGCTACCCTGCGCAACCTCCGCACCCTGGAGAAGGACAAGGTATACGAATTCTTCGCCCGCGATCCCGTCAACTCCGTTATCGCGCGGGTGAACGTGGAGCGAATGTCTTCCAGGTCCGCGTCGCTCCTCGCCCAATGCGGTGATTCGGGGGAAATTCTCGCGGTTGCCTGGGACGGTGGAAATGTGATTCCCCTCGGCTTTTCCGAGGACGGTTTAGACGAGCTGGCGGCGAGTTTGCTTTCCCGACGCCGGATTGCGACGTCGTTGGTTGGCCCGGCTGATCAGGTGCTCGGGCTGTGGCGGCGCTTAGAAAAGTCGTGGGGCCCGGCCAGGGACGTGCGCGAGTGCCAGTACTCCATGGTGATGACGGAGAAGTCTCGGGTGAAACCGGACTCGGCGGTGCGCCCCGCGCTGTCCGAGGAAGCGCCGCTGGTGCTACCGGCGTCGGTGGCAATGTTTACCGAAGAAGTTGGCTACAACCCTATGATTTATGGGAATTCCTACGCTTACCACGTGGGGGTTCTGATCGACCGTGGGCTTACTTTCGTGCGCACCGAATGCGATGAGAGCGGCCAAGAAAAGGTAGTTTTCAAGGCCGACGTCGGCGCTCTGGCCGGCGGCGTCGCGCAGATTCAGGGAGTCTGGGTGGATCCGCACTGGCGCGGGCAGGGGATCGGTACGCACGCGATGGCCGCCGTCGTTGAATTTGTACTGAAATACATCGCTCCCACGGTCTCGCTGTACGTCAACGACTACAACGTTCACGCCGTACGCCTCTATGAAACGGTGGGCTTCACGCGGCGCGAGGACTGGGCCACGATTCTGCTGTAGTCGCTCGCAGCGCGCCGGCGCAGGTTGCTGTTGCGCGAGCGGCGGAAGAGAACGCGGCGGCGCCGGGAGGGTTTGCAGCAGCGCCGGGAGGATCGTCACCCCACAACTTTGCCCCCGCGGCGCGTGGGAAGTGCGCAATCGGGCTACACTGATACGCGTGCTAAGAATGTCGACTTTGTTTGTCCGTACCCTCCGCGAAGACCCTTCTGACGCCGAGGTGCCCAGTCATAAGCTCCTTATCCGCGGTAGCTACGCGCGCCGCGTGGCCCCGGGGATTTACACCTGGCTGCCGCTGGGCTTGAAGGTCTTGCGCAAGGTGGAACGGGTGGTCCGCGAGGAAATGGATGCGGCCGGCGCGCAGGAAGTGCTTTTCCCCGCGCTTTTGCCGCGTGAGCCCTACGAGCAGACCGGCCGCTGGGAGGAATACGGTCCGCAGCTTTTCCGCCTGCAGGATCGGCGCCAAAATGACTACCTCCTGGCACCCACGCACGAGGAAATGTTCACGCTTCTCGTCAAGGATCTCTACAGCTCCTACAAGGATCTGCCGCTGACGCTCTACCAGATTCAGACCAAGTATCGTGACGAGGCACGTCCGCGCGCGGGCCTCATTCGCACGCGCGAGTTCGTAATGAAGGACGCCTACTCCTTCGATATGGATGAGGCGGGCCTGGATGCCTCCTACAAGGTGATGCGCGAGGCGTACCAGAAGGTGTTCACTCGCCTTGGCCTTCCGTTCGCGATTGTGTCGGCCATGTCCGGCCCGATGGGTGGTTCGAAGTCCGAAGAATTCCTTTACCCGACGCCGGTGGGCGAGGATACGTTTGTACGCTCGGCGGGCGGCTACGCCGCAAATACCGAAGCGGTGACCACGGTAGAGCCGGCCGAACAGGATTACGCCGGTGTTCCGGCTCCGGAGCTGGTGGAAACCCCCAATGCGAAGACCATTGCGGACCTGGTGGAGGTGGCCAATAGGGTTCACCCGCGTGAGGATCGCCCCTGGCAGGCCTCCGATACGCTCAAGGTCGTCGTCGTGAAACTAACCCACCCGGATGGGAAGACCGAGCTGGCCATTATTGGTGTGCCGGGCGATCGGGAAGTTGATGAGAAGCGCGTCGAGGCGGCGCTTTCACCCGCCGAGGTGGAGATGGCCGGACCCGAGGACTTCGAAAAGTTCCCCGAGCTGGTTGCTGGCTACACCGGCCCGCAGGTGATTGGCCCGCAGTCCGCGCGCCGCGAAGGCCTGGCGGAGGACGAAGATCTTCCCCTGCGTTTCTTCCTCGATGCGCACGTTGCTCGCGGTAGCCGCTGGATCGCGGGTGGAAACGAGCCGGAAAAGCATGTATTCAACCTGGTGTACGGCCGCGACTTTGAGGCCGACGAGCGGATTGAGGCCGCCGAGGTGCGCGAGGGCGACGAGGCACCGGACGGTTCTGGCCCGTTGCAAATTGCGCGCGGAATCGAAATCGGGCATATCTTCCAGTTGGGCCGCAAGTACGCCAAGGCGCTGGACCTGACGGTGTTGGATGAAAACGGCAAGACCCGCGTGGTCACCATGGGAAGCTACGGCATTGGTGTTTCGCGTGTTATGGCCTCCCTAGCGGAGGAGTACCACGACGAAAAGGGCCTGGTGTGGCCGGTTGAGGTTGCTCCCGCGCAGGTCCACGTGCTTGCGACCGGCAAGGATGAGGAAATCTTCGCGGCGGCAGAAAAGCTCTCGGAGGAACTGGACGCCGCCGGCGTTGAGGTGATCTTCGACGATCGCCGCAAGGTCTCCGCGGGCGTGAAGTTCAAGGACTTCGAGCTTTTGGGTATGCCCTACGGAATCGTGGTGGGAAAGGCACTGCAGGACGGCAACGTTGAACTTCGTAACCGCGCCACCGATGAGCGCAAGATCGTGCCGCTCGCGGATGCGGCCGCGCAGATGCTCGCTATCCTCAGCAAGTAACGCCGCTAGGCGCGCGATAAGAAAACTCAAAAAACGGCGGGTTCGCACCAGATGCGGGCCCGCCGTTTTCCCGTTTGAGTGGGGGCTTGAGTTTTTTCCCGCGGCTGGGCGCAGGCTTTTCCCTGGGCGGGGGCTGGAGTTTTGCGACGCGAGGCGACCTACGGGGTGCGTTGCTGGCTGAGTTAGGCCAATATGCAGGCCTCGACATTGGCTCTGGCACCCTTTACCCGCTTTTGCGCCGATTGCGGCAGACCGGAATGGTTATCGCTCATTGGGAGGAATCCCCGGTCGGTCCGCCGCGGAAGATCTACAAAATCTCAGCCGACGGCGAGGAATATTTGCACAAACTCACCCGCGAATGGCGGGCAATCAACCGGGCTCTGGCCGGCATCCTGGGTGAAACGAAAGGGGAAAATCATGGCTAAACCACGATGTATGAGCAAAGAAGCGCGGCTCAGAGTATTCGACCCGGAAAGTCCGCGACTGTTCGTTCCGCGTTCATCTGGTTGGGGATGGGAGCTCAATCTCGGCGCCGTGGCCGCCAAACTCGGCCTCATCCGCCCCGACGATACGGTTGAAGATCTCGAAGCCTACATTCAGTTGAGCTGATTAAAGGCTTAGCGCCACCCGCCGCTCTCTGGAAAACAAACCCGCGAGCAAGTCCGCGCGGTATTGGGAGGTGCCGGTCGGATTAGTCGCCATTCCCGCGGTGTCGGTGGGAGTAATGGCGGTGACGATTAGGGCCGCTTTGCGAGAACTGGATACCGAGCTCGCCCATGGCGCCGAGCAACGAGCGAACTAGTGACGCTCGTTAGCTAGGCCGGGCAGGGCCGGCGCGGCGGAACGCTCAGCTGAATCGAGGTAGAGCGAGCACCCGAAGTTCACGAGTTCCCGCGCATCGCCGTTCGCGCCGGTCAGAATCTCGGCATAGTTTTCGAGGCCGAGATTAATAAGATTTTCGCTTGATTCGTCCGTGGGATAGGCGGCGGGAACCATGCGCGAATCGGGTATACCGGCACCCACCATGCCCTCCTCAAAAGTGGTGAGCGCATTAATTCGCGGCAAGCGCTGATTTCGTTGCGCTGGCTCGAGCCGCGCGGTAGCGGTTTCAATCCACTCCCGGGAGGCGCTCGCTTTTTCCAGCCCGGCCGATGAGGCCGCCAAAGCCCCCGCACTTTCCGCATTTGCTTCACAAGCGGGAACCTCGGTGCCCGCCGCTTCGGCTAGAAGTTGCGCATCAAGCCGGGCTCGCAGAGCAATGGAAAGGTAGAGCGGCCTGGAGGGCGCGGATTCGATTGACTCGCTTAGTCCGTTGGCGGCCGCAATTGCCGCATCGGAGAGGTCTAGCGCCTGCGCGGCCAATTCCTGGGTGGAAAGATCCGCTCCTGAGGTGGGTAGGGGAGGATTGGTTGTCCCGGCGGGAGCTCCGGTGGGCCATGGCTCCCACACGCCCCCGAGCGCATTGCTAAATTCCGCGGCGTGGGATGCAACCTGGGCGTAAGTTTCGCCGTCGTACTGCCGAGCGCCGTCGGCCAAGCGAGTCGCACGAACCGCGAGGTCCTGCCGCGCCGCCTCTGCCGCCGGCACGGGAGCGGGCTCCTCGCTTCCGAAACGCACGCCTATCGCGGCGAGGATCCCCACGAGCAACGCGGCCAGCAGAACAGCCCAGATGGCCGTCCCCGCCACCGCTTTCCAACCGCGCGGCCGGGAGTGGGAGATATCGCGTAACTTCGCGCTTGCATGGGCGGTGGCTACCGAGCCACCCGCGGAAGATCCGCGGGTCTTCCGGTTACCGTGGTGAAGGTCGCTCAATCTTTTCCTCCCTCGCTCAATTAACGCCTCGGTGGTTCATCCTTTCACGCGAAGCCGTGTTTTCGGGAAAGGAACGCTGGTGGGCGGGTACGCTAGATCGCATGAATCGCCAGAATCACAAACGTCCGCCCGCTCGCCGGGACAATCACGCTCCGCAAGCGCCGCGCGCCAAGGGCGCCGGATCGCAACTGCAGGCCCGCGTTATCGAAGCGATAGAGCCGGTTGTCAAGGAATCCGGGCTCTATTTGGAGAGCGTTAAAGTCGGTCGCGGTGGCCAGCGGTGCGTGGTCCGGGTGACGGTCGATTTGCCGGCGGGGCCGGGCGGCGTCGGTTCGGATCAACTAGCTGAGGTTTCCCGAGCGATCTCCGCGCGTTTGGACGACGTCGACTTAATCGAAGGTGCCTATAACCTCGAAGTGTCTACCCCCGGCGCGGATCGCCTGCTCATCGAGCCACGGCACTTCTCACGAGCCCAGGGCAGATTGATTAAGGTCACGCCGATAGAGGGAAAACCCGTGGTGGCACGCCTAGAGGCGGTTGAGGGTGATATTTTGGTACTCCGTGGGGACAACGGCACCTGGCGTCAACCCATTCGAGATATCGCGAAAGCGCGGGTTCAGATTTCATTCGATCACCCGGACGATAACTAGGAGATACTGTGGATTTCAAAATCCAGATGACTGAGCTCCGGGCTCTGGAGAGCGAGCTTGGGGTAGGCGTCGACGTGCTGATGAAGACCATCGAGGAGGCGCTTCTCTACGCCTATATGCGCATGCCGGGAGCGGTTAAGGGCGCGCGCGTGGAGTTGGACCAAAAGAGCGGGGACGTAACCGTCTGGGCCCCGGAGGTCGATGAGGAAGATAACGTCATCGGCGAATTTGATGACACCCCTAAGGACTTTGGCCGGATTGCCACCGCCACCGCGAAGTCGGTGATTGCGCAGCGTTTGCGCGAAGCCGAGGCGGATCGGGTCCTTGGCTCGTTCAAGCATAAGAAGGGCGAAATTGTTTCCGGCGTGGTGCAGCACCATGCCGGAAAAGACGCTGACTCGCGCGATTTGCTGGTGGACGTAGGCGAGCATGAGGCAATTCTGCGCGCCGAGGAGCAGGTTCCGACCGAACACTTCCACCATGGCGACCATATTCGCGCCCTGGTTTTGGATGTGGCCGTTACCCCGCGTGGCGCTTCGGTGCGTCTTTCACGTACCCACCCGGATTTTGTGCGCCGGCTTTTTGAGCTTGAGGTGCCCGAGATTGCTGAGGGAACGGTGGAGCTCGTCGCGCTCTCGCGCGAGGCGGGGCACCGCTCGAAGGTCGCGGTGTGGTCACCCGACGAAACGATTAACCCCAAGGGCGCTTGCATTGGCCACAATGGTCAGCGCGTTCGCGCGGTAACGCAGGAGCTCAATGGGGAAAAGATCGACATCGTGGACTACGACGACGATCCGGCAAAGTTCATCGCCGAATCGCTTTCGCCAGCCACGGTACTGCGGGTGGAAATCCTCAATAAGGACCACCGCCAGGCTCGGGCCATTGTGCCGGACGGTCAGGCATCCCTCGCCATTGGCAAGGAGGCGCAAAATGTTCGCCTCGCTGCCAAGCTCACCGGATGGTCAATTGATATCCGTAAGGAATCCGACGCCACTCCGCATGAGTGCTATGCGGAGCCGGGGGAATAAGATCCCTGGCCGACGCCGGTGGCCCGCGTTGCCTTAGGGCAAGACCGCGCGGGCCCTTTCGGCCAAATATGAGAGCAATCTCGCGGCCGAGCCGGAATGCGACTCACAGATTTTCGTTAACCTTTAAGCCGGTGAGCCGCTAGAATCGGTGAGGCGTTCTGTAACAAGGAGACATTCGTGAATCCACGCACGTGCGTGGCATGCCGAAAAAAGGATGCACCTAGCCGCATGGTGAGGCTCGCATACACCAACGGGTACGTCGTCGTCGACCGGGAAGGAAAACTACCCGGACGCGGGGCGTGGACACACCCGGAATCGGTATGTCTTACCGGAACGCTACGGAGCGGTGTATTGGCACAGGCTTTTCGGAGCCGCGTAAATACCTCGCTACTGGAAGAAGAAATACAACAAGTCAGTTCGCTCGGAAGGGCGAAAACCCGAGATACAGAAAGCGGGTTGGAAGCTGATGGGCACCCGATGAGTACCCAGCGATGAGCTGCCAGATTTAGATGGGTCCGCGCGCATTTGCCGGGGCCCCCAACGAAGGAGAACTGTGGCAAAAGTCCGCGTCCATGAACTCGCCAAGGAAATTGGCGTCACGAGCAAGAAACTGCTCGCGGTGCTGAAGGAAAACGGTGAATTCGTTAAGTCAGCCTCGTCAACAATCGAGGCTCCCGTCGTGCGTAAGGCACGCGATTATTTCGATGCGCACCCCGAAGAGGTAGGCGCAGAATCCGGCAAGAAGGCGCCCGCGAAGGCAAGCGGCGCGGCGGCAAAGAAGGAATCCGCTAAGCCGAAGAAGCCCGCCGCCGGTACCCGCGCGGCGGTTGATCGGCCGGCCGGATCCGAAGCAATTGTGGTGGAAACACCCGCCGATGAGGCGCAGGCAAATAAGCCCGCGCCGGCCAAGCGGGCCGGCTCCAGCTCTGCCCCGAAGCCGGGCCCCAAGCCCGCGCCGAAGCCAGCCGCCCCGGCGCCGGCCGACGATGCTGCGCCCGAGCAAGCCTCGGCCGCCTCGCACGGTGAGGCTGGCGGGGAAAGTGCCGCGAAGCCGTCCCGCCCCGAACACTCCGAGCAGCGCTCGAATATTCCTACCCCGATGGGCGCAGCCAAGTCGGCTCGCGCCGCGCGGGCGGAGGCAACCCCGGGCCCGCGCCCGGGCAACAATCCCTATGCTTCCAAGCAGGGTATGCCTCGCCCGGGTGGCGGGCGCGGACATAAGCCGCGTCCCGGTAATAACCCCTATGCTTCCAAGCAGGGTATGCCTCGCCCGGGTGGCGGGCGCGGCCGCGGCGCCAAGCCCGGCGCACCCGCGCAGGGCCAAGGTCAGGGTCGGGGGCAGGGACATCAGAATCACCAGGGCGGCGCGAATACGCGGCGCGGCCCGCGCCCCTCGCCGAATATGATGCCCAGCCAGATGGCGGGCCAGACCGATAATCGCGGCGGCGGCCGCGGACGCGGCGGGCGCTCCGGGCAGAACAACAACGGTGCCGGAGGCGGCGCGCATCGCCGTCCGGGAGGCGGTTTCACCCGTAGCGGTGGCCGTACCCGCGGTGGTTCGACCGCTGGCGCGTTTGGCCGGCGCGGTGGCGGCGCGCGGCGTAAGTCGAAGCGCACGCGGCGCGAAGAGTTCGATGCAAATGCATCGCCAACCGTACGCGGCGTTCAGATCCCGAATGGCAACGGGCAGACCCTCAAGGTCCGCCAGGGCTCGTCGGTGGCGGACTTCGCTGAGCAGATCGGCGCCTCCAGCGCGGATCTGATTACCGTCTTGATGCGCATGGGCGAGATGGCCACCATGAACCAGTCGCTCGACGAGGACACCTTCAAGCTCCTCGGCGAGGAAATTGGTTACAACGTGGAAATCCTCTCTCCGGAGGACGAAGATCGCGAGATCCTCGAGTCCTTCGATATCGATCTGGAAGCCGAGGAAATCCTCGACGACGACGATGAGTTGGAGTCCCGCCCGCCGGTGGTCACCGTTATGGGCCACGTCGATCACGGTAAAACCAAGACCCTGGACGCCATCCGCCACGCTTCGGTGGAAGGTACCGAATCCGGTGGTATCACCCAGGCAATTGGTGCCTACCAGACCCACGTGAAGTACGAGGGCCAGGATCGCGCGATTACCTTTATCGACACCCCGGGCCACGAGGCGTTCACCGCTATGCGTGCCCGCGGCGCGAACGTCACCGACATCGCGGTGCTGGTTGTCGCTGCCGACGACGGCGTGATGCCCCAGACGGTGGAAGCAATCAACCACGCCCAGGCGGCCAAGGTTCCGATCGTCGTCGCCGTCAACAAGATGGACGTGGAGGGCGCGAACCCGCAGAAGGTTCGCTCCCAGCTCACCGAATACAACCTCATCGCGGAAGATTATGGCGGAGACACCCTCTTCGTGGATATTTCCGCCAAGCAGCGCACCGGTATCGATGACCTCCTCGAGGCCATTCTGTACGTGGCGGATGCGGAACTGGATTTGCGTGCAAATCCGAACCGCCCCGCGCGCGGTGTGGCGGTGGAAGCCAAGCTTGATCAGGGTCGCGGCGCGGTTATTACCGGCCTGGTCCAGGTGGGTACCCTGCGCGTGGGCGATCCGATTGCCGTCGGCACCGCGCACGGCCGCGTGCGCGCCATGTTCGACGAGCACGGCCAGCCGGTTGAGGCCGCTGGCCCCTCGCGGCCGGTGCAGGTGCTGGGTCTTTCCTCCGTGCCCTCGGCCGGAGATATGTTCCTGGTGGCTGAAGATGAGCGCACCGCCCGGCAGATTGCCGAGCAACGCGAATCCGCCAAGCGCGCGGCAAACCTCGCCAAGCGTCGCAAGCGCGTCTCCCTGGAGAACCTGGGCGATGTGCTCAAGGAGGGCAAGGTCGATACGCTCAACCTCATTATTAAGGGTGACTCTTCGGGTGCCGTGGAAGCGCTCGAATCCTCGCTCCTGGATATTGAGGTCGACGACGAAGTTCAGCTCGACATTATCCATCGCGGCGTCGGTGCGATTACGCAAAACGACGTTAACCTCGCGACGGTCGATAACGCCGTCATTATCGGCTTCAACGTTCGGCCCGCCGAGCGCGTGCAGGAGCTCGCCGATGAAGAGGGCGTGGAGATGAAGTTCTACTCCGTCATTTACGACGCGCTCAACGACGTCGAAGCGGCTATGAAGGGCATGCTCAAGCCGATCTACGAGGAAGTCCAGCTGGGCACCGCGGAGATCCTGCAGCTCTTCAAGTCCGGCAAGGCTGGAATGATCGCCGGTTCGAACGTGCGCAAGGGCACGATCAAGCGCGGTGCCAATGCCCGCCTGGTTCGCGATGGCGTGGTTATTGCTCCGGATCTCAAGATCGTCTCGCTACGCCGCGAAACCGAGGATGTTACCGAGGTTCGCGAGGGTTACGAGTGCGGTATTACTCTCGGCCACAAGGACATCCGCGTGGGCGACATTATTGAAACCTTCGAGATGCAAGAAAAGCCGCGTAACTAGCGCTATTTCTTCCTCTCGGCCCTCTCCGCTTGGTTTTGCTTCGCGGGGAGGGCCGGTTTCTTTCCGCGCCAGCTAAGCCTCTGAGCTGGCGCTTTGCAAAGCGTGTCCGGATGGTGGCGGTGTTACCTATTTCGCGTAGGGAATTACTAGGGAAAGTCACAACCGTTAAGTAGTCTGGGCACTGGAACTTGAAGGAGGCGGGAAGCAATGTTTCCCGCCTCCTAAAAGATTTACGAGGAGAACATTATGGTAAATCCCCGCGCGGATAGAGTTGCCAAGCGCATCCAGCAAATCGTAGCTGGGATGCTTGGTGGCAAACTCAAGGATCCGAGGCTCGAACTAGTAACGATTACTGACGCTCGAGTTACCGGCGATCTTCAGCAAGCCACGGTGTATTTCACCGCCCACGGGGAAGAACGCCAGGTTGCCGCCGAGCGTGGCCTCAATGCCGCGAAGGGCGTGATTCGCAGCGAAGTTGGAAAGCAACTTGGTCTGCGCCTCACCCCGACGATTGAATTTGAGGTGGATAACCTTCCGGAAGCAGCGCGTTCTTTTGAGGACGTCCTCGATGCTGCGCGGCGCCGCGACGCCGAACTCGCCGCTCAGCGCGGTAGCGAATACGCCGGCGGGGAAGATCCGTACCGGACCAGCTCTAGCCAGGAGCCCGCAGAGCACGAGGGCTCCTCCGATACAGAATCAGCGGAAGAACGATGAGCGATACAACCACGAACGAAATTATTTTGACGCCGGGCGCCAAGACCAAAAAGATTTTGGTCACCGGCCTGGCACTTTTCGCCATGTTCTTTGGTGCCGGGAACCTCATTTTCCCGGTCATGATGGGAATTGGAGCCGGTACCGCAGCAAAGTCGGCGGTCCTCGGATTCATTGGTACGGGAGTTGTACTCCCGGTCCTCGCGCTGTTTGCGGCGTCGTCGTCGAAAGATGGAACACCCCGCGAAGTAGCCGAACGCATCGGAAAAATCCCCGGAACCGTGCTTCTCTTCGCGATTTTCCTGACCACCGGAATGTTTTACGCGGTGCCGCGCGTGGCGGCGGTTTCCTACGAGATGGCGATCGCGCCCGTGATCCCGGCGGCGCAGAGCAACGGTGGGGTGTGGCTGGCGGTTTACTCGCTGATTTTCTTCATCGTTACTTACGTCATCGTTCTGCGGCCTAGCGAGGTTGTGCGACGCATTGGCTCGATCCTCACTCCCGCGCTCCTCGTTCTGATGGCGGTGCTGGTGGTGACGGTGGTGGTGAAGCTGATGCCGGTCGGCAACGCCCCGGAAGTCAAGTACGCGGCAAATCCGGTGGCGGCAGGTCTGCTCGAAGGATACTTCACCATGGACGCCCTGGCTTCCTTCGTTTTCGGTTTGGTTATCGTGGGTGCTTTGCGGCACGAGGGCTTTGCTAGCCAGCGTTCGTCCTTCCGCGCCACCGGTGCGGCGGGTCTGGTAGCCGGTGCCTTCCTTGCCATCGTGTACGTGGGCCTGTGCGCGATCGGTACCCGCGTTGCCGGCGACGGCTACGGAAACGGCGCAGAGGCGCTGTCCGGGGTCGCCCAGCAGTTCTACGGCACCGCCGGGCAGGTGCTCTTCGGCGTGATCGCCATTCTGGCCTGCCTGACCACCTCGACCGGTCTGCTCACGGCCTCCACGGCGTTCTTCCGTAGCTACTGGCCGAACGTTCCCTATCGCACCATGCTTCTGGGCCAGGTGGCGATTGCCCTCGCGCTGTCCAACCTGGGCCTGGACCAGATCCTCAGCCTCATTATGCCGGTGAATCAGCTGATTTATCCGGTGGCCGTGTGCCTGGTCCTGGTGACGATCATGGATATTTTCCTTCCCGGTCGCCTCTACTGGACCTATCGCCTCACCGCGTGGGTGGCGGGTTTCGTCTCGCTGTTCGAGGCTCTTTGGGCAACGAATCTGGCCGTTTTCGCCCCTTTGCGCGACGTGCTTGACGCTTTCCCTCTGGGGTCTGCCCACCTTCCGTTCGCGGCGCCGGCGGCGGTTGCCTTGGTCATTGGGTTCGCGATCGACGCCGCGCAGAAGCGCTTCGGTTTGCATGAGATCGAAGAGACCAAAGCGCCCGTAGCGGCGGAAACGAGCGTCAATGAGCTCGCAACCCGCTAAGAGTTCGCGGGGCAAGGGCCGGGACACGAGCGCCCGGCCCTTCGCGCGCCGCGAGATGCCGTGGGGCGATCTTCCGCGCGGGCAAGAATCCGCTAGCGGAATCGTGATCGTCGATAAACCTGCCGGAGTTACCTCGCACGACGTCGTAGGCGCCATGCGGCGCCTAGCGGGGACGCGAAAGGTGGGCCATGCCGGAACCCTCGATCCCATGGCCACCGGAATCTTGGTTATCGGCGTGGGGGCGGCAACGAAACTTCTGACCTACCTCAGCGGAGCGGATAAGGATTATTCGGCGACCTTCCGCTTCGGAGTGGGAACGGATACCGAAGACTCCACCGGGAAAGTTATGAGCGCTCCCGGGTTTTCCGGCGGAGAGGCCGAGGTTGATCGCGCCTTCGCCACGCTTACCGGCTCCACCAGCCAGGTTCCGAGTATTTATTCGGCGAAGAAGGTTGCCGGGCGGCGCGCCTATGATTTGGCGCGCGCGGGAGAAGCAGTAGAGCTGGCGGCCAATGAAGTATTTATTGCTCGCGTGGCTCGCTGCGGTGACCTACGACCCGCTACCCAAGAAGTTGAGGGGCGCGAGGTGGAAGTTGCCGACGTCGACGTCGAGGTGACGTGCTCCTCGGGGACTTACGTGCGCGCGATTGCCCGAGATGCGGGCGGCCTGGCCGGTAGCGCGGGGCTGATGAGCGCTCTGCGCCGGACCCGAGTGGGGCAGTTTGGCTTGGAAGCGGCCCGCACCATGGAGGAGCTAGCGGCGCAGGTGCGAGAAGACGGAACCCTTTCGGTAATTCCGCTCGCCGCCGCGGCACAACTTGCTTTGCCGGCGCTGAGTGTTTCGGCCGCCGAGGCCGATTTACTTCGCCACGGGCAGTTTATTGACCGAGAGGCGAGTGATTTTCCGGTGGCGCTGGTGTGCGGAGAGGATGACCTGGTGGCAATTGGGGTGCGCCGCGGGGACCAAATTGGGCCCACCGTGGTATTCAACCGGTAGGGATGCCTGACCCGTAGCGATGCTTATCCGATAGGGACTCTCAATCGGCGGGGATATCCAAGCGGTAGTGGTTTTGGTGCCCGCGTGTCGAAATTTCAACAGCTGAATATTGCATGATCGCCAGACGGTGCCCGGAGAAGGGAAACCGCTTTATAGAGCCGAAAGGTTGGAGCGCTTCCGGGTCGGCGACGTGTGGGGAAAGAATTAAGAAGAGTGCCAATGATTGATACTTCTTCTACTTCTGTGTCCCAAACTACAAAAAAGGTTTATCATGACCGTATGAAAGAAGTTGATGACTTTACAGGTCTCCCACGGGACCTGGAAGATGTAGCCGCTTATAAGTGGGCGTCTTTGATTTCAAAGATTGTTTGGGCGGTTCTTGCTGTTGGAATTATTGTTGGGATCATTTTCTGGGTCACCGCCACCGGTGATACCGGGCAGGATCTCGGTGCTCTCAGCTGGTGCCTCACCGGCGGAATCTGCATCGCTCTCCTTTCGGTCCGTCAAGGAATTTTGGGGGAGCGGCAATGAGTATTTTGATGCAAGGTGTTACTTATAACACCATGATGGCGCTGGTTGCCGGCGCAATTATGGTCATGGTTCCGCTTTTCGTGCGGGCGGCCTCCCGGCCGAATCGCCGCACCGTGGCGGGTTGGGGCTATATGTTCATTGGTCTTGGTGCGTTCCTGGGTATTGCCGGAATTCACATGATGCTCACCTGGCCTCTGGCTCAGATCGATGGGGCTTTCTGTTGTGCGGTTGACAACATCACCTTCGGTGAGCCTGCCGCCTTCTTCGGCATTCTGACCTTCATTGCCGGTAGTGCGATCGTTCACGCCGAGCGCGCCGCTGACCGCGGGGACCGCGAGTTCGATCTGGTTGCCACCCTTCGCCCGATCCTCTACGTGGGCGCAATTGGCGGCATTGGTCTGGTGTTCTTCGGAATTGCTGGAATGCACTTCGGTATGTGGCGTCCGCCGGACACCGAGCCGATCGCGCGCTTGCTGGCCGGCTCACTGATGGAGCCGCTCCTGATGATGATGCTCTACATGGGCACCGGCGTTGCCGCCATGCTTTCGCCCTTCGCCCCGGAGAACAAGCACGTGGCGCGAGTTGCAACCCTCATTACCTGGGGTTGCGGCGTGCTGTGGTGCTTCCTCTCCTTCACGGTGTTCTACAGCCACGTCGGGTTCTTCCCTCCGGCCGGCTAAAACTCCGATTCTCTAGTCTGAAAAAGGTCTGGGTTCAATCCGATGATTGGGCCCAGACTTTTTTGCAGGTGGTAGCGTCCTGGCTTTGCTGCCATCACGGCGCTATCCCCGCCCCGGGACAATTTCCTCTGCGGCGCCACTCCGTTACAGCCGCGCGGCTACCCGCTTCCATACATCGAGAGCGGAGCTGCCAAAAAGGCAAAACGTAATCTCCATTTCGCCCGGATCTTCAAGCGCAACGTTCAGTCCAATGCGGGCTACCTCCTCCATATTCCAGCCGTAAACCCCACCTGAGATGGCGGGGAAGGCAAGAGAGCATGCGCCGACGCCGTACGCCTCCGCCAGGGAATTGCGTAAAGCGCTGGCCAATAAGCGCGGATCGGTTTGACCAATGTTTCGGTTGGGGCCAACAGTGTGAATGACCCAGCGGCACGGGAGCTGATATGCGCCCGTCACTACCGCCTCGCCAACGGGGAGTCCTTCCGGATAGCGCGTGCGCCGAATTTGCCTGCATTCGGCCAAAAGCTCAGGCCCGGCGGCCCGGTGAATTGCGCCGTCGACTCCGCCCCCGCCCAGAAGGCTTGAGTTCGCGGCGTTGACGATGGCATCCACGCGCAGTTCGGTAATGTCCCCAGAAATCAAGCTAATATCGCCGGCCATGTTTTTACTCTACGGCCTGCGTTTGGTGGGAAGTTAGCGTGGTGCGCGATTGCCGCTTTTGCCGGGCGCGCAATCGCGATCTCTTGTGTTGAGTGATTCGGGTCATAGTGAAACACTGGGTGATGGTTCGGGCACCGAAAACTCGGTGTTTGAAACACTCAATTTTGCAAAGCTATGGAGGAATGCAATGGCCACTCGCGAAGCAACGAATGTTTGGACCGGAACGCTGGAAGCCGGGTCGGGTGAAATTCTCGATTCATCCTCGGCGGCCCTCAACGGCCAAAAAACCACCTGGGCCTCGCGCACCGAAGAGCCGGACGGAATGACGAGCCCGGAGGAGCTCATCGCCGCCGCGCACGCCTCGTGCTACTCGATGCAACTCGCCGGGCTTTTGACCGAGAACGGCACCGAGCCCCAGAAAATCGAGGTGACGTCCTTGATTAAGCTGGCCGAGGTCGATGGGGTTCCCACCATCGTGGAAGATAAGCTCGTCGTTCGCGCCACCGTGGCAGATATCGAGGAGTCGAAATTCCAGGAGATCGCCAAAGAAGCGAAGAATATCTGCCCGGTTTCACGTTTCTTTGCGGGCGGTTCGGGCGAAATCACGCTTTCAGCAGAGTTAGCGTAGCTAGGCTCCGCTAGTATTACCGGGTGCAGATTTGGCGAAATTCGGCTGACATTCCGGCGGACCTTTCCCGGACCGTCGTAACATTTGGGGTTTTTGACGGGGTACATCGCGGCCACCACGCAATTTTGCGACGCGTGGTTGAAATTGCCGGCGAACGCGAGTGGCCGGCCGTGGTGCTCACCTTTGACCCGCATCCCGCGAATGTACATCGCCCGGGCCAGCACGTTCACCTCATTGCCACGCTCGAAGAGCGCCTCAATCGCATTGAGGCCACCGGGGTGGATGCGGTGTTCGTGCAGCATTACACGCTTGATTACGCGCGGGCCACCGCGGCCGAATTCGTGCGTAAGCAACTCGCCGGCGATTTGCACGCGGGCGTCGTCGTCGTCGGAGAAGACGCGCGTTTCGGGCGCGGAAACGAGGGAGACGCGGCGCTTTTGCGCCAGCTCGGTGGCGAGGCGGGTATCGAGGTCGAGGTAATCTGCGACCGATGTGACGAGGATGGGGAGCGCTGGTCATCGACCGGAGTGCGAGCCTTACTGGAGAAGGGCGACGTGGCGCGTGCCGCGAAAATCCTCGGACGTCCGCACCGGATTCGCGGCACCGTTGAGCATGGCGCAGCGCGCGGTCGCACGCTCGGATTTCCAACCGCTAACCTCTCGGGGGACGGCTTAGGGGAGGTGCCGGCCGACGGCGTCTATGCCGGGTGGCTGGTGAGGAAAGTGGCGGGCACAACCGCCACCGAGTATCTCCCCGCCGCTATTTCGGTGGGAACGAATCCGCAGTTCGACGGCGAAACTCGCACGGTGGAGGCGCACGTCCTGGGGCGCTACGACCTCAATCTTTACGGTGAGGAGATCGCCATTGAATTTGTCTCTTACCTGCGTCCCATGTTGAAACTGGATTCGGTCGAGGCGTTGTTAGCACAAATGGACAAAGATCTGCTGGCCACGGCGGATACGCTCGGCGTACCGCCAGCCGGGAGGGTCGAGCCGAATAAAGTGACGGCGTCGTAGGCGGGGGAGCGGTGCCGAAAGGTCCGGTGAGCGGCCGGGCCTCGCACGCGAGCGGGGCGGGAGCCCCGAGTCCGGGCATGGCGAGTCGTGGAGCGGCCAGCGAATGCGAGAGGTGCCACAGGCGCGGTACGCCGGGCAATGGTAAAGTAGACGCTTGCCGTAGATCGGCCGCGGTAGCGTCATGCCCGGGAGAAAAGGCCCCGGAGCTCCGCGCAACGGATATATAAGGAGAATCGTATGGCCCTCAAGCCTGAAGAAAAGCAGCAGATCATCGCCGAATACGCGACCCACGAGGGTGACACCGGTTCGCCCGAGGTGCAGGTAGCCCTGCTTTCGGCCCGCATCAAGCAGCTGACGGAGCACTTCCGCACCAATATCCACGATCACCACTCGCGTCGTGGTCTGATGCTTCTGATCGGTCAGCGTCGTCGCCTCCTCAGCTACCTTGCTGATGAAGACATTGAACGCTACCGTTCTTTGATCGCTCGTCTCGGCCTACGCCGATAGACGAAAAGGGAGCGGCTCGGAGAAAATCCGAGCCGCTTTGCTCATGTTCCAAGCAATATTCGAGCTAAATCGCTTACGCTTAGAACGGGCCGCGCGCTTTCGCCGCTGAGGCGAGACGGCGCTACGCGCTCTTGGCGCACCGCGTTCGAAACCGCGGCCATGGAAATACCGGAGGCGCTGCCTCCACGTGAAAATAAGCTAAGAAAATAGGTTGTCCCGTGTGGTCTTCGGTGAAGGCTTCCGGAAGGCTGGCGCGCGATGAGGTGGCGCGAGGTTTTCCGTGGGTGCTCACTGACGGCCGCGCGAGGGGCACGAGAATAACAAGGAGGTCCCGTGGAGGGTCCTAATATTCACTCTGTCGAAGCCGTTATCGATAACGGCGATTTCGGCAAGCGCACCATTCGCTTTGAAACCGGTCTGCTTGCCCAGCAGGCTTCGGGTAGCGCGCTGGCCTATCTGGATGGCGAAACCACTGTTCTGTCTGCCACTACGGCGTCGAAGTCGCCGAAGGAGCACTTTGACTTCTTCCCGCTGACGGTTGACGTGGAAGAGCGTCAGTACGCCGCCGGCCGCATTCCCGGAAGCTTCTTCCGCCGCGAAGGCCGGCCGTCCACCGACGCCATCCTGGCTTGCCGCATTATCGATCGCCCGCTGCGCCCCCTGTTCAAGAAGGGGATGCGTAACGAGGTGCAGATTGTGGCCACGGTCCTGACCGTTGCCCCGGATGATGCCTACGACGTTCTGGCGATTAACGCTGCTTCGCTTTCTACTTCGCTTTCCGATCTTCCGTTCTCCGGTCCGGTGGGCGGCACCCGCATCGCGCTGATTGACGGTCAGTGGGTCGCCTTCCCGCGCTATTCCGAGAATGCGCGCGCCACCTTCTCCATGGACATTGCCGGCCGCGTGGTGGGCGACGACGTCGCAATTACCACCATTGAGGCGCAGGCGCCGGAGAATGCCGAGGAGAACATTGCCTCGGGCGGCATCGCGCCGACCGAAGAGATCGTCTCGCAGGGTATCGAGGCCGCCAAGCCGGTTATCCGCACCCTGTGCGAAGCTCAGCAGCAGCTTATTAACGAGTGCGGTAAGGAAACCGCGGAGTACCCGATCTTCCCGGATTACACCGAGGAGCAGTACCAGGCCGTTTCCACGCAAATTGGCGATCGCTTCAACACGATCCTCGGGATTGTGGACAAGCAGGAGCGCGATGAGGCTCTCAACGAGCTCACCGACCAGATTGTTTCCGAGCTCACCGAGGCGGAAGGTGCCGCATTCGATGCGGAAGATGACGCCGACTCGCTGGCGGCAGCGGTCAACGCCAACTTCAAGAGCGTTATGCGCGAGCACGTGCTAACCGAGAACGTGCGTATGGATGGGCGTGGCCCGGCCGATATCCGTTCGATTTACGCGCAGGTAGGCGTGCTCCCGCGCGTTCACGGCTCGGCAATTTTCCAGCGCGGCGAAACTCAGGTGCTCGGCGTAACCACGCTGAACATGCTCAAGATGGAGCAGCAGCTCGATAACCTTTCGCCGATCAAGGCCAAGCGCTACATGCACCACTACAACTTCCCGCCTTACTCGACCGGTGAGACGGGCCGCGTGGGTTCGCCCAAGCGCCGCGAGATTGGCCACGGCCACCTAGCCGAGATGGCGCTGGAGTCCCAGCTGCCGGGCCGCGAGGAGTTCCCGTACGCAATTCGCCAGGTCTCCGAGACCATGGGCTCGAACGGTTCCTCCTCCATGGCGTCTGTTTGCGCCTCGACTCTGGCCCTGCTCAACGCGGGCGTTCCGCTCAAGGCGCCGGTTGCCGGTATTGCCATGGGTCTAATCTCGGCACAAATCGATGGCGAGGCCAAGTTTGTGGCCCTCACCGATATTCTCGGTGCGGAAGACGCGTTGGGCGATATGGACTTCAAGGTTGCCGGAACCCGGAACTACATCACCGCTCTGCAACTTGATACCAAGCTCGACGGAATCCCCGGCGATGTTCTCTCCGCCGCGCTCGATCAGGCCCGCGATGCCCGTATCGCGATCCTCGATCTAATGCACGAGGCCATCGATGGCCCGGACGAGATGGCTCCGACCGCTCCGCGCATTATTACCGTTCAGATCCCGGCCGATAAGATCGGTGAGGTCATTGGCCCGAAGGGCAAGATGATCAACCAGATCCAGGACGATACCGGGGCGGAAATCACCATCGAAGAAGACGGCACCGTGTTTATCGGCGCTACCGATGGCCCGTCTGCGGAGGCCGCCCGCGATCAGGTGAACGCGATTGCCAATCCGCAGCTACCCGAGGTGGGCGAACGCTACGTTGGTACGGTTGTCAAGACCACCAGCTTCGGCGCCTTCATCTCGCTAACGCCGGGCCGCGACGGCCTGCTCCACATTTCGCAGATTCGCCGGCTCGTCGGCGGCAAGCGTATTGAGCAGGTTGAAGATGTGCTCAACGTGGGGGACAAGGTCGAGGTCGAGATTACCGAGGTGGACGACCGCGGCAAGATCTCGCTTTCGGTGACGGCCGACGACGAAGCCGAAGCGGAAAATGCTGAGGCTTCGCAGAACGACGACGCAGAGGACTCCAACGAATCCCACGCCCGCCGCGAATCTCGCGGCAAGCGCTCGGGCCGTTCGCGCACCCGCAAGCACTCGAACCGCTCGGAGGATTCCGCCGATAGCACCGACAGCTCGGAGAGCGCTGAATCTGCGCAGAGCGCCGATGAAGCTGACGAGGACGAGAATTCCGATTCCGACCGTCCGACTCGCGGTAGCCGCGGGTCGCGCGGTAGCCGCGGTGGTCGCCGTCGGCGCCGTACCCGGACCAACTCGGACGAAAACTAAACGATAGCGGCGGGCTCGCCTGGCGACGTCGTTCGCCGGGCGCCGGCCCCGCCCGCGCAAAGTTTGAGCGAGGACCTTTTCCACTGGGGAAAGGTCCTCGCTCTTTACAGTCACTTGCCGCGCATAATCCCGGCCACAACATTTGCGCGGGCGCCTCGCTAAGCTATGACGGTGCAGTATTCACAGATTCCTCTCCCGCTCCAGGCAGGTAGCGACATTGATATAAACGACGACGGCGCGCGGTTGCGCCGGAGCGTGCTACCGGGCGGGCTTCGCGTACTGACTACCAGCTTGCCGCATATTCGCTCGGTGCATCTCGGGTTCTGGGTGGGCTCCGGTTCGCGCGATGAGGAACCGGGGACGGAAGGATCCACGCATTTCCTCGAGCATTTGCTGTTCAAGGGAACCGCGCGGCGCTCAGCAAAAGATATTGCCGAAGAAGGGGATTTCCTGGGCGGCGGCTTCAACGCCGCTACGTCCAAGCAATACACCTGCTACTACGGTCACGTCTTTGACGAAGACCTGCCCGGCGCGGTGGATCTGCTGGCAGATATGATCACCTCTGCCGCGCTTGATCCCATGGACTTTGCCACCGAGCGCGGGGTTATTTTAGAAGAACTTGCCATGTACGCCGACGATCCGGCATCCGTGGCGATGGAAAAGATCCCGGAACTGGTTTACGGCGCTCATCCACTGGGTCGCCCGATTGGCGGTACCGCGGCGGAGGTTTCCTCGCTGGCGCATAGCGCCCTCACGGATCACTATGCCGCCGTCTACAACCCGCAAGAGCTGGTGGTGAGCGCCGCCGGCGCGGTGGAGCACGAAGCGTTCTGCGAGCTCGTTTCAGACGCACTGCTTCGCGGTGGCTGGAAGTTCGACGACGCCGCCGATCCCGCCCCGCGCCGGCGGGCCGAGGCGATTACATATCCGAATGGTTCGGATACGAAGATATCGCGCGAGGTCGAACAGGCCGCGGTGGTGGTCGGGATGCCGGCGATTGACCTGTTCGATGACCGGCTCTCCGTTTTGTTCGCACTCAATGCAATTCTCGGCGGCGGGAGTTCCTCGCGGCTCTTCCAGGAAATCCGCGAAAAGCGGGGTCTGGCATACTCGGTTTACGCCTTCCCCGGTATCTTCCGCGAGGGTGGAATGTTCGGAATGAGCGCGGGTTGCAACCCGCAAAATGCCTCCGAGGTAAAAGCCCTTATGTTCGGCGAGCTGGAGCGAATTGCCGGCTACGGGGTAACCGACGAGGAAGTGGAATCCGCCTTCCGGCGCCTGCGCGCGGATATCGTGTTCTCCAACGAGAGCGTACACAATGAAATGAACCGCCTGGGAACCGCGGAACTAATCCGCGGAGAGCTCATTTCCCAAGATGAGCATTTGCGCCGCGCTCGCGCCGTCACCGCGCGTGATATCCAGGATCTAGCCGCAATCCTCGCCGAGCAACCACGATCCAGCGTTATCGTAGGGGGCTAGTGGGGCGGTTAGGCGCGGATGAAAGCTATTCAGATCACGAACACCATGAAAACCGCGGCGCAGGCTGAAAAACGTAAAGCCCGCGACGTCTGCGTCCCCACGCGTCCAGGTTTTCACTTTCCCACTTGGCTGCGAGCTTTGGAAATACCCAAACCGCTAGGGCCTCGAAAACCGCTGTTACGAGGAACGAGATCCACCACTCGTTGACGAATTCGCTCAGTGCAAATCCCCGCCCTGACGAATACAACGCCATGGTGGCGATCGTCGCCAGCAGGAAACCTATAAAGACGAGAAGTTTCTTCACGGTATCTCTCTGAATACTCACACCGTGACGAGCCATCTTTGGCAGAGCGGTTATTAATAAAGGCATTTTAGTGAGTCGTTCGGATCTGGTGCAAGTTCAGCGGAAGCGCACATAGCAATGCGCCCGGAGCGGGCCGCAAAGTAAGTCTGCGACCCGCTCCGGGCGCTACCTAGCTGGTGCTCCGGTCGAGTTGGCTAACTCTCGCTCGGCTAGTTCGAGGGGCTAGAACCGGAGCGAATGAGGTAATTGAACGCTCCCAGGGAGGCGGTTGCGCCGGCACCAAAAGCAATGGTGATCTGCTTGTATGGTTCGTCCGTGCAGTCGCCCGCGGCGTAGACGCCTTCTAGGGACGTCGCGCCCTCGCGGTCGATAATGATTTCCCCGCGGGCGTTGAGATCGACTATTCCGGACAGCCACGCGGTGCCCGGAACCAGTCCGATCTGCACGAAAACCCCGGATACATCCACGCGATTTGAATCGCCTGACTCGCGGTCTTGCCACGCCAGGCCGGTGACCCGCGCGCCGTCGCCGAGTACCTCGGAAACGGCAGCTCCGGTGACGATATCGATATTGCCCATGTCCCGGGCCTTTTCCACCAGCACTTCATCAGCCTTGAGGTGATCCTGGAACTCAAAAAGCGTCACGTGGCTGGCAACTCCAGCCAAATCAATCGCGGCTTCCACGCCGGAGTTTCCGCCGCCCACAACCGCCAGCGGCTTGCCGGCGAAAACCGGACCGTCGCAGTGTGGACAGAACGAGACCCCGCGGTTTCGATACTCCGATTCGCCGGGAACACCGAGCAAACGCCACTGCGCGCCCACGGCGAGGATGACGCTACGCGCCTGCAACCTGGCCTCGCCCTCGAATTGGGCGGTAATCAGCCCGTCGGCTCCGCGCTCCAGTGAATGGGCGGTGACTCCTTGGAAGACGTTCACGCGGTAATCGCGAATATGTTCCTCTAGGTTCGCGGCGAGTTTGGAGCCCTCGGTGTGGGGGATCCCGGGAATGTTCTCAATTCCCGTTGTTTCCAGTACCTGGCCGCCAATATTTCCCGTCACCAGGGCGGTTTTCAAGCCCTTGCGGGCGGTGTAAATCGCCGCGGCAGAACCGGCCGGGCCGCCCCCAATCACGAGCACATTAAGTGTTCCTAATTCCGTCATTCGCCGCGCCGCCACCGACTGGCGCGGTGCGGCGCCCGCTGCGCCGATGGCGGCGTCCGCACCGGAAGCAACGCCGTCTGCGGATTCGGCCGCGCCCGAAAGCGAGGCGGTGATGCCTTGGTCTTCGAGTCGATCAAGAATTCGCTCGATACCCATGCGCCCCTGGGCGAACTCTTCGCCGTTGAGCATCACGGTAGGCACGCTCATCACGCCGAGGCGCTGTACTTCCTCGCGATTGAGCCCGCCTTCCACCGCGGTGTGGCGGATTTTCGGGTTGAGCACGCTCATGGAATTAAGCGCCTGCACCACCGTGGGGCAGTTTTGGCAGGTCAGCGAGAAATAGGTGGTGAAATCGAGCTCGGGGAGCGCTTCGACCCTCTCGGCAAGTTCCGGCGAAATCTTCACCGGATGCCCGCCTACTTGGAGGAGCGCGAGCAAGAGCGATTCGAATTCATGTCCGAGGGGAATTCCCGCAAAGGTAACCCCGACCTCACTGTTCGCCCGCGCTACCCGGAACGACGGCGTACGCTCGGCGGCCACTTCTCGGACGGTAATCCGCTCCGAAAGAGCAGCGATCTCATCGAGGAGGGTGCGCATTTTCTGCGAATCAGCGGAATCGTCACCGGAGAACTCTAGATTGACCGGCTCGCGAATCAGCTCGAAGTATTTCCTCAGTTGCGCGGTCGTTTGCGAGTCGAGCATTTAGATCTTCCCTGAAAGATCGAAGGACGGGGTGAGGGTCTCGTCGCCCTCTTCCCACTTTGCCGGGCAGACCTCGTCGGGGTGCTTGCGCACGTACTGCGCCGCCTTAACCTTGCGTAGAAGTTCGGTGGCGTTGCGGCCCACGCCCTCCGAGGTGGTTTCGATGTACTGAATCACCCCATCCGGATCGATGAGATAGGTCGAGCGATCGGCTAGGCCGCTGGGGCGCATATTGTCGAAGGCTGAGGTAATCTCGCCCTTGACGTCACCAACCATCGGGTAGGTTACCTTCGAGACGTCGGGGGAGCTTTCGTGCCAGGCTTTATGGACGAAGTGCGAGTCGCGCGAAACTGAGTAGACATCCACTCCAATGCTCTGTAGCTCGCCATAGATGCCTTCCAGATCCGCTAGTTCGGTGGGGCAGACAAAGGTGAAATCGCCTGGGTAGAAGAACACAATGACCCACCGGCCGGCGAAGTCTTCGGTCGAAACATCGACGAAGTCGCCATTGTGGTACGCCTGGGACTCCCAAGGCTTGATTGTGGAGCCAATAAGAGACATTTTTCCTCCTAAGGTGTTTCGAGAGTGGTACGACGACGTCGACGCGCCGTATCCACCTCAGGCTTCGAATGTGAACAACTCTTAATAGGATAGCTTCCAAACTGGAACGATTCCATATTTGAAACTTTGACCGTGATTATCGCCCGCGCTAGTAAGGTCAGAGCATGATCGATATTGCGGTAATTGGATCTGCGGGACGGATGGGGAAGACGGTATGCGCCGCCGTCGAAGCTGCGGAAGATATGAATCTTGTGGCGCAAATTGATCACGAGGGTGAGATTTCCCCGGACACCCTTGGCGGAGCGCAGGTGGCGATCGAGTTCACGGTTCCCTCGCAGACGGAAGCGAACGTGATGGCCCTGCTCGACGCGGGGGTGGACGTCGTCGTCGGTACCACCGGTTGGGGCGAGGATGCTTTGCGGCGCGTGCGCGAACGAGCAGAGCAGGCCGGTCGCTCGGTTGTGATTGCGCCGAATTTTGGGCTCTCGGCCGTCTTTGCCATGAAATTTGCGGCAGCGGCGGCGCCGTATTTTGAGTCGGTGGAGGTCATTGAAATGCATCATCCGGACAAGGTCGATGCGCCCTCGGGGACCGCAAAAACCACCGCGCAAAAAATTGCCGCGGCGCGCGCGAGTGCGGGAGTGGGTGCTAGCCCTGATGCAACGCAAACCGATCCTGGCGGGGCGCGCGGGGCCGTGGTCGACGGCGTTCACGTGCACGCGGTGCGGTTGCGCGGGCTCAATGCGCATGAGGAGATCTTGCTGGGCAACCCCGCGGAACAGCTGGTGATTAGACAGGATTCCTTTGATCGGACGAGCTTTATGCCCGGCGTTTTGCTGGCCGCGCGGAAGGTGCGGGGGAGCGGCCCGCTCACCTACGGTTTGGAAAAGTTCCTCGATATCTAGAAGTGCGACCCGGCGGGGTCTGCAAGCGCGGCCCGGCGAGCGGCCGGAAACTAGCGCCGGTATTTCGTTCCTATTTGACCACTGTTGGTTTTGTGTTTTCGAAACTGCAATATTTTGCAGAAAGACGCGTGATCTGCACGGATTGCCATAGCCTTTCGGAGGGAACGAAGATGAGCGTGAACAATGACGGGCAAGGTCAGCCCCAGTGGCAAAACTCGAACCAACCCCCGTATGGCGGGGTACGGGCAGCAGGGTTATAGCCAGCAGGGATACAACCAGCAGGGCGGTTATGGGTAGCAGGGCTATAACGGCCAGCGAGGCGGTTATGGGCAACCCGGCTACGGGCGGGGCTACGGTATCCCGCCGCAGAAAAAGAGCCAAACCGGACTCATTGTGGGCCTGATCATTGGCGGCGTTCTGCTCATCGCCGCGATTGTGGTGGCGGTTATTTTCCTGACTCGCGATTCGGGCGATGGGCCGGCTCCGGAGCCCGGACAGGTGCAGGTCGACCGGGGGAATAATCCTGCCGCGGATGGAAACAGTGACCAAGGCGGAAACAATGGCCAAGACGGAAACAATGGCCAAGACGGAAACAATGCCCAGGGCGGAGGCGGCGGAAACGTTGACCCGCAAGCCTTCTGGGAAAAGTATCTGAAGGACGTCGACGTCACCGGCGACATGGCTTTTGATGACCCGTCCTGCTCCAGAGCAAGGCGCAGTGCATGGCGGAGAAAACCTCGGGCAAGCTCTCGCAGGTTTTCTACACTATGCAAAGTGGCAACTACGGCTACGATCCCAACCGCACTTTCGATGGCGACGCTTTTTGGAAGGACCTCGAAATCGTCAGCGATAGCAATCGAGGATTGCGGAATTTTCGATAACCTCTTCCCCGAGTTTGACGACGATTACTTCGGCGGCGGCAAAGAGCCTTTCGGCGATACTTTCACTCCCATTACGGGAACCTTTGAGTGGGATAAGTAAGGCTCGCCCGCCGCGTTCAGCAAGTGAACAGGGGATAATAAAAAATCCGGGCCCGCTACACTGCGGGTATGAACGATGTGGTTTCGCGCCCCTTTGGGTCCGTGTCTGTTGCGATGGTGACGCCTTTTAAGGAAGGCGGAAGCCTCGATGTCGACTCCGCCGTCGAACTTGCCAACAAGCTGGTGTCCGACGGGTGCGACGCTCTGCTCCTGAACGGAACCACCGGCGAATCGCCCACCACCCACCAACCGGAAAAAGACGATCTGGTACGCGAGGTGGTGAATGCGGTGGGGGATCGCGCCTTCGTCTACGCGGGTGCGGGTTCGAATGACACCGCCCACGCGGTCCGCATTGCTCGCGGAGCCCAGGCGCAGGGAGCAAAAGGCCTGCTCATTGTGGCGCCTTATTACAACCGTCCTTCCCAAGAAGGCGTCTACCAGCACATTCTGGCCGTGACGGAAGCTGTGGACCTGCCCGTTATGCTCTATGACATTCCCGGACGTACCGGAGTAAAAATTGCCCCTGATACCCTGGCGCGTTTAGCGGAGCACCCGCGAATTGTGGCGGTCAAGGACGCGACCGGCGATGTTCCGGCGGGCTTTGAAAAGATGACGCGAACCGGGCTTGCCTACTACTCCGGTGACGACGCGTTGAATTTTGCCTGGTTGGCGCACGGAGCAGCCGGGGTAGTTTCGGTAGCGGGCCACGTGATTGCCGATCGCTTGCGCGCTCTGGTTGATGAGGTCGACGCCGGAGATCTTCCCGCCGCGCGGGTCGAATTTGCCAGCCAGCAGCGCGTTATTCGGGCAATTATGGGTAGCGGCCAGGGGGCGGTGATGGCAAAAGAGGCCCTCAAACTGCAGGGGATGCTACCTACCGCGAAGGTTCGCCTACCGCTGGTGGGCGCCGCGGCGCAAGAAATCGACGAGTTGGCCACCGTCTTACGCGAAGAGGGGATTCTCTAGCGCTGAGCGAGGCAGGCGGGCACGGAAAACGTCCGCTATGCGCATGGGCTCGGCGCGGCGCGGCTTTGTACGTGAGACAATGGGCCCGTGAGTAGAGAAAACAGCAACCTGCCCGCCGCAAAGGATGCAGTACGCATCGTCCCTCTCGGAGGTCTGGGCGAGGTAGGTCGAAATTGTAACGTTATTGAGTACAAGGGCAAGCTGGTCGTTGCCGACTGTGGAGTTCTCTTCCCAGAAGAGACCCAGCCCGGCGTCGACCTCATTCTTCCTAACCTGGATTACCTAGAAGATCGGCTCGCCGATATTGAGGCAATTGTGCTGACGCACGGGCATGAGGACCATATTGGAGCGGTTCCCTACCTGCTGAAGATGCGCCAGGACATTCCCGTCATTGGTTCCCAGCTCACCATTGCCTTCGTGGAGGCGAAGCTACAGGAGCATCGTATAAAACCCCATACCCGCGTGGTGGAAGAAGGCGATGCCCTCTCGATCGCCGGGATGGAATTCGAGTTCATTGCCGTCAATCACTCCATTCCCGACGCGCTCGCGATGTTCGTGCGCACCCCGGAAGGTAACCTCTTCATTACCGGCGATTTCAAGATGGATCAGCTGCCGATTGACGGGCGCCTTACCGATTTGCGTGCCTTCGCCGCCGCCGGCGAAGAGGGCGTGGATCTTTTCATGTGCGATTCGACGAATGCTGAGGTCCCCGGGTTCGTGCACTCGGAGGCGGAGATCGCTCCGGTCATCGATCGCGTGATTGGCGGGGCGCGTGGCCAGGTTGTGGTCGCGTCTTTCGCTAGCCACGTCCATCGAGTCCAGCAAGTCCTCAACGCCGCCGCCCACAACGGTCGCAAGGTCGCCTTCGTGGGTCGATCCATGGTGCGCAATATGGGTATTGCGGAAGATCTCGGTTATCTGGAGGTTCCGCCCAACACCGTGGTTGACGTGAAGGATATGAACGGGATCGAGCCCAATAAGCGCGTTTATATGTCAACCGGAAGTCAGGGTGAGCCCATGGCGGTGCTTTCGCGCATCGCTAATCGGGCCCATAACCGCATTTCCGTGGGCAAGGGCGATACGGTACTGCTCGCTTCCTCCCTCATCCCCGGCAATGAGAACTCCGTTTTCCGCGTTATTAACGGTTTGATTGCGCTCGGCGCGCAAGTGATTCACCAGGGTAACGAACGGGTGCACGTTTCTGGGCACGCCGCGGAGGGTGAGCTTCTGTACGTTTACAACATTTTGCAACCCGCGTTCGCGATGCCGATTCACGGCGAGGTGCGGCATTTGGTTGCCAACGCCCGCATTGCGGTGCGCACCGGCGTGCCGGCCGAGAATGTGATCGTGGCCGAAAACGGCTCGGTGGTCGATATGCTCGACGGTGAATGCAAGCTGGTTGGCTCCGTACCGTTCCAAAACATTTACGTGGACGGAAGCTCGGTGGGAGACATTACCGAATCGGAGCTGAAGGATCGCCAGATTCTTTCGTCCGAAGGTTTCATTGTCATCTTCGCCGTCATCGACAAAAACGAAAAGGCAATCGTTACCGGGCCGCATATTCAGGCGCGCGCGATGGCCGAGGAAGACGCCGTTTTCGATGATATTCAAGACGACGTGCAGAAAGCTTTGCAGGAGGCAGTGGACAACGGCGCCGATACCTACGGAATGCAGCAGGCAATGCGGCGGGTAATTGGCCGGTGGGCATCACGCAAGCTACGGCGTTCGCCAATGATCATCCCAACCGTCGTCGAGGTCTAGTCCAAGGGTATTTTTGAAAGGCCATTAAATCGCCTTTAACTAGGGAGTATTGTTTCAATTAGTGAGCGGATGCGAGTAGTCCGCGAAAGCTCGCGCGTCATCAGGCGTTCTTGCTCACGCATCGTTGGGAAACCGACCTTACGAAAGGGAAATAACGTGACGCAGAATAACGAGAACCACCCCGAAAACGGGGACACCTCGCCCGGGGGCGAGCAGTCGTACTCGCCGGGGGAAACGAACCAGCATCCATCACAGCAGCAGCCAACGCAGCCCTACCCACAGCAGGGTCCGTCGAACTGGGGTCAGGGCAACCAGCAGCCTTCTTATGCTTCTAACTACGGAAGCGCGCAGACCAACCAGACCGGCGGTCAGTACACGCAGGCCGGCGGCCAGTACGCCCAGCCCGGTGGTCAGTATGGCGCAGGCGGTGGATACGGTCAGAACAACTATGCTCAGTTCGGGTATGGCCAGCCCGGTCCTTACGCTCAGAAGCCCGAAAAGAAGAGCAATACGGGCATGATCATTGGGATCGTGGTGGCGGCCGTTGTGCTCGTGGCGGTTGTTATCGGCGTTATCTTCATGATGAACCGAGACAAGGGCGACGAGCCGACGCCGACTCCGACCACCGCACAGGTGACGGAGACTGCCGAACCGACACCTACCCCTGAGCCGACGCGTGAACCGACGGCTGAGCCCACCACCGATTCGCCCGCGTCCTTCCCTTCGGCGAGCGGTAGCTTCCCGTCGACCTACGACAATGCTCGTATGCGGGACTTCTGGAACAATGTGCTCCCGGCGCTCTACCTGGCCTCTGGTGATCCCAGCCTCGATACGGGCGCCCATCCCGAACTCGCTAAGTGCATGGCGGATAACACCACCGGCAAGATGTCCGATTTCTTCGTGGACGCGCTGGAGAAGTCCTTCACTGGCGACACCTCCGCGATGGAGAACCAGGAATACAACGACACCCAGGCCGGTTATGACGGCTTGGCGATGCTCTCCGCAATGCAGAATTGCGGCGTCAGCTTCGACTCGTTGGCTGGAATGGGAATCGACTAAGTAACAACAAAGAAGTGGGCGTCACCCTCGGGTGCCGCCCACTTCTTATGTGGCTGAGGACTTTAGCATTAGCTGAGCTCCTTAGCCCAGCTGAGGCGGCCCCGCGCCAACGCTTTAGCTAGCCCTTTTGCTCGGCGAGCCCGGCTAGCCCAGCTGAGAGATCGCCCAATCGGCTTCCTCCTGGGTGAATTGCTCGCCGTATTCGGAGGTGGGCTGGTCGCGAATGTCTTCCTGTTACATTCCAGCTTCCAGATAAACTTTCGCGTTTTCTAGGGCGTTCTGCTTGTAATCGATACCCGCGCTATCGACCGCGTACTCGGCCTGGTCAGCCGGGAAGCCATCGGCGATTAAAGTTAGCTGATCGTAGAGATCCTGCCTGCTCATGTGGAACAGATCGAAGTAGCTCTTCGCAGCCGTTACCGCAACCTCGTTCCAGTCGACGTCGAGCGAGTCAACCGCCTCGGTAGCCTCCGCCTCGGTGAACTCGCCGTAGTCTACGAGCATGTGGATCGTTGAATCCCGCCTCATATGCATCTCTTTCACATGCACTCGCGCTTCTTCCACGCGGTTCCGGATTGGGCCGCCCGTCGGGGCATCGGTGGTGGGGTTGTCGATATTTCACGTAGAGGCGGGCGAGGGCGTTTCGCTGGGCTCGACCACTTCGGTGGTGGTGATCGACGGAGTGGGATCCGCCTTAGGTTTGTTGGCCATTTTTATCCCGACGACGACGGCCGCAATTGCCGCGATCACCAGCACCACAATGAGCCAGAACTACCAGACTTTGTAGATCGGCTTCTTTGGAGGCTGGCCATAGGGGCCACCGGGCCATTGCTGAGAATACTGGGCGTAGCCTTGGCCCGGATACTGACCCTGCGGGGGATACTGGCCAAAGTTTTGCCGGCCGTACTGATTTTGTCCGGTTCCGGCCTGGTACGGATTTTGCGGGCTATATTGATTCTGTCCGGTTCTGTCCTGATACGGGCTCTGCGGGCTGAATTGGCTGGAGCTCTGCCCGGTGTACTGATCGGCGCTTTGTGCGCCGGACTGGCTGGAGCTTTGCTCGCTGTGTTGGCTCGCGGCCTGCCTGCCGGCCTGGCTGGCGCCCTCTTAGCGGGAGGTGTTCGATGACTGCTGATTTGATTCGTTGTTTGGGCCTTCGAAGGGTCCCGGTGATTGGAGATACTATCTCCTAGTGGCCTAGCTCTCATTGGTATATGACTAGAATACCTAGGAGTCTTCGAATATTAGTGAATTTTCCCGCTCAACTTGCGGGTAAACGCCGAGCTAGAAAGGCAAAAGAATGGCCGAAGAATTGCCTCCCGAGGAAGCCCTGGCGGGCAACGGCGTCGGCGCGGAAAAACTTCGTGACCGCGCTCGCGGCGCTTTATGGGGATTGGCGATCGGCGACGCGATGGGGATGCCCACCCAGACCATGTCCGCCAGCCAGATTGCCGAAACCTACGGAGCGATTCGCGGCTTTCGTGTCGGTGCGCCAACGCAACCCATTGCACCCAATATGCCCGCCGGCTCGGTCACGGATGATACCGAGCAGGCGCTGCTGGTCGGCAAGCTACTGATAGCGGGCCGAGGCTCAATTTCTCCGCACGACTTCGCCGAAAGTCTCATTGCCTGGGAAGACGCCATGCGGGAGAAAGGCTCCTTGGACCTTTTGGGGCCTTCCACCAAGCGGGCGCTGGACGGAGTACGGCGCGGTGAACCGGTGGAGAAAACCGGAAATTCGGGCACTACGAACGGTGCCGCCATGCGAGTGACTCCGGTAGGGATTGCGGTGCCGCTCGGTCCCGACTTCATTCAGAAAGTGATCGAATCTTGCCAAGTCACGCATAACACCAGCATTGGGATAGCGGGCGCGGCAGCAATTGCCGCCGCTGTCTCGGCTGGCGTTGAAGGCGCCGGGCTGGAGGATGCCTTCGCGGCAGCGCTAGAGGTTTCCGAGCGCGCCGAGCATTTCGGCACTTGGCAGGAGGGGGCGTCGATTCCCGCTCGTTTTGAGTGTTTCTCCTCGTTGGCAGGGAACCTGGACGCGGATGGGTTTGCCGATTTTATTGTGCGTGTGGTGGGAACCTCGGTCGCCTCGCAAGAATCGGTGGTTGCCGCGCTACTTATTGCCCAACGGTTTGCCGGTGACTTCGTGGCCGCGGTGGAGTTTGCGGCAAATATTGGAGGGGATACCGATACCGTTGGCGCGATGGCGGGTGCCATTTTGGGGGCGCAGTGCGGATATTCGCGGCTTCCCGAGTGGGCTGTCGAAGGCATTGAGCAGGCGCAGGGTCTTGAAATAAGCGTGGTTGCGGACGGGCTCCTCCGCCTCCGCAGAGGAAAATGACACAACCTTTCTAATTTGTTCACGAAAAAATATGCAAAACTGCGCAACAGTGCGCAAAATGGGGGCGTAAAATAAATGAGGAACGATGCAGGATCGGCCGTGCTGAGCGCGGTAGAACAGCGCGGAATTGAACCGGTTCCGCGGAGCGAACAGAGCGGAAACCCCTGGCAGCTTTTCTGGGTGTGGTTCGCTGCAAATATTTCCGTGCTCGGATTGCCACTGGGCGTCTCCCTGGTGGCACTCGGACTCAATGTGTGGCAGGCAATCGTCGTCGCCTTCCTCGGTTCATTTGGATCATTCGCCATCGTCGGAGTGATCTCGGTTGCCGGCAAACGCGGCGGTGCCCCGAGCCTCACGCTTTCGCGTGCCGTTTTTGGAGTGCGCGGAAACCACGGCCCAACTTTGATGGCGCTTCTTTCGCGCGTCGGTTGGGAAACGGTCAATACTTCCACGGCGGCTCTCGCCTTCGTAACTTTCTGCTCGCTGCTGTTTGGAACCGCCGGAACCGCGCGGGAAACGCCCATTATGGCGGTGATTGGTGTGCTCCTCTTCGTCCTCCTCACCCTCACGATTTCCGGGCTTGGGATCAACGCCATTAACGAAGTGCAAAAGTGGTCCACTTGGATCTTCGGAGCGCTCAACCTGGTGATCCTTATTTATCTCCTCACCCGCATTGACTGGCAGGCCGCCCTCAGCATGGAGCAAGGCTCCTTCGCGCAGGTCCTTACCGGCATTGGCGTTATCGCGGCGGGTACCGGAATTGGTTGGTCGACCTCGGGTGCGGATATGGCTCGCTACCAGTCCCCGCTGGTGAAGGGCTGGCATCTGGTGGCCTCGGCCTCCGCGGGAGCGGGAATCCCACTGGTCATTATGATTTCCATGGGCTCGCTGATTGGTTCCGGAAATGCCGAGGTATTGGCTTCGCCCAACCCCATGGATACCATTCGCGAATCACTTCCCACCCTCGCCGCCGCCTTCTACCTCTTTATTTCTTTCGCGGGACTGCTCCTTTCCAACCATCTTTCGGTGTATTCGGCGGGTCTGAACTGGATCACCATGGGAGTTCGCGTGCGCCGCACCGTCGCGGTGTTCATTGATGCCGTTCTCACCACCGTGCTGGCGCTCCTCTTCCTGCTGGTTGCGGAGGACTTCTACGGTCCGTTTATCGCCTTCATCTCCGTCCTCGCCCTCCCGCTTTCCGCGTGGACGGCGGTGTTCCTTATGGACATGATTGGGCGGCGTAGCTACACCAAGCCGGATCTTCTTGACCTCACGAGCCACGGCGCCTACTGGTACAAGGGCGGTATCCGCTGGTCCGCCTTCGGCGCGTGGCTGGTAGGAACGGTGATCTCCTTTCTCTGTATCCAGATTCAACCCGGCGAGACCGCCATTTACACCGGCCCCTGGTTCAACACCTGGCTGGGTCAAAGCGGTATGGGCTGGCTCATTGCCGCACTAAGCGCGGCGGTTTTGTTTGTGGTTTTCGGTGGCCTCAAGGTGAGCGGCCCCGATAGTAAGCACGACGCCGAACGCGGTGAGCAAGGTGAGGGATTCCTGGAGCATCTGCAGGTGGGGAAGGCCGAAATCTAATGGGTAATGCCGCGCGCTTTATTAATACCGGGCAAGCCATCGTCGATGTGGTGCTCCGAATTGATGCTCTTCCCGAGCCGGGTGGGGATATCTTTGCCTCCGGCTACCAGATGTCTCCGGGCGGGGATTTCAATGTGATGGCGGCGGCCGCTCGCGAGGGCGCGCGCGTGGTGTACGCCGGAAGTATCGGCTCCGGCCACTTTGGGAGCCTGGTGCGCGAAGCGCTTCTTGCCGAAAACGTGGAGGTACTTCACGCACCGGTCGCGGAGCTGGACACCGGTTTTTGCGTGGCGCTTGTTGATAGCACCGCGGAACGCACCTTCATTTCCACCGTGGGCGCCGAGGGGGAAGTGGAGGTTTCCCAGTACGAGGCTGCGGGGGCGACGCCGCACGACGTCGTCTATGTTTCGGGCTACTCCCTGGTGCATCCGCGCAACCGGGCGGCCCTGTGCTCCTGGCTCCCGCGAATTGATTCGCTCGTGATTGTGGATCCCTCCCCGGTGATTGCAGATGTGGACGAGGGGGCTTTCCGCGCGGTGTTGCGCCGGGCGGACGTTTGGACAACAAATGCGCGCGAAGCGCGGATTGTGGCCGAACGCCTTGGCGTGGCCGACTGCCTCCCGGAGAGCTTTGCGCGGGGTGAGGAGCTTTCTGAGGCGGCCGAGAAACTCGCGAAGGCTTTCGGCTGCACGGTGATCTTGCGATCGGGGAGTCTCGGCGTGGGGCTGGGAATCAGCAACGGCTCCATTTTCGTGCCGCCCCTCAAAGTGGAGGCGGTTGACTCGAACGGTGCCGGGGATGCCCACACCGGGGTTTTGGCCGCGAACCTGGCGGCCGGGCGGACGCTGGGAGTCGCGGCGGCGCGCGCCGGAATCGCCGCCGCAATGGCCGTCACCAAAGAAGGACCCGCGACCAGCCCGAACTCGGAGGAAACCTCACGCGCGTACCGGGACTGGGCCGCGGGCTTTCCCAATGCGGAGCAAATCGAGGCTTTCGACTTGCCCAGTGCCTCTTAGCCGAAGAGCTTGGCGTACACCTGCGGCGTATCGCCAAGGGTGAGTCCGCCGTCGACCACGATTTCGGTGCCTGTCATATAGCTGGCATCGTCGGAGGCAGCGAAGGCAACGACCTTCGCGACCTCATCGGCCCGGCCATTGCGGTTGAGCGCGGCGAGGGCGAGCGGGCTGTCATCGGTGACTCCCGATGCGGCCGTCATGGGGGTGGCGATCGATCCGGGATGGATGGAAACCACCCGGATGCCGTAAATGCCCAGGTCCATGGCGGCGGCCTTCGTCATGCCGCGTACCGCGAACTTCGAGGCGGAGTAGGCGATGGTCTGCACCTGGCCAACCAGGCCGGCCGCGGAGGAAAGATTGACGATCACGCCTTCGGCCCGCTCCTTCATAATCGGGGTGACGGCCTTAATGCCGAGGAAAACTCCGGTGGCGTTGATAGCCATTATTTGCTCGTAATCTTCCAGCGTGGTGTCCTCAATTGACTTCTGCTTGAGGATCCCCGCGTTATTGACGAGGATATCGATCTGTCCGAAACGCTCTAAAGTTAGATCGGTAATTTTCTTCCAGTCTTCGGTCTTAGATACGTCCTGCGTTTCGAACACCGCATTTTCTCCCAGCTCCGCGGCGAGCTTTTCGCCCGCCTCGGCGTTAATATCGGAAAACACGATCTTCGCGCCTTCCTCCACAAAAAGCTTGGCGGAGGCGGCACCCATGCCGCTCGCACCGCCGGTAATAATGGCAACCTTGCCTTCTAGCCGTCCAGTCATAGTGTTTTTCTCCTTAGGTTGTGGCGCGAATACGCCGGGATTGCGGCGCCGATAGCGCCTCGGTTAGCGGCGCTCAAGCGCTTTTATTTACTCGTCGAGCTTGAAAATTGCGGTGGCGCGCCCGCGCGCGAGGCGCGCACAATCTCATCGTTTGCCCGATCCACGGTGCGGATCCATTCGCGGGCGTGCTCGGGTGAATCCCCGAACTCCAGGCGGCGTTCCATGAGTTGGCGTTCGCACATGCTCTGCGGCACATCCAGGTACCAGGCCTCATCCAGAAGCGGAAGGACGTTTTCCCATCCTCCAGAATCCAAAAGAAGATAGTTACCTTCGGTGAAGATCAGCGGGACCTCACGCGCAATCGCGATTGCGCCGGCGATCGGCTCCTCGATATCTCGGCGGAAGGTGGGAGCGTAAACAATGTCCTCGGTTCGCTCGCGTAGGCGCCGTAACAAATTGCAGTACCCCGACACATCGAAAGTATCGGGGGCGCCCATACGCTGGCGTTTTCCTTGGCGAACCAGCTCTTCTTGGCACAGGTGGAAACCGTCCATGGGGACGATGGCGGCATTTTCTTTGCGGGAACGCAAAAGCATGGCCACCGTCGTCGATTTACCCGCTCCGGGTGGCCCGATAATTCCGATGATTCGGCGCGTAGCGTCGCGCGCGTGATCGTCAGCTATTTTGCACCTCCACTCGCAACCCGTGAGGTGGCGATCCTCTTTTCTGGCCGCCGCTCCATCTAGCCGATGTTACACGTGTCACATGATATGTGGTCAAGTTTAGAAATCAAGTTTTGCGATGAGGGGAGCGGCGAGTGCGGCCAGAGTTGTGAGTTACCGCGGTGCGTCTCCTCGCGGAGGTTGCACCCCGGGGCCGCTAGACTTCCGATGTGGTTTCCCGCAAAAGATCATCTTCTAAGAAACAATCGCCCGAGCGCGGCACAAAAGCGCGGCAAGCACCCAAGGCTTCGCAGCGCGCTTCGAGCACCCCGAAAAAGACTGAGCGGGACGCTAGCCAGTCCACGGAGCAGGCGCCGCGACGTCTGAATGCCAACCAGCGCAATGGCTTCTTCTTCCTCTTCCTCGCCCTGGCAATCCTCGTCGCCATGCGCGAGTGGTTTGGTATGGCGGGGGTGCTGGGTGGCATTATCCACCACGCCACCGCCGGAGTAGCGGGAGTTCTGGCCGTGTTGGCCCCGGCTCTTTTCCTCGCCCTCGCGATTCGCCTGGTTATCCCCGATCGCTCGGGAGCTAATCGGCGCTTCGTTATTGGGCTAGCGCTGATCGTCATCGGGGTGGCCGGTATCCTCCACGTGGTCATTAACCCGGTGAGCCCGGTGGATGATTTTTCCGGGATTGAATCAGCTGGCGGGATTATTGGCTGGGTTTCCGGCGGGGTCCTGGAGATTCTTCTTTCCGCGGTGGGCGCGGTGCCAGTTCTGGTGCTCCTTATTTTGTGGGCGATTCTTTTCATGACGAATACGTCCATCCAAGACCTCATTTCCCGGGTCCGCGAATGGTATGCGAATCGCAATGCTGCGCAGGAAGTGCCGGAGATCGCTAACCGCGGGATGTCTGCCTCGGTTCCTTACGAGGAAGCCGCCCAGGTGGATCCGCATGAAAATACGACCGAGCTGGAGCCGCGTAAGAAGCGGCGCTGGCCGGGCAAATCCGACGCGCCCGCGTCCGAAGATGCGACCGAAATGATCGGAGAGGCACAAGAAGAGGCGGAGCAAGGCGAGCCTGCGGCGTCGTCGGCCACCCAAAAAATACCGGCACCAAAGCCAAAGCGCGCGGTGAAAACCAAAACCCAGCAACCCATTGAGGGGACCGATCCGCAAGGCCTTCCGGCTCCGGAGGGCGGCGAGCCAATTAAGCGCACGCAACAGCTGGCACTCGACCCCACGGTGAATTACGCGCTGCCGTCCCCGGAGAACCTGGTGCAGGGCGGCAACCACGCCGAGCGGACCGAGGCAAATGACCGCGTGGTCGCCGAACTGACGCAGGTGTTCGCGGACTTTGGTGTGGACGCGCGAGTGGTGGGATTCTCGCGCGGGCCAACCGTGACCCAGTACGAAGTCGAACTCGGGCCGGGCGTGAAAGTCGAGCGCATCACCCAGCTTTCAAAGAATATTGCCTACGCGGTGGCGAGCGCGGACGTGCGTATCCTCTCGCCAATTCCGGGTAAATCCGCGATTGGTATTGAGATTCCGAACGCGGACCGCGAGATCGTGCATCTGGGGGACGTGCTGGCCTCCGAGGTGGCGCGCAAGGATCATCACCCGCTGACGGTCGGGGTGGGGAAGAACGTGCGCGGGCAGTTCGTGGTGACCAACCTGGCGAAAATGCCGCATTTACTGGTGGCTGGCGCTACCGGTTCGGGTAAGTCGAGCTTCATTAACTCAATGATCACCTCGATTATGATGCGCTCCACCCCGGATCAGGTGCGGTTGATTTTGATTGATCCCAAGCGCGTGGAGCTGACGATTTACGCGGGAATTCCGCATCTCATCACGCCGATTATCACCAACCCGAAGAAGGCCGCCGAGGCGCTGGAGTGGGTGGTGAAAGAAATGGACGCGCGCTACGACGATATGGCCGCCTACCATTTCAAGAACATCACTGATTTCAACGACGCGATTCGCGCCGGGAAGGTGCAGGCGCACGATCCCAATCGCAAGCTCGCCCCCTACCCGTATTTGCTCGTGGTAGTGGACGAACTCGCAGATATGATGATGGTCGCGCCACGGGACGTTGAGGCGTCAATTCAGCGCATCACCCAGCTGGCGCGCGCTGCCGGCATCCATTTGGTTCTCGCCACGCAGCGCCCGTCCGTTGACGTGGTGACGGGTCTGATCAAGGCAAATATTCCTTCGCGCTTGGCGTTTATGACCTCGTCGATTGCTGATTCGCGCACGATTCTTGATATGGGCGGCGCGGAAAAGCTCATTGGTCAGGGCGACGCGCTCTTTATGCCCGGTGGTAAGCAACCGATGCGTCTGCAGGGCGCGTGGGTTGGCGAGGATGAAATCCAAAAAGTCGTCGATCACGTCAAGGAACAGTTGCGCCCGCAGTATCGCGATGACTTCGAGGAAGTGGTGGAGGAAGCCCACGCCGTCAAGAAGCAGCGTGAGGAAATCGGCGACGACCTCGAAACGCTTCTGCAGGCGGCAGAAATCGTGGTCACCACGCAGTTTGGCTCTACCTCCATGCTTCAGCGCAAACTGCGGATTGGCTTTGCGAAGGCCGGCCGCATGATGGACTTGCTCGAACAATACGAGATTGTGGGGCCGTCCACCGGGTCCAAGGCGCGCGACGTGCTGGTGCCTCCTGAGCGGGTGGACGATGCGCTCGCGGTTTTGCGTGGCGAAAAAAATTCCATTTTCGACGACGACGCCGCTGACGAGAATGCGGATGGCGAGACTGGCGAGATGGCCGGTGATATGCCCGTGGGCGCTCAGGGGAGCGGGTACCGGGATAACGCCGGCGAAACGGCGGGCCACGGGAGTGCATCCGCCGGCGGGCCTGGTTACGGCGAAGCCTACGATCGCTACGCCGCGGACCCCCTGGCCGAAGAGAACCAGGGCCCGGTGGCGAAGAATTGGTATGACGACGACCTGGACGACGAGGGCGAATCTGGAGAGGACGCCTGGCAACTGACCGGGCGCTAAGTCACTCGCGACTCCCGGATCTCGCCGGAGGCAGGCTCCAGGGTCGGGCTTTTCGTGTTTATCCACAGGTTATCCACCGCTAATTGCTTTTGTGGAAAGCGGTTAGGGGAGCCGCGACGGCGGCGCTAGCGTAACCGGTATGAAGCGCTCTACCTTGTTCTGTCTACTTTCCGCGGGCCTGCTTGGCTTGACGGCATGCGCGGGCAATGCGGACCCTACTCCTTCCGGGGGAGCCGCATCTGGGGCGGCCGCGGCCACGTCAGTGCCAGGGGCGGCCTCCGAATCGCCAAATATGAGGGGATCAGCTCCCGGGAGCGACGCTCAGCCGAGCCTGGCGGTTCCGCCCGCTCCCGCCGAAATGGCGAATGACGACGTCGGCGGCGCCATGGCTGCTGCGGAACACTATATGAACCTCACCCTCTACGCCGCCACCACCGGGGATACCGCGCCGGTCGAGGCCATGAGCGCGCCGTCATGCGCCTGGTGCCGGAGCGAGATTGAAGGCAAGAAAAGCACGACCGAGGTTTGGGCCGAACAACCAGAATTCAGGATTGAGAGTCAAAAAGCGGAGTTTTCAAACTCCGAAAATGACTACTTGGTGACGTTGGTCGGAGAGCGCGGAGCGGGCACCTTGGTTCGGAACAGCGAAAAAACCAACGAAGTTGAGCCGCAGCGAGTGATTGTCGGATTGGTCCTTGCCCTGAAGGAAGATGGAAACTGGAGTGTCAAAGACGTCGCCCTTCAGGAGCTGGCGGCGGGCGAGGCCCCTCCCGATGTGAGCAGAGCGGAGGAGTAGTGATGGATAATAAAAAGCCCACTAGATGCGTTATAAAAGTCGTTGCCGCGGTTATCGCGCTGTGTGCGTCGCTTGTTTGCGCGCGAGCAACGGCCGAAGATGGCTCATCAACCGCGCTTTGGGAGTCCCAAGCCAGTGGCGGACTAGTTAAAATCTCGGGGAAAGAGACCATCGTAGCGCCGGGAAGTAAGGCCATAAAAATCACCCCGAAATCCCCGGCCCCCGTGGGCGCGGGGAAGGCCGGTACTTCGAGTGAGCGGCCGAAAATGCATTTGACGAGGGTGAACCATATTTACGAGTTGCCTTACAAGGTCTATAACGACGACAGCGGAATTATGGATGAGCTGGTGGGTCATAGTCGCTTCCGCAAGCGGGCCGAGGGAGCCGCCGGACAACCGTCGCGCCAGGGAGGAGCGGCGGCCGAGCCGGCCGTGGATATTTCGCAACTCATTACCCGAGAGGACGCCCAAAACCTGTTAGCAGATGCCGGGTCGTTTGAGATGTCTCCGGCGGATTCCTGGGTACTGGTAAATAAGCCCGCGTACTTTGCCTCAACCGCGCGCGCTCATGAAGCCTCAGTCGAGGTGCTGGGATTCCCGGTTCAGGTTCATTTCAACCCCGTCGCCTACGAATGGAATCCCGGGGATGGAAGTGCGAGCTTCCGTACGAGCTCGGCGGGCGGGCTGTGGCCTGATGGCGACGTTACATATACGTACCTGAAAAAGGGTAACGTCACCCCGTCGGTGACGGTGACGTGGTCGGCGCAATTTACGGCAGAGGGTCAAGTCTTTGACGTTCCAGGACGGTTGCAGACGCGGGTGAATGGCACGCCCTTCGAAGTTCGTGAGGCCAGGTCCAGAATTCTGGGCTAGCTGAAGGAGCGGGAAAGACCTATTCCCTCGTTAGAGATACGGAGTCTGCCACGCGCGCGGGCGGCTCAACCTTTTCGGTGGAGCCCTCCGTTTCCATTACCGGATATGTTGCGTCGATTCGGCAGTTAATAGCGTCTTCACCCATTGCCAATCCCGCCGGCCGTTGGCCCTCACGTAGCAAGTGAAGTGGCCAAATGTGATAGGTGGAGGTGTCTTGGGTGACGGCTGTCCAGTCCATCTTGGTTACGCGCGCCGGCCCTTCCGCGGGCACTTCGACGGTGGCGGTGTTGACCACTCCCGCCACCACTCGGCAACCGTGATTTTCCACGGTTTGCCCCGAAATGAAATTACCGGCCGAATACGCTACCCACATGCCGTTGCCATCGGGTCCGCCCTCGAGCTTGGCGACCGGCTGGGGTACATGGGAGTGGCCGCCGAAAACCGCGTCAATTTCTCCCGAGTCAGCCAGCTGCTGGGCGACGCCAACAACATCTTCCGGAGGTTGCGAAACGTACTCCACACCCCAGTGCATGTTCAGAACCACGAGGTCTGCACCAAGGGCTCGGGCTCGCCGAGCTTCGTCGATAATATCGTCAACTGAGCGTTCGCCTAACTCGCCGACGACGTTCCACGCCCAGGAACCTTCGCGAGGATACGGCATGCCATTAGTGAGCATGGTGGCCGAAAGGTGCGCAATTTTTACGTCGCGATTCCCCGCTCGCAAAGTGTAGAACTGGATCTCTTGTGCCTCTTGCTCACTTCTGGCGGTTCCGGCCCAACCCAGGTCCGCGCCGGCAAGGTTATCGATGGTGGATTTTATGCCGGCGAATCCTCGATCCATGGAATGATTCGTTGCTAGCGCGCAACCGTCGAAGCCAAACTTTTGCAGTGAGGAAATCAGCTCTGGCGGGGCGCCAAACATCGGATAATTCGATGGCTTTTCACCGGGCGGAACGATGGGCACTTCGAGGGCGCAAAGCGCCAAATCCGCGTTCTGGATATAGGGGGCAACAGGGTCCCAGAGCCGGGCGTAATCCAACGTTCCGTCCGCCTGGCGAGCGAAGTGATTGACCGAAAGATGGGGGAGGATATCTCCCGTCGAGACAATCGTAAGAGTGCTCGGATTTCCGCTAGGCTCGGCGGCCGGGGTTGAACTTGGCACGGGCGGCGTCGTCGGCGCAGAAACGTTTTCTTCCGCAGGGGACGTGAGCGACGCGCTCGGTGCCTGGCGGGAAAGGGAAATCGCCCCGGAGGAGATCGCTAACGCAACCACAATTACGACGAGCAGGGCGCAAATAGCTACGAGTTCCAGCCAGTTTCCCCGATTGGTGGAGGGCTTACCCATCATTGCCTTACCTATGTTGGTATCCGTATCGGCGGGAATTGGTTCCCTCGAAATCGAAGCCGGTGGAGGCGCTTCGTCTCCTTATTCCCGCCAAAGAGTACGAAGGGAAATCTACCCTGCGGGCCCCAAACCCGCCATAATTTGCCGGAAAACCCTGTTCAGGTTCCTGTAAAACCCTGCTCACGCCGCCGGAAATCCCTGCGCTCGTTAGACCAGCCCCCGCGTCGGCCCCCGGTGGGAAGTTACGGCGGGGTAGGGTGAATGCCATGACGCAAAACGCAGACCACACCACAGTTCCGGTCGTCAACATCGCGAACGCCCTCACCGTGCTTCGCGTGCTCCTCATCCCCGTTTTTCTTTGGGTGTATTGGGAGGCGACTCCCACGCGCGCGTTCTGGGCATGGGTGGTTTTTGCGCTCGCGGCGGTCACGGACAAACTCGATGGTCATTTAGCACGTTCGCGCGGCCTCGTCACCGACTTCGGTAAACTCGCCGATTCCATTGCGGACAAAGGCCTCATCGCCGCGGCGCTGATTATGCTCTCTTGGCACGGCCGCCTCTGGTGGTGGGTGACCATCCTGCTTATTGCTCGCGAAATCTACATCACCGTGGTGCGGATGACGGTGGTCAAAAAGCAGGTCATGGCGGCGGGGAAAATTGGCAAGTACAAGATGTTCGCACAATCCATCGGCGCCGGCTGGCTCATGATTCCCTGGGACTCCTGGTTTGCTGGGATCCCGTGGCTGGTGCAAGCGTTTATGTGGTTCGGCTGGATTGTTATTGGGTTGGCGCTTTTCCTCTCGATCTGGTCCGCCATCGGCTACACGCGCGACGCGCTGGCAATTGCCCATCGCCCGGAGGCGTCCGATGCTGCTTGAGTCCAGCGCTGAGGTTGCGAAGCTGGTGAAAGGCCTGCAAGACCAAGGTTTGACTCTTGCCCTCGCGGAATCGCTTACCGGCGGCGCTCTTACCGCCACCTTCGTGGAGATCCCGGGTGTTTCTGCGGTTCTGCGCGGAGGCGCGTGCACCTATGCCACCGATGCCAAGGCTTCTGTTTTAGGGGTTTCCGGTGCTCGCTTGACTGAGACTGGGCCGGTGGACGGCGTGGTGGCGGCGCAAATGGCAAGCGGTGCGTGTCGCCTTTTTGGGGCCGACGTCGCCTTATCGACGACGGGCGTGGCCGGGCCCGGACCTTCCGATGGGAAGGATGCGGGAACGGTATGGATTGCTATCGCTGGGGCGCTTGGAGCTGAGGAGCGCCTGTTGCACCTGGAAGGTGAACGCGACCAGGTGCGAGCAGCAACGATATGTGCGGCGCTGGCACTGCTCGGAGAGCATCTGGCGGCCGGCGCGAGCTGAGCACGGTCTGCACGCCAGGGGATGGCTGTGGTTCCCGCGATTTGCCGGGCGGAGGCTTTGGTTGGCGCGTATTGAGGGCGGTATAAGACCTGGTCGAGTGGCTATAAGGCCAGGCGAGGGCTGGTTTATCGAGCAAATAATCAGGAAAATTTAGAGTTCGCTCCCAGGAAACATTCAGAGAAAAGTGGCCTACTTAATACAGGCGGTAAGCGATCCGTAGAAACACGAGGTGGCCTGCTACCGGGCGGCGGGAACGGTTCCTGACTCTGGTCTGGCTTGAAGGTTGCAACGTATTTCACGGAGTTGAGCCGCATGGGGAATAAAAGAAGTTGAAAGGCGTTGGAGTTAGTGATGACAGAAAATACTCGGACCGGCGTGACCCGGATGAAGAACTTTAATGCCCAGACCGACCAGAGCGAATCGGCGGCTCCGGCGTTGTTGCGGGAAGAGATTGGTGAAGTGCTTCGCGCCTACCGGCAGCGGCAGGGACGCACGCTTCGCGAGGTTTCTTCCGACGCGCGTGTTTCCCTCGGCTATCTTTCCGAGGTGGAGCGCGGCCAAAAGGAAGCCTCTTCGGAGCTTCTAGCATCTATCTGCCGTGCCTTGAACGTGCCGCTCAGCCAGGTGCTTCGCCTCGCCGCCGATCGAATTGATCTGGCCGAGGGCCGCCTGCCGGCTCACCTGCGTATTCCGGATTCGGTTCCGGAAGATCTGGTTCGCCGCGAACTTTCAAAGCGTGAGTTCTCAGAGATGGTCCGCTAAAGAGCTTTCTCTGGACAACTTGAATTTAGGTTTGGCCTATAGGGCTATTTCGTCAACGTGCTGATGTGACGAGCTCATAGTTCCGCCGAACTCAATGCAGAGAAATACCGGTCCGCTGGGCCGGTATTTTCGTTTAATGAATGGACCTTTTCGCCTAATGAAATGAACTGCGCGGCTGGGCTACTTATTGGGTAGGTGATTCGCGGGACGGGCACTTCCTCTAGGATGGGCGGGTGCGTGAATCAGAGTTTTGGGCGAACGTGGATTGGGTCTTCGGCGAGCGTGGCGTGAGTATGGCGCAAGACCTCGTCCTCGCCACACTCGATGAGAGGTCTGTTCTTCAGGCCGTGAACGACGGCGTCGACCCGCAACGCGTATGGGACGCGGTCTGCGAGAATATGGGTTTTCCGGAGAATTACCGCTACCTCCACCGGATAAAACCCGATGAACGCGAGCGCTAGAAGAGAGAAACAAAACACGCCGCCGCGCTCATTGTTATCGAACGTTCGTTCGGATTAGAGTGTTCCACAGATCGCGAAGCGCGTCATTTTTCCACAGAAAAACTCTGGCGCGTTTTTATGTCGGAGGCTGGACATACCTTGGTATTAGCGCCGCTCGGAGAGGGCGGCGGGGAGGGCGATGAAGGGAAACCCGGCGAGGGAAGTTCCCGAATAAGCCTGTTCTGTAGGACGTATCGAGTAAGGACCATGGAATGGCCGAGAAGAAAACAGCAGATAATAAGAGCAACCGCGAAAAGGCGATCGAAAGCGCTCTTGAGCAAATCGACAAGCAGTTCGGCAAGGGCTCGGTGATGCGGCTAGGTGATCAGCCGGCGCGCCGAGTGGAGGTGATCCCCACCGGGTCCGTTGCTTTGGATATTGCCCTCGGAATTGGCGGGCTTCCCCGAGGTCGCGTGGTTGAGGTCTACGGTCCTGAATCGTCCGGAAAAACTACGGTCGCGCTCCATGCCGTGGCGTCGGCGCAAAGAAATGGCGGGATTGCAGCGTTTATCGATGCCGAGCACGCCCTGGATCCCGAGTACGCGCGGAACCTGGGAGTCAATACCGACGAGCTAATTGTTTCGCAACCGGATACCGGCGAGCAGGCGCTGGAAATCATGGATATGCTCATCCGCTCCGGCGCCTTGGATATCGTCGTCATTGACTCGGTGGCAGCGCTGGTGCCGAAGGCTGAAATTGAAGGCGATATGGGCGATTCCCACGTCGGATTGCAGGCGCGCCTCATGAGCCAGGCTCTGCGAAAGATCACCGGTGCGCTTTCCGCTTCGGGGACTACCGCAATCTTCATCAACCAGTTGCGAGAGAAAATCGGTGTGTTCTTCGGTAATCCGGAGACGACGACGGGCGGTAAAGCACTCAAGTTCTATTCCTCGGTGCGCCTGGATGTACGCCGCATTGAGACCCTCAAAGACGGCGGAACCCCGGTCGGAAACCGCACCCGCGTCAAGGTTGTGAAGAATAAGATGGCGCCGCCCTTCAAGCAGGCCGAATTCGACATCATTTACGGCGAGGGTATCTCTCGCGAGGGTGGAATCCTCGATATGGGTGTCGACGAAGGAATTGTTCGTAAGTCCGGTGCTTGGTTCACCTACGAGGGTGATCAACTGGGCCAAGGTAAGGAAAAGGCGCGCCAATTCCTCAAGGACAACCCCGATTTGTGCGAGGAAATCGAGGATAAGATCCTCCGCAAGGTGGGTATCCGTAAGGATCCGGAGCTCGAGGAAACGCAGTCGCCAGTAGGTGATGCGAAGGACGGAGCTACCGAGAAAGCGGCCGCAAAAGCACCCGCGAAGAAAACTCAATCAGCGGCAGGGAAGAAAGCTGAGACGGTAGATTTCTAAATGGCGGGGCGGCACAAGAAGGAATTCGATCCGCAAGAACTTACTCGCGAGCAGCACGTTGAGCGAGCCAAAGAAATCCTCTACCGGCAACTCGACGCGCGGGACCGTTCTCGCTGCGAACTGGCCGAAAAGCTAGCGGCAAAGCTGGTTCCAGAAGGCGTGGCGCAACAGGTTCTCGCTGAATTTGAAAGCGTCGGGTACGTAGATGACGCAAAGTTTGCGCGGGTTTATGTACGCTCGCGGCTTGCCGGCCGCGCCATGTCACGCCAGCGGCTTCGCCTCGAACTGCGCCAGAAAGGGGTGGATGACGCCCTCATATCGGCGGCTTTGGAGCGAGTGGATCCGGAAGCTGAACTGGAAGGGGCAATAGAGTTGGCGGAGAAGAAGCTTCGCGCTAGCTCGGGCGATCCTCTTGCTGCCAAAAGGCGTGCTTACGGGATGCTGGCGCGGCGCGGGTTTTCCAGTGAGCAATGCTCGAAGGCTTTGCGGGTGGCCCTCGCGCGCATCGAGCAGGGCGAATAAAAAGACCGGAGAGTAAGGAACGTGGCGTGATTCTCGCGATTGTGGGGCCGACGGCAAGCGGAAAGACCGCGGTTTCCTTGGAGGTTGCGAGCCTCCTGGGCGGGTCAGAAGCGGTGGAGATTATCTCGGCCGATGCCTTCCAGCTCTATCGGGGTATGGATATAGGCACCGCGAAGTTACCGGTGGCACAGCGCCGGGGGATCACCCACCACCAGGTTGATGTTCTAGAGCTGAGCCAGGCTGCCTCGGTGGCCAGTTTCCAGCGAGAGGCGCGAGGCGACCTGGAGTCCATTCTTGGGCGCGGAAAAATCCCGCTCGTGGTGGGTGGCTCTGGGCTCTATGTTTCCGCACTCGTGGATGAATTGGATTTCCCCGGGACGGATCCGCGCGTGCGGGCCGAGGTGGAGGCAGAAGCGGCGGAGGATTTCCCTCGTATTGTTGAGGAGCTACGCCGCGAGGATCCGCGCGCCTACGAGGTGATGGATCTGAAAAATGAGCGGCGGGTTATTCGCGCGGTTGAGATCATTCGCCTCACTGGCCAATACACCGCGCGCTTCCCGCGTCACACCTCGCACTATCCGGGCGTTGCCCTACATGCTTTGCGGCGTGAACGGGAGGTTCTAGATGAGGCCATTGCTCAGCGGGCCCGCCAGATGTTTGTAGGCGGGTTGCTTGAGGAAGTGGAGAGCTTGCTTGGTAGCGGCCTGCGTGAGGCACCCACCGCCGCGCGCGCCACCGGGTATGCACAGGCATTGCAGGTTCTCGATGGCCAGATAACGCTCGACGAGGCGGTGGAATCCACCGCCTTGGCAACTCGCCGCTTGGCGCGAAAACAAATGAAATGGTTCCGAGCCGATCCGCGCGTGATCTGGCATGACCTCACGGATGGGGATGTTTCGCGCGTGGCGCGCGAAATTGTAGCCGATTGCGGTTAGACAGCGCGGATTAGCGGTTCGGTCGGGTGTTTGGATTGGTGGTTCGGTTAGGCGGTTGGCTTGGTGCGACGACTAGGCATCTTCGCTGGCGAGGGGATTGCCCGGCCAAGCCACTCGCAGAATTCGGAAGCCCTTTGAAGAGCGGACCTTGGTGGCATCCCACCCCTGCTGAGATATCCAGGTGGCGAGTGAATCAGCTCCCAGGTTCTTTTGCACCACGAGGTAGGCTTCGCCGTCGTCAGCCAGGAGGGGAAGCCAGGTGAGAAGAAGATCGTGGAGCTGTTCTTTGCCAATACGAATTGGGGGATTGGACCAGATGAGCCTGATCTTCTGCGAGCCCAGCGCGGTCAAAGCCTGCTCGGGAGCGGCGACGAAAGCGTCGATACCGTGATGGCGAAGATTCTTTTCGGTGAGGTGGCGGGCGCGATCATTAACATCGACGGCCCACAGTTTTGCCTGCGGGTACTCGGTACCGAGCGCCAAGCTGATGGGACCCCAACCGCACCCGAGGTCAAGCACAATATCGCCCTCCTCGATCGTGGAGAGGAAAACCTTATTGAGGAGAACCTCGGTGCCCTTATCGAGGCGATGGCCAGCAAAGACACCGTCGGACACCGTTACCTCAAAATCGCGATCGCGCAGTTTTACTCTCAGCGAGCGATGATGGGGGGTGGAGTCGGGATGCGCAGAAAAGTAATGCTCCGTCATGCCCACAAGCTTAGAACACGCGGGCGAGTGGAAGAACCAGGCAAGACGCAGCGTGAGGTGCGAAATGCGCGACGTGAGCCAGGAAAGGCGTGGGGTGAGGCGCATCGTTTTCTCGCGCGCCGGTTTCATGCCACAATGAGGTAAAGGACAAAGGAGTGCATACGAAAAGCAACCACGATTCCTCCCAGGCCTCAGCGGAGGCCTCGAACCGAGGGGAAGAAGCGGATAACCGAACAGTCGATATTCACTCGCGTGCCGGGACGTCTTTACAAGCTGACCCCAGGTACGGGCGCGCCTGGGCGGGGGACTGGCTCGATCGTGAGCAACGCAAAGGACTCCAGCGTGTTGAAGGCATCGGCGGAAATTTTGCTGATGATGAGCAGGTCGAACTCGAGTACCGGCAAGTCCGTTTGGAACGCGTGGTACTGGTGGGAGTCTATGCACAGGGGCGAACGGAAGCCGAAGAGTCGCTGCGCGAGCTGGCGGCGCTGGCGGATACCGCCGGATCGACGGTGGTGGCTGGCGTTTTGCAGCGTCGTGATATTCCCGATAATGCTACCTTTCTCGGCAAAGGCAAGGCGCACGAACTAGCGGATCTGGTGCGCGCGCAGACGGCGGACACCGTTATCGTCGATTCGGAACTTGCCCCTTCCCAGCGCCGCGCACTGGAAGACGTGGTGGGTGTGAAGGTCATTGACCGCACCGCGCTGGTGCTTGATATTTTTGCGCGTCACGCCAAATCAAAAGAGGGGAAGGCGCAGGTAGAGCTGGCGCAGCTGGAATACCTGCTTCCGCGACTTCGTGGCTGGGGCGAGTCTATGTCCCGCCAGGCGGGCGGCCAGGTAGCCGGCGGTGCAGGGATTGGTTCGCGCGGACCGGGTGAGACGCAGCTCGAACTGGACCGGCGCCGCATCCGTTTCCGAATGGCGAAGCTCCGGCGCGATATCAAGAAAATGAAGCCGGCGCGGGAAACGCGGCGGGCCGAGCGCCAGCGGACCGGAATCCCTTCAGTAGTGATCGTTGGTTACACAAACGCCGGAAAATCTTCTCTTCTCAATCGCCTCACCGGGGCTGGGGTGCTGGTAGAAAACGCACTCTTCGCCACCTTGGATCCCACGGTTCGCCGCGCTCGCACGCCCTCGGATCGCGAATTCACCCTCTCTGACACCGTCGGTTTCGTACGTAATCTCCCCACCCAGCTGGTGGAGGCATTCCGCTCGACGCTCGAAGAGGTGGGTGAAGCTGACGTGCTTTTGCACGTGGTGGACGCGTCGCATGCCGATCCGGTGGGTCAGGTAAAGGCCGTGCACGAGGTGCTCAATGGGGTCGACGGCGCCCGAGAGGCCCCTGAACTCATTGTGCTTTCTAAAATTGATCTGGCAGATCCGGTTGATCTTGCCGCTTTGCGGACTCGGTTCCCCGATGCGGTGGCGGTTTCCGCCGCAACAGGCGAGGGACTAGACGAGTTAATGGGCAAAATCGATGAGCTTTTGCCTCAGCTCGAATCCGAGATTGAAGGGGTTATTCCTTTCTCGCGCGGTGACCTGGTTTCACTCATTTACGAGTATGGCGACCTGCTGGCTCCGGTGGCTTATCGAGATAACGGGACTTTCGTTCATGCCCGGGTGCCAAAATCAATCGCGGCCCAATTTGAGGCCGCGAGCGGAAACAGCGATGGGCATTCGCCAGAGCGGAGCTCATAACGGTGGGAGAATCGCAGAACGGTCCGGGGCGGGAAGTTGAGGCAATCCTCGATAACGCAATTTCCGAACTGGGTGGAAGCCGCCGTGCCGGCCAGGCAGATATGGCGCAGAAAGTGAGCGAAGCGCTTTATAACACCGAGCATGTGCTCATCGAAGCAGGTACCGGTACCGGTAAATCGCTTGGCTATCTGGTGCCGGTAATGGAGTGGAGCGTGCGCACCGGCCAGAGGGCAATCGTTTCTACTGCCACCCTTGCCCTGCAACGCCAGATTCTGCGCCACGACGCACCTTTAGCCACCGATGCCACCAAAAAGGAGTTGGGGAAAGCTCCGAAAGTAGCGTTACTCAAGGGATGGAATAACTACCTCTGCCTGCGAAAGGTGGCGGGCGGATACCCGGAGGATGACGCTCTTCTATCGCGGGCGGAAGGTGAGTACGGGGCTTCCGCCACCGGCGAAGAAGTGGTGCGTCTGAGGGAATGGGCGAACGAGACCCGAACCGGGGACCGCGATGATCTGATGCCGGGAGTTTCTGATCGTGCCTGGCGCCAGGTATCCGTTTCGAAGAAAGAATGCCTCGGCGCTAAATGCCCTCTAGCGGAGTCTTGCTTTGCCTACCAGGCGCGCGCGGAAGCAGCGGACGCGGATGTGATCGTGACGAATCATTCGATGCTGGGGGTGCAAAGCCAGGGCACGCCGGTGCTTCCCGAGGCGAATGCCTACATCGTGGACGAGGCGCACGAGTTGGCGAGCCGGGTGACTTCCCAGCTTACGGTCTCGCTTTCACAGGCCGAGCTACGCGGATTGGCCCGGCTAATGCGGCGGGAAAAGGTGCTTCCGGCGGATCTTGAATCCGCGGCCGACGGCCTCGACGAGGCGATGGAGGATCTGCCCGAGGGGCGTCTGCAGTGCATCCCGCTTCCCTTGCAAGATGCCCTGGTTCTCCTTCTGCGAGAGCTTAAGCGTTCTCAGGAAGACATCGCTGACTTGCCGGGCAAGGAACCAGATGAGGCGGCATCAAAAGCCGTTCTACGCTCGCGAGTGGCGGATGTGGTCGACGTCGTCGAACAAGTGCTTTCGGACAAAATTGGCGGCGACCTTGTTCCCTGGATCGCGCGAGACAGCGAGGACCGGGCCTCCCTTTATGTGGCGCCGCTCGATGTGTCCGCGGCGCTGGCGGATTCGCTTTTTGAGGAAGTGCCGGTTCTCCTCACTTCCGCCACGTTGACGGTGGGCGGCAGATTCGAGCACGCGGCGCGCGAATGCGGTTTTATGTACCCTTCGCAGGGGCCGTGGTCGGGGGTGAGCGTGGAGAGCCCGTTTGACCCAGCGCGCCAAGGAATTTTGTATATTGCCGCGCACCTGCCCGCACCCGGGCGGGAGGGCTACGGTACAGACCAACTCGATGAAATGGTGGGATTGATTGAGGCCTCGGGCGGCGGGGCGCTCTGTTTGTTCACTTCACGCCGCGGTGCCGAAAATGCGGCAGCCTACGCGCGCGATCGTCTCGATACCCCGATTCTCCTCCAGGGAGAAGACTCTCTGCCGAGCCTGATCGAAGATTTCAAGGCGGATAGCGCCGCCTCACTGTTCGGGACCATTTCGCTCTGGCAGGGCGTCGACGTTCCCGGACATACTTGCCGTTTGGTCATTATCGACCGAATTCCTTTCCCGCGGCCCGACGACGCACTGGTGAAAGCCCGCACGCGCGAGGCGGCCCGGCGCGGGCGCAACGGGTTTATGGAAGTATCGGCGTCACACGCGGCGCTTCTGCTTGCCCAGGGCGCGGGGCGCTTATTACGGCGGCAAGACGATCGCGGAGTGGTGGCCGTTCTCGATTCTCGCCTGCGAACCAAGCGATATGGCGGTTTTCTGCTTGCCTCGATGCCGCGGATGTGGCCGACGGACAATCCGCAAGTGGTGCGCGATGCGCTCCGGCGTCTTAACTTATAGTGGGGTGAGCTCAGAGGCGGTACGCCTCAGAGGGCGCGTAGCACCATCACAACTTTGCCGAGCACTTGCGCGGTATCGGCGGGAATTGGGTCGTAATTGATATTCCGTGGCAGGAGGGTGACGTGCCCTCCGCGCCGGTCGAGAACCTTGACTGTTGCTTCGCCGTCGATCATCGCAGCTACGATTTCGCCGTTATTCGCCACCGGTTGGCGACGCACAACAACCCAATCGCCGTCACAAATGGCGGCTTCAATCATAGAATCACCCGAAACCTTGAGGGTGAAAAGTTCGCCATCACCCGTCAGCTGGCGCGGGAGGGTAAACACGTCTTCAACGACTTGGTCAGCGAGAATGGGGGAGCCGGCCGCAATTCTTCCCACCACCGGAACGTTGATGGCCTCAGGTATTTCGACCTCACCAGTTCCGTCGTCATAGGTTGGGCGGCGAAGCGGAATCACATTTTCGTCTTCTATGTAGACGCCAAAGCTTGCGGCGTCTCCTCGCACCGGGGATGCAGCGGGGGCGGAATCCGCATTACCGCTAAACCAATCAGCTCCCAGATCGGTGAGCTCGATTGTGCGCGGGCGGCGCGGATCGCGGCGAATGTAACCCAGCTCGGTCAACGAATCGAGCTGGTATTTGACGGATGACGGGGAGGACAGGCCTACCGCCTGGCAAATCTCGCGAATGGTGGGCGGGAAGCGATGTGCGGTGAGCCCTTCAGCAATGCAGGTGAGAACGTCGGTTTGGCGTTCCGTAAGTTGCGGAAAGTCCGTCATGCCGGGTTGCTCCAATCTGTTCGCGCGCAGATTTGTGATCGTCCACGATCATCAAAAACCGAAATGATCAAAAACCGTGTCGGAGGCGCTTGGTTTAGTACCTACGTCAAGGCTAGAGCGAAGAGGTCTTAGTTTCAAACATTTGTTCGCATGTATGTCGAACAAATGTTCTGGACATCCGGCTTCACGCGCGCTAGCATTCAAACAAGTGTTCGACGAACACGTGTTCGAAGGAGGAGCGATGAGCGTCGCAGAACTGCGCTATGAAGCCGTTTCCGAGGAATCTGTTACCAGGAGCAAGAAATCGCGGATGGCTGTTTTACGCCAGCCGCGGCCAGTTCTGCGCGCGGTGGCGACAGCGCCGTCCAGTCCTAGCGCCGCTTCTGCGCCGAGTGCCGCGTCGGCTCCGCTTTCTCACGCGCGCCGTTCGGGCCTGCGGCTCGTCAACACGAATCGCGAGGCCGATAAGCGTGTGGTTCGCGGTAAGCAGCGCAAGGCAGAAAAATTGGCGATCCGGACCGCTCAATCTCGCCGCAAGGCGACGAGCGTCTCGCGTCTGGCTGAGCCTCAACGTAGGCCTCGCCCCACGGCCCTGGCTGAGCTCGAATCCACGGCAGCAAGCGGCTTCAAAGCCGCGGTTGCTCTCCTTGTGGTTTCACTGCTGGTGAGCATGGGGCTCGTCATCGGATCGCTCTTTGTTCCCGCCGGCCATGGTGCGGTCACGGTCCAACCCGGTGACACGCTCTCCTCCATCGTTGCCTCTTTGCCGGGGGATCGGGACGGTGCCAGCGCGGTGGCAGAGCTAAGGGCGCTGAACGGGCTCACCTCTGATGCCTTGCAACCCGGCCAGGTGCTGCGTTTGCCGAATTAGGCTGAAGGCTGCTGAGGGGAGGAAATTATATGCTTCTCACAGTAAAAAAGCCGCAAATGGGTTTGGCTGGAAAGTTATCAAACGAGTACGGTTTGAGTATGCATTGCCCTTTCTGCCGAAACTCTGACTCAAAGGTTGTCGATACTCGCACCACGGAGGATGGTCTTTCCATTCGCCGTCGGCGCGAGTGCCTAGAGTGCCATCGTCGCTTCACAACGATTGAATCGGCGTCGCTGGTTGTGATGAAACGATCCGGGGCCGCCGAGCCGTTCTCCCGGGAAAAGATTATTAGTGGCGTAGGCCGGGCATGCCAAGGTCGTCCAGTGACGGAAGATCAGTTGGCCGTGCTCGCTGCACAGGTGGAAGAGCGCGTTCGCGCCCTCGGAAGCTCGCAAGTCGATTCGCAGGATATTGGCCTGGCGATTCTCGAGCCACTCAAAGAGCTCGATGAGGTTGCCTATCTGCGATTCGCCTCGGTGTATTCAAACTACAACTCGGCCGAAGATTTCCAGGCTGCGATTGACGAACTGCGCGCGGATAAGGGGGCGGGCGCGGCCTCCGCTGAATAGGGCATCAGGTGCAACAAGCGGGGTGAAACATCTAATTACTCATCCTCGCGGTGGGTGACTGGGCAAACTTGAGCCTGTTCATCATCGCGGGACTCTGCTGGGATCTCCACGCGCGGATCATCTCGGGAGGCTAGCCGGCTCGTCATGCTCGAGGCCGCGCTGATGGCTCGTGAGGCGGCATCGCTTGCTACCTCGGTTGCGGAGCGCACCCACTGCCCAGCAACTAGCTGGAAACGCTCGATTTGTTCGCGGACGCTTTTACGAAGAACTTTGCCGAGCATGGAATGAGGCAGGGACTCGAAAATAGCGAAAGAAGTGGGCATGGCGTAATGGGGGAGCAACCCTTCGAGCCACTGTCGAAGTTGCGCCAGACTCATGGTCGTTGAAGGCTCGAGGACGAGGGCTGCAACAACGGACTCGCCGCGTTCCTCATGCTCATGGTCGGGAATTCCCACCACGGCGACGTCACTCACTCCGGGAATCTTCCGAATGGCATCCTCCACTTCCGTGGGATAGATATTGAAGCCGTTGTTAATAATGACCTCTTTGCGGCGATCGGCCATCACCAGGAAGCCATCCTCCCAATGCCCAATATCGCCGGTGCGGAGCCATCCGTCGACGATTGTTTGAGCACTTGCGGCTTCGTCACCAAGGTATCCCAGGCATACTTGCGGGCCGCGCACGAGGATTTCCCCGGGTCCCTCCGTAATGGTGGTATCGGGATGATCCGGATCGGCCAGGCGCACCTCGGTGGAAGGGAAGGGGACGCCGAGGGTTGAGGCGCGGCGATACTCGTTCATTGGAGATCCTGAAATAACCGGGCTCGCCTCGGTTAGTCCATAGCCCTCAATAATGTAGTTCTTCGTTGCTTCTTCCCAGCGGGTGGCAAGCGAGGGAGCAAGCGCCATCCCGCCGCTGACGGCGAATTTGATAGAAGAAAGATCTTCCGGTCGGCCCGCTGCCTCGCGTGCCTCCACCTCTTTGAGAACTCGGGAAAACATGGGGGCAACGCCCGGAAACACCGTAATGGGATGGCGCTTATGGGCATCAAGTAGCGAGCCGGCATTAAAGGTTGGTTGCAAGATAATGGTGGCGGCGAGATCCACTCCGGTTAGGAGCACCATGGTGAGACCAAAAGCGTGGAAGAAGGGCAAGACCCCAGCTTCGACCTGATGTGACTGCGCGTCGAATGGAACCCAGGCAATGAGTTGCTTGCGGTTGGAGACGAGATTGCGATGCGAAAGCCGCACCGCTTTCGGTTCACCGGTAGTTCCACCTGTGAATAGATAAACCGCGTCCGCATCTGCGGGGGCAGGGCGGAAAGCATCGGGTGGCTGGGCGCTTGCGCGGCGAAGCGCGGCGTCGAAGGATTCCGCGACCGCGGGAGCCTGGCCACGCAGCTTTTCCTTGAGGCTTCGCGCCTTCTTCACCGGCAGGCGCAAAAGCAGGCGGGAGTGGAGAGGAAGTGAATGCGAAATGTTGACGGAGAAATACACCCGCGAATCGTCCTCCGTGGCTGCCAGGGTCTCGAGGGTTTTCTCCCACGCAACGAACGCCTTCGCCGCAACCAGATCCAGCTCGCGAGTGATTTCAATTTGGGTGCCCAGCGGATTGACCTCGGCCACCGTCGCGCCCGCCAAAACGGCTCCATAGAACGCATAAAGGTGCTGTGGGCAATTGGGGAGGGCCAGTGCGACGACGTCGCCCGGGCGAATTCCCGCGCTACGGAAAACCGTGGCGGCGCGCCGGGAGCGCTCAAGTAGCTGCGCATAGGTGACGGTGGCCCCCAGGTAATCAATGGCGACACGCTGGGGAAAGCGCTCTGCGGCAACAAAAAGCGTCTGTTCGATCGTTTCGTCCGTGACGTCAATTTCATGCGGAGCATGTTCGGGATAGAACCTGTACCAATCATGTGTTCCGCTAGTCGTCACGTGCGTCTCCTTAGTTGTGCAATGTTTGGAAGTGTATTCAACCCGCGCCTGAAAAGGTTATCTGCTCTCTGTTTTTCGTCTGCTAGAAAACACGGTGATATAGCCAGCTAAAACACAGTGCCAAGCAGGTGCTAACCAGCGGTTATCGAGTTAGCTCTTCGGCATTGCCAAGCCGCGCGGCAGACCACGGTCATAAACAATATGAAGTTTGCGGGTGGGGCGCGTCATTGCCACGTAGAGATTGCCCGGTCCTTCATCCAGAATCTCCAGCGGCTCAACCATAATGACGTGGTCGTATTCCAGGCCTTTGGCGTAGACGGCGTCCACTAATTGAATGCGTGCAGAGGCATCGTGTCCCGCCGTATCGCGCGTCCACTGAGCAAGCGCCGGGTCGGAATCTAGAACATCCCTAAACTCGCGAACCCGCTTCTCGGGAACGATCACCCCGCAGGTTCCGCCGCCCGGACCGTAGATATCATCCATCTCTTCGCACGCGGATCGAATTGTCTCAACCGTGGCAGATTGCAGGTCGCTTCGCCCGCGCCTACCTGCCTGGCGATCCGCATCTGCTCGCCGTTCCGCGGCATGAGTGTGCGCCCCGCTCGAGGCCGCAATGATATCCAGGCAGTTTTCCGCATTACGCGCGGCGGTGACCGGACGGACGGGCGCGCCGTTGGCGGCTAGCGTCCGCGCCGCTGCGTCCAAGATCGTGGCGGGCGTGCGATAGGAAACCGTGAGGCGCTCTTCGCGCACCTGCGGCGCCAAACGGCCCACCAGTTCGCGCCATCCGCCCTCGGGCGCTCCCGCCGGGCGCTGGTCGAGGTCGCCAACAATCGTCATCGAGCGGGAGGGGTTGCGGCGAATAATCATTTCCCACTGCATGGGGGAAAGCTCTTGGGCTTCGTCAACCACCACGTGTCCGTAGGTCCAGGTGCGATCGCTGGCGGCACGGTCGGCGAGCGTTTCGGGGCCGGTGTTTACCTTCATGCGGTCAGCGAGCATTTGCGAGTTGACGATGCCTCCGCCCAGGCCCATCCCGGCTATAGCCTCGCGCGCGTAGCGCTCAATCTCGGCATCTTCGGCAAGTTGGGTGCGACGGCGTCGCATATCAATCTCAGAATCAAAAGGCCCCAAATATTCCGCGAGCTCGTCGAGAATAGCCACGTCGGCAACGGTCCACCCCGCGCCCGGTTCGCGATAGAGCAAAGCGCGCTCGCGCTGTGTGAGCTCGGGCGCGACTCGTTCCAGGAGCTGCGGGCGCTTATAGAGCCGCTCAAGTAGGGTTTCGGCCGAGGAAGGTAGCCAATGCAAATTGATCTCCCGGCGCGCGTCCACAGAGGCGGCGACGTCGGCGATAATCCATTGATTATCCGCCAACTCGAGTTCTTGCGCGGCGGCGATCTGTTCGGCGAGCAGGGTGACCAACTGTTTGGCGTAAATATCGCGCGCCTGGTTGTGAGTGCGCGCCTCGCTGCGGCGCGCTCGGCGCTGGGCACTGGCCACATCGCGGGGATGCAAACGCACATCCACGCCGGAAATGCGGAGCCTCACCACCTGCTCCAACGGCTTTTCCAGGATGTCGGTGACGGCTCGTTGCGCGATGGCGCGCCACACCAGGCGGCCTTTAATCTCCGCGATTTCCGCGCTTTCCACATTCGTGGCGCTTATGCCCGGCAAAAGCCCGCCCATGGTGGAGGAGACCACGTCGGATTCGCCCAGTGAGGGCAAAACCTGATCGATATAGCGCAAAAACACAGGCGAGGGGCCAATCACCAAAACGCCCGAGCGTGAAAGCTGATTGCGCAGGGTGTAGAGCAGATAGGCCGCCCGATGGAGGGCCACCGCGGTTTTACCCGTCCCGGGCCCGCCCTGGACCACCAAAATCCCCTGCGGATCCGCGCGGATAATACTGTCTTGCTCGGCTTGGATCGTGGCGACGATATCGCCCATTTTGCCGTCGCGAGCCTGGTTCATGGCGGCCATCAGCGCGCCTTCGCCAGTGAGGTTGAGATCCTCTTCATTTGCCGCGCTGGCCTGCGCATCGAGAAGCTCGTCCTCAATACCGGTGACGGTTCTACGTTCGGTTTGAATGTGGCGACGGCGCTTCACGGCTCCCGGATTGGCGGCGGTTGCCCGATAAAACGGTTCGGACTGCGGCGCGCGCCAATCGAGTAAAACAATGTTGTGGTTCGCGTCTTTGAGCCCAATTCGTCCGATATGTTCGGGCGGGCGCTCGTTGGAAAAATCGAGGCGGCCCAAAACAAGCCGGTGCTCGACATTGCGCAGGCGCTGCAGGTTGTCTTCGTAGTGAGTGGCGAAGGAATCGCGCTCGCTCATTTCGCCGGCGGATTCTTGGCCGGTCTGGGAACGTACACGCGAGAGTCGGCGCGAGTAGGCGTCGCGATGGTGGTCGAGTGCCGCGTAGGCGACGTCGACGTAACTCTGCTCTTCCCCTATTGCTCGCTCGCGGGGCGATTGCTCACGCTCTGCCACTAACCGAACTCCTCACAGCGCTGATCGCGGAAAACGACAAGCAATTATCGCGGAAAAATCACCTACTCGCAGTGTCAAATACCACCGCGCGGCCCGGATCGTCTCACAGCGCAAAACAAATGCCTGCTCAGCGAGGGAAATACTCGGTGGGGGAAATTTTGGGGGCGGTGCTGGCGTTCACGCTGTAGCGAGCGCGTCGGGCAGGAAAGTGCGTCGGAGACGTGTGAGAGGATGAATACTGTGCCGGCCCTGGGCGCGGCTAACGTGTGACTACACGGAAAGAATTGAGGAGGGACGAATATGGGTAGTTTCATTACCCCGAAGGCCGGTGATTTTCCGCCGCGGATTGACTCACTCATTCTTAATCTGACCGATCCGCTCAACGATTCGGGAGCCGTATCGGATTTGGTCCGTTCCGAGCTCTCGACTCTCGATGCCGTGCCGGTCGCCTCTATCGACGTCGACCCGCTACTGGATTATCGCGCCCAGCGCCCGCGAGTGAACTACCTCAATGGGGAGCTCGTGGGGATGTTTCGCCCCTCTATCGATCTTTATGTGGTGCGCGATATGGAAGGTAAACCATTCCTTCTTCTCACCGGCACCGAACCTGATTTTTACTGGGACACCTTCGCGGTAGATCTCCTCGACGTTCTCGATAGCTTCGGGGTTTCCCGTATCTTTTCCATTGGTTCGATTTCCGCGGGGCTTCCCCATACGCGCCAGCCCGATATGCTGGTGCGCTCTCACAACCGTGAAAGGGTGGCCCCGGCCCTCAACGCCAATGTGTGGTTCGCCGCCTCGTTCACGGATTTCTTTGAATACAACGTGGCGCAGTTCGGGGCTTCCTCGGTGACGATTACCGTGCGGGTGCCGGTTTACCTCACCGGTAATCGCTACGCGGCCGGCGCCGTTTCCGCGCTTTCGATGCTCGCCTCGGTTTCCGGGCTTTCTTTCCCGCTGGGAGACCTCGAGCTCGGGGTACGCGAGGAGAACGACATCCTGGCGGACATGATGAAGCAGAATGATCAGCTTCGCGAGATGGTTCGCGCGCTTGAGGACGAATACGACCAGGCCGACGGCGAACCGGGGTTTGTGCAAGCCCCCGCCGCTAATCACGCCGTCCCCAGCGCGGATGAGATTGGCCGGGCAGCCGAGCAGTTCCTGGCCCAATACGAGGCTTCGAAATATAAGAACGGTGCCAAGGATGCTAGCCGGGAGGCGCCATTGGCGCCGCTAGGCGGAATCGAGGAGAGGCTCGAGGAGTACCGGCGCGCTCGCGGTTTCAGCTCCGGGCCCGGGCCGCGGGTGGCGGCCGCAATTCGCGCCGATGCTTCTGGCCAGCCCGCCTCGGGCGGCGCGGAAAGCGGCCACGATTGCGTGCAGAGTAGCAAAGATGGCGGCGAAATCAGCCGAGATAGCGCCACGGCTACGGCAAGTGAGTACGGCGAAACCGGGCCGGGTCGTTCCGAAAGCGGTGAGGGCAACGGCGATCAGGAGCGTGGCGAATCACAATCCCCGCGTCGCAAGGGCCGCCACGCGGCGGACTAGGCTTCGCTTTGCCAACCCCCACCTGCGAGTCGTGCACGGGGAAGGTGGCACGCGCCCGCGCGGCCAGATCCTTCTGGTAAATCACCCGGGTAGGCATGGGCAGGCGGCGAATGGAGCGCTCGATTTCGGGTAGCGGAAGCTCACTATTCGACGCGACCAGCACAATATTCCCGAACCGGCGCCCGCGTAGAATTGCCGGATCGGTGACGGCACACAGATTTTCAAAGGATTCGAGCAAAGCGCCGGCCTCCTGACCCAGTTGCTCCAGGCCCGCCGAGGCCACCGAGTTGAGGAGATAGAGCCCACCGGGTGCCAGCGATTCGGAGGCTCGCCGGGCGGCTTCGACAGTGCGCAAAGGGCCGGGCACATCCAGATTGGTGAAGGCATCGCGGATAATCACATTCCAACTGGCCTTGGTGGTGTCGAGCGTGCGCCGGGCGTCGTCGACTCGAATTCTCAGGCGAGGGGAGGGCGGCAAGTCGAACCACTCGCGCGCGTAGGTGGCGAGCTTCGAATCAATTTCCACGGCGAGCTGGCGAGAATTGGGGCGCTGTGCATCAACCGCGCGCGCGAACGCGCAGGCCGCCGCGCCCAGGTGCAAAATTTTCAGCGAGTCGCGGGGTGGGAAGGCAGCGTCGAGGACGCACCTGAACTGCTGCATATACTCAAAATCCAAGAAGGACGGATCCGCAAGATCAATAGCGGAGGATTCCACCCCGGAAAGATAGAGAGTGACGAGCGAGGGACAGTCGCGATACCGCTCCAATTCGGCGATGGAAAAGTCAGTACGCACCGGTCCGTCGGGTAGTTTCGTCACGGCCATAAGCTTACCTCGCACCGCGGGCTCCACCGGGCTCACCCGGGTAGGTAGGGCCGCCCGGTTCGCGTGTCGGAGCGGTGCCGTATCCTACGAGAGGGCCACCGATTCCGCGGGCGAAGGAGGGGAGATGTCAAGGGGACCAAGGGTTCGCAGCGCGCGCCACTCGTGGGGCACCGATGATAGCGGCACCCCGATCCTCCACGTGGATATGGACGCGTTTTTTGTCTCCGTGGAGTTGCTTGATCATCCCGAGCTGCGTGGAAAGCCCGTAGCGGTGGGCGGCAAGGAGCGGGGCGTGGTGGCCGCGGCGTCCTATGAGGCGCGCGAATACGGCGTGAATTCCGCTATGCCGGTGGGGCAGGCATACAAGAAATGCCCACAATTGATTATGTTGCCCGTCCGCGGGGCGAAGTACCGGGACGTTTCGCGGCGAATTATGGCGATTTTACGAGACATCACTCCTCGGATTGAACAGGTTTCGGTTGATGAAGCCTTCCTCGACGTGGTTGGCGCTCGCAGAATTTTTGGTTCACCGGTTGAGATTGCGAAGCTCATTCGAAGGAGAATTCGCCAGCAAGAAAATGTTCCGGCTTCCATCGGTATTGCCGCTACCAAGCACGTGGCGAAAATTGCCTCCGCGCAGGCGAAGCCGGACGGCTGGATGCTTATTTCTGCGGATCAGACGCTCCCGTTCCTTCATTCACTTCCGGTGGGAGTGATGTGGGGAGTGGGTTCGCGCACGCTAGAAAAGCTGGACCGAGAAGGTGTTGCCACCGTCGGTGATATGGCGAATCTTGGCGAGGCGCGCCTGGTGCGCGTGCTCGGACGCGCGGCCGGTAGCCACCTTTATCGCCTGGCCATGGGGATTGACGAGCGGCCGGTGCAGACCGAGCGGGAGGAAAAATCGGTGGGCCGCGAAGAGACATTCTTTGAGCACGTGGCCGATCGGCAGTGCCTTCACGCCGTGCTCCTGGATCAAGCTCACGATTCAGCGCGGCGGCTGCGCGAGGCGCATTTGGCCGGCCGAACGGTCTCGATTAAGGTCCGTTTCGCGGATTTCACCACGATTACGCGCTCGGCGAGTTTCGATCAGCCAACCCAGGTGGCGCAGGATATTTACGACCGGGCGCGCGGCCTGCTGGATCGAATTGATATTCCCGATCCTGGCTTGCGTTTGCTGGGCTTGCGGGTGGAGCAGCTGGCGCCCGCGGGTGCCAATATTCAGCTCGCGTTCGACGACGACGCCCGCCGGCAGGATGCGGAGACGGCAATGGATGCCGTCGTCAAGAAATTCGGCAGTGGCGCGCTGGGGCCGGCGAGTCTCCTCAAGAAACCGGCTGACGAGCACCGGGGAGATCGCGGCGGGCCGAGCATTTAAGCGGCGCGTGGGCTAATCCTCTATGGCCTGGGCCCCGGTTCACGGTAGTATGAGACGAGATTTTCTGTAAGGAGGCCCCATGGCGCTGTCCGACTACGAGCGCAAGATGCTCGAGGAGCTCGAAGCACAGCTCGCGGATGAAGATCCGAACTTCGCGCGCAATATGAAACCCGCACCCGTCCATGAGACGGTTACCCGGCAGCTGTCGATCCGGCATCTGGTGCTCGGTCTCTTGGCGCTGGTGGGAGGGGTTGCGCTCCTTATTGGTGGAGTTGCGGCCAATATGCTGTGGATGTCCGCGATCGGCGTCGTCGTCATGTTTGGAGGAGTGTGGTACGCGCTGGCGGGGGTAACCACCGAAAAGGTTTCCGTCAGCTCCGGTGCCTCACCTAAGAAATCCCAGTCAGACGGCAAGAAGAAGGGTTTTATGGCCCGCCAAGCCGAGGAATGGGAAAAGCGCCGGCGCGATTTCGGAAACGGGCGCGGGCGTGACTAGCTAAAACGCGAGGCGGCGGTGCCGCCGCCAAAATATACAAAGAATGGCGAGGCTTATCGGCCTCGTCTTTTTTGTGCCCGCAAACGCGCCCGCAGTCGGATTTCATCTGCAAGATCACTCCACCCCAGAAAATCCCGAAATTCTGCTATTTTCTTGCCAGGACACGGCTAATTTGAGATGCTTGTGGAGCAAAGTGGAGTATTGTGGAGGAAGCGCCATAGGGAAGGGGGTGCGGGATGTTCCTTGGAACGTATGAGCCGAAGCTCGACGAGAAAGGGAGGATCATCCTGCCATCCAAGTTCCGCAACCAGCTCCAGGGTGGGTTGGTGATGACGCGCGGCCAGGAACATTGCATCTACGTGTTTCCAATCCAGGAATTCGAGCAGATGCAGGAAACCTTGGCCAAGGCTCCGCTCACGTCAAAGGAAGCGCGTTCGTATACGCGAGTCATGCTTTCTGGCGCCGTGGACGAGCTACCGGATAAGCAGGGGAGAATCACGATTCCCGCCATGCTCCGCAAGTACGCGGGGCTTGAGCGCGATTTGGCGGTGATTGGAACCGGAAACCGGGTTGAAATTTGGGACGCGGGGGCGTGGTCCGACTACTTGGACGAACAGGAGTCGGCGTTCGCTGATCGAGAGGACGAGGTCATTCCAGGCCTCTTCTAATCGTTGGCCGCGGCCAGCCGTACGGGAGAGGTTTCTTCCTCGGAGGGGATCTTCTTCGCGAGGGTCTGAGGCAATTCCCCAGCTTCAGAACATCGCGAAGGGGATCTTTCCCGAGGAATATACGCAGGAGGAACAGATGGGCGACCAGGAGGCACGCGCTGCCGATAACGCCTTGCACCAGCCGGTGCTTCCTGACGTATGCCTAGATTTGCTCGCTCCCGCATTCTCTGAGTTGGAGACCCCGGTGCTAATTGACTGCACGCTGGGAATGGGTGGGCATAGCGAGGCGGCTCTTGAGCGCTTTGAAAACCTCACCGTGATTGGCATCGATCGCGATCCCGAGGCCATTCGTCTGGCGCAAGAACGCCTGGCCCGGTTTGGCCAGCGCTTCATCCCCGTCAACGCTGTTTACGACGAGGTGGGGGACGTCGCCGCGGAACACGCGGGTGGAAAAGTAGATGGAATCCTGATGGATTTGGGAGTTTCCTCCCTGCAACTCGATAAAGCGCAACGAGGTTTCTCCTATGCGCACGACGCTCCGCTGGATATGCGGATGAACCAGAGCGCGGGGCGTACCGCGGCCGATCTTCTGGCCGAGGAGCCCGAGCACACCATCGCCCAAATTTTGAAGCGGTACGGGGAGGAAAAATTCGCCTCGCGGATCGCTAAAGCAATTGTGCGCCGGCGCGAAACCGAACCGCTGACCCGCACCGGTGAGCTGGTGGAGATAGTGCGGGAGTCGATTCCGGCTCCGGCTCGGCGCACCGGAGGTAATCCGGCGAAGCGGACTTTCCAAGCCCTGCGAGTGGCCGTTAACGACGAGTTAGGGAGCCTGGAAAAGGCGCTTCCGGCGGCAATTCACTCCTTGCGCGTGGGTGGCCGGATCGTTATCGAGTCCTATCAGTCTCTGGAAGACCGGCTCGTCAAACACGCGCTGGCGCAGGGGGCGACGTCGACCACGCCACCCGGCCTACCCGTTGAACTTGAAGACCATCAGCCCATTTTGCGTCTCCTCACCCGAGGAGCGCGAAAAGCAACAGCAGCCGAGATCGAAGCGAATTCTCGTTCGGCTTCCGTTCGCCTGCGCGCGGCGGAAAAAATCCGCGAAGGAGGTGCCCGGTGAGCCAACTAGCCCACAAAATGGAGGCAGCATCAAAGCAGGAGTCGGAGCGGCGGCGCGTCATTGACGGTCGGCCCCGTTTGACGGTGGTTCCCACCCCCGCACCCCGGCGCGGGTTCATGAGCACCGTCCTGCTGTGCGTGACGCTATTCTTCGGGTCATTTGCCACGGTGTTCGTTCTCAATACCTCCATGGTCGGAACCGCTTACGAAATTCGCTCGGTGCAGCAGCAGATGGCGGTGGCTTCGGCGCACGAGGCGGCGGTGAAAGATCAGGTTGTGGCGGCCTCAACCCCCGACGGTCTGCAGAAACGTGCCGAGGAGCTCGGGCTCGTACCGGCTACCAACGTGCAACACATTGATCTGGCCACCGGGCAGGTCGTGACTCCGTTCGCGAAGACGGAGGCTGGCCAGGTTGCCGAGCAGGCCGCTAAGGATGCATTCCACAAGGCCCAGGCGGCGACGGCGAATTAGCCTGGAAACGTGTGAAATCGCAAGGACGCGCCCCGGCGGGCGCTCCTCGCGGTAAAGTCTAGGCGGCGCGATGAAACAGATCTGGGAGGTGGCAGCGAATGGACGAAAGCCGTAATAACGGAGAATCCGCATCCAGCCGCCACCCGCGCCGCGACGGCAAACGTAACGGCAACAAAGACGGCAAGCAGAAATCACAACGATTTGACGTGCGCCGCGTTTTAGCCCGTAGACGGGCGAGTGCCAGCGGGGATACGGCGATGTTTCACAGCCGCACCAAGCTCCTCATTATCGCCTTTCTGCTCTGCATTGCCCTCCTGGCAGTCAGACTTTTCGATCTGCAGTTCTTGCGTAGCGACGGGCTAGCAGCCTCCGCCGATGCTTTCCGCACCCGCACCTATACCCTGCACGCCGAGCGCGGCGATATAAAGGATTCATCGGGATCGGTGCTTGCTACGTCGGTCGAGCGCTACAACGTGGGCGTCAACCAAAAACTTATTGGTGAATATGTGCACTACAAGACCGACGAGGACGGTCACCTTATTCGCGATGCGGCCGGCGATCCGGTCGTGGCGGGAACCGGCGCGGCTGAGGCGGCGAAGGTGCTGGCCCCGATTCTGGGGCTCGATCGCGCCCAGCTGGGCGGCACGCTACTGGGCGGGGAAGAAAAAACCACCTTCGCCTATATCGCCAAAGATATTTCCCCCGAAACCTGGCGCACGATTTCCGCGCTACAGATCCCGGGGATTGAACCCGAGCAGTACATGAAGCGGGATTATCCCAATGGGCCGGTGGCCGGGAACATTATTGGCTACGTGGGCGAGACGGCGCAAAACCCGAATGCGGTAGGCCAGGCCGGCATTGAGCGCAGTCAGGAAGATGTCTTGGCCGGGGTGGACGGTTCGTACACCGTGCAAACGGCCGGGGGCGGCGCCGTCGTACCCAATGGAACCGCGAACCGAGTTGAGCCCGTCAATGGGCGCGACGTGCGGCTCACCATTGATCGGGATTTGCAAAACTCCCTGATGGAGGCGCTCGATCGATCTGTTGCCGCCAATAGTGCGCAGTGGGGCTCCGCCGTCGTCATTGAAATCGGCACCGGACGCGTACTGGCGCTGGCGGACTCTAATTCCCCCGATCCTTCGAATTTGAAGGAAACCGACCCGTCCAACTGGGGCTCGCGCGCGGTGCAGGCGCCGGTAGAACCGGGTTCGACGGGAAAGATTCCGACCTTCTCCGCCGCAATCGATCAAGGCGCCGTCAACCCGCTCACCACTTTTACGGTGCCCGATCGGATCACCATGCCCAACGGGGAAACGATTTCGGACAACGATCCGCACTCCACCCAGGGGATGACGGTTGCCGGCATTATGGCGCTTTCGTACAACACCGGGCTCATTCAGATTGGTGATACGGTGCAGGATTCCACGCGCTATGGCTATATGCGCGCATTTGGAATTGGTAGCCCCACCGGTATTGAGCTTCCCGCGGAGTCAGCGGGCATTCTGCGCGACCCGTCCACCTGGGATAACCGCACCCGCTACACCACCATGTTCGGTCAGGGCTGGGCGGCCACCACCTTGCAGATGGGGCAGATTGCCGCAACCATCGGCAACGGCGGAGTGTATATGCCGATCCACATTATTGACTCGGTAACTGATGAGCACGGCAACGAGGTGGCCACGGTTCCCGGCGAGTCACATCGGGTGATTTCCGAAGAGTCGGCGCAGACCATGCTCAACATGATGCAGGGCGTCACGCAACCCGGCTCCACGGGCTGGATGGCGCGCGTGGAAGGCTACAACGTGGCGGGCAAAACGGGTACCGCTCAGGTACCCGACAAAAACGGCAACCTCACCAGGCGCGTGGGTACCTTCATTGGCGTTGTGCCGGCGGAAAATCCGCAAATTGCGATTGCCGTGACCGTTTATGGCGGCGCGGGAGCTGGCTACGGCGGCACCACCGCGGCACCGGTTTTCAAGGAAGTTACGGAATTCGCCACTCGCCAGCTCGGGATTCCACCCTCGGAGGTGCCGCTCTTCAAGTACCCGTGGTACCAGTGGGAAATGGGGAAGCAGAAATGATTCGATTGAGTGAAGCGGTGGAGGATCTACAGGTTCACGTCGTGCCGGAGGCAGATCCGCTTCTTTGTGGCGTCACCGCGAATTCTCGCCGGGTAGTTCCCGGTGATTTGTTTGCCGCGCTACCTGGAGAACACGTGCACGGCGCCAAATTCGCGGGTGCTGCGGTGGCAGCGGGCGCGGTGGCGATTCTTACCGACGCCGCTGGCCTGAAGCAGGCCGACGAGGCAGGGCTGGCCGAGACGTGCGTGGTGATGGATGATCCGGCGGCTGAGCTGGGACTCGTGGCGGCGCGTATTTATGGCGAGCCGGCGCGTTCCCTGCGCTCCTTCGGGGTGACGGGAACCAACGGTAAAACGACGACGGCGTACATCATTGACTACCTGCTACGCGCTCTGAAGCGGAAACCGGCACTGATTGGCACCGTCGAACTACGCCTCGCCGGGCGCACCGTTCCGGCCACCCTCACTACCCCCATGCCGGCGGACCTGCAGCGATTGCTTCGCGAGCACGCGGACTGGGGCGGAGACAGTTTGGTTATGGAGGTTTCCTCCCACGCCCTGGCGCAGGGACGCACGGATCCCATTTGCTTTTCGGTAGCCGGGTTCACCAACCTCACCCAAGATCACTTGGATTTCCATAAGACCATGGAGAATTACTACGCCGCCAAACGCTCCCTCTTTACGCCGGCGCGCTGCGCTCGCGGAGTTGTCTGTATCGACGACGCCTGGGGAGAGAAGCTGGTCGGAGAGGCGCAAGTTCCCGTCGTGGCGCTTCGGGTAAGCGAGGCGGCGCGCGGCGGGGGTGATGCGGCCGGCGCCGCGAATAGCGCGAGGGATACAGCCGGCTCTGGCAACACCGCGGGCGAGGGGAAGGCCGCGATTTTCGCGGGGGTACCGCTGTGGCGCGTGAGCGAGGTGCGGCCGGGAGTTCGCACCAGTTTTACGCTGCGTGCGCCGGGAGGCGAAGAAGCAAGCTTCAGCACCAACCTGCCGGGGTCATTTAATATCCAGAACCTTGCGCTGGCTCTCGTCATGGTGGCGGAATCCGGGGTTGAGCTGGGCGAACTTGCGCGCGCCACGAACGGGAAGATCGATCCGGTGGTACCTGGCCGGATGGAAGTTCTTTCAGATTATCCGCGCGTGATTGTGGATTTCGCGCATAATACGGCGGCGCTAGAAAATGCCATGGGAGCGCTTACCTCCACCACGCGCGGGCGCCTGATTGTGCTTACAGGCTCGGCCGGAGAGCGCGACGCCGATAAACGCCCCGCCATGGGCGAGGCAGTGGCAAAGGCGGCCGATTTGGTTTATATCACCGACGACGATCCACACGATGAGGATCCGGACGGGATTCGGCGCGATCTGCTTCGTGGAACTGCGCGGGGAACGGCGCGCGTTATTGAGATTGCGGACCGGCGCCAGGCTATTGCGCAAGCCATTGCGCAGGCGGCTCCAGACGATACCGTTTTGCTTGCCGGGCGCGGTCACGAAACGAAACAACCCATGCGCGGCGGTGAAGTTGATCTAGATGACAGGGTTGAAGCGCGCCGGGCCATAGCCGTGCGGCAAGAGGCTGAACAGGGCGGTACGCCGCGTGGAAAAGCCGAAAAAGTAGCGGAAGAAAAGCAGGGGGAGATCACCCGTGATTGAAATGACGCTCGAGCAAGTTGCTGCGGCAGCGGGCGGCCAACTGCGCGCCGCCGGCGGCGAGCGAGCTGTGGCGAGCGGGGTGGTGAGGGATACTCGGGAGATTGAGCCCGGATTTATCTTTGCCGCGCTTAAGGGTGCCCGAATTGACGGGTCTACCCTCGCCGGGCAGGCTATCGAAGCCGGTGCGGCGGGTATTTTGACCGCCGATCCCAAGGTGGCTGAGGCCGCCGGGGCGGACCCGAGCCGGATTATCGCCGTCGAGGATGTAACGGTTGCGCTGGGCAAACTCGCGCGGGAGAACCTGCGCATAGCGCGTGAGGTCAACCCCGATTTGCGGGTGGTCGCGGTGACCGGAAGCGTTGGCAAGACGACGACGAAAGACCTGCTGGCCGCGATATTGGCGCAGCGCGGGGAACTTGTGGCCCCGCCCGGCTCGCTCAATAACGAAATCGGCCTGCCGCTGACGGTTTTGCGGGTAGGACCAAAAACCGCGACCCTGGTAGCGGAGATGGGCGCGGACCGGATTGGGAATATCGCCTACCTGACCTCCATCGCGCCTCCGGACGTTGCCGTAGTTCTGGTTGTAGCGCGCGCTCACCTGGGCGTTTTTGGCGGTATTGAAAATGTGGCGCGGGCAAAATCCGAACTCGTCACCGGCCTTGCCACCGGCGGGATTGCCGTCCTCAATGCCGACGATCCGCGCGTTGGCGCCATGGCCCGCCTCACCGATGGGGAGGTGCTGACTTTCTCCGCGAGCGGGAAGGAAACCGCCTCTGTGCGCGCGGTTGATACCGAGGTCGACGCCGCCGACCGCGCTTCCTTCTGCCTGCATACGCCTAGTGGGGAGCGAGACGTCACGCTTGGGCTGGTGGGCCGCCACCAGGTGTCCAACGCGCTCGCTGCCGCGGCCGCAAGCCTGGCCCTGGGTGTTGATCTAGACGGGATCGAGGCGGGATTGGCACACGAAGCCGCTTCGCCGCATCGTATGGATGTGCGCAAGGGCAAATTCCTCGTGATTGATGATTCCTACAACGCCAATCCGGATTCCATGCGGGCCGGGATATCTGCCCTGGGGCGCCTGGGTAAAGGCCGCAGGAAAATCGCGGTGCTCGGCTCCATGCTCGAGCTCGGCGAACAATCAGCGACCGAGCATGCCGCGCTCGCCCCGGAGCTCAGCGAGGCGGGAGTGGACGTGCTTATTACGGTGGGTGAAGAGACCCGGCCGCTGGCAAGCGCGGCAAAGGATTTGGGTATTGATATTCACGAAGGTGGAGATACCGAGGGCGCACAGCGGGTGCTTCGCGGTATGCTCAAGGCCGGCGACGCCATCTTGCTCAAGGGCTCGAACGGCTCGGGGGTATGGAAGTTAGCTGATCAACTCATCAAGGAGGGGTAAATGCTCGCGCTACTCGTCGCATTCGCGGTCTCGCTTCTCGTAACGCTTCTCGGCACCCCCCTTTTCATCAAGTTCCTGGTGTCTCAGCACTTTGGTCAGTTCATTCGGCAAGACGGCCCCACCTCGCACCTCACCAAACGCGGTACGCCCACCATGGGCGGAGTCATGATTATCTTGGCGGTACTGCTCGGATACGCGGTGGCGAATGTGGCAACCGGGCGGGTGCCGGGCATCTCCGGCCTGCTCCTAATCTTCCTTATGGTTGGCATGGGCGCGGTGGGATTCGCCGACGACTTCACCAAAATCAGGAAGAAGCAATCGCTGGGGCTTACCCCCTGGGCAAAGATCGCCGGACTCGCGGTTGTTGGGGTCAGCTGGTCGATTTTAGTTCTTCTTTTCCCCGATGAGCACGGGCGAACTCCGGCTTCTACCTCTTTCTCCTTCGTGCGCGAGACCGGGTTTGACTTAGCTTTCGCGGGAGGTATTGGAGCCCTCATCCTGTTTGTTATCTGGGCGAACTTCCTCCTCACCGCCTGGTCTAACGCCGTCAACCTCACCGACGGACTCGACGGACTCGCCTCGGGTGCGAGCGCTATCGCGTTTGGTGCCTACACCGGGGTGGCTCTCTGGCAGTCCAACCACGCCTGCCTGGGAGTGGTGGACGCTGCGCCGGGTTGCTATACGGTGCGCGATCCGCGCGATATGGCGATTATTGCGGTGGCCGTAGTGGGAGCGGCGATTGGGTTCCTGTGGTGGAACACCAACCCCGCGCAAATCTTTATGGGGGATACCGGTTCCCTCGCGCTGGGCGGTACTTTCGCCGGCCTCTCGATTTTGACCCACACGCAGTTCTTGGCGATTTTGCTGGGCGGGCTTTTCCTGTTCGAAATTATCTCGGACGTCATCCAGATTTCGGCATTCAAACTAACCCGGAAACGGGTGTTCCGCATGGCACCCGTGCACCATCACTTTGAGCTCAAAGGATGGAATGAAATCACCGTCACCGTGCGTTTTTGGTTGATCCAGGCGCTGTGCGCCTGCCTAGGAGTTGGAGTCTTTTACGCCGAATGGTTGGCGATGCAGTAATGGATAATTCTCTTTTCCCCGTTGACACCCAATCCCTTTCAAACCCGGGAGCTGCAGAACTCGAGGATCGGCGCATCGCCGTCGTCGGTCTGGGCAAATCGGGCTTAGCCGCTATCGAGGCTCTCACCCGGATCACGGGAGCACAGGTCTCAGCGTGGGATTCCGATATCTCGAAACTCGCCTCGGTGACGGGCTACCCGCTCGCCACCGCAGGATCCGATGCCGACGCCGAGGAGCTGGCGGACAAGGTGTTACGCTGGCGGCCGGATATCATCATCCCGGCGCCGGCCATCCGCGAAACTTCTCCGCTCTTTACCTCCGCTCAGGCGGCGAATATTGAGCTCGCATCAGAAATTGAAATGGCGTGGCGTTTGCGCGCCGTCGATAGCGAGGGGCGCTGGGCACCCTGGCTGGCGGTCACCGGTACGAACGGAAAGACCACCACGGTCACCATGGCCGCCCATATTTTGGGGCAGGCGGGCCTGGGCGGACGCCCGGTGGGCAACGTAGGCAATCCGGCTATTACCGAATCGGTGCGCACCGACGCGGCATCTCCGCGCGCCCTCGCCCTGGAGCTTTCGAGCTTCCAGCTTCGCACCACCTCCACCGCCGAGCCGCACGCCGCGGTGTGCCTGAATATCGATGACGACCACCTGGAGTGGCATACCGATCGCGAATCGTATTGGCGAGCCAAATCGCGGGTGTATCACTCGGTGCGCGTAGCCGCCGTCTATCCGGTGGGGGACAAGAGCGTTCAAAACATGGTGGACGGGGCAGACGTGGTGGACGGTGCCCGCGCCATTGGCTATACCCAGGGGGTTCCCGAGGTGGGCCAGATCGGCGTGGTCGACGGCGTTGTGGTTGACCGGGCCTATGAAGATAACCGCTGGGAAGCTGCTACTGAGCTCTTTGAGCTCGCAGATCTGGCGCAACTGGCGCCGGGCGGCGGGTCGGTTCCCGGCCATATCCTCGCCGATGCCCTGGCGGCCACCGCGCTGACCCGCGCCATTGGGATTTCCCCCGAAAGCGTGCGTAGCGGCTTGCGTTCAATGGTTCCGGGCAAACACCGCATTGAGATCGTGGCGGAAAAAGATGGCGTGCGCTATATCGATGATTCCAAAGCAACGAACGCGCACGCGGCGCGGGCCTCACTTTTGGCCCAGGCCAACGGCACTGTGGTGTGGATTGCGGGAGGCCAGCCCAAGGGTGCGCATTTCGTGAACTTGGTGCGCGAGGTGGAATCTCGCCTGCGCGCGGTAGTGGTGATTGGTACGCAGCAAGCCGAATGGCATGAGGCCCTCGACTCCCTCGATATCCCGGTGCACTACGTTTCGCCGTCGGCCAGCCAGCCCATGCACGATGCGCTAGCCCAGGCACGCGCCCTCGCCCAACCGGGCGACACGGTGCTCCTCGCACCGGCGGCCGCGTCCATGGACCAGTTCAGTTCCTATGCGGACCGCGGGGAAGCATTCGCCCGCGAAATCTAGGAGTGAAAGGGTGGGGGAGCGCCCAGCGTTTCCCGTCGCGCCCGGCCAGGCGCGCCCGGCGGGGCGCTGGCCCGGCGCGCCGCCACTGAAACGAGGCGCCGGCTTGGCAGAATGAGCACGATCGCAAGGGGAGGAAATATGGCACGAGTTGATGAGAACGTGCGCAACGTGATGCGTCAGTCGCTCCTCACCCTGGGAATTTCCACCGCCATTTTGACGGTCCTCGGTTTGATTATGGTCTTTTCCGCGGTTACCCCGGGCGCGGTGCGAAGCGCCTACGCGGGAGCGAGCAACACATTCCGCGGCGTGTATATGCAGATTTTCTACGCCTTGGTGGGCGTGGTTCTGGCCTGGATGGTTTCGAAGCTCCCGCTGGGGCTGTACCGCCACCGCGCCAAATGGATCTTCGGGCTGGGCATGGCTCTGCAATTGGCGGTTTTCACCCCGCTCGGCGTCACCGTGGCTGGAAACCGTAACTGGGTGGAATTTGGCCCGGTGCGCATTCAGCCCTCCGAATTCCTCAAGCTCGCCATGATCGTTATGCTCGCCACCGCGCTTTTGCAAATCCGCAAGAAACTGGCCGGCGATATCCGCGAGTGGTTCGTTCCCATCGGTATCTTCCTCGCCGCGGTGGGCCTGGTGGTGATTGGGCGCGATATGGGAACCGCGCTTATTTTTGCGCTTATTGCCGCCGGGATGTTTTGGCAGGCGGGATTCCCGCTTCGCTTCTTCGGTTGGGCCGGCGCCTCCGGCGCCGTGGGCGCGGCCGCCCTGGTAGCGATCAGCCCCTCGCGTTTGGCGCGCGTGGAGGATTTCTTCCAAAACATCTTCACCATGCCCAGTGGCGGCACCCCGTCCCAATCCGATTACGCCCTGTGGGCATTTGGGTCGGGCGGCCTGAGCGGTTCGGGCTTGGGCACGGGCATCGAGAAATGGCCCGGAAACCTCGCCGAGGCCCAAACCGACTTTATCTTCGCCGTCGTCGGTGAAGAACTCGGATTCTTCGGATGCGCCGTCGTCATTATTATGTTCGTGCTCCTGGGCATCTCACTCATCCGCATTTGCCTGTACCACCCCTCTCGCTTCGGCCGCCTCGTCACCGGTGGCATCGCGCTGTGGCTGTGCGGGCAAGCGGTGGCGAACATGATGGTTGTAACATCGCTTTTACCGGTCTTCGGTGTTCCCCTGCCGTTTATGAGCCAGGGCGGATCATCGATTATTTCCTGTTTACTTGCCGTGGGGCTGGCGGCTTCCGCGGCGCTCTCGGTGGACGGCGTGCGGGATTCATTCCAGCAACGCGGGTCCTTGGCAAAGCGAGTGAAGGCAGTGGTGAGGAGAGGATAGTGGAGCAGCTTCGTGTTCTATTAGCGGGCGGGGGCACCGCCGGTCATGTGAACCCCCTGTTGGCCACCGCCAACGAACTTCGCGCCCGCGGCCACGAGGTAACCGTGGTGGGCACCAAAGAAGGCATGGAGGCAGAATTCGTGCCGGAAGCCGGCTTTGAGCTGGAGGTTATTCCGCGCGTCCCCTTCCCGCGCCGCCCCAATTTGGAGGCGCTTCGCTTCCCGGTGCGTTTTCCGCGGGCGGTCAAGAAAAGCGAGGAGATTTTGCGCCGGACTGGTGCCCAGGTTGCGGTGGGTTTTGGTGGTTACGCGTCGACGCCGATTTACCAGGCCGCCTCCAAGCTGGGCATCCCGGTGGTTATCCACGAGCAGAACGCCCTGCCCGGAATGGCCAATAAGTTCGGTGCGCGCAAGGCGGCAGCCGTTGCTCTCACCTTCCCGTCTACTCCGCTGCGGGCGCGGCGCGGGCAAACCGTGACCGTCGGCTTGCCGTTGCGGGAGGCTGTGGCTGATTTAGCGCGCGATTTAGACCGGCCGTCGCGCCGGCGGGTGGCTGCAGCCCAGCTCGGGCTCGACCCCGAGCTTCCCACGCTGCTGGTAACTGGCGGCTCGCTGGGAGCTCAGCACGTCAACGAGGTGCTGGCAGAAGCGGCTAAAGACATTGATGGTCTGGGAGTGCAGGTGCTCCATCTGACCGGCAAAGGCAAAGACGAACCCGTTCGCGCCGCAACTCATGCTCTGACGCATTATCACGTGCTCGATTACCTCAACGAGATGGATCGCGCCTACGCGGCGGCGGACCTGGTTATTTGCCGCGCCGGAGCCGGAACCGTGGCGGAGGTGTCCGCCCTGGGTGTGCCCGCAATTTTCGTACCGTTGGCCGTCGGCAACGGCGAACAAGCAAAAAACGCCGCCGATGTGGTGGCAGCTGGCGGCGCAATGCTGGTGGAAAACGATGAATTCGATTCCCGCGCCGCGCGCATTGCCGCTGAACTCACCAAGAATCCGCAACGCCTGAGCGAAATGTCAGAAGCCTCCCGGCAAGTCAGCCCGCCGGACGGCGCCGCCCGGCTGGCGGACCTCATCGAGAACGTGGGGGAGCAGGCACGGTGAACTTCCATCTCATTGGCATTGGCGGAGCGGGAATGTCCGTGGTCGCGGCGCTTTTGCTTGCCGAAGGCCACGAGGTTTCCGGTTCTGACGCTAAGGAATCAGCAAATACGCGCGATCTTGAGCGCGCCGGCGCGAAGATTTTTATTGGCCAGGCGGCCGGTAACGTTCCCGCGAACGCGATCGTCGTCCATTCCACCGCCATTAGGCCGGAAAACCCGGAACTACGCATCGCGCGCGAGCGTGGCCAGAAAATCCTGCATCGTTCCCAGGCGCTGGCCTTTGCCGCCGGGGAGCGGGATTTCATTGGGGTCGCCGGGGCGCACGGCAAAACCACCACCTCTGCCATGCTGGCGGTGGCCCTGCAAGAAGCCGGGGCCGATCCCTCCTGGGCAATTGGCGGGAGCGTTCGCGACCACGGGAGCGGCGGACATTTGGGAGCCGGCCGCGTGTTGGTTGCCGAAGCGGACGAATCCGACGCCTCCTTCCTCAATTACCATCCGCGCGTGGCCCTGGTGACCAATGTGGAGCCAGATCACCTCGACCATTACGGCACTCGCGAGGCTTTCGAAGCAGCTTTCGTCGAATTTGCTCACCGCATTGTTCCGGGAGGTTTGCTCGTAGTGTGTGCCGACGACGCCGGAGCTCGGCGCCTAGGAGAGCAAGCCGCGCGGGAGGGAATCCGCGTGGCTAGCTACGGTCGCGGCGAAGCCGTCAGCGGCGTAAGCCAGCACGCGCTATTGCGCGGCCACGGCAACTGCCAGGTGGAACTGACACCCGAGGTCGGGGCAGAATTTAGTTTGCGGGTGCCGGGAGCACATAACGAGCTCAATGCGGCAGGGGCCTGGCTTACCGGCGTCGACCTGGGAATCGACCCCGCGCAAATGGCGCGCGGGCTGGAATCTTTTACGGGGACGGGCCGCCGGTTTGAGCTACGCGGGCAGTGTGGCGGGGTTGAGGTTTACGATGACTACGCCCACCACCCCACCGAGGTAGCGGCTACTCTGCGGGCCGCGCGCGAAAAGACGAGCGGGGCGGTGCGCGTGCTTTTCCAGCCGCATCTGTACTCGCGAACGCGTAATTTTGCGGCGGAATTTGCGGAGGCCTTAGCCCTGGCCGATGAGGCGATTGTTACTAGCGTTTACGGGGCCCGCGAAGACCCCTTTGACGGGATCGAGGGGAACCTCATTACCAATCTCATGGACGGCGCCGCGGCGCAATTTATCGCTGACCGCCACCAGGCCGCCTGCACATTAGCCGACGCGGCCAACCCGGGCGATTTGCTACTCACCATGGGTGCGGGGGACGTGACAGAGCTGGGCCCGGAGGTCCTTGACCGTCTCGGCGCCCGTTTTGGAGCGCAGCGGTGAGGCAACCCAGCGAGAATCGCCGTCGAAACCTCAACCCGCGCGCGGTAGGCAGGCCCGCTAGTGGATCGAGGCTTCCGGACGCCGCGCAAAAGCGCGCAGAATCAGGTGAGGAGAATTCCTCGCGTGCGGGCGCAGAGGCGGCGCGCGAGGGCGCGAACGCTACGCGCCGGCACGCAAAATTACCGCGCAGACCCGGGAATTCTCAGCGCCGGCGCGCCAAAGGGAGCGAGGTTGAGCGGCGGGTATCACCTACCGCTCCCACCGCTCCGGTAACGTACGACGACGCCATTTTCGAAGTGGCGGATTTATCTGCCTCCAGCGCGCAAATGTTTTCGGGAGCTTCGGCTCGGACGGCTGGCTCAGCCCACGAAGCGGCCGATATTCAGGAGCGGCGCAAAGAGCGAAAAAACGAGAAACGACGGATGCGCCTCACGCGTCTGGCGCGGGTAGGAGGCGGGGCACTCGGAATCCTGCTGGTGGTTTGGGCGGTGTTCTTTAGCCCCCTCCTCGCGTTGCAGGCCGAAAAGATTACCGTCACCGGTGTCCCCGAGGGCGCGATCGTCACAAATGAGGAAGTGGCTGATGTTGCCGCGGCTTTTGCCGGTAGGCCCCTGACCCGAATTTCTGGCGCCGCGGTGGGGGATTACATTAGCTCGGTGATCCCCGAGGTCAGCCAGGTGCAGGTGGAGAAGAACTGGCCGCGCGGGATAGATATTCAAGTGCAGATGCGCGAAGCGGTTGTCTGCATGGGCGCGGGCGGAGAGTGTTCGCCGGTTGACCGTGAGGGTAACCCCCTGCGCGTTACGGAGGAAACGAAGGCCAGCCTGCCCCGAATTGGAGCCGCGCCGGGAGCCGGTGGGCAGGGAGTGGAAAACGCCCTGGAGGTTCTCAGCGCGCTCGATGCGGATATCCGCGCCCAAGTGGAAAGCGTGCAACTCGAGAATTCAAACCACGTTGTTCTGAAAATCGCGGGCGGGAAAACGGTCAAATGGGGAGACGCCTCAAGACCCCAGATGAAAGCCCAGGTTCTGCGGGTATTACTGGGGCAACCGGGCACGGTCTATGACATTTCCGAGCCCTCTGCGGCGGTGGTGAAGTAGCTCTCTGGCGAGCTGGCTACGCCCTTGATCTGCGGCCCCGCACCGTGTGATGTGTGTCATGTACAACACACCCTGGCGAGGGAATTGCATCCTTGTAATTTGCCCTCTATCTTTTGCGCGAAGTCAGAGGCGTAAAACCTCAAGCACTACTTGAGGTTCGGGAGGAAAGCACATGACGGTTACAAATCACAATGCCGCCGAAATCAAGGTGATCGGCGTAGGCGGTGGTGGAGTCAACGCCATCGATCGCATGATCCAAGATGGCCTGGCAGGCGTGGAGTTTATTGCGGTTAATACCGACGCGCAGTCGCTCATTAAGTCCGAGGCGGAAACCAAGCTCGATATTGGGCGCGATGTTTCAAACGGCCTGGGCGCGGGGGCCGATCCTTCGGTCGGCAAGCGGGCGGCCGAAGAGAACATTGATGTTCTCGAGTCCGCCGTCGAAGGTGCCGATATGGTGTTCGTGACGGCCGGAGAAGGCGGCGGAACCGGTACTGGAGCCGCTCCGGTAGTGGCGAAAATTGCCCGCGACGCGGGGGCTTTGACGGTCGGCGTCGTCACTCGACCCTTCGAGTTTGAGGGGGCTCAGCGCGCCCGCAACGCCGAAGAGGGCATCGCGGAACTGCGCAAGGCAGTCGACACGCTGATCGTGATCCCCAACGATCGGCTTTTGGATATTACCGAAGAAGACCTAACGGCTATCGAGGCCTACAACCTCGCCGATGAGGTGCTTCGTTCGGGCGTAAAGGGTATTTCCGACCTCATTACCACCCCCGGCCTGGTCAACCTCGACTTTGCTGATGTCAAGGCGATTATGAAGGATGCCGGGACCGCGCTGATGGGCATTGGTATTTCTTCCGGCGAGGATCGCGCGCTACGCGCTACCGAAAACGCGATTGCTTCCCCGCTTCTGGAAGCGAAGATCGACGGTGCGCACGGGGTGCTCCTCAGCTTCCAGGCCGGCGAGAACTTCGGAATCAAGGAACTGGCGAAGGCGTCGAAGCTGGTCAAGGAATCCGTGGATCCGAACGCGAACATTATTATTGGCCAGATTCTGGACGAGTCGCTGGGCGACGAAGTTCGCGTAACGGTGATCGCCGCCGGTTTCGACGAGCAGCAGGATCATCTGCTCTCCAACGCCCCAGCCGCGCCGGTGCAGGCGCAGCCGGTGAGCGTGCCGGAGCAGGTAGAGGTTCCCGAATCGGTGGAGTATGACGCCGTGCCGGCGTCGATCCCCGAAACCGTGGCTAGCCCCGCGCATCCGGTAGCGGGTGCCCAGCACGCCCAGCAGGAAAATGCGGATCGCTACGAGCAGCGCTTGCCGCGCCGCGTGGAAGAACCGCGCCGGAACGATCTGGATATTCCCTCCTTCCTGTTTGAGGAAAACTAGGCCGTGCCCATTGGCTGGGTGCGCCAGCAAGAAGTTGCTGGCGGCTCCATCCGGGCGGGTTTTACCGACCGGTCCGGGGGAGTGTCCGTGGGAAACTACGCGGGGCTGAACTTGGGCCACCACGTGGGTGACGAACGGAGCGCCGTCGAGGAGAACCGAAAGGCTCTGGCGGAGGAAATCGGGGTGCGCCCGGTCTATATGGATCAGGTGCACTCGGCTACCCTCCGCTCGGCGCTTCCGTATATCGCTGACAAGAGCTTTGCCGCACCCACCACCGACGGACTAATCGTGGATCTTGCGCAGGTCGGGGCGCCCTCCCGCGCCGCGGCCTGCGTAATGGTGGCGGACTGTATCCCGGTGCTGATCGTGAGCGCTGAGCGCCCCGCGGCGGCCGCGGTGCATGCCGGCCGACGCGGGCTTCTATCCGGAATCGTGCCGGCCGCGGTTGAGCGTGTTGGCGGCCTGGTGGATGTCTATGCCGGGCCCTGTATTTGCGGGAGCTGCTACGAGGTGAGCGCGCAGATGGCGGAGGAATCGGCCTCAGTACTGGCGCCAACCGCCGCCGTCTCACGGTGGGGAACTCCGGCCCTGGACCTGCGGGCAGGCTTGCGAGCGCAGCTCAGCGATCTTCACAATGTGCGGTCGGTTCATATTGATGAGCGATGCACAATGGAAGATTCCGCGCTTTATTCCTACCGGCGTGCTACGCGCTCGGTGGCCGGAGGGCCAGAGAAACCGGCAACGGGAAGATTTGCCGGGGTGATCGTCGTCGAAAAAGAAGAACAAAGCGACACGCCAGCTTCACCTCGGTGAAAACGGACGCGTCCTCACATAACTTTGAACTCAGGCAACTGCGAAAGGGCAAGCAATGGGAATGTTTCAGCGAATCGTCAATAAGGCGACGCTTAACGATGATGAGTATCTCGACGAGTACGACGCCGACGAATACTACGACGACGCCGAAGGGGACTTCGAAGAAGACGCGACTCCTATTCGCGCCGTGGAGTCCTCCGCGGATATCGCTCGAATCGTCACCGCTAAGCCGCGTGACTTCTCGGATATTCGCGGTTTTGCGGAGAAGTTCCGCGATGGCTTCCCGGTGATCCTCAACCTGGTGGATACCAAGCCTGAATCGCGCAACCGCGTCTCCGACTTCGCTTCCGGCCTAACCTTTGGCTTGCACGGCGAGGTTTCGCAGATTTCGGAAGACGTTCTGCTTCTCACGCCGCGTTCGGTTCGCATGGAAGAAGAGCCTGGCCGGTCTACCACGGGATTCTAATGTCGATTATCGGGACCGTCCTTTCCGCGATTATCCAGCTCTACTTGCTGGTCCTCGTTGCTCGGGTGATCGTCGATCTCGTCGCAATTACCGCCCGTGACTGGCGTCCGAGCGGTTTTCTCCTAGTGCTCATGAACGTGGTGTACCGGCTGACGGATCCGCCGCTACGTTTCCTGGGAAGATTCATCCCTCCCTTGCGCTTGGGCGGACTGTCGATGGATATCGGGTTCATTGTGCTTTTCATCGGGTTGCAGATCCTCAACTCGATCATTATCCGGGTCTTCTAGCATTGCCGCCCGGCAATCGTTTTTTGAAATGTGGATCAAAGGTAACCCGCTAGCGCTAGGATTATCGGGTAATCTTTTCCCTATGGGGCCACGTCCCCGGGCAAAATTGGTTGTACAAATACTTCAGAGGTGAGGAATGGCGTTGCTCACGGAACAAGACGTTCTAAACATCCGCTTTAAGCGGCCCACAAGCGTTGAGACGGGTTATGACGAGGACGAAGTAGATTTCTTCCTTGACGAAGTCGCGGAGACCATCCGCGAGCTGACCGTTGCTCGTGACGACGCCGAGAATCGCGCAAAGATTGCCGAAGCTCGCGCTTCGCAGGTTGGCGAGCCGGCTCAGCCCGAGGTTGCGGCCCCGGATCAGGCGGCCTCAACCGCTTCGTTCGGTAACCAGGCATCGGCCCAGCAGGCCGGCACCTCCGCCGCTGCGGTGTTGCAGATGGCGCAGGAAACCTACGAGCAGCTGGTTGCTCGCGGCCAGTCCGAATCGGATCAGCTGGTTGGCGAAGCCAAGGCGAAGAGCGCGAAGATCGTCTCCGATGCGGAGGCGCAGTCCAACCGCACGCTGGCGAACCTCGAGCAGGAGCGCGGCCTGGTGGAGCGCAAGATCTCCGAGTTGCGCGATTTCGAGCGCGATTACCGCACTCGCCTGAAGAGCTACCTCGAGTCGCTCCTCGGCAATGTCGAGGCCGGTGCGCAGGAGCCCGAGCAGAATAACTAACACGTGTGCAAAGCGGCGGCCTCAAGGGTAGGCCGCCGCTTTTCATGCGCGCTTGGCGCGAAGAGTACGCGCTGAGCGATACGACCGCAGGGAACGGGGTTTGAGAAAAAGAGGAGGGACGATGCCTCACGGCTCTGAGCTTGAAGAAAAGCTGGGCGCAACCGAAAAAGCGGCGCGAGTATGGGCGGGTCCAATCCTCACCGCCGCGCTGATTGTGGCCGCGGACCACCTCACCAAATATCTGGCCAGGACTTCGCTTCAGCCCGGCAAGCGGGTGGATATCCTGGGCGATTTCCTCGGATTCCAGCTCGTTTTTAACCCGGGGGCGGCGCTGTCTTTGGGGAGCGGAGCTACCAGGCTTATCACCATTTTTGCCCTCATCGTGTGCCTGGGAATTATCCCCTGGATGCTTACGCGGCGCCTGTCCACGCTCAGCCGTATTGGTATTAGTGCCATTTGGGGCGGAGCGATTGGCAATCTCATTGACCGGATCTTCTTCCCGCCCGGCGCCCTGGCCGGGCACGTCGTCGATTTCATAGCCTACGCGAACTGGTTCGTTGGAAACGTTGCCGATATAGCGATTGTGGTAGGAGTCGGGATCCTGCTTCTGCAGGCCTTGCGGCCCCATCCGGATAGCGAGGCGGCGAGTCCGGAGAGCTCAGCGGAGGACCAATGAGCGAGCACCGGATCTATCTGATTCACGAGCAGTTTGACGGTGAACGCGTGGATGCCGTACTCGCGCGTTTGACTGGTCTATCGCGTTCTGCCATCGCGAAAATTGCCGATGCGGGCGAGGTGGCAATTGATGGACGCGTCGCCGCAAAGTCCGACCACGTCACGGATGGCCAGGTGGTGGAGGTCAATCTTCCCGAACCGAAAAAGGTTGAGCCTATAGGAGGCGGTCCCAAGCTACCGATTCTCTACGAGGACGCCGATGTGGTGGTTATCGACAAGCCGGCCGGCCTTGCCGCCCATCCCTCTCTCAATTTTGAGGGTCCCGATGTGCTGGGTGCCTTGCGGGAAGCGGGGATTCCGGTAGCGAAATCTGGGCCGCCCGAACGCCACGGTATCGTCCATCGGCTCGATGTGGGCACCAGCGGATGCATGGTGGTTGCTAAATCCGAGCGCGCCTACGCGCTCCTCAAGCGCGAGTTCCATGACCGAATCCCGCGCAAGATTTATCACGCGGTGGTGCAGGGGCATCCCGATCCGCTCTCCGGCACAATTGATGCGCCCATTAAGCGCGATCGACGTCACCAGTGGAAAATGGCGGTTCGCGAGGGAGGGCGCCACTCCGTCACTCACTACGACACCCTGGAAGCCATGGCCGGCGGTACCCTGCTCGAGGTGCATTTGGAAACCGGCCGCACCCATCAGATTAGGGTCCATATGGCGGCGCTCAACCACCCTTGCGTGGGCGATGAAACCTACGGCGCTGACCCTCATCTCTCCAGCGCGCTCGGCCTAAATCGCCAGTGGCTTCACGCTAAAACTCTAGGATTTGAGCACCCGGACGGAAGCTGGAAGGAATTCTCCGCTCCCTATCCGGAAGATTTGCTCCGTGCCCTCAGCCTCATGCGCGACGGCGTTTTCAAATGAGCAGGGAAACGCTGGCCGGAAGTGGCCCTTCCGCGCCTCGACGAATTGATATCAGCCCGGTTGCTCGGGCGCGAGATCTGCGCCGGGCGGTTTTCGTGGACGAACAGGGCGTGCCCACGCAGCGGGAATGGGATGAGTTCGACGCTCCCGGCCGCGCGCTACACGTCACGGTTTTTTCCGGGAACAAACCGCTTGCTACGGCCCGCGTTCTCGGCCCCGGCGTCGATGGTGGCGAGGACGACACGAGCGCCGGGACTGGTGCTGACGACGGCCAGGGCAATGCGAGCCTCGGGGCCGGCGCAAACGCGCGTGCCGAAGGAAACTCGGGAACGGGCGCAAATGCCGCACACATTCCGGTGGTTCATATTGGCCGCGTCGCCGTCGCGAAGGAACACCGCGGCGAGGGCCTAGGACGCGTGGTCATGCGTGCGGCTGAGCAGGCCGCAATGGACGAGTGGAACCGGGGCCGCGGGATCGTCGTCGAACTCGAGGCGCAGGTTACCGCGACGAGTTTCTATCGGAGCCTAGGATACGAAGTGACGGGCGAGGAGTTCCTTGACGCCGGAATTCGCCACCGCCACGCGTGCAAAAGGATCCTGCCCCAACTCTAAGCGGCAAAACTCCGCACGCTCACCTGTCAAGGAAGTGCCGGGTGAGTTTTGGCGCTTCGAAAACTTGTTCGGTTTGATTAGGATCTAGCTATGGCCACACCACAAGATTTTGCTCATCTGCACGTCCATACCGAGTACTCAATGCTCGACGGTGCCGCGAAAATCAAGCGGCTAGTGGCCGAGGCGAAACGGCTGGGCCAAAGCGCGGTAGCTATTACCGACCACGGTTATCTCTTTGGAGCCTACGAGTTCTATAAGGAGTGCAAGGCGCAAGGGGTCAAGCCGATTATTGGTATCGAAGCCTATATGACGCCGGGAACTTCGCGCTTCGGTAGCGACCGAGTTTTGTGGGGTAAAGAAGAACAGCGCGCCGATGATGTCTCCGCGCGCGGCGCATATACGCACCTCACCCTGCTTTCCTACAACAACACCGGAATGCATAACCTCTTCCGCATGGGCTCGCGCGCCTCGCTGGAAGGCCAAATGGGCAAGTGGCCGCGCATGGATATGGATTTGCTGGAGCAGTACCACGAGGGTCTGATTGCCACCGCGGGGTGCCCCTCGGGCGAGGTACAGACCCGGTTGCGTCTGGGGCAGCACAAGGAGGCCCTGGAGGCGGCCGGGCGGATGCAGGATCTGTTCGGCAAGGAAAACTATTACGTGGAGGTTATGGACCACGACAATGCGGTGGAACGGCGGGTGCGCAACGAGCTCCTCGAGCTCGCGAAGAAAATTGATGCGCCGCTGCTCGCCACCAACGATTCGCACTACGTGCGCGCCGAGGATTCCACGATTCAGGACGCCATGCTCTGTGTGAATTCGGGGTCCACGCTACAAGATCCCAACCGCTTCAAGTTCGACGGCACCGGGTATCACCTGCGCTCCACCCAGGAAATGTACGACCTCTTCGGAGACCTGCCGGGCGCAATGGAAAACACCCTCGTTATCGCCGAGCGGGCAGAGGTCTCCTTTACCACCGCCGATGAGGGCGCTAACTACATGCCCGTCTTCCCGGTACCGGAGGGGGAGGATATTACCTCCTGGTTTATTAAGGAAGTCGAGCGCGGGTTGCATCGGCGCTACGGCGAGACGATCCCGCAAGACGTGCGGGAACGCGCCGATTATGAGGTAGGGGTTATTACCCAGATGGGCTACCCGGGGTACTTCCTGGTGGTAGCTGACTACATCCGCTGGGCGCGCGAACACGGTATTAGGGTCGGACCGGGGCGTGGCTCGGGAGCCGGATCCATGGTGGCCTACTCCATGGGTATTACCGAGCTTGATCCCATCCGCCACGGCTTGCTCTTCGAACGATTCCTCAATCCTGAGCGAGTCTCCATGCCCGATATCGACGTCGACTTCGATGAACGCCGGCGCGGTGAAGTGATCGAATACGTGGAGGAAAAGTACGGCCACGACAAGGTTTCCCAAGTGGTCACTTTCGGCACCATTAAGACCAAACAGGCGCTTAAGGATGCCTCGCGCGTGCTGGGCTACCCCTACGAAATGGGCGACCGCCTCACCAAAACCCTCCCGCCCGCCATTATGGGCAAGGACATCAAGCTTTCGGAGATCTACGACGAAAAGGCGGATCGTTACGGGGAAGCCGGCGAGTTCCGCCAGGCGGTGGACGGAGACCCTGATGCGCGGCGCGTCTTCAAGCTCGCGCAGGGGATCGAGGGGCTGACTCGGCAGTGGGGCGTCCACGCCTGCGCGGTGCTTATGAGCTCGGTAACGCTGACGGACGTTATTCCACTGATGAAGCGACCAGCTGATGGCGCGGTGATTACCCAGTTTGAATATCCGCTTTGCGAGGAACTGGGAGTTCTGAAAATGGACTTCCTGGGGCTGTCGAACCTGACGACGATTGATGATGCGCTGGAAAACATCGTGGATAACGGTAAAGATCCGGTGGTCATTGAAGAGGTCGACGTCGAAGACAACGAAACGATGCAGTTGCTTCAGCGCGGTGAAACACTCGGAGTCTTCCAGCTGGACGGTTCGGGAATGCGAACGCTCCTCAAGCAAATGAAGCCCACCGGTTTTGAGGATATTTCCGCTGTCTCGGCTCTCTACCGGCCCGGCCCTATGGGCATGAACTCGCATACCAACTACGCCCTGCGTAAGAACGGCCTGCAGAAGATCGAGCCAATCCATCCCGAGCTTGATGAACCGCTGCATGAGATTCTCGGTCCCACCTACGGTCTGATTGTCTATCAGGAACAGATCATGCAGATCGCCCGAAAGGTTGCGGGCTTCACCATGGGCCAAGCCGATTCCCTCCGCAAGGCCATGGGTAAGAAGAAGAAAGACGTCATGGACAAGATGTACGTCTCCTTCGAAGCCGGAATGGTTGAAAACGGGTATTCCAAGGATGCGGTCAAACAGCTGTGGGGCACGATGGAACCCTTCGCCTCCTACGCGTTCAACAAATCGCACTCGGCCGCTTACGGCGTGATCTCCATGTGGACGGCGTGGCTAAAAGCCCACTATCCGGTGGAGTACATGGCCGCGGTCCTCACCTCGCGTAAAGATAATCGCGATAAGCTCTCGCTTTATTTGGGCGAGGCGCGGCGAATGGGAATTCGCGTGCTGGTGCCGGACGTCAACGAGTCGAAGGCGAACTTCTCCGCGGCCGGGGAAGAGATCCGCTTCGGACTTTCCGCCGTGAAGAACGTGGGTCTCCCCATTGTTGAGGGGATCATTTCAGCGCGCGAAGAGAAGGGAAAGTTTGAATCCTTCCAGGACTTCCTTGACAAGGTGCCGCTCGCGGTTCTCAATAAGCGGGCAATCGAATCGCTCGTCAAGGCCGGCGCCTTCGATTCGTTTGGATACAGTCGCCGGGCGCTACTTTCCCGGGTGGATGAAGCGGTCGATTCGGTGGTGAGTCTCAAAAAGAACGAAGCTGTGGGGCAATTTGACCTCTTTGGCGGCACCGCCGTGGAGGAGGGGGTGGAAGTTACCATCCCGGATATTCCCGAGTGGGATAAGCGCGAAAAGCTCAACCGCGAAAGGGAAATGCTGGGGCTTTACGTTTCCGATCACCCGCTTTCCGATATGGAACATATTCTTGAGCGCGCTGCCGATACTACGGTGGTCAAGCTTATGAACCAGGAATCTGTTCCCGACGGCGCCTCGGTGACGATTGCCGGCCTGATTACTAGCGTTGGCACCCGGATCTCCAAGAAGAACGGGCGGATGTGGGCGCAGGTAACCCTTGAGGACCTCACCGGCTCCGCCGAGATCAACTTCTTCCCCGCCACCTACCAGCAAGTGGCCGGAATCCTCAGTCAAGACCAGGTGGCGATTGTGCGTTGCCGGGTCAACGATCGCGACGGCTCCATCCAGCTTTCCGCGCAAGAGATGACTCTGCCCTCGCATGACCTTATGCCGGATGCTCCGGTGGACGTGCAGCTGGGTGAGCGTATGTGCACTGCGGAGCTCATGAGCCGGCTGCAAATGATTTTTGCGAACTATCCAGGGTCCGCCCCCGTGCGTTTACATATTCGCCAGCCCGGAAAAACGAGCGTAATCCAGGTGGCGCAAAAGTTCTACGTCAAGCCGGTGGCCGCGCTGTTCTCTGATCTCCGAGTGCTCTTGGGCCGCAATTGTTTGCTCAATTAGCGTCGGTAGGCAAGGGAAGCTGAGACGGTGGGTAAAAGAAGCTGAGCCAGTGGAGAAGGGAACCTGAGCCGGTGGGTGGGTCGAGCCCGCCGGAGATGGACGGCGGCGAGACCGGGCAACTAAGGTCTTTTAGGTGGGTGTAACGATGGCGAGGACGACGGCGAATCCTGTGGTGGCGCCCCCGCGGCGAAGCGGGCTGTGGGGGAGAATATTCTCGCGCCGTGGTGATGAGGCGGGGCAAGGCGAAGCCGGGCAAACCGAGCCGGGCGGATCCCGCCGAGAGGACGAACCGGGCGAGGGCGGGCCGGTGAGTGCCTACGGGATTGAAACCGAATATGCCCTGGTCGCGATGCGGGTGGGTGCTGAGCCGGTACGCGGTTTGCGGGGCGAGGCCAAACCGCCTCTGAGCCCGGATCGCTCTGTCGATGAATTATTTGCACCGATAAAAGTGAGCGCCCAGCGTTGCCGCGCCTCGCGCGAGAATGCGGGAGGCGAAGTTGGCACGGAAGATCCGCTACTGCGCGCCCTTCCCAGTGATGGCATAGCCGGCTGGGGCCCGCGTGATGTGTTTTTAGAAAACGGTGCGCGCCTTTACGTAGATGTGGGGGAGCACCCCGAGTACGCGAGTCCGGAATGCGCGCGGGCGCGCGAGGCAGTGGTCGCCGACCGCGCCGGCGAGGAGATTATGCGTTTATTGGCCGAGAGCGCCAACGAGCGTCTGCGGGAGCGCGGGATTCGCCTTTACGTGCTCAAGAACAACACCGACGGATACGGCCTGGGGCAGGGACACGCGTGGGGGTGCCACGAGAACTACCAGATTCCGCGTTCCCTGTTGCCTCAAATCGGCCCGGGATTCCATAGCTTTCTGGCTACGCGGCTAGCGCTCACCGGGGCCGGCTGGGTGGCGCATAACTCGCGCGGGGAGTGGAGCTATCGGCTTTCGGCGCGGGCGCCATTCATCCAGACCGAGGTTTCCTCCAATACGATGGAGTCTCGGCCACTCATTGCCGAGCGAGATGAGCCGCTCGCCGAAAAAAGACGCTTCGCTCGCCTGCAACTGGTATTCGCTGATTCCAACGTCACGGAAGCAACCACTCGGCTCAAGCTTGCGCTCACTAGCGCCGCTTTGCAATTGCTCGATGAGGGCGTGAGCCTGGATGATCTTGCGCTGGAACATCCTATCTTGGCGCTCCACGAAATCTCGGCGCGTGGGCCGGAGGGGATTTTTGTTCCTCTACGCCTGGCCGACGGGCGGCGAATGTGCGCCCTGGATTTGCAGGAAGAAGTTATTTCGCGCGCCCGTAGCCGCGGTATCGGCGAGGATCTGGAGATCGCAACCCGGGCAATTGATGCCTTGCGGGGACGTAACGAGGCCGCGGTAGCCAGCGAGATTGACTGGGTAGGAAAATGGCAACTCTTGCGCGCAGCGGTGGATTCCTCCCACGGTGACTGGTCAGAGAGCAAGGTCATGCGAATTCAACTTGCCTACCATGACGTGGATCGAAAAACCGGGCTTGCCTACCGCTTCCGCGAGGCCGGAATGATGGGGAGAGTGGCGCCCGAGGCGGCGGTGATTCAAGCTTTGACGGACGCTCCTGCGAGCCGGGCGCGGCTGCGCGGGAGATTCGTCCAGGAAATGAATCGCCGGGCCGTCCCGGCGCGGGCGGGGTGGCAGGTTTTGCGCGCTCTCGAGCCGCCCTGGCGTCTGGAACTACCCGACCCTCTGCAGTCGACCAGCGAGCAGCTTGAGAGCTTTTTGCGCGCCTAAAGCTACGCTAAAGGTGCGCTTAGAGTTGCGCTAAAGGTGCGCTTAGAGCTACGCGAAAGATGCTCTGAGAGGTGTGCGAAAGTTGCCTGGGGAACGCCGCTTGCGGAATGCGCGGCAGGGGTCTACAGCGCCGCCACTCGCACCGCGAGGCGGGTACCGGGCACATCGAGTTCGACGACGTCACCGGCCGAAAGCTGATATCCGCGGCGGGTTTCCTCTTCGCCGTTGACCTTAATGCAACCGTCTTGGATAAGCTCGCGCGCCTGGGCTCCGGATTCGGCAAGCGAGGCGAGCTTGACGAATTGGCCGAGTTTGATTGGCAGCGAAACCTCAATTTCCGGCAAATCCATAGACTCTAATCCTCTCGCGAGCTCTCGGCCGCCGCTCCGCACTCCGCGCACAGACCCATGAGCTCGAGGGTATGCTCCACTTTGGAGAATCCGGATTGCACGGCAATCGAGGCGAACCAATCCTCCATATCGGGAGGCATGATTTCTACAGTTTTCCCGCACTCGCGGCACACCAGGTGATGGTGGTGGGCCGAGGTGGCGCATTCTCGATAAAGCGTTTGGCCATCTTCGACGATGGTATCGAGGTCGCCGTCGTCGGCCATTGCCTGCAGGGTGCGATACACCGTGGCAAGACCAATTTTCGTTTTGTCGCGGGTCAAGCGCTCATGCAGTTCCTGCGCGGAAATAAACTCGTCGATCCCGGCCATTGCGGCCGCAATCGCCTTCCGCTGCGCGGTCACGCGTTGCTTGGGCGCGTTCATGATGTACTCCTTAGCTGATGCTTTTCCATAGCCGAGCGGTGAGAACCGCGTCGAGCTCTAATACTGACCTTATTCTAGAGGGACGGGTGGGGCTCAAACACACCCGAGCCCGCCGCGCAGAGATTCCAGATTGGCTCGCATCGCCGCCAGATAGTCGGCCATAGCCGGCTCCGAAGTGATGGTATCGAGGCTAGCAAGCTGGGTACCGGTTTGCCCCGCCAAATCCGTCATCACTGGGTTTGATTTCCCTGCCTCATCGAAAATTGCCTTGGGCCGGCCCTCCGCGATTCCCAGTTTCACCATACGCAGGTCTTTCTGGGTCGGGTCAATGCTCGGGTCAATTCCCCGCACCGCCACCTGGTTGAGGTGATAACGGTCGGTGAGGTAGGCGTAGGCGGCGCGGTAACTGACGACGGCGTGCGAGGCGCACTGGCTCAAGCCTTGGGAAAATTCCGTATCGAGTCCCTCCAGAGCGGTTTTGAGCTGAGCTAAATTCTGGGCATATAGGGAGCTATTTTCCGGGTCCATATTCGTCAGAGACTGAGAAATCTCTTCCGCGACCAGGGAGAAACGGACCGGATCTTGCCAGAAGTAGGGATCGAGCTGGCGGCCGGCCTCGCTCGATTCGTCTCCATGATTGGATGCCAAGCCGCGGTGATGGACCAATTTGGCCGATTCTTCCAGGTTAACGCTCGGTGCCGAGAGTTGCCCGACGGCGGCGTCGAGGCTGGGTTGGAAACCAGCCACATAGAAGAGCACATCGGCACCGTTCAAGGCGCCAAGATCGGCCTCCGAATAGGTGTAACCCCAGGGTTCAGCACCCTGCGGAGTTAGCACGCTGGCCTCGACCTTTTCCCCGCCAATCTGGTCGATAAGCCACGCGATGGGGTAAACCGAAGCGACCGCTTTAATGCGTGGCTCCTGCTGCGGCGTCGTCGAAACACCCGAGGATCCCGCCGCGGAAGGCGACCCCGAGGTGGACCCGGGGGAGCACGCCCCACATCCGAGAGCTACGCAACACAAAACAATCAGAAAACGATGTGGTTTTTGCACGCTTTCCATAGTGCCCAGGCCACTTTATGTTGTCAAAGATTCTCCACCGGGTGGAAGCCACGTACAATGGTCGCGCGCGCATCAGCCGGATGCGCGGGAAGAAAGGAAAAGATAGTGGCCAAGCAAGCCCCTACCCGTCTCGACAACGTCATCAATCTCGCCAAGCGGCGAGGCTTCGTATTCCAGTCCGGAGAAATCTACGGAGGATCCCGCTCCGCCTGGGATTACGGCCCACTCGGGACCGAACTCAAAGAGAACATCAAGCGTCAGTGGTGGAAGACCATTGTGCAGGGCCGGGGAGACGTCGTAGGAATTGACTCCGCGATTATTTTGCCCAAGGACGTGTGGGTGGCTTCCGGCCACGTGGGCGTCTTTAACGATCCGCTCATTGAGTGCCTGAACTGTCACAAGCGTTTCCGCATGGATGAACTGCAAGAGCAACAGGCGGAAAAGAAGGGCGTGGAGGACCCGGATTCCATCGAACTGGGCGAACTGCAGTGCCCCAATTGCGGGGTTAGCGGCCAATGGACCGAGCCGCGTGACTTCAATATGATGCTCAAGACCTTCCTCGGCCCGGTGCAGGACGAAAACGCTGTTCACTACCTGCGCCCGGAAACCGCGCAGGGGATTTTCACCAACTTCGCTAATGTGCAGCAGACCGCTCGTATGAAGCCGCCGTTCGGCATTGGCCAAACCGGAAAGTCTTTCCGCAACGAAATCACCCCCGGAAACTTCATTTTCCGTACCCGCGAATTCGAGCAAATGGAGCTCGAGTTCTTCGTCAAGCCGGGAGAGGACGAAGAGTGGCACCAGTACTGGATTGATCAGCGTCTGGCCTGGTACAAGGATCTCGGAATCCCCGCCGAGGATCTGCGCCTGTACGAGCACCCGAAGGAAAAGCTTTCGCACTACTCCAAGCGCACGGTTGATATCGAATACCGCTTCGGTTTCCAGGGCGGTGAATGGGGCGAGCTGGAAGGTATTGCCAACCGCACCGACTTCGACCTTTCCACCCACATTGAGCACTCGGGCAAGGACCTCAGCTTCTTCGACCAGAAGAACAATGAGCGCTACGTGCCTTACGTTATTGAGCCTTCAGCTGGCCTGACCCGCTCGCTGATGGCCTTCCTCGTCTCCGCCTACTGCGAGGATGAGGCGCCCAATACCAAGGGCGGGGTGGATAAGCGCACCGTTTTGAAGCTCGACCCGCGCCTGGCTCCGGTTAAGGCCGCGGTGCTCCCGCTCTCGCGCAATGAGAACCTCACGCCGCTGGCCAAGGAACTCGCCGATAAGCTCCGCAAGCACTGGAACGTGGACTTCGACGATTCGGGTGCCGTGGGCCGGCGTTACCGCCGCCAGGATGAGATTGGCACGCCCTACTGCGTGACGGTTGATTTCGATTCGCTGGAGGACCATGCGGTCACCATTCGCGATCGCGACACCATGGAGCAGGTTCGTATTCCGATCGATGAGGTCGAGCCCTACTTGGCTGGAAAGCTCATCGGAGCCTAATGCATAAGCACGCTAGCGGCCAGCGCCTTCCCGCGCAGTCTCGAAGAAGAATCGCGGGGGCGCTGGCCGCGATCGTTATTCCCCTCGCCGTGCTCACGGTTATTGCTCTGGTGGTGTTCTGGCCGCGCGGGGGCAGCCCGGTGGGGTCGATCCCGCTCAATGATGCTAAATCTCAGCTGGTGACCGGCCGTATTGCCAGCGTGGGGGAAACCGACGCCCTTGGGCAAACCGATGTCACCATGATGGTGGAGGTGCCGGCTGGCGCCACGGATAGCCGCTCGGCGCGCGCGGGTGGCGGCGCGGAAAATGGCGAGACGGCGAGTAGGGGTGAGACCGCGAATAGCGGTGCCGGCCGAGGCGCGCGCGAGGCGAAGGTGCCCCTTCACGTACCCGCCGAAATTGTGGCCTCGGGTCTTTCCGCGGGCGATACCGTGAAGGCCCGGTTTACCCCGGAAATGCTCGATTCCGGGGTGGGGTACGTATTCGTTGATTTTGAGCGCGGACCGGCGATGCTGTGGCTGGCGGGTCTGTACGTGCTGGCTATTCTTGCCGTTGCCGGGCGCAAAGGCTTCATGTCGCTCCTGGGCCTGGCAACGTCGCTCGTAGTGGTGGGTAGTTTTATGATTCCCGCGCTCGCGGCCGGCCAGCCCGCCTTCCCAGTGGTGTTAGCCGGCGGGGGCGCGATGATGTTTCTGTCCATTTACCTGGCGCACGGGGTCTCAATTCGTACGACGACGGCGGTGCTCGGAACCGCGTTTGGACTCGTCATTACCTCCGCTATTGCGGCGTGGGCGGTGGGGGCGCAGAACTTGACCGGGGCCACCGGCGATGAGGGTGCGCAATTGTCCTGGAGCCTGGGCGGCTTGAATATGAGCTCTCTGCTCTTGTGCGGAATGGTACTGGCCGGGCTTGGGGCGCTTAATGACGTGACGATTACCCAGGTTTCCACTATTTGGGAGTTGCATGGTGAAAGCCCAACAACGCCTCGCCGCAGGCTTTTTAGCCGCGGCATGGCCATTGGACGCGACCATATTGCTTCCACTGTCTACACCCTGGCTTTCGCCTATGTGGGAAGCGCGCTTCCGTTGCTTATTTTGGCCTCGCTCTACGATCGGCCTTTCCTTGACCTTTTGCAGGTGGAGCAAATTGCCGAGGAGATAACCCGCACCCTAGCGGCTTCAATTGGCCTGATTTTGGCGATTCCCGCCACCACGCTCATTGCGGCGCTACTGGCACCGGTTGCTCCAGCTTCTTATTCGGTAGCGGCGTCTTCCGGACGTACCTCGCCGTCGCCTTCCGCTTCCGGATCAGCTCCGCTTTCTGGCTCAGATTCTCCCTCGGAAACCTCGTAAACGTCGCCCCCAGCCACGTCGGTAAGAATGTAGTGCTCGAGGATCCGCTTTTGCTCCTCATCGGTCAGGCCCGCCTCCGCATCGAAGTCCGGCGCGTCCTTAATGGCATCTTTCGCGAAAGCCAGCTCCAGCTTCCCGTCAGAAAGATGGGATCCCTGAAGGGGAACCAGACTTGAGGAGAGCCCGAAGAGGCCGTGCGCGACTTCCACGAAGGTGGGACGCTGGGTAGCGTCGTCGATAAAAACTTCCCTAACCGTCCCTAATTTGGCGCCGTCATTATCGAAGGCCGTGGCATCGAAAAGATCTTGCACGGTCTTGCCGGTATGTTCGGTCATGATTGCTCCTTCTCGAGACGCCGATGTGGCTAGAAGGAAGATTATCAGTAACCGCCGCCACAGGTAACCGAGGCCGGAGGTGGCATACTAATTTGGTTTGAAAACGGCAACGACTAGACGGAACGGCAGGGATATGCGGGAAGTGAAAATCGGCGATATCACGGTCGGTACGCCGGTGGCCTTGGCACCCATGGCGGGCGTAACCAATCCCGCTTTTCGCCAGATGGCACGCGAAGAAGCGGAGGCCGGCGCGCGGGCAGCCGGTTGGGATCCGGCCGAGCAGCTGGCCGCGCGTGAAGCAATCCCGGGTACCTACGCTCCGGCCGGGCTGTGGGTATGCGAAATGATTACTTCGCGCGCCCTCGTTGAGCGCCGCGAATCCAGCCTAACGATGATTAAGGCAGACCCGGGGGACCCGGTTCGCTCGATTCAGATTTACGGAATCTCACCGAAAATGACTCGCCGCGCGGTGGAAATGCTGGTGGGCGAAAACCGCGTGGATCATATCGACCTCAACTTTGGCTGCCCGATGCCGAAGGTGACCCGCAAGGGCGGGGGAGCGGCGCTCCCGTGGAAAACCGATCTTCTACGCGAGTTACTCAATGAAGTGGTGGCGGGCGCGCGCGAGGCGAGCCAAGATCGGGACTTCACCATTCCGGTAACCGCGAAATTCCGCATCGGGGTCGACGGCGAACATGAAACTTTCCGCGACCTGGTGCGAATCGCCGAGGATGCGGGTATTGCGGCTCTGACCATGCACGCGCGCACCTGCACTCAGCGCTACTCTGCTAAGGCGGACTGGGGCAAGCTAGCCGAACTGGTGGAAATGACGGAGCTGCCGGTTTTTGGTAACGGAGACGTTTTCGAGGCGGAAGAAGCGCTAGCCATGATGGAACAGACCGGGGTGGCCGGAGTGGCCGTCGCTCGCGGAGCGCAGGGGCGCCCGTGGGTCTTCTATGACATCGCGGCTGCCATGCACGGAAGCGAGGCGCGCCGGCGGCCGAACTTCGGCCAGGTTGCCCAGGCTATTATTCGCCATGCCCAGTTGCTGACCGCGCACTACGGCGATGAGTTTTACGCGATTCGGGAAATGCGCGGCCATATGGCCAACTACACCCACGGATACGCGGTGGGTGGTAGGGCCCGGCAGGCGCTTTCCCTAGTTTCTAGCCTGGATGAGCTACGGGAGATCTTGGCGGGAATCGATCCTGACCAGCCCTTCCCGGATGCGGCGGCGGGGCGCCGCGGGCGTGGTGGGTCCGAAAAGCCCGCTGCCTTGCCGGATGGATGGCTCAGCTCGCGGGCTTTGGATAGTGCGCAGTTGGCGCGGGTGCGCGCCGGGGAAATTGAAGATTAGGCCTCTCTGGCCGGGGCCGGGTTAGGCCCGGCCCTCCGCCCGCGCGAGTTCGCGCGGGCGGCGTCGGACAAGCCGGCGCCCAAAGACGGAGGAAAACGCCCAGGCACAAACGAAAACCGCCAGGAGCACCATGACGATCGACGCTCCGGCCGGCCAGTCCCACGACCAGGAGATCCACACGCCCATAAATGCGCTCAAACAGCCGAGAGCGGGGGCGATAAGCATCATCGGAATAAGCCGATTGGTGAGAAGCCGAGCCGTGGCGGCCGGCGTCACCAAAAGTGCGAGGACCAGGATGTTTCCGATGGACTGCACCGAGATCACCACCGTTGCGGCAACCAGTAGGTAGAGGATCGCGTCGATGGGACCTTGGCGAATACCGAGCGTGCGGGCGTAATCGCGATCCACCGTGGAGGCCACGAGTTGCGGGTGGATCAGGGCAACGAGAAGGAGAATAACCGCTCCGGTTGCGGCAACCACCAAAAGCTGCCCATCCGTGACCCCGGTTAGCGAGCCGAAGAGGAAAGATTCGAGGGAGCCGGTGTAGCCGGGAATGCGCGACATGATAATAATGCCGAGCGCGAAGCTGGCGGCCATAAAGATGCCGATGAGTGAATCTTCGCGAAGTTTCCGATTTTGCGAGCCGAACGCAATGAGCAGGGCGACGATTGCGCCCGCTACTAAGCCGCCTGCCATAATCGATCCCTGCACGGCAAAGGCGATGGCGATGCCGGGGAAAACCGCGTGCGAAAGCGCGTCGCCCACAAAGGACATTCCGCGTAAGACGACGTGGGTTCCGACCACCCCGCAGACCAGCGAGGAAAGCATCGCCACCAAAAGAGCGCGGGGGAGGAAAGCGAGAACGGGATTCGTCAGATCGTTGAAGAAATCAAAGAGGTTCACTGGTTTACTCCTAGGACGCGCAGAAGAGAGGAATTTTCGCCCACCTGGAAAGTATCCATCCAGGGCCGCGGGTCGGAAAGCTGCTCCGGGGTGCCAGCAGCCCGCACCGTGCGGTTGAGCATGACCAAATCGGTACACACGTCCATAGCCTGAGGTAGATCGTGGGAAGACATCAAAATTGCTCGGCCGGTACCCGCCAGAGAGCCAAAAAGCTCCGCCAGCGAATCCTGATTAGGGTAGTCCAGGCCGGTAAAAGGCTCATCGAGAAGTAGCACCGCCGGATCGGTCGCTAGGGCGCGAGCCACAATAAGGCGTTGTTTTTGCCCGCCCGAAAGCTCGGAAATTGGCCGTTCGCGGTACCCGAGAAGCTCCACGGTTTCTAGCGCCTGATACACCTTCCGCCAGGCATCCTTTCCCAGCCGCCGCCAGGGACGCATCTTGGCGGAGAATGACGTTGCCACCAATTCCTGCACGCTCATGGGGTAGCTCCACTCGGTCAGCGAGATCTGCGGAACATAGCCAATGGAACCCGAGCGGGGGCGTTCGCCGTCAAGCAGAATACTTCCCGAAGCGGTGGGAATGAGCCCCAAAATTGCGCGCATCAGCGTGGTTTTTCCGGCGCCGTTGGGCCCCACGAGCCCGGTGAACTGCCCGTCTGCAACGTGCAATGACACATCGCTGAGGACCTCGCGCCCGCCCAGGGATACGTGCAGGTGATCAACATCGAGTTTCATAAGCTATTCGTCCTTCGCGCGGGTCTCTGAGCCGCTGCTTTCTGAGCCGTGGGTCGGGCTTCCGGTTTCCGGTTCGCCGGTTGGGGCGTCGGATTCCTGTTCGCCGGCTTGCGACGCGTGGCCACCGGCTACCTCGGTGGACCGCTCGGCGCCTTGCCCGGAGGCACCCGCGGAGCCCGACGCGGTAGAAATCGAGTCCAGGACTTCGCTCATGGTGCCGCGGCGCCGCGCCCGCACACGCCAGTACACCAACGGAACCACAAGGGCCACGATGAGCGCAATAACGGCGATGGTGAGGCTGAGGGAATTGCTCGCCGACCCCTGGGCCGGGGTAGCGGTACCCGATCCGGCGGCATCTGTGGCCTGGGCGGAGGGGTCGGCGTTTTCGCTATCGCCGGCCCAGCTGGCGGCACGGGCCTCCTCGGTGCTGGTCTCCTCGCCCACCGCGAATCGAAGGATCCGCGTATCTTCGACCACGGATCCGTCGGTGAGCGTAGCGGAGGCGGTAACTCGTAACAGCGCGACGCCGGACTCGGCAAAAATCCAGTTGGCGTGGGTGTGCGTATTCAAATCCACGTTCATGGGTTGGGAAGTCGCGATCGCGGAGTTCCACAGCTCGGTGGGGCCGGCGAAGTTTCCGGCCTGCACAAACAAGTTGAAGCCGCCCGCCCCCTGGAATCCGCCGTACACCAGGCTGACCTGGCCATTGACGGCGCCGACGACGCCGGGGTCCTGCGTGTTCCAGCCCAGCCATACCACGCCGGGGATTTCCTGCTGGGGGATCACCCACGCCTGGGATTTTGCGTTGATGAAGGAATAATCCGCGCTAGTGGGAACCTCCATTTTGGCGGCGTCATGCACTCGGAAGACGACGTCGTCAAGGTGGCGCCACACCGGCTTATCGCCGGAATCATCGCGCACCATCAGCTCCCACTTTCCATCCCGCAAACGCGGGCCGAGGTCCGCGTGGTGCTCGGAAATTTCGGCGGGCGTTCCCTCCGGAGCCACCTCCTCAGTATCGGTGACGGTCTGGGTGAGGGCGGGATCGGCGGCGCCGTTTTCCCCGTCCGCCCAGGCCGGCGCGGCCGGGGTTAGCAGTGACGCCGCGGCAAGCGCCACGGCACCGAGAAGGGAAGTAAGTCGTTGTTTCATTTCGGTTCCTTTGAAGGATTTTCTGAAGTGCAAAGTTCTTGTAGACGGGCCGGCGCTAATGGTTATGTTCGGCCTCGCCAGCGTGGTCGGCGTCGTGGTCGCTTTCGTGGTCGGCGTTGCTCTCGTGCTGGTGGACGACGGCGCCCTCTTCGCCCTCGTGCGAGTGCGCATGGGAGTGGCTATGCGAATGGCTGTGGCCGGCATGTTCATCGCCGCCAGCGGCGAGATCACTGGGCTGGATCGGCGCCCGCTCCCCGCTCGGAAGGTTCGCCAGAGCGAAATCCGGATCCCAGGCGGGAAGCGCGGAAGGATCCAGGCAATCTTTTAGGGTGCCGATATTGTTCTTCACCATCTGCACGTAGTTCGGTGCCGAATCGGTGAGCGTATCGGAGACAAGTTCGCATACCCGCGAATTCGCGCTCGCGGCCGCTGCGGCAAGCTCGCCGTGATGGGCATTCGAGCCGGGCTCACTAAAGACGGCCGGAACTCCTAAATCAATCAAAGTCCGGGTCAGATTTGCCAGCGCCTGAGCGGAGGGCTCCGCCGTCGGGTTGGGGGCCACGAAACCCGCCACCTCCAGACCGTAGGCATCGGCAAGGTAACCAAAACCGTCATGGGTGGTCACCAACTTGCGGTTACGCTCCGGAATTGAAGCCGTGACTTGGCGCGCCCACGCATCCAGGCGGCGAAGCTCGTCAATGTAGGCCTGCGCGTTGGCGGCATATTCGTCACCTCCCGCGGGATCCACCCGGGTGAGCTCGTCGCGAATAACCTCCACGTAAGCCACCGCATTCGCCACATCGAGCCACATATGCGGATCGACGTCGCCGTGCACGTGCCGGCCCACCACCGCCTGGGCGAGCACCCACGTTCGACTGCCCGGATGCCCCAGGAAATCCCAGGAGGGATCGGCGGGAACGGTGGTGGCGGTGCTATGCGGCACGACGACGACGCTCTCGGCCGCCTCCCACTCAGCGGTCTGCTCTGAATCAACCTCCCCGCGCAAATTGATCTCGCCGGAGGTGTGGGCGGTGATATCCACGTGCCCGGAGTTGACCTGGCGCGTTTTGCCGGTTTCGGTTGGGTCGACGCCGACCGCAAAAGTAATGGTGGAACTTCCGAGATTTTCCCGTTCGGCTCCGGGGCGATTGAGGTAGGCGGAGATATTGACGGTGTAAATACCGGCCTGCGAAAAACCCCACGACATGTGGGTATGGGCGTTGAGGGGGAGCTCTACCTGGTTTTCTTCAGCCGACCGCCCGGAAACGATCCAGGCGGTGGGTTGGCCGAAGGTACCGGTGGTAAAAGCAGACAGAGTTCCCGGGCCCTCCGCCGTCGCCTCCATGGTGACCGTGGCGTTGGGATCGCGCTGATCGGCGTCTTGGGCGGCGTCGTCTTCAACTCGGAAACCGAGCCACACCGTCGCCAGGGATGCATCTTCCACCAGCGCGATATGCCGCGCGCCGTAGGCCACCGACTTTTCGCCGAGCTCGATATTGCCTGTTCCCTGTGGCAAATTAGCGTTGATCGTGGTGGTGAGCGCCTGGTCTTCCAAAAGAAGCCCGTTGGAGAACACCACATCGGCGCGCGCAACGTTCTTGAGCGCGGCCAGCGAGGGCTCGTACGTATGAGGATCGGCGCCAAACGGAACCAGGGAAGTCACTTCCGTGCGATCCCCGGCAACGTTTTGCACCAGGTCGGCAATAATCGGCGTCGAGGCCGCTACCTTCACCGCGCCGGTTTCATTTGGCTCGGCCGCGCGCGAGCACCCGGAAAGCACCGTTGCGCCGGCCAGCAGAGCAACGAGAATTGCCCGGCGCAGGCCGGCGGGACGGCCGTGGACGTCCCGCCTTATATTGCCGTTTTTGCTACGAAGCATATGCCGCCTTGCGATGGGAAATAGTTCCCGCTAGTGCGGCCGCGGCGCCGGCTACCAAGAACAATCCGGCGAGAGCGGCCATTGGCACCGTATTTGCACCCGAGTGAGACAGATTTCCGCTCGCGCTCAGATCGCAAGGCTCGCCTGCGGGCGTGCGGCCCTCGACGGTCGTGCGATAATACTTGCCGTTTTCTTCAGAAATCGTGGCGGTAGGCGTCTGGGCGGAACCCGCGACCCCACCGAACCAGCGTTCGCCAACCACCTGGCCCAGGTTACCCGAGGTGAAGACCCCGAGGCTTCCCGGTCCGGATATGGAGTTTAGCGTCCAGGTGAGCTCGCCGCTGGTATTTGCCAGAAAATCGGGGTGCATCGTATTCATGCCCAGCCAGGGAACGCCCGGAACCTGGGTAGAAGAAATCGTGTAGATCTCCGTGCCTTCGGGTGCAATGAACTCCAGACCAGCCGGAGCCTTCGCCTTCGCGGCAGCTCCCACGCCGAAAGTGAGGGAATTTGCCGGTACCCACTGAGAGGGGGACTTGCGATCGTCCTTGATAAGCGGGACAAGCTTCCCGTTCTCGATCGTCGCACCCAGGTCAAAGTGGCCGTCGTCAGCATTGCCGGCCCCGCCCACATTGAAAGTCAAAGTGGTGGGCGCTGAAACCTTTGATCCATCCTTCAGAGTTGCAGTGGCGGTGAGGTTGACCTTGTATTCGCCCGGTGCGGTAAAGACCCAGTTGGGGTGCACATGCGTATTCGCTGCAATGGTGTGGCTACCCAGCGCGCTTGCGCCCTGCTGGCCGCCAGCCTGCGCCCCTCCGCCTTGGCGGGCCTGCTCGGCTTCTTCCTTGGAAATCTCCGTCTTTACGGGAGTCGGCAGGCATTGCTGAGAGGTCGCTTGCGAGTTCGATCCGGGCGCTACTGGCGAAGAGCCGCCCGCTGCCGGCGCGGCGGGTGATCCACCCAGACCAAGCACGTTCTTTAGAGCGCCGTCAAGGTCGCCGTTGCCGCCCTGGGTGTTGCTTTGACCGTTGCTATCGCCACCCGAGTTCTTGTTTCCTTGGCTACCGGAGTTTTCGGTGCCCTTGGATTGCTTATCACCGGGCGTCTGATCGCCAGACGGCTTATCAGTGGAACCATTGCCGCCGTCGGCGCAGCGCGCTGCTGATTCAGTGTCAGCCGTCTTTTTGGCCGAGTCGATTGCGGCGGCGCCCACCGCCCAGCGGTAGACCGCCTGCTCGGAGCGGAAGGTCTTGCCGTCCTTGGTGTCCAGCTCAGCATGAACCGTCACGGCGTAGGTTCCGAGAGTGGAGAAGAGCCAATTGACGTGTTCGTGAGCCGCGGTGTTCTGCTCGATTACGGATCCGCTGGCTAGTGCCATCTTCCCGTTCGTCGCACGCGCCGCGAGGCCCGCCAAACCGTCTTGGGTGAAAGCAAACATGGTTCCCGGCCCCTCGATTGCGTCAAAAACGTAGCGAACTGCTTTGACGTCAAAATCGGACTTGAGATCATCCGAGTCCCAACCGGGCCAGATCAAATCTGCGCCCTGCGTCATAGGAAGGAAATAGCCGGCTGTTTCCAGGCCGGGAATCTTGGCCGTTTCCTGCTGGAGGGCCGAATCTTTGACCCCGAGGATCACGTAATTAGGATTACGGAAGGTGTGCTTTCCGGGTTGGGAGACGTCCTCGGCCATAACCAACGAGATTCCGTCACCGTTTTTCACCGGGGTGAAGGCGTCCACGTGCCCCTGCGTTAGAACGGTGGTATTGCGAACAGTGTTCGCGCAGGTCGCCGGAGTATAAACGCCGCTGGCCGAAGAGTCGGCAGCCATGGCCGGCGCCGCAGACCACAGGGCACCGGTTGTCAGCGCGAGGAGGCTTGCTAGTCCGAGGCGTGCGCGCCGCCTGAAGTGAGAACGCATTCTTGAGCTTTCTAAATTGAGTCACTATAGAGAAGAAGCGAGCGGTACGCGAAAAGCGCGTCGCTCGGCTGTTTCCACAGCCTAATGGTAACGATTCTCATTGTAAAGATGAATGGGTTCGCGTTCCTCACCTGTGAGTTTCCCGTCACGGGCCGCAAAAGCCGGTTACGCTGTAACGGTGACGGAAGAGGAATTTCGCGTGTTCAATGCGCCGCTTGAGGGTTATGGTGACGACGACGTCGAACGAAGTGTATCCGAGCCGCCGAAATCTCGGTCTCGCACCGCCTTTGAACGCGATCGGGCGCGAGTCTTGCACTCCTCGGCTCTGCGGCGCTTGGGCGCAAAAACGCAGGTGCTCGGCCCCGAATCGAATGACTTTATCCGCACCCGGCTCACTCATTCGCTCGAGGTGGCGCAGATTGGCCGCTCGCTTGCGAAGAACTTCGGTTGCGATCAAGATCTGGTGGAGGCGGCGTGCCTGTGCCATGATCTGGGCCACCCGCCCTTCGGTCACAACGGGGAAAGTGCCCTCAATGAAGTAGCTAAGGATATTGGCGGCTTTGAGGGCAATGCGCAAACCCTACGAATTTTGACTCGGCTCGAACCAAAGCGGATCAGCGATTTTGGCCGGCCCGCGGGCCTCAACCTCACCCGTGCTACCCTCGACGCCACGATCAAATACCCTTGGCCACACGGGGGAGGGCCCCGCGACGAGGCCGGCGTCCCGACTCCAAAATTTAACTACTATGCCGACGACGCCGATATCTTTGACTGGGTGCACGCCAATCACGGCCTGGCGCGTTCCTTCGAGGCTCAGGTGATGGATACCTCGGACGATATCGCCTACTCGGTGCACGATGTGGAAGATGCGATTGTGCGAGGTTACTTTGATCCGGCTATGCTTCGCGAGGCGGAGGAGCGGGAGCGCATCGTGGAATCATGCGCTAGCTGGTATGGCTGGGAGGAGGCGGCGCCCTTGCGGGAGGCGCTGGATCGGCTCATTGTTGAGGAGAAGTGGCCTCTCAATTTCTCTGCCACTTATCGCGACCTCGCCGCGGTGAAGGACCTCACCTCCGATCTTATTGGCCGCTTCGTCTCCGCTATCGTCGTTGCTACGTGGAAGGCGCATGGCCGCGCGCCCATTATTCGTTATGGCGCGGATTTGGTGCTTCCCACCGATACCTGGGCAGAAATCACGGTTCTCAAGGGCATTGCCGTCACCTACGTGATGGCGCCGCGGGCCCATGAACCGCAATACCTGGAGCAAAGGTCAATTCTCTTTGACCTGGTGGATGCCCTCCTCGAGCGGCCCGAACAGCTTGAGCCGCAACTGCGTGAGCTGTGGGGAGGGGCCGACGACGCCGAGCGACTTCGCATCGTCGTCGACCAGGTGGCAAGCCTCACCGACCAATCGGCACGGCAGTGGCACTCGCGCCTAGTGGGAATGCTCCGAAACTAGCGGTTCTGCCAGAGTGCGGGATTGTCTGGCGTTACAAACAGTTACCGCGCGGTGTGGCTGTGTCCTCTTGCTACTTGGACGCGATACGCCGGCGAGTGCCGGTAGCCGTTTGGGTGCGGTAAAACGTCGGAAAAAGCGACGAGCTAAATACTACGACGAGCTCAAAAGGCCTGACTCACCGAAAGCGCGCCAAGCCAAAAGTGCCCCGGGCAGGACTTGAACCCGCGACCGATGGATTATGAGTCCACTGCTCTAACCAGCTGAGCTACCGGGGCGACGTCAAAAAGTGACCTTGTGATCTTAGCAGGTGCCAGCGTCCCCGGCACCTGGCGCGTTAGGCATATCGATCTTGGCGAAAAGCCGCCTCAGAGCTGGCGCTCATCGCAAGCGCGGCGCTGGGCCTCTAGCTCCATAAGGCGTGCAAAGAGCTGGTCACGGGCGCCATCTTGGGGATCGGTTCGCTGCAATGCGCTTCGCACATCCCCGATCTGGCGCACAATTCCCTGCCGAATCAATGAGAGAGTGATGCCCCACACATAGTTGGGAAGTCTCTGCGCATCGGTTTCCAGTAGCTTCTCGGTTGCCAATTGGGAGACCACCGGTGCTAGCGTTTCCCCGGCCTGCTCGCAAACCGCTTCGATATATGCCGCATTGGCGGCGCGTTCGGCCTGCGCCTCATCTACCTGGTTGGCGATAAGCTCGTTTTTCCGGTCCGCCCACATTTGTGTTCCGCCCGCAGCGCGAATTGCCTCGTGTACGCGGCGGTGGGTGGGGACAACGAAGGTTTGGGAGGGTAGTGAGTCCATCTCGGCCTCGCGCGCAAAGGCGGGCAACTGCAGATAAATATTCAGGGCTTCGCGTTCCACCCGCTCCGTCATATCGGTAATGGTTTCCCGCGGGGCAAGGGCGGCGCGGGCGGGAGGGGCTCCGGCCTCGGCTTCTTCACCGGCCAGGAGCTGACGCTGGGGAAGGGGATGACGCGCGGCCTGAGCCACCGCCTGGGTCACGGGGATCTCTTCCATTCCTAGCCATCCAGCTAGGTTCCGGGTATATTCCCCGCGCAGTACGCGGTCTCGTATCCCGGCCACAATCGGAGCTGCCGCCCGGAGCGCGGCTGTGCGCCCCTCCGCCGTCGCCAGCGGCATCGCGTCAATAATCGTGCGGATGGCGAATTCAAAAAGTGGCCGGCGCGAGGCGATTACTCCGCGCAGCGCCTCATCCCCCAGATTTTGCCGCACCTCGCACGGATCGAGGCCATTGGGGGAGATGGCCACAAAAGTTTGCGCCGCGAAAGCCTGATCTTCCTCAAAGGCGCGCAAAGCGGCTTTTTTCCCCGCCGCATCGCCGTCGAAGGTAAAAATAACCTCGCCTCCGTAGCTTCCTCCGCTACTCAGGCTGATTCCAGCTGCGGGATTGGCGGAATCGCCCAGAAGTCGGCGCACGATTTTCACGTGGCCCTCACCGAATGCGGTGCCGCAGGTGGCCACGGCGGTGGTGATGCCGGCCAAATGCGCGGCCATAACGTCCGTGTACCCCTCCACAATCACGATTTGCTTTTGCTTAGAGATCTCCCGTTTTGCAACGTTCAGACCGTAGAGCACGTGGGATTTGTGGTAGATGGGTGTTTCGGGAGTGTTGAGATACTTCGGCCCGTCTGCGGCATCGTCGATTTTCCGCGCTCCAAATCCAATGGGTTCGCCGGTAATTGAGTAAATCGGCCACATTAGGCGGCCGCGGAAGCGGTCATACAGCCCGCGGTTTCCCTGGGTGGCGAGGCCTGCCGTCACGATTTCCTTATCCGAAAAGCCGTTGCGGCGTAGCTCGGTGATTAGCGCATCCCACGAATCGGGGGAGTAGCCAACGCCGAATTTGTCCATAGCGTCGGCCTCGAACCCGCGTTTGGTGAGTACCTCACGCGCCTCCTCGGGCGCGTCAGTTTCGTAATGACGCTGGAAGAATTGTTGGGCCACCCGGTGCGCATCAATAAGACGCCGCTTAGAGGGTTCGCCCGGTTTTCGCTCCGGGCCGCCATCCTCGTAATGCAGCTCAATCCCGAACTTGCGAGCCAGGAGTTCCACGGCCTCAACAAAGCCGATGTTCTCTATCTTTTGCACAAAGGCAATGACGTCGCCATCCTCCCCGCACCCAAAGCAGTGGAAGCGCCCGTGGTTGGGGCGAACGTGGAACGACGGCGTCTTTTCGTCATGGAAGGGGCACAAGCCTTTGAGGGAATCCATCCCCGCCGGCTTGAGATTTACGTATTGAGAGACGACCTCGTCAATTCGCGCTTCACCGCGAACGCGATCAATGTCTTCCCGTCGAATAAGCCCCGCCATAGGGATCATTCTAGAAGTAGTAGCGACACGCTTCCATGAGCCGGGTCGCGGCGCGGCCCGGATCCGCGGCCGGCCCCATGGTCGCGGAGGCCGCGCGAACAAGGCCTCGCGAGTGAAATACGCCATAATTTGGTTTGTTGTCTCGTTATTTGCTTTCTTGGCACTTATTCTCTTCTGCGGCCCGAAGCCAGACCGGTACGGGAAGATGTGCCGGTAAGGGCGCCCCCATTTCCCGGTTCACTTACTTGAACCCTGCCGCGAAAGGATACGAGTTTGACCTGGTCACCAACACCTGAAGACAATAAGAAGTTCCTCGACATGGCGATCGAGGAGGCAAAGATTTCTTGGAATGAGGGCGGTATCCCAATTGGGGCCGTCCTCGTTTTTGATGGAGAGGTTATTGGCCGCGGCCACAACCGCCGTGTACAAACCGGATCTCCGATTCTCCACGGCGAAACGGACACCATCCAGAACGCTGGCCGCCAGCCGGCCTCCGTATATCGCAACTCGGTTCTTTACACCACGCTCTCTCCCTGCTTGATGTGCGCCGGAACCGCTGCGATGTACGAAATCCCACGCATTGTTATCGGGGAGAACCGTACTTTCGAGCAGTCCGAGCAGTTCTTGCTGAGCCGCGGTATCAAGCTTGATGTACTTCAAGACCCCGAGTGCATTGCCATGATGGAACGCATGATTGCCGAAAAGCCCGAGCTGTGGAGCGAGGACATTGGGGTGGAAACCGATGAACTCGATCCGGCCCGCACCTGCGGTTGCAACTGCGAGCACGCCGAGCAGAACTCGTCTGAGGAAGGAACGAACTAAGTGGCAAAGATGAACGCAACAACGATTTCCGCCGCCTCGCCGGCCGCATCTTCGCCGAGCCTTTCCGGCCTCGAAGAGCCCAAGGCGCAAGCGATTTCGGCCGGTGCGGCGCAGCCTGCGTCCACCGAGCCAATCGACACCGATTACCCGCTCACCCCGGTTCCCTTCTCCGCGCGCAAAAGCGGTGCTTCCATCGCTGTCGTGCTTTTGGGCTTCACAATTTTCGCCCCAACTTTGATGGCTGGCGCCTCGGTTGGCGCGGCCTTCCGCTTTTCCGACTTCTTGTTGTTACTCCTCATTGGTTCCGCTGTTTTGGGAACCTACGTTGCAGCGATTGGTTTTTTGGGATCACGAACCGGCCTCACCACAGTGGTGATGAGCCGGTTTTCTTTTGGAAACAAAGGCTCGAAGTTCGTTTCGCTCCTGCTGGGCGGAACGCAGGTTGGCTGGTACGGCGTCGCCGTCGGGACCGTCGGTGAAATGACAGCTCTCGCCCTCGGGTGGGAAAGCTGGTGGGCACCTGCCGCCGTGATGATCGTGATCTCCACCCTCATGGCGCTGACCGCGCTGTACGGCTACGAGGGAATGTACTGGGTGTCGCTGATCTCGACGCCGCTGATACTTATGCTCGCGGTCTGGATTACCTGGCTCGGCTTCAACGAAGTTGGGGGATGGTCAGGAATGTTTACCCTCCAGCCCGCATCGAGCATGACGTGGTCGGTTGCGGTGACCACGATTGTAGGAACCTTCTCCTCCGCCGGCACCCAGGCGGCTAACTGGACCCGCTTTGCCCGTAGCGGCAAAAGCGCCGTCACGGGTTGCATTATCGGATTCATCCTCGGCAACGGCGCCATGGTGTTCTTCGGTGCCGTGGCCGCCCTCGCCTTCGGAGAAGCTGATTTCGTGAAGTTGCTAGTGGGCATGGGACTCGGCGCGGTGGCCATCTTCTTCCTAGTGGGCAATTTCTGGAAGTCCAACGCCGACGGTGCCTATGCCTTTGGTGTGGCCGGGGCAGAAATGTTCGATTACCCCTCCAAGGCGCCCTTTATCGTGGGCGGCGCGACGCTGGGAACCATCCTCGCCCTCACCGGGGTGCAGGGACATATTGTGGGTTACTTGGCCCTGCTCGGCATCGCTATCCCGCCACTGGGCGGCGTGATTATTGGTGACTGGATCGCTCGCTGGCGCAAGGGCCAACCGGCCGTCTCTCACGTGGGAGTCGGGGTGCGTTGGCAGGGCTTCGTTCCCTATATCCTTGGTACCCTGCTTGCCTGGTACACGAATAATGCTGGGATCGGCATTGCGCCGCTGAACGGAATTATCGCGGCCATGGCCCTCGCCTGGTTCGCTACCAAGCTCTTCCCCGATGCTACGGATCGCGCGGTTGCCAGTGGCGAAGCGCAGATCGTGGCTCCGTACGCGCGCTAAGTTCTAAATACTCCAGCGCGCCTACACGCACAGCGGGCGGCGGGAAATCCCGCCGCCCGCTGGCTTATTTACTGAGCGCGCCGGGCTTTCGCACGCGCCTTCGCCCGCGCTCGCTAGTTGAGCGCATCTGGCGCGGCCCGAAGGCGGGCTTGGCGCGCGGCAAGAAAGCGGACCCGCTAGTCCACTTCGAAGGTCACAATATCGACCTCTATATCACGCCCGACCTCCGGATAGTGGAAATCCAGGGCGTCTTGCAGCTCTTGCAGATTGGCAAAGCCATCGCGTTGCGCATCAACATCGGTCAGCTCGTCGCGCCCGGCTTGGCGAACTTTTGTCACCCGCGCATCGAAGACCACCGTTTCGCCGTCGCTTTTTTCAAATATAAGCCGCGCCGGGCCAACCTCGAAGGGATCGTCAAAGCGAATCGTCTGCCGCTTGCGACCCTCGCGCACCAAGCCTTCGTACCCCTCCCAGAAATAAATCCGTTGCGGCTTGTTTGAGTCGGTGACGTCGTAGGCGTAGGGGAGAAGATCCGAAACGGAAAGCGGCTCCAGGCCGTTGGCGTTATGCACAATGCATTCGATAGCCGGATCGCGATCAAAGAGGATCTGCCGGCACTTGCCGCAGGGAGAAATCACGCGCCCGGTGGGCCCGTAAATCGCGACGATAGCGCGCACCGGATCGTCCGGAGCGATTTCGGCATGCTTTGCCAGCGCGGTCACTTCGGCGCACGGGCCGCCCAGGTAGTGATGGGAGTTGAGGCCGGAAATAACGGTTCCCGACGCGGTGAGGAGGGACGCGGCCACGGTGTGGGTGTCGGCGTCGCAATTCTTTTCTGCGTATGCTTTGGCGGCCGCCACGAGGCCGCGGTAATTCTTGTTTAACACAATCCAAAACTACCCTGTCGAAAGGTTGCGAGGCGAAAACTCGAGGTGGTTGAGGTACATCGCGTCAAAAACGCGCTAGGCTAGGACTTACGTCACAACGTATGGAGAAGTGGCCAATGCGCAAGGAGGCGTCAGATGCCCGCTTTGAGAGGCAAGGTTGTTTTAAAGGATTCGGTGCTCAGCGACGGCGTCGTCGCCTGGGAAGGCGATACCTTCACCTACGTGGGTGAACCGCGCGAGCGTGACGGCGAGCTACCGACCTCGGACCACTACATACTTCCCGGTCTCGTTGATGAGCACGTGCACGGCGGCGGGGGAGAGTCCTTTGCCGACGCCGTTGAGCTGGCTCAGGTGGAGCGGGCCGCAAGTGAGCATCTGCGGCATGGAACAACCCGCCTAGCGGCCACCCTTACCACGGCAGATACGGAGGAGATGACCCGCGCGGCGGGCGTGCTCGCCGATGCCTGCGAAGCAGGAGTTATCTCGCGCATCAACATTGAGGGGCCATTCCTCTCCAAAGAGCGGGCCGGCGCGCAAAACTCGGCCTATATTCTTCCCCCGGATACCCGGGCCGCGGCAGAGGTGATTGACGCGGCGCGCGGCTGGGCGTGGTCGCTCACGCTCGCTCCCGAGATGGAGGGCAGTGAGCAACTGATTGAATATGTGGTCGAGCGCGGGATTACCCCAACTTTTGGCCACACTCACGCCGATGCGCGCGATGCGCGCCGCGCGCTCGATATAGCCGTGGCAAAACTGCGCGAAGTCGGTAGCTCGGCGCGGCCGGTGGCGGTACATTTATTCAACGCCATGCGAGAAGTGATGCACCGCGCCCCCGGACCGGTGCCGGTCTTTATTGCGAGAGCGGCGCGGGGGGACGCGAGTGTGGAGCTTATTGCCGACGGCGTCCATCTGGCACCCTCGCTAGTCCGTGACTTGGTGGATATCCTCGGGCCGGAAAAGATATCGCTTATTACCGATGCCATTTCCGCCACCGGTATGGAAGATGGCACCTACGAACTTTCGGGGCTACGCGTGCACGTGGCCGAAGGCATCGCGCGCTTGCGAGGCGGAAATCTGGCCGGCGGAACCTCCCATCTTTTAGACGTCGTTCGCACCACCTGGCGAGGTGGGGTGGAATTGGCCGCGGCCGTGCAGATGGCGTCGGCGACCCCGGCGCGCGTCATGGGCTTGGGCAAGATCGGCGAGCTTTGCGAAGGCTTTATAGCGGACGTGCTGGTTGCCGATGAAAATCTTTCGCCCGTGGAGGTCTACCGCGCCGGCGAGCTCATTGGGGCCTGAGCGGCCGATAGCTACTGGCCGCGGGTGCATCTAGTGGCTGGTCTCCGGCGCGCCCAGCGCATGGGAGATTTTTTCCGCCGTTGCCTGGGCGAGCGGAGCCAGCTTTTCGATATCCGCAATGGAATTCTCCAGCGCTAGCGAGGTCACCGACAGTGCGTGCGTGACCTTCCCCGTGTGGTTGCGAATCGGCGCGCCAATACAACGAATACCGGGGACGTTTTCTTCGTCGTCGAAGCTGTATCCGCGCTCGCGAATGGCCTCCAGATCCTTTAGAACTGACTCCAGGGTGAGGTGGGTGTTCGGGGTCTTGGGAGTAAGGCCGGGATCCTTCACGTAGTTTTCGATGGCGCGGTGCGAGAAATCGGCCAGCAGAATCTTTCCAATCGCGGTGGAATGTAGCGCCAGCCGGTCGCCAATCTTCGAGGGAATGCGATAGGGCGTCTTTCCGTTCTCAATGGCCACGTAAATAGCCTCCGTGCCGTTGAGGGCGCCAATATGCACGGTGTAGCCGGTTTCCTGCGCGAGCTCCTCGATAAACGGGGTAGCGATTTTCGCGATATCGATTTTCTCGAAGGCGTGCCCCGCCAAGGTGAGGGTAGCTGGCCCGGGGATGTATTCGCCCTCGCTCGTGACGGTGACGAAGCCGTAGTCAATAAGCGTCTGGAGAATTCGGTGAACAGTGGTTTTTGAAAGACCTGATTCATTCACGATATCGGTGAAGCGGCGGTTCTCGATCGCTGCCTTGAGGATTATGACCGTCTTCTCGGCGGCGGAAACTTTTGCCTGTGCCATCTACTTTGACCGCTTTCGACATAATGAGACTTAGGGGAGCGACGTCGCCATAGACGCCATCCTCAATTTGGGATTTACCCGACAATTATAAGTTATGGTCTCCGGTACTTGTATGGGTGGTTGCGGAAGTCTATTATTCCAATAGCTAGCTATTTGGAACTAGGTTCCATTTTTTGATTATTCGTCGTCGCATCGGAGCGATAGGCCAAGGAGGGCCCTGTGAGCGTCGTAAGGCAAGTGAAAACCGCGGACGTCAGATTTCCAACGTCAGAATTTTTGGATGGCTCCGATGCCATGAATCCGGATCCGGATTACTCGGCCGCGTATATCACCATTGAAACCGACGCGGACGATGGGCTTTCCGGTCACGGTTTTGTTTTTACGATTGGTCGCGGGAACGACGTCGTCGTCGCGGCAATCGATTCCCTTAAGCACTACATCCTCGGCAAGAATGTGGAAGATCTGCTGGCGGATATGGGTGCTACTTCGCAGATGTTTATCACCGATTCGCAGCTACGCTGGCTCGGGCCGGAAAAGGGCGTGGAGCATATGGCGATCGGCGCCATGCTCACGGCGCTCTGGGATCTGAAGGCCAAGCGGGCCGGTAAGCCGCTGTGGGAGTTGCTTTCGGATATGACCCCGGAAGAGCTGGTTGACCTCGTCGATTTCCGCTACCTCACCGATGCGCTGACTCGCGATGAGGCGCTGGAGATTTTGCGTAAAGCCGAGCCCGGCCGCCAGGCTCGTAAGGAAGAACTGCTTGCCAAAGGGTATCCGGGGTACTCAACGGCGCCGGGCTGGCTTGGCTACTCGGATGAAAAGATGGTCCGCTTGGCTAAGGAAGCCGTGGAAGAGCAGGGATTTAAGCAGATCAAGCTCAAGGTTGGCGGAAACGTCGAAGATGATAAACGCCGGCTCAAGTTGGCCCGCGAGGCCATCGGCCCGGATATCAAGCTAGCTGTGGATGCTAACCAGGTCTGGGACGTTCCGGATGCCATTGAGTGGATCAACCAGCTCCAAGACTATGACCTGGCCTGGGTTGAAGAGCCCACCAGCCCGGACGATGTTCTGGGACACAAGGCAATCCGGGAGGCCATTAAACCCATTCCGGTAGCCACCGGAGAACAAATGCAGAACCGTATCCTCGCCAAGCAGTACCTGCAGGCCGGGGGACTTGACGTTTTGCAAATGGATGCCACCCGCGTTGCGGGTCCGCAGGAGAATCTGGCGATTCTCCTTCTTGCCGCCAAGTTTGGTGTTCGCGTCTGCCCGCACGCCGGTGGGGTTGGGTTATGCGAGCTCGTTTGCCATATGTCGATGTTTGACTACGTGGCGGTTTCCGGGGATTGGGATAATCACTTCATTGAATACGTGGATAATCTGCACGAGCACTTTGTTCACCCCACGGTTATCCGCGACGGTCGCTACCAGACGCCCACCGCGCCGGGAGCGGGCTCGGAAATGAAACCCGAATCGATTACGAAGTACACCTTCGATGCGGCGTCGCATCGAATTCTGGGGCAGTAGATTCGAGCATCTGCGGGGAGGGGCAAGAAAATGGACTTGCAGCTAAAAGAACGCCCGGTTGTTATCACCGGCGGTCTGCAAGGTATTGGGCGCGGCATCACGGACGCTTTGGCGCGCGAAGGAGCGATCCCGGTGGTACTCGATCGCGAGCCGGAAACTGAGGAGTTCTCCGCGGCGATGGCGGCTCTAGGAGCCAACTACGAGTATTTCGTTATCGACCTCAATAACACCTCGGAGATTAAGCCAATCATCGATGAAGTTCACCAGAAGTACGGATCGATCTACGGCGTCGTCAATAATGCGGGCGCCAACGATAACCGTGACCTCGATTCCACGAGCTGGGAAGAATTCGAACAGTCGATTCACGGAAACCTCACCCACTACTACGAAACTGTGCATGCGGCCGCGGATTATCTGCGAGAAACCAAGGGAGCGGTCCTAAATATCACCTCGAAAACAGCGCTCACTGGGCAGGGGAAGACTTCTGCTTACGCTGCCGCGAAAGGGGCGATTCTGGGCCTCACTCGCGAGTGGGCGGCCGCTTTCGCAAAAGATGAGGTGCGCGTAAACGCGGTGGTCGTGGCCGAATGCTGGACTCCTCTATACGAAAAGTGGATCAAGAGCTTTGGCTCAGAGGACGAGCAGCGGGCGCGCCTGGAGGAGATTACGAACAAAATTCCGCTCGGTAAACGCATGACCTCCGCGCAGGAAATTGCGAATATGTCGGTTTTCCTGCTTTCGCCTCTTTCCTCCCATACCACCGCGCAGTGGATCTTCGTGGATGGCGGATACGTCCACCTCGATCGAGCCCTCTAGTGAAGAAACAGAGAGATGCGGTTATGGCGACCAAGGGAAGGATGAAGGGGAGTGTGTTCGACGGTGGTAAATAAGCTACGAGTGGTGGACTCGCATTTCCACATTTGGGATCCGGCAGTCCAGCACTTGCCGTGGTTGGCAACTGCCAGCCCGGCGATCCGGAGGCGATTTACACTCGACGACTTAGCGCGAGAATACGCTGCCTACGACGACGTCGAATTTCTCGGTGGCGTCTATATCGAGGTAGACCAAGAGGATTGGGCACAGGAGGATCGCCTTCTGGCACAGAATAAAGACCCGCGACTTTTGGCATGTATGTTGCGAACTGAAGTAGGGCCGAGCATGCGAGTGCCGCTCCACGCGAGAGGCGTGCGCGATCCGTTGCACGTTGATTCCTCTCCGCGTGGTCGCTGCTTGGATCCCAAGTTCATCGCAGGTCTGGAGCTTTTGGCTCATCACGGTTTGCCGTTTGAAGTGACCAATCGGGGCGAGGAAATTGGCGACATCGCCCAGGCGTTTTCGCGGGTACCGGCTTTGACCATGATTTTCGACCATCTCGGCAACGTGAAAGAGCTGGATTGGGGCACGAAAGATGCGTTATCCCAGATCGCTGAACTCCCTAACTCCTACATAAAAATTTCAGGGGATGAGCCGGTCGATCCGCGGGTTGCCGAGTACGTGAAGCAGGTGTTTGGGCCAAAGAAGGTTCTTTTCGCTTCTAATTATCCGGTAGTTCTGGCGAGCGGTAGTTTCCGAGCGCATTTTGATCAGTGCAGATCAATATTTGGTGACGACCCCGATTTCTTTGCTGGTAACGCGATTCGCGCCTACGGGCTGACGGTTTCCGTGTAGCGGGCAGTCGATGGAAAACGCGGGAAAAAATTCTGAATGGAGAGGCATGTTCCAGGGTATTTTCACACCTTCAATCACACCCATAACCGAAGACGGAAAGATCGACTTCACGGGGTGGGGCAAGCACATCGATCACCTTGCAGATGCGGGAATTGATGGGATTCTCATTTTTGGATCCATTGGCGAGTTCTATGCTTTTTCCCAAGAGGAGAAGCGCGAGGCGATCGACTTTATGGCCGAGCGGCTTCGCGGGCGGACAAAGTTCCTGGTCGGCACGGGTGGAACCAACCAGGACGAAGTTATTTCCCTCAGCCGTTATGCGGCGCAACGGGGAGCTGATGCGGTCGTGATTATTTCGCCGTATTACTTTGGACCCTCTGATCCTGCGGCAGAACGATACTTTGGCTCGATAGCAAGCCAGCTCGATCTTCCAATCCTCCTCTACAATTTCCCGGCGCGCACCGGCTCCGACCTCAGCCCCGAACTGGTGGCGAAACTGGCCGCGAAGTATCCGAACATCGTTGGCATCAAAGACACCATTGATACCGCTTCCCACACTCGCGCGCTGGTGCAGGCGGTTCGGGAGGTTCGCCCGGACTTCTCGGTTCTTTCGGGATTTGATGAGTACTACCTCACCAACCGGCTGTCCGGCGGAAGTGGAATTCTCACCGGTATGACCAACGTGGAACCGGAAACCTTTGTTCACCTTCATCGCGCCTACGAGGAAAGCGATGCCGCGGAGGTGAGGAGAAATGCGGAACGAGTGGTGAACCTTATGCGGATTTACGGCGTGGCCGATCTATTCATTTCCGCCATAAAGGTGGGCGTGAAACTCAAGGGTTTGGATATTTCTACCGCAATAAAGGAGCCTGGGATCCAGGCTGACGCGAAAGTGGAGCGCCGTGTGAAGGAAATTCTCGATACGCCTTTTCCTAGTAGCGTTGAACTAGACAGCCGCGCCGTTTCGGGAGAATAGGGAACCACTTCATGCTAAAAGGAATTTCACCCGCGATTTCGCCCGCCTTGCTCAAAGTTCTTGCAGAAATGGGGCATGGAGACGAGCTCACCTTGGCAGACGCGAATTATCCCCAGGTGGGTTCGGCTGATCTTATTATCCGCGCCGATGGAGTGGGGATTCCGGAGCTCCTGGCAGGGATTTTGGAAATTTTCCCGCTGGATTTTTACAACGACTGGCAATACGGTCTGATGCGACCCGTGGGGGACGATCCTCGCCCAGATATCTGGGATACCTATAGAGGAATCATTGACCAGGAGTACCCGGCGGCCGAAGTCAAGCTCTTTGAGCGTTTCGAATTTTACAAACATGCCAAGACCTCCTACGTCACCGTCTTGACCGGCGAAACCGCGCAGTACGGCAACGTGATCCTCAAAAAAGGCGTTGTGCTTCTCTAGGAATGTCCGTTGAACGGGGCCGCCCCGGGTTGTCGAGGTGCGCGAGTGCCCGCCGGTCTCGTGCGAGCATTCGATGCTGTTAGCACTCTTCACCCCGTGGACGCTCTTCACTCCGGGCGAGGCGCTCACCGGTAACTCCCGCGAAGCATGGAAATGCTTCCGTTCTGTAATTTTCCGCGCGGTAAAGACAGCGTGCCCAACTAACGCGGTAGCATCAACACATGCGTTTTAGGCCGAGAAGACACGGTGAGAGCGGGCGGCATTTTGCGGGGGATGCGGGAATGCGCCCCTGGGCCACGCATCCTTTGACCGCGGAGCCCTCCGGCCTGCAGGTGAATCCAGGCGTTGCCGATTTCGTTGCTGAGTTCACCGGTGAAATTCCGGCGGTGGCCGGGGCCGAGAATCCCGGGCAGGACTACACCGATACCCGTATTCCCGTGGCTGGAAATGCAGAGGAATCTGACCCGGGCGCAACTCGGACCCTGCCAGCCTTACGCTATCCAGCCGGCCCCGGCGCGCCCCGCGCTTGGGCACCCACCGGCGACGCGAAGGAACATCCGCGCGGCATTGATCCCGAATATGAACAGACGCGGCGTGAGCGCGCTCGCCGGCGAGCCGAGCGCAGGCGGCGCGACGCCTTTACCGGTTCGGGAGGCCTGAGCGCCTACGAGCGCCAACACCGTACGGCGGCGTCGTCGCCCCGCGAACCGGAACCAGAAACCGCTCCGAAGGCGCCGGAAAGTTCGCGCGCAAGTCGCCCTCGCTCAACCGCCTACAACTCGCTCATTATGTTCGCGGGAACCTTTGTTTCTCGCATTCTCGGCCTGGTGCGTAGCCCAATTCTGCTCGCCGCGGTGGTGGGGCTCACCAGCCAAGCCGGCAACGCCTTCAACGTGGCCAACAAGCTACCCAATCTCATTTATATGGTGATTGTTGGCGGTATCGTCAACGCGGTTTTGGTGCCGCAAATCGTTCGTGCCACCAAACGTAGCGACGACGGCGGCCAAGCGTATATCAACAAGTTGCTAACGATCGCCATCGTTGGCCTGGGCGTCGTTACGGCGCTGATCACCGCCGCCGCTCCGCTAATCGTCAAGATGATGGCCGCGACGATGGCGGAGGAGTGGTATCGCCTTACCGTCCAATTCGCCTATTGGTGCCTGCCGCAGATTTTCTTTTATGGCATGTACACCGTCATGGGGCAAGTGCTCAACGCGCGCGAAAGCTTCGGTCCCTACATGTGGGCGCCCGCGCTCAATAATGTGGTGGCGATCCTCGGGTTCCTGGGGATCCTCCTGGTGTGGGGCCCGGTTTCTCTTGCCGACGGCGCAGATGTGCCCGCCTGGACTTCGGCGCGAGTCGGTGCGATCGGAGGGATCTCCACTTTAGGAATCGTGGCGCAAGCGCTTATTTTGGTATGGCCACTGCGTTCGGCGGGCGTGCGCTTTAGATTCGATTTCCATTGGCGCGGAGCGGGCCTGGGAGCCGCGGGCCGCGCCTCGTGGTGGATGGCGCTGACCATGCTCATTTCCTTCATTCCCACTGCCATCACCTCAAATGTGGCGGCGGGAGCCTCCGCCAGGGCCGATGCGGCGGGGATAAATCTGCATCACGTTGCTGGCAACTTCGCCTATGACACCGCCTACACCATATACTCCATTCCCACCTCCCTGTTCGTGGTTTCAATCGCGACGGCGGTGTTCACTCGTATGTCCCGGGCCGTCGCGGAGGGTGAAATCACCCGTATGCGCAAAGACGTAGAGCGAACTCTGAAGTTTGTCTCGGTGATTATGTTCCTCTGCGCGATTGGCATGATTGTTCTTTCGGTACCGATTTCGCGGATTTTCGCGCTGACGTCTTCCCCGGATGAGGCGGTTACTTTGGCCCGCGTGGTAGCCACCATGTCGATTGGTCTGATTGCTATTGGCGCGGTGCAGGTCCTCAACCGGGTGTACTACGCCTATGAAGACACCCGCGGCGCCTTCTGGATCAACCTGCCCTTCCAGGGTGCGGGAGTAGTCGGGTTCCTCATTTGCGGATTTCTCCCCCCGCAGTGGGTGGTTGCAGGGGTTGGCCTGGTCATGTCCGTGACGAATATTGCCTGCGCGCTCGCCATGCTCGCGCGCCTCTCTCCGCGAGTGGGCGGATGGAACTATCGCGGACTGGCGCTTTTCCACCTGAAACTGGGTCTGGTATCGGGGGTTACCCTAGCGGCGGGCTTTGCCCTTCTGCGACTTTTTGGGCCGCTTTTTGCCCCCATGTCTGTGCTCACCGCGCTGGTGGCTAGTGTGGTAGTTGGTAGCCTGGTGGCGGGGCTCTATCTGTTACTCCTGGTCGCGCTGAAAATTTCCGAGGTCCGAGTTTTCCTATCCCCGCTAAAGCGGATCCTGAGTAGGTTAAAATCATTGAGATAGTGACGGCTAACGAGGACTGGCGCAGCGGGCAATGCGGTTCGCAACAGGGGAGGAAAGCGTGAAGAAAACGCGCAATGTTCTACCGGTTATTTTCGGCAACGAAATTGAGGCGTACAGCTTTGCCCGGCTCTTCCATGAGACGGCGCAACTGCAAAGTCTGATCGTGGCTCCCTTCCCGCGCGGACCGATCAATGATTCGCGGATCCTCCGGACCAAGTTTGTAGGTCGGGGCGTTCTGGATAACGAACCGAAAATGCTTGCCCTTATGGAGGAGATCGCGCAGGAGAATCCGGGAACACTCCTTATCGCGCTGAACAATAGCGACCAGGGCGTCCGCATCATCGCCCGCAATAGATCGCGCATTAACTCCCGCTGGGCCCTCCCATTTGCCCCCGCGGAAACGGTGGAGACGGCGAACTCGAAAACCCGCATGGCACAGGTTTATGCGGAGCTAGGCCTCAGTGTGCCGGTGGTGCGTACGCTCGACCTTTCGCGGCCGGGAAGCTGGCTGATGGAGCTCTCGGAGATGCCTTTCCCGGTGGTTCTCAAACCAGCGGAGAGTACCGATCTCATTGCCCATTACAGCCAGGGACTAGCGAAGGTCGAGCCTTTCGAAACTCCCGATGAGTTGGTGAAAAAACTCGGACAGCTCAACGAGGCCGGCGTTGATGTGCCCGTCCTGGTTCAGCAGCTTATCCCGGGTGATGACACCACGCAGTGGGTCGTCAACGGCTATATTGACGCGACCGGAGAGGCGACCGCCGCCGGCTCAGGGAGGGTCTTACTTGGATTGCATACGCCCAGCTACCTCGGCAACGCGGGCCTGATCCTCACCGACCCTCAGGGAACTCTTGTCGACGACGCAATTCGCCTGGTCAAGCATATTGGTCTGCGCGGCTTCTTCTCGATTGACGTCAAGATCGATCCGCGAGACGGCACAGCATACTGGCTAGATCTCAATCCGCGTGCGGGCCGCGGCCACTACTATCTCAAAGCTGGAGGAGTGGATCTGGCACGTGCTTTGCTCGACGATATGTTCGAGATCCGCGGGGGCCGGCAACGCATTAGCCGCGAGGCAATCTTTGCCATTATTCCTCCGCAACTCGCCAATGCAACCTATCTGCGCGACCCCGAGCTTTTGCGCCAGGTGAAAGCTGTTCGCCAGCGCCGCGGCGGCGTCGTCGACCCGCTTGTTTACGAACGGGACAAGAACGTGAAGCGCGCCTTCTACCACGCGGTCCATTTGGCGCGAGAAGCGAAGAATATGCGCACGTATTATCCCGCTCCCACCGCCACCGGCTTTTAGACGGATGATCCCCAGACGGACTAGTAGCTCGCCGGTTTCCGGGTGTAGCAGGGGCGGGCTAGGCCAGTGCTCCCAGCACCCGCGCAAGCGGAGAAACCGGCAACATGTACGTGCCGATGAACTCTTCCATATTCCCGTCGAGCTTGCGCTTGTAAGCGATCACATTAGCGTCGGGAGCGCTGTCGTCGAGGATCCCGGAGACTCCGTAGGTGTTGTAGACCTTGAAATCGCGGTCGGCCGCCCAGCGCAAAAGGGCTGATTCGATCGGGTAATCGCGATTGAAGGTTGTGAATTCTTTATTGAATCCGCGCAGGAGCTGGAGAATCTCATTGCCCGAACGGAAAGCCAGCACACCCGCGAACGGAACATTATCGCCGTATCGGTCAGCGAGGTCTTTCACCTCAGTGAGTTGGCGCTGGAGTGAATTCGCCTGGCTATTGAGTTCCTTCAGGGCGCGCTCTTTCTTCGTGGTGAGCGGCGGCTCCTCCTTTTGGGCAATCTGAGTGCGCAAATCGCTCAGATTATCCTCGATCTCCTTGAGATACGTTTCCGGATGCGCGTAAGCGACCACGAGAATTGCCTTTTCGGGGCCCAGCTCATCCATAAGGTGGCGGTAGAGGCCGATGGACGAGCCGGAAAGTTCAGCCATATCGGTGCGTTCGCGGCTCGAATCGTATAGCTCCTGAAATACGTCCCAGTCCTCGCTACCGAGGATTTTCACCTCGACGCCGTAGCGGCCCACGTGCTTGACCTGCCGTCGCATCGTCTTCGAGAGTGAATCTGCGATTTCCTCGAAGCTTTTATCAGCGATGTCCTTGGTGTAGATAAAGCGAATTGGAATATCGGGTTGGTCATAGAACTCTTTTTTGAGGCGATCGAAACCGATCCCGGTGAGGAAAGCGTTGATGGCCTTACCGATGGGGGCGTCCTCAACTTTCTCGACGTCGCGGTAGAACGCGGCAGGAACATTTGGCGAGACGCGCAGAGACAGCACGCGCTTGTTTTTCTTGACGTGAGCGATGAGGTTCGCAAAGAAGAAGCATACGACGTCTTCATCTTTCCAATCAAGCGTGGGGCCAGAAACAATAAGTGCCCGCAGGAAGAACTTCTTCCACGGTTGATAGTGAATCAAGGCAGATGCGACGACGGCGCCGTCCCGCCGCACCCCGACGTACTCCACCTTTTCCCCCCGGTCTTCTACCACTTTGCCGTACTCGGGCAGCTGGGGGAGAAAAAGACGATCCGCGTCAGCCACGGCTTGCGCGTATTCGGCGCGGGACAAAGACACAAATTGCATAACACTATCCTCGAGACGCAATAACTCGCTCCGATTATACCGGAGGGGCGGAGAGAGGAACGGCGGGGAGGGCCGGAAAGGCGGGCCGTGGGGATGGATGGGTAACTGACCTCAAGATCGACGGAGGGCGCCGGCCCGGTCGTAGCAGGGCATCGCGCAAGTGAACGCGGCCCGGCTGGCCGGTATTCTGTCACCATGCGTGAAGAACCAGTTGAGAATCCGGAAGCTTTTCAGGGCGAGGAGCCGCTAGCTCACCAGGAGCCTAGCGCTCCTCAGGAGTTCCAAGCGGACGCGGCACTTCCTGCTGACGGGGCGGCGCTTGCCCATGACGAGCTTTCTGCTCACGATGCACCTCCTGCTGGTGAGGAGGCGGATGAGGTTCGTGCCCGGCAACTCGCCGAGCTGCAACGCATAACCCGGCGGCGCATGGTCATTGGCTTGCTTTGCGGCCTCGTCCTCTTCGTATTGCTCTTCTTCGCCGGCAGGCTGGCTCGTGAAGGCTGGGACTCGCTCAAATCAGCCAGTGACCTTAATCTCTCGGCTTCCGTCGTGCGGGAATTTGCGCCCGCGACGCAGTGCTACGAACTTGATATTTGGGCCTAAACTCGCGGTTTGCTCGCGCCCCGCGGGCGACGGAGGTGAGCCCGATCAGGAGTGGGAGACCACCGATTCTCGATTTGGCGTGAACCCGGATCGCCTGCTAAGGTATCTATTCGTTGCGAACAATCCCGCATAGCTCAATGGCAGAGCATTCGACTGTTAATCGAAGGGTTGCTGGTTCGAGTCCAGCTGCGGGAGCAAGTAAAAAGCCCGGAAACACAACGAAAAGTGCTTCCGGGCTAAAACATTTAAGGCCCGCGTGGAACGTATGTGGAACAAGGGTAGACCAATTGAGGGTGCGAAAACTTAGTTTTGGGTCCTTTCTAGCGCCTTAGAGACACCACTAAGTTAATTGTCTCTAACATTTTGAACTAGCTTTTCGTTTTTCTTTTTCTGTCGCGCTTGCCGGATTTATTTTCGAGAATCCGATTTGCGCGTCGGGTCTCCCCAGAGGGCGGAAGGCAACTAAACTTCAATAGAGGATGCGCACAACTGCCGGTCGCGTTTCAACGATGCAAACCTGGCCGCTACTTTCCTAGAGAGGATTTCTGATGCCCAAGATCCAAGCGGAGACGGTGGAAGAGCATCGTAAACTCATCAGGCAACGTATCAAAGAGGCTTTCGAAGAGTTGCTGATGGAGAAGTCGTATTCTCGTATCACCATGGGCGACGTCGCCAAGCGCTCCGGCATTGCGCGTAACACTCTCTACAATTACGTTTCGGACAAGGCTGAGCTGTTCGGGCACGTCGCGGCCGATCACCTCTCGCTGTCGGATACTTTCGAGCGCATTGCGAGCGACGAAACCATGAGCGCCACCGATCGGCTCGAGCGGATGGTCGAGTATCTTTTCGATACTTACGCTAACGACCAGCTTTCCACCCGGATTTTCGCGGTTGGCCTGGCCAATATGCGCAATAACGACTCGGAAAAGGAATATCCCGTCATTCGGCGCCTGGTGCGTTTTATGGTGGAGATTGTGCGCGGCGCCCAGGCAGAAAATCTGATTGGCCTGCAGGGTAATCCGGAAGTTATCGTCACCCTCCTCGCTGGCGTATTGGTGAATGCGTTGACGCTGGTGGAGGACGGGAAAGATAAGATTCCCGAAACGCGAGCAATTACCCTTCGTTTCCTTCTCAACGCTTTCCAGCTCTAGGAGGAGCAGCCGCAATCGCGCGAAATCTAGAATCGCCTGGGGAGCGGGTCTGCCCGCGCCCCAGGTGTGAGACAATAGCGCCATGGCTTTTCGAGAAATTCGAGTAATTGGCGATCCGGTGTTGCGCACGCCCTGCGATGAAATTCGCGAGATTGATGCGGGCGTGAAGCAACTGGTCGAGGATCTTTTGGAAAACGTGAATGAGGACGGGCGCGCCGGCCTCGCCGCAAATCAGATCGGCGTCTCCCTGCGGGCGTTTTCGTGGAATATCGACGGCGAAGTGGACTACATCCTCAATCCGCGCATCGTGGAGCTGTCAGAAGATGAATACCAGGACGGGGACGAAGGCTGCCTTTCCGTTCCCGGCCTCTGGTTCCCGACGGAGCGCTCCTGGTACGCCCGGGCGGAGGGCATCGACCTGGATGGTAAGAAGAAGATTGTTGAAGGCGAAGAGCTGATGGGCCGTTGCATTCAACACGAGGTCGACCACTTGGACGGCCACCTCTACATCGACCGTCTTGCCAAGGATGTGCGTAAGCGGGCGATGAAAGAAATCCGCGATTTGAAACTTTAAGGCGGATCGGCCCGCGGGCGGTGAGGAGCATATTCAACTTTCCGCCCCGGGCACGCTATAGTTATTTCAGCCATTGATTAGTCCTGCGACGGGGTAGCAAGGGGAAAGCCACCCAGAAGCAGGAGGTAGTGATGGTGAACAAACACGCCACCAGAGGCGTTATATTCATCCATTCTGTGACACCGGCCGTTCAACCCCACGTTGAATGGGCGGTTGCTTCTGTGCTCGGATACGAGCCGCATTTTGAATGGACGAAGCAACCCGCTTTACCGCAGATGAACCGAGCTGAAGTTCCCTGGACCGGCGAGGTGGGCACGGGAGCGGTTCTCGCCTCCGCACTCAATGGGTGGGAGCATCTGCGGTACGAAATTACCGAGGATGCGACGGCGGTTTCCGAAGGTGGCCGCTGGAGCGCTACGCCAGGACTCGGAATTTTTTATGCGCAGACGGATTTAGCAGGTAATGTGGTAGTACCCGAGAATCGTGTGCGGGCGGCGATTGAACATGCGGGAAATGATTCAGTCGAGCTTCGGCGTCTCCTTGACCTTGCCCTCGGCCAAGCTTGGGATGACGAACTCGAACCGTTCCGATACGCGGGTGCGGGTGCTCCAGTGCGGTGGCTGCACCGGGTGGGGTGACCGCGTTTCCTAGTCAATCCCGTGTTTGTGAAAAAAAGATTGGGTTGCGTACCCGAGCGGTACGCAACCCAATCTTTTTATTGATCTGCTTTACCTCTCGCCGCGCCAAAGCCCACGGGTACCGCCCGCAAGCTCAGCACGACGCGACGAGACAAGACTTTAGAGGAGCGAGGCGTAAATGGCGCGGATGTCCTCGAGCGTCGCCTGGCGGGGGTTGCCCGGGGTGCACACGTCCGCCAGCGCGTCGGCGGCCAAATCGTCCAGGCCCGCCTCGGTGACGCCGACCTCGGAAATCTTGGTCGGATTGCCCAGGGCGCGGGTCAGTTCCGCCACCGCGGCGACGGCGTCGTTGCGAACATCCTCGAGCGGACGATCGTAAGCGCCCTCCACACCAAAGGCGTCCGCGATATCGCGGTACTTCTCGCCGGTGTAGTCCTTGTTATACTCAAGAACCGGCGCCAGCAGAATGCCGTTGGCAACTCCGTGCGGAGCGTTGTAACGGCCGCCGAGCGGATGCGCCATGCCGTGCACCAGGCCCAGCCCCACGTTCGAGTAGCCCATGCCGGCGATGTAGGAAGCGTAGGCCATCTTCTCGACGGCGTCGGTATCGCCGTCGGCTGCCTTCTGCAGGTTCTGAGCGATCATGCGGAAAGCTTTCTCGTGAACGGCGTCGGAAAGCTCCCAGGCACCGGGGGTAATGAAGCCCTCGATGGCGTGGGTCAGCGCGTCCAAACCGGTGGCTACCTTCAGCGAACGCGGCATGCCGTCCATCAGGTCAGGGTCAACGATCGCGAGGATTGGGATGTCGTGCTCGTCGACGCACACGAACTTGCGCTTGTTCTTGGTGTCGGTGATGACGTAGTTGATGGTGGTCTCCGACGCGGTACCGGCGGTGGTCGGAACGCCAATGATCGGCACGGCCGGCTTCTTGGTGTCGGCCACGCCCTCCAGGGAGAGAACGTCAGAGAACTCGGGATTTGCGCCAATAATGCCAATTGCCTTCGCGGTGTCCTGCGGAGAACCGCCGCCAATGCCGATGAGGACGTCCGCACCTTCGTCGTGGAGCGCCTTGACGCCCGCCTGCACGTTCTCCACGGGCGGATTGGGGACGACGTCGGAGAAGATGGCGTAGGGGAATTCGGCGGCGTCGAGCTTGTCGGTCAGCTTGGCCAGAACGCCTGACTTAGCAACACCTTCGTCGGTGACCACGAGCGCCTTCTTGAAACCGCGGCGTTGCAGTTCGGGCACCAGGTTGTCGAGCGCTCCGCGCCCGAAGTAACCGGTCTGGTTCAGGATCATCCGGTAAGTCATTTCTCGCCTTTCTATGCTTAGGGAAATGCTTGATTGAAGTAAGAATGCCCTGCTGGGACACGTTATGACGATACCGAACTTTGCCGCCCTTATATGAGACTTTAGTTAGTGTTCGCTGAGAGAATGGCGCGAAATAGCCATTTAATGCGTTCTATCATGCGGAACATGGTTCCGCTGATGGCGTTAGAGTTCGAAGAGATCTACCAATTTTCGTACCGTGCCGGCGGCGCGGATTCTTTCATCCGGGATCGTGCGCCGGGCGGCTTCCTCCAGCGCCACCGCGACGGACCAGCGCGTTATGCAATCCGCTTCCGCGAAGGCAAAATCGGGCCCGACCTCCGCAAAGCCTTCGCGCTCGAGCGCCTGCGCCGCGACCTCATCTAGTGACAGTTTTTCTTTTTCGGACGAAATCTGGTCCATTGTTTATGTCGCTCCTCTTGGTACGCTCGAGTTATGGCATTCCTGGATCTCATGAAACAGCTATTTCAGCATAGCGTCGAAAGCGACGAGCAACCGGCGCGGATCGCAGAGTTGCGGGCGCGCTTGGCTGATGATCCGAACGACGTCGCCGCCTTCGACGAGCTGGTCCGGATAGCTCAGAGCGCCGAAGAAGAACAGCCACCAGCGGATCCCTTGCGAGCGGATACCACGGCTACCGGTTCGGTTCCCGTTTCTGCGGATTTAGCGATCTGGGCTCTGGCGGAGGAGCTTTCCGGGAATACCTCCTCCTGGTATCCCCAGATACAACTTGCGCGGCTCTCGGTGAAGTCAGATACGCAGGGGGCAATAAAGAAGCTTAACGTGGCGGCGGATAGAAACCCGTCCGGCGAGGTGCTCGCCAAATGCGTGAAGATCTTGCGCGATGCGGGAATGCCTGACCAAGCGCTCAGCCTGGGGCTGGCGCACTGGGCGCCGGGGAAGCAAGATGCGGTGGCTGGTTGGGCAATTATCGATGCCGCGCTTGATGCGGAACGGGTGCAGGAAGCGAAAACCTATATGCGCGAACTCGAGCCTTATGTTTCGCGCTCCGAGATTGAAGAGATGATGGAGTCCATTAATCGGGTTTCCGCGAGCGTTACCGGCGTTTCGGACACCTCCGAATCCGGAAATGCTTAAAGCAGCGGAGCACCAGGCTATTAATTAGCCGGCCGTGAAGGGATGAGCGGCAAAGTGTCAGGCTTTTGAAATGTGCACGTGATACAAGCGTGCGGGCCGAGAGACGCGGAGCATTTTTCGGCACTATGAAAGGGGAAATATGGCAACGCTAGTTGAAATTCATCCGGAAAATCCGCAGGCGCGTTACGTCAACAAGGTCGTTGATGTGCTACGCGACGGAGGGGTAGCGGCAATTCCCACCGATTCGGGTTATGCGCTGGTGAGCCGGATGGCAAATAAAAGTGGTTTGGAGCGTATTCGAACCATCCGCAAGGTGGGTGAAAAGCACGATTTCACTCTGCTGTGCCGGGATTTCGCGCAGCTGGGGCAACTCGTGATTGTGGATAACCCCGATTTCCGGCTGATCAAGCAACTCACTCCCGGTCCGTATACCTTCATTTTGAAGGGGACCAAGGAAGTTCCGAACGCCACTCTCAATAAGAAAAAGAAGACCGTGGGTGTGCGCATCCCCGATCACAAGATTACGCAGGCCATTGTGGAAGCCAATCAAGAGCCGGTGCTTTCCTCGACGCTTATTTTGCCGGGGGAGAGCGAACCTCTGCGCACCGGCGAAGAAGTCGAGGAGAAACTCGGGCACGAAGTAGATATTATTGCTGGCGGCCCGGTAGGGGATGGTGCCACCACCGTTCTCGACTTGGTTATCCGCGAAGTCCGTAGGGAAGGAGCCGGTGACATCACCGGAATTGAATTGTGAAACCAGTCCTCATCGACCTCGATGGCACGCTGATTGACTCAGCGCCCGTCGTCACGCGTATTTTCCAGGCAACCGTCCGCGAGGAAATGGGCCGAGACTACCCGCTTGATTTCTTTGTGCAGTTTATTGGGCCACCGCTGGCGGATACTTTCACCAAACTAGGTGCGGAAGATCCGGTGGACATGGTCGCGCGCTACCGGCGCCGGTACGAGAAAGTCATGCTGGATACCCCGGTGTTTGAGGGAATGGCGGATATGGTCGCCAATCTGCAAGCCGAGGGCGTTCCGCTCGCCGTCGCCACCTCGAAGAATAAGCACAATGCGCGGGCCCTCCTGGAGCATTGGGAAATCGCCGACCACTTTTTGTGTATAGCCGGAGATCCGGAGAATCGCCCGGACTACACCAAGGCGATGGTGGTTGCCGATGCTTTGGAGTGCCTGGCGGCGCAGGGAGTGGACGCCAGCTCAGCCCTCATGGTGGGCGATCGGATTCACGATATTGAAGGAGCTGCGGCGAACGGTGTCCCGACGGTGTTGGTGGGATGGAGCAATGGGCCCGCCGAGGAATTCGATCTTGCCTGGGGGCGGGTCGATACGGTCGATGAGTTGCAAGAGTTGCTTTTGGGTTTCTCTCGCGGGGAGATTGAAGCAACGCTTTAGCGAAGAGCAACGCTCCAGCAAAAGGAACGTTTAAGCAAATAACAATGCTTTAGCAAAAAATGCAATATGCCCGAGGTGCGGCAGGCGCCTCGGGCATATTGCTGTGTGTTTTGTGGCTGGCTTCTGAGGCGATTTTAGGCGAACTGGCTCTGATAGAGGTTCGCGTAAGCTCCGCCCCGAGCCAGTAGCTCGTCGTGAGTTCCTTGTTCGACGACGTCGCCGTGCTCCATTACTAAGATGACGTCCGCATCGACGATCGTGGACAGGCGGTGGGCAATAACAAAGCTGGTTCGCCCCACCCGCAACTCACTCATAGCCTTTTGAATCATCTGTTCGGTGCGGGTATCCACAGACGAGGTTGCTTCATCCAAAATGAGGACGTCCGGATCGGCGAGGTAGGCGCGCGCAATCGTCAGGAGCTGCTTTTCTCCGGTGGATATGTTGTCACCTTCCGAGCCAAGATGTGCCTCGTACCCGCCGGGGAGGGTCCGCACAAAGCGGTCGATCCCAATTGCCTTGGCCGATTGCACCGCATCGGCTTTGGTGGCGTTCTCATCGCCAAAGGCGATGTTCTCCCAGACGGTACCGGAGAAGAGCCAGGTATCTTGGAGAACCATTCCGAAATGGGAGCGTAGAGAATCCTTAGAAAAGTCGCGGATATCGACGCCGTCGACCCTAATGGCACCGGAATCAACCTCGTAGAAACGCATGAGGAGGTTCACCAGGGTGGTCTTTCCGGCTCCGGTAGGGCCAACGATCGCAACCGTTTGGCCCGGCTCGGCCACGAAGGAAAGATCGCGAATGACCGGAGTTTCCGGGCTGTAAGAGAAGCGGACGTGGTCGAACTCAATCTTTCCGCGTCGATTCTCGGGGCGAACCACATCAGCATAGGTAGTGGTCGTATCCTCTTCCATTTCCGGCTCGGCCATGAAATCGGAGATTCGCTCGGTGGAGGAGGCCGCGGACTGCAACATATTAGCGGTGGAAGCCAGGGACTGGATGGGCTGAGAAATCTGCCGCGAGTACTGGAGGAATGCCTGCAAGCCGCCAATCGTGAGAATCCCGCCAATAGCCTGCAGACCGCCCATTACCGTCGCGATCACGAACATGGCATTGGTAACCACCGTCATTGTCGGCTGGGACATCTGCGAGATGGCCTGGGCCTTGAAACCGGCGTCGAACAGGGCATCGTTGGTCGAATCGAAGCGATCCTGGAATTCATCCTCGAGACCGTAAGCGGCAACAACATCAAGCCCGGTGAAGGATTCTTCCACGATCGAAGAGACATCCGCGGTGAGGTTCCACTGCAAACGGAACTGCTTTTTGGAGCGCTTGAGCAGTTGCACCACCAGGTAGCCGCCCAGGGGAAGCGTCAGGATCGACACCAGGGTGAGGCTCCAGGAGAGGTAGAGCATGATCCCGATAATCCCGATCACCTGATATATCGCGGTAATAACTTCCGCCAGCGTCTGCAGGAGCGACTGGGTGACGTTATCGATATCGTTCGTGACGGTCGAAAGCACATCACCGCGCTGCTGTTTATCGATTTGCCCCAGCGGCATGCGATCAATTTTTTCCTGCGCATCGCGGCGCATGCGGTATCCCAGATCCTGAATGATCAGGCGAATAATGAAGCTGGCGATAAACCGCAGAGCGGAGGAGAGAGCGTAAGCGGCAACCGTCCACAGCAGAATCTGGGCCAGCCGGTCATAGTCGATTCCTTTGCCCTGGATGCCGTCGACGATCACATTGGTGCCCATGCCCAAAAGCAAAGGTCCCACCACCGCGGTCACGACGGAGCCCAGAGTAATAATAAGGACGGCGGAAATCCGCCACTTTTCACCGTTGAGGTTTGAGGCGATTTTGCGCAACGCTGCCTTGGTATCGCGCGGCGGTTCAACGTGCTGTCTCACTGTGCATCCTCCGTTTTCTGCGCGCTCACTGCCTGTGAATGGTCTTGTGATTCCACGATTTCGCGATACACGGTCGAACTTTGTAAAAGCTCATCGTGGGTCCCGTAGCCGGCGGGGCGCCCTTCCGCGAGCACGAGAATTGCATCGGCATTTCGAGTGGTGGAGATGCGTTGCGCAACAATCACGACGGCGCAGCTCGCCGCCTCGGTGCGCAGGGCCTGGCGAAGCTTTGCATCAGTGGCAAAGTCGAGGGCGGAGAACGAATCGTCGAACACGATCAGATCCGCTCCTGGTTTGCCGGAAGGATCGGGAAGGGCGCGGTAAAGCGCGCGGGCAATCGTAATGCGCTGACGCTGCCCACCCGAAAGGTTCTTACCGCCGGTTTCCACCACAGCATCGAGCCCGCCCTGCTCCGCAACGAAATCGCTGGCCTGGGCAACATCGAGGGCGCGCTGAACGCGCTCGCGGTCAATGTTTTCGGGAGATCCGGCGACGTTGCTCGCAATCGTGCCATAGAAGAGGAATGCGCGCTGGGGCACATAGGCAATGCGCCGGCGGAAGGCGCGCAGGTCAAGGTCACGAACCTCAACGCCGTTGACTCGATAGCTTCCCGCGGTTGGGTCGACCAGACGGGGCAGGATCTTGATCAGCGAGGACTTACCCGAACCAGAAGAGCCCACAATCGCCGTCGTCGTGCCGGGAGCGAGGGTGAGGTCCACATCGCAGACGGAGGGCTCTTCGGCGTCGTCGTAGGTCAACGAAACGTTCTCCAACGTAAAGGTGAGGGGCGACGCCGGAAGTGGGGCGGGCGATTCGGGAGAGGAAATGGAGGGCTGGGCTTCCAGAACCTCCAGGATGCGGCGCGCTGAAACGTTACCGCGCGGCACGATCATAATGATCATGCCCAGCATCATCACCGCACCGAGGATCATCATGAGGTAGGTGATAAAAGCGGTGAGCGCGCCCACCGGCATGGCGGAGGCGTCAATGCGATGGCCACCCAGCCACACAATAACGGCCGAGGCGATCCCGATCACCACGGACATAAGCGGCATGAGGCCCGACCAAATCGTTCCGATCTCAAGCATGAGGCGCCGATAGGTGCGGTTGGATTTATCGAAGAGTTTGGCGATATCTTCCTGGCGGCGGAAAGCGCGGATTACCCTCACGCCGGCCAGCTGGCCGCGCAGAGCCTCGTTAATTGCGTCCACTCGGTCCTGGAGAACCTGGTAGCGCTTAATGAGCGCTCGCATGCACAGCAGAATGATGAGGGTTAGCACCGGAACGATAACCAGCAAGGTGGCGGAGAGTGCCACATCCTGGCCAATGGCCATAATGATTCCGCCCACGCCCATAATGGGGGCCATCACCATCACCGTGAAGGTGAGGAGGGTGACCATCTGGATGCCCATGACGTCGTTGGTATTGCGGGTGACCAGGGTGGAAGCGCCAAAATGCCGCTGGTCGGCCGGGGAGAAACGCTGCACATGGGTGAAGGTGTCACGCCGCAAATCCCGGCCCATGCGAGTGGAAATACGCGATCCAAGGAAGATCGCACCCGCCGAGCAGATTGCCTGTACCAGGGTGAATGCGACCATAATGAGGCCGATTTTCCATACGAGGCCGGGGTCATTCGCCAGGATTCCTTCGTCGATCACCCGCGCGTTGAGGGCGGGGAGCACGAGGTTGAGGAGCACCTGGATTACCTGGAGAAGGAGCACGCCGGTGAGTTCTCCGGCGTGAGCACGCAGATAACGCCACGCTAATTTATAGACGGTCATTCGAACCTTTCGCCGAGTGCTTTCGAGTCAGGATTTCGGGCTCCAGGAAAAAGCCACGGCCCTCCGGGCACGTGGGATATGAGCGGCGAAATCACCGGCTGGTTGAGGTGCGAGTTGAAGTTACAGATCTCCGCGTAAAAAAGGAGCGACCCTGTACCGTTCGTCAGCAACGACGGAACAAGGTCGCTCCGCTAGCTTACGCGTATTTCGTAGAAGGGTCTACGAAATAGCTAAATCGCTAGTTTATTAGTTCCGCTAGGTTTTCGCCGCGATTTGCACCGCGAAAATATCCCTAGAAGAATCTTTATTCGGGATCGTTATCCGGGACGGGCTCGGCCGCCTGCGGATTATTGATGTCGTACTTGTCGATCGCCTCTTGCACCACGGAGGCGTCCATCTGACCCTCAAGGGCCAGAGCGTGCAAAGCACGCACGACCATTGTGGCATCGTCGATCTTGAAGTAGCGGCGAGCCGCCGGGCGGGTATCAGAGATTCCAATGCCGTCCGCGCCGAGCGTCTCGTAGCGGCCGGGAACCCATTCGCGAATGGAGTCCTGTACCTGATGTTCGAAATCGGAGGTGGCGATGAACGGACCCTGCTCGTTCTTCAGCTTCGCGGTCACGTATGCTTCGCGCGGAGCCTCGGTGGGGTGCAGGTAGTTGTACTCGTTGGTCTCCATGCCATCGCGGCGCAGTTCGTACCACGAGGTGACCGACCATACCGTGGCGTCAACGCCCCAATCGCGGCGCAGCATCTTCTTGGCTTCGCGTGCCCACGGTACGCCCACGCCGGAAGCGAGGAGGTTGACGCGCGGGCCTCCCTGGCCGTCGGCTTCGTCCAGCTTGTAGATGCCCTTGATAATACCGTCCACATCCACGTTCTCCGGCTCTGCCGGCTGGTGGATGGGCTCGTTGTAGACCGTGAGGTAGTACTGAACGTTCTGGTTGCGCCCATCCGAACCGTCACCGTACATGCGCACGATGCCGTCCTTGAAGATATGGCCGATTTCGTAGGCGTAGGCCGGATCGTAGTGAATGACCCCGGGGTTGGTGGAGGCAATCACGGGCGAGTGACCGTCCATGTGCTGGGAGCCTTCACCGGTAAGGGTTGTGCGTCCGGCAGTGGCGCCCACAATGAAGCCGCGGGCAAGAGCGTCCGTGGCTGCCCAGAGCTGATCGCCGGTGCGCTGGAATCCGAACATCGAGTAGAAGATGTAGAAGGGGATCATCGGCTGGTTGTGAATCGCGTACGAGGTAGCGGCTGCCGTGTAGGCGGCTACCGAACCGGCCTCGGTAATACCCGTGTGGAGCAGCTGACCCTGCGTCGACTCCTTGTAAGAGAGGAGCATGTCATGGTCGACGGCGGTGTAGTTCTGACCCAGCGTATTGAAGATCTTCTGCGAGGGGAACATTGAATCCATACCGAAGGTACGCGCCTCGTCCGGGACGATCGGCACCAGGCGGTACCCGAATTTCTTATCGCGAACCAGATCCTTGAGCAGGCGAACCAGCGCCATGGTGGTGGCTACCTTCTGCTTGCCCGAGCCCTTCTTCATGGACTCAAACGGCTTCTCCTTCGGCATCTCAATGCCGCCTTCGAAGATGCGCCGCTGCGGGATGTAGCCGCCCAACTGGTTACGATGCTCGCGCATGTACTGCATGGCCGGGTGATCTTCCGGCGGCTTGTAGTAGGGAGCCTCGTAGGGATTCTCAAGTTGCGAATCCTCGATCGGTACTCCGGTGGTATCACGCAGGAGCTTCAGATCCGCCGAGTTGAGCTTCTTCATCTGGTGGTTGGAGTTACGGCCCGCGAACGAGGTTCCCAGATCGTAGCCCTTGACCGTCTGCGCCAAAATCACCGTGGGCTGGCCCTTGGTAGCAAGCGCGTTGCGGTAGGCGGCGTAGATCTTGCGCGGATCGTGACCGCCGCGGCGAAGCGCCCAAATCTGATCGTCGCTCATATCCTGCACCAACGCCTTGGTGCGCGGATCGCGGCCGAAGAAGTTATTGCGCACATAGGCGCCGTCGTTCGCCTTGTAGCCCTGGTAGTCGCCGTCGAGGGTGGAGCTCATCAGATCCACCAGCGCGTGATCCTGATCGTTGGCAAGAAGCGGGTCCCACTCGCGGCCCCACAGCACCTTGATGACGTTCCAGCCCGCGCCCTTGAAGAAGGCTTCGAGCTCCTGGACAATCGAGCCGTTTCCGCGTACCGGGCCGTCCAGGCGCTGCAGGTTGCAGTTAATCACCCAGGTGAGGTTATCAAGCTTCTGGTAGGCGGCGAGCTGAAGCATGCCGCGCGATTCGGGCTCGTCCATTTCGCCGTCGCCGATGAAGGCCCACACGTGCTGATCAGAAGTGTCCTGAATGCCGCGCTCGGCCAGGTAACGGTTGAACCACGCCTGGTAGATCGAGTTTGCCGGGCCGATGCCGAGTGAAACGCTGGGGAACTGCCAGAAGTCGGGCATCTGGTGCGGATGCGGGTAGGAGGGCAAGCCGCGGCCGCCCGAGGGGCGAGAGGCTTCCTGGCGGAAGTTATCCAAATCCGCCTCGGTAAGGCGCCCCTCGAGGTATGCACGGGAGTAATTACCCGGGCTGGAGTGGCCCTGGAAGTAGACCTGGTCTCCGCCGCCCGGTGCGTCCGGGCCGCGGAAGAAGTGGTTGAGGCCCACTTCGTAGAGCGTTGCCTGGGCGGCGTAGGAGGAGATGTGGCCGCCGACGCCGACGCCGGGGCGCTGGGCGCGGGTTACCATCACCGCCGCGTTCCAGCGAGTCCACATGCGGAACTGGCGCTCGATTTCCTCATCGCCCGGGTATTCCGGCTCGGCGGAGGCCGGGATGGTGTTGATGTAGGGGGTGGAGAGTTCGGGCGAAATCCCCACGCCCTTACCGCGCGCGTATTCCTCCATGCTGTTGAGCACGAAGCGGGCGCGATCAGTTCCATTGGTTTCGATTAGGTCGCCGACCGAATCAAGCCATTCCCTGGTTTCTTCCGGATCGGAATCGGGAATCTGACTTAGCTGCCCATTGACGAGATGGGCAGAATGCGGCTGTTCGCTCATGAAGTCTCCCTTAACTTATGGTTCAACGAGGTGCTCGCCATCGCGGTAGGGGCCGCGAGACGGCATAGCGGTTCCTTTAGTGATTCCATGTTACCGCCCAACGGAGGGTACGGGGTTACAGCTCCACTGTCAGCGGAGTGCGAAAGCCGGGCCAGCGCGCCCGCGGCCCGGCGAACTGGCGCGGTAGCGGCGGGAAAAGCGGGAAGCGGGGGCGGCGTGGGGCGCTCTCGCCGGTGAAGATGAGATAAATCCGGGTATTTCGCGTTTTGAACTTGAAAAATCTAGCGGAATGCGGTGAAGTGAACCCATGACATCGTTCGGTTTCCGGAAGGGAAACGTAATTCAGGAATTCGGTTACGACGAGGACGTTGCCGAAGAGATCCGCGCAGAAATTGAAAACATCATCGACTCCGAGCTCGTTGATGAGGACTACCCAGATACCGTTGATGGGGCGATTGCTTGGTGGCGCTCGGATGACGGGAATATTGACGACCTGACCGACTATCTCCTGGATATCAAGTCAAATTTCGACTCTGATCAGGCGGTCTGCTGGCTTCTGGTTCCCGGTCCGCGCAGTGCATTTACCGTTCCGCACGACGATATCGAAGAGGCGGCCGATACGGCTGGGATGCAGCCCACCACTTCCACCTCGGTGGGCCAAGCCTGGACGGGCGTGAAACTCACCGCACTCGGTTTCGCTTTCTAAGCGGTAGCGGAGAGTGAAGTAGCTTTCCGCGCGAGTCAAACTTCGGCGTGAAGTCGGAGATATGTCACGCGAATCGAAATCGCCGCGCCCATCGGCTACTATTGCATGGTGCTCGTGCGCAAGCGCGAGCGAAAGGGCCTGTAGCTCAGCTGGTCAGAGCGCTTGGTTTACACCCAAGAGGTCGGGGGTTCGAGCCCCTCCGGGCCCACAAAAGAATATGGTCAACGCGCCGCGGGCGGCTATCGAAAAAGTAGCCGCCCGCGGCACGTTTTCGTCCGGATTAAGTTCTTGCGCCAAACCCGGGCGGAGCGCTAGGCGCGGCCCGCGTCGGCGGCGATTTGCTCCTCAAAGGTGAGAAGGCGCTCTTTCACATCCGTCCCGCCCGCGTAATTTCCCCACTGGCCGTCGGTGCGAACCACGCGATGGCAGGGCGATATAAGCGGAATGGGGTTCTTGGCGCACGCCGTTCCCACCGCCCGCGCGGCCCGCGGACGGCCCAGATCAGCCGCTACTTCCGAATATGTGGCGACCGTGGCGTAGGGGATGCGCGGCAGGTATACGGCGACCTCGCGGAAAAAGCCGCGGGCTAGGCCCCAGTCCAAGCGGATATCAAACTCGCGGCGGGCCCCAGAAAAGTATTCCTCGAGTTCCTCGCGCGTCTGGTCCAGATAGCGGCGTGCTACGGCGTCGTCGTCGAACAAAGAATCGGGCGCGACGCGGGTGCCGAGGCTCTCCTCAACGCCGGCGATAGTGCGCGTCAGCGACTCGGCATTCGGGTGGCTGGCGCCTTGCTCGCGGTCGGCCACGAAGGCGAGGCGAAGCAGGCCGCGCGGCCCGGCAACGAGGAGTAACTCCCCGATGGGGCTCGCGTATACCGCGCTACGATACTCGCTCATTTGCACTCCTCTCGGCCGCTCGCGTACCTACACGAACATGAAGGGGACGATCACGATCTTATAGATCAGCGCGATCGCAAAGGTGGTGGCGTAACCGCTCATAATACGCGGGTCGGAGGTTTTCGACGTCGCGTAAGACAACACGGCCGGCTGGCCAAGAACGCCCGCGACGCCGCCGTTTGCGCGGGCGGGGGAACGGCCCATAAGCCAGGAAATAATAATGAAGGATCCGCAACCGAACAGGCCCACGATCACGCAAACGATAATCGTCTTGAGGCCGGTCATGGAGAAAGCGGTGGAAGCGAAAGCATCACCGGAGGCCAGGCCCACCGAGGCGAGGAAGACGAGGAGTCCAAGCTGGCGCAGGGTGTAGTTGGCGGAGCGGGGAATTTGCCACGGAATGGCGCCGGTACGGTGAATCGCGCCGAGGATCATGCCCACAATGATTGGGCCGGCGGCCGCGCCGAGCTTGAAGGATGCCCCGCCCGGAAGCGGCACGGTAATGAGGCCGACCGCAAATCCCAGCGCGAGGCCGCCAAAGGTTGCCACCGTGTCCAACTCGGAGGAGGTTTGGATGGAGTCGCCGAAGTATGCCGAAACGGCCGCCGCGTTGCGCGACATCACCACGAGTTCCACCGTGTCGCCCAGCTCAAGGTAAGTATCCGGGTTCACGAGGAACTCGCTGTCTCCGCGGCGAATCTTGGTAATACGCGACTGGAAGTTCTTGAACAGGGGGATATCGGCAACCTGGCGCCCGGCCAGGTCGCGGTTGGAAAGCTGGACTCGGCGCATGGAGATGCGCGGATCAGCGAAGGGGTTGCGCGGGACCCGGGTTCCCATGAACTTAATGATCTCGTTCTCGGCGGACTTGGTGACGAAAAGCGAGACCACGTCGCCTTCCTGCAGATCCTGGTTAGGCCGAGCAATCAGGGTGTGGGATTGGCGGCGGATAGTCGCAATACGGATGAACGACCCGAATTTTTCTTCCAGCTCCATGCCGGAGGTGGCGTGCTTAACCCGCACTCGGATATTGCGCAAAATCGCGTCATCGGCGTTGACGAGGTCGTTACGTGCCTTCCATTCGCGGTTAATCGTGAGCGCGATCAGCACAATCGCCACCGCGATGCCGACCGGGTAACCAATTGAGTAGCCCACCGAGGGTAGGTCGTTTCCGGCCTGCTCCGTTGCTAGCGCCAGCGACGGCGTGGAGGTGAGCGATCCGGCGAAAGCGCCCACCGAGATCTCCCGCTCCAGACCAATGAGTTCGCCGGAGGTGACGGCGCTAATTGCGCCCAGGGTTACCGCTACCATGGCCACTAGCATCAGCGCGAACTGTTGCTTGATCTCCTTAAAGAAGGTTTCGCCTGCTTCCAAGCCAATGAGGTAGACGAACATGCCCAAGCCGAGGTCCTGAAAGACGGAGAGGACCGCCGGGTTAACGTGGGTGAATGCGCCAAAGGCGAGGCCCACGAAAAGCGCGCCGGCCGCTCCGAATTTCACCGGTCCTATGGGGATTGCGCCTACTAAAGCTCCCAGCGTGATCACTAAGAACGTCAAAAGAACAGAATTCGCGCTGAGCACGTCTAGCATGCGTTACCTTTCCACGGCGGTCCGCCCATGCGAGCGGTTTCAGTTTTCGATACTAAGGTGTTTTGGTCGAAAAGGGGAAACCTACCACTCTTCGTGGGTTCGTGCGTCCCAGGCCGTGGCTTCGCCTAAATCAAGCGTTTCCAGATCACGCATATCGCGCTCGTCGAGTTCAAAGCTGAACAAATCCGCGTTTGCCTTCCAGCGAGAAGGATTGGAGGAGGACGGGATCGGAACGATGCCCTGCTGCACCGCCCAGCGCAACGCCACCTGGCCGGCGCTCACTTCATGTTTTTCGGCGATGGTCTTCACAATAATTTGATCGAGCACGTTTTCCGGGCCGCCCAGCGGGCGCCATGCCTCTGTAAGGATCCCGTGCTCGGCGTGGTAGGCGCGCGAGGTTTGGCGCGGGAGCGCCGGGGAAAGCTGGATTTGGTTCATCACCGGATACACCCCGGTGGCCGCGTAGAGATTATCGAGATGCTCCGGGGAGGAAATTCGAGACGCCCACGTGCCGGATCAGCCCTTCGCTCTGCAGCTCGAGCATGGCCTCCCAGGTTTCAACATAAAGCCCGCGCGAGGGGTTGGGCCAGTGAATCAACAGCGCGTCCACATAGTCCATATCGAGCCGCCGTAGGGAGGCTTCCAGGCCCGGGCGCACCAGCTCGCGTCCCTGATCAACGCCGGCCACCTTGGTGGTGATGAAGAATTCCGCGCGGTCAATTCCGCTGCGTTTCACGGCTTCTCCTACCGCGACTTCATTGGCGTACTGTTGCGCCGAATCAATTAGGCGGTAGCCATCTTGCAGGATTTTTGTGAGCGTTGCTGCCAGTTCCTCGCCTTTGGCGAGTAGCGAGCCGATGCCAACGGCAGGAATTTGGCCACCATCTGAAAGTTTGAAGGTTGGAATATTGAGAGTCATAGCAAAAGGGTTTCACGTTTGCGCGGGTCGGTGCGAGGGAGTTTTCGCCCCGCTTAAGGCTTGCGAGGGAGTTTTTGCCCAGTTTAAGGAGTGCGAGGTGGATAGAATTATGTGCGACTTCGAGAAGGAGACATGATGGCCACCTACAACATTGGTATTGACGCGCCAGCCGGCTCGCGCGTTTTCACGTACGACTGCGAGAAAAAAGAGAACCGGGGGATTTTGACCGCGGTGGCGGGTAGCTTGGTGCCCCTCTTCCCGTTCGACGACGTCGCCGCTGTGCGCGCCTCTTTGGAAAAGACCCTGGCGGGTTTGGGTCTGCAGATCGACGAAACGGAAAACCCATCACCGGTGGCGCTCGAGCAGTCGGCCATGGTTGTGCATGCGGGAGATGAGCCGGAGGTGGAATTGCGTAGCGCCGGGCCCGTTTTCCACTTTGATGCCTCAAATATTGACTCCCTACCTCTCACGGCTAGCTTTGCTCCCATTGCGAAGGGTTGCTCGGGGCCGATGTGCTCCTAGGTAGCGGAACGAAGAAATAAGGAGGCGGGGATGAGCTACACGGTTGCCGAGGTTGTGAGCGCACTCGATGCGCTGTTTCCTCCCAGTAAGGCCGAGGAGTGGGACCGGGTGGGTCTGATTGCCGGCGCCCCGGAAGATGAAATAAAAAAGGTCCACTTCGCCGTCGACCCGTGCGAGGCAAGCTTGGCAGAAGCGCTGGAAAACGGCGCCGATATGCTCATTACGCACCATCCGCTGTACTTGCGGGGGACTTCCTCGGTGGCGGCGACGAATGCAAAGGGAAGCTGGGTGACGCGGGCAGTGCGCGGGCACCTGGCGCTTTTCGCGGCCCATACCAACGCCGATGTGGTCGCTTCCACGCGCGCTCTGGCCGATCTGGTGGGGCTACATATCGAACGGCCGCTCGATGAAGAGAGCGGGATTGGGGGAGTCGGCGAGCTTCGCCAGCCCATGCGATTTGCCGATTTAGTGGAGCTTTTCGCTCGGCGCCTGCCGCGCACTCCCGCCGGGGTTCTCGGGTCGGGAGATCCGGAGCGGGCGATTCGGCGCCTCGCCATTTGCTCGGGGTCGGGGGATTCACTACTTCAAGCCGCAAATGAAAGCGGCGCGGATGCCTACTTCACCGCGGATTTGCGCCATCATCCGGCAACCGATCACGTCTGGGACGGCGGGTGTGCATTGATTTGCGCCACGCATTGGGCCAGTGAATGGCCGCTACTAAAGATTATGGAAGCCGAGTTGCTCGCTCGGTTACCAGAACTTGAAACCTATGTTTCCACCGCGGTAACAGATGCGTGGAATCTCGCCTACCGCGGATAAGTTGCTATACGCTACACATCATGAAGGCACCGCGCGAAGACCAACTTCAGTTGCTCAAAGTGGCACAGCTGGACGGCAGTATTAATCGACTCGAGCGTGAAAACCAAAAGCACCCACTTCGCGAGAGCGTGGGCAAGCTAATGAACGGAGCGGCCGGGCTGGGCAAGGATTTGCAAAACGCTCAGGAGCGCCTAGAGAAGGCTAAGCAGAGCCTGCGCCAGGCCGAGGAGCAGTCCGCTAATTTGCAGGGCCAGATCGCGCAAAGAGAAGAAAAGTACAACGCGGGCGAGGGCCTGGGTTCCTATGATCTGCTGGTGCTCGAGGGCGAAATGAAAACCTTGCGCGAAAAGCTCGAGGTGGCTTCGGATAGTGAATTCGCCGCGCTGGAGGAAGTTGAAGCCGCGGAAGGGCAGATTACCGATGTCACCGCGAAGCTGGAGAATCTGAAAGTCAAGCTGGCGCAGGAGCGCCGGGAGCTCGAAGAAGCGGTGGAGAAAATTGTGTCCGAGCAGGCCGAGTTGCGTATCCAACGTGACGGGCTGTATTTCCCGCTCGCCACGGCGTTGAAGAATGTGTATGAGCACGCGGTTCTTAGCGGTGGCTATGCGGTAATGGCGATGACGCCCGACGGCGTGACCGACGGCGGCATTCGCCTCAGCCCGGTGGAAGTCGCGCGGATCAAGAACAACCCGGAAGATGAAATTTATCTTTCGGAAGACTACGACTGCATTATTGTGCCGGTCGAGAGCCGGTAAAAGAACGAAAAGCCCCGCGCTTTGCAGCGCGGCGGAGGAAAGGGAAAGCGTGGCTGATCAAACATCGCGCGGAAAGGCTCTGTACCACAACGAGGATCAGGAAGAGCATGCGTATCTTCTTGATTCTGATGAACGGGCGTGGCTGGACGCGATGCTGAAGGTTTTGGAAGAGATGGGGATCCGCGGGAATCTCGATCAACTGCAGGAATTGTTTGATCAGCAGAAAGCCATCTGGGCTGCTAATTCCGATTCTACCGTGCGCTTGGAAGAGCGGGCCGATGCGAGCACATTGATCAATATGCTGGGCGCGGGTATCGGCGACTTGCTGGAAAAGGAACTCGGTTTGGAATGGGTGATCTGGGAAGATCAGCAGGGCGCGGACATCGCCCTCTATGACCCGGACTTGGAGACCACCATTTATCCCATGAATTTTGTGGCGCGGCGCTGGACGGGAGAAACCAAGGCGAACCTCAAGGAGGGATACGCGCTAGTGATCCAGCAAATGCGGGATCTACGCGCCGGCAAGCTTGACGAAGGTCAAAAGTAGGCCGATCCCGCGGCGCAGCGAACTTGAATGTGATCAAGACGCGCGGGCGGGCGCGGCTTGAGGCGCTAAACTAAGGCACGCGAATGAGTCAGCCGGGCGGCCGCGTTGCACGGCGGCGTCGTCGAGCGAAAAGCCTGACGGCGGCGGGTGCGCCGAGGAACGTCCGGGCTCCACAGGGAACGGTGGTGGGTAACGCCCACCCGGGGTGACCCGCGGGAAAGCGCCACAGAAAACAAACCGCCCGCAAGGGTAAGGGTGAAAAGGCGGTGTAAGAGACCACCGCGCTTCCGGTGACGGAAGCGGCACGGCAAGCCCCACCGGGAGCAAGATCAGACAGCGCGCGTTGACGCTTCCCGCCGAGCGCGCGGGTGGATTGCTAGAGTCTGCCGGCAACGGTAGGCGTAGATGGATGGTCGCCGCCCAGGCTCCTGGAGCTTGGGCACAGAACCCGGCGTATAGGCTGACTCATTCGCATCTTTCAAAGCCGCAGGCCAACCGTCGGATCCGAGGGAAGCGTGAGGATCTCCGGGCCGGATTCGCGCACCACGATGGTGTGTTCAAACTGCGCTGTGCGCCCGCGATCGGCCGTCACCGTGGTCCAATCGTCATCCCAAATTTCGTAGTCAATCGTTCCCAAGGTCACCATCGGTTCCACCGTAAACACCATATTTTCCTGAATGGGATCGGCGTAGAGAGGGTCGGAATCGTAATGGGGGATGATTAGGCCCGAGTGGAAGGCTTCTCCCACGCCGTGTCCGGTGAAATCGTGGACCGTTCCGTACTCGAAGCGGTGGACGTAAGCCTCAATTACCCGCCCAATAATGTTGACGGCGCGGCCCGGCTTGGCCGCTTTGATACCGCGCAGGGTGGCCTTCGCGGTGCGCTCGATCAGCAGTTTGGATTCGGCGTCGATCTCGCCTACCGGGAAAGTGGCGTTGGTATCTCCGTGCACGCCGTTCTTATAGGCGGTGACGTCGAGGTTGATAATGTCGCCTTCCTCCAGGCGGCGAGAATCGGGGATGCCGTGGCAAATAACCTCGTTCGCAGAGGTGCAGATAGATTTCGGGAATCCCATATAACCCAGGCATGAGGGATAGGCGCCGTGGTCGCACATGTACTCGTGCGCGATTTCGTCTAGCTTGTCCGTGGTCACGCCCGGCGCGATCGCCTTCGCTGCTTCGTACATGGCGTCCGCGGCAATCGTTCCCGCCTCGCGAATACGCTCGATGGTTTCCTCGCTTTTCACGTCCGACGCCGTAATAACTTCCGGTCCGTCGTGGAACATGTACTCGGGGCGTTCGATATGTGCGGGCACCGAGCGGCGAGGTGAAAGCTTTCCAGGTGTGGTGGCGCCCAGCGGCGCTCTTTCGGCAAGACTCATGCTCCCCATCATAAGCGCACCGCCGCGAGTTCTCGTCAAAGAGCCCGCGGCGGCGCTGAAGTTGATGGCTGGAAATAGCTCCTTAGAAGCTGTGCTCCTGGGAGGGGAACTCGCGGTTTCGCACCGCATCGCGGTAGGCGCTGGTGGCATCGGTGAGTGCCTTTCCTACCTCGCCGAAGCGGCGAACGAAGCGCGGAACCCAATCGCTCATCCCCGCCATATCCGTCCACACCAAGACCTGGCCGTTGGTGTGCGGCCCGGCGCCAATGCCAATAGTGGGAATATGGGAGATCTCCGTGATGCGCTGCGCCACCGCCGCGGGCACCAGCTCGAGGACTATCGCGACCGCGCCGGCCTTTTCCAGCGCGAGCGCATCTTGAGCGAGGCGGTCTTCGTCGCGCTCATTGCGTCCCTGCACGCGCGGGCCGCCCAGGGCTGCATCGGACTGCGGGGTGTAACCAATATGCGCCACTACATTAATGCCGGCATTGGTGATCGCTTCCACCGTGGGAGCGAAATGGGCACCGCCTTCCAGCTTCACCGCATCCGCCCCGGCGCGAACCAGGCGCAGGGCATTGTGCACAGCCTGCTGCGGGCTTTCTTCATAGGAGCCGAATGGCAAATCAGCCACGATGAATGCGCGGTTGGTGCCGCGCATAACGGCCGCGGTAGCGGTTTCCATAATTTCCATGGTGACCGGAACGGTTGAGGAATAGCCTAGCAGTGTGTTCCCAATCGAATCACCCACCAGGATCATCTCCACGCCGGCGTTATCTACCAGCCGGGCGATCACCGCGTCGTAGGCGGTGATCATGGTGATGGGCTCATGCGCCTTCATCATTTTTCGCAAATGATGGACCCTAATCCGCGAAGGCTTGAACTGTTCGCCTTCTAGACGGCTCACCGCTTCCTCGACGTTTTCCTGGTGCGCGGCTTCGGGCAACTGGTCACTCATGGGTTTTCCTCCATAGGTACGTTTTCTTGCACATAATTCTACACTGGCGGGCGTGTAGGCTTGCGGTTTGAAGGCCGAGCGTGAAAGGTGCGCGAGGGGGCGAGGGAGCGCGATGACGTCGATTTTGAATTTCACCGGAACAACCAGCCTTGAATTTTGGACCGGTGGTGGGATTTGCGTTCTCTCCCTGGTGGTGCTGGTGCTTGCCCTCCTCCCGGAGCGTGAGTATGCCCGGGTGCCGCGCGGGGTTTTTCCGCAGGTTCCCGCCGCTAAAGAAACTCGCCGCGCCCGCATTGATCGGGCGCCCATGCGCTCCGCGCCACCGGAAATGACTCCCGCCATTGCAGACTTTATTATCGACGGCGCCACCGGGGACTCGGCTACGGTCTCAACGCTGGTCGATTTAGCTTGCCGGGGTTATATCGCTTTCGATTTCATCCGCGATCCGGGGGTGCGCGGAGAAACCATCGTGGTCTCCCTGCAAAAAGATCCCGATGCTAGCCTTCCTCCGCAAGAACGCCGTTTTCTTGAGGCTATTGCCGAGCCGGGAGCGGGCGAATCCCGCCACTACCGAGCCGAGCATCCCCTCGATATCGCGCGTTATCGGACCGGGATGGAGGCCGCGGGCCTTCCGCCCTCACGCCAACCTATTTTGCGGGTGCAGGGCTTCTCGCGCACCCTCGCCCATACGGTGGCAACCGATGTGCGCCACGAGGTGATGAAGCGGCGGCGCTGGTTCCTGCCCGGCCGTGAACTGCTAGGTTCGCTCGGCGCGGTGGAACTCATTGGGGGAGCGCTCTGGTGTTTCATCGCCATTATTTCGACCCTGGCGCTCGCGGTGACGCCGTTCTGGATTGGCGTATCCCTCGTGGTGGCTATCGCCGGCCTGGTTACCGTGCTCAAATACAAAAGCCGGTCTCCCGGCGGGATTGTGGCCTCGGATCAGATTTACGGATTTCGGCGCTTTTTGGTGGATGCCCCGCCCACGACAGGGGCGCGCCTGGACGATTTTGTGCGCTACGCCGGCTGGGCTTACGCCCTCAACTGTCTCGACGAATGGACCCAGTCCCTGGAGTCGCTTTCCCGCACCGATACCCGCACGATTGACACCTTGGTTCCCTGGTTGGTGACTCCGGGCGAGGATCTGCGCTCGTGGTATCAGGTGCGCGATTACATCACCATGATTGGCCTGCGCCTGCACGGCCATCCCGCTTCCGATGATTCAGCGCGCCGCTCGCGCGGCGAGCAGGCCGTGGCCCCGGCTGGCGAGACCCCGGTAAAATCGCGGTAGGTTCAAGCGCAGAGGTGGAAAGATGAACGCTCAGCAAGAATACGTTTTACGAACCATCACCGAGAAGAACATTCGGTACGTGCGCCTGTGGTTCACCGATATCGTGGGAACGCTCAAATCGGTGGCGGTGGCGCCGGCCGAACTCGAGGGTGCCTTCGCGGAAGGGATTGGTTTCGACGGCTCCGCAATCCAGGGGCTAACCCGCGTTTACGAGTCCGATATGCTCGCCATTCCAGATGCCGATACCTTCACCACGGTTGGTTCGCTGGAGGAGCCGGTGGCGGTGATGTTCTGCGATATTGCGAGCCGCGACGGTGAGCCCGCGCGTTCGGATCCGCGCTCGATCCTCAAACGCACCATTGATCTTGCCGCCGAGTACGGCTTTACCGCCTACGCCCACCCGGAAATTGAGTTCTATCTTTTCCTTCCGGGTTCGAGCGACGACGTCGAACCTACCCCGATTGATAACGCCTCCTATTTCGATTACGTCACCCGTTCGGTTGCTCACGGCTTTAGGCGCGATCTCATTCTTTCTCTGGAGCGAGCGGGAATCTCGGTGGAGTTTTCGCATCACGAAATTGGGCCTGGCCAGCAGGAAATTGACCTGCGCTTTGCCGATGCGCTCACCATGGCTGACGCGATTATGACCAGCCGAGTGATCATCCGTGAGGTCGCGCTTCGCCACGGCGTTGAGGCCTCCTTTATGCCCAAGCCGCTTCATGACTGGCCGGGTTCGGCAATGCACACGCATTTCTCCCTTTTCGAGGGTGAAAACAATGCCTTCCATGACGCCTCGGGCCTGTACGGAATGTCGGTGACGGGCCGGCGTTTCCTCGCCGGACTGATGCGCCACGCACGGGAAATCACCGCCGTCACCAACCAGCACGTCAACTCCTATAAGCGACTGTGGGGCGGCGGTGAGGCACCGCCCTATGTTTGCTGGGGTCCGCGCAACCAATCCGCCCTGGTGCGGGTTCCTGAATACAAACCCACCAAGCCGGCCAGCGCACGCCTGGAGTACCGCGCACTTGATACCGCCTGCAATCCCTACCTCGCCTTTGCGGCGATTCTGCGCGCGGGCCTGGCAGGAATTATTGGGAAATATGAGCTTTCCGAACCGGCTGAAACAGATGTTCTCCTCATGAATGATTTGGAGCGGAGCGTGCTGGGAATCGAATCGCTCCCAACGTCGCTGGAATCGGCCCTAGGCCTCATGCGTCAATCCGATCTGGTGGCCGAGACCCTGGGCGAGGATGCCTTTGATTACTTCTTGCGCGATAAGCGGGCGGAATGGGTGGAATACCGGAGTCAGGTCACCCCGGTAGAGCGAGCTCGCTTCAGAATGATTTAGATGCAACGCCCAACGCCAAGCGAAAACTCCGCGGCTATGCACCCCGAGGGGGAATTCCGCGCGGCCGGTTTCGCCCATCCGGCCGGTGCCGCGCCGCTTTTCGCCTCACCCGAAATCGCTCGCTGGGGTTTTTCGGTGTCCGATTTTGCTGACTGTGCCGATCCGGATCGCGCTCTTCGCGCCCTGGCCCGCCTAGAACACGTGGAGGTGCTTGGCGATCCTTCCGCCCGGCGGCGCCTACTGGCGGTTTTGGGACTTTCGACGGCGCTTGCCGATTTCTTGGCGCGCCACCCCAGCGCGGCGCGGAATCTCGACGGCGAAGACGTGCTCGGCCCGGGAGAGGAAGCCGAGCGGGCCGGCGCCCGCGCGGCCATTGCGGAGTACCTTTCTTCGAGCATGACCCACTCCGAGCTCGACCCGGAGGCAATCGCCGCCCTTCGCGCGCATTACCTGGGCCGGATCTTGGCGATTGCGGGCCGTGACCTCACCGCGCCAGACCCGGTGGCCGTCCTTCCCGAGGTAGCCGGGGCGATTTCAGACGCCGTCGTCGGAACGCTCGACGCCGCCGTGCAACTGGCCCTGCAAACCGTCCCGGAGCCTGATTCATTCCGTTTCGCGCTTATGGTGATGGGCAAGACCGGGGGCCGGGAACTGAACTACTCCTCTGACGTGGACGTCACCTATATCGTGGATCCGGCGGCGGGGACGAGCGATACCCAGGCGATACACTATGGGCGCGTCGTTGCGGCGGCTCTGTCAAGAATTGTCTCGCAGGCGGGGAGCGAACCCGCGCTGTGGACGCTTGATACAAACTTGCGGCCGGAGGGCGCGGCTGGCGAGGTGGTGCGCAGCCTTGATTCGTATTTGGAGCATTACCGCAAATGGGCCGAAAGCTGGGAGTTTCAGGCCCTTCTCAAGGCGCGATTCGGAGCGGGTGACCGCGAGCTGGCCGAGCGTTATATTGATGCTATTCAGCCCCTCGTATGGGAAGCGGCCCATCGGCCGGATTTCGTGGAAGATGCGCGGGCCATGCGGCGGCGCGTGGAAGCGAATATTGATGCGCGCGATGCCGAGCGGCATATCAAATTAGGCCCGGGAGGCCTGCGCGACGTCGAGTTCACCGTGCAACTTCTGCAACTCGTGCACGGGCGCACCGATCTGAGCATTCGCCAGCGGACAACTACTTTGGCGATTGCCGCGCTCGCGGACGGAACCTATATGGCGCGATCCGATGCGAAAGCCTGCGATGAGCTTTACCGCTGGGAACGTTGCCTCGAGCATCGCCTACAACTCCAGCGCCTGCGCCGCGCCACGATTTTCCCGACGCAGAAGGAAGAGCTGCGGCGCATTGCCCGTGCCATGGGGGAGACGACGGGCGAGGCGTTGGCGGAGAAATTCAGGCACAATCGCATTCGAGTGCGGACCTTGCATCGAGAGATTTTCTACCGACCGCTCCTACCGGAAGCCGCCAAACTGAGCGATTCCGATATTTCCCTAGATGAAACGGCGGCGCTGGACCGGTTAGCGGCGATTGGCTACCGCGATCCGCACGGGGCCCTCGGGCACATTCGCGCGCTCAGCAGCGGATATTCACGCCGTGCCAAAATTGCCCATCAGCTCCTGCCGGTCATGCTGGGGTGGTTTGCCGACGGCGCCGATCCGGACGCTGGTCTGCTGGCCTTTCGGGTGCTCTCCGAGAAGATGGGCGCGACCTCCTGGTATATGCGCGAACTACGCGACGGCGGTCCGGTGGCGCAGCGTCTGTGCCATGTTCTTTCCAGTTCGGAATTCCTCGCGCGGGAGATTCCCGAGCTACCCGAAAGCGTGGCATGGCTAGGGGATGACGCCGAACTCGCCCCGCGCGATCCGAAGGCCCTCGCCCGAGAACTCGACGCGATGCTGGAGCGGCGCGATACCGGGGCACAGATGGCCCGGGCCGGCGGGTTGCTCCGGCGCCGAGAACGCCTGCGCACCGGGCTGGCGCAAACTCTCCAGCTGCTTGGCGTCGAGGCCGTTCATGCCGCTCTCAGCGAGGCAAATGCGCTCGCAATTCGCGCCGCCCTGGCGGGCGCGTGGGGTGAGCTCGCCGCCGCGCGGGCTAATGCGGCTAGCGGCCAGGTCGATGCGGCCAGCGCGCGGGCAGGCGAAGGATTCGCGGTGATCGCCATGGGAAGCCTCGGGGCCGGCGAGTGTGGGTACACCTCGGATGCCGATCTTCTCTTTGTGTTCGACGGCGAAGCCGGGCTTGGCCCAGAAGAGGCAAAAACGCTTGCTACCCGCACAATGGCGCTTATGAGTAGCGAAGGCGGGTTAGAAGCGGACGCGGATCTGCGCCCTGAAGGACGCAACGGGGCCCTGGCTCGCAGTTTGGACTCTTACGCGGAGTACTACGACAAGTGGGCGGCCACCTGGGAACGCCAGGCGCTTTTGCGCGCCCGCCCAATTGCTGGAGACCAGGAGCTCGGCCAGAGTTTCCTGGAGCTGCTAGAACCGTTCCGCTATCCCCGAGAGGTTGCGCCCGCGGACGTGACGAATATTCGACGAATGAAAATACGCATAGAAGCCGAGCGAATGCCGGGCGGGGGCGAGGCAAAACTCCACACCAAATTAGGCCCTGGCGGATTGGCGGATGTGGAGTGGACGGCGCAGATGCTGCAGTTCCAGCACGCGGGCCGCATTGAGACGCTCCGCGTTCATGCAACAGCCGATATTTTGCGGACGGCCACGCGCCGCGGGGTCCTTAGCGAGGACGACGCTGAAGTCTTGCTCGGATCTTGGCTGTGCGCCGCCGGCATGCGAGATGCGCTGTTCCTCGCCACCGGCAGAGCTACGCGGCAGAGTGATTTTGTCACCGCCGATCCACGCTATCTGGCCCGCGTGGGCGCGATTCTGGGCCGCGGCGGCACGGTGACGGACGGGCGCGCGGCGCGGGAAGACTATATCCGCGCCACCCGCCGGGCGCGGACGGTGGTGGAGAGAGTCTTCTACGAGTCCGAGGGTAAATAAAAACCGCCGCGCGCACCGATGAGGCGCGCGCGGCGGAAGGGCAGAGGAAGGCTAGCGAGCCCGCGGGTTCCTCGCCATCCGGGAAGGATGCCTAGAGCGAGTAGTAAAGCTCGTACTCGTAGGGATGGGGGCGGGCCCGAAGCGGAGTGACTTCGTTCTCCATCTTGTCGTCAATCCAGGTGCGGATAAACGATTCGGTGAAAACCTCGCCCTCCAGCAAGTAATCGTGATCGCGCTCCAACTCCAGCAAGGCGCGATCCAGGGAGGCCGGAATCTGCTCGATCCCGCGATACTCCTCGGGCGGAAGCTCGTAAATATCCTTATCGATAGGTTCGGGCGGCTCAATGCGGTTGCGGATGCCGTCCAGGCCTGCCATAAGCTGAGCGGAAAAGGCCAGGTAGGGATTCGCGCTCGGATCGGGCACGCGGAACTCAACGCGCTTGGAGGCCGGGGAAGTGCCCGTCACCGGAATACGAATGCACGCCGAGCGATTACGCGCCGAGTAGACGAGGTTAATTGGCGCCTCGAAGCCGGGCACCAGGCGGTGATAGGAATTCACGGACGGGTTCGTCAGCGCCGCGAGCGACTTCCCGTGGCGCAGAAGTCCGCCAATGTACCAGCGGGCCAGGTCAGAAAGCCCGCCGTAGCCGCGCTCGTCATAGAACAGCGGCTCGCCGTTCTTCCACAGCGACATATGGCAGTGCATACCGGAGCCGTTGTCGCCGTAAAGCGGCTTGGGCATGAAGGTCACGGTCTTCCCGCAGGCCTGCGCGGCGCGGCGAATAACGTACTTGAACTTCATGAGGTCATCGGCCGCGGCCTTGAGCGTGTTGTAGCGATAGTTGATCTCATGTTGGCCGCCGGTTCCCACCTCGTGGTGCGCGCGTTCGACGTCGAGGCCCACCTCGGCGAGGTAATCGCACATAATGTCGCGGACGTTTTCGTCGTGATCCATGGGCGCCACCGGGAAATATCCGCCCTTGAGCGGAATGTGGTACCCGAGGTTGGGCTCATTGCCCTCGCGCGCCGAATTCCAGAATCCTTCTTCGCCGTCGACCTCGAAGTACGCCTTATGCGGCAGGCTTTCGTAGCGAACCGAATCGAACATATAGAACTCCGCCTCGGAGGCAAAGTTCGCCACGTCGGCAATGCCGGTGGAGAGCAGGTAGGCCTCGGCGCGAGTGGCCACCGAGCGCGGGTCACGCTCAAATGGTTCGTTGGTGTAGGGGTCGACGACGTCGAAGTTCATCACCAAGGTCGTGGCCGTGCGGAAAGGATCAATAAAGGCCGTGGTGGGATCGGGGAGCAGCTTCATATCTGATTCGTGAATGCGAGTGAAGCCGCGAATCGAGGATCCGTCGAACATCAGGCCTTCGCTGAAGCTCTTGGCGTTGGCTTGCGAAGCGGGGATCGTGAAGTGTTGCATGACGCCCGGAAGGTCACAGAACCGGACGTCGAGGAATTCAATTCCGTTCTCTGGGTCGGCGATGTAGGCCACCGCTTCCTCGATGTTTGAAAACACGAGTACTCCTTTGCTTGAAATAGCACCGAAATGCAGTCGCTCCGATGCTTCGAGACGGCTCGTATCAGATCGCCTCACACACCTTTATCGTATGAAATCACCCGCCCCTTTGGTGGTGTGAAAGGAGCGGGTGTGATCAAGAACTTTCATCCTGAAAATCTGATCGGTGCGGATGAGGACGCTGGCGAACTTTCCGGAAGTTAATTACCGCGCAGGGCGCGGCGCGAGAAACGAGTGTTGAAAGGGTCGATGCCCTTCGGAATGCCGAGCGCGTCTTTGTTGAGGGCTTCTAGGCGCTGAGCAATAAGGGAAACTTCCTCGTTGGAAATCCGCTTCTTGAGGCGGCGCAATTTCTTTTCCAGTTGCGGAAGCGGGGTCTGGCCCTCACCATTCCCAACGTAGATTGCCTGCACCGGAACATTCGGTGCTACGCGGCGGATGGAGCGGCGTTCGTCGTCGACCATCTTGCGAACGCGGTTCACCGGACCTTCCGCAACCAAAACCACACCGGGGCGCCCAACCAGGCGGAAAACGAAGTCCTGATGACGCGCGTTGACGCGAACCGGCTCTTCTTTTTTGACCCAGCGGCCGCGCAGCGAATCGAGAACGGCCGAGGAAGCACCAGGCATGCCTTCGATTTGCTGGTAGCTGGCTTTACGTACCGTGCGGGTAAGAATAAGCATGGGGAAGAGCATGGCAAGCATGACTCCAATGAGGACCCACACGATCCAGGCCTTGGTGATTGCGCCCAGGGCAATGCCGATGCACAGGCCCAGCAAGGCCGAGCCGGCAAGCCACCAGCCCAGGTACTTGTAGGAGCGCCGCGCTACCCGGTAGGCATCGCGCAGAGTGGTGAAAAAGCGTCGCTTCTTCGGCTTTTTTGCAGAATTGTCTTTCGCCATGGAGAAATCCCTTCAGTACGTCCTCGCTAGATTGTAGTGGATTCGGTGCCAAATCACCGCTTCGCGGGTGCGACGTCACGGTTTCAGTGGCAAAACTCGCTGCTCCGCGCGCAGGGCCGCGGGTTCTCGGGCACCTGTGGATAACTGAAAAAGATACCGCGAAATTTGGTTGGCTTCAGTTCGTGGAGATTTCAAGTCGAAAGCGCCTCGCCGGAGGAGTGTGTGCGACGGCGTTGGGCATTTTTTGCGGTTTGGCGCTTCTGCTCAACTCCGCCCTCGCCCGGCAGTGGGCGGCGCCCGCGCCCGGGGCCGGTGATGGCGGGGCCCGGCCAGCCGCCAGCGAACTGGCGAAGAGACTCGTCGCGGTTCGTGACCAGGCGATTCTCCAGCAAGATTGGGAAAGCCTGGCAACCCTCAGCGCTCCCGGCTCCGCTGCCGCCAAAGCGGATGAGGCCATGATTGATTTTGTGGGGAAGCGCCCGGTTTCCCGTCTCCATACCCGGGTAGTTGATGCGGTGTGGATAGATGAGCGGAAATTAAAAGTCAATACCGTTCAAGCTGAACTTATTTTCGCCAATGGTGGCAATGAGGGGACGTCCGCTTCGCGCTGTGCGCTGTGGACGTTGGATTCACAGTGGAGAATTGAAACAACCGAGCCCTGTACGGCAGAAGGCTAAAGCTCTTTGCCGTGCAGGGCTCGGTTGCTATATGTCCGCCCGTGCGCTTGCGGTGAGGAATGCGCACGGATAGCGCTGTGGTCTAGTTTGCGGAGGCCTCAATCGGGTGGGCCGCCAAGTAATCATTTGCCGCGGCTGCATCCGGGTTATTCGGGCACAGCTTCACCGCGCCGCTCAGCTTGATAAGCGAGCTATCGGCGGGTTCGGCGGCCAGGTTCTGAATTCCGAAATCGGGCAGGGCGCAGGCGGTGTACAGATCGCCCAGGGAAGCGTTGCCGCCCAGGTCTGCGACGGTCTGCACGGCAGCGTTCTCCTGCTCGTTACGGCCGCCCGAGGCGGGCCAGTCGATATTGGTGTAAACCGGGACGCAACCAAAGCGCTCCGCCGGGGCATTTGCCCAAGCCTCGGTGAGGTTGGCGTACTCGGTCTTCTCGGCGGCGGATCCCGTCATACAGCTGACGGGCTGATCCTTCTCCGGATCGTTAACGGTAATCTTCTCGGTTGCCGCCTGGCTTGCAGTGGAATCCGCTGATTGCGATCTTGCCCCGGACGTGGAGTTACCGGAGCAAGCGGTGATCAGCAGGGAGAACGCGGCCAACGTGGCTACGGCCGCAATGCGTGATTTAGTCATAAAAACAGTCTAAAACGCCATTCACAAAGTTACGAAAAGTTAGTGGCATCTGGCGTCGTGTTTTCCGTCACTTCTTTAAAATTGTTCAGTTTAAGAATTACTTAGGAGCAGCTACTCGGTGTAGCAGGCCCTCGGTCTCGGGCCGTAAGAGTGACAGGTGTCTGCCCATAAAAGTGACCGGTCTCAAGTCATCGAAGCGACCGGTTTCGGGTCGTAAAAGCGACCGGGGAAGGCGCGGCCATATGCGGCCAAGCCTTCCCCGGTCGGAGAGAATCGCCCTAAGCGCTTAGAGCCATTCGGTGAAATCGGTGTTTTCGATCAGGTTCTTGAAGTCCTTCAAGAACCTGCCCGCCACCGCGCCGTCCACCAGGCGATGATCGTAGCTGATCGCCGGGTAGAGGTAGCTGCGAATACCGATGAGTTCGCTTCCGTCAGCGGCCTTGACGATGCCGGGCTCGCGCATGATCCCACCAATACCAAGAATGGCAACCTCAGGCTGGTTGATAACCGGGGTATCGAACATAACGCCATTACCACCGGTGTTGGTGATGGTGAAAGTGCCGCCGCTGAGATCGTCGACGCTGGCCTTGCCATCGCGCACTTTCGCTGCGCCCTCGTTGATTGCCTTAGCGATACCGGCGATATTCAAATCGCCAGCGTTCTTAATCACCGGCACGAAGAGGCCCTTCGGGGTGTCGACCGCAATGCCAATATTCTCGTGATCGAAATACTCCACGGTCTTCTCATCCTCGGACACGCGAGCGTTGAGGGTGGGGTGAGACTTGAGGGTATCGACCGCGGCCTTGACGAAGAACGGCAGGTACGTGAGCTTGGTGCCCTCGCGCTCCTGGAAGGCGTTCTTCTGTGCCTGGCGGACCGCTACCAGATTGGTGACGTCGACCTTGATTACCGTCGTGAGTTGGGCGGAAACCTGGAGGGAATCCACCATGCGCTTGGCGATGGTCTGGCGCAGGCGGCTCATCTTCTGGGTGGTGCCGCGCAGGGCCGGATCATCCGGGCCACCCTCGACGGGCTTGGACGGCTTGGCCGCGGCGGCGGCCGGCTTGGCGGCCGGGGCAGGCTGAGCTTGCGGCGCAACGGTGGCTTCCTTCGCCTTCTTGGCCGCTTCCTCTACGTCCTGGCGGCGGATGCGTCCGCCGACTCCGCTACCGTCCACTTTGCTGAGGTCAACCGCAAGCTCGCGTGCGAGCTTGCGAACGATCGGCGTGATGTAGGCATCGGGTTCAGCCGCGGCCGCGGTTTCCTGCGGAGCCGGAGCGGCGGGCGCAGCCGGAGCTTCCGGCGCGGCGTGCTTGGGAGCGGCCGGAGCTTCGGCCGGCTTGGCAGCCGGGGCAGGCTCAGCCGGTGCGGGCGCTGCCGGAGCGGCGCCGTCGCCAATGTAGGCGAGCACCGTACCCACGGCGACCGTTTCGTCCTCTTGCACCAGGATCTTCTGGAGCGTGCCGGAGGCGGGGGCCGGAACTTCGGAATCGACCTTATCGGTGGAGACCTCCAGCAGCGCATCGCCTTCGGAGACTTCCTCGCCCTCTTCAACGAGCCACGAGGTGACCGTGCCTTCGTCAACGGATTCACCGAGCGCGGGCATCTTCACCTCGACGGCGTCGCCACCGGCGGGTGCCGGTCCGCCAGCCGACTGCTCGGCGGCCTGCTGGACCTGCTCGGATTCGGCCTCGCTGTGATCCTGGGAGGCGGGAACCGCTGCGCTCTCACCAGCGGGCGTGCTCGCGGCCGGGGCTTCTTCAGCTCGGGTGCCAGCTCCGGATCCATCGCCGATGTATCCAAGAACGGTTCCAACCTCGACCTCTTCATCCTCCTGTACGAGGATCTGCTCCAGAATTCCCTCGGCGGGCGAAGGAACTTCCGAATCGACCTTGTCGGTCGAAACCTCGAGGATTGGTTCATCAAGCGAAACCGTGTCTCCCACGTTCTTGAGCCAGGAGGTTACCGTTCCGGTGTCAACTGATTCGCCCAGGGCGGGCATCTTAATTGGTTCAGACATCTGATTCCTCAATCTTCCTTAGTTGTGCAACGGCTTGCCGGCCAGCTTGAGCAAGGCCTCGCCAATAGCTTCGTTCTGGGTGGGGTGCGGGTGAATCATTCCGTTGTAATCCTCGGGGTAGGCCTGCCAGCCGACCATGGCGATTCCCTCGCCAATTTGCTCACCCATACGCTTTCCAATGGCATGGAAGCCAACGATCGGGCCGTCCTTCACGCGCACGATCTTGACCAGACCCTGCGCGCCGAGGATTTGCGACTTTCCGTTTCCAGCCAGGTTGAACGACGTCGCCTCCACATTCTCCTTGCCGTACTTTTCCTCGGCCTTGTTCTGGTTGAGGCCAATCGAGGCGATTTCCGGTTCACAGAAGGTGATGCGGGGGATAAGCGTCTCATCAATGAGGCGCGGGTTGAGCCCGGCGATCTGCTCGGCAACGAACATGCCCTGCAGGTAGCCGCGATGGGCCAGCTGAATGCCCGGGACGATGTCACCAACCGCGTAAACGCCCTCGACGTTGGTACGCAGGTGATCATCGGTCAAGACGAATCCGCGATCCATCTTGATGCCGATTTCCTCGTATCCGAGGTTTTCGGTGCGTGGGCCGCGGCCGATGGCAATGAGGAGGTACTCGGCCTCGAATTCCTTCCCGTCCTGGGTGAACACCTTCACCGAGTTCTCGGTTTCCTCCAGGTGATCGAACATCGTGTTCGTATCGAACTTGATTCCGCGCTTGCGGAACTGACGCTCGAGGTTCTTGGAGATTTCCTCATCCTCGGCGTGCACCAGGCTCGGCAGACCTTCGATGATCTGGACCTCAGCGCCGTAGGAGCGGAAGGCGGAGGAGAACTCAACGCCGATCACGCCGCCGCCAAGAACGATCACCGACTTAGGCGTCTCCTGCAGTTCGAGCGCCTCCTTGGAGGTAATCACGCGCTTGGTAATCGTCTGGCCGAGGGTCTTGGAGTAGGAACCCGAGGCGAGGACCAAGTTCTTGCCCTTATAAGAGACGCCGTCAACCTCGACGGTGTCCTTGGCGGTGACCTTGCCCCAGCCGTTAATGACGTCGACCTTGCGGCCCTTCAGCAGTCCCTGCAGGCCCTTGAACATGCCGTTGATAACGCCGTTCTTGTAGTCCTGCAAGGCGGGCATATTGATTCCGTTGAGGACGGCATCAACGCCTACGTGGCCGGCGTTGCGCGTTTCGTCCGCCACTTCGCCCGCGTGCAGGAGTGCCTTGGTGGGGATACAACCGTAGTGGAGGCAGGTGCCGCCCACTTTGTCGCCTTCAATCATCGCGACTGACATACCGAGCTGCGCTGAGCGAAGAGCGGTAGCGTATCCAGCGCTACCGCCGCCCAGAATCACAACGTCGTATTCCTTAACTTCTGCCACAAGTATCTCCTCACTGCTCGGGAAGTTTGTTCAACACGCGACCTACGCGCGCCTGTGTCTATTGTGCCACTTTGGAGTGACTAAAGATGATGTCAATACGCCAAGGGCGTGCGAAAAAACCGGGATTACGCGAAAAGGAAAAAATGTGAATCTTCCCCCTCGGGTTAGGCTTGGCGCATGGGGTTATTTTCTCGTTTCAAAAAGAATCATGTTTCGGGCAGTGCCGGGCCGGCGTTCGATGCCCGGTGTAGGGACGCTACACGCGCTCACATGGCCAAATTCGCCTCCAATCGGCGCGGGGTGGAAGCATATTTTGAGCCGGGAACCTCTCGTGAGCAACCGGCTCTTCTTTTGGTGGCGCGCGACGGCGAATGGACCCGACGGCGGGTTCCGGGCCTGAAAGAGGCGGCGGACCTTTCGCAGAGTATTGGCCTGCCCTTCTACGAAGTGGTGAAAACGGGTTACCCCGACGCCATGCGCAAGTGGAACGAACGCCAGCGGGATACGTTTCACCAAAGAGGATAAAACCTGGCGATTGGACGTATGATAGGGCACCGGCGTTGCCGGAACCCACGGAACTCAGCGCCCAATTAGTTGGAAGAGGAATAGGGGACAGCTTTGTCTGCTGCAGACGAGATAATTCACGATGATCGGCGAAAGGCAACCGGTTGGCCGCGCATTCTCTTTTTGGGACTGCTCTTGGCCGCGGTGATCTTCCTCTGGCGTGCGATTATTGCTGCCACCGATTCTCTTTCGCGCGGTGATGGCGTGGAAATGATTGGGACTCTCGTTGCCGCGGCGGCATGGACGCTGGGGGCAATCGGTGCCCTCCATAATGGCCGGCGCATGCGCTGGGTGGCGGGTGCCTGCTGGATTATTAACATTGTGTTGCCCTTTGTGGGAGTGGGTTTCCCGGATCTGTTCGATCCCGTCAATCCCTGGTACCGCGGCGGAGCCACTTATTTCTATCTTCCGACTCTCGGAGCGATCCTCGCCCTGGCCTGGCTTATGTGGTCGCGGCCGGCGAACCTGAACAATATGCGCGAAGTTGCGTAGCGAAAAAGATTTATAAAAGCATCGACTCATAAAGGCGAGGGCGGGAAAAATTTCCCGCCCTCGCCTTTAGGTATTTACGTTGTTTTTCAACCTTGGGTGTTTTTGCCTTCGGCGTCTCAACCCGGCCCGCGGTCGCTACTTGCCGCGCGCGGCGCGCTTTTCTTCTCGCTTGAGTGCCCGGGCCTCGCTCTTTGCCTTTCGAGCGCTCGCCTTGGCTTCTTTCAGGTCCTGCGGAGAGCCACCCTCGGGATACTCACCGATCTTCACCTGCGGGCGGGGCATCCGCCAGCGGCGCGGATAGAAAGTGCGGACCCACATCTGGGAAAGGGTGCGATCGGGAACCTTGTTTTCCCCGTACTTATGCGCCACCAGGATCTTGGTATTGCGCGCCGCCCACCAGCCGTCGAAAAGCATAATGAACATCAGGGCGTAGGTGCCCCAGACGAAATACTGCAAGCCGCGGGCGCTGGCGCGGAAAGCAAAAATCCCGATAAAGATCACGGCCAGAAGCAACAGAATGAAGGTCGCGAAATGACGGCGGGAATCGATGCAGTCACGCGCGAAGCGGCGGATGGGGCCGCGGTGAAGCTCGGGCATATTGCGATCGTCGCCTTCGCGCATTGCCTTCTGCTGGCGCTCGTAAATCTCATTCGAGCGAGCGCGCTGCTCGGCTTTGAGAACCTTCTTTTCCTCGCGCGTCATCGTCGCTTTATTGGAGATGAGTGGGCGGCGATTATGTGCCTCAACATCCTTGCGGCGCGGGGTAGGCCGGCCTTTACCGGCCGTGAAACCCTTGCTGGGCTGGGCGAGGGCGGAAGGCTCTTCTTCCGCCGGGAGATCCTCAGCTTTCTTTTTGCCAAAAAGTGCCATGCGAAATTCTTTCTTCTCTCGGTCCTTCTGCTAAGGCAGTCTACGTGGTGAGCCAGGAGACCTAAAAATATAGGGACGCCGTTGTGCCGCATCCGATCTGAAATCTGGCCACATACCGCTAGGCTTAACCTATGACTTCAGATCTTGCGAAGAAAGTGGACGAGCAACTGGCTCACCACCGCGAACAGTTAGAGCAACTCATCCGAATCCCCTCCGTCTCAGCCGATGCCTTTGATCAAACCGAGGTTGAACGAAGCGCGAAATTTGTGGCTGAAATGGCGCGGGAGCGCGGTTTTGAGGCCGAAGTAATCCAGGTGAAAACCGCCGCGGGAGCGGTGGGACGCCCGGCGGTTTTGGCACATAAGAAGGTGGGAGAGGAGCGCCCAACGGTTCTGCTCTACGCCCACCACGATGTGCAACCGCAGGGAACTGCGGAGGGATGGGAAACTGCACCCTTCGAGCCGACGGAACGTGATGGACGCCTCTACGGGCGCGGGGCGGCGGACGACAAGGCCGGCGTGCTGGTGCACATGGGCGCTCTCGCCGCCCTCGGCGAGGATCTGGACGTGAACGTCACCCTCTTTATTGAGGGCGAAGAAGAAGTGGGTAGCCCCACTTTCCATGATTTCCTGGAGACCTATCGCGAGCAGCTGGAAGCCGATGTGATCGTGGTGGCAGATTCGAATAACTGGCGGGTGGGTGAGCCGGCTTTGACCACCTCGTTGCGCGGCGTCGTTCGCCTCGGAGTGGAAGTTTCCACCCTCAAGTACGGCGTTCACTCCGGCCAGTTCGGCGGGGTGGCCATTGATGCCGTGACGGCTATGAGCCACATTATTTCTTCCCTACATGATGAGAACGGTTCGGTTGCGGTGGAGGGCTTGCAGGCCTGGGACGACGCCGAAGTTGAGTACAGCGAAGAGAATCTCCGCCTTGATTCCGGATTGCTCGATTCCACCGAAATCGTGGGAACCGGTTCGCTCAACTCCCGTATGTGGACCCAGCCCGCGATTAGCGTGATTGGCATGGACGTCACCTCGACGGCAGAGTCGTCCAACACGATTATCCCCAGTTGCAAGGCTTATATTTCAATGCGCGTTGCCCCGGGGCAAGATCCGCAGGAAGCCGGTGAGCTTCTGGCTAAGCACGTCCATGAGCACGTTCCCTTCGGTGCCACGGTGCGCACCGAGGTGGCCGAGGCGGGCTCGGGATTCAAAGTGGATGATTCCTCGGAGGCTGCGGAAATCATGCGCGAGGCACTGACCGAAGCCTTCGAACATCACGCCGTGGGTATCGGAACCGGCGGTTCGATTCCCTTCGTGGCTGATCTGCATGACGTGTTCCCGGCGGCGGATATTTTGATTACCGGGGTGGAAGATCCCGATACGCGCGCCCACGCTCATAACGAATCTCTCCACCTTGGAGACTGGCGTAACGCTATCCTGGCCGAAGCTCTGCTTTTGAAGAAGATTGGGGAAAAGCATGCGTAAAGTTACCCTGGCTGGCGCGGCGCTGGCTCTCGCTTTAGCCCTTTCGGCCTGTTCAGGCCAGGGAACGGATCCTGCGTCGTCGGCCCCCGTAGCCTCGGAAAGTGCCCAACAGGAAAACCCGAGCCCCTCGGATTCCGCCGTCACTATTAACTACACCGCAGAGGGGATGCCCACGGCGGTGCAGAAGGACAATGGCTACGTGCTGGAGTTCCCGGATACCGAAAAGCCTACGGACCTGCGCGTCAACAAGGTTGCGGAAGGTACCGGGGCGCAGATCACCGAGGATTCCACGGTCGCCGTTAACTACGTGGGCCAGGAATGGGGTAAGGATCAGCCCTTTGATTCCTCCTTCCAGCGCGGCTCAGCTCTCACCTTCCCGGTGAAAGGTGTTATCAAGGGGTGGACGGCGGCTCTCAAGGAGTCGCGCGTGGGCGATAAATTCGTGGTCTCGATTCCTCCGGAACTTGGCTACGGGGTTAATGGCACGCAGGGAATTTCGCCCAATGCGACCCTCGCTTTCTATGTGGAAGTGCTCGGGGCCTGGGATGCTACTTCTTCTGGTCAGGCCGATGCATCGGTGGAAACCGAGCAGGCTAACTTGCCGGTGACCTATTCTGGCGGACTCGGCGAGGCCGTCAAGGATTTGGTGGTAAAGCCCGAGGCACAGCCGCCGGCAGAGGTTTCCAGCACCGTGATTGCCCGCGGTAACGGGCCGGCAGTTGGCGAAAACTCCAACGTCGTGGTCCAGTTCCAGGCCGTCTCCTGGGACAACGCGTCCGTGGCTGAATCCACCTGGAATCCCGCAGCGCAGGCCACCCCGGTGGGGCCGCGTACGTTCCCTGCCGATCACGTGCTGTTCGGCCAGCAACTGCGTGGAATTCCGGTGGGTTCGCGCGTTTTTATTGGCGTTCCGGATCCGAACGAACCGGCCAAGCAGAGCCTGGCAATCGTCGCGGATATTATCGCGGTCTACTAGCTGGCGAAGTAACTGGCCTTGAGTCTGGCTCCGAGAGGCGAGTGGAGGGTATAGCCCGCACGAGCCTCTGGGAGGCGATCCGCGGCTAGACATCAAATGAGGGGCACGAGCTTAGCGCTCGTGCCCCTCAGGGTTTTAACGGAAACTTGCCGGTCGGCAATCACGCGGCTAGTGCGATACTCAATTAGCGGATGAGCATATCCTCGCCCTTTTGCGTAATCGCCTCGAGGCGCTTGCCGGCTTCTTCCCAATTGACGATGTTCCAGATGGCCTTCACATAGTCGGCCTTCACGTTGAGGTAATCCAGGTAGTAGGCGTGCTCCCACATATCCAGCTGGAAGATCGGGTAAGTACCGAGCGGAACGGTGTTTGCCTGATCGTAGAGCTGGAAGGTAACGAGGCGCTTACCCACGGTGTCGTAGGCGAGAACCGCCCAACCAGAGCCCTGGACGCCTGTGGCAACGTTCGTGAACTGCTTCTGGAAGGCTTCGAACGATCCAAAATCTTGCTTAATGGCGTCGGCGAGATCACCCTGCGGGGTGCCGCCGCCGTCGGGGGAAAGGCCTTTCCAGAAAATGGAGTGGTTGATGTGACCGCCCAGATTGAAGGACAAATCGCGGGTGTACTGGTTAATCGCGCCGAAGTCGTCGTTCTCGCGAGCTTCGGCCAGCTTCTCGAGGGCGCTGTTCGCGCCGTTCACGTAAGTGTTGTGATGCTTATCGTGGTGGATCTCCATGATCTTGCCGGAGATATGGGGCTCGAGTGCTGAGTAATCGTATGGAAGCTCAGGAAGCGTGTATTTGTCTGCCATGAAGTTCTCCTTGCTGATCTTCAATATGCGATGCCATAGCGAAACGCCCGGTTAGCGCGGGGCTTGCCCGCCGCGGGGCGTAATTGAATATGAACATAATCATTGTATGCGAGGCGTGTCACAGGGCTAGCAATTTGCCCGACTTTCCGCGCTTAGCCAAGAACTGCCGGCGCGCGGGGCGCTACTATGCCTTGGGCTCAGCCGGCAACCCAATATGGACGTAGCGACCGGCGCCCGTCAAGGGAACAGCAAGCGGAAGCGGGCCGGTATGAGCGAGGATGCGGCTGCGCGGGTCCGCGATCCACTGCGCGAGTATTTCCGTCTCCTCGATATGGGCGTAACCGCCTGCGCGATCGGGAGGATCACCAATCGTCAGTGTGCGCTCGAGCCGGCTTGCCAGCTCCGGTGGCGTCTCGCCCTCCATTACCCCGGCTGCGGCAACGAGCCGGCCGTATGAAACAATCGCCACTTCCCAGCCCTTTTCGCGCCGGCTAGCGGCGATCGTTTTCGGACTGCTCCACAGCGGCAACAGCCGCTCCCGGCGCCGCGCAGTGGTGATGAGCGAGCGGAGCCGATCCCGCTCGGTGGAGGCTTGCTCGAACTGTTCGGCGGCGGCGAGATCGGCAATTTTGCGCATTTGGTGATCCCAAACGCGTCCCACTTCACCGCGCAGGATTTCACCGGCGCGCGCGGCCGCAATATCCGGTGGATTGATACGCCCGCGCGGGGGTAGAACGCACGGGTGGGGCGAGCTGTGATGGGAACTGAGATGACAGGGCGAATCTGAAAAATCGGGAAGGCGCTCCAGCCGCATTCCGCCCTCCGGCAATCCCGCTTCATCACTAATGAGTTCCTTTGCGCGCCGGGCGGATTTCCCGGAGGGGAAAGGGCCCAGGCAATTCTCAATTTCAGAATGCGCAACCGCCCGTGCCACGCGCAAATGTGGAGGCTTGGAACCGCCCGGCTTCCAATCCAGCGTCAGCCAGGGGCGCGCATTGGGTCGGCGGGAGCGGCGATTATAGGGCGGATCGAACTCTTGAATTTGGCGCAGTTCCAGGACGGAAGCCTCTAAAACGGTTTCGGTGGCCGTCGCCTCCACCGCATGAGCCAAATCGACCATTTCCGCCATTCGCCGCCGTTTTTCGGCGGCGGTGAAATACTGGCGCACTCGCTTATACACATTGACGGACGTCCCCACATACAGTACCTCGCGCTTGGGCCCAAGGAAGCGGTAGACACCAGGCGATTTGGGAAGACCATCGGCCAGCACGGCCCGTCGCCTGCGCCTGGCGGGAACCGGATCCGAGGCGGTGATGAGATCGTTCAAGTGGGTGACGCCGAGCGGTCCGAGCCGCTCAATCATGGTGTAGAGGACGTCCACGGTGGCGCGGGCATCATCCAGGGCGCGGTGAGTGGGGGCGACGGCGGCGTGGCAAAATCCCGCTAGCGTCCCGAGTTTATAGTTGGGGACCTCGTCCCTGGTAAAAATTCGCCGGGCGAGCTTGAGGGTGTCAAGAACCTGCACCGGCGGAAACTCCCGCTCTACCGCCTGCGCCGCACCGCGCAGATGCCCGACGTCGAACCTGGCGTTATGAGCCACGAGCACCACGGGGGAGTCCGCCACCACAAAATCAATAAATTTCGGTAGAGCCTCCGCAATCAGCGGGGCATCGTAAGTCATCGAGGTTGAGATCCCGGTGAGCATCGTAATGTGCGCGGGGATCGGTACCTCGGGATTGATCAGCGTTGAGAACTCGCCTAGGGTTTCCCCGCCGCGAGTCTTCACCGCGCCGATTTCCGTAATTGAGTTCTTCCCCGGCCGCCCGCCGGTGGTTTCCAAATCGACGACGACGAACGTGACATCGCGCAGGTTAATGCCTAAATCCCCGAAAGCGAGCTGGGTGGGGCGGGGGATAGGTGCCCCCTCCCGGTGCACCTGCGCCGGGTCAAGATCCGCGAACCTTTCGCGCTGTTTCCACAATCGCTCTCGAGACATGGCCCAACTCTAAGCGGCGCCTCCGACGCCCAAAATAACTACAGCCGAGCGCCGTCGTCGAACGGATCAGTATCCTCGCGGGCCGGTGAGGTGAGAATAACCGCGGCTGCCACGCACACCAGCGCCGCGCACCCCGCAACCAGAGCGCCCACGGTGCCGTAAGGCAGATAGTGAGTGATGCACAAAATTGCCAAGATAATGGCCACTCCAGCGCCCGCCCACATCCAGCGAGCGGCGGGATGAGCGGGAGTGGGCGGCGGGTTATAAGAAGCGAAAGTTTCGGGGTCGAAACCTTCTTCGAAAGGAACCTCTTCGTCACTACCGTCCGGTGGGGTCCAATCGCGCGGGCCTCTCCCGGCCAACAGGTCTGCCGCATTGCGGAATTGCAAAGGCCCCGGTTGGGCCGGTAGCGAGGCGGACTGCTCGGGCATTTCCTTTTCCAGATCCGCGGCTAGGCGCTCCCAGGCGGCATCGAATTCGGCGTCGTTCATTCCATCGGATCTTTGGTCCATAGGATCTAGCTTAGCGAGCTGTAGGATAGCCGTGTATGGCTGTGTTTTCGCCCGCGAGCGATTCCGGCCGCCATTTTCGAGAAACGGAAGGTTTAAGGATGACTGTCCGCCGCGTTGCTTTACTTACCGCTGGGGGATTTGCCCCCTGCCTTTCCTCCGCCGTCGGGGGACTTATCGAGCGCTACACGGAGGTGGCGCCCGATGTGGAAATCATTGCTTACCAGTACGGTTACCACGGGCTCCTCACCGGTAATTACATCACCATCGACGGCGAGGGACGCAAGCAGGCGAAGGTTTTGCACAACTGGGGTGGCTCGCCGATTGGAAACTCGCGAGTGAAGCTCACCAATAAGGCCGACCTCGTCAAGCGCGGACTGGTTCCCGAGGATGTCGATCCGCTCGAGTTCGCCGCGAACCGCCTGGTCGAAGACAAGGTCGACGTTCTACACACGATTGGCGGCGACGATACGAACACCACCGCCGCGGATCTGGCGAAGTACCTCGAGGATAACGGCCACCACATGGTTGTGGTCGGCCTGCCCAAGACGATTGATAACGATATCGTTCCCGTCAAGCAGTCGCTCGGCGCCTGGACGGCGGCGGAAGAATCCGCCAAATTTGCCTCCCACGTGATTGGTGAGCATCGCTCCAACCCGCGCATGCTTATTGTGCACGAGGTGATGGGGCGCAACTGCGGTTACCTCACCGCCCAGGCGGCGAAGTACTACCACGATTGGGTGGGCAAGCAGGAATGGGCCCCGGCGCTGGGCTTGACCAAGGAACGCTGGGACGTGCACGCCGTCTTCCTTCCCGAGATGCATATCGATATCGATAAGGAAGCGCAGCGCTTGAAGGGTGTGATGGACGAAATCGGCAACGTCAATATTTTCCTTTCCGAAGGCGCTGGCGTTGATGAAATCGTGGAGGAAATGAAGGCCGCCGGTGAAGAAGTCCCGGTCGATCCCTTCGGCCACGTGAAGCTCGACCTCATTAATCCCGGCCAGTGGTTCGCTAAGCAGTTCGCTGAAAAGCTCGGAGCGGAGAAGGTAAACGTGCAAAAGTCCGGATACTACTCGCGCGCTTCGCACGCCAACGCCGAGGATCTGCGTCTTATTAAGGGCATGGTGGACCTCGCCGTCGAGTGCTCGCTGGCAGGTAAGCCCGGCCTGATTGGCCACGACGAAGAGAACGGGAACGTGCTCACGAATATTGATTTCCAGCGCGTTGCTGGTCACAAGGCGTTCGACGTCACCACCGATTGGTTCGTGGAAACGATGGAGTCGATCGGCCAGGAAATTGAGAAGAAGTAAGGGATAGCAAGAAAAATAAATGCTTGCGAGCGGCCCGCGTGATGCCTTGCGCCTCACGCGGGCCGTATTCATGCGACCGGGGCTTTACCGATAAACTCGCGTCTATGTTTGAAGACGCAGATGAGAAGACCCTCGCCGCGATTGAAACGTGGAAAGAAAAACCCGCCAAGCATCAGCCCGATTATGATGATCCGGTCGATTTGGAGGCGGTGATCGGGCATCTGCGCGCGCTCCCGCCGCTGGTGTTCGCCGGTGAGGCCGATCAGCTTAAAGAACAGATTGCGGCCGCCCAGCGTGGGGAGGCCTTCGTTCTTTTTGGTGGCGATTGTGCGGAATCTTTTGAGAAGACGACGGCGAATCGGATCCGGGCGAAGGTACGGACCATGCTGCAGATGGCGGCGGTGCTCACCTACGGCGCTTCGGTGCCGGTCGTGAAAATTGGGCGTATGGCTGGCCAGTACTCCAAGCCGCGCTCCAACGCGACCGAAACGCGCGACGGCGTTACCCTCCCGTCCTATTTGGGCGATTCGATCAACGGTTTTGATTTCACCGCGCAGTCGCGCCGGCACGATCCGCAGCGCCTCAACGAGGCGTATCTCTACTCGGTGGCAACCCTCAACCTCATCCGCGCCTTCACCAAGGGTGGCTTTGCGGACCTGGGCGAGGTCCACTCCTGGAACCGGGGCTTTATGGCAAACCCGGCTTACGAGAAATATGAGAACGTAGCTCGGGAAATTGACCGCGCAATCCGGTTTATGAAAGCGGCCGGGGTCGATATGAACCAACGCGATCTGACCGAAACGGACTTCTACTGTTCGCACGAAGCACTCGTTTTGCCTTACGAACACGCGATGACGCGCATTGATTCGCGCACCAAGTTGCCCTATTTGACCTCGGCGCATTTCTTGTGGATCGGGGAGCGCACTCGCGGGCTGGACGAAGCTCATGTGGAGATGCTCTCCCATGTACGCAATCCAATTGGGGTGAAGCTGGGGCCCAACGCATCGGCCGAAGACGCCGTGGCCCTCATCGATAAGCTCAATCCCGATGGTGAGCCGGGGCGCCTAACCTTCATCACCCGCATGGGCGCAGCGAAAATTGAGGAGAAACTTCCGGCACTGGTGGAGGCCGTGAGCGCCGATGGTCGGCCGGTGTGCTGGGTCAGCGATCCTATGCACGGCAATACCATCAAGGCTTCGAACGGAATCAAAACTCGCCGGCTCGATGATATTACCTCGGAAATCCGCAGTTTCTTCCGCGTCCACAACCAATTGGGAACTCACCCGGGCGGCATTCACCTGGAGTTGACCGGAGACGATGTGACGGAGATTCTGGGCGGATCTGAGGAAATCTTCGAAGAGACGCTTGCCAATAACTACGAGTCCCTGGTTGATCCGCGGCTCAACCACCAGCAGTCTCTCGAGCTGGCGTTCCAGGTAGCCCAGATGCTGCGGGGAATACGCCTCTAAGCTGGCGCGCTCTGCAGTAGCGCTACGGCCGGAAGGTACTGCGGCGGGGCGGCAACACTACATGCCGGCGGCGCTACTTCCCCGCGGAGACCGTGACCGTTACAGTCTCTGCCTCATTCACAAGCGTGCCCGCGGCCGGATCGGTGGCAATAACCGTTCCGGCCGCTTCGTTCGCGGTGACCTCTTCGCTGGAGGTTTCTAAGCCCAGCTGCTCTAACCTGGCTCTGCCATCCGTAATGGAAAGCCCGGTAATATCCGGAATCTCAATCGAGGGCTTTTTTAGCGCACTCGTACCGGCCCACGCGCCAAGGCCGAGGGCACAGGCGAGGAAAACCAGCGCAAGGGTAATCACTGGCCACTTCCGCCGGGCCGGGCGCGCTCCTGAATTTGTTTCGAGCGGGCTTTGGGCGCTCAGCGCGCTACTGGATGCGGCGGGGAATATCATTTGCGGCTGGCCCGTGTGCGATCCTTCGGGCCACCGGGCGTGCACGCCGAGCGCGGCGGTGGGGCTATCCGCCCCGTCCAGGGGAGCCGTGGGCGCGGGCCCGGCTGCTGGGGCAGTCTTATGCGGTACCGGCGGCTCAGACTCGGGGCGATTTGCCGGCGTAGGCAAAGCGCGTAATAGCACATCCTCCGGCAGGCCAGCGCGAAGTTCTAGCAGTTCTCGCAGTCCGCTAGCGCCGTCGGGAATGCGGCGAGCGGGATCCTTTGCGGTGAGGCGGGTGAGGAAACGGTCAATTTCCGGCGGTAGCCAGCCGCCAAGCGCGCGAAGCAGGGGAAGCGGACGGTTGACGTGCTGATAAGCCACGGTCACTGCACCTGTACCGATAAATGGCTGATATCCGGCTAGTAACTCGAAAAGCATGATCCCCGCGGCGTAGATATCGACCGCCGGGGTGATCGATCCGTTGGAGATGACCTCCGGAGCTACGTAAGCCGGGGTGGCAAAGCTCAGCGCACTCGAGGTGGCTCCCGCAACCGCCCGCGCCAAACCAAAATCTGCCACCTTTACCCGAAGGTCTGGATTGGCTGAATTGAGGTCAATCTGGGTGGAAAGAAGAGTGTTTCCCGGTTTGACGTCGCGGTGGATAATTCCGGCGTCGTGCGCCGCCGCGAGGGCGCGCAGAATCTGCTCGGCAATCAGTAGCGCGGTGGCGAGGTTAAGGTTTCCCAAGCGGCTGAGCTCAGCGCGCAAATCCGGCCCGGGAACGTATTCCATCACGATATAAGCCTGCGATGACGTGGGCGTTTGCCAAAAGCCTTGGTCATGAATCGCCACCACATTGGGGCTAGAGATCCGTGCGGCGCTACGTGCCTCGCCGAGGAATTTACGCGAAAACTCCGCTTGCTGTGCCAAATGCGGGTGGAGGAATTTCAGCGCGACGCGACGGTCGAGGAGCTCGTCAATTCCCAGAAACACGGTCGACATTCCGCCCGCGGCGAGGTGGCGGGTAATGCGGTAGCGGCCGTTAATGACGGCGCCGATCGAGGGAAGAGAGCTCACAGGCATAGCTTAGGGCGGCGCCGAGAATTTTTAGAGACGCTGGGCTGCGCGCAAAACGCGCAACACGTACTTTTGCGTGGACGGATATGGGCCCATCCGCTGAACCGAGCGCAGGCCCTGGTGGTAGGCGGCGATCGCCTCGTGAGTAGATTCGGTGTGGCGCTGGAGATAACGAATAATTGCCACGCCGGCAGTGATGTTATCCGCGGTGCTACATACATCAAGTTCGCGTCCCACCAGCTTCTCTGCCCAGCGCAAGGAAGGGAGGACGATTTGCATGGGTCCGACGGCGCCCGTGTGCGAAACCATTCCGGCATCGAAGCCGGATTCAATATAGGCATGCGCCATGGCGAGCTTGGGGCTCACTCCCATAATGGCGGCGATATGGCGAACCATATCCTGTGTTTCCACTCGGCTGGGGAGAACCATGCGGCTCAGGCGCTCGCGAAGCTCGGCCGGCGTCACGTCACACCGAGGGTGTAGCACCCGAACGTTGCTCATCCCCATAAGACCTCACCTTCGCTGGCGTATCCGCGGGTTGCGGTGCCATTGTCTACGGCCCGCGGCTCATTAGCGTTGGTGTGCGCCGTCGGGCAACCGTTACTCCTGTGACAATAGTGCAAGTTGGTGCAAAAGTCACGATTGTATTACAGGAAAAACGCGATTTCGCCCCGGGGTGGGCGTGCCACCCGAAGCGCGCGGGGGTGGATCGATAAAGTAGAGGCGTGACTACGAGTGACATCACATGGCTAACACTGCCTGAAGTAAGCGATCGCCTCGATATCTCCCAGCGGGAAGTCCGTAGCCTCATCCGTGATAATCGCCTTTTGGCGAGCAAGGGCGAGGGCGGCACATTGGTGGTGGACGCGCGGCAACTGACCGAAAAGAATGGCGCGGAAGTGCCGCTTCCGGCCATGCGCGGCACCCTCATTATGCTGCGGGACGCCGGTTACTCCAGTGACGAGGCCCAGCAGTGGCTTTTGCGCGAGGAACCGGAGCTGGCGGAAAGTCCTATGCAGGCGTTGCTTGACGGCAAGGTACACGCGGTGCGCCGCGTTATCTCCGGGCTGGGTTTCTAGGTCGGGTGGTTTTTGGCTCACTGGGCTTTTAGCCTGCCGGATTTCTAGCCTGCCTCCCCGATTGCACCGAGTGCCTCGAGCTGGTTGCGCAGAAGGAGCGCCGCCTGCTCGGGCAGGCCTTCCAGAGCTGTTGCCGCCTTTTCCTGCCGCTCCCGAATCAGCGCGTTGTGCCGCTCGCGCGCACCCGAGCTGGTAAATAAGTCTCGCACTCGGCTGACCTCGCTGGCCTGGAGTGGACGCCCGCGCAGGGAGCCAAGCCACGCGATCTCGCCTTGGCTGAGGCGTTCTTCGGCAAGCGCTCGCAGTACGGTTCTTTTTCCCTCGGTAATATCGTTGGCCGCGGGCTTGCCGGTGTGCTCGCTTTCGCCGAAGATCCCAATGTCGTCGTCGCGCAGTTGGAAGGCTTCCCCGAACGGTAGGGCGAACTCTTCCAGTTGTTGTTCGACGCCGGAGTTCCCGTCTGCCAGGCGAGCCCCGATAACGAGGGGGTAGAGGGCCGAATAAGACACCGTCTTATAGCGGATGACCTCGAAGGCGGTTGCGAGCGGGTTCGCCTCGGGCTCTACTTCCGCGCGCAAGTCGAGATACTGGCCGTAGGCGACTTCTTCGCACATCGTTATAAATGCCTCGAGCGCGGCGGTTCGCTTAGTGACAGCAAGTTCCCGAAAAGCCAGGGCGTTGATTGCGTCGCCCGCCACCACGCCAATTCCGGTACCGAAATGGCGCGCGTCTCCCTGCCATTTTCTTTCTTGGTGCAGCTGGGTGAAAGTCGAATGGACGGTGGGAACCCCGCGGCGCAGATGGGATGCATCAATAATGTCGTCGTGGATAAGGGCGCCCAGATGGAACAACTCCACCGCCGCGCCCGCTCGGGTCGCGCGCGCGCAGGCATCGCGGGAGAATTCCGCGCCGGAGGCGAGAAGTCCGGTGAGAACCAGCATGGCGCGCAGGCGCTTGCCGCCGCGGCTTAGTGCCAGGCAGGACTCGATGAGGTCACTGGCGGATCCCGGCGTTTCCTCGGATTCGAGTGTGATGCGCTCCAGAGAAGCGATTCGCGTGGCAATCCGGGTTTCAATATCACGGCGATAGTCATCGATGCTTGGTTGCATGAGGCCACTTTACAGGGCCGTTCCGACTCGCCAGGAAACGGCGGCGACGGCGCGGAGCGTTCCACAGATCGGGTTGTGTACCTCGCTGTCCACAGGGAGCTGAGGTGAGCCATCGGGAGAAAAGAAACTCCGTTTGGATATTCCTCATGGAGACAATCACATTGAAGAGGCCAGCGGAGGCCCTCACCGTTATTCCGCATCTTCTGGGATTTTACCCCACGCATCACCTTGTCGTCTTTGGCGCCGAATGTGATCCCCAAGGGCCGGCAGCGAGCGTTGCGCATTCGGGTCCGCTTATGAAAGTTGATCTCCGAGGTGGCCCGGTGACCTTTGAAACCGCCCTGGAGTTAGCCAGCGGGGTAGAAGTGTGCCGTATGCGCAGGGTCATTATTGCGGCCTACGTGGAGGATGTGGAGACGATAAGCGACTCACCTCACTTTGCGAGCCTGGCCGCCACCGTCTCCATGGTGTGCGACCGGCTCGAAATGATGTGGGAGACAGATTCAAACGGGTGGTCGCTCGACGTTTTTGTGGCCGACGAGCACGGCTTCTACGATCTTTCCGAAGATAAGACCTATCGCTGGGACGTGCTCGATTCAAGTGAAGCGGCGGCCAGCCTGGTCTATGCGGGCTCGGCGCCGCTCACCCAGGAACCTTCCATCCGCATCGAACGCAAAAGTAAAACGCGGCGGCAAAATGCTACCCGCACCTGCGAACAACAGCTCCAAGAAGGGCGCCATAACCGCATATTTTCCACCTGGGATAGCCTTATTCGCCGTTTTATTCGCTACCGCAGCAAAGGTAGGAGCGCTCGGCTACCGGAGGTCAGCTCACGAGAGGCGGGGCTGGCGCTAGCCGGGTTGAAATCAATTGAAATTCGCGACCGCATTCTTTCTCTCGCGCTCAGTAGTGAACCGCTGGTTCCTCTCAACGAGGTGGATCTTTCAAACTCCGCGGAGCTCAATGCGCAAGAGATGCCGAATATCGAACGGGCGCGGGCCTTCCTTATGATCTTCGACGAAATTGCGGGTTTCGCCTCCGAAACCGATCCCGCGCCGCTGGCGTGCGCAGCTTATTTGGCCTGGTGGATTGGGATGACTTCGCTGGCGGCCCAACGAACGCGTGAGGCTCTGGTCGCTGATTCAACATACTCATTGGCGATGCTCCTCAATAATGCCCTGCAGTGGAGTTCGCTTCCGCCGTGGCTCTCTCCGGCAATCTGTGATGAGGCGCCCGATCTCCAGGATGATGACGAGGAAGCCATCGAGGAATACGAAGAGGAGTGCGAGGGAAACGAGGCGGAGGCCGACGACGACGCAGCATAGCTCGCCGATGTGGTTCGAAACACGTTAGAAAATGCTGGGAATGGAAAGCCGCGCGGCGGCGTTTGGCTACATAGATCAAAATTTACCGGTATGATCCTTTGGTTTTAAAACCACTATTCGCGAGCAGAAAGGCGTCACGTGGCAACTAAGGCAGCCAGCACGAACAAGCTATCGGCCCAGGTCGAGGACTCGGGCGAGGCGAAAGAAGCATCGGCGAGCACACAGAAGGCCACGGCCAGCCGCAAGCCGCGGGCGAAGGCGGGCGCCGCCAAGAAGGCCTCGAGCTCGGAGAAGAAGCCGACGAGCCGGTCCAAGAAGGCCAGCGCTGAGGCAAAGGAAGCGCCGCAGACCGAAGAAAAGGCTGCCGCTACCAAGAAGTCGGCCGGTGCGGCTAAGAAGTCGGCGAATACTGCAAAGAAGTCTGCGAGCACTGCGAAGAAGACGGAAGGTACTGCGAAGAAGACGGAAGGTACTGCGAAGAAGACGGAAAGCACGGCCAAGAAGACTGCCGGCACTACTAAGAAGTCGGCGGCTTCCAGGGCTAAGTCTGCCTCCGCTTCCGACGGTAAAACCACTGCTGGGAAGAAGAACGGGGGAACCAAGGCGGGCGCTAAGGCGAAATCCGCCAAGGCTTCGCAAGCCAGCGAAGAGCTCCAGGAAGATGCGGTCAAGCCGGGCGACGAGGTAGATGAGGACGTCGAGACCGCCCAAACTCCGGAAGATATCGATGACATTGACGATCTGGAGGATGAGGATCTCGACGAAGAAGATCTCGATCACGAAGATCTCGATGACGAATACGACGAGCATTCCGATGACTCTGAGGATTCCGAGCCCGAGGAGGATGAAGAGGAAGAGGGGGCGCCGAAGGATAAAGACTCCGCTGATTCCACTCCTCGGAAGGGCGTCAAGGGATCGTTCACAGTTAAAGATTCTGACGAATCGGATGAGCCGGCGGTTCGCGTGCACGTGGCTGGCGCAACAGCCGATCCGGTGAAGGATTACCTCAAGCAAATTGGCCGCGTCGCTCTGCTCAATGCGGCCGAAGAGGTGGAGCTTTCCAAGCGAATCGAAGCCGGGCTCTACGCTCAGCATCTGCTGGACGAGGGCGATTTCGATCCGCAGGAGGATCGTCGCTATATGCGCGAGTTGCGGATTATCGCTCGCGATGGTCGCTCGGCGAAGAACCACCTCTTGGAGGCAAATTTGCGCCTGGTGGTTTCCCTTGCCAAGCGCTATACCGGCCGCGGGATGCTGTTCTTGGATCTGATCCAGGAAGGGAACCTGGGCCTGGTGCGCGCGGTGGAGAAGTTCGATTACACCAAGGGTTATAAGTTCTCCACTTATGCCACCTGGTGGATTCGCCAGGCAATCACTCGCGCTATGGCCGATCAGTCCCGTACCATCCGCATCCCGGTGCATATGGTCGAGGTCATCAATAAGCTGGCCCGCGTGCAGCGCCAGATGCTGCAGGATTTGGGCCGTGAGCCCACGACGGAGGAGCTGGCGCACGAGCTGGATATGACTGAAGAAAAGGTTGTGGAAGTTCAGCGCTATGGCCGCGAGCCTATTTCCTTGCACACTCCGCTGGGTGAGGATGGCGATTCGGAATTCGGAGACCTGATTGAGGATTCCGAGGCTGTGCATCCCGATGACGCGGTTGGTTTCACCCTGCTGAAGGAACAGCTACAGCAGGTGCTCGATACGCTCTCCGAACGTGAGGCGGGCGTAGTCTCCATGCGCTTTGGACTTACCGATGGTCAGCCCAAGACGCTGGATGAAATTGGCAAGGTGTACGGGGTGACCCGCGAGCGTATTCGCCAGATCGAAAGCAAGACGATGTCGAAGCTACGCCACCCCTCGCGAAGCCAAGTCCTGCGCGATTATCTGGACTAAACCGCGGCCCGGCCGGACCTTAGAAAAGCTTGTCCGGCCAGGCTAGGTTGACCCCAGCACGCAGGGCCGAGCTCCAGGCGGCGGGATTAAAAGTGCGGCCATCGCGTGAAACGGCGACCTTTTCGTAGCGTTCACCGGTGGCCTCGTGCTCGAAATATCGTTGCAAAAGCTTCGCTGCGGTCCAGGCATCGGCGAGAGCGCGGTGGTGCTCCGTTACGGTAATACCCGCCCGGCGGCTGGCTTCCACCAACGAGTGGCGGCCGGCGGGCAGGTAAATCTTCGAGAGCTCCATGGTGCAGACCGTCGCTTGTTCGGGAATTGCGAAGGAAAACGCGACGCGTTCAAAAGCGGCGTTGAGGAAAGAAACGTCAAAGCGTGCATTATGCGCCACGACCGCTCGCCCGCGCAGGCGTTCCTTAATTGCCGGGAGAAGCGCGGCGAATTTGGGTGCGCCGCGTAAATCTTCCTCGGTAATACCGTGAATGAACTGCGCGCCGATTTTTTCACCGGGTGAAAGCTCGGGCGTGACCAGGCTCGACCATTCCGCTTCGCTTTTTCCGCTGGCATCCAAGTTGACAATCGCAATCTCCAAAATCCGATCCCGCTTCGGATCCAGTCCAGTGGTTTCAAGGTCGACGACGGCGAACCCACCGCGTGCGGACGGCGCGAAAGGGGAGGTAGCGGGTGCGATATTCATAACACGCATTCTACGGGGAGAGATGGGAACAACCCTCATTTCGCCTCGCCCGGTGCAAATGCGCCAAATCACAAGTTTCCCGGGTGGTGAACCGTGACGGACAACCAGGAATTTTCTTCGCCTTTAATGCTTTGATGGGTATGTGAGTATGACAGTAACTGAAATGAAACCCCTGACGACTCAGGACCGGTGCGACGCTTGCGGCGCGCAGGCCTACGTGCGCGTGGAGATGCCATACGGTGAGCTTTATTTCTGTGGGCACCATGCCTCGCAGCATCTTGAGAAGCTGCGTGAATCGGCGCTCGAGATTCAGGATGAACGCGATCAAATTGACAAGTAGGCGATAAGCAAACGCGGGAAGCCGCCGGAGAGAGTCCGGCTCCCGGCTTTCGCGTGCAAATATGGAGCGCCCGAGTATAGAGACGGTGCCTCCAGATAAATGTAGACCTCAGACGGGCGGCCAGCTGGCCGCCCGTCGCGCGTGCGGGAAGTTTCTCGTTCACAGGTAGTCTTCCGCTCGGTTGGCATCGTATTTGCCGCCGGCTTGCCGACCCTGCGGAGCGCGACAAGTCTAAGTGAGAAGTCCCAAAATATGTTCTTTTCGGCGTGGTGGCGCCGATTTTGCCCCTCTCGATCGTTAGGATGAAACGCGTGTCAACTTCCGAAGCATATACAGCGCGGCATCTCCAGGTCCTCGAAGGCTTGGAGGCCGTCCGCAAGCGTCCCGGTATGTACATTGGCTCCACCGATTCGCGCGGCCTCATGCACTGCCTGTGGGAACTCATTGATAACGGCGTGGACGAAGCTCTGGAGGGGTTTGCCACCGAAATTCTAGTGACGCTCTATAAAGACGGCTCAGTGGAAGTAGCAGATAACGGGCGCGGAGTTCCGGTTGATGAGGTTCCCGGCGTGGGCCTCTCCGGCGTCGAAGTGGTGTACACAAAGCTGCACGCAGGCGGAAAATTCGGCGGTGGCTCTTACTCCGCATCCGGTGGCCTGCACGGCGTGGGTGCCTCGGTTGTTAACGCACTTTCTGCCCGCATGGATGTGCAAGTAGATCGCGGCGGCAAAACCTACCAAATGCAGTTCCGGCGCGGGGAGCCGGGGCGTTATAGCTCGGCTGGTGCCCCTTCGCCAAGCGCAGACTTCGAGCCCTTCACCCACGGTTCTGAGCTCGACGTCGTCGGAAAAGTAGCAAAGAATAAGACGGGCACGAGGGTTCGGTACTGGGCGGATCCGGAGATTTTCCTCGCTAACGCGCAGTTCCAATACGACGAGCTGGTTGAGCGAGTGCGGCAAACGGCGTTCCTTATCCCGGAGCTGGCCATCACCATCGTCGATGAGCGAGAAATTACCGGGACGCCCGGTGAGGATGGGCGCTACGAAGAGACTTTCCAGTATCGCGGTGGAATTACGGATTTCGTGGATTTCCTCGCCGGCGATCCGGCACTGACCGCCACCATGCGCCTGCAGGGGGAGGGCACCTTCGTAGAAAACGTGCAGGTGCTCGACGAAGAAACGAAGCATTTGAAGGCGCGCGAGGTAGAGCGGGTCTGCAAGGTGGACGTCGCTCTGCGCTGGGGCACGGGATATGACACCACGGAAGAGTTCTTCGTCAATATCATTGCCACTCCCGGCGGAGGAACCCATCAGCAAGGCTTTGAGACCGGGCTGGTGAAAACCATTCGGGCGCTGGTGGAAAAGAACTCGCGCAAGCTCAAGATTTCCGCCAAGGAACCGCGCATTGAAAAGGACGACATTATGGCGGGGCTTACCGCCGTCGTCACGGTGCGGCTGGAAGAACCGCAGTTTGAGGGGCAGACGAAGGAAATTCTGGGAACCGCAGCCGTTCGGTCGATCGTTTCGAAGGTCGTAGCGAGCGAACTCGAGAAGATTCTTTCCTCCAGCAAACGCGACCAAAAGACGGAAACGTCGCGGCTACTGGAAAAGGTTGTGGCGGAGATGCGGGCCCGCGTGGCCGCGCGCGTGCACAAGGAGATCTCGCGGCGAAAGAATGCGTTGGAGAATTCCACCTTGCCGGCGAAACTCGCCGACTGCCGCTCGGAGGACGTACACAAAACCGAATTGTTTATTGTGGAGGGCGATTCGGCTCTCGGCACGGCAAAGCTGGCGCGTAACTCCGAGTTTCAGGCGCTGCTTCCCATCCGTGGAAAGATCCTCAATGTGCAAAAGGCATCGCCCGCGGAGATTCTAAAGAACGCCGAGGTTTCGTCGATTATTCAGGTGGTGGGTGCCGGTTCGGGGCGCACGTTCGACGTCGACGCCGCTCGCTACGGCAAGGTTATTATGATGACCGATGCTGATGTGGACGGCGCGCATATTCGCACCCTCCTCCTCACGCTGTTCTTCCGCTATATGCGTCCGCTGGTCGAGGCCGGCCGCGTCTACGCCGCCGTGCCTCCGCTGCACCGGGTGGAAGTAGCTGGCCGCGGCGGTAAGAAGGGGCGGTATATCTACACCTACTCCGAAGATCAGCTCCACCGAGAGTTGGCGAAGCTGGAGAAGGCCGGTAGTAGCTATAAGGAACCGATCCAGCGCTACAAGGGGCTGGGAGAAATGGACGCCAATCAGCTCGCCGAAACCACCATGGATCCGGTCAAACGCACCTTGCGGCGAGTGAGAATTGAAGACGAGCAGGCGCTCCAGGAAGCGGAGGCCGTTTTCGATATGCTCATGGGTAATGAGGTGGCGCCGCGGCGCGAGTTTATTGTGGACGGCGCGGATCAGGTATCTCTGGAGTCCATTGACGCCTAGCCTCGGCGCCCGCGAACCGCGGCGGATAAATGGCATAGAGTAGGGCGCAAGTAACGCTTGCAGCAGGGACGCACAACCACACGAGGAGAGCTATGACGGCGCATCTGGAGGAGCTCGGACCCGCAAATATCGCTGAGATCCACGAGCTCATCGAGCTGGTGCAAGAATACGATGGCGCGTCGTTCCGAACCTCACCGGCAGAAGTGCGTAGCTTCTTTGATCCCGCCCGCGAGCATGTTGCTTTTGGCGCGCGCGGAGAAAGCGGACGCCTCGAGATGTACGGTATGGCCCGGCTTTTTGATACCGCCGGTAGCCACCCGTCCGTGATTATCTCCGGCGTCGTACACCCGGCCGCTCCCCGGGAAAGGGTCAAGGAACTTGCCGCCCAACAGGTGAAGGCGGCGCGCGCGCTGGCCGTGAGCCAAGACCAGCAGGTTATCGCGGTGGCACATTTAGAGCCGTGGGAGGCAGAGCGGATGAGCGTCTTGCGGGCGTTCGGTTTTACCCACGCCTACAGTTACGTGCAAATGCGCCGCTCGTTGCGAGCCTCCTTGCCCGAATACACTCCGGCACCGGGCATTGACTTCGTGCCCATAACCCGTGAGCAGGATGCGACCGTGCTCGGTGCGCACAACTCTTTCCACGGCGAAAAGCTCGACTACGCGGTAATGACGCCCGAACAGTGGGCAACCGAACGCGCTTTTATGGACAGGGACTGGAGCTTTTTGGCAGTGGACCGGCGCGGGGATCGCCCGCGCGTCGTCGGGTATATTATCGCCGCCCGCTACGAGCAGGATTGGCAGAGCCTGGGCTGGAAAGAGGGCTATATCGACGAGCTTTCCGTGCGCTCGACGGCGAACGTCACCGCCGGACTACTCATTGCCTCGATGCGCGCCCAGCGCGATGCGGGCATGCGCTACACCTCAATGGACGTCACGATTGACCACGGCCCGGACGCGCAGGATGCGGAGGAGCGTATTACCGGTTACGAGGAAATTGGCTTCTCGCCAACCACCGAAACCAAGGTGCTCATCAAGCCGGTGGAGCTGGCTTAGCGGCGGGTGGCTAGGAGCGGCGCCTACCTTTCGTGCAGCGGGTGGCTTGAAGCGGCGCCTACCTTACGGGCGGCGCTTGCCTAGATACCGATGGCGTGCACGGTGACGTCCAGAGCGGTGCCAGAGGCATCGCGCCGCTCATCTACCTCCGGCAAGGCCGCCGGTTGGCCGGCGGGAGTAATCGCGCGGAGCGGCTCGGGTCCAATGTAGGCCAGCTGGAGCTCATCTTCACCCTTGAGGAAGCGCTGGGCACGTACACCCATGGTGGCCCTTCCCTTGGCGGGGAAGCGATCGAGCGGGGTTACCTTGGCCGATCCGGGAACGGTGCCGGGCAAGGCATCCGCGCTACCGGCAATCGTCACCACGTAGGCGCCGGAAACATCATCGCCGGGTGCAATACCGAGCGCAATTGCCCGTGCATCGCTGGCCATGTTAATGCCCGCGATGCCTTGACCGGCGCGGCGCTGGGCACGCACCAGGGAGGCCTCAAAGCGCAGAAGTTGCGCATCCGAGGAGACAATAACGATTTGATCGGTATCGCGGCTAAATCCCGCGCCCACCACCGAGTCGCCGTCCGCCAGGGTAATGACGTCGGTGGAGACACGCCCGGCGGGTAGCGGCTCCGAAAGCCGCTTGATCTTACCGGCCGCGGTAAGCAAGGTAAGTAAGCCAGGCTCACTCGGCCCGGCCTTCGGTGCCGTTTTGCCGTCCGCATCAGCATCGCCGGTTTCTTCAGTTTCGGCGGAATCATTGCCGGTACTAGCGAAGGTCACAATCGCCAAGGCTTTTTCATCCTTTTCCAGTCCGGCGAGTTCGTGGGCGCGCGATCCTCCCGCCAGCGCCGGTAGGCCGGCGGCGTCGGGCACCGCCGGGATAGTCAGCACATCAACCGAAACCACTCGGCCGTGGCTCGTCACCAGCCCAATCTGCCCTCGGGCGGTGGTGAGCCCCATGCTCGTCACCGCATCGTGCGGGGCGCGCGGCCCGCTACGGGCCGGGACCTCGCCAGAGGTAGTGCGCGCCAGAAGACCGGTTCCGGAAAGCATCACCCAGGTCGGCTCGTCCGCCACCTCCAGCGGAACATCCGCTGCCAGGGTTTCCGAGCCGTCAGATTCCAGCAAAATCGTGCGCCGCGGGGTACCGTATTCGCGCGCTACCTCCGCCATCTCATCGCTGACCACGGCTTCCAGCCGATCGCGGGAAGCCAGGATTTCCTCAAGCTCGCGGATCTTTTCTTCTAGCTCGCTCTTGCGTTCTTCAAGTTCAATTTGCGAGTACTTCGTCAACCGTCGCAACCGTAGCTCAAGGATGTATTCAGCCTGTTGCTCGGAAAGATCGAAAACCGCCATGAGGCGCTCTTTGGCTTGCGGAGTATCGTCCGACGAACGAATCACCGCAATCACTTCGTCGATATTGAGGACGGCAATAAGTAGGCCCTCGGTGAGGTGGAGGTCATCACGGGCCTTGCCCAGGCGATGCTCGCTCCGGCGTCGTACCACCTCAAGGCGATGATCGATAAAGACCTGTAGCAACTGACGCAGCCCGAGGGTCTGGGGCTGGCCCCCCACCAGCGCCACGTTATTTATGCCGAAAGAATCCTCCAGCGGGGTGTGCTTATACAGCTGGGCGAGCACCGCCTCGGGATTGAAGCCGTTCTTTACCTCCACCACCAGGCGGGTGCCGTGGTGACGGTCGGTAAGGTTTTGCACGTTAGATACGCCCTTGACTTTCTTCGATTGCACCGCGGTTTTCAGCTTGTCGATCACCTTCTCCGGGCCCACGAGGTAGGGAAGTTCGGTGAAAATAATGCCCTTTTTGCGCGCGCTGACCTTCTCGATTTTTGCGGTGGCGCGGGTGCGGAAGGTACCGCGTCCGGTCTCATATGCTTCGCGGATTCCATCCAAGCCCACGATCTTTCCGCCCTCGGGAAGATCCGGCCCGGGGATAAAGCGCATGAGCTCGTCGAGCGTGGCCTGCGGATGTTTCAGCAGATACTGCGCGCCTTGCACCACCTCGACCAAATTATGGGGAGGCATATTGGTTGCCATGCCGACGGCGATTCCCGAGGAGCCGTTGACGAGCAGATTGGGTATCGCGGAAGGCAAAACCGAGGGTTGGCGCAGGGTGTTGTCGTAATTAGGCACCATATCGACGGTGTTTTCGTCCAGACCCGCGAGCATGGCGAGGGCGGCGGGCGCCAGGCGTGCTTCGGTGTAGCGGGAGGCGGCGGGTCCATCGTCAAGAGAACCGAAGTTACCGTGCCCATCCACCAGCGGCAGGCGCATGGTGAAAGGCTGGGCCAGGCGAACCATAGCGTCATAAATCGCGGTATCGCCGTGCGGGTGGAGCTTGCCCATTACGTCGCCCACCACGCGCGAAGACTTGACGTGCCCCTTATCGGGGCGAAGGCCCATTTGCCCCATCTGGAAAAGAATGCGCCGCTGTACGGGCTTCAGGCCGTCGCGCGCGTCGGGGAGTGCCCGGGCGTAAATAACCGAATAGGAGTATTCGAGGAAGGACGAGCGCATTTCGTCCGAGACGTTTACCTCGACAACGTGTTCTTTCGGATGCGTAGTTCCAGTTTGGGCCATTGCCTAATTATCGCGCATTTCCGCGCAAATTCGAGGAAGCGGCGGCGGAGCGGCGCAAGAATTCGGGTGAGAAATCCGACGCTACCCGCGCCCGGTAGAGTAGCGCTATGAGTTTTGTGACGCCCACATCCCGTTCAATTCGCGCGGTGCTTTCGGCCGCCTGTGGCGCGATGGGATGGGAGGTTGAATCGTCGGGGCGCACCGGCGCGCAAGATGCGGTAGAACTCGATCTGATCGGTGCCGAGCGAGTTTGCATTGTGATCGTTGACGGCCTGGGCTACGAAAACCTGGGGGAGCGGCTCGCCTATGCGGCAAATCTGCGCGGCTGGGAGCATCAGGAGCCTCTCTTCTCCATGATTCCTTCGACGACGGCGGCTTGCCTCACCGCCATTGGAACCGGCCAGCTACCGGGGCGAACCTCCATGCTCTCCTATGCATTGCGCTCACCGGCTACCGCCCGCAGCGTTTCTTTGCTGAGCTGGCAAAACGTGGGGATTGAGCCGGAGGAATGGCAGCGCGAGCGCGGCATTGCCGAGCAACTGGATGCCGCCGAACGCGAGCGAGTGGCGGTATTTCAGGATGTTCGATTCGCCGGCTCGGCCCTTACCCGCGCGGCTTGGAAGGGAATGCGCCATATTGGGGCCGATCGCTTGGATGATCGGATTGCGGCGGCGGCGGAGTTCTTCGGCCGGCAGGACGGCAAAGTGGGCGTGTTTTACTGGTCCGAGGTTGATCACGCCGGTCACGAACACGGTGCGCAATCCGAACAGTGGGCTCGGGCGCTGGAGGAACTCGATCGGGGGCTGGGGAAACTTCGCCGCGCTCTGCCGCGCGGAAGCAGGATCGCACTGAGCGCCGATCACGGCATGGTTGATCCCACCGAGCGGATCGACATTGCCGAGTATCCGGAGTTGCGGGAGGGCGTTGATCTGGTTTCGGGAGAGGAGCGCGGATTACATTTGTACACCGCGGACCCCGAAGGCGTGGCGCGGCGCTGGCACGAAGCGCTCGGGGAGCGCTCGCTTATTTACACCAAGACGCAGGCAATCAATGCCGGATTGTACGGCGAGGTTACCGAGTTTTCGCGCCAGGTGATGGGCGATGTGCTCGCCTATCAGCACGGCTCGCTCAGCATTGTGGATTCGCGTAGCCGCCTGCCCGGGCGACCCTTTATGAAGGGCGTGCACGGCTCGCTGACGCGGCGCGAAATGCTGGTTCCCTGGGTTCAGGCGGAGAGCTAGCGCTAGTCCTTCTTGCCGAAAACGATCTCGTCCCAGCTGGGCATGGCCGGCCGGTTCTTACGCCGTCCGCCGCGGCGCGGAGCTGAGGCCTTGGGATGGGGAGCTGCAGAATCAGCGGCGGCGGCAGTCTTACTTGTTTCCGCCGCCGGGCTCTGCGCCTGTTTCCTGGACGGTTGCTTCGAGGCCTCGGGCCTTTCGTCAGTAATGATTGGCTCCGGCTCGCTCACCTTGATGCCGGCCTCATCGCTCGCGGGCGCGCCAGCCTCATCCGGCGTTTCGTCCAAATCGAGGCTGGGAAGCTCCTCGGGTTCGAGCAGGGCGCGCTGGCCGGGAATCTGCTCCATGCGGGGTCGGAAGGGCAAAATCGTTGCCGGTTCGGGATCTTCTTCTTCCGGCCAGCTGGCGATCTGTTCGGGGGCCGGGTGGGCGCCGTCGAAACCTTCCGGATCGATATCATTATCGGCGTCAGGCATGGGGCGCGCTTTACCCCGCTGGGAATCGAGAGAGGCGAGCACCTCGGAGACGGTGGCGGAAACCCGCACATTCCCGCCCGTCTCGGCGCCGGGAGCGGAAGGATGTTCGCTGGGCGCCACGGCTTGGGCCGCGGCAGAATTCTCAACGCTGGCAACGTCCGCATCAATATGCGGGGTATTCGCTGGGCGCCACGGCCCGGCATCGGCGGTCAGCGAGGTCTCCGAAAGCCAGGAGGCTTCATCGTTGAGCGCCTTGATCTGCTGGTGGTCCAAATCAATTTTCCACATTGCCTCGCGTGCAATGCCGCCCGAAACGAAGCGGGCGTAAAGCATCCAGGGCTGGCCGTGGGTGCGGGTGGCATCCCAGGTGATTGCCTCCGGGTCCACATCCCGCGAAACCAGACGCGAAGTAACAAGCTCTTCAACGGTAAATCCGCCCGCATCCGCGCCCACCGGGAAACGGCGAGCCAGCCGCGCGGTGTAGGCGCGTTCCGCCTCAATCGGCCCGGCCAGAGCGGAAATCCGCGAGGGCGGGAGCGCCGAAAGATCGGAAACTTCGTCAATGGTGCGACCGGCCCGGATGAGTGCTTGAATCTCGCGCGGGGTCATCTGCTGGTTGGGTTCGGCCGCAATCACCTGCGGGGTGCGGTCTTTGCGCAAGGCCGCGCGCAAATCATCCGTGACGGGGAGGATATAGCGATTTCCCTCGGCGTCGTTAAGAGTGAGGTTTTCGCCGTCCGGCTGCAAGCCGAGGAGCTCAAGCTTCTTCATATCATCCCTTTACTCACGCGGTACCTGCTCCAACATTGCCATTTAACGCGCGTTCAATGGTGAAGGGTAGCCGGTGTGTTCACAATTGCGTTGTCTTGTAGGTTACCCGGTTGAGGGCCTTTTCCGCCCGCGCCGAAAAATCGCGCCTCGCCCACATGCGCCCAATGCCGGTCAAATTTCGTGAAGAAGTGACTAGATTTCGCCCAATAGCGACTGAATTGAGATGGATATTTGCATTTTTTGGCGTCGCTGTTACACTAAGCGCGCGATTAGGAAATTGTTGGAACAAAACGGGGCCGTGCACGTTGATGCATAGTACCGTTCGTAGAGTCTCGAGAGTCCCGGGTGGGCTACTGCCAATTTGATTTGGAGCGTGAATATGGCAACTGATTACGATGCGCCTCGTAACAAGGACGAGAGCCTTCGCGAGGAGTCCTTGCAACAACTGACCAACCGGTCGGAGCAGTCGAGCAATGTGGATGAAGACGAAGTAGAGGCCGCCGAGGGATTTGAGCTTCCGGGCGCGGATCTTTCCAACGTCGAGCTCTCGGTAAACGTGATTCCCGCTCAGGATGACGAATTCACCTGCTCGGTTTGCTTCCTGGTTCACCATCGCTCGCAGCTCGATCACGTGGAGGACGGCCTCCCCGTGTGCGTGGACTGCGCTGCTTAAATCCTGACCCCGCGCCTGGCGCGGGGTTTTGTTTACCCGGCATGCGTCGTTCCACCGGCACTCACCGTCCCACCGGCGTTTTTGGCGTGCGGCTGGCTTTTACCGTTCCACCGGTTTGTTACTGTCCACCGGTTTTTCGCCGTTCGTTTGGGTCGTCCGCCCGCCGTGTTGCCGGGCGGTTATTCCCTCGCGAGGAAGCATGGGGTCGACGCCGTCGCGCGGGCAGGCGTGCAACGGGCCGGGATTCCGGTAACCTAAGATCACAATAAGTCTGGGAGGAAGCAATGGCACTTTTTAGGCGCCGCAAGAACAACACCGATAGCGAGCCCGAGGTCGCCTCGGAAAATCTAGAGACGGATACCCCTCGCGTCGGTCCCTACGATGAAGCGGACGCGCCAGAAGATCTAGACAATATTGATGCGGGAAGCTTGCGCCTGCCAGTAGTCGACGGAATTAAGCTTCAGTTCTCGGTGGATAAAGCACGCCAAACAGTTCTCGCCGCCCTCTATCAAACCGAGGATTCCGGGGTGCAGATCCAGGCTTTCGCGGCCCCGAAGTCGAACGGTATTTGGGAATCGGTGCGAGCCGATGTGGCCCAATCAATTGTGGCGCAAGGTGGCCGCTTCACCGAAGCGGAAGGCGAATACGGCAAAGAGCTGCGGGCTATGATGCCCGGACCCGATGCCAATACCCGTATCCCGGTACGTTTTATTGGAATTGACGGGCCGCGCTGGTTGCTTCGCGTGGGTGTTACCGGCCGCGCGGCGCTTGATAACGACGTCGCCGCGGAGCTTTTCCACAGCATTCTGGACAAGCTGGTGGTGGTACGCGGAAGCCGGCCGCTACCCGTCCGCGACCTCATCCCCATTGAGCTTCCCGCGCCCGAGAGCGATGCGGAGGGTGAGGCTGAGGCAGGCGAGCCGAATTTGGATCACCTTCCGGCCCGCGGACCGGAGATCAGCGAGGTCCGCTAGGAATGTACCTTTCGGGGGAGGAGTGCGAGGTCACCGCGATGACGTATCCCGGTGACGGCCCCACGCCCTCGGTGCTCGTTCACGTCACTAGCGCCGAAGGATCCCAATTCACTTTGGCATTCTTGGGGCGGCGCGACATTCGTTGCATGCGGGTTGGAAGCCGGTTGGCGATTGAGGGCGCGGTGAGCGGCCGCGAAACCGTTTACAACCCGCATTTCACGGTTCTTTCGCAACCCTAGAGGCGCCTCGCTAAAATAAGGCGCCTCGCTAGAGCGAGTCGCCGGCCTGCGCCTCCGGGGCATCCGAGCCATCCGGGGCAGTGGCACCGGGAGCGTTTTCGCCCTCTGGCGCCGCGGCAGGCGGCGTGAAGTACTGCTGGAGCGCGGAGATATCGCCAGTTTCGGCGCTGGCCAAGAGAAGCACCTGATCGTCGGCGGCAAAAACCAGATCCGGTTCGGCCTGCATGGGTACGCCGTCGCGCACGATCGCATTGACGATAATGCCGGCCTGGAAAATAACGGATCCCACCGTCTGCCCTTCCACCGGGGCGCCCGGGGAGACGGTCACCTGCCATACCGAGGCTCCGCTACGGTGGAATCGCAGAATTTGCGTTAGGGCGCCATCGGCCACCGCATCCTCCACCAGGGAGGCCATAATGCGCGGCGTTGATACCGTGACGTCCACGCCCCAGGTGTCATTGAAAAGCCATTCATTGCGGGGGTTGTTGACGCGCGCGATCACGCGATCCACCCCGAATTCGGTTTTCGCGAGCAGGGAAACGACGAGGTTGACCTTGTCATCACCGGTTGCCGCCACCACGATATCCGCATCGGCGGCGCCGGCTTCGCGCAGAGCGGGAGGCTCCCCGGCGTCGGCCAAATGCCAGGCGGCCTCCGGCACCGCCGAAACGCGCATAGCCGATGGCTTCTTATCAATAATCGAGACGTCGTTTCCGCTGGCGGAGAGTTCTTTTGCCACCGAAAGCCCAACCGCTCCGGCGCCCACAATCAAAATTTTCACTGCTCGTCACCGCCCGTCCGCTCTAGCGCGCGATTCATGAGAATATGTTGTACCCCGCCGGCCTTGCGGGAGGGGCTGATGAGCTTAATAATGTCGCCGTCTTGCACGATCGTGTCTTCGGTGACGACGACGCCGCGCGCCCCGCGTTGCAAATAGGCCACCCGAGCCTGGGTAGCGGATTCAATGAATCCCACCGTATGGCCGTGCCAGCTCGGGTCCAAATCGGCTTCAATGAGCGAAATCCCGGAAATGGCGTCGGTATACAGGTGATGCGGCCCAAGGGGGATGAGACGCCGCAGAACCTGATCCACCGTCCAGCGCACGGTGGGAACGGTATCGAAGCCCAGGCGCTCAAAAACTTCACCGCGCGTTGGGTCATACACGCGCACAACGGTGTTTGTTACCCCGAATGATTCCCGGGCCACGCGCGCCGCAATAATATTCGAGTTATCACCCGACGAAACAGCGGCAAAGCCGGCCGCATCCTCAATGGAGGCGCTGATTAATACGTCTCGATCGAAGCCAACTCCGGTAATCTCTTGGCCCGGAAAGTCCTCGGGAAGTTTACGGAAGGCCTCCGGATCCTGATCAATAATCGCCACCGAATGGCCCAGTGAGGCCAGCTCGCGCGCGAGCGTCGCTCCGACGCGACCGCAACCCATAATCACGAAATGCACAACAACAGACTACCCTGAGCATGTGATGGCACAGCAAACTCGTTTCGGCGCCGGTAGCGCCTCGGGAGTCATCGCGCTCGCCGCGATGGCCGCACTTATCTTGCCCCGAAGTGTACAAAGATCGGCAAGCTACTCCGATCCGATGATTCTCGGAATCGCCGGGTTGGCGGGCATCGCCGTGCTCATCCTGGTTGATATTGCAATCAGCAGCATTGGCGCGACCACCCCCAACTTGAACTCCCATACCATCGCCTCCCGCTACGTGGCGGGCGCGGCCGGCGTGGTTGCCGCGGCGGCGCGGTTTGTGGGGTATGTCCTTTTGCTCGTGCTGGCGGCGGGCCTGATCTCGATGGCGGTCAACGCCCTCACCCCTAACGAATTCGACGGGCGGATCGTTATTATTCCGTCCGTCGTTGTGCTCGCCCTGCCCATTATGTTGCGGTGGAGAGTCAACTGGCGCGGCACGATTATCGCCAGCCTTCTGGCCATGGCTACCCTCACCGCGATCCTCATTAACGCCCTCATTAAAGAGGCGAGCCGCATGGTGAGTTTGTCAACGCTGATTACCAACCGGGTGGAGCCGACTGGTTTTGTGAGCGTTAACCATCCACTTTTGCAAACTTTCGTGGTGATGTGCTTCCCGGCCGCTCTCACCTGGTTCCTCGCCGAGCGCGTTTCGCCCACCGCCCGCACCCGGCGCGTGCCGAGCAAATTCATGCGAATCACCATTTCCTTGGCACTGGTTTACACTGCCCTCACCTTCTACGTTGGGGCCCAGCTGGGAGTTGCTACCTGGCCCATTGGCATGCCTTCGCTGGTGATTGCGGCGGCTTTTTGGGGGAATACCGGCCGCATTATCTCCGCGGTGGCCTTCCTGATCCTGGGGATTGCCTGCACCCTCGCGGTCTACGACCGCCTGCCACGCCTTTTGCGCACCCTCGCGATTGACGGCATGTTGCCCCATCGCCTTGCCTCGACGGAGGCGGGGGTGCCGCGCCGCCTCGTCGTCGGGCTGGCGGCGCTGCTGGGCGCACTTCTCGGTAATTTCTTGACGACGACGTACGCCGGCGTTGTCGCCTTCGTCTTCACGTCTTTTATTGGCTTTGTGCTCACCTCCTTCGGCATTTTTATTCGCGGGCGCCGGCTCCTTCGCGATTCGGAGCGACGCGACGAGCGGCGCCGAGCCCGTAAAAACGTCTGGCTCCACGCATTTCTTTCCCTGGGGGCCTTGGCCCTGCTTATCCTCATTGGCGTTCTGCAACCGCTGTGGGCGGCGCTCTCTTTGCTCTCGCTACTGGTTCCCACCGTCATGATTCTGGGCGTGCGGCGCGGACGCGGGAAAATGACGGAGAAGTTAGCGCCGCAAGATTTGCGGGAAGGCCGCGCATTGCCGGTTCGCATTCACGCCGTCGTTATTGTGACCACGCTGGATTTGCCCACCTTGCGCGCCGTTACCTACGCGCGGGGTTTGCGAGCTGCCACTTTGACGGCCCTTACGGTGGACTTTGAGCCAAAGGCCACCGATCGCCTGCGAGAGGACTGGCAAGAATCCAATTTGCCGGTGAGCCTTACCGTGCTCGGCACCCCCGAAGGCGCTACCCGCGAGCCGATTACCGAGTACGTGCGGAGCCTGCTCAAGCGATATGATCGCGACGTCGTCATGGTGATTGTTCCGCGCGTTCTTTCGGAAAGTGCCTGGCAGCGGGTTTTCCTCACCCGCAGTGCTCCGCGTATCTTTTCCGACCTAGCAGGAGATTCTCGCGTAATGTTCGCCCAGGTGCCCTACTTAATTGAGGATGCGCGAGACGAGCATCTTGACGAACATGAAAGGCGAGTTGCTGGCGGGCAGGATCATTCCGCCGGCGAAAATGTCACGCCGACGGCGAAGGTCGCGGCCCCGAGTAATAGAGACGAAGGAAAAGCATGATCGAGGTTGAACTCACCGATATTGGCCACGGTGGCGTGGCGGTGGGCCGCGCGCCCGATGGACGGGCCGCCATGGTCCGCTTTGGGCTACCCGGCGAAACGGTGAAGGTCAACGTCACCGAAGATAAAAAGCGCTACCTCAAGGGCGATGCCTACGAAGTGGTGGGCGAGCCTTCCGTGCATCGAATTGCTCACCCCTGGCCGGAAGCCGGCCCGGGAGGGGTGGGCGGTGCCGATTTGGGGCACGTGGAATTCTCCTGGCAAACGGAGTGGAAAACGCGCGTACTCCAATCCCAGATTCGCCGCATTGGCGGGGAAGAGCTAGCGGAGCATCTGCGCTCGCAGGGAATTGAGCCGCGGGTGCGGGGTTTTGAGCAAGATGCGCAGACCAACGGTTGGCACACCCGCACGCGCGTGGACCTGACCGCGGACGGATGCGGCCGGTTGGGAATGTATCGCGAGGGAACCCATGATGTGATCGCACTGGAGCGGCTACCCATAGCCGATCCGCGCATTGAGGAGCTCGGGATACTCGGGCGCGGCGCGGCTGGGCGGGGCTGGGATTTCGGACCCGGTACCAGGGTGAAGGCGGTGGCTCCCTCCGCTTCGGAGCCCGTCGTCGTGGTGGGCCGCCAGGTTCTCGACGCCCACGGCGAGCCCGCCGAAACGCCTTTCGTGCATGAGCGGGTGAGCTTGGCGGGACGCGAATACGATTATCGCGTGCGGGCCGACGGATTCTGGCAGATTCATCGGGAAGCGGCTACGGCAATTTCCGCCCTCGTCCTCGAGGCGGCAGATGTGCATAGTGGCGATCACGTGCTCGAGCTTTATTCGGGGGCGGGTCTGTTTACCTTGTCGCTTTCCACCGCGGTAGGGGATAACGGCACCGTGCGGGCGATTGAAGGGAATCGCTTAGCGGTGGAAACTGCCCGCGCGAATTTGCGCGACTATCCGCGCGCGCGGGCTCGTACTGGAAAAATTACCCCGCGCATGATTGAACGCGAGGGGTATGGAACGGATGTTCTGATCGCCGATCCGCCGCGTACCGGTCTGAAAATTGAGGGTGCCCGCGCGGCGGCGCAATCTGATGCCCGCCGCATTGTGCTGGTCTCCTGTGATGTGGCAGCAATGGCGCGCGATGTGGCGGCGATGGTCGCGGCCGGGCGGCGCGTGCTGGCGCTGGATTCGCTCGATATGTTCCCCAACACCAGCCATTTTGAGGTGGTCACGACCCTGGCTTAGGCCGCGCGGTCAAGCGGAAATGCTGGGCCGCGCCCCGGCAAACGAAGCTAGCCGAGGCTACGCGCCTGGCGCATAGCAGCCTCGATAGCCGGAGCAACCTGCTCAATTTGCCAAGGCCGCGCGCCCAAATCAGCCAACTCGTCTTCTAGCCCGCGCTTTTTCCAGCCGTACCAGGCGAGGGCCTTTTGCAGGGCGGGCTTGAGGAGAACATCTTGCCGGATTCCCAGCTCCGCGGCGCGCTCAAGGACAGCGGGGCGAATAATCTCCCAGCGCTCGGCGGCCACCTCATTGTGCTTGTTCCAATTTTGCGTCGAGGACGGATACGAGGAACTGCGCGGGAGCCTGGCGGCGGGTAGCTCCGCCTCATCCAGGTTCCACGCCCGCGCCACGCCCTTCCATAGCGGGCGGGCGTAGCGTTTGCGCCCGGCACGTTTGAGAGTCGGGGTATTTTCGACGTCGGCGAGCGAGCGCGGACGGCGCGCGGCCAAGGCTCCCAGCGCCTTATCGGGGATGACCTTACCGGTGGCAATGTCCATGGTGCGGGCCACCTCATCGCGAGCAAACCACAGCTCGCGCAAAATGGCGAGCGTGCGCCGATCCCGAATCCCGGCCGCCTTCGCGGGCTTGCGCCACGGGTCCGGCTTTGGCTTCTTAGGTGGAGCGGTGCGGATGTGCTCGCATTCCTGTTCGCACCAGGCGGTGCGTCCGGCGTCGTCGAGCAATTCGAGGAGACGGTCGCGCAAGGGAATCAGTAGCTCAACGTCGAGGGCGGCGTAGGAGCGTAGCTCGGGCGCGAGGGGGCGGGCGGACCAGTCGGAGTTGGCGTGCTCTTTGGCAAGGTGAACTCCCAGCAACTCCTCCAGCTCCCACTGTAGGGAGAGATGCTCGAAACCGAGGATCATGCCGGCGATTTCGGTGTCGAAGAGGTTCGTGCACCGCAAGCCGAGTTCGTAAAGCGAGGGGAGGTCTTGATCCGCCGCGTGCAAAATCCATTGATCGGTGGCTAGCAATTCGGTGAGGCCACCCAAGCGGTCCTCAATATTTACCGGATCAACCAAAAACGTTCCCGCTCCTTCGCGGCGGATCTGGATGAGGTAGGCGCGGGCGGAATAGCGGATACCCATGGCTCGCTCGGTGTCGATGGCAAAAGCTCCCGTACCGGCCGCCAGCCGGGCCACCGCCGCGTCAATATCCTGATTAGTGAGCTCGGGAATCCCGCCGCTGGGCCGGTTGAGGGGACGCGGAGAAGTGGTGGAAGCAGACGTTGAGGTGTTCAAACCAAAGAATCCTAGGTTGTTATTCGAATATTTTGCACAGGGCTACCGGGCCCGCAGTGACGTCACACCTTCCGGAGCCAAGCCCGCGGAAACGGCTATAAAATCCGCCCACGCGCGCAGGTGGCCCGCAAGATCGGTGGAGTTAGGGCTCCACGATGCGCGTAGCTCGAGCTCGGTGGTCTCGCCGCGTAACTCTAACCCGCCAAAGGTCTCGTTGTATACGCGCGTAACCGTTCCCACCAAGTTGTGATGGGCGGCCCCGTGGGCAGCAAGTGCATCCGAAAGCCAGTCCCAGGCAACTTCGCCGAGCAGGGGATCGGAGCTCATTTCCGTATCCATCGGGGCGGTGAGTTGGCAAACAATTCGCATGGTACCGTCCCACGCCTCCTGGCCGTCCGGGTCGTACATAAAGACGAAGCGGGCACCGCCGCGGTAAAAGTCCGGATCTAGCACAGGGGACTCGTTAATTTCGGCCTGCAGGGCAACTGCCCAGGGTGCAAGCCGTTTTGGAGGCGCGATTTGAGTGACGTGCAACTCTTTGCGGAACGTGTGTCCGCGAAGGCTCGCCAGCGCCTCAATAAAATCACCGGGTGCTTCGATCTGCGACACGTTTTCACGATAGCGGCCGGTGCTCGCATTATGGCGACGGCGCGCCGGTAGAATAACCGCATGGTTGCTAGCGCATTTATCGACGTCGACGATCGGACCTTCCTGCTCTCCGCCAGCGAGGCGGGGGTGGATCTCCCACTGGAGCAGACCCCGGCCTGGGATGCTTTCGATTCCGCTAGCCCCGGCCGTAGCCCCTGGAAGCGCCTGGTGTGGACGCGCGATAATGAGGCGCGTGCTTTTTTGGCCTTCACCTGCATGAAGGGGCGCGGTTTCACCTATTTGTGGGCAAAGCACGGCCCAATTTGGGCGGGCGAAAACCCGAGCGCGGCCGAGGAAGAGGCGCTACGTAACCAACTCCTAAAGATCGTGCGCCAAGAGGCTCCCTCGGTAGCATTCGTCCGGCTTCATATGTTCCACCGCTCTGAACAACTGCAACCGCTTTTGCAGTCGGTGACCTTTGACCGCACGATTATTTTGGATCTCACCCAAACTGAAGACGAATTAATGGCCTCGTTCAAGAAGCGCGGCCGGCGGGATGTACGTAAGGCCTTGCGCAATCCCAATCTGGTGCTGGCCGATGAAACCGACCGCGCCGCGCAGAATTTCGGCGAGCTCTACGAGCTTCTGGTGGAAACCGGCGAGCGTGATTCCTTCGGTATCAATGATCGCGCCACCTACGAGCGAATGCTTAGCGCGCTCGGGCCCGAGCACGCACGGCTGTTCACCGGAAGGGTCGACGGCGAAGCGGTGTGCTGGGGAATCGTCACTCGAGCCGGTGCCCTCGCCACGTATTACTACGCGGCATCGTCCGCGCGGGGGCGGGCCCTCGGGGCGCCCGATGCCCTGGTGTGGTTTATGGCCACCGAAATGAAGAAAGCCGGGGTGGAGAGTTTTGACCTAATGGGAATTGACTCCGACCTTGCCCCGCAGCTGAGCGGAGTGACCCGGTTCAAGACCAAATTCTCCGAGGAGATTGCGCAGGTTCCGGCGGCCTGGGATGTTCCGGCCCACCCGGTTCTCTACCGCACCCTGACGGCGGCGCTTCACGCCAAGCGCAGCGCTACCCGCGGTTTGCGGGGCGCGCTTAGCTTCGTGCGCGAGATTCCGAACAAGGTGCGCAAAGCCCGCGCGGCCGGCGAGCCTGCAGCGGCTAGCCAGGCAGAGGTGGCTCGCCCGGTCGGCGAAAATAGCTCGCCCGAGCCCTCCGGCTCAGAAAAGACAAGCTAAGCCGAGGCGGGTAGGAACACCGCAAAGCCCGGGCCGGGGAAATGCACCTCGATACCGAGCGGGGGTTCCTCGGCACCGCGGGCCGGAATCTGATTGATTTCCAGCTCCGAATTCCACGCCAAGGCGAGAGCGAGATCAGCGCGCGGTAGCGTGACGGTGGCGGGCGCTTCGTTGTCGAGATTAAAAGCGACGAAACTACCGCCGCGCCGATAGTAGCCGGCGGGCCCGAGGCGCATCACCTCGGAATCAACGCGATCTGAACTGGCAAAATCCTGCGACTCTCGGCGCAGGCGTAACAGCTCGCGAGTGATCTGCAGGTAGTAGGCGTGCTCTTCTGATTCGCTTTCCGACCAATCGAGATGCGAGGCAGCGAAAGTTGTCTCCGCTTGCGGAGAGGGCACGGACACATCCGTACCGTAAATAGACATCCAGTCCCAGTCCTCAAATTCGTGGGCACGCCCCTCATCCACCAGGGCTCCAAGTTCCTCATCGTGGTCGGTAAAGAACTGGAAAGGGGAGCTACTGGCCCACTCTTGACCCTGGAAAATCATGTAGGAGAACGGGGAGAGAGTAGCCAGCGCATCAGCGGCCGCAAGGGCCCCCAGGGAGTGCATGGCCCCGCGCCGATCCCCAATCGCGCGATTCCCCACCTGATCATGGTTTTCCGTATAGACCAGGAAGCGGCCGGAATCGATGGCATCACTGACCGGCTTCCCCCAGTTCTTCTTGCGGAAAGAGGAGTAGTTCCCGTCATGCGCAAAGACGTGCCGCATGGCCTTTTCCAGTGCGCCGGGCAAGCTGAAGTCGTGGTAGTAGGCAAAGGTTTCATCGGTGGTAGCAACGTGCAGGGCATGGTGTACATCGTCGGTCCACTGCATATCCATGCCGTAGCCGCCCTCGCTGGTGGGGCTTACCATCGCCGGATCATTCAAATCAGATTCGGCCACGAGGCCAATCCGCCGGCCTGATTGCTCCGCGAACTGCGCGACGGCGTCGGAAATCTCCGCCAAAATATGGCGCTCGGAATCGTCGATAATCGCGTGCACCGCATCGAGGCGCAGAACGTCGACCCGGTAATCACGCACCCACTGCAGCGCATTGTCGACGAAGAATTGGCGCACTGCCTGGCATTCCTCACCGTCAAAGTTGATTGCCGCGCCCCACGGGGTGTGGTGGGCTTCGGTGAAGTAGGGACCGAATTGCGCCAAGTAGTTTCCGTCCGCACCGAAATGGTTATAGACCACATCCAAGCATACGCCCAGCCCCGCTTGATGCGCGGCTTCCACAAACCGAGCGAAAGCGGCCGGGCCACCGTAATTGGCAGTGACGGCGTAGAGATCCACGCCGTCATACCCCCAGTTGCGTTTGCCGGGGACGGGTTGAATTGGCATTACTTCCACCACGTCGACGCCGAGGCTGCGCAGGTAGGGAAGCTTTTCCGCGGCTGAATCAAAAGTGCCGGCCGGGGTGAAGGTGCCGATATGCAGCTCGTAGAACACTTTGCCAAGCGGATCAATGCCGGGAAAATCGGAGAACTTGAAGCTCTCCACATCTACGATCTGGGAGGGCCCGTGGGCGCCTTCTGGCTGGTAGCGCGAACGCGGATCGGGGAGGTTCATACCGCCATCAAGCGAGTAAGAGTAGCGCGTGCCGGGCTCGAGGTCATGCGGAAATACCCACCAACCCGAGCCGCGCCCCAGCGTGCGGGCCAGGGCCGGTGGCGCACTATCGATATCCTCCTGAGTGAGCGGGTGCAGGGCCGCCCGCGCCCAGTCTTCCACCCCGGAGCTATAGCTAATCTCCACTCCTCGCTCAGCTTGCGGAGCCCATACGAAAAGTGCCATTGTCCCTATTCCTTCTTGCCCGCTGAGGCGCCTTCGGCTTCCGCGTCCGTTTCGTCGTCAGTAGTCGCATCAATTCGCTTGAGGACGGCCACCGGTAGAGATTTCAGGAGATCGGCGATTTCTACCGGTCCGCCCTTACGTTCGGTGCCGGTGAAGATGCTGCGCCAGGTACCGCGGGGGAGGACCACGGTCGATTCTCGCCAACCCCCAGCCTGCTCAAGCCGGTGGCGCAGGCGATCGGTGACCACGACGACGTCGGGCGTTCCGTCGAGGGTGCGGGTAAAAGCAATGGCGTGCCCGGTGGTGCTCGGTAACGGCGCATAGCCCGAGCGGGCCGACACGAAAGTATCGGGGCGCTCGCGGCGTAGCTGCAAAATCTTTGAGGTTACCCAAAGTTTTTGCTCGTCGAGGCTGGCGTCTCCCGGCAGGCTTCCGCCGTCTTCCAACTTGGTAAGCATTTGGGCCAACCGCTGAAAATCAACGGTTCCGCGGTTATCGGGATCTACCAGTATATTGCGGGTAATTTCTTCGCCCTGGTAGGAATCAGCGACTCCAACCAGGGTGAGCGCCAAGGTTTTTTGCGCCAAAATCCGCGAGGTCAGGGCGGGAAGGGTACGCTCGCGCCACTGCGCGAGGTCCCGCAGGGTCTCCGGGTTGGAGAGGATATCGCGGGCGTAGGCGTACAGCCCGGTTTCCGCATCGCCGTCGGGCGCTGTCCAGGTGGTCCACGTCTTCTGCTCGCGGGCGGCCTTCTCTAGATACTGCAAGAGACGGTCGATTTCGATTGGCCCGCGGGCGGTATTGGTGCCAATAATTGTTTGCCACATGAGGTTTTCGATTTGGCCGTTGAGCCCGGCGGGGCGCGAGTTTGCGTGGCGGGCGCGCAGGCGTGTGAGAAGCGAAATCCAATCTTCGTCAAATTCCGTCAGGGTGGCGATTTGCGCGCGCACATCTTCGCCGCGTTTGGTGTCATGGGTGGTCAGAGCGCTCATCATGGCCGGCCAGGCGGCTCCCATTCGCTGGGCCCAGGCGTGCAGATTATCTGCGTCAATATTTGCCTGCATCGGGTCCGAGCCGACCTCGGTGGCGGAGGTGAGCGCGGTATAACGGTAAAAAGCGGTATCCTCAATGCCTTTTGCCATTACCGGTCCGCACAGCTGCTGGAAGCGCACAATTGCTTCGTTTCGGGCGTCGTCGTGAACCTTGGAGGCGGAGCCGATTTCATGGCCCAGCACAATGTCGACGATGACTTCTAACGTTTCGCGCCGATCATCATTGAGCTCAGCGCAGGCGCGCTGGGCCGCCTCGCCAATCACCGTCTCGGAAAGCTGCGGTGCTTTTTCGCCCGGCACCACATAGGCCCGGTAGCGGTCGAGGTTGACGACCAAAGCCGCTAGCGCCTCGCGAATTGAGCGGCGCGAATGATCGCGCAGGCGAAGATCTTCCTTGCATACCTCCGAAATAATGCCGGTAAGGCGCTCAAGTTCGGCGTGCAGAGAGGTCTGCACAATCTGTTTCTTCGCTTCCAGCTCGATTTTGTGGTACGGCTCGATGGTTCCCGACATTTCCACATATTGCGCGGTGAGCGTGCGCGTACCTACCGGGTCGGTGAGAACGGCCCCGATTCGCCACGAGACTTCGTAGCCGGTGCTTCCTGAAACCTTCCAGTCCGAGGGGATTTCCTCATCGCCCTCGAGGATTTTCTCGCCCGCGATCCACGCGCCGCCGGTTGCCTCATACAGGCGCTCCATGTACTGGCGCGGATTAGATAGGCCGTCGGGGTGATCAATGCGGAAAGCGTCAATATAGCCGCGATGGTAGAGGTCAATGAGGAGGGCGTGCGCGACGCTAAAGACTTCCGGATCCTCCACCCGCACTGCCGCTAGCGTATCCACGTCGAAGAACCTGCGGTAGTTGAGTTCCTCTTCCGCCACCTTCCAGTAGGCGAGGCGGTAGTACTGCCGTTCGAGCATATCGATAAGGGGTAGCGACTCGGTGTTCTCGCGTACCGGGAAAACGTGGTCAAAGTACCGCAAAACGTACTTTTCACCCTCGGATTCCAAACCGGGGACCACCATTTTGTCGAGCGAAATTTGCCCTTTTGCGAGCACCGTTCCCACTCGCTCGCCCAGCACTGGTAGGAGAATTCCATTTTCCGATTCGGTGATATCGACATCGAACCAGTTGGCGAATTTCGAGTCCGGACCATCGCGAAGCGCCGACCACAGCGCCCGGTTGAGGTAGAGCGGGGTTGGCACCGCCATATGGTTGGGGACCACGTCCACAACGACGCCGAATCCGGCGGCGTGGGCGGCGTCGGCAAACTTTTCGAAGCCTTCCTGCCCGCCCATTTCTTCTGAGATCTTTCGATGGTCGACGACGTCGTAGCCGTGCGTCGATCCAGGCGCGGCCTGCAAAATGGGTGAGCAGTACACGTCGGTAATGCCTAGACGCTTCAAGTAGGGGAGAATCGCCGTCGCGTCAGAGAAGGTGAACTGCGGCCCAAGTTGGAGTCGGTAGGTAGAAATTGGGAGGTGTTTGCCCGGCGCGGGCATATGCGCGCGCCGGGCGGCGCTTGGATCGATCTCAGAGTTACTCATATCACTAGAGTAACTGAGTATCCGGGCTGCCTCCCAAAGTAGTTTTACGCTACTGGCCTTCGCCGCTGGCTTCCGGCTCCTCGGTCTCTGCCTCGGTTTCGGCGGGTTCGGGTTCCTCAGCCGGTTCATCACCCTCTGGTGCTACCTCGCTTTCAGCCGGCGGTTTTTCGCCCTCTGGCGCAGGCTCGTCACCCTGCTGGGAAACCGTGGTATTCGTAATCACCCGGCCTTCTTCGCCGCGGCCGGATTCAATAACCGGTTCTACCCCGCGCAATTCCTTAGCGAGGTGTGAGCGATCATCGGGCTGCTTTTCTGCCTCATCGCGCTCGTGAATGAGCACGCGCATGGAGCGGCCGATAATCTCGAAAGTGTCTCCGGCCTGATAGGTCGCATCGGCATCAGCGTCTCCCGCGGTGTCCATGGCAATCTTCCAATCCCGGTCATAGGGAGAATCCGGAATAGTGAATTCCACTTTCTCGTCCCCGGCATTGAAGGTGAATAGAAGATCGTCGTCGACGATGTCGTTGCCATAATCATCTGGTTCACGAATCGCATTCCCGTTGAGGAACACCATGAGGGAACGGGCAAAGGACGATTCCCAGTCCTCGTTCTGCATTACCGTGCCATTGGGCTGGAACCACTGGATCTCACCCACGTAGTCGGGACTTTCCACGCGTGATTCGTCGCTCAGGAAGCGGCGGCGGCGCAAGCTGGGGTGATCCTTGCGGAGCTTTATAACGTTCCGGGTGAATTGCAGGAACGAGGCACGCTCCTCATCCAAATCCCAGTCCACCCAGGAGATTTCATTGTCCTGGCAGTAGGTGTTGTTATTTCCGCCCTGGGTGCGCCCAATTTCGTCACCGTGGCTGATCATAGGAACGCCCTGCGAAAGCAGGAGGGTTGCCATGAAGTTACGCACCTGGCGCTGGCGTAGCCTCTTCACGTCCGGATCGTCCGTGGGTCCTTCTTCGCCGCAGTTCCAGGAGCGATTATTCGATTCGCCGTCCTGGTTACCTTCGCCGTTGGCATCATTGTGCTTCTCGTTGTAGGAAACGAGGTCTCGCATGGTGAAGCCATCATGCGCGGTAACGAAGTTAATGGAGGCGAAGGGGCGCCTTCCCGACGACGCATACAGATCCGACGATCCCGTTAGGCGCGAGGCAAGCTCGGGCAAAGTTGCCGGTTCTCCGCGCCAGAAATCGCGGACGGTATCGCGGAACTTGCCATTCCACTCCGTCCACAGGGGAGGGAAGCCACCCACCTGGTAACCGCCTTCGCCCACGTCCCACGGCTCGGCAATGAGCTTGACCTGCGAGATCACAGGATCTTGCTGAATGATGTCGAAGAACGATGACAACTTATCCACCGCGTGAAGCTCGCGGGCCAGAGTGGACGCCAAATCGAAACGGAAGCCGTCCACATGCATTTCCGTCACCCAGTAGCGTAGCGAGTCCATAATCATCTGCAAAGAGTGCGGAGACTTCATATTGAGCGAGTTACCGGTGCCGGTGGTATCGAAGTAATGCGCTTCGTCGCCCGGAACCAAGCGGTAATACGACGGGTTGTCGATGCCCTTAAAGGACAGCGTGGGCCCGAGGTGGTTACCTTCGGCGGTGTGGTTATAGACGACGTCGAGGATCACCTCAATATGTTCCTCGTGCAGAGCCTTCACCATCGCCTTGAACTCATAGACTTGGTCGCCGCCGTGGTGGGTGGCGTAGGCATCGTGCGGAGCGAAGAAACCAATGGTGTTGTAGCCCCAGTAGTTGCTCAAGCCTCGATCCTGCAGTGAGGTGTCGTTGACGTACTGGTGCACGGGCATGAGCTCAATGGCGTTGACCCCGAGTTGCTTGAAGTAGTCAATCGCGGCGGGGGACGCTAGACCCTGGTAGGTTCCGCGCAGTTCTGGCGCCACATCGGGATGTTGCATGGTAAATCCGCGCACGTGGGTCTCGTAAATAATGGTGTCGGCATAATCGTGGTCCGGCGGGCGGTCATGCCCCCAATCGAAGTAGGGATTGATGACCACCGAAACCGGCACATGCCCCAGAGAGTCGAGTGTCGAAGGCTGGGTGGGATCGTTGAATTCGTAAGAAAAGACTTCCTGAGCATTCTCCACACCGCCGTCGATCGCCTTCGCGTAGGGATCGAGGAGGAACTTAGAGGGATCGCAGCGCAAACCCTGCGCCGGATCATAAGGTCCGTGGACCCGATAGCCGTAGCGCTGTCCGGGACGCACGGAGGGAAGGTAGCAGTGCCACACGCTGGCATCGACTTCCCGGAGCTCGATTTGTGTTTCGTTATCGTCCTCGTCAAGCAAACAGAGAACTACCTTTTCTGCTACTGACGAGTAAATCGCGAAGTTTGTACCCGACCCGTCAAAGGTTGCGCCAAGCGGGTAGGGGCGTCCAGGCCAAATTCTCATGGTCTTAGTCTCTCACGTCCTGCCGACAAGTTTCCCAGGCCTACGTGATGAGCGGAAAATCGTTTACTGCCAAAAACGCTGTTAAGCTGGTCTTCTAGGCAAAATGAAACGAAAAAGCCCCGGCCTTAGCCGGAGCTTTACTCGTTACAGTGGGCGATACTGGAATCGAACCAGTGACCTCTTCGGTGTGAACGAAGCGCTCTAACCCCTGAGCCAATCGCCCGTAACGGAGAGCCAGCCTACCGTGCTGAGGGATGAAAGTTCAAATCAATGCGGTGCGAGCCGGCTCACGTCTAGGTTGTGGGCTGGTTGGAGGCCGGCATAAATACCTCATTGGCGATTTTCGATCTAGGGAAGACACGCCCGGGGGAGCGTGTGCTGAACCTCAGTTTTTTGAGTGGACAACCGCGCCGAATCCCGTCTATAGTTTTTACCTGTCGCCGGAAGCGGTGATAACGCGGACATAGCTCAGTTGGTAGAGCGCAACCTTGCCAAGGTTGAGGTCGCGGGTTCGAGCCCCGTTGTCCGCTCGGAGGATGGAAGACATTCTTCCAATCCGCACGGTGGGTTGGCCGAGAGGCGAGGCAACGGCCTGCAAAGCCGTGTACACGGGTTCGAATCCCGTACCCACCTCGCATAAGGGCGATTGGCGCAGGGGCTAGCGCGCTTCCCTGACACGGAAGAGGTCACAGGTTCAAATCCTGTATCGCCCACCAGATCGAAAAGTCCGGTTTTACCGGACTTTTTCTTTTCTGCATGAGCAATAGCGGTATGGCTGAACACGTATTTATTATTTTGAAACCGGATGCCTTAGAGCGTGGCCTCGTCGGCGTTCTTCTTTCCCGTCTTGAAAACAAGGGTTACCTCATCGAGCGGCTGGAAATGACCCGTCTTGATCCTTTTCGGTTGCGCAAGCTTTACGCCCATATTGCCGACAAGCCGTTTTATTCGGACGTCGAAAGTTATATGACGTCCGGGCCTGTGGTGACGGGTGCGCTGAGCGGGTTCCGGGTGGGCAAAGGCGTTCGGCAGATTGTTGGCGCCACCGATCCGCTCCGCGCCGCACCGGGTAGCATCCGGGGCGATTACGGGAGGGCCTGGGAGGATGGCAATATGCGAAATCTGATCCACGCCTCCGACTCGCCCGAGAACGCGGAGCGCGAGATCTCGCTCTGGTTCGGCGCTTAGAGGGTAAGTATGGCGTAAAACACGCTTTCTCATTATGATGACGTTTTGAATCGAAGGAGATTCGAAAAGCGTTTGCTTTTTGGCGCTAAATCGCTGAAAATCCAAAGGAAAGTGAAGTAAAAGCATGGCACGTACGTATGTCCTCACCGGTTCAGGTTCCGGCATTGGAAAGGCCACGGCAGAAATCCTGCGCAAGCGCGGAGATATCGTGGTTGGCATTGACCTCAAAGGTGCGGAAGTTACCGCGGATCTATCCACCCCCGAGGGCCGCAAGGCTGGTGCGGAAGAAGCAATCGAAAAAACCGGCGGCAAGATTGATGGCGTGATCGCTTGTGCGGGAATCTCCGCCCCAATTGCCAAGACCATCTCCATTAATTACTTCGGAGTTGTTGAGGTTTTGGAGGCGCTACGCCCGGTGCTGGCCAAGTCGGATGCGCCGCGCGCCGCCGTCGTCTCCTCGATGGCGACGATTCAGCAGAACTCGCCGGAAATGGTAGAGGCCGCGCTGGCGGGAGACGAGGAGAAGGCGCTCGAAATCGCCCACAGCTACGAAAGCGATGATCCGCAGACGGGTTACATCGTCTACCCCTCGTCCAAGCGCGCGGTATCTCGCTGGGTGCGCCGCGAATGCATTAAGCCCGAGTGGGCCGGTGAGGGAATCGCCCTCAACGCCGTCGCCCCCGGCGCGGTCATCACCCCGATGACGGAGCAGCTGCTCTCCACCCCGGAAGGGCGGGCAATGGTGGATGCCTCCACCCCGATGCCGCTCAACGGCTACCAGCCGCCGGAGTCGATTGCGAACCTGCTGATTTGGCTCACCGACCCGGAGAACACGCACGTCACCGGCCAGACGATCTACTGCGACGGCGGCACCGATGCCAGCTTGCGCGGCGAGGATATCTGGGCCTGGGCGGACGAGAAGCTCTACGGCGAACAGGCCTAGGCAAAGCCCCATATAACGCAAAAATCCCGGCCGAGCTCTGGAATTCCAGAAGCTCGGCCGGGCCTCTTTTGTGTCTCTTTACGCTGCTTCGCATTATGGGGCTTCGCATTATGGGGCTTCGCGCATGTGCCGGCGAGTGATCCGGGAAGCGCTTTGCCCCGTGCTAGAAACTCCGTGTTTAGAAGCTGGTGATCACGACGCGGTTAGTATTCGGGTCGGCCAACGCTTCGTAGCCGGTCTGGACCTCGTCAATCGAGATCTCCTTGGAAACCAGCGAGTCCAGTTCATAGCGGTCCTGCAGGTAGAGGTTGGCGACCATGGGGATATCGCGCTTGTGAACCGTCGAGCCCATGTACACGCCGTGCACGTGCTTGAGGGAGGTGAGGCTCTCGAAGCTGGACAGTTCAATGGAGTTCTCGGCATCGAGGAGGCCAATGAGGTAGCGCCCGCCACCCTTGGCCAGCATGTCATAGCCGTTGCGGGTCTGACCGAAGGCGCCGACCAGGTCGAACGCGTGATCAACGCCGCCGCCGGTCAGATCGCGAACGGCCTCCACCGGATCGGTGTTCTTCGAGTTAATGACGTCCGTGGCGCCAAACTTCTTGGCGGTTTCGAGATTCTCGTCGGCTACGTCAATTGCGATAATGCGCGAGGCACCGGCAATCACCGCGCCGCTAAAGGTATTCAGCCCGACGCCGCCGGTGCCGATCACGGCTACCGTGTCGCCGGCCCGCACGTTCGCGGTGTTAATGGCCGCGCCCGCACCGGTGACGACGCCGTAGCCGAGCAGGCATGCCTGCGGGAAGGGCATTTCCTTCGGAATGCGGGTTAGCTGGTTCTCGTGAATCAGGGCGCGCTCGGCGAATCCGCCCAGGCCCATGCCCTGCTTGAGGTCCTTACCATCGGCGTCAAAAATGCGGCTGGTGGCGTCCGGGGTGCGCAGGGTTGCGCCGGGATTCTCGCACAGGAAGACCTGGCCGGTGAGGCGCTTAACGCAGGCGCCGCAGTACTGTACCAGGCAGCCCACAACGTGATCGCCAACCTGAATGTCGGTGACGTTCGGGCCAACTTCGATCGCCACGCCCGCTACCTCGTGCCCAAAAACAACTGGGACGTCATAGCCGAGGTTCGTCTGGTGGGCCAGTTCGTCCGAATGGCACAGGCCCGAGGCCTTGACCTCCACCAGGACTTCGCGCCCGGTGGGATCGGCGAGGGTCACTTCCTCGGTATGGAAGCCGCCACCGAATTCGCGTACAACAGATGCTTTCATCATTCTCTCCTTCGAGCTCCTTGCTGGCGTTCCAGCTGTGCTCGTTGTTTTGGAAAGAGATGATTGAAAGACATACAAATCACCTTTTTAAGTGCCTGGCGAAATGTGGGCTACGGGGGCGCTCTTTTTCGGAATACCTACGAACCGAGAGGTGTTTAGCAGATATGGCGCGGGGGCGCTCTCCGCGTGAGAACTTACGTAGCATGGAATCTGAAGTGTCATGGCAGCTGAATTGGCCTGGCAACTGAAGCGATTGGCGGGCCGCGCCGTACTCAGAACTCCGCGGAGGTAAGCCTGTCCTGCCTTTCGAACGCCGAAAAAGGCGCGTATAAATAGAGATGTACGATCTGGAATGATTCCAGATTACTGTTATGAGAGGGAAGAAAATGGCAGAAAAGATTGTGATTGATGCTCTGCAGCGCACGCTGGTTGACCTGACGGACCTGTCCCTGCAGGCCAAGCAGTACCACTGGAACATTGTGGGCGAGCGCTTCCGCGCCCTACACCTTGCGCTTGACGAAGTTGTACACGTAACCCGCGAGGACCTCGATACGGTCGCCGAGCGCATCGCGCAGATCGGTGGTTACCCGGACGGCCGCGCCGCGACGGTGGCGAAGGACTCCGGGATCGAAGATCCGGGCGAGGGCCCCTTTGATACCGCTGACACATACGCGATTATGGCCAAGAAGCTCCAGAAGGCCTCCGATCGCATTAAGGCCGATCTTGACAAGGTGGACGACGCCGATGCCTACACTGGCGATATCCTCATCGCCGTGGGTCAGAACCTCGAGGAGCAGGCTTGGTTCTTCCGCGCCGCCTCGACCACGGTCGAGAAGTAATACGGCCGATAAGTAGTTTTGGCTATTGAAAACTCACCGGGGCGTTGGGTGTAGCGGGAGCTACACCCAACGCCCCGGTAGTTAATCGCGCTATATGGCATGCCGGCGAGAGATAAACGGGCGGCTGAGCCGCCGATGTATTTAGGCCAGCGCCTAGTTGGTCAGGTCGTCAATCAGATCTGGCTGAACGGTTTCCTCGCGGACGGCATCGGGTGAAAAAGTGTCGAAGTCTATCGATCCGCCCATGGAGGTCCCGTTTTGGCCATACACCTCGGTGTAGAGGTGGCCATCGGTTTTGACGGATTTTACAATGTGAAAACCAGAGGCGTCATCCAGGAACTCGTGTTGAGCTGCCGTCTCTGGCGTTGTTGTGCGCGGTGAAGAAACGAAGTAAAACGTGAAGGCAGCCGCCAGGGCGGCGCATGCGCTACCGATTAAGGCTTTTGCGTTCATTGTATTTCCATCCGTGCCAAGCGAACTGCTCATCGTTACGCGGTATGAATAAGAATGCTATTTATCGTTAAATAATATGGGTATGAATTCAGTCTCCCGGACTGATCGAGGGTCTCATCTCGACGAAATGTCACGGGCGCGCAATTTTAAGTTGCGAAACGGTAAAAATATATCTGCATTGTCAGTTTGGAATAGCGCCACAAACCATCTGTCTCTGCAATGTTGCCTAAATTGCGACGGCGGTGCCTGAAACAATCGGTAGCCTGCTCAAGTGGGCGGGGCGAAGGTGATAAAATTCGAGAGTTGCCGAGGCTTTTAGCGAAATAGGGAAGCCTCGCCGGCTCTCGCTAGATTCTCGAGGTTCTAACTTTGCGAACAGGTATACTCGTGCGCAAAGCGGGCGGACTGTGGGCATAGCGAGGGAAAATGAGAAAAGCGCCCCCGGTATGGGCGCCAGACATAACAGAAAAAGGAGCACCCAATGCCAGCACGTCTCTCGATTGACGGTGAATCCCAATCATTCGAAGAGCAAACGCTTGGGACGGATTTTTATAAGTCCGATAGCGGCGTCGTCGCCCTTAAAATTGACGGCGAATTGCGGGATCTCGCAACTGACCTGGCTTCCCTCGATGGAGCCACCGTGGAAGCGGTACGAATCGATTCGCCGGACGGCCTCAATATTTTGCGGCATTCGACCACTCACGTGCTTGCCCAGGCGGTACAGCAAATCTTCCCGCAGGCGCACCTCGGCGTCGGGCCTTTTATTGAAGATGGTTTCTACTACGACTTTGGAAACATTGACGCCGTCACCCCTGAGCTCCTGAAAGACCTCGAAAAGCGCATGAAGCGCATCGTCAAGGAAAACCAGCGCTTCGTACGTCGCGAAATTAGCGAAGATGCGGCGCGCGAAGAAGAAAAGGATCAGCCCTACAAGCTCGAGCTTATTGAAACGAAGGGGAGCGGCTCGGATACGGCGAGCGTGGAAGTGGGCCACGGCGGCCTGACCATGTACGACAACGTCAACCGCAAGGGCGAAACGGTCTGGACGGACCTGTGCCGCGGGCCGCATTTGCCCTCCACCAAGTACATTGGCAACGGTTTTGCGCTTACTCGCGCTTCGGCCGCCTACTGGAAGGGCGACCAAAACAACGATCAGCTCCAGCGCATTTACGGCACCGCCTGGCCCAGCAAGGATGAGCTGGACGCCTATCAGACCCGTATTAAAGAAGCAGAGCGGCGCGATCACCGGCGCCTGGGCCAGGAAATGGATCTTTTCTCCTTCCCCGAGGAAATTGGCTCTGGCCTGGCGGTATTCCACCCCAAGGGCGGGATTATCCGCATGGAGATGGAAGAGTACTCGCGCCAGCGCCACGTGCAGGCCGGCTACGACTTCGTGTGCACACCGCATATCACTAAGGGACAACTGTTTGAGACGTCCGGGCACCTTTCTTGGTACAAGGACGGAATGTTCCCGCCCATGCACGTGGACGAAGAGCGTGACGCGGACGGCAATATCACCCGGCAGGGGCAGGATTACTACCTCAAGCCGATGAACTGCCCCATGCATTCGCTGATTTACCGTTCGCGTGGGCGCTCGTACCGCGATCTGCCCCTGCGACTTTTCGAGTTCGGCACGGTGTATCGCTACGAGAAGTCCGGCGTGGTGCACGGTCTCACCCGCGGGCGTGGCTTTACTCAGGATGACGCGCATATTTACACCACCCGCGAGCAGATGCGCGAAGAGCTTTCGAGCACGCTGACGTTTATTTTGTCGCTACTGCAGGACTTCGGCTTGGATGATTTCTACCTGGAAATGTCCACTCGTGATCCGCACAAGATGATTGGCGATAACGCGCTGTGGGACGAAGCCGAAGAAACCCTGGAAGAGGTGGCCAAGGCCTCCGGGCTGGAACTGGTGCCTGATCCTGAAGGTGCCGCCTTCTACGGACCGAAGATTTCGGTGCAGGCCCGCGATGCGATTGGCCGCACCTGGCAGATGTCTACCGTGCAGCTGGACTTCAACCTGCCGGAGCGCTTCGGCCTGGAATACACCGCGGCCGATGGCTCGCGCCAGCGGCCGGTAATGATTCACCGCGCGCTGTTTGGCTCGGTGGAGCGCTTTATGGCCGTGCTACTGGAGAATTACGCGGGCGCCTTCCCGGCTTGGCTCTCTCCGGTGCAGGCCCGCCTGGTTCCGGTGGCCGAGGCCTTCAACGGCTACTGCGAAGAGGTGGCGGCCAAGCTCCGCGAGCACGGGGTGCGCGCGGAAGTTGATGAATCAGACGATCGCTTCGGTAAGAAGATTCGCAACGCCGCCAAGGAAAAGATTCCCTTCGTGCTCATTGCCGGGGGAGAGGATGCCGAGGCCGGCGCGGTCTCCTTCCGCTACCGGGATGGCTCGCAGGAAAATGGCGTGCGGATTGAGAGCGCGGTGGAGCATATCGAACGAGTAATCCGTGAGCGCCGCAACAAACCGGAAGAAGAGAAACTGGAGGCCGATCTCTAAATGCTTTCACGCAGCGGGCGCCCCTTGGCGCAGATGATCTTCGGTCCGATTGCCAAAGTGTGCGTGCGGCTGGGAATTTCCGCGAACGCGGTAACAATTGCCGGAACGGCTTTGGTCATCGCCTTTGCGCTGATCCTCTTCCCCTTGGGGCACCCGGTGGCGGCATCGCTCCTCATAGGTGTGGTGGTGATTTTCGATTCGCTCGACGGTCAAATTGCGCGCTTGACCCGCACCGCCTCGCCGTGGGGCGCGTTCTTGGATTCGACCATGGATCGCTTGGCTGATGCGGCGATTTTCGCCGGCATCCTGGTGTGGATTTTCCGCTACCAGGTGGGCGCAGCCCAGGGGCTAATGAATTGGATGCTGGTGGGCGGCCTGGGCGCTCTGGCGGCGGGTTTGACGACGTCGTACGCGCGGGCGCGCGCCGAAGCCGTCGGTTATGAAGCAAATGTGGGCCTTTCGGAGCGTGCGGACCGGCTAGTGATTAGCCTCGCGGCGAGCCTGCTGGCGGGCTTCGCCACCTCGGGAGCGGGAAGCACGGCGAGCTGGGGAGCATGGATTTTGCTCCTCGCACTTTGGTATCTGTTTATTGCTGGCTACTTCACGGTGGCTCAGCGCGTGATAGCGGTGTATCGGCAGGCGTGGCCCGCCGACGCGGACCGGGGCACTGCGCCGCGCACTGAATCGTCGCAACCCGAGCAGAGATGAGGTAGCGCGTGGATATTATGCGCATTTTCGGCGCCGCGGACGCGGTGGCTAACCGGCTACCCGAACCGGTAGGGCGGGGAATTTTCAATGCGGTCGGCGCGGTTGCCGGTACCTTGCCGACGGCGGGAACCCAGCAGTTGCGAGCAAATTTGCGCCGCGTAAAGCCGGATTATTCCGCCCGGAAAATTCGCTTGCTCTCGCGCGCCGGAATGCGTTCCTATATGCGCTACTACTACGAGGCCTTGCGTCTGCGTTCCTGGGACGAAGAGACAATTGCGGCGCGGGTTCGCGAACAGGGCCTGGAACATGCGCGGGCGGAGTTCGAGCGGGGCGAATCGGTGGTCGGGGCGCTTATGCATTTCGGCAACTGGGATCTGGCAGGTGCCTGGTCGAATCGCCGCTTGGCGAAGGTGGCCACCCTGGTGGAAAAGCTCAAGCCCGATGAGCTTTATCGCGCCTTCGTGGATTTCCGTGAGGGCCTAGGGATGATTATCTTCCCGGTCATTAAGGGCGGCGGATCAATCCATAAGCTGGCCCAGGTTGCGCGTGAGCAAACCGTGCTCGCCCCGGTGCTAGCGGATCGAGATTTAACGGCGTCGGGAATTGAAGTGGAGTTCTTCGGCGAGAAAATGCTTGCCGCCGCCGGGCCGGCTATTTTGGCGCAGGAAACCGGGCGGCCCATTATGCCGATCGCGATTTACTACGAAAAGGCGCCGCGGCGAGGAAAGCTTCCTACCCGATGGCGCTTGGTACTGGAGGGGGCAGAGTTCATCTACGCTCAGGCCGGCTCGGAAGCGAGCCGCGCGGAAAAACAGGCGGATATCGAACGCATGACCCAAGAGTGGGTAAGTGCCTTCGAGCCTTACGTGGAGGCGCATCCCGAAGATTGGCATATGCTCCAGAAAGTATTTGTGGCGGACCTTGACCAGGAGCGCTACTTGGCGAATCGCGCGAAAGCTCGCGCGCGGCTGGAAAACAACTCGAACCCGGAGGGAGGGGCGGCGTGAAAATAGGTATTGCCTGCCCGTATTCCTGGGACGTGCCGGGAGGGGTGCAGTTCCATATCCGCGATTTAGCAGAAGAACTGATCGCGCGTGGCCACCAGGTTTCGGTGATCACCCCCAGTTCGGAAGAAGAAGGCCTGGAACAGTACGTGGTGCCCGTGGGCGCCGCCGTCCCGATTCCCTACAACGGCTCGGTGGCGCGGCTATCCTTTGGGCCGCGGGTGAATCGAGCGGTGAGGGCGTGGTTGCGGGAAGGCAACTTCGACGTCGTCCACGTGCATGAACCACTGGTACCTTCGGTCTCTATGCTGGCGCTCATGAGCGCGGATTGCCCGGTGGTCTCTACCCACCACACCGCGATGGATCGTTCCCGGGCGCTGCATCTTTTCACCCCCGTGCTACGTCCGATCCTGGAAAAAACGCAGGCGCGCATTGCCGTCTCGCAGGAGGCGCGGCGAACGATTGTGCAGTATTTGGGTGGGGACGCATTTATTATTCCCAACGGCGTCTACACCGCGGATTTTGAGGTTCCGCAAGATGAGCGTTTCCTCGGCACCGAAGATGCCCCGACCATCGGATTCCTCGGCCGCCTTGATGAATCGCGGAAGGGACTACCGGTTTTGGCGGCCGCCGCACCCGCAATTGTGGAAGCCCTTCCGAATGTGCGTTTCATTATCGCCGGGGCGGGGGATCTGCAGGCCGCCGAGCAAAGCTTTGGCTCCGCAGCCGATCACGTCACCTTCCTGGGGCGGGTGAGCGACGAGGATAAAGCCTCCATGCTGGCCTCCGTGAGCGCCTATGTGGCGCCGAACACCGGCGGGGAATCGTTCGGCATTATTTTGGTGGAAGCGCTGGCGGCGGGAGCTTTTGTAGTCGCCTCCGATATTCCTGCCTTCACCGCGGTTCTGGGTGGGGGTAAATTCGGTGCCCTGTTCGCCAACGAAGATTCTGGCGCCTTGGCACGCACGATTATTGAGGCGCTGGAAAACCCCGAGCAACGAGCCCAGATTGCTCGCGCCGGGGCCGAAGAGGCGGGTCGCTATGACTGGTCGACGGTGGCATCCCAGGTGCTTGCGGTCTATGAGACCGCCATCCGCACCGCTGGAACGGAGGTGGACTCATGAGTTGGTGGCATCTGGTGATCCTGGCCGTGATTATCGCCGTGCTGGTGATCGCCGGCATTTCCCTGCTCCTGGCGCGGAGGCTCAATCGCCTGCACTCGAATGTTTTGAAATCTCGCCGGGTGGCTGAGCAGGCGCTCGCGGCCCGAGCCAGCGCGGCTGACGAGTTTGCCCGCTGCGGGGAACTGGATATCGCCGGGTCTCTTATTTTGACCGACGGCGCCGAAGCATGCCTGGCTGCCAGCATGGCGCCAATTGTGGCCGAGGGGCTGGAAGATCTCTTTGATGCCAAGGCTCCGGCCGAGCCGCCCGCCGCGCGCGCCGGGGCAGGGCCCTTCTACCCATCTAGCAGGGGGGGAGGCGATGGGGGAAGGGTCGCGCGCTGTGGTGGCGATTGAACGAGTGTTTGCGCAAGGCGGTGTGCGTGCGGGCGCCTCCGCGGCCGGGGGGGGGGGGGTGGGGGTGCGGGCGGGGGCGCGCGCTGGGCTGAGATGTGTATAAGAGGCGGCGCCGGGGCCGCCCGCCAGCGCCGCGCACTGGAATCCGAGCTTTCGCGCGTGCTTCGCCTGACGGTGGGCGAGCTTGAAGAGAACGCGATCTCGGCCGAAAACAAAGAGCTGTACACGCATCTGGAGCGCTGCCGGCTGGATGTGCGCATGACGCGCAAATTTCATAATTCCCAGGTGGCCCAGGCACGGGTCTTGCACAAGGCTTTTCTTACCCGGGTGCTCCATTTAGCCGGGCGTGCCCCCATGCCGCAAACAATCGATATAGATGATGAGTAAAAGTACCGAAGGAGATTTTGAAGAACTTGAGCGGGAGTGGACGCCGGACGAAGACGGTATTCCGTTTCGCCGCGCCGCCCGCGTGATCGCGGTGGATAGCGATGAGCGAATCTTGCTACAACTTGGCCATGATGGCGACGACGCCGCCCATCGCTGGTGGTTCACTCCGGGTGGAGGGATCGGGCCGGGAGAAGATCCGCGCGAAGGCGCGGTGCGCGAGCTCGCCGAAGAAACTGGTTTGCGCATAGCGGCCGAGCGCCTGGAAGGCCCTGTTCTCAAACGCCAGGCTATGTTTCACTTCGCGCGCGAGACTCGCCGCCAAGACGAGCAGTTCTTTCTGGTTCGGCTCAGCGAGGAAGAAGCCCGGCAAGCGGTGGCAGGAAAAAATACCGAGTGGACGGCGATAGAAAAGGAAGTTCTCGATGACATTCGCTGGCTGAACATCGACGTCGTCGAAAACGGTGACGGACTGGAAAACGTTCCTGTTTATCCGGAATGTTTGGGCGCCGTCACGCGAAAATGGCTGGCTGGCGAAGTCAGTGCACCAACCGAAATTTCTGACCACTCGGGGTAGGCGAGCGGGGCGCGGCCGTCGCGGAAGACGCGCGCCCACCCTCGCGCACGAAATTGAGAAGAAACGCGCTAAGTGAAACGCCGGTTACAGCGCGAGGGGCGTAATCGGCGTACAATGCTCGGCGGTAATTGTTGTTTGGAGAGGGAGACTACTGCAGTGTCGGGACACTCTAAGTGGGCGACCACAAAGCATAAGAAGGCAGCGAATGACGCCAAGCGCGGCAAGATGTTTGCGCGCCTCGTCAAGAATATCGAGGTGGCCGCGCGTACCGGTGGCGGCGACCCCGACGGTAACCCCACTCTGTACGACGCGATCCAGAAGGCGAAGCGCGCCTCGGTTCCCGCCGATAATATTGATCGCGCCGTCAAGCGCGGTTCGGGTGAAACCGATGATTCGGTGCAGTACGAATCGATTATGTACGAGGGCTACGGTCCCAACGGCGTGGCGATTCTGATCGAGTGCCTGACCGATAACCGCAACCGCGCGGCTTCGGAAGTGCGCACCGCGCTTTCGCGCAACGGTGGTAGTCTCGCCGACCCGGGTTCGGTGGCGTACCTCTTTAACCGTCGCGGAATCGTGGAAGCGGTTAAGGGGGAGAACACCGAGGACGATATTTTGATGGCCGTGCTTGACGCCGGAGCTGAAGAAGTCTCTGAAGCTGGCGACGTGTTCATTATTGAATCCGATCCGAAGGATATTGTGGCGGTGCGTACCGCGCTCCAGGAGAACGGAATCGAGTACAACTCGGCCGAATCGAAGTGGGTTCCCTCCACCGAGGTCCCGCTCGATATTGAAGGCGCCAAGAAGGTCCTTAAGCTCACCGATGCGCTCGACGACGTCGACGATATCCAGGAAGTCTTCACCAACGCGGACATCCCGGATGAGGTTATGGCGGAACTTGAGGATTAATTGCGCGTTCTAGGAATTGATCCGGGGCTCACCCGTTGCGGGCTCGGCACCATTGATGCCGACTCCTCGCGGCGGGTGAGCCTTATTGATATGCGGGTGGCGCGTTCACCCAAGGAGCTTTCCCCGCATAAGCGCCTGCTCCTGGTTTTCGACGCCATCGAGGAAGCAATTGCGGAATTTTCGCCCGATGTGGTGGCGATTGAACGAGTGTTTGCGCAAGACAATATGCGTTCGGTAACCTCCACCGCCCAGGTGGCGGGAGTGGCGATGCTCGCCGCGGCGCGCGCTGGGCTTCCGCTGGGCATGCATTCTCCCTCCGAGGTTAAGGCCGCGGTGACCGGCTCGGGGCGGGCCGGCAAGCTCCAGGTGCAAACCATGGTGCAACGGATTCTGGGGCTGGCAGAGTTGCCGCGCCCCAAGGACGCGGCGGACGCTTTGGCGATCGCGATTTGCCATTCCTGGCGCGGCGGGGCTCATGCTCTGGACGACGAAGTAGATAATGGTCAGCACGGCGGGGCCGGAATGCTTCCGCGCGCCGAGGGGCCGGGCTTGACCGATGCCCAGCGCATGTGGGCCTCCGCCGAGCGCCTTAGCCGGCGCCACGGGGCGGTAGCTCCGCGGGAGGGAGCGAATTAGGCGCGGGCGGCCGGGATGCGGCGGGCTGGCCGGGCGGCGAGAAGTGGCACGGCGAGGCCAGCCGGGCGGCGTCGCCCACCACGCGCGCCGCGGGTCGACTTTTTCGTGTCGGGGGCAGTTGCTAGGATTCAAACAGTTGTTCGAGAGCGGCGGGAGGATTTCCGGTGATCAGTAGCGTAAGCGGGACGGTTCTAAAACTCGCCCCGACTTTTGCCGTCATTGAGGTTGGCGGGTTGGGGCTGAAGGTTTTCGCCACCCCGAGCGTCCTCGGAACCCTGCGCGAAGGCCAGCACGCCCGCCTCTCCACCTCTTTTGTGGTGCGCGAGGATTCCATGAGTCTTTACGGCTTCGGGGACGACGACGAACGCGATACCTACGAGATTCTGCAGTCGGTATCGGGGATTGGCCCCAAAGTTGCGCAGGCGCTTTTGGCGGTGATGGATCCCGATTCTTTGCGCCGGGCGGTGGATTCCAAAGACGAAGCGGCACTCACCCGAGTGCCGGGTATCGGTAAAAAGAGCGCGCAACGACTTCTGCTTGAGCTTGCCGGAAAACTCGGCCCAGCCAGCGGCGGGGTAACGGCCCGCGCCGGTGCGGGATCTGCATCGGGGCGCGATGTGGTGGATGCGCTTATTGGCTTGGGATGGTCGGAACGGGATGCGTCTTCCGCTTATGAAGCTGCACTTGAAGAATTGCCCGAGGGAAATATTCAGCAACTTTTGCGTGCTAGTTTGCAGATGTTGGGAAGGCGATAGACAGTGGCAAGTCCGTCCGTAGTTGATCCGGGCGCATCCGATTCGGAGCGCGCCGCCGAAGCCGCACTACGGCCCAAGCAACTGAGTGAATTCGTGGGGCAGGAGACGGTCCGTAACCAGCTGGCACTGGTTTTGCAGGCCGCCGTCGAACGCGGTAAAACTCCCGACCACGTCCTGCTTTCGGGCCCGCCCGGGCTGGGAAAAACGACCCTGGCCATGATTATTGCTAACGAGGTGGGTGGGGCCTTGCGCCTCACCTCTGGCCCGGCCATCCAGCACTCGGGGGATTTGGCCTCGATCCTCTCGTCCATTCAGGAAAACGATGTTCTTTTCATTGATGAGATCCATCGTTTAGCCCGAAATGCGGAGGAAATGCTCTATCTGGCTATGGAGGACTTCCGCGTCGACGTGATGGTGGGGAAGGGGCCGGGGGCCACGTCCATCCCGCTCCCGCTCCCGTTCTTCACGGTGGTTGGGGCCACCACTCGCGCCGGTCTGCTCCCGGCTCCGCTACGGGATCGCTTTGGGTTCACGGCCCATCTCGAGTACTACACCGAGGCCGAGTTGGCGCGGATCGTTAACCGCTCTGCCCTGAAACTCGGCGTGACTATTGATGCGGATGCGGCTCACGAGATTGCCTCCCGCTCGCGCGGAACTCCGCGCATCGCTAACCGGCTCCTGCGCCGGGCCCAGGATTGGGCGCAGGTCAAGGGAGACGGGCACCTGGATCTGGCTGCCGCAAAGGCGGCTCTTGATCTTTTCCAGGTAGACCCTATGGGATTAGATCGCCTTGATCGCGCCGTACTGGAAGTTTTGTGCGGAAGGTTTGGGGGAGGGCCGGCCGGGCTTTCCACCCTCGCCGCATCGGTTGGCGAAGAGCCGGAAACGGTGGAAACTGTGGCCGAGCCATACCTCGTGCGCGAGGGCTACGTCGTTCGTACCCCGCGCGGGCGAATGGCAACCCAGAAGTCCTGGGATCATTTGGGCTTGACTCCGCCGGAAGGTAACACGCTGTTCGGGTAAAGGCACAAATTTTAGCGCGAACGTGTTTCGTTGCACGGTTTTGTGATGAGATCCCCGCCGGGACAGTGCTAGTTCACAGGTACACTGGCACGGTAATTGTCTAATTTTAAGGAGTTAGCACGTGGGTGGCTTGGAGATAATCATCTTCGTCGTCATGATTGGCGGCATGATGTGGTTCATGGGGCGCTCGTCCAAGAAACAACGTCAGCGGATGGAAGATGAACGAGATTCGGCGATCGTCGTCGGAGCAAATGTAATGACGACGTCGGGGTTCTTCGGAACCATCGTGTCGATTGACGGAGATGCCATCACTCTCGAGTCCCCATCCGGGGATGAAACCGTGTGGCTCCGCCAGGCCATCCGCGGAATCGCGGAAATTCCGCTCGCTCCGATCTCGGAAGAGGAAGACGCCCAGCTCGACGCCGAGGATTCGGCCGAGGCTCCCGAGGCTCGGCTTGCCGAGGCATCCTCGGAGGCGGAGCCCTTTGCTGAGAGCAAGGGCAATGAAGGTACCGCGCCGCTCGCCTCTGAGCGTGACGCTGATTCAGATGGCACTGCAGGTAACGCCTGGAAGTAAGAAGTAATCAGAGATATCCCTATGGCATCTTCCAATAATACGGACGCGCGCATGCCGCGCCGTCGTCTCATCACACTAACCGTGCTCGTTATCGCGCTGGTGGTTGCGCTCGCTATTGGTAGCTTCACCAGCGCCGAGTCCCGGGCAACGCCTAAGTTCGCGCTCGACCTTGAGGGTGGAACGGAACTTATTCTCACCCCGCAAACTACGGACGGCTCGTCGATTACTGACGAGGACGTCTCCCAGGCGATTGAAATTATTCGCCAGCGCGTGGACGCGCAGGGTGTGGCTGAAGCGGAAATCAGCTCGCAGGGCGGCCAAAACATCGTGGTGGGTCTGCCCGGTCAGCCCTCTGAAGAAACGCTGAACCTGGTGCGTTCCTCCGCTATTTTGCGGATGCGCCCGGTGCTGGCTAGCGGAGTTCCGGCGCCGCTGACGGACGCCGTCTACGAGCAGGCTAAGAAGCAGAAGGAAGGTCAGGCGAAGGAAGGCGAGCAGGGTCAGGCAAATCCCGATCAGGCTCCCACTTCCGCGGCCGGAACGCTAGAGCAGGGTGCTACCGATACTCCGGTAGCGGCCAGCCCGAGCGCCGATGCGCAGGCGAGCGCCAGCCCTTCGGCTGAGGCGACGCCGAGCGACGGCGCCAGCAAGCCCGCAACCGAAGCCAAGCCCCTGACAGGTGCAGAGCTGGAAGCGGCCGCGAAGGAACTTGCTGATAGCAACGGCGACGGCAAGATCTCTGACGAGCCGGCCGAGCATCCCGCAGATGCTTCCGACACCGCGTGGATCACCGAGCAGACGCTTTATGATTTCTGGACGCTCGATTGCACTGCTGATGTGCAGGCCAATTCGAATGACGATCCGGCAAAGCCGCTGGTCGCCTGCAGCTCGCAGACCGATCCGACCACCGGCGAGATTATGGCGCAAAAGTTCATCCTTGGCCCGGCCGAGGTAGAGGGCACCCAAATTGAGCAGGCGACCGCTGGTTTCGACCAGGCGGGCCAGCCGGCGGTTTCCCTCCGCCTCAACCAGGAAGGTGCTGACGCCTTCTCCGCGGTGACCGGGCGCTTGCTCAATCTGAAGTCTCCGCGTAACCAGTTCGCGATTGTGCTGGACGGGAAGGTTCTTTCCAACCCGGTTCCCAGCGTGCAGATTCGCGACGGGCAGGCCCAGATCACCGGCGGTAGCCTCAATGCGCAAAACGCGCGCACCCTTGCCAACCAGCTGAACTTCGGTTCCCTGCCCCTGCACTTTGAGGTGCAATCCCAGCAGCAGATCTCGGCAACCCTCGGTTCCGAATCCCTGCGCGCTGGCCTCATTGCCGGTCTTATTGGCCTCATCCTCATCGTGGCTTACCTGATGTGGCAGTACCACGCCCTGGGCGTGGTCGCGATCCTCTCGGTGGTTTTGGCAACCGGAGTTTCCTACCTCATTGTGTGCTTGCTCTCGTGGACCATTGGTTACCGACTATCCATGGCAGGCGTGGTCGGTCTGATCATATCGATTGGTATCTCGGCGGACTCCTTCATCGTTTACTTTGAACGTATTCGCGATGAAATCCGCGATGGCCGCACGCTCAAGTCCGCCACCGAGCGCGGCTGGCAGCGTGCCCGCCGCACGATTCTTGCCTCCGACTCCGTCAACCTCCTGGCCGCGGTGGTGCTCTACTTCCTGGCCGTTGGTTCGGTACGCGGATTCGCGTTCACGCTCGGCCTGACGACGATCCTGGACCTTATCGTGGCCTTCTGGTTCACCTACCCGGTGATGAAACTTTTGGTTCGTACCAAGTTCTTCGGTGGTGGGCATCGCTGGTCCGGTATGAGCGCTGAGCTCCTCGGCCGCTCGCCTTCCTACAGCGGGCGCGGGCATACTCGCAAGAAGGAAGAAGTAGCAACGCAGGCTTTCGTTGCGGCGCCGGCTAGCGCGGCGGTTGTCACCGAGGCAGAAAATGAAGTTTCGGCAGCGGAAGCTGATTCTGAGCTTGCCGCGATTTCCGCGGGTCCGCAGGGACCGTCGCTAGCTGAGCGGCGCGCCGCCAAGCGGCGCGCTGAGCTCAGTGCCGAAGGCATTGCGGTGCCTGAGGAGGCCGACGGCGTCGACGTGGCTGAAGACGCTGACGCTTCAGCCACCACCGGGAGTGACCTTGCCACACCCGATGAAGAATCGGATGGGAAGGAGAACGCCTAATGTCGATGTACAGCCTTGGAAATGATCTCTACACCGGGCGCCGATCGGTTCCGGTTATCCCAAAGCGGCGCATTTGGTTCATCGTCGCGATCGTGTCGATTGTGGTTTCTCTCGTGGCACTTTTTGGCCGCGGTCTGAATCTCGGAATCGACTTTACCGGTGGTTCGCAGTTCACGGTCTCCAATGCGCAGACCGTTGAGCAGCAGCCGGCCGTCGATGTGATTAGCAAGCACACCGGAGATGTGGCGCGCGTGGCCCAGGTGGGCGATGCCTCGCTTCGTATCCAGGTGTCCTCCGGTGAGGGCGAGGATTCCAACTCACTCTCCAATACCGACACGGAGCAAATTCGTGCCGAGTTGGCCGACGCTTACGGCACCTCGATTGATGATGTGACCTCGACCTTTATTGGCCCGGTGTGGGGCCAGGGAATCTCCACCAAGGCCCTGCAGGGCTTCGTGGTGTTCATCGTCCTGGTGCTGGCCGGTCTGTCGATCTACATGAGGTCGTGGCGCAACGCGCTGGGCGCTGTGCTGGCGCTCTTCCACGACTTGATCGTTACGGTGGGTATCTACTGCTTGTTCGGCTTTGAATTCACGCCGTCGACAGTGATCGGTCTGTTGACGATTCTCGGCTACTCGCTCTACGACACCGTGGTGGTGTTCGATAAGTTGCGTGAGAATACCGAGAACATCCTCAAGCAGGATCGCTTCACCTTTGGTGATGCGTCGAACCGGGCTGTCAACCAGACGTTGATCCGTTCGATCAACACCTCCGTGACGTCGCTTTTGCCGGTGGCCTCGATTCTCTTTATCGGAGTTTTGATTCTCGGCGCCGGCACCCTGCGTGATCTCGCGCTGGTGCTTTTCGTGGGACTTTTGCTCTCCGCCTATTCCTCAATCTTCCTTGCCGCTCCGCTGGCGGTGGAGTTGACTAATCTTGATCCGCGGGTCAAGGCCCACAATCAGAAGGTTGAGGCCGGCCGGGAGGAGCGGAAGCAGGATCGCGAAACGCGCCGTATCGCTGGCGAGGAGGTTGCCGACGAAGAGGCCGTGGTTGGTCCACTCCATCCGGGCCATCACCGCGGGCAAGCCGCTCAGCCGCGGCGTAAGAATCGGAGGAACAAGTGAGCGGATTTCCGCAGGAACTGACGGACCTGGTCAATTCGAAGATTCGCCTCAAGGAGGATTTTCCGGCACCGGGAGTACTGTTCCGTGACATTACCCCGCTAATGAGCGACGGTGAGGCGTTCAAGAAGACGATCGATGGGATCGCGCAGTACTACGACGGGAAAATTGATGCGGTTGCCGGCCTGGAATCGCGCGGCTTCATTCTTTCCGCGCCGCTCGCCTACGCAATGGGGATTGGAATGGTCACCATTCGTAAGGCGGGGCGTCTGCCTGGACCGATTATCGGCGTCGATTACGAACTCGAGTACGGCACCGCGCGTATGGAGGTACAGCCGTTCACCGTTGAAGACGGCCAGCGCGTGCTGGTGGTTGACGACGTCCTTGCTACCGGTGGTACCGCTAATGCGGCGTTTCAGCTGGTCGAGGGTTCGGGCGGTATCGCAGCCGGGCTGTGCGTGCTCGTCGAGCTGGCCGGCCTCGGTGGGCGTGAGCGCCTAAATGGTTACGATATTGAATCAGTGGTTACTTTTGACTAAGTAGCCGTGGGGTTTTCAAAATTCCGTTTGGGCCGCGTGCTTTCGGGCGCGCGGCCCAAAAACGTAGGTGAGCGTTCCGAGCTATGAGCGGCGGGCGCGTGGCCCGCGCTTTGCGCCGCCGAGTCCAGGCTCAGTCAGCCTCGGCGGCGCGCCGGCGCGCGGCTCGCGAGTGCTGGCGCCAAAAATCTATAGGTATGTGACGGTTGAGACTAGGATTGTCTTTTGTATAGCGTTGAGCACGCCTTGCTGGAAACCTTCAGCGGGCGTGGAGCGTGAGGAGGGAACGACATGCCAGAGAATGGACCGAGAGTAACCTCAAGGCTGTCGTGGCTCACCGGGCGACTCGGGCCGCAGGTGCCCGATGCCCTTGAGCCCCTTATGCGTGCGCTGGGGTCAACGAATGTGGATCGTGCGCGGATTATCCGCGCCTACAACGTAGCCGCGAAGTGTCACGAAGGGCAGTTCCGGCGTTCGGGAGAGCCCTACATTACCCACCCCGTGGCGGTGGCAACGATCCTTGCCGAACTGGGAATGGATGAAGACTCGATTGTGGGTGCGCTGTTGCACGATACCGTCGAGGATACGGATTACACCCTGCGCGAGGTGCGTGAGGAATTTGGTTCTACCGTTGAGCTCCTCGTCGACGGGGTGACCAAGCTTGACAAGGTCGAATATGGCGAAGCGGCGCAGGCGGAGACCGTGCGAAAAATGGTTATCGCCATGGCGAAAGACATTCGGGTGCTCCTCATTAAGCTCGCCGATCGTCTGCACAATGCTCGCACCTGGAAATATATGCCCAAGGAAAAGGCCCGCTCTAAGGCACGCGAAACGCTTGAGATTTACGCTCCGCTGGCCCATCGCTTGGGCATGAATTCGGTTAAGTGGGAGCTAGAGGATCTCAGCTTCAAAACCATGTATCCGGAGGTTTACGCCGAGATCGAGAAGCTCGTTCACGAGCGCACCCCGGAGCGCGAAGCGTATATCAAGAAAATTGAGGCGCAACTTAGCAAGGAACTCAAGAACCAGCACATTCGGTGCACGATTACCGGCCGGCCGAAGCATTTCTATTCCATCTACCAAAAGATGATTTTGCGCGGCAAAGACTTCAACGATATTTATGATCTCGTGGGAGTGCGCGTGCTGGTGGATACCATCCCGGATTGCTACGCGGTGCTCGGGGTGGCAAATACGCTCTACACGCCGTTGCAAGGGCGCATTAAGGACTACATCGCCACCCCGAAGTTCAACCTATACCAGTCGATCCACACCACCGTTATCGGTCCGGATGATCGCACCCTGGAAATTCAGATCCGTACCTACGATATGCACCGGCGAGCCGAATTCGGGGTGGCGGCGCATTGGCGTTACAAGGAAGACGCGGGGAAGAGCCAGAAGCAAAAGGAATCTAATAGCATCGATCCCGAGCAGCAGACGCAGCTCACCTGGCTACGTCAGCTGGTGGACTGGCAGCGGGAAACCGCCGATCCAACCGAGTTCCTCGAATCGCTCTCTTACGAAATCTCCGGCAACAAGGTGTACGTGTTCACCCCGGCCGGAGAGGTCATGGAACTTTCGGCCGGCGCGACCCCGGTTGATTTTGCTTACGCGGTCCACACCGAGGTCGGCCACAAAACGGTTGGCGCCCGTGTTAATGATCGCCTGGTGACGCTTGATCACAAGCTCGAGTCCGGCGATACGGTGGAGATCATTACCTCCAAGAACCCCGATGCGGGGCCCTCGCGCGGATGGATGGATTTTGTTGCCACGCCGCGCGCTCGCGCCAAGATCCGGGTGTGGTTCCGCAAGTCCAAGCGGGACGAATCCCTGGAGCGGGGTAAAGAGAAGCTGGCTCGCGCTATTCGCAAGCGCAACCAGCCCGTTCAGCGCCTCATGACGCATGAAACCCTCTCCGAGGTAGCCCATCAAATTGGGCGAAGCGATGTGGATGATCTCTACGTGGCGATGGGGGAGGGCGCGATCTCCCCGGAGACGGTGGTGCGCGAGCTCATCTCGATGCAGGGTGGAGAAGCCGGGGTGGAGGAAACCCTGGCTGAAGGAGTTACGCCCACCCGGATTTCTCGGCCTTCGTTCCGCGGGGTAGACAGCGCCGTCGTCGTGGAAGGCATGGATTCTGGCGACGTCATGGTCAAGCTGGCAAAATGCTGTACCCCGGTGCCGCCCGATAAGATCGTGGGTTTTGTGACGCGCGGGAACGGGCTTTCCATTCACCGCGCCGACTGCCCAAACGTCGAGCAACTGCAGCGCGAACCAGAGCGTTTTGTGGACGTGGTGTGGTCTGACGCCTCCGAGGCGGTATACGTGGTGCAAATCCAGGTCGATGCGCTCGACCGGCAGGGTCTGCTTTCCGATATTTCGCGCGTGCTTGTCGATAACGGCGTGAACCTCTTGGGCGGAAATATGTCCACCACGAAGGAACGGATGAGTCGTTGCGTGTTTAGCTTCGAAATGGCGGACCCGCATCACCTGCAAAGAATTCTCACCGATATGCGCAATATCGAAGGGGTTTTCGATGCCTATCGCGTCACGCCGTCCAAGAAGGGGAACCATCGCCGGGTGCAGGGCTAACCGGGTGGGAGTAGTTATCGCGGGTTGAGGTCGCGCGACGTCGCTTGAGCGGCCGCTTCCCGACGCCGAAGGTAGTCCGGTAAGGCGGCAATAAACGCTCGCGCGGATTCGTACCTGTAACCCCGTAACACCAGGTCGGCGCAATGTTTGAGGGCATCGAGGCGCAGGCCGGCGCGTAGCAAGTACAGAACTCCGGTTACGGCGAGCGATAGCTCTTCGTAGCGAAGCAAATCGATAGCTGTCCGCTCCGGGGTGGTCACGGGTACGCCCCCAATCGCGGTCCGGTAGCGGGCCCCTATTCGAGTTCTTAGCCGCACCGGATAGGCGGACTGATTGGGATGGGCGATGGTGAGCGTGGGCAGGCAATCCGGCGGCCAGTAGCCGGTATGTACCCAAAGTGCCGAAAGGGTGCACACTACCGAATTGCCGCGCATAAAAGGAGCCAGGAGGCGAGCGCGGAGCCCGGGGGTCACGATCAGATCGGTGGCGACCGTGCGGCCCGGAACGTACTCGAATAAATGTCCCTCCCGCACCTCTATCCGGGTGATTGCGTCGAGGGGCTCAGCTCGTCTCCAATTCTGCATACCGCTAGTGTCTCAGTAATGCTCGGTGAGTATGTTTGATTACGTTTAATTGTGGATAGAGTGGTGGATTGTCTGGGGTCGCGTTACCGCAAAGGCGCGTGATCGCGGAAGCTCGGACATGCGGGATTATACAAATGCGCGATTACACAAATGCGCAAACGCGGGCGCTCGAGCCTGGCGCCTCCGGGACATAGCAAAAGGCCCGGGCGCCGCGCGGGCGGTTCCCGGACCTTTGCGCTTGGGCACTCGCTCTCGCGAGCAAAGCGCTATTTAGAGATCTTTATTGACTTGGTCGAGCCAGGCCTGGCGAGCCTGCAGAGCCTCGGTGAGTTCCTTCACCTTGGCATCCTCGCCGGCGGCTTGCGCCTGCTTGATTTCTTCGTCAAGCTCGTCAATGAGATGCTCAAGCTGGGCGGCCATGCCCTGCGAGCGGCGCTCCTTTTCCGGATCGCTCTTGCGCCACTTCTCGGCTTCGGCGCCGCGCACCTGATCTTCGATCTCGCGCATACGGCCCTCGGTGCGAGCTACATCAGCGCGCGGAACCGGACCAATCGCATCCCAGCGCTCACCGATCTCGCGGAGCTTGGCGCGCGCCTGCTCGACGTCGTCGATGGGAAGAACCGCTTCGGCTTCCTTGAGGATTTCGAGCTTGGCGGCGAGGTTTTCCGTCTCGACGGCGTCCACCTGATTGAAGTGGGCTTCGCGGGCATCGTAGAACGGCTGCTGTGCCTCGCGGAAGCGATGCCAGAGCTTGTCATCTTGGCGATGGTTCGTACGTCCGGCGCGCTTCCATTCCTCCAGGAGCTCGCGGTAAGCGGCCCCGGTGGGGCCCCAGTCCGTGGACGAGGCGAGTTCGGCGGCGCGCTCAATGAGCTTTTCCTTTGTGGCCGTCACTTCGGCGCGCTTCTGATCGAGATCGGTGAAATGGTGGCGCCGGTTCTTATCAAAGGCAGAACGCGCGGCGGAAAAACGCTTCCACAGTTCCTGCTCGGTGGGTCGGTCGAAACGGGCCTCGCTACGCTGGGCCTGCCTCCACTCGTCGAAAAGCTCCGAGAGCTCGGTACGGGAATTGCGCCAATGCGTCTGCTCGGGATCTTGCCGCGAAATTTCTTCGGCCCGCTCCACAATGCGCGTGCGATGCTCGAGAGCCTGCTGCTTGGCTACCTTGCGCTCCTCCGAAAGTGCTTCGCGGCGCTGGGCCACGCGTTCCTTGAGGGCTTCCACGCGCTGTTGGAGGGCCTCGATATCACCGACGGCGGCCGGCTCTTTGAGATCCTTAGCGAGGGCCTTGAGCGACTTTTGCGTTTCATCCGGATTGACGGTTTCAACCCGCGCCTCCAAAAGAGAAACCTGGGTTTCGAGATCCAGGTAGCGACGCACGTAAATAGCTAGGGCATCCTCCGCTGAACCGGATGCGGCATACTGCCCGACGATGCGTTCACCCTCACTGGACCGAAGCCAAACTTTGCCGTCATCATCCACGCGACCCCACCTGGCGGCCTCCGCTGCGGCGGCGGAATCGGTGGGGGTGGCGTGTGCCGGCGCTGCCTGAACCGGTTTGGGCGCAGGGTGCGGGACGGGTTGCGGCTTGGGCGCGGGAGTCTCTTCGCTCATGTAATGCTCCTCAGAAGGCGGCGCTCGAGGGCGCCGAAAGAAATGTGCTGTTCCGCTAGTTTACGTCGAAAATTGGTTTCATATCGAACGTTACCGGAAGTAAATCCGTGCCGGTGTGTCAGAAAGCGCTGAGCGAGCGGTGAGATCGCGACCAAAGCCCGGTTAAAAATGGCTCGAAGCGGCCCGCGCCGCCCGGAGACGCGCCGTAAATGTTGAGTTTGCGCGCTTATGTTTGGTTTGACCCGGGGTAGGCGGTACCGTATCACTATGTTCTTTCTGCGCTATAACGCAACAGCATTAGAGGCAAACTGCTATCTCCTCGCCGATGAGGAATCGCGCCAGGCTTTAGTTATTGACCCGGGCGCGGGAAGCGAGCCGTGGGTGAAGAGTGTTCTGGCGGAGCGCCAGCTCACCCTCGCGGCGGTAGCGGCCACGCACGGGCATTCCGATCACGTTTACGACGCCGGACTGATCGCCGGTGATGATGTGCCCTTCTATATCAACGAAGCGGATATGTATCGCATGGAGGATCCGTTGGGAACCACCATTGCTGCGGATGTTATTCGCGCCGCCGGCGGGCATGATTGGCAGGCGCCGGAGGATATTCGCCCCCTGCCGCGCGAAGCCTTCAGTCGGGCGGGCATTGAGCTGGTGGAGGGAGTGACCATTAGTTGTTACGCCGCTCCCGGCCACACCGAGGGTTCAACGCTTTATTTGTTCTCCGGCCGATTCGTCTCCGATCGCTACACTCCGTCTCTCCCGGAATGGGGTTTTGGCGATGACTATATGCTGACCGGGGACGTTCTTTTCCGCGATGGTATTGGGCGCACCGATACCTTGGGCGGCGATGATCCGACAATGCGGGCCACCCTGCACAAGATCGTGGAGGAGATTGACAACAGCCTGCCTTTCTTCCCCGGGCACGCTGGGCCGTCCACGATTAAGCGCGAATTGAAGTTCTCGCCCTATCTTCGCCATTACATCGCCTAGGCCCGTCCACTTGGCCCGAGGCTTCGCGGCCGCGGCGGCGTCGTCGAGAAAAGACAAGCAAACCTAGCTCAACCTTCACGAAAGAAACGAAACGATGAAAATTGCTCCTCTCTCCGGTTTTCCGGAGTGGCTCCCCGAAGAGCGCCTGGTGGAACGGCGCGTGCTGGATACGCTCAGCGATACGTTTGAGCTCCACGGGTTCACGGAGGTGCATACCCGGGCGGTGGAGCCGCTCGATCAGCTGTTGCGGAAGGGTGAGACTTCCAAGGAGGTCTACGTGCTCTCGCGGCTCCAGGATGCCGAGCAGAAAGAACAGGCTGAGCTGGGGCTTCATTTCGATCTGACGGTGCCGTTGGCGCGCTACGTGCTCGAGCACGCGGGGAAGCTCACCTTCCCCTTCAAGCGCTACCAAATTCAGAAGGTATGGCGCGGGGAACGGCCTCAGGAGGGGCGCTTCCGCGAGTTCTACCAGGCGGATGTAGATGTGGTGGGCGACGGCGAACTGGCGTTCCACCACGAAATTGAAGTGCCGCTGACCATGGTGGATGCTTTTTCCCGCCTGCCGCTACCGCGGGTGACTATTCGGGCTTCCAACCGCAAACTTGCGCAGGGTTTCTATGAGGCGATTGGTCTGGAGAACACCGAAGAGACGCTGCGCATTATGGACAAAATCGACAAAATCGGGCCCGATGCCGTCACCGAGATGCTGGCCGAATCGGTGGGGGCGAGCCCGGCGCAAGCCGCCCTGGCGCTCAAGCTGGCGGGCATTAAAACCCCGGACTCCTCCTTTGCCGACCAGGTGGCGGGGCTGGGAGTAAGCGGTGATTTGCTCGACGAAGGTCTCAATGAACTCACGATGTTGATAGATGGAGCCAACGAACTGATTCCGGGCTCCCTCAGCGCCGATTTGTCGATTGCGCGCGGGCTGGATTACTACACCGGATCGGTTTATGAATCGACCCTGGTGGGGCACGAGGATCTTGGCTCGATTTGCTCGGGCGGGCGCTATGACCAGCTCGCCTCCAGCGGCAAGAAGCTCTACCCAGGAGTGGGGCTTTCGATTGGCGTTTCGCGCCTCCTTTCACGCTTCATTCCCAGCGGGGCACTAACGGCTTCCCGAAAAGTTGCGGCCGCGGTGTACGTGGCGGTCAACGATGAGTCGGAGCGCATGCACGCGGAGAAAATCGCCATGCGGTTGCGCGCGAGGGGGATTGCGGTGGAGGTTTCGCCCAATTCGGTGAAATTCGGAAAGCAAATCCGTAACGCCGATCGGCGCGGCATACCGTTCGTATGGTTTACCACCGCCGACGGCGAACAGGTGCGCGATATCCGCAGCGGCGAGCAAACTCCCGCCGATCCGGAGAATTGGGCTCCGCCGGTGGAAGACGCGCAGGTGCAGATTTTGCGCTCACGCGAATCGGAAATAGGCACCGGGGGTGAACAAGCGTAAATGGGCGAGGTTGACGAGGCACTGGTCGGTGCGCTGGAGGAATTGCGCGAGAGCCTAAGCGAATTAAGGTTTCCGCTGGCTACCCCGGCGCGGGAAAGCGGCACGGATGGCGCCGCCGATACCGTGGCGCAGTTGAGTGACTACGTGATTCCACGCTTGCGGAACGTTTCCGCACCGCTTATTGCGGTGGTGGGCGGATCCACGGGTTCGGGTAAATCCACCATCGTTAATTCGCTGGTGGGCGAGGTGGTCACTCGCTCGTCAGCGCTACGGCCAACGACCCGTCAGCCTGTTCTTATCCACGCGGTCGGTGAGGAACAGTGGTTTACCCCCGAGCGGGTTTTCCCCGGCCTGGCGCGCGTGGCGGAGGCGCGCTCGGCGGAAGCCAATTCAGCGCATCCCGGCTCAGCGCAACCCGCGCCGGCCGAAGCCAGTTCGTTCGCGGCGCCCGCCACGAACGAACTTCGCATGGTGGGATCGAGCGCGCTACCGAGCGGGCTCGCGATTGTGGATTCGCCCGATATTGATTCGGTTGTGGCCGATAACCGGCAGCTGGCCGCGCAGCTTTTGGCGGCGGCCGACCTATGGATTTTCGTAACCACCGCGGCTCGTTACGCGGACGCTATTCCCTGGGCCATGCTTGATGATGCGCGCGAGCGGCACGTGGTGCTGGCGGTGGTGCTCAACCGTGTGCCGGCCGGGGTGGCCCAAGAAATTCGCCCCGATCTGGCGCGTGAACTTGAAAACCACGGACTCGGATCGGCACCGCTATTTGTGATCGGAGAGGGGCCCGGTCCGGTCGATCAACTCCCGAGCGGGGATATTGAGCCCCTGCGCGGCTGGCTACACGGGCTGGCCTCGGATGCTCAAGCGCGCGCTTCGGTGGCTCGCCAGACTCTGGAAGGCACCCTCGCCTCCATCCTCAATCGAAAAGACTTCATTCTTCATGCCTATACCGAGCAGCTCGCCCAGGAGCAGGCACTGCGCGACTCGGCACACGCCGGCGTGGAGCAGGCGCTAGGTTCGCTCGCGGAGGCACTTGCCGATGGGCAGCTTTTGCGTGGCGAGGTGCTACGGCGCTGGCAGGAGATTGTGGGAACCGGAGATTTCATGCGCAAGCTGGAATCAGGGGTGGCGTCCGTGCGCGATCGTATTTCTTCCTGGTTGCGCGGCAAAGAGCAACCAACCGGGGAAGCAGAGGTCGCCGAGGCTATTGAAGATTCCCTTCAGGCGGTGCTGGTGGCGGGTGCGACCGGAATGATCTCCCGTATACGCGCTGATTTTGAGCGCACCCCGAGCGGTGCCGGGCTCGCCACGGCTGCCTGGGGGCGTTTGCGCCCGGCCGACCAGCGCGAGGAAGCCGCCGGCCGCCTGGTGCGCGATTGGCAACGCGCCACTCTCGAGATGCTCCGCGGCGAAGGCGAAAGCAAACGCACCACCGCGCGTATCGCGGCCCTCGGGGTCAATGCGGTGGGAGTTGCCCTGATGGTGGTGGTTTTCGCGCAGACCGCCGGCCTCACCGGTGGGGAGGTAGCGATTGCGGGCGGCACCGCGGTGGTTGCCCAGCGTGTTTTGGAAGCAATATTCGGTGACGACGCCGTACGCCGCATGGCCAAGAATGCCCGCACTGACCTCCTTGAGCGGGCGCGGGACTTCTTCCTCACCGATGCCGGAGCATTCCTGGCCGAAGTGGATCGCCTGGGTATTTCCGAACAGTACTTGGACGGTGCCGGCGCGGCCTTCGATAACGCGTGGCGCGCACTGCGGGAAGGAGAGGTGGCATGGCGCTAAATCTTCCGGACGGACTTGCGTATTTGAGTCGGGCTCTCGAGCTGGGTGGGCGCCACCTGGATCCGGCGGTCCGCCACGACGCCGAGGCGATTCTTGAAAAAGCTCGTGAGCGCGGGAGAGTTGGCGCGGCTCGCACGGTCGTGGCTTTTGCTGGCCCCACCGGATCGGGGAAATCGTCCCTGGTCAACGCCGTCGTCGGCCAACGAGTGGTCAAAACCGCGGCTACCCGCCCGGCGACCTCCGAGGCTATCGGGGTGTCGGGGCGCCATGCCTCCGACGTTTTGGACTGGCTTGGGGTGCGTAACCGAAAAGTAGTTATGCAGCTTTCGTCAGCTGAACTGGCGGACCTGGTGCTTATCGATCTGCCCGACATCGATTCGACGCGCCTGGAGCACCGAGAAATCGCGGATGGCGTGATTGCGCGTGCCGACGTGCTGGTGTGGGTCGTGGATCCGCAAAAGTACGCTGATGCCGTGCTTCACGAAGACTATCTGCGCCCGCTGGCGGAGAATTCCGGTTCGATTCTGGTGGTTCTCAACCAGGTGGATCGATTGACCAATGCGGATGCGCGCGCCATTGCGAACGATCTGGAACGAATGCTGCGCGCCGATCATATTTCTGCTGATGTCCTGCTGGTTTCCGCCGCGCGCGGGGATGGGATTGAGGCGCTTCGCGCGCGCCTGGCCGCAACGGCGCAAACTCGGCGCGCTGCTGCCGAGCGCTTAGCGGGAGACGTGCGCGGGGCGGGAAGCAGTATCGCCGCTGATATTGCCGCCCAGGGTGGAACAATTCCCACCGATCAGCCGGTGGATGGAAAGCCGGTGGCCAGCGCTATTGCGCGGGCGGCTGGTGCCCGCGACGTGGCTCGGGCGGCCGGCGCGTCTTACGCGCATCGCGCCGCTTTGCGCACCGGCTGGCCGCTGGTGAGCTGGGCGCGGCGGCGGGTGCGAGATCCGCTGGAGCGAATTGGTTTGGGTCGGGTTTTTTCTTCCGACGACGGCGGTGTACCGAGCTCAGCCGTTGCACCGGCAGATGCTCAGCGCGCTCAAACCGAACTGCAGCGCTATGCCGATGAGCTCTGCGTGGATATGCCGCGCCGGTGGCGCTCTTCGGTGCGTGAGCGAGTGGCCGGGTCGGCGGATGATTTGGCAGATTTTGCCGATCGAATTGTGACGACCACGGATACCGAGTATCGGCGTACACCGCTCTGGTGGCGTCTGGTGGCACTTTTACAGTGGATCGGCGCGGCAGCATTCGTAGTGGGGGCGGTGTGGGTTCTAGCCCGTATGGCTGCCCCCTGGCTCGGCTTCGAGCTAGGCGGTTCCCCGCGCCTGGGCCGCATTCCTTGGCCCACGGTTTTGCTCGCGGGAGGTGCCCTCTGGGGCGTGGTGGTTTCGGCTGCGGCGCGCATTGCGCGCACCCGAGGCGCTGCCCGAACCGAGGAGCGGGTGCGCGAGCGGATCGTGGAACGGGTGAAGGCCGAAACCGACGGCGCATTCTTTGCTCCGCTCCACGCGGAGCGCAAAAACTACGCCGAGTTTGCCGCGGCCGTCAAAGCTCTGGCAAATGTCTCGGCGTAGCCTACTAGTGGTTGCCGGGCTTAGCCCGGTACCTCGCGCTTAGTCGCCGCGATCTGCCGGCGCCAGCTGCCTGGGTCGGCGCTGGAAAATAATCGCCAGCGTGAGGGCAATCAGCACGATCGCGCAAATCGCGCCCAGCGAGACCGAGAATCCGGTCGCCCACTGGCTACCCACCGCGGTTTCCTGGTTGACCACAAAAGCAAAGAGGATGGCGGTAAGCATCGCGTTTCCAATAGCGGTGGCAATGCGCTGGGCGGTTTGCTGGATACCTCCTGCCGTACCGCCGTGGGCGCGCGGAACATCGGACATGGTGACGGTCTGGTTGGCCGATCCCATAATTCCTTGGCCAATTCCGAACACCGTGAGCGGGAGCGCTAGCCACCAGGCGCTCCAGTGCAAAAGCAGGATTCCCCAGGCCACGCCAATGGTGGCAAGGAGGGAACCGAACATAATCGCGAGCGCGAGGGTCTGAAGTTCGCGCCCCTTTTCCACCGCGCGCCGCCCGGTCCATACCGCGAAGTAAGCGGAGACTAGCGCATTGGGGAAACCAATCATTCCCGCTTGCAGGGCGGTGAAATGAAGGCCTTGCTGCAGCATCAGGGCGAGGATGGCAAACACCGACGTCGTACCCAAGAACTGGATACCGCCGATCGCCACCCCGAAGGAGAACGAATCAATCTTGAACAGGTTGAGGTTAACCATCGGAATGCCGCCGCGGGTGGGGTAGTAGGCCTCCCAGCGCACCCAGGCAGCGAGCACCACCACGGCGCCGGCCAGCAGGAACCAGCGCCAGGCGAAGTGGGTCATAAAGGGCAACATGATGCCCAAAACGGCGAGGGTCAGCAGGAGCATGCCCAGCGGATCGAGGTCAATTCGTCCGCCGCGCTTGCGTCCGGGCATGAGGCCGCGCGCCTTCTGCGCCAGGCGGTATTCGCGGTTGGCTTTGCGAGCCTCGGGGCCCATGGTGCGCCGTTCCTTGGAGAACGGAAGCCAAATGGCGCCCAGCGCAATGCCCAGCAGGCCGATCGGAACATTAATGAAGAAGCTCCAGCGCCAGCCCGGCGTGCCGAGCAACTGCACCAGCCCGCCTGAAATAAGGGGCCCCACCGCCACGGAAGCGGAGACCGTCAGACCCATATAGGCGAAAGCCTTGGCGCGGGCGCGCCCGGAGAAGTACTGCTGGATCATGCCCGTCACCTGCGGAGAAAAAACCCCTGCGCCAAAGCCCTGCAGGGCGCGAGCCAGATTGAGCATGAGCGGGTCGGTAGAAATTCCGCAGATCAAGCAGGCCACCGAGAAGATAACGATTCCGACCATCCACGTCATCGAGCGGCCGAAAATATCGCCGAGGCGCCCGGCCGGCACCAGCACCAGCCCGAACATAAGCGAGTAGCCCGAAAGCACCCACTGCAGATCGGTGCGCTCGGCGCCCAGCCCCTGCGCAATAATCGGGAGCAAGTTATTGACCGAGCTCACCTGCATCAGTGAGATAACAAGCGCTACGAGCAAAACAAGGAGGAGCTTGTTGCGGTCATAGGTCCGATCCGAACCCGGAACCTTAAAGAATCGAGTGTTTTCGAAATTTCCCATGGAGTCCTACTCTATGTTCGACGCCGCTCGCCGGGCATACCGGGGCGGGAAGCCGAAATGTTTCCTGCTGAAATGGGCGCATGCGCCCGCTTGGCCGCTGCCTTGCTCGGGGAGTCGAGCTGTGCTCGGCTCGCCAACTGCGCGGGGAACCGGGCTTTGCCCGGCCCGCCAACTGCGCGGCCCTCGCAATTCCTCAGGCAATAAAAAGAGCCCGCGTGAAGCCGCGAGCTATGGCGGCCAAATAGCCGCCGCCTGGGGAATTGCCCCTTTGCCTTAGCACCTTACCAGGACTTAAGGATGATGCCACCAATTACCGGTGCTTTTCCCCTCACACCTTTAAGTGGGAAGATGTGAGTATGGATACAAACGAAACGATCGCGAAGCAGCTTGACCATCGCACCATTCGCCAGTTCACTGACGAACCGATTCCAGTGGCGACCCTGCAGGCGCTGGAGGCGGTTGCCAACCGGACCGCCACCTCCCAGGGCTTGCAGCATTCTTCGGTCATTCGCATTACCGATCAGACGGTAGCGGAGAAAATCGCGCAGGTGAGCACGCAGCAATACATTGCTGAGGCTCCGGAGCTGTGGATCTTCGTGGTCGACACCCGCAGGGCGTGGAAGATTGCGCGCGAGAAGGGCCATTCCGGCCAAGCGGCCACCTCTTATGATGCTTTTACCGCCGCGTTCACCGACGCCTGCCTGATGGCTCAAAATGTTGCGGTGGCCGCCGAAAGCCTCGGGCTGGGTACCTGCTTTATTGGGTCGATCGGTAACGATACGGAGAAGGTACTAGAAGCCCTCCAGATGCCCGAGCTGACATATCCGGTCCTCGCGCTCATTATGGGCTATCCGGCGGAGAAGCCCGAGCTCAAGCCGCGTATGCCCGCAAAGCTACGCATTTACGAAAACAGCTATGAGGAACCCGAATCCTGGTCGGCGGCGCTCGCGGATTACGACGCGCGCCGCGCCGAATGGGTCGATACCCGCTACGGCAAGCCGGTGGGGCCTTTTACGGACGATATCGCCCGGCGAATGGATTCGATCCCCGCTCGGCGCGAAGAGAATCTGCGGGTCATTGCCGCCCAGGGCTTTGATGTGGCGGTTGCCGAGTAGTGCCAAGAAACACTAGTTCTAATTCAAATCCGGAACGGAGGCACCATGCTTCGCTCAAAGAGACCACTCAAAATAGTCGGATACGCGCTGGCCGCCTCGCTGATGCTATGCGCGAATAGCGGGTGCACCGCAACCGGCAAGATCTACAACGATCCGTCAGCTTCGCCGTCGGGAGACCGCCCCTCCCCGGCGGGCGAGCTCACGCGACCCAAGCTCACGCAGTTCGTTTCCGGTTCGGCCCAGATTGATCCGGCCGTGCTCGAGGCCATCTATAACCTGGGCGGCGAGCAGGTGCGCGGCGAAGATTCGGAGAATGCGGTGGCCTCCCCGGTGGGCACCACAGTCGGCTTTGCCCAGGTGGGAGTGGGTGCCGCGGGCCAAACTCGCCAACAAATTGAGCAGGCTCTGAGAGCCAGCGGCGACGATTTGCTCAATCAGTACGGCCAGGTCTGGGCGGTATGGGAGCAGTGGGACGGTTCCCCCGACGTCGTTAAAGGCGACGAGCTCCCCGCCAATCCGGTGGTATCGACCTCAGCGCGCGTGGCCGTTGCGGACAATTTCGAACCGCGCGAAGAGTATGTAGGTGCGTTGGCGGAAAACTTTGGGGTCAGCGCGGATAGGGTGGATTTCGCCTCGCCCCAGGGGAAGGCCGATCTTGATCGCTGGGCAAACGAGCACACCGGTGGCCTGGTCAAAGAATCGAAGATTCAGCCAGATGGCGGCACGGCGATGGTTTTGCAAAACGCTACCGTGTTGGCGGCGGCCTGGGCGGAGCCCTTTAATCCGCTGGATACCGAGCCGAACGATTTCACCACCGGGTCGGGGCAAAAGGTGCAGGTTGATTCCATGTTCCTCTCCTCCCATCTTCCTTACGCGGAGGGCTCCAACTGGGAGGCAACTCGCCTCGACTACGCTAATTCGACCCTGGCGGCATACATTGTGATGCCACCCGCTGGCACCGAGCTGAGCGGCAAGGACCTGCTTTCCGCGGTGCAGGGCGTGGAGCGTGGATCCGGCAAGAAAATGTTGCTGTGGCTTCCCAAGGTAGATACGTCGTCGACGACGGACCTACGCCCGGTTTTGCGGCAGTGCGGGGTAGAGGATGTTTTCGGTTCGAGCGCGGACCTTTCGGGGATCAATGCCGATGCTCCGCTAGCGGTTGGGCAAGCCGTCCAGCAGACCGTCTTGCAAATGGATGAGGCCGGCACGAAGGCGGCCGCGCTCACGGAAATCGAAATTGAGGTGATGGCGGCACCGGTAGAAGACGAACCCATCCACTTCATGGTGGATCGCCCCTACTACGTGGTGATTGCCGATCGGCAATCCCAACTGCCGCTGTTCTTGGCCCGTATATCTAACCCGCAGGCCTAGCGCGGCTGGGAAGGTCAAGTTTTGCGATCCAACAACGTCAATAGCGTGCGGGGAGGCAGCCCGGCACCCGAGCCGGCTTTCCCTCCCCGCGCTTTTCTTGATTTCGCCGCCGATGCGCGCCTGGTGGCTCCGCGTCTGCTGGGTTGCGAGATTCAATGCAACGGGGTGCGGATTCGGATAACGGAAACTGAGGCGTATCTAGGGGAGGGCGAAGACCCCGGTTCACACGCCTTTGGCGGTAAGCGCCGGGCCAATGCGGCAATGTTTGGCCCACCCGGGGCTCTCTACGTGTACTTCACTTACGGGATGCATCATTGCGTTAATATCGTCACCGGTCCGGAAGGTCAGGCGGGGGCGGTTTTGCTTCGCGGAGGAGAGGTGGTTGCCGGAGCGGAGATTGCGAGCGAGCGTAGGCCCGCGGCACAGCGGCCGCGCGACCTCGCCCGAGGTCCGGCAAATTTGGCGCGGGCGCTGAATCTGACCCGGGCCGATAACGGGCGGCCGGTCATCCTGCTAGGTGTCGATTCGCCGCCGGAAGCGAGCGACGGCGTCGTCGTCGCGCTGAAAAAAACCACCACAACCTACCGAACGTCGGGGCGGACCGGGATTTCCAACGAGGGCGGGGACGCGCAGCGGTACCCGTATCGCTACTACCTCGATGATCCGACGGTCTCCGCCTACCGCCCCGGAAAGCCGCGGCGCCGGCAAGAGCGGGGTTAAAACGCCGTAAACTTTGCGGGTTACGGGCAATGCAGGCAGAATTTACCCGGAGGGGCAAAGCCCCCATGACGGCGCGGTAAAACCGCGGTGAAACCGAAAGGAATAAACAGTGACGGACGTTCTTGACGAATTGGAGTGGCGCGGCCTGATCGCGCAACACACCGACCTTGATGCTCTGCGCAAGGCCCTCGCGGATGGTCCGGTTACCTATTATTGCGGTTTCGACCCGACGGCAGCTTCTCTTCACCACGGGCACCTGGTGGCGGTCAAGGTGATGCGCCACCTGCAGGACGCCGGCCACAAGCCAATTGCGCTGGTCGGCGGGGCAACCGGGCTTATTGGCGATCCGCGCCCCACCTCCGAGCGCACGCTTAACTCGCGTGAAACCGTGGCGCAGTGGGCGGAAAGCCTGCGCGAACAGCTGCAGGCACTCCTGAATTTTGATGGACCCAACGGCGTGCAGATGGTCAATAACTACGAGTGGACCTCGCAGATGTCCGCCATCGATTTCCTGCGTGACCTGGGCAAGAACTTCCGCCTCGGCACCATGCTGGGCAAGGACATCGTCTCCCGGCGCCTCGAATCCGAAGAGGGCATTTCCTATACCGAGTTCTCCTACCAAGTGTTGCAGGCCAACGATTACCTGGAGCTGTACCGCCGCTACGGTTGCACCCTGGAGGTCGGCGGTAATGATCAGTGGGGCAACCTGGTGGGCGGCCTCGACCTGATCCGCAAGGTCGAAGGCGCCGATGTGCACGTGATGACGAATCCGCTGATTACCAAGCTCGACGGCACAAAGTTCGGCAAGTCCGAGGGTGGGGCGATTTGGCTCAACCCGGAGATGATGTCTCCGTACGCTTTCTACCAGTTCTGGCTCAATACCGCCGACGAAGACGTGGTGCGCATGCTCAAGGTCTTCACCTTCCGCACTCGCGAAGAAATTGAGGCGCTCGCGAAGGAGGTCGAGGAGCGGCCGCAGGCGCGAGAGGCGCAGCGGACCCTGGCCCGCGACGTCACCACTTGGGTGCACGGAGCCGAGGCGACCGAGCGGGTCGAGGCGGCTTCGCGGGCGCTGTTTGGTGGCGAGGAGCTTTTCGAGCTGGACGTGGCAACCTTGCGCGACGCGGTGGCCGAGCTTCCCTCGACAGGCGCCGAGGTGGGCCAGCCCGTTGTGGAGCTGTTCGTGGGAACTGGCCAGGAGCGGGGGATCGGTGCCGCCCGGCGTACCGTCGCTTCCGGTGGCCTGTACATCAATAACCAGAAGGTCGACGACGACGCCGCGGTGCTGTCCGCCGAGCAAATACTCGACGGCGGCTTGGTGCTGCTGCGCAAGGGCAAGAAGAATTTGGCCGTGGCGCGGGTGGAGAGCCGCGAGGAGAAGTAGGCGAGTCGAGCGCCGGCGATGCTGGGGCTAGCGAGTTGGGCGCTGGCGCCGGTTATGGCTTCGGGACTACAGGGCCGGCGATTCGCTTCGAAAGGTGCCGCAAGTGGATGCTTGCGGCACCTTTTGGCTTTCTGGAGCGGAAAAGGTAGTGATACGAGGGGCGTGGCGGGCGTCACGGGCAATCGGGTTTGCAAAAGTCTGGGATCGGGTCTAAGCTATTAATCCGTTGCCGCGGGAACGCGAGCGAGTTTCAAAGCTCATTTCCGGTAACGAAGCCTCTTGATTGTTGTGGTTCACATTTTCTGGGTTTGTCTGGTTGTGTGGGTTGTGGTAGTTTGGTGAGGTTGCCTCTCTTGTGGCTGGCTGGTTTTTCTGGTTGGTTGTGGGGTGTGGGTGTGGTGTTTGGGTGCTTGATAGTGTGTTGGACATTGTTTGTGGTGGACTGACAGTTTTTTCTGTTGGTTTGTTTTTTTGTTAAATCCTCTGCTGGTGTGGGGGTCGATGCTTGGCTGGTTTTTTCTGGTTGGGTGTTGTTTTTTTGAGAGCTGGTTTGGCTTTCCATTTTTTGTTTTTTGTGGAGAGTTTGATCCTGGCTCAGGACGAACGCTGGCGGCGTGCTTAACACATGCAAGTCGAACGGAAAGGCCCTTCCTTTTTTGGTTGGGTGCTCGAGTGGCGAACGGGTGAGTATTACGTGAGTAACCTGCCCTCAACTGTGGGATAAGCCTGGGAAACTGGGTCTAATACTGCATATTCTTCTTTCACCGCATGGTGGGGGTTGGAAAGTTTTTTCGGTTGGGGATGGGCTCGCGGCCTATCAGCTTGTTGGTGGGGTGATGGCCTACCAAGGCGGTGACGGGTAGCCGGCCTGAGAGGGTGGTCGGCCACATTGGGACTGAGATACGGCCCAGACTCCTACGGGAGGCAGCAGTGGGGGATATTGCACAATGGGCGCAAGCCTGATGCAGCGACGCCGCGTGAGGGATGAAGGCTTTCGGGTTGTAAACCTCTTTCGGTACAGAACAAGGCACGTTTTTTGCGTGTGGAGGGTATGTGCAGAAGAAGCGCCGGCTAACTACGTGCCAGCAGCCGCGGTAATACGTAGGGCGCGAGCGTTGTCCGGAATTATTGGGCGTAAAGGGCTCGTAGGCGGCTTGTTGCGCCTGCTGTGAAAACGCGGGGCTTAACTCCGCGCGTGCAGTGGGTACGGGCAGGCTTGAGTGTGGTAGGGGTGACTGGAATTCCAGGTGTAGCGGTGGAATGCGCAGATATCTGGAGGAACACCGATGGCGAAGGCAGGTCACTGGGCCATTACTGACGCTGAGGAGCGAAAGCGTGGGTAGCGAACAGGATTAGATACCCTGGTAGTCCACGCTGTAAACGTTGGGAACTAGGTGTGGGGCCCTTTTCCGGGGTTCTGCGCCGTAGCTAACGCATTAAGTTCCCCGCCTGGGGAGTACGGCCGCAAGGCTAAAACTCAAAGGAATTGACGGGGGCCCGCACAAGCGGCGGAGCATGCGGATTAATTCGATGCAACGCGAAGAACCTTACCAAGGCTTGACATACACCGGGAGCATGCAGAGATGTGTGTGCCTTTTTGGCTGGTGTACAGGTGGTGCATGGTTGTCGTCAGCTCGTGTCGTGAGATGTTGGGTTAAGTCCCGCAACGAGCGCAACCCTTGTCTCGTGTTGCCAGCGCGTTATGGTGGGGACTCACGAGAGACTGCCGGGGTTAACTCGGAGGAAGGTGGGGATGACGTCAAATCATCATGCCCCTTATGTCTTGGGCTTCACGCATGCTACAATGGCCGGTACAGTGGGTTGCGATACTGTGAGGTGGAGCGAATCTCTGAAAGCCGGTCTCAGTTCGGATCGGGGTCTGCAACTCGACCTCGTGAAGTCGGAGTCGCTAGTAATCGCGGATCAGCATTGCCGCGGTGAATACGTTCCCGGGCCTTGTACACACCGCCCGTCACGTCACGAAAGTTGGCAACACCCGAAGCCCGTGGCCTAACCTTTTGGGGGGAGCGGTCGAAGGTGGGGTTGGCGATTGGGACGAAGTCGTAACAAGGTAGCCGTACCGGAAGGTGCGGCTGGATCACCTCCTTTCTAAGGAGCTGCGTTGCTGGGTCTGTGTTGGGCCTGGTGTTTTGCGTGGTTGTTTTTTTTGGAAACTGCGAACGGCCTCATGTTTGTGTGGGGTTTCTGCCTGTTGTGGGTGGGGTGTTTGGCACACTGTTGGGCTCTTGGGTAGGTTTGTGCTCTGTTGGCTGGGTGGTTTTTGTGGTTGGTTGTTGGGTGTGGGTGTGGTGGTTGTGAATCGTATAGTGGACGCGAGCATTTTTCTGCAATTTTGCGTGTGCGTGACTGGCCTTTTTTTGGTTGGTTGTGTGCGTGTTTTTGTTGAGTTTTTTGTAGGTGTTTTAGGGCGTTCGGTGGATGCCTTGGCACGATGGGCCGAAGAAGGACGTTGCAGTCTGCGATATGCCTCGGGGAGTTGACTAGCGAGCTGTGATCCGAGGGTGTCCGAATGGGGGAACCTGGCTCGAGTTGTTTCGGGTCGCCTGCCTTTTGAATTGATAGGGGGTGGGTGGTGACGCGGGGAAGTGAAACATCTTAGTACCTGCTGGAAGAGATATTTCGTGAGTAGTGGCGAGCGAAAGCGGAGGAGTCTAAACCTTGTGTGTGTGAGAGCCGTCGGGTGTTGCATATGAGGGGTTGTGGGACGCATTTTTCTACTCACCGACGTGGGTGGGCGTAGTGATAAACCATGCTGATAGTTGAAGGGTCTGGGATGGCCTGCCGTAGTGCGTGATAGCCGTGTAGATGAAATTGGTGGGGCCGAGCGGGTATGTTCCCGAGTAGCACGGGGCTCGTGGAATCTCGTGTGAATCTGCCAAGACCACTTGGTAAGGCTAAATACCTGTCGTGACCGATAGCGGATAGTACCGTGAGGGAATGGTGAAAAGTACCCCGGGAGGGGAGTGAAATAGTGCCTGAAACCGGGCGCCTACAATCCGTCAGAGCCTTTTTTGTGGGGTGATGGCGTGCCTTTTGAAGAATGAGCCTGCGAGTTAGTGGCATGTGGCGAGGTTAACCCGTGTGGGGTAGCCGTAGCGAAAGCGAGTCTGAAGAGGGCGTTTGAGTTGCATGTTCTAGACCCGAAGCGGGGTGATCTACCCATGACCAGGGTGAAGCGCGTGTAAGAGCGTGTGGAGGTCCGAACCCACCAGGGTTGAAAACCTGGGGGATGAGTTGTGGGTAGGGGTGAAAGGCCAATCAAACTCCGTGATAGCTGGTTCTCCCCGAAATGCATTTAGGTGCAGCGTTGCGTGTGTCTTGTGGTGGTAGAGCGACTGGATGGCTGATGGCCCCGACCGGGGTACTGACGTCAGCCAAACTCCGAATGCTGCAAGGTTGAGCGTGGCAGTGAGACTGTGGGGGATAAGCTCCATTGTCGAGAGGGAAACAGCCCAGATCGCCGGTTAAGGCCCCTAAGTGTGTGCTAAGTGGGAAAGGATGTGGAGTTGCTGTGACAACCAGGAGGTTGGCTTAGAAGCAGCCATCCTTGAAAGAGTGCGTAATAGCTCACTGGTCAAGTGGTTCCGCGCCGACAATGTAGCGGGGCTTAAGTACACCGCCGAAACCGCGGCAACAATTTTTGTTTGTTGGGTAGGGGAGCGTCGTGCTTGGGGTGAAGCGGCTTGGTGATGGGTCGTGGACTGGGTGCGAGTGAGAATGCAGGCATGAGTAGCGAGTGGTGGGTGAGAATCCCACCGGCCGTATGACTAAGGGTTCCAGGGGCAGGTTTGTCCGCCCTGGCTTAGTCGGGTCCTAAGGCGAGGCCGACAGGCGTAGTCGATGGGTAACCAGTTCATATCCTGGTACCGGCGTAGGACCGTCAGTGTAGCCCGCGTTGATGCTAACTGCCATGAAGCTGTTGTCATGCTTTCCATTTTTTTGGGGGGTGTGGTGGTGGTGGAGTCGCAGGGTCCTAAGTGTGGGTTGCAAGCGTATTAACAGGTGTGACGCAGAGTGGTAGTTCCGCGTGCCTAATGGCTTGGCACGTCTAAGGGCGCAGCCCGTCTCTCAGGTAAATCCGTGGGGCGTGTGGGTGAGGCCTGATGGTGACTGGTTTTGACTGGGAAGTAGGATGATCCTGTGCTGCCGAGAAAAGCATCGACGCGAGGTCCGGGCCGCCCGTACCCGAAACCGACACAGGTAGTTGGGTAGAGCATACTAAGGCTAGCGAGTGAATCGTGGTTAAGGAACTCGGCAAAATGCCCCCGTAACTTTGGGAGAAGGGGGGCCCTCGCTTTGAAGCCTTTTTCGGGCTAGGGGTTGGGGGTCGCAGAGTCTAGGGAGAAGCGACTGTTTATCAAAAACACAGGTCTGTGCGAAGCTGTAAGGCGATGTATACGGACTGACGCCTGCCCGGTGCTGGAAGGTTAATCGGACTGGTTAGCCCACGTTGTGGGTGAAGCTGGGAAGTTAAGCCCCAGTAAACGGCGGTGGTAACTATAACCATCCTAAGGTAGCGAAATTCCTTGTCGGGTAAGTTCCGACCTGCACGAATGGCGTAACGACTTCTCCGCTGTCTCGACCACGAGCTCGGTGAAATTGCAGTACGAGTAAAGATGCTCGTTTCGCGCAGCAGGACGGAAAGACCCCGGGACCTTTACTATAGCTTGGTATTGGTGTTTGGTTCGGCTTGTGTAGGATAGGTGGGAGACTGTGAAGCAGTGACGCTAGTTGTTGTGGAGTCGTTGTTGAAATACCACTCTGGTCGTGCTGGATGTCTAACTGTGGCCCGTGATCCGGGTCCGGGACAGTGCCTGGTGGGTAGTTTAACTGGGGCGGTTGCCTCCTAAATGGTAACGGAGGCGCTCAAAGGTTCCCTCGGCCTGGTTGGTAATCAGGTGGTGAGTGTAAGTGCACAAGGGGGCTTGACTGTGAGACAGACATGTCGAGCAGGTACGAAAGTAGGAACTAGTGATCCGGCGGTGGCTTGTGGAAGCGCCGTCGCTCAACGGATAAAAGGTACCCCGGGGATAACAGGCTGATCCTGCCCAAGAGTTCATATCGACGGCATGGTTTGGCACCTCGATGTCGGCTCGTCGCATCCTGGGGCTGGAGTAGGTCCCAAGGGTTGGGCTGTTCGCCCATTAAAGCGGTACGCGAGCTGGGTTCAGAACGTCGTGAGACAGTTCGGTCCCTATCCGCTGCGCGCGTAGGAGAATTGAGAAGGGCTGTTCCTAGTACGAGAGGACCGGAACGGACGAACCTCTAGTGTGCCAGTTGTTCCGCCAGGGGCATTGCTGGTTGGCCACGTTCGGGAGGGATAACCGCTGAAAGCATCTAAGCGGGCAGCCTGCTTCGAGAGGAGTCCTCCAGCCCCAACTTTTTGTGGGTGGGGCCCCCTAGAGATGATCGGGTCGATCGCCCGGGGGTGGAAGCCTTGTGAGGGGTGGAGCTGACCGGTACTAATGGCCGACCACCTATGATTACTTTCTTTTTTGTGGGAAACGTGTTTCGCGTCTGCTATACGATTCAGGGCTACCACGCTATGGCATGGTGTGTATGGAGTGCCTGACTGGTTTGACGGTGGTTATAGCGGCAGGGTAACGCCCGGTCCCTTTCCGAACCCGGAAGCTAAGACTGCCCGCGCCGATGGTACTGCACTCGGGAGGGTGTGGGAGAGTAGGTCACCGCCGTCATCA
>NZ_LN881715.1 GCF_001457435.1 Actinobaculum massiliense | reverse complement strand
TAGCGTGTGGGTGTGGTGTTTGGGTGCTTGATAGTGTGTTGGACATTGTTTGTGGTGGACTGACAGTTTTTTCTGTTGGTTTGTTTTTTTGTTAAATCCTCTGCTGGTGTGGGGGTCGATGCTTGGCTGGTTTTTTCTGGTTGGGTGTTGTTTTTTTGAGAGCTGGTTTGGCTTTCCATTTTTTGTTTTTTGTGGAGAGTTTGATCCTGGCTCAGGACGAACGCTGGCGGCGTGCTTAACACATGCAAGTCGAACGGAAAGGCCCTTCCTTTTTTGGTTGGGTGCTCGAGTGGCGAACGGGTGAGTATTACGTGAGTAACCTGCCCTCAACTGTGGGATAAGCCTGGGAAACTGGGTCTAATACTGCATATTCTTCTTTCACCGCATGGTGGGGGTTGGAAAGTTTTTTCGGTTGGGGATGGGCTCGCGGCCTATCAGCTTGTTGGTGGGGTGATGGCCTACCAAGGCGGTGACGGGTAGCCGGCCTGAGAGGGTGGTCGGCCACATTGGGACTGAGATACGGCCCAGACTCCTACGGGAGGCAGCAGTGGGGGATATTGCACAATGGGCGCAAGCCTGATGCAGCGACGCCGCGTGAGGGATGAAGGCTTTCGGGTTGTAAACCTCTTTCGGTACAGAACAAGGCACGTTTTTTGCGTGTGGAGGGTATGTGCAGAAGAAGCGCCGGCTAACTACGTGCCAGCAGCCGCGGTAATACGTAGGGCGCGAGCGTTGTCCGGAATTATTGGGCGTAAAGGGCTCGTAGGCGGCTTGTTGCGCCTGCTGTGAAAACGCGGGGCTTAACTCCGCGCGTGCAGTGGGTACGGGCAGGCTTGAGTGTGGTAGGGGTGACTGGAATTCCAGGTGTAGCGGTGGAATGCGCAGATATCTGGAGGAACACCGATGGCGAAGGCAGGTCACTGGGCCATTACTGACGCTGAGGAGCGAAAGCGTGGGTAGCGAACAGGATTAGATACCCTGGTAGTCCACGCTGTAAACGTTGGGAACTAGGTGTGGGGCCCTTTTCCGGGGTTCTGCGCCGTAGCTAACGCATTAAGTTCCCCGCCTGGGGAGTACGGCCGCAAGGCTAAAACTCAAAGGAATTGACGGGGGCCCGCACAAGCGGCGGAGCATGCGGATTAATTCGATGCAACGCGAAGAACCTTACCAAGGCTTGACATACACCGGGAGCATGCAGAGATGTGTGTGCCTTTTTGGCTGGTGTACAGGTGGTGCATGGTTGTCGTCAGCTCGTGTCGTGAGATGTTGGGTTAAGTCCCGCAACGAGCGCAACCCTTGTCTCGTGTTGCCAGCGCGTTATGGTGGGGACTCACGAGAGACTGCCGGGGTTAACTCGGAGGAAGGTGGGGATGACGTCAAATCATCATGCCCCTTATGTCTTGGGCTTCACGCATGCTACAATGGCCGGTACAGTGGGTTGCGATACTGTGAGGTGGAGCGAATCTCTGAAAGCCGGTCTCAGTTCGGATCGGGGTCTGCAACTCGACCTCGTGAAGTCGGAGTCGCTAGTAATCGCGGATCAGCATTGCCGCGGTGAATACGTTCCCGGGCCTTGTACACACCGCCCGTCACGTCACGAAAGTTGGCAACACCCGAAGCCCGTGGCCTAACCTTTTGGGGGGAGCGGTCGAAGGTGGGGTTGGCGATTGGGACGAAGTCGTAACAAGGTAGCCGTACCGGAAGGTGCGGCTGGATCACCTCCTTTCTAAGGAGCTGCGTTGCTGGGTCTGTGTTGGGCCTGGTGTTTTGCGTGGTTGTTTTTTTTGGAAACTGCGAACGGCCTCATGTTTGTGTGGGGTTTCTGCCTGTTGTGGGTGGGGTGTTTGGCACACTGTTGGGCTCTTGGGTACTTGGTGCCTGTGCTGCCTGCGTGGCTGGCCTTGTTGTGGGGTTGGTTGTGTGGTGTTGGTGTGGTGGTTGTGAATCGTATAGTGGACGCGAGCATTTTTCTGCAATTTTGCGTGTGCGTGACTGGCCTTTTTTTGGTTGGTTGTGTGCGTGTTTTTGTTGAGTTTTTTGTAGGTGTTTTAGGGCGTTCGGTGGATGCCTTGGCACGATGGGCCGAAGAAGGACGTTGCAGTCTGCGATATGCCTCGGGGAGTTGACTAGCGAGCTGTGATCCGAGGGTGTCCGAATGGGGGAACCTGGCTCGAGTTGTTTCGGGTCGCCTGCCTTTTGAATTGATAGGGGGTGGGTGGTGACGCGGGGAAGTGAAACATCTTAGTACCTGCTGGAAGAGATATTTCGTGAGTAGTGGCGAGCGAAAGCGGAGGAGTCTAAACCTTGTGTGTGTGAGAGCCGTCGGGTGTTGCATATGAGGGGTTGTGGGACGCATTTTTCTACTCACCGACGTGGGTGGGCGTAGTGATAAACCATGCTGATAGTTGAAGGGTCTGGGATGGCCTGCCGTAGTGCGTGATAGCCGTGTAGATGAAATTGGTGTGGCTGCGTGGGTGTGTTCCCGAGTAGCACGGGGCTCGTGGAATCTCGTGTGAATCTGCCAAGACCACTTGGTAAGGCTAAATACCTGTCGTGACCGATAGCGGATAGTACCGTGAGGGAATGGTGAAAAGTACCCCGGGAGGGGAGTGAAATAGTGCCTGAAACCGGGCGCCTACAATCCGTCAGAGCCTTTTTTGTGGGGTGATGGCGTGCCTTTTGAAGAATGAGCCTGCGAGTTAGTGGCATGTGGCGAGGTTAACCCGTGTGGGGTAGCCGTAGCGAAAGCGAGTCTGAAGAGGGCGTTTGAGTTGCATGTTCTAGACCCGAAGCGGGGTGATCTACCCATGACCAGGGTGAAGCGCGTGTAAGAGCGTGTGGAGGTCCGAACCCACCAGGGTTGAAAACCTGGGGGATGAGTTGTGGGTAGGGGTGAAAGGCCAATCAAACTCCGTGATAGCTGGTTCTCCCCGAAATGCATTTAGGTGCAGCGTTGCGTGTGTCTTGTGGTGGTAGAGCGACTGGATGGCTGATGGCCCCGACCGGGGTACTGACGTCAGCCAAACTCCGAATGCTGCAAGGTTGAGCGTGGCAGTGAGACTGTGGGGGATAAGCTCCATTGTCGAGAGGGAAACAGCCCAGATCGCCGGTTAAGGCCCCTAAGTGTGTGCTAAGTGGGAAAGGATGTGGAGTTGCTGTGACAACCAGGAGGTTGGCTTAGAAGCAGCCATCCTTGAAAGAGTGCGTAATAGCTCACTGGTCAAGTGGTTCCGCGCCGACAATGTAGCGGGGCTTAAGTACACCGCCGAAACCGCGGCAACAATTTTTGTTTGTTGGGTAGGGGAGCGTCGTGCTTGGGGTGAAGCGGCTTGGTGATGGGTCGTGGACTGGGTGCGAGTGAGAATGCAGGCATGAGTAGCGAGTGGTGGGTGAGAATCCCACCGGCCGTATGACTAAGGGTTCCAGGGGCAGGTTTGTCCGCCCTGGGTTAGTCGGGTCCTAAGGCGAGGCCGACAGGCGTAGTCGATGGGTAACCAGTTCATATTCTGGTACCGGCGTAGGACCGTCAGTGTAGCCCGCGTTGATGCTAACTGCCATGAAGCTGTTGTCATGCTTTCCATTTTTTTGGGGGGTGTGGTGGTGGTGGAGTCGCAGGGTCCTAAGTGTGGGTTGCAAGCGTATTAACAGGTGTGACGCAGAGTGGTAGTTCCGCGTGCCTAATGGCTTGGCACGTCTAAGGGCGCAGCCCGTCTCTCAGGTAAATCCGTGGGGCGTGTGGGTGAGGCCTGATGGTGACTGGTTTTGACTGGGAAGTAGGATGATCCTGTGCTGCCGAGAAAAGCATCGACGCGAGGTCCGGGCCGCCCGTACCCGAAACCGACACAGGTAGTTGGGTAGAGCATACTAAGGCTAGCGAGTGAATCGTGGTTAAGGAACTCGGCAAAATGCCCCCGTAACTTTGGGAGAAGGGGGGCCCTCGCTTTGAAGCCTTTTTCGGGCTAGGGGTTGGGGGTCGCAGAGTCTAGGGAGAAGCGACTGTTTATCAAAAACACAGGTCTGTGCGAAGCTGTAAGGCGATGTATACGGACTGACGCCTGCCCGGTGCTGGAAGGTTAATCGGACTGGTTAGCCCACGTTGTGGGTGAAGCTGGGAAGTTAAGCCCCAGTAAACGGCGGTGGTAACTATAACCATCCTAAGGTAGCGAAATTCCTTGTCGGGTAAGTTCCGACCTGCACGAATGGCGTAACGACTTCTCCGCTGTCTCGACCACGAGCTCGGTGAAATTGCAGTACGAGTAAAGATGCTCGTTTCGCGCAGCAGGACGGAAAGACCCCGGGACCTTTACTATAGCTTGGTATTGGTGTTTGGTTCGGCTTGTGTAGGATAGGTGGGAGACTGTGAAGCAGTGACGCTAGTTGTTGTGGAGTCGTTGTTGAAATACCACTCTGGTCGTGCTGGATGTCTAACTGTGGCCCGTGATCCGGGTCCGGGACAGTGCCTGGTGGGTAGTTTAACTGGGGCGGTTGCCTCCTAAATGGTAACGGAGGCGCTCAAAGGTTCCCTCGGCCTGGTTGGTAATCAGGTGGTGAGTGTAAGTGCACAAGGGGGCTTGACTGTGAGACAGACATGTCGAGCAGGTACGAAAGTAGGAACTAGTGATCCGGCGGTGGCTTGTGGAAGCGCCGTCGCTCAACGGATAAAAGGTACCCCGGGGATAACAGGCTGATCCTGCCCAAGAGTTCATATCGACGGCATGGTTTGGCACCTCGATGTCGGCTCGTCGCATCCTGGGGCTGGAGTAGGTCCCAAGGGTTGGGCTGTTCGCCCATTAAAGCGGTACGCGAGCTGGGTTCAGAACGTCGTGAGACAGTTCGGTCCCTATCCGCTGCGCGCGTAGGAGAATTGAGAAGGGCTGTTCCTAGTACGAGAGGACCGGAACGGACGAACCTCTAGTGTGCCAGTTGTTCCGCCAGGGGCATTGCTGGTTGGCCACGTTCGGGAGGGATAACCGCTGAAAGCATCTAAGCGGGAAGCCTGCTTCGAGATGAGTTCTCCAGCCACAATTTTTTGTGGGTGAGGCCCCCTAGAGATGATGGGGTTGATAGGCCGGGGGTGGAAGCCTTGTGAGGGGTGGAGCTGACCGGTACTAATGGCCGACCACCTATGATTACTTTCTTTTTTGTGGGAAACGTGTTTCGCGTCTGCTATACGATTCAGGGCTACCACGCTATGGCATGGTGTGTATGGAGTGCCTGACTGGTTTGACGGTGGTTATAGCGGCAGGGTAACGCCCGGTCCCTTTCCGAACCCGGAAGCTAAGACTGCCCGCGCCGATGGTACTGCACTCGGGAGGGTGTGGGAGAGTAGGTCACCGCCGTCATCATTCGTGAATAAAAAGAGTGAACGGGATCTGTTCCGATAGGTTGATAGCCTATTCGGTGACAGGTCCCGTTCCCGCATACCCCCAAACAACCACAACACACAACACACCTCGTGGCGCGGCGAGCGGCATCCGCAAGGCAAGGGCACTTCTAGAGGATTTTTGGGGTAGCCGGGCTCCGAGGCCGAAGTTGCCAGGTTTACTTTCCGGATCCGTGCCTGCCGGCAAAGCCCGGGGTCGATGCTCGCTAGGTAGAGAGTGTGATTTCCCGGTTCGGTGCCGCTTAATCGGCCGGTTCCGACTAGAGAGCATTCTGTGTTGGTGGTGTCCAGTTCAACGCCTCCCAGTTCGAGGCATCTCCTTCTTGTGTTTCATGGTTCAGCTGCTTCCGTTTCGCTGGGACCGCTTTTCAATTCGTCGTGGTTTAGCGCGGTTGGCGGAGGCGGTAACAGCGCGTGTGCGTGCTAAACGCCGTGACGATGTTGTCGTGTGAAATTCAACGGCGCTGCGGAACTATGGCCTTGAGGATTTTCGTCGTCGAAAATCACTACGGGGACTCCCATCCAATTTGGGTTCCGAAGGTTTAGTCTTGGGCCTCATTTGTTCTGGTTGAGGTACGACGCCGAGACCACAGGAAATTGTGAGGCCAAAGTTGAAAATCACGAAAATTACCTGGAAACGTCGAGAATCCGGCTGGAAGAGGCGGTGGCGTGCGCATATTGATATTTGAAATCTAGGGGAGGGCAGGCGCATAGCCAGTTAGGTGCACAAAAGGTAGCGCCAGCGAGTCAAATGCCTAAAGGGCCGCGCAAGTTGCTTCGGGGCACGAAGGGCAACGCGAGTGAGTCCGGTGTACAAAGGGCAGCGCTCGCTCAACGGAGTATCGGGACATGAAAATCTCGAATGCGCGAGAACCTTATTGTGTTCCGACCAGAGGTCGGTAGAGATTTGAGGGAGAACGCGGGCACGAAAATGTAGGATGCACCGCTTGCTAATCCAGGCATTCGCACGGCCATGCAACGTGAGCGTAGGCATAAAGGAATGCATTATCTGGAACGTAGTCACCGCGATGACGCTTCGGCGGGTCTCTCGGTAAGCCCGGATTACTGCCATTTCTCTGCCAAGAGCGAGGGGTGCAGTAGGGCTTCCGTATTCGCCCAGAAAAATTGCGTGGTCACGATCACCGAATTTTAATTTGCGTGAGCGAAAATCCGACAGTAATGTATTTACTCGTTGCCGCGAGAGAGCAATGAACTTCCGAAGAAATGGAAGTTGGTTCTCGCTCCGGCCGTTCAACTAAATAGCGTAGGTCACAGAGTTCAAGTTTGACAGGAGCTCCAAGATCTACTAAAGTTGAGTCTCGCCTCTTCTGGAGCTAAGATCTTGTTTCTTAGATTTGGGGTGTGGGTGTGGTGTTTGGGTGCTTGATAGTGTGTTGGACATTGTTTGTGGTGGACTGACAGTTTTTTCTGTTGGTTTGTTTTTTTGTTAAATCCTCTGCTGGTGTGGGGGTCGATGCTTGGCTGGTTTTTTCTGGTTGGGTGTTGTTTTTTTGAGAGCTGGTTTGGCTTTCCATTTTTTGTTTTTTGTGGAGAGTTTGATCCTGGCTCAGGACGAACGCTGGCGGCGTGCTTAACACATGCAAGTCGAACGGAAAGGCCCTTCCTTTTTTGGTTGGGTGCTCGAGTGGCGAACGGGTGAGTATTACGTGAGTAACCTGCCCTCAACTGTGGGATAAGCCTGGGAAACTGGGTCTAATACTGCATATTCTTCTTTCACCGCATGGTGGGGGTTGGAAAGTTTTTTCGGTTGGGGATGGGCTCGCGGCCTATCAGCTTGTTGGTGGGGTGATGGCCTACCAAGGCGGTGACGGGTAGCCGGCCTGAGAGGGTGGTCGGCCACATTGGGACTGAGATACGGCCCAGACTCCTACGGGAGGCAGCAGTGGGGGATATTGCACAATGGGCGCAAGCCTGATGCAGCGACGCCGCGTGAGGGATGAAGGCTTTCGGGTTGTAAACCTCTTTCGGTACAGAACAAGGCACGTTTTTTGCGTGTGGAGGGTATGTGCAGAAGAAGCGCCGGCTAACTACGTGCCAGCAGCCGCGGTAATACGTAGGGCGCGAGCGTTGTCCGGAATTATTGGGCGTAAAGGGCTCGTAGGCGGCTTGTTGCGCCTGCTGTGAAAACGCGGGGCTTAACTCCGCGCGTGCAGTGGGTACGGGCAGGCTTGAGTGTGGTAGGGGTGACTGGAATTCCAGGTGTAGCGGTGGAATGCGCAGATATCTGGAGGAACACCGATGGCGAAGGCAGGTCACTGGGCCATTACTGACGCTGAGGAGCGAAAGCGTGGGTAGCGAACAGGATTAGATACCCTGGTAGTCCACGCTGTAAACGTTGGGAACTAGGTGTGGGGCCCTTTTCCGGGGTTCTGCGCCGTAGCTAACGCATTAAGTTCCCCGCCTGGGGAGTACGGCCGCAAGGCTAAAACTCAAAGGAATTGACGGGGGCCCGCACAAGCGGCGGAGCATGCGGATTAATTCGATGCAACGCGAAGAACCTTACCAAGGCTTGACATACACCGGGAGCATGCAGAGATGTGTGTGCCTTTTTGGCTGGTGTACAGGTGGTGCATGGTTGTCGTCAGCTCGTGTCGTGAGATGTTGGGTTAAGTCCCGCAACGAGCGCAACCCTTGTCTCGTGTTGCCAGCGCGTTATGGTGGGGACTCACGAGAGACTGCCGGGGTTAACTCGGAGGAAGGTGGGGATGACGTCAAATCATCATGCCCCTTATGTCTTGGGCTTCACGCATGCTACAATGGCCGGTACAGTGGGTTGCGATACTGTGAGGTGGAGCGAATCTCTGAAAGCCGGTCTCAGTTCGGATCGGGGTCTGCAACTCGACCTCGTGAAGTCGGAGTCGCTAGTAATCGCGGATCAGCATTGCCGCGGTGAATACGTTCCCGGGCCTTGTACACACCGCCCGTCACGTCACGAAAGTTGGCAACACCCGAAGCCCGTGGCCTAACCTTTTGGGGGGAGCGGTCGAAGGTGGGGTTGGCGATTGGGACGAAGTCGTAACAAGGTAGCCGTACCGGAAGGTGCGGCTGGATCACCTCCTTTCTAAGGAGCTGCGTTGCTGGGTCTGTGTTGGGCCTGGTGTTTTGCGTGGTTGTTTTTTTTGGAAACTGCGAACGGCCTCATGTTTGTGTGGGGTTTCTGCCTGTTGTGGGTGGGGTGTTTGGCACACTGTTGGGCTCTTGGGTACTTGGTGCCTGTGCTGCCTGCGTGGCTGGCCTTGTTGTGGGGTTGGTTGTGTGGTGTTGGTGTGGTGGTTGTGAATCGTATAGTGGACGCGAGCATTTTTCTGCAATTTTGCGTGTGCGTGACTGGCCTTTTTTTGGTTGGTTGTGTGCGTGTTTTTGTTGAGTTTTTTGTAGGTGTTTTAGGGCGTTCGGTGGATGCCTTGGCACGATGGGCCGAAGAAGGACGTTGCAGTCTGCGATATGCCTCGGGGAGTTGACTAGCGAGCTGTGATCCGAGGGTGTCCGAATGGGGGAACCTGGCTCGAGTTGTTTCGGGTCGCCTGCCTTTTGAATTGATAGGGGGTGGGTGGTGACGCGGGGAAGTGAAACATCTTAGTACCTGCTGGAAGAGATATTTCGTGAGTAGTGGCGAGCGAAAGCGGAGGAGTCTAAACCTTGTGTGTGTGAGAGCCGTCGGGTGTTGCATATGAGGGGTTGTGGGACGCATTTTTCTACTCACCGACGTGGGTGGGCGTAGTGATAAACCATGCTGATAGTTGAAGGGTCTGGGATGGCCTGCCGTAGTGCGTGATAGCCGTGTAGATGAAATTGGTGTGGCTGCGTGGGTGTGTTCCCGAGTAGCACGGGGCTCGTGGAATCTCGTGTGAATCTGCCAAGACCACTTGGTAAGGCTAAATACCTGTCGTGACCGATAGCGGATAGTACCGTGAGGGAATGGTGAAAAGTACCCCGGGAGGGGAGTGAAATAGTGCCTGAAACCGGGCGCCTACAATCCGTCAGAGCCTTTTTTGTGGGGTGATGGCGTGCCTTTTGAAGAATGAGCCTGCGAGTTAGTGGCATGTGGCGAGGTTAACCCGTGTGGGGTAGCCGTAGCGAAAGCGAGTCTGAAGAGGGCGTTTGAGTTGCATGTTCTAGACCCGAAGCGGGGTGATCTACCCATGACCAGGGTGAAGCGCGTGTAAGAGCGTGTGGAGGTCCGAACCCACCAGGGTTGAAAACCTGGGGGATGAGTTGTGGGTAGGGGTGAAAGGCCAATCAAACTCCGTGATAGCTGGTTCTCCCCGAAATGCATTTAGGTGCAGCGTTGCGTGTGTCTTGTGGTGGTAGAGCGACTGGATGGCTGATGGCCCCGACCGGGGTACTGACGTCAGCCAAACTCCGAATGCTGCAAGGTTGAGCGTGGCAGTGAGACTGTGGGGGATAAGCTCCATTGTCGAGAGGGAAACAGCCCAGATCGCCGGTTAAGGCCCCTAAGTGTGTGCTAAGTGGGAAAGGATGTGGAGTTGCTGTGACAACCAGGAGGTTGGCTTAGAAGCAGCCATCCTTGAAAGAGTGCGTAATAGCTCACTGGTCAAGTGGTTCCGCGCCGACAATGTAGCGGGGCTTAAGTACACCGCCGAAACCGCGGCAACAATTTTTGTTTGTTGGGTAGGGGAGCGTCGTGCTTGGGGTGAAGCGGCTTGGTGATGGGTCGTGGACTGGGTGCGAGTGAGAATGCAGGCATGAGTAGCGAGTGGTGGGTGAGAATCCCACCGGCCGTATGACTAAGGGTTCCAGGGGCAGGTTTGTCCGCCCTGGGTTAGTCGGGTCCTAAGGCGAGGCCGACAGGCGTAGTCGATGGGTAACCAGTTCATATTCTGGTACCGGCGTAGGACCGTCAGTGTAGCCCGCGTTGATGCTAACTGCCATGAAGCTGTTGTCATGCTTTCCATTTTTTTGGGGGGTGTGGTGGTGGTGGAGTCGCAGGGTCCTAAGTGTGGGTTGCAAGCGTATTAACAGGTGTGACGCAGAGTGGTAGTTCCGCGTGCCTAATGGCTTGGCACGTCTAAGGGCGCAGCCCGTCTCTCAGGTAAATCCGTGGGGCGTGTGGGTGAGGCCTGATGGTGACTGGTTTTGACTGGGAAGTAGGATGATCCTGTGCTGCCGAGAAAAGCATCGACGCGAGGTCCGGGCCGCCCGTACCCGAAACCGACACAGGTAGTTGGGTAGAGCATACTAAGGCTAGCGAGTGAATCGTGGTTAAGGAACTCGGCAAAATGCCCCCGTAACTTTGGGAGAAGGGGGGCCCTCGCTTTGAAGCCTTTTTCGGGCTAGGGGTTGGGGGTCGCAGAGTCTAGGGAGAAGCGACTGTTTATCAAAAACACAGGTCTGTGCGAAGCTGTAAGGCGATGTATACGGACTGACGCCTGCCCGGTGCTGGAAGGTTAATCGGACTGGTTAGCCCACGTTGTGGGTGAAGCTGGGAAGTTAAGCCCCAGTAAACGGCGGTGGTAACTATAACCATCCTAAGGTAGCGAAATTCCTTGTCGGGTAAGTTCCGACCTGCACGAATGGCGTAACGACTTCTCCGCTGTCTCGACCACGAGCTCGGTGAAATTGCAGTACGAGTAAAGATGCTCGTTTCGCGCAGCAGGACGGAAAGACCCCGGGACCTTTACTATAGCTTGGTATTGGTGTTTGGTTCGGCTTGTGTAGGATAGGTGGGAGACTGTGAAGCAGTGACGCTAGTTGTTGTGGAGTCGTTGTTGAAATACCACTCTGGTCGTGCTGGATGTCTAACTGTGGCCCGTGATCCGGGTCCGGGACAGTGCCTGGTGGGTAGTTTAACTGGGGCGGTTGCCTCCTAAATGGTAACGGAGGCGCTCAAAGGTTCCCTCGGCCTGGTTGGTAATCAGGTGGTGAGTGTAAGTGCACAAGGGGGCTTGACTGTGAGACAGACATGTCGAGCAGGTACGAAAGTAGGAACTAGTGATCCGGCGGTGGCTTGTGGAAGCGCCGTCGCTCAACGGATAAAAGGTACCCCGGGGATAACAGGCTGATCCTGCCCAAGAGTTCATATCGACGGCATGGTTTGGCACCTCGATGTCGGCTCGTCGCATCCTGGGGCTGGAGTAGGTCCCAAGGGTTGGGCTGTTCGCCCATTAAAGCGGTACGCGAGCTGGGTTCAGAACGTCGTGAGACAGTTCGGTCCCTATCCGCTGCGCGCGTAGGAGAATTGAGAAGGGCTGTTCCTAGTACGAGAGGACCGGAACGGACGAACCTCTAGTGTGCCAGTTGTTCCGCCAGGGGCATTGCTGGTTGGCCACGTTCGGGAGGGATAACCGCTGAAAGCATCTAAGCGGGAAGCCTGCTTCGAGATGAGTTCTCCAGCCACAATTTTTTGTGGGTGAGGCCCCCTAGAGATGATGGGGTTGATAGGCCGGGGGTGGAAGCCTTGTGAGGGGTGGAGCTGACCGGTACTAATGGCCGACCACCTATGATTACTTTCTTTTTTGTGGGAAACGTGTTTCGCGTCTGCTATACGATTCAGGGCTACCACGCTATGGCATGGTGTGTATGGAGTGCCTGACTGGTTTGACGGTGGTTATAGCGGCAGGGTAACGCCCGGTCCCTTTCCGAACCCGGAAGCTAAGACTGCCCGCGCCGATGGTACTGCACTCGGGAGGGTGTGGGAGAGTAGGTCACCGCCGTCATCA
>NZ_LN881714.1 GCF_001457435.1 Actinobaculum massiliense | reverse complement strand
AGCTGTTTCCTGTTGCTTTTACGCGCCCCTAGCACCGGCCGGCTAGCCGGTAGCGCTAGTGAAGGTTTCGTAAATGCACGCCACCTTAGCTCAGTCGGCAGAGCGATTCACTCGTAATGAATAGGTCGAGAGTTCGATTCTCTCAGGTGGCTCCACGAAATCCCCGGTTTTCTGCGGAAAACCGGGGATTTTGCTTACCCCCTGGAAACCGTATTTATGCGTATTTATGCGCCCGAATGGCTGTAGTAATGGCTGTAGTAACCCGCGATTGATGGTATCTTATGCTTAAGTACAGGACATCCACTTGCAACAAAGAGGTACTGCCATGGGCGTATACGGGACAGGCTCGATCTACCAACGAAGCGACAACGGGCTATGGGTCGGCGTCGTCGAGGCCGGATGGACAGAAAAAGGAAAACGCCGACGCATATCAGTCGCCGCTAAAACCCGCCGCCTAGCCGCCCAAAAACTACGCGCCCTCCAACACGAGATCGCAAAAAACGGCATCCCCACAGAAGGCACGAGCAGAACCATAACGATCAAAGAATTCGCAACCGCCTGGCTAGACCGACGAAAAAACAACGTCACCCCATCCACCTACACCGCCGATTCCGGAGCCATCACAAGATGGATTATCCCTGCGATAGGAACCGTCCAACTCGCCCGCCTCTCCCCAAGCACAATCCGCAAAGTCTACGACGCTATCTATAACGCAGGCCGCAAAACAGCTACCGCGCGACGCACCCACGCCGTCCTCATGCTCATGCTCAAAGACGCCCTCGCCGACGGCCACACCATCCCACCAGCCGCGCTCCACACCGCCCCACCCGCAAAAGGCACCTCACAGCGTGAAGCAATCCCAGCAGCGGACGCGCTCGCGATCCTGCGGGCCGGGCGGGAACGTCCCGAGTTTTCAAGGTGGCTGGCCGCGTTCTATCTCGGCCTTCGTCCGGCCGAGGCTCTCGGGCTCACCTGGGACTGCGTCGACCTAGAGGCAGGCGTGGCGGTGATCGAGTGGCAGCTGAAAACGCTGCGCTACAACACGCCCCGCGACCCGGCCAGCGGGTTTAGAATCCCACGCGATTTCGAAGCCCGCCACCTGACCGGTACATGGAACCTGGTGCGACCCAAGACGAAAGCCGGGCGGCGCACCATCCCACTCGTCGGCCCCCTCGCCCAAGAACTCGCCCTATGGCGCACCTCCGGCCCCGCATCGCCCTACGGGCTCGTCTGGCCAGAAGCAGACGGAAGCCCCGGGCGGGACAAGAAAGACCGGGCTAGGTGGCGCGAACTATGCGAAAGCGCGGGAGCGGTCAAAGAAAACGGGGCCCCATACGACCTCTACGAGGCACGGCACACAACCGCCTCGCTCCTACGCGCCGCCGGGGTAAGCGACGACGTGATCACCGCGATCATGGGACACTCCTCGATCATGTCCTCCGCCGCCTATATTCACATCGATCTCGCCCAAACCCGCGCCGCACTAGAAAAAGCAACTACCCAGCTACGCAAGCGTGTTTCCTAACCACGCTTGCGTGTAGTGTAAAAGCTGAGAGGGGAGGTGCAAACAAAATGTTGGTATGGCAAGCAGCAGAGCACAACGCGAACGTCCTCAGAAAAGCCCTAGGACAAAAAGGCCGAATCGACTTAGACGCAGTATGCGCCATGCTCGATATCGAAGTCAGATACCGCTACGACCTACCAGGCGGCGCCTCCGGAATGATCATCAAACGCGAAAACCGGGACAAAGCACGCATATACATCAACGCGGGCAAAGCAGAAAAACGCCAACGCTTCACCCTCGCCCACGAAATCGGACACTACATAGAACGCATGGTCCAAGCCTCCGACAGGGAATTCTCCTTCACCGACGGTATCGAACGACGCACCACCCAAAAATACGACCTCCACGAGTTCTACGCCAACCAATTCGCCGGCGCACTACTCATGCCAGAAAACGAAGTCCGCCTGGCCACCCCCAACCTAGACGACCCCCTCACCCTCTCCCTCCACTTCGACGTCTCCATACCAGCCGCCCAAAAACGCCTCGAACGCCTCAGCGAACTCGCTACCATCGGCGCCCCACGCTTCCTCCACCGCGCTCGCGGTTGGTGCAGGAATTCGATTAGAGCCTGCGCAGTACTGAGAGGTGACTAATTCCCGTGGGAAGAAGGTCGCGAAGAATCGGAGTTGGGGGAACGTCCGCGAATTGCTGACATTACACCCGGAAATGCAGAGGCAATAGTCCCAATTGCGCCTACCCAAAGAACAACGGTGTTACTGATGTATGCACCCAATAAAAGAGCTATAATAAATAACAGTGGCAAAAGAGTAAACCCGAGAGTAATGACACGCATACCAAAAGCTTCAGCGCGAGCAAGCCTATGGTTATCCTCAGTCACCCCGTCAATACTCCGCGAATGGGCATCGAGATTACGTATACGGGCATCCTGACTCGCCTCAGCCATCCGCAAAATACGATCAGGAGATCCGGGTAAAACATTTCCATAACCGGCAAGCTGATCTGGTGCAGGCAACGGGCCAGAATGGAAGAGTGCAACTTGCTCAACAATCCGCTTTTCCTCGGGTTCTAACCGCGCTGTCGCATCTTTCAGCGCCTCGGCAATATGCGGTGGAAGCCCCGCTATGACCTCTTCGAGTTCACGCCCAACGCCGTCCGCATCGCCGCACCCGTATCCGCCCACGCCAGAGCCGTCAAATTCGGAGGAATAACCACCTTCTTTTGTTTCGCAAGATTCTTCTTTCGTGTCGAACTCACCGTCGGATTCATTACAATCCGCACCCCTCGCCGGGCCCCCTTGCGAAACGCCTCCACGCTGCTCATCATCATCGCTCACGCTCCCGCGCCTTTCACTCTCTGCCTACCAAAAACAATACGATCAAACCCGCCGCCAGGCCAACAATATTAAGCCCACACCACAAAGCCCACCGCGCTCGCGGTGCGCAGTAACATAGGGATATACCACCCTTCGGTTACCGATCTGACCGAAGCTTGACGGCCACTTTCAAAAGGAAGTGGCCGTTTTTGTTTCCCCTAGATCGTCTTCCTATCGAAGGTCAGTTCTCGCCCCACGCCCAGGCCGCTTCTTATCCCAATCCCTAATAGTCTCAGGCAACCAACCAGCAATTTTCCCTATCGTCACGTCAGGCTCAGGAGCCAACCCCTTCGCAATATAGTCACGATACGTCCCAGGATTAATGCCTAATAGTTCAGCAACCTGGGAAGAAGACAAGTAGTGGGTCGTCATTTTCTTGTACGCTCCCTATAGGTGGTAATCGCCCCAGCAATAACCCAGACCGCAATAGCTACGCATTCAAGCCAAGCAGGAGCCTTCCCGGAGATAAGTGCCAGCATAATCGCCAGCCCGGTGAGCGTAAGGCAAATAAGGGCTTGGTAAGTTTTCATTTCATCTCCTATGATGGGACGTGAGGGGAGGAGCCAGACCACCTAGCGGCGACCTGGCAGATCCGATTACTTCTTTAGCCCGAAGTAAATTGTCACAATCAAACTAATGATTGAAACAACCAGAGAGATCATCTCCATCGCGATCACCTCCCCTCTATTCAATTATTGCCAGGGGTTTACCCCTAACAATCATAACTATACTGCACCAAAGCCGTCAGGTCAAGGGGTGCCACCATATTTGCACCATCGCCCCGCCCGGCGCGCTCGCGGTGTGCGGTAGTCTAGAGGCATACCACGCTTCGGTTACCTATCTGACCGAAGATTGCGCGTTTCCTTAGCTTTCTAGGAGTTTCGTTCCCTTGTGACGGTTACACCGCCAGCACAACGTTTGCAGGTTGTCCTCCGTGGAAAGGCCGCCACGTGCTATCGGAATAATATGGTCGATCTCTAAGAGCAGGTTTGGTTCATCGCGCACGGATAGGTTACAAATCTGGCACGTATAGTCGTCCCGTTCCTTGATGGCGGTACGTAGCTTCTGTGTCATGAGCGCTCTCTGCCCCGCAGCAGATTTCAAGAACTTTATTTTCGTTGACATGACTTCGATGAGCGCATCAATGGTTTCCCCGTTGAGAACGATGTCCGTTGTCTGGGAACTATTCCCACCCGCACTCACGTACTCGAACCGATACCGTTGATAGGGAACTTCTATCTCTTTCAGTTCGAAACCTATTTCGCTATAAAACTCGTCTCGATAATAGGTGATGATAAATAGCGGGGGTTTAATTGATTGGCTGACCTCGAATTCACGCTTCTTCAGATTTTCTATCGCGCCCTCAAGCCTGGAAATTGTTTCCCCGAGACGCTCAACCGCCGCTAAACGCTCCTGCGTGGCTTCGATATCGAAGTATTTCATGAGGTACTTGAGCGGGTCGCGCTTAGCATTGCGAACCACCTGGAGCGAACAGTTATAGACATTATCGGCATCATAGTTGGCCTTATTACGATCACGCCGATAATTATGCGAACTCGTATTCCGGAATTCCGCAAGGCCCGCATATTTCCCAGTACTGCTCGCCCCTAACGTGAACTCATGGGTATTCCTCAGCTCGGCCGCGTATTCCGCAATGTCGTTATGCTCTTTCACCAAGTCCGCGATAGCGGCCTTATGCGCCTTGAACTCCTCGCTCGCAAAATACGCATCACGCCGCATACGCCTAATAGCCCCAGGCAACCAGATCGCAAGCGCAATCACCGCTATAACGCCCACGACGATGTACCAATACTTCAACGCCAGCATGATCAGACCCGCCACGACAAAGAAAAGGATTACGTATGGCATAACGTCCCCTCACCCACACAACAAAAAATTTTAAAGATAAGACTACCGTGCGCAAGCCAACGTTAATTCGGTAAAGGGGGTAAGGGGCTATGCGCCCTCTGAATCGCCGTTAGATGCCGCGTCCGCCTGGGTGGCTTTGGAAATGATTTCCACACCATCAGCTCCCACTACACTCGCGATCGAGAGTAATTCCCCAATGGTTGCAGGTGGCGTCTCTCTTCGCAAAATAATTCCGACACGGTTTTGCGAAATACCGACTGCTTGGCCTATTTCTTTTTGGCTCAGCGATGATGCTGACACTGCATCGGCGAGAAGCCGCTGGGCCTGTATTTCTACAGGGGATAACCCCTTTTTTCGAACTGCCATACCCCTATGCTCCTGACCCCATGCGTTTAGTCGCTCGGGCGATTATATCGATTGGGGTGATCCCTAGCGCGGTACACAGTGATTCGAGGTAGGCGGTAGTAATAATCCGGTCCGCGTTCAATATTCGAATCAGGGTACGTTTCGATATCCCCGTCTGATGTGCGAGATCGTCGAATGTCGTTTGTTGAATTGCTTTTTCCGCGCGGAGTTCTGCCGCTACGGCACCATTGAGACCGCTTTGCGGGTCGTTATTGATTGGAGGCGTCATAATTCTCGCTAAGTGGCGCTTTTAGCTCGGGGCCGGGATCGTTTAATACGCGGCGCGCAATTTCCCCGGCTAACTCCTTATCTGAAAAGGTGCTAAGTGAATATCGCTTCCGCGCTGAGGATACTTCCTCCTCGGTAATGAGTCCCTGCCGTATAAGAGCCGTTTCCACATCCACGCCATAAGCGCGAGCAATCGCCACGGCAACTTCCGCAGATAAATTACCTCGCCCTATCTGCCTGGTGAGCGTCGAGGTGGGAAAACCGCTCTTGCGAGCGGCCTCAGACATGGAATCGTCACCGATCGTTTCCTCTAACCATTCAATTGATGTCATACCTTCCACTCTACCCCGCAACGTTGCACCGCGCAATAAAACCATAGCTGGTTGCTTGACACACGGGCGGCATAGCGCTAGCGTTGCGCTAGGCAATAATCCCGTTGCACAATGCAGGAGTGAGAGCTATGAACAAACCTAAAACCCGACTAACCCAGCAATTCCGCACCCAACTCCAAAACCTCCCCCTCAACCACACAGCCCTCGCACGCACCCTCCACACCACCCCAGACAAACTCATCCGCATACTCAACGAACAAGCCGAACCCGACGCCTCCTTCATGGCAGAAGCCGTCAACACCGGACTCGCAAACAACTTCGCCGACGTCGCCGAAGCAATCCCACAACCCAAATAACCCAGCACTCGCGAAAGCAAAAATTATGCCCACACTTCACTGCACCCAACCCTCGCCGGTTTCGGGTATAGTCGTAGCAGGTGCTAGAAACACCTGTCCAAAGCGGCTGACCGCTCCCGGAATGAGCGGCAGTCTTATTACTACGGCTTTAAGCCGGGAGTACACCGGGAATACAACACCCGCCAAGGGGAATACCGGTTGGCCGACTTTGGACGGTTTTTCTAGCTCCCGGCCCTCACATTTTGCCGGTCACGCAAAACCAAGGGTCGCCCTATCCGCTCTAGAAAAGCGAAGGCCAAAGCCGAACATGTTTCTACACCAACCCTTGAATGGGGTGCGCAGCCGCACCCAAAAATTCCCTTCCACCACGCCGCCCTACACGCGTCCGGTTTCGGGTATAGTCGTAGCAGGTGCTGAAAACACCTGCGAAAAGCGGCTGACCGCTCCCGGAATGAGCGGCAGTCTTATGTCTACGGCTTTAAGCCGGGAGTACACCGGGAATACAACACCCATCGCGGGGAATACCGGTTGGCCGACTTTTCGCGGTTTTTTCAGCTCCCGGCCCTTTATTTTTGCCGGTCACGCAAAAACACGGGTCGCAATACCCACCGCCCTGAAAAGGCGAAGCGAAAAGAAAGATAAAACTAGTGTTTTCACACCAACCCCAGTGGGGCTTCACACCCATACCCAAAGACGGAACCGGGAGAGCCCACGCCATGACTAACTATCCAGAGAACGCCCCGCGGGTCACGCTACGCGCCATGCGCGAACGCCTCGGCTACACGCTCACAACCCTCGCCGACGAGCTAGGCGTCTCACGAGGCACCCTGTCCGCGATCGAGACCGGTAGGCGCGGCATCTCCCGCCACATGCTTGATCGCCTAGAAGAAACCCTCGAGCTACCCGCGGGTTCCATCCGGGTGCCCTACACGCCAGTGAGCGGGCAACCCCAACAAAGTAAAGGACATCGGGTTGCCCGCTCCGAAGACACGAAAGGCCTCCACCAATGAGTATACAAAAAACGACGACTAAGCGACTACCCGCACGCCCGATAGAAAAACTCGCCTACTCAGTCAAAGACGCAGCCGAAGCCGTATCCCTCTCAGCCACCACCATCACCGAAGCCATCAACGCCGGAGACCTCCCCGTCTTCCGCCCCATACGCGGCGGGAAAACCCTCAACAAAAAACTGATCTGGCGCAAAGACCTCGAAGCCTGGCTCAACCAAGGAATACGAGACTAATGAAAAACACACACAAAACAAACCATGGCGAAACCCTGGCAACGCTCGCGCTCGCGGTGGGTTATCTGGTTATGGCTGGGGTCGGGTTTTATGCGGCATCTCTACCGGGCACGCTTTTAGAGCGTCTAGTCGCGACAGGGATTTATGTGGTCGCGTTGAAAGGTGCCATCCAGCTCTCTATTAGCGCCTTCCGCTACGAGGCCTCGCGTGGAAGCGAGGTGGGCGATGTCTGAAATATCAGGGCCTGCCTATTTTGCGCGGGCACGGTATCGGATTGATATGAATGCCCCGCGTGGGGAAGTACGCCGCTCGGTCTTATCAAGCTTTATAGCTTTTATTCGCGCGCAGGATCTTTACCCGATCGGCCACCCCTCCTATGAGACCGTGAAAGACGAAGCGAGTGTGAAGGTCCGGGTGGGGCGGTTGCTCACTCATGCGACGTGTATCGATTTCAGTTCGGACATTCGGCTCGGGTGGGATATGCCCACACCCTCCGCAGTGCAACGTAAAGACCCACCTAAGAAAAAGGCTCCTAAGAAGGAGCCGGTTGGTAAATGCGTCGAGTGTGGACGGCCCTTTAGACCGTATGGGGCATTGGCCGCGGATTATCCGGGAACGGTCGCCCATCGCACCGGGGGAAGGTGTTCGGCATGCCACCACGCCTATAAGAAGACCAAACTCGCCACTACGCGTAAATGCGTCGGGTGCGGGCGGCCTTTACGAGAACGCGGACTATCGAAAACGGACGCGCCGGGAGCGCTTCTCGAGTACGCGTCGGGCTGGTGCGCGACCTGTTACAGGAAGCAAAACGCGGCCAGAAAAGCGTCCCGTGCCCAGATTTCTCAAGCCCAAAGCCTGGGCAACTCTAAAACGCTGGTGTCGCCGTATCAGTGCGGCATATGCGACCAATGCGGGATACCGATACGCCAACCAGGTATCCCAGCTGATATCGCACCAGGCACGAAACCGTATGGCACGCCAACCCAGTGCGCCGACTGTAAAGAAGGACGGAGGAAATGAAACCACCCGAGATGCGAGAAGAACTCGACGCCTCGCAATACACGTCAGCGATTATTGACGCGATAAAAGACCGGCTCGATACCGACAAGCTAGCGGCCGGCCTTTCCCAGCAGGTCACAGACGATCTCGCTATCTGTGTGCTCATCGCTTCCTCACCCGCCTTAGGCGATATGGAAGATGACCCGGGCCGGGTGTGCCTGGCCTTGCTCGAAGCACGAGCGAGTGGGGCGAGCTTCGTGAACGTGTTACGCGCCTGGGGCGCACATATCCCACCCACCCCAGCCAGGCCGGCCGCTACTGCCGCCGAGCCGGTCCAAGCCGAAGCCGCCACGCCTGCCCAGACCCACGTGGCAGCCGGCCCGCAGCCGCATCCAGGTGACAACCAGGATGCTAACCCAACGGGCGGGTTGAGTAAGGCGCAGACACGGTTCGTCAAGGTATGCCGCCACGCCCGCCCACACACCCCACTCGACTATTTGGTCGCGTGGGCCACCAGCCAACGCACAAACAACGTCGCCGAGATGACCGACGACGAAGTATTCCGCGCGATCGCCGCGTTCGAGAAAGAACAACAAAAATGAGCACAACCTTCACACCCGTCGCCCACCGGACCAACACGGTCGAGGGCTACACGCTCACACTCGAGCGCGCACGGGCAGGCAAAGCATGGAGGACCGTCCTCACCCGCCGCTGCACACCAGGGGAGGACACACACCTCTACTACACCCCGAAAGAAGCCTGGGAAGCCTACCAAACCACCGCCACCGTCCTTGACCAAGGCGAAACCACTACCGAGGAGACACGATGACAGCGACACCTACAGGCTTCTCCATCGTCCCCAAATGGCTATTCGAACAAGGCCTAGACGCCACCTCCATCGGCGTATATGCGGCCCTCGCCGCCTACGCCGACAGTCACGGGGTATGCTGGCCCTCCATCAGCCGCCTGGCCGAGATGCTCTCCATCTCCCGTAACACCGTCAAACGCGCCCTGCGCGACCTCGAAGACGTCGGCGTCGTCGCATGGGCAGGAAGACAAGCCGCTAACGGCGCACAAACCTCCCACGTCTACAGGATCGCCGTCTTCACCCCACACACCACCCAACCAACCACCCCGGAACCCTCCACCCCACCACGTGCTCCCAGCCCTAGCGAAACAAGCGAGGCAACCGATGAGACCCTCGAGAACGAGGAAGACAACGAGGAGACGGCGTGCGGCCAGGACGAAGAATACGGGGACGAAACCACCGAAGAAAAAACATCCGCGCTCGCGGTTGGAAGGGGCGTTGACCATGGTCAAAATTTGACCACCCCCCTGTCAAATATTGACCAGCCCCCTGTCAAATTTTGCCTACCCCCTGGTCAAAATTTGACCACGAACAATACCAATAGAACTAAACCAAGAGAACAACCCCCCTTTATCCCCCCGAGGGGGAAAAATCCCAGGGCCCGTCCCCGCTCAGAAATCCCCACCGACTGGAACCCGTCCCCGGCCCACGCCGCCTTGGCCGACGACCTGGGCGTGTCGATCTGGTCAGCATCCGAAGCGTTCAAGGCCGACGCCAAGGCGCGCAGACGCCGCCTTTCGGATTGGGACGCGGGGTTCACCGCCTGGTTGCACGGAGCACCCCGCCGCACCCTGCCAGGTGCCTGCCCGACAGACAGGCAGGTTCGGGCGGATCCGGAGGCGGATCGGGCGGCCGCCAACATCGCTAAAGCGCTAGCCGGTTCGGCAGCTCCGACGGTGCTCGATGCGTACGCGAGTCTCGATGACGACGGAGCGCTATGGCCGCGCTATTTAGCCCAGTGGCGCAAATACGCCGCCCAACATGGCGACCCAGTCCGCGCCGACAGGGACGCCACCCAAGCAATCAAACAAACATTCGAAAGGAAACCCGTATGACACCCCGTAAGTCTGGGCGCCGCGCCCGGGTCGATATCGGCCCGGCCACCCAGGTCGAGGCCCGCCTGCTCAACGCCATAGCGAACGCGACAACCCGCCCGACCCGACACGTCAAAACCCCCGCAGTACCCAGGGTTTTCCCGGTCTTCTTCAACCTGAAAGGAAAACAAAAATGAGTGAAAAACTCGATAACCTCGCCTGCGCTGATGACGCGGTCAGCGACGCAATAGACGCCCTATGCGAGGCCCGCGACTGGATCAGACGCGAACGAGTCACGCAAGAAGCCTGGGGAATCTCCCAAGACAGCGACAACAAGACCCTGCAAGACGAACTCGACGCCGCTCTCGGCGACTACCGATGCGCCAAAATCGTCTACGACGCTAACCCGGCCCACCCCGACAGAGTCAAACACCTCAACGACACTGCCCGCCGCGTGGCACACATCGTCTCCCGCACCCACCCGGCAGGAGGCTACCTGTGAACGAACCCATCATCACAATCACGGGCAACCTCACAGCCGACCCCGCCCTCCGGTTCACCGGCTCAGGCGTCCCGGTCGCAAACTTCACCATCGCTAACACACCCCGCCACCACAACCGACAAACAAACGAGTGGGACGACGGGGAAACCATGTTCATCCGCTGCACCGCCTGGAAAGACCTCGCAGAAAACTGCGCCGAAACCCTCCACAAAGGCACACGAATCCTCGCCACCGGCCGGCTAACCATCAACAGGTACACCACCGACCAAGGCACGGCCCGCGAAGGCCTCAACCTCAACATCGACGACATCGGCCCCTCCCTACGCCGGGCAAAAGCCACCATCACCAAAACCACCGCGAGCGCCCGCCAGTCTGCTGCTGGTTGGCAGGCGGTGGCTGGTGAGGAGTCCCAAGATCCGGCAGGCAACCTTGGCCAAGTCGTCGGCCCGGGGCCGGCTGGTGGGTCTGGGTTTGATGACATGCCGCCCTTTTAAAGGAAGTTAATTATGCGTGATTTTAGGGAAATAACCGGGTATGCCAGGCCGGCGCGGTCGGTGTTTGATGAGGAGGTTGCTTGGCAGGAGTGGATGCCGTTGCCTGACAGTCTCGAGGCTGTGTTGCCGAAATCGATGATTGATTCGATTAAAGCCACCGCGAGCGCGAGGGTGCGTGCGGGCAGGTGTGGGGAGGGTCGTGGTGATTGAGGTGGTCATCGTGATTGGGCTTGTGGGGGTGTTGGTGTTGGCGGTGTGGGTGGGTGAGGGGGATCGGCATAACTAGGTGTGGAAGGGGGAGTTGGAGGAGTTGGGGATGAAGAAAGAAGGGAAAAGGATGAGGACTGTTTTTATTTGTTCGCCCTATCAAGGCGCCGAGGATAATGTCACGTATGCGAAGCGGGTGATGCGGGCCGCGTTGGAGGCGGGTTATGCGCCGTATGCGTCGCATTTGTTGTATCCGCAGGTATTCGATGATGGCACCCCGCAAGAACGCGCAATAGCCGCGCGGGCCGCGCTCAGCTTTATAGGTAAGTGTGACGAGTTGTGGGTGTGCGGGGGACGGCTGACGTCTGGGATGCGCCGCGAGCTGGCCTATGCGATACACGTTGCCGGTAGGTGTTCTCTTGGCCTGGCAGTACGGTTTGTTCACCTGGATTCTGAAGGTGGTCTTGTCATTGATGACTTTGAGGGGCGCGACATTACAGGGGAAATGAGGAAAGTGTAATGAGCGAGCTAACGGATAACGAGCTAATTGCCGAGGCTCAGGAAAGGGTTTACCAAATCCAAGAGGACCAGAACGTCCAGATACTGACCGAGTTCGGCTGGTATTCCGAAGGCTATCTAGACGGTTACAAGCGTGGCCGCCAAACAAACGAGTAAGGAAAGAAAATGAGCGAGATTGATCCTGGCGCGTATCTTGTCCGCGGCCGCTACATACGGTTAGCGGAAAAGCCCGCGCTTGTCCACCCCGGTAACCCTATTTGTGGCGCTTGCCGAGCCGAAACTGAGTGGGATGAATGCTGGCAGTGCCCTTGTTGCGGGACCCGGTGGTCCGACGACACGTTAGAAGCAGAACCGGACGCCGCGACCCTGGCCACCGAATACTACGTCTCCACGGATTTCGAGGACGTGCCGGCTCTCAGCCTCGAGCAGGCCGAAGAGCTCCAATGGTATCTCCCACCAGACTACGACCTAGGCCGAATCGGCTCATGGGGCAGGCAGGCTCCTGAGGTTCTCGCACGCGCCGTCGCCAACATCCTCGAAGAAACCGAATAAACACACAAGAGGGAGCTTCCTACTAACTTCCCACCAGGAGGAAGCAAAGTGGGAAGCCCCCTTAGCGTAGAAAGAAACACAGCCTTATGGGCATCGTCCAATGGTTGGCTATCACCGCGCTCGCGGTGTTCCTCCTCATCGTCGTCATTATTCTCATCGCTTGCCTCCTCGCCGCCCTACGCGGGGCCTGGCAGGCGACACGAAAGCCGACTGTGCTTGAACAGGAAGTTCATGACCGCGCCACCCGCGCCCGCACCCACCTCGATATGGAAACTCTCTACTCCAGCAAGGACACCGAGAAATGAAACCCACCTATATTTTCACCCCCGTAGCCGACCGGCTCGATACGGCCGAAGAATACACCGGCCAAGCCGCCTACCACGGAGCCACCCTCGATCCTCTCGCCCTGTCCACCTACCTCGCCGGCCCCCACAACCACCGCCCCTCCTTTAACGTCTTCGTCGACGGCATACCACGCCCCCAAGGCTCCATGAAAAACATCGGAAAAGGCCGCCTCATCCACCCCCAACAACTCACCCAATGGAGAAACCACGTCGCCCACACCGCCACCTCCGCCGCCCTCGCAGCAGGCTTCCCCCTCAACTACGACGCCCCCGTCACCATCACCACCCGCTTCTACCTCCCCCAACCCACACGGCCCCGCTTCAACCACCCCGCCACCAAACCCGACCTCGACAAACTCACCCGCGCCATCGGCGACGCCCTCAGCCTCCCCAACCCCGCCGTCCTCAAAGACGACTCCCGAATCCTCGAATGGATCACCAGCAAGGAATACAACCCCCGCCCAGGCGCCTCCATCACCATCACCGCCCTCCCCACCACCACCCAAACCCCCACACTCCACACCACCATCACCCGCCAAGGAGAAACCAATTGACACCCAACCCCCACCCAACCCAAAACCCCACCCGGAAGGGCCCCGCGCTCGCGGCCGCTGCCGACCAGTTAGCGGATTTGGCGGTGTGGAGGGCGGAGCTTGGCGCGCGGGTAGAAGGCCTGCTTGGCCTATCGGGTGGAACGCTCGAGCTGGCGCCTGTCTCTCACCCGGGTGCCTCGCCTGTGGAAGACGCACTCATTCGGGTTGAGGGGGAGCGGGAAGTATTGGCCCGTCTAGAAGAGCTCGCATCCGAGTGGGCCTGGCGCGGCGAAGACTTAGATGGGTGTCCGTGTAGGTTTATGGCTGCACGTCTTGCTTGGGCCGCCCGCCATTTCCCTCTCGAGCGTCCACTCCAGACCATCGAGACCGCGTGGAACACGGTCGCCCGGCCCCCGGCCCAGAAGGTCAACAGGGTTTGTCCTGCCCACCCGCAAACCATGACCCTTCTCCACGCCGCACCGGGCGGCTACTATTGCCCCGAGTGCGACCTGGTGCGCTCGGAGGAAGAAACCCGCGGGCTGGCCTACCTGCGCATCCTTTCCGCCAACCCCGCCCTACCCGTCGCCTTGGCCGCAGAACTCACCGGCACCCCGGCTGCCACCATCCGCAAATGGATCAGCCGCGGCCATGTCACCTGCACCGACGGCCGCGTCTGCCTCAAAGATATCGATACTGCACGCCACCGCGCCCGGCCCGGCCTTCACCGCACCGAGGCTTCGGGTTGACAAATGTTTGCTGGAGTGTCACACTGGGGGTGGGTGAAGTGTATCCGCGTAAGGTGCTTCGCCTTTTTTGTTGCCTGCGGGCGATGGGGCGGCTTGCCGTTACTACCTATAAGATCGGCGACCTAGCGCCCCCCGCATGCCCCACATACCTCCGGCCACTAGGCAGGGGTATGTGGCAGTCCGTCTGGCCGGTACCCCTCCTCCCGGCCCCGGGTAGGGGGGGCGGGCGGCACTCAACTAGAGACACAAGTAATCACTTTTAAGTGAATCGTTGCAGATCCCACCCCGTCCCTGTCCCTGCCCGCCCCGGTGCGTGCCGGGGTGGGGGGCGAGTAAGGGGAGGGGCAGGCGGGGAGGGAGGTAGGAGAGGTGAAGCGTTGCCCGGCCCCCCGTTGCCCACACCTGATCCCCCCTACCCATAGGTACTGTCTTCACCACGCACGCGAATACGAAACCAAACGCGGCACGCGAACCCAGCGCGGCTACGGCCAGGCCCACGTACGCCTCCGGGGTGCCTACGCCCACCGGCTAGACAACGGCGAGATCATCGCGTGCGCCCGCTGCGGGCGCCCTATCACAGCCAAAGACGAATGGGCGCTCGATCACGACGACAATGATCGCTCTCGCTATCTGGGCATTTCTCACAAATCCTGCAACGACAGCGCAGGAGGAACAAACGCCCACAAACACAACTAAACAATATCAAACAAAATCAGAACGCTAGCCACCTAACACAGATACCCCAGGGGGGGTACCCCGACATCAAAGACCATCAGGACCGGCGGGGAGGGCAAAAAATAGCGCGACGGGTTCACACGTTTCCAAAATTTCTAACCACTAATTACGTTAACACCATGGAGGAGGTAGCCGAATGCCACGAGGAGGAGCACGCAACCGGTCAGGGCCCCAGCCCGACCCCACCTCAGCTAGAACCGAACGACGCGGACTGACCTTCACCCCACTCCCACCCGAAGGAAGAAAAGGAAAAACCCCACCATTCCCCATTCCCGCCCTCAAAGACCCCCAAACCCGCCGCGTCACCCCACTCGCCGCACGCGAAAAAGCAATCTGGCGGGCCCTATGGAAAACCCCGCAAGCAACCGTGTGGGAAAACGAACCCTGGCGGTGGCGCATCATCGCCGAAATGTGCCGAGTAGAAGCATCCGTCGAACTCGCCCACGAACCCTCAGCCGCGCTCATCGGCCAACTCCACCGCTACCGCGACCAAATAGGCCTCACCCCCGCAGGAATGAGAGAAAACGGCTGGCAAATAGCCCAACCCGCAGCGCCAGAAAAGAAACAACCCCGCACCACCCGCACAAGCGCAGCTGAAAGATTCCAGGTGATAGAAGGAGGCTAGGAGTGAAAACCCTTGGCTTCCTCGCCGCCGACTGGATAGAAGCCCACTGCGTCGTCGCCGACGGCTGGTCCATGGGCGCCCCCTTCATCCACGACGGCTGGCAACTCCAAAACACCGCCGCCTTCTATCAAATAAAACCCACCGCCACCTTCAACCCCCACCGGCCCGCCGGAGCCCCCGCCTTCACCTACCGGCGCGGCCTCGTCGTCGGACCCCAAAAAGCCGGCAAATCCCCCTGGGGTGCCTCCATCATCTGCTTCGAAGCCGTCGGCCCATGCATCTTCGCCGGATGGGCCACCCAAGGCGACGAATACCACTGCTCCGACCACGGATGCCCCTGCGGATGGATCTACGAATACACCCCCGGCGAACCCATGGGAATCCCACGCCCCATGTCCAACATCCAACTCCTCGCCACCGCCGAAGAACAAACCGACAACGTCTACCGTCCCCTCCAAGAAATGATCCGCCGCGGCCCCCTCGCCGAGCAAATGAAAGTCCGCGAAGGATTCATCCGCCTCCCCAACAACGGACGCATCGACCCCATCACCTCCGCCCCCAACTCAAAACTCGGAAGCCCCATCCACTTCGCACTCGCGGACGAATCCGGTATCTATACGGGCAAGCTACGCAAAGTCTGGGACACCATGCGACGCGGCCTAGCCGGAATGGGAGGACGCGGCCTAGAAATCACCAACCCGTGGGACCCCATGGACGATAGCGCAGCAGAAGCAACCTATACGTCCAAATCAAAAGACATATGGCGCTGGTATCGCCGCCCACCCGCCGACCTGGACTGGACAAAAAAGAAAGACCGCAGAAAAATCCTCGAATACGTCTACGAAGGCTCACCGTGGGTCGACCTGGACGCGGTGGGCGCGGAAATGGAAGAACTCATGGAAACCGACCCGACCTCGGCACGCCGCTTCTTCCTCAACCAACTCGTCCAAGGACTGGGCTCCTATATGCCCGACCATGTATGGGACGCAGGAGAAACCACCAGGCAGATAAACCCGGGAGAGAAGATAGCCCTCGGGTTTGACGGGTCGCGCTCCGACGACTGGTCAGCCCTGCGAGCTGAAACCCTCGACGGATACCGCTTCACACCCACCTACGGACCCGACTCGCGGCCCACCTATTGGAACCCGAAAGAATGGCCAGATGGGCGCATCCCACGCGGGGAAGTGGACGCGGCCATCCAAGAACTCTTCGCCCACTACGACGTCGCCCGGTTCTATATCGACCCGCGACATTGGGAAACCCAAGCCGACACGTGGGCCGGAATGTATGGCGAAGACCGGGTCGTCCAATGGCCCACCAACCAAGTACGACGCATGTTCGAAGCCCTCTCCCGGTTCCTCGAAGACTCCTACGAAGGAATCACCACCCACGACGCGGACCCCACCGCTCGTGAACATGCCCTCCACGCCAGGAAAGTTGCTAAACCCGGCGACCAATACATTCTCGGCAAACCAGCCGAGCATATGAAAATTGACATCCTCATGGCCGACATCCTCGCCCACGAAGCCGCCTCGGACATGCGCGCACTCGGATGGGGACAGGCAACCGATACGCGCGTCTTCGCCTGGTAGGCCCGGGCCGCGATTAAGGAGAACCCGTCGTGTTGAACGATAAAGACGCCATCGCCCTCGCGAAAACGCTCACCTCCACTATGACCAGCCTTTATAGGGACGACGCCTCCCACCTCGCCTACTATGAGGGCACCTCACGCCTGGAAGAACTCGGTATCGCTATCCCACCAGGCTTGCGCGGTATGGAACCGGTGATTGCCTGGCCATCGGTCGTGGTCGAAGCAATCACCGAACGCTCAGAAGTGCGTGCCCTTCTCGATCGTGGATCCGACCGTGCCTCCCACAGCGCGGCAACGCTTTTCGAACGCAACTCTATGGATTCTCAAACCACCATGTTCACGCGTGACAAGCTCATCTACGGGCGTGCCTTCTTCCTGGTCGGGGCGAACGAAGAAGACCCCTCCCTGCCCGTCGTCACCGTCGAGTCACCCCGCGAAATGGCCGTGCGTATCGACCCACGCAAACGCATGATCGACTGCGCACTAAAAATATGGCGCACGCCCACCCCCCGCGCCCCGCAAGGAGAAATCACCGGAGCGACCCTCTACACCCCGGAGTGTACCTGGGTGTTGGGCAAGCCTGAAGCGGACCAGTGGGAAGTAGCAGGACGTAACCGGCACGAACTGGGACGCGTACCAGTCATTATGGCCCTCAACCGGCAAATAACCGGCAGGTGGAAAGGCACCTCCGAACTAACCGGGATCATCCCCATCACCGACATGGCCGTCCGTGCCCTCACAGGCCTGCAATATGGCCTAGAAACCGTCAACATTCCCCGAAAATTCGTGGTCGGTGCTCAACCAAAAGACTTCGTTGCCGCCGATGGGAAGACCCGGCTCACCCAGTGGGAATCCTACATGTCAAGCGTGTGGGCGTTGGCGAACAAGGACGCGAAAGTAGGACAGCTACCCGGGGCAGATTTGGGGAACTATCACGAAACACTGGCGATGTATGGGCGCCTGGCTGCCTCTGTTACGGGTTTCCCCTCTTCGTATTTCGGTATTTTTTCCTCGAACCCGGCAGCCGAAGGAGCCATACGAGCCGAAGAAGCCCGACTGGTGAAAACCGTTGAACGGTCAAACGCTGAAACAGGTAAAGCCCTCTCGTGGGTGATCGATACGGCAACGCGTATCACGAGCGGGCAGTGGCCGGCAGGTAACTCTGTGCGAGTCGAATGGCAAGACCCTGGCACCCCAACGTTTGCTCAACGCGCTGATGCTTTACAAAAACTCGCGGGCGGTAAACCCGTGCTCTCACGTGAAGGCGTATGGGACCTGCTGGGCTGGTCCGAGGCCCGCAAGCAACGCGAACGCGACTACCTAGAAGCAGAAGAAACAGATCCGCTGCTTGGCGGAGTAGCGGAGAAGAATTATGGCGTTGATACAGAACCTGCCGCAAGGGGCGATAGCCCACTATAAAAAAATGCTTGGCTTGCAAGAAACCGCGATCCGCGTTGCCCGCCACTATTGGGCGCGCATCAACCCGGACTATATTAGCCAAACATGGGATGAAGCAGGAAAAGGCCTCACGAGCTACCTCTTCGTCCTGCAACGCGAAGCGGCTATCGCCGGGGCCGGCTACACGGCCACAACGCTTGCCGAACAAGGCGAGTATGTTCTACCGGTAGGGTTTGTAAACGTTGACGCGTTTAGCGGGTGGGCGCCAGAGGGAAACCTGCTCAGCCAAGCAATCGCAAGCCCTATCCCACGCGTCCTCGAAGCAATAAAAAACGGGAAAGATACCCGCCAAGCCCTCTCCGAAGGCGGGGCATATCTTGACCGGCTCGCCCGCCAAGTCGTTGTCGATACGGCACGTTCGGCAGCATCCATCGATATCGTCGCCCGCCCAAGCGTGGGATACGTGCGCATGCTCAACCCTCCCTCGTGTGCCAGATGTGTTATACTAGCCGGGCGGCGCTATGCGTTCAATGATGGGTTTCTCCGCCACCCCGGGTGTGACTGTGTCCACGTGCCAGCAACCGTCAAACAACTCGACGGGGCCATCTCCGAAGGACTCGTGGTCGACCCTTACGAGTATTTCAACTCGCTCGGTCACGAGGCACAAAACCGGCTGTTGGGTCGCTACTCGGCTCAAGCCGTACGCGAGGGCGCAGACATTTTCCAGGTCATCAACGCCAGGCGCGGGGTCCAAAAAGGAGGAATGTATACCAGCGAGGGACGCACCAGGCGCGGGCACGGCTCGAGGTTCTTATCCCGTGGCCAGCGGCGTATGACCCCGGAAGGGATCTACCGGCAAGCCAAACAATGGGACTTGTCCCGCGAACAAGTCCTCAGCCTTCTCGTCGAACACGGCTATATACACGAAGGCGGGCAAAACCCGCTCGGATCTCTACACGGGCAACGTTTCGGATACGGACAATTAGGCCATGGCGGTAAAACAGCCGGGGCCCGCAAAGCCGTAGAAGAAGCCCTACGCACAGGAGTGCGAGACCCGAACAATATTTATACGATGACGGCCGCCGAACGTCGCCTATTCGAAGCAGAAAGGAACTGGAAAGAAGCCCAAGCCGGATTGAACCCCTATACGGTGCGAGCAGTTGAACGCCGCCAACGCCTCGCCGGACGCAACATCCGCTACACCACTCCCGACTACCAGCTCACGGCCTCAGACATGGTCCGGGCAGAAGCCGAATACCGGGCAGCCCTGGAAACCCTCGGCCACAAAATAACCGTTGATGGGCGCACTCTCTACGGGGAACAAGCCCGCCACTACCGCTTACTGCGAGCCAAAGGAACAACCACAGCAGTCCTAAGCGGCCGCAAAAAATCTCAAGCCCGCCATGGCGGGAAAGGCACGGCGTCTAAACGTAAAGGAAAAAACCCGCACCCGCTTACCGGGGGTGCGGGTGGGGGTAAGAAACCTCCAACCGGTGCACCTTTGCTTAACGGCGAGCTTCCTTTTGACCCACACGATGAATGGTTGATCGAGAAAATCTGTTACGGGATCCCCGGCACAACCGTTGGCGGGCATCTCTACGGTCAAACACCGAAAGGTAAAAAGAGTGGTAACGGCGAGTTCCCGAAAGAGTGGACAAAGGAAACCGTCGAAGCGGCCCTTGTCGATACCCTCAAACACGGAGTCGCTAGCGTAGGAGACAGAGGTGCTGTTGAAATCGTGCATAGCTATAAAGGTGTGGAGTTGAGGCTTTCGTACAATATGATGGCTCCCGATCCTGCAAAGACGGTGAAATTCTACCCAGAACGTGGCCACGGCGTATCTGAGGTAACCTGGAAACGCGGTAAGGTGCACAGAAAACCTGTACGTTAGGAACAAGCCATGGCTTTATATGGGTACTATGAAGGTAAGTTTGATTGGTTACCCCCGTCCACGCGTGCCCTCGTTGACTACCTGTGGGAAAGAGTCTCCGAACCCTATAAACAAAAAATCGTCAACTCAATGTACGAGGATTTGTACGATGTCATTGTTACCGCGTTAGAGTTTGTCGCTAGCCCGCAGGGACTAAAGATTCCTTATGAGATTTTCATCGGGGCGGAGAAGGAGGCAAAGGAAGAATCCCCTGACGATCCTTGGCAAATGGTACTCGATGCATACAAGAAAGATTGGTTCCCAGATAAAGCGTAGGTAGACCCAGATCCTAACCGCGACGTGAAGCGCCTACGTGAACGGTATCGGTCTACCCAGAACGTGGCGAAGGCGTATCGAAGGTTCACTGGAAAGGCGGTAAAATGCATAGGAAACCTGCCCGTTAGGAGCTTAGTGTGGAAACCGACGAAGATGACGACCCGTTCTATTACCTCCCTCCGGCCACGCGCGCACTCATTGACTATATATGGGAGAGGGTGTCCGAGCCGTATAAGCAAAAGCTTATCGAAACTGAATACGAGGAGACTCTATATAACGTTATTGTTACCGCGTTAGAGTTTGTCGCTAGCCCGCAGGGACTAAAGATTCCTTATGAGATTTTCATCGGGGCAGAGAACGAAGCAAAGGAAGAATCTCCTGACGATCCTTGGCAAATGGTACTCGATGCATACAAGAAAGATTGGTTCCCAGATAAAGCGTAGGTAGACCCAGATCCTAACCGCGACGTGAACGGTATCGTTCTACCCAGAACGTGGTGAAGGCGTAGCGAAGGTTCACTGGAAGCGCGGTAAAACGCAGAGAAAACCTGCCCGTTAGGAGCTACTGTGGATATGTACGAGGATGACGAGGACCCATTTGTGGGGATACCGCCGGCAACGCGTGCCCTCGTGGATTACTTATGGGAAAGAGTCCCGGAACACCGTAAAAGAGATCTGATTACTTCCGTGTATGAGGATCTTTATAACGTTGTTTTGAATGTCTGTTTCGTGGCTGAGCCTGAAGGAATAGAGGTTCCCTACGAAATATTTGCTGGAGCGGAGAAAGAAGCACAGGAAGAATCCCCTAACGATCCGTGGCAGATATCGCTTGACCTGTACAGGGAAAAACATTACCCCGACAAGGTCTCAGCATAATACCGGCACATAACTCAATAACGTATAAGGGCGTCGTCTGACGCCCTTATCTCGTTAAACCCTATATTTTAGTTGTCCCGCATGGCGCGATGCCAGGCGGGTTTTATTATCCCCAGCGATTGGAGAACCACCCATGTCAGACAGCACCGCCCCAACCAACCAAACACCCCAGAGCGATTCAACGGAAAACCTAGGCGAAGGCGGGGTAAAAGCCTTGCAAGCCGAGCGCGAAGCCCGCAAACAAGCCCAAACCCAAGCGAAACAGGCAACCGAGCAACTAGCCGCCCTCACGGCCCAGTTCGAGGAAGCAAAAACCGAGTGGGAAAAAACCCAAACGCAAACCCAAACCCAACTAGCGGACCTCAACCGAGACAAAACCCGCTGGCAGGTTGCGTTCGAGAAAAACCTTCCCGCCGACCTTATCGACTTCCTCACCGGCAACAACATGGAAGAAATGAGTGAACAAGCCGACCGGCTCACCACCCACCTCTCCCACACAACCACACCTGAACCGCTACGACCTGACATGACACAAGGAGCAGGCAACACAAGCCCCAACCTAACCCCCTTACAAGCATTCACAAACAAACTCGAAGCACTCGAGAACCACAAACACTAGAAAGGAAACTAGCTCATGGCTGGCAAAGACGTATTCAGAGGAACACAAGGCGTCATCCTCGACAAAGTCGTCTCCGACGAAATCTGGGCCAAAACCCTCAAAGACTCCGCAATCATGCAAGCATCACGCAAAATCACACTCCCCGGAGCCGGCATCTCCGTCCAAACCATCACCGGAGACGTAGAAGCCGACTGGGTACCCGAAACCGAAGAAAAACCCGTCGCCCGCCCCACCTTCTCCGCAAAAGACATGACCCCCTACAAACTCGCGGTCATCGTCCCCTTCTCCAACGAATTCCGCCGCGACAAAGCCGCCCTCTACGCCGAATGCGCACGCCGACTGCCCAACGCGCTCGCGGTTGCGTTCGATAAGACGGTGATGGGAGTCAAAAGTAAGCCGGGGGATAATTTCGACCAGCTCTCTGATGCGCAAAAGCTCGTGGTCGATGGCAAGGATACGTATAAGAAGATGGTGAAGGTGTTCACCACGATCGCGGGTAATGACGCGAACGTTTCTGCGTGGCTTGCCACTCCCGAGTTGCAGGCCGTGCTCATGGAAGCAACCGACGCCTCTGGGCGGCCGTTGTTTGTCCCTGACGTGTTGGGCACGGGCGAGATTGGCCGGTTCCTGGGTCGACCGATTATTGCGTTGCCGCGTAGCGCGGCAGGTGTTATCGGGTTGGCGGGCGATTTCGCTAACGCGGCCTCTTACGGGACGGTCGAGGATATTTCCCTCGATATGGCCACCGAAGCGACGCTGACGGACACGGATGGTAAACCGCTCAATTTGTGGCAGCGCAACATGTTCGCGTTGCGTGCCGAGGTAGAGATCGGGTTCAGGGTTCGCGATACTGCGTCCTTCGTGCAGATCACAAGCGCGGCCTCTACCGGATCAACAAGCCGATAAACGCTAGACGAAAGAAAGGATGGTGGGGGCCGTGACGGTTGCGAATATTGCGACGGTGGCTGACCGGTTAGGACGGCCAATTAGTGACGCGGGAGAAATCGCGCAGGTCAACGCGTGGCTCCGGGACGTGACGGCCCTCATCACTTCCCGTATCCCTGACTACGAGACGCTCTTAGCCCAAGGCGCGATCCGCACGGACGTGGCGGGAATGGTCGAAGCGAACGCGGTGATCCGTAAGCTGCGTAACCCGGATGGGAAACAATCCGAACAGATTGATGACTATTCTTACCGGCTCAACCGGGACTTTTCGCGGGGCGAGATTTTCTTGACCGATCAGGAATGGGAGTTGCTTACCCCGTTTGAAGAACGCCAACAAGGAGCCTTCTCGATACGCACCCACCCACTAAGGCCAGCGGCTGGGCAGTGGATTGATTCGACGACGTGGGTGCCAGCACCATGAGTATTAAAACTGTTGTGGAAGCGGGCCGGCGTGCGGCTGAGGCACGCATGACTGATACGTGCATTGTGACCCGGCGGGTCTATAACCGGGCAGAGAAAAAATCGGAAGACATTATCGTCTACGAGGGCAAATTTCGTGTGCGTACAACAAACACGAACGCGGCGATGATGCCCGATGCGGGAGGGAAAACCGCGATGCAACAAAATATCGCACATTTCCCGTGGTCGACGGTGCTTATTAAGGGCGACCAGATCAAAGTGACATCGGGAGACCCGCAACTAGCCCGCACCGTCCTCACGGTGAGGGGTGCTTCCCCTGGATCGCAAAACTCGGCGGCCCGCTACCAGGTAGAAAGCGTGATGTGAATGGCTGGGTATACCGACACCTCTGAGTTAGATGCACTGGTGAAAGATCTTAGAAGAGCCCCCAGGGGAGCGATCCGTCAGATGCGCCAGTGCGTGAGAAAAGGCGCGATCAACATTAAACGTGACGCCCGACAAACAATTAAAGGGCTCATGTCCGGCAAATCCGCCATTCGCTACTATCCCACCTCTATCACCTACGATTTTATTGCTACGGGTAAAAAGATATACGCGGAAATCGGCCCTGAAACAGGAAAACAAGGATCTCTTGGCCATCTGCTCGAGTTCGGGACCGCGACCTCGCCCGCTATGCCCCACCTGATTCCCGCGTTCGAAAAAGAATATAAGGAATTCGTGACTCATATGAGCAAGGTCGCCAAACCCTGGTAGGAGAAAAATATGGGTCAAAGCATTGACGAGATCATGATGGGCCTTATCCTCGAAGCTGTACCTGAAGGGATCGACGTCTACGACGGTATCCCCAATGTCCGTCTAGAGGACCGCACCCAAACCCACATTATCGTCAACCTCTCCGCGCCCCTCGCCTCGTCGGTAACACTCGGTGGGCAAGGCGAAACTCAAACCATTACCGCCCAAATTCGAACAATAGTTCGAACCGGTGGGGACTTTGATACGTGGGATGCCTACCGGCAAGCCAGACGCATATCCCGCCACATCCGCGACTACCTCACCACCCGCAAAATCACGCCCACCGGGTCACGCATCGCCCACACCCTCGAACGGGCCCTCGAACCCGTCCAAGCAATGGCCTCCCATGAAGCGGCCGTTGAAATATCCCAATACGAAGCGCACACATAAAGAAGGAGAAGACCGTGGACTATGTACAAGTGTGGCGTAAATCAACAGGAGAACGACTCGAACCCCTCCCACCCGATACCATCCGCCTCAACCCAGACCTCACCACCACCCCTCCCCAAACCGAACAAGTCCACGCCTGCTGCGGCGGAGGACTAATCACACGCCCCTGTCCCGAATACAAGGGAAGGGCAAACACAAAAACCGGCACCACGCCACAACCCAAAAAGGAGACAAACAAATGAGTTCCAAACTCGTCAACTCAGACATCCTGCGACTCGTCGCCGTCGTCGGAGGCCTCAAGGACATCACCAAACCCACTGTTGACGAACTCGAAAACGGCGTCGACTTCACCTGCGCCGTCGTCACCGGATACACACTCGGAATGAACGCATCCGAAACCGTCCAAGGCAAACAAACCCTCTGCGAAAAAGCCGCCTCCACCCGACGAGGAGCCGCCAACTATGCAGGCGAATTCACCCTCGTACGCGAAGGCGACAAAGACGCAACCGAAACCGAATCCGCCTACCTACGCGCCGCATCCATCTTCAAAGACCCCGACATCAAAGTCGACATCGTCCGACGAGGCGGAGTCCCCGAAGACCCCAAATCCGCACTACCCTACACAGAAAAATTTAAAGCCGACCAAACGGTAGAGGTATACCAATTCACAACCGACTACCCACAAAACCGGCCCGACCAAAACGGTGAAGACGCGGCCTACAACGTCGTGCTCCTACCCACCGGCAAATTCGCACACCGCGCCAAAGTCCTAGCCAACTAACCCACCCAACACACGAGGGCTACCCGAACCCGGGTAGCCCTCGCCAACCCCACCAACAAAGGAAACAAAATGCCAGACCCCAAAACCTTCAACCTCGCCGCCTTCATCGCCGGAGCCACCGAAGAAACCCGCTACATCGACATCTGCCAAGACCGCAAACTCCTCGCAAAAATCGACCACCTGCGAAAAACCGTCCAAGAAAAAATCGACACAGGCACCCTCAACCAAACCATGGCAGGCGACCCCGACGAACGAGAACTACGCAAACTCATCAACCAAGCCAAAAACACCTGGCTCACCGTCGAAATAACCGCCCCCAACCAAGACAAATACCGCGAAACCGTCACCGACTTCTGCAAAGCCAACGACCTCGACCCCGAAAAAGTCCTCAACGGACAAGGCATCCCCAACGAACACTTCACCAACTACGCAGCCTTCATGCTCTCCCACTACATGACCCACCCCAACCTTCCCAACCCCACAGACGTCACAAAATTCCTTACCGCTATCGGCACCATCCAAACCACCCACCTCATCCAAGAATTCGAAACAGCCGTCGCCACCTCACTCGCCTCCCTCGGACCCGACGCCCCTTTCTGGCGCATACCCTCGCCCAACCACGATGGACCGGAATCGTAACCCAACTCCAAGCCGCCGCCAAATGGCACATCCGCCCCACCGAATTCCTCGCAACCTACCACCCCGGCCCCCACTGGAACCACACCGACCGCACCCTCGCCGCCGCCCTCATCCTCTACGAAGCCAGCATCTGCACCGGCTGCGGAACATCCCGCTTCCGCACCACCCAAAAAGACATCACCGGACACCTAACCGTCAAAACCGGATGGTGCGAAGGATGCTACCAACTCGACAAACACCACCGACACAACCCCCACCAAAGCGGACACACCCCCTACATCCACGACGACGGCGAATAAAAGAAAGACACCCACCATGACAGACCGCTCAGTAGTAGTACGACTCGGCGCAAACATCACCCACTTCGTCCGCGCCATGAACGAAGCCGCAAAAGCCGCCGAAAACACCACCAAAACCACCACCAAAGCCTGGAAAAACATCGGCACAGCCACCAAAACCACCGCAAAAATCGCCGGAAACGCCCTCAACACCATCACCGCAGTCGGCACCGCACTCGCGGTGACCACGATGAAAGCGGGGATTGATTACAACGCGTTGCAACAGAACACGCGTAGCGCGCTTGAAACGTTGCTCGGCTCGGCTCAGGCGGCTGAGGCACAAATGCAACGGATGGATAAATTCGCGTCCACCTCCCCGTTTGGTAAGGATGCGTTGCTCAAGGCTCAGCAACAGTTGATCGGTTTCGGGGTTGAAGCGGAAAAGGTTATCCCGATTCTGGGGGCTGTGCAGGACGCGACGGTTGCGACCGGTGGTAGTTCTCAGCAGATGAGCGAAATTGTTTATGTTCTCGCGCAGATCAGTTCGGCAGGGAAGGTGACAGCAACTGATCTGATGCAGCTCGGCCAGCGAGGAGTGAACGCTGCCGAATTGGTTGGCTCCCAGATGGGGAAGACGGGCGCACAAGTGCGCCAAATGATTACCGACGGGAAAATCTCTGCTGACGACTTCGTCAACTATCTGACGAAAGGGATGCAGCAAGCATATGGGGGAGCGGCCGCGGGGTTAAAGAAACAGCTTGCCGGTGCACTTGACCGGGTCAAAGCGGCTCGTCGTGACATAGGTGCCATGCTCGCTGAACCCCTTGTCGACCCGAAAGGTGGCGGTGCGCTTGTCGAGTGGGCTAACCAGGTTGCTGATGTGCTACGTGCGATCGGTGCGAAGGTTAAAGCGTTCTCACCTGAGATGAAAAAGGCGTTCACCGAGTGGTCGGCGCCTGTATCCGAGGCGCTTAAGAATCTTCGTGCCAATATTGAAGCGATCGGTGTCGAAGATATTTCCAGTGCGTTTAAAACTGTTGCGCAATATAAAGCACCTATTGCGGGAGTTGCCGCCTCCCTTTCGGCGATGGCAACCCAGTCTGGGCCACTTGCCGCACTCGGCCTATCAATAAACCCCGTTGTTGCAGGCCTAGGCGCCATGGCTCTTGCCTCCGATCCGGTTCGCAACGCATTTGCGAACGTCCTCGAAAGCTCCGAACCACTCAAACGCTCCCTCTCCCAGCTCGTGCTTACAGGAATGGAGCTTATCAACCGGGTACTGAGCGCAGCCGCGCCAGGATTACAGTCAATGAGCGAAGCAGCAGTGAAAGTAGCGACAGCCTTTAGCCAAATGCTGGTCGCGCTATCCCCACTCGTAGAAGTCATCCTAGTACCGCTCGTGCGTCTAGTATCCGCCCTAGCCGGGGCACTCTCTGGTCTTTCTGGCCCGGCGCTCGCGGCTGGGATGGTGATGCTTGCCTTGAAAGGTCATATGGGTGGGCTCGTAAAAGTGTCGAGACACGTAACTGATGCGATGTTGTCGGTGGCCACAACATTCCGAGACGCATACGACAGCGGATTGAAGTTTTGGGGTGCCGCAAAGCTGACTATGTCTACAGGAATTAGTAAGGGCATGGGAAAAATTGCGGGAGCGGCGAAGAGTGCCGGGGCGGCACTCCTTGGCGCATTCGGCGGTCCCATGGGATTGACAATTAGTGGCGGTATCGCGATCGCTACGGCCGCGATTTCCTCGTATGCGGCAAAACAGGCCGAGCTACGCCAAAAAACTGAGGAACTCAAAGTCGCATTCTCGAACAGCTCCGGTGCCGTCGATGCCCAAGTTGAATCCCTCGTACGCAACCAGATCGGGGTAGACGATTTGACTCAAGCGTCACGTCTCCTGGGAGTGACGCAAAACGAATTGGTACGTGCAATCGCAGAAGGTGGGCCTAAAGCCGACGCATACATCAAACAGCTCAATGCGACGAAGGGTGCTACCGAGGGCGCCACGAACGCGAACCTGGAGGCCGCGTTGGCCATGGATGGGATGACACCTGCTCAGCAAAAGCAGATCAAAGCCACCCTCGTTCAGGCCAATACATATTCGGACCTCGCCGGGCGGTTGCAAGAAATCAAGAACCGGACAAACGAAGCACAAGAAGCAATCCCTCCGGAAGAAAAAGCACGCCGGTCCGCCGCCCAAGCCGCACGCGAACAAGCCGCTGCTATCGAAGCCGCTAATAATGCCCGAGAAAAGGAAGCACGGTCCGCCCGTGCACGCATTGACGCGGTATATGCAGAGGCAGACGCAATGGAAAAAGCTAAGGAACTGTTCGCGTCCGGATCGGCTATCGCGTTCGATTCGAGTGGCACTGTCGACATTCTCGGGTCCAACCGTAACCAGCTCACGGTCCTTCAAGACATCGCTAAAGCACAAGAGCAAAACCTCAACGTCATGCGCGAGCAGAAAAAATCGCAAGCAGAAATCAACGCTCAAATCGGTGAATATAACGCTAAATGGCAGGCCATGGCCGACACCTACGGTTGGAGCGCACAACAGCTTGAGCAAATCAAGAAGACGGTTGGGTATATCGGCGAAATGGAATCCCCAGTCATCAAGATTGACGCGGACGCGTCGAACGCTGTCGACCAAGTCCACCAGTTCTTGTCTTTCGTCAAGGAAAACAAGGACGGCCAAATAACAATCAACGCCAACGACGACCCGGCGATGGAAGCGCTCGCGGTGGCTCTCAACGCGGTACGACAGGCGGACGGGACATTCACGATTAACGCGAATGATGACCCGGCAATGGCGGAACTCCTCGCCTACACGTCCGAGGTGAACATGTCGGACGGGACGGTGAAGCTCCTCGCCAACTCGGATAACGCGGACAAGAAGCTCACCGACGTTATTTCGGACATTAATTCGTCGGAAGGAATCCTCGCGATCCTTGGCAACAAGGACCCGACGACGGTGACGCTTGGCGAGGTTGTCGCGGAGATTAACGCCCGCAGGGACGCGATGCTCCAAATCCAAGGAGATAACAAGCACGCGTTGGCCGCGGTGAACGCGGTCGTCCAGTACGCGAGGAATAACCCGGCAACCCAGATCCTCGACATTTTCACGAATAAGCACGAGACGACATTCACGCGCAAAGTGAATCTGGACGGGAACGACATCCCCGTGGCGAGCAAAAACAAGCGCACGTACTGGACGGGCGGTTACACGGGCCCAGGCAACATGTACCACCCGGCAGGCATCGTCCACGCCGGCGAATACGTGGTACCCAAACGCGTCGTCGACCGAACAGGCCCACGCTACTGGGACGAACTCGTCGCCTCAATGCCCGGATATGCCAGTGGAGGGTTCGTTTCCCAAATCGCGTCCACCCCGCCACCACCCCAACCTCTCATCGCCCTCGACTTCCCATCAACCTTCACCCTTGTTGGTGGCGAAATCAGCGGAACAATCGGAGTAGACGGGCGCCTGGTAGATGGCCGTATCAGCGGAGCGTTGCAGGCACGTGATCGTGCGCGCCGTTTAGCTCAACGTTAAAAAGGAGTAGATCATGAATAGTGGCCCAGTATCAGTCATGATGTCCGGTAAAAACGTGGTGATTGTGGTGGACGCTGATGAGGTTCCCGCGGGCGTGGAATATCGGGTTCGCGAACACGGAACAAATAGATTCGTTGCAGGTTCTCACGGAATTGGGGGCCGCGAATGGGTGGGTTTAGACCCGCTCGCGTATGGGCAGACTTCCTACGAGTTGGTTTATCCTGGCGCGGCAGGGGCCATGCTCACCGGGCAGGCCGATATTCCCGCAACGGCGACACATGAGTTTAGGGACGTCCGCAGGAAGACCACAGCCGCTTTTCGTTGGGCTACCCCGCACGCCGTGGACAGTAAAAGCGGCGTAACCCTAGTATGGCCGGCCGGATCAAAATACCCGGTCGCAAGATCGCAGGTCGCACCCGTAGGAGCGTTTACGGTCAACGCCTACACGAAAGGCAAGGCGACCGCGGCGCTCGCGGCGCTTGTGGAGCGCGGGGAACCCCTCGTTCTCGAGCACTCGAGGAAAGTCTGCCAGGTCCCGGACTGCAATATCCCGCCGGTACAACTCGTATACGTAACAGCGTTTCCTTGCGAGCGTACTGAGCGTATCGAGGTCCAGGAAACTGCGTGGAAGCTTGAATGCGTCCCGGCTGACCCGGACTGCCTCACGGGCGGGGTAAACCCTGACGGGTCGCAAAACGGCATCCCGCCTGTCACGTGGGGGGATGTGGCACACATGGGGACGTGGGAAGACGTTTCTCAAAATCGGGACTCGTGGGGCGCTGTTGTGAAAGGGGTATAGGCAATGGTTGATCCTCGCAAAAATCTTAAAGTCACCGCCTGCCTAAAAGTCTCTAGGGATGGCGGGCCAATAGTCGAAATAACCCCCGTCTCGGGGACGGTTACGGCGAAAGCCCTCCAAAACGGCCTAGGCGACTATGTCCTAGACGTGGACGTGCCGCGCATGTGGCAGGGCAAGGATCTGCTACCTAGGCGGGTTGGGGATTTGCTTTCTTGTGTGGGTACGCGTGCCCAGCTAGTCCATGAAATCAGTCAAGGCGGGGACACAGAAACGTATTCGTCGCCTTTGTTTCGTTTGGATTCTTGGGAGGATGGCGGCGACGCCGTGCGTCTTTCCGGGCGCGGCGCAACCGCTTGTATAAGCGAGCATAAGCTCGCGGCCCCGATCCAGATGGCTCCGTCTGCGTCTTGCCTGATGGGTATCCGGGCAGTGTTCGCCCCGGACGGGATTGTCCCCGATAGCGAGCGGGGGATCGGCGCGGACCGGGTGCCTTTCGAGTGGATGGTAGGTGTCGATCGCGGGAAAGCCCTCGAAGACGTATTGTCAGCCGGGCGGATGGTGGTGCGGGAGACCGAATACGGCGTGATCGTACGCGCCGCGCCGGTGCTTGCCGGAGTCGACGACCTGACACTGGTTGACGGGGAGGCCGGGACGGTTGTGTCCGCTCCCTCGAAATTTGAGCGTTCTAAACGTCCTAACCATATTGTCGTTCGCGGGAACAGCGAGCGGGACGGGGAATTCAGCGCGGAAGCGGTTGAGAAATATGGTGACTACCAACCTGCCGTGTACGGGTGGGTGACCGAGGAAGTATCCGGCGATGCGGTTGCCGGGCCTACGCAGGCGCTGCTTGTTGCTCAGGCTGAGCTAGAAAAAAGAGCTCGCTATAGCGAGACGGTCCAGGTTGAGTGCGTGACCGACTGGAGAATAAAGCTGGATCAAACCGTGTCCGTCACGCGGGGCGGTGTGACGCGGCGGGGGATTGTGACCGGCGTCGAAATGCCTATAAGCGGTATTGGCACGATGAAACTAGAAATTGGAGTCGGATAGTGAGTGTTCTAGCGTCCTATGAAGATACGCCGTCTGGTCCGGGCAGTCGCCCGATACGCCAGGCGGTTTTCATTTCCGTAGTGAAAGATAACGACGCCCGCGCGGAAATCACCTACGCAGGAAAAACCCTCACTGTTCCAGTAGTCCCCGGGCGGTATGTTCCCGGCGGCCTGGTTTTTGTGCAGGTAGACGATTCCGGGCGTCCGCGGCTAGTCACCGGCGCGGCGGGCGATAAACCCGTTGGGTTCGACGAAGACCAAGCCAAGGGGTTGAATCCGGTCATGCCGAAGTCGCAGTTGGCTCACGGCGGCCTAGTCCCGGAGGACCTCACCGAGGAGGAAAAGCGCCTGCTGGCTGAGTTTCCGAAGAAGCTGGCTGAGAATAACGAAAGGCTTGATGCGGCGGAGGCGTCGTCTAAGAAGGTTGCGGAGGAAGCCGCGATTAAATTCCACGATTTGGATAAAAGGCTTGGTGCGACGTCGACGACGGCCCGCGAAGCAGTAGAAAAAGCCGTCGCGGCGGAAACCACAGCGGGCGAGGCGAAGAGCCAAGCGGAGTCGCTCACCCGGAGCGTTGAGGTCGCGGCTGATAATGCTGGGAAGGCTAAGACGCAGGCGGAGTCCGCGCAGGTTCTTGCGGATGTGGCAGCGGCGGACGTCGTGAAAGCACAACAGGCCGCGACCGTAGCGCTCGCGAAGGCTAAAGACGCGGATGGTAAGGCGCAGGGCGCGGTGGCGGAAGCGGCGCGTTGTGAAGAGCGTATCCAGGACTTGACTGCGAAAGCTGAGGAAGCGCAGAAGAAGGCGACGGCGGCCCGCGAAAAGGCAGATAAGGCGGAAACCGCGTTGCTGGGTTTCCGTGCAGAGCTGGATAAAGTAAAGGGTACGCAGACTGCCGGGTCGGGCATGGTCACGTTGGCCTACCGTGATCCAGGTGCTAGCGATATGAGTGGCCGCCCGGAGGGGGCCCTCTGGTATGTCTGGGAGAACGGCACCGCTAAAAGGCTTTTCCAGCGGAAAGGCAACGACTGGGAACAAATAAAAATGGGCCCCGAGTTTATCGGTGCCAACGCTATTACTTCGGCGCATATTGGTTATGGGGCGATCGGTAGGGCTGAGATAGCGGATGGGGCGATCACGAACGCGAAAATAGGCAACGCCAGCATTAGCTATGCGAAGCTCGATTCGAGCGTCGCAAACCAGTTGTGGGTGAATGACCTGTCCGCGAAAGTGGCGTCCGCGCAACGGGTTATTGTTGCACCCGGCAACCTGGTACCTAACGGGCAAGGCTACAAAAACGAGAACCTGTCGAGCTCGTGGCGGTGGCAGTCCAGCCCGCGCCCGGACGGGACCGGGACGGGCGGTTCCTGGCGGGCATCATCCACCAGCACCGTGTTTATAGGTAATAGTGATTCGTCGCGTATCCCTGTTGTGGGTGGCGAGTCGTATGTGTGGTCGTGGCGGGCTTACGCGTCGCCGGGGAGGAACTATAAGACCGCGTATAGGTGGCGAGACGCTGCGGGTAAAGATATCGGCTATTACTATGTCGGTTCGACCCGCTACGCCTCAACGTCGTGGACGTACGAGAGCGAGGTGCTGACCGCTCCGTCGACCGCGGCAACCCTCGAACTCGTGTGGCTCAACATTTCTGGGTATGGGCTCACTCTTGCGGATATCACGGTGAAAGCTCAAGCTGGAGCGATTGATATTCGCGACGGCGTGGTGACGGCTCCGAAGCTTCAAGCGGGGTCGATTGGTACCCGGGAGCTCACGGCGAATGAGATCCGCGGCAAAACTTTCGTCGGGTCTACTTACTATGCGGCTGACACGTCGAGCACGTGGAACAACGTGAAGATTGATTCGACGGGTGTGCACGTGTATCAGGGCGGAAAAGAAATGGTACGCCTATCTTCAGACACGGGGACAGGCCTTTCCGTTCGCTCGCCGGTGTCTGATGAAATGCTCCCGCTCGCGTCCTACGTTTTCGGCTCAAAAACGTTTATTGAAGGCGCACCTGTATGGCCATCCGATAGCGGCCAGTGGCATTTCTATGACTTCCCCGGGAGCTATCAGGCAGTGGCTCGAAACAACATGATTTCTTTCGGAACTCTCATCTCAAACGACACGTATCACGTCATGGGTACTCCGTATTTCACGGATCAGCAGACGGGCGAACGGTTTGAAGTGGGCAAACCGCACCGAGTCGGGATTGTGCCAATAACGTTTTCGCAGCCCCGGGCTCTCGAGCCAGGGCACACCTATACGGTGGGGACGCAGTACCGCATTATTGGCCGGAATCCGTATCCGCAGGCACCGGGCAACCCGGCGGTTTCGCCGCGAATCGTTGAAATTAGACCAATCGAATAAAAAGGAGAAGCCACGATGTCAAAACTCGACGTGCTGAAGCGGGTTATTCCGGAGTATATGGACGGAGCTAGCGCGCCAACCGCATTCACCAACTTCAGTTCTAGCTTGCACGCCTATATCCCCGTAGCCACCATATCCGAGGCTGAAACGGTCGCCGCCGCCGCGCCGCCGAATGTGTTTCCACTGTTTTTCGCAGTCACGTCCGAGGAGCGGTTTTATACGAAGTTCCGCAAAGACGGGTCGCTTGTGTGGACGGGCGGCCGGTCCGAAATCTGGGATTCTGATATCTATCAGGACCATATTCCCCGCGGGCAATGGCAAAACTTCGGGCTACGCACACCAAAACAGGGGCGGCTTTCGGGGAAGTTCCAGCTATCCGCCGATAACGTCACGCTCACCTTGCCGTCGTCCGGTGTTTGGCTCATGCAACTCAACGTGTGGCTAAACACGACGATTACGAACGACGCCGCCGCCAGAACCCTCATAGAAATCAGGGTGAACAACGAGCCGTTAGCCTATCGAGCGGTAGCTAGGGGCGAGGACGTCATTACCGTTACTCACGTGAAATATCAGGACGCGGGAGCGAAAATCTCAGCCTGGGCTTTCCAAAACTGGGCCGACAATATCCCGTTGCGGGCGGGCAATATTTCGTTGATTAACGTTGGGACGGTATAAATGAATTTTCTAGATATCGTGTTAGACGCGGCCTTTCTCGGGTCCCTTCTTCTGTTTATGGGCACGGTGGCCACCGCGTGGCTGAAAAGACGAAGCGAAAAAGAAACCTCCCGGTTGGCTGAAAAAACACAAGTACAACAAGCCCGTATCGATGACCAGAAACTCGAGGTGGAGCAGCAGAAGGCCACAACCGAGGGACTGAATTCGGCTGTGGCGTCGTTGCAGGATGCGGTCGCAGCGTTGCGTGAAACCGTGGCCGCCCAGCAGGAACGAATACGGTTTTTAGCCGCTCAGCAGGCGGCCGAGCAGGAAGCAAGGAAAAAACAGGCGGAGATGATTGCCGCGCTCACGGTCGATCGGGATGGTCTGGTGGATTATGCGCATGTGTTGCGGAAGCATATTAATGCGGAGCTACCGCCTCCGCCTCCGCCGTGGCCGAATAACCACAAAAAACAGCAAGCCCCGCATGGGGCTTGAACTATTTAAAAGGAGGAGGCACTTCCCATTGGTGGACGTTGATGAGTGGCTTGCTTTGCTGAAAACCCAGACTGGTAAGCCATATGTTTTTGGTTCTAAAGGCCCTCGAGCATTTGACTGCTCAGGCCTTATCTATTGGACGCTCAAAGAGTGCGGTGTCCGGTTTGGTATGGGGTCCTGGCAGCAGGCACACGACATGGAAGAGATCCCGGTAGAGGACGCATATAAAACCCCGGGCGCGCTCTTGTACTACCCGAAAGAAGCATCCACATCCGGCGTGGCACATATTGCGGTGTCGCTAGGGGACGGAAAAACGATCGAGGCACGCAACCCGAAACTAGGGGTTGGTTCGTGGAGCGTGCTTGGGCGTGGGTGGACAAAAGCCGGACTCGTGCCTGGTGTCGAATATGAGAGAACGGAGGAAAGAACTGTGACGATGTGTAACCCTGCCACCGGGCGGGTGTCGAGCGAATATGGGTGGCGTGGCCGGATTTCGTGGCGTATTGGGCGCATGCTCCACGCCGGTATTGATATTGCTAACGCGACGGGCACGCCGGTGTATGCGGCGTTCGCTGGAACGGTAGAAAAAGCCGGCTGGAACATCGTCTCGGGGCGTACCGGGCAAGGCATTCTCGTACGTAACCCGGACGGCGAAAGACAGTACTATGGGCATCTTTCGCGTGTTCTTGTGCGTCCTGGCCAAAACGTAGCTATGGGCGGCCAGATCGGTCTCATGGGTGCAACCGGGAACGTGACCGGACCCCATTTGCATTTCGAGTGTTGGAATAAACGCGGGATTGCGCAAAACCCGCGCGCCTGGTTCAACGTACACGGAGTCACGCCCGGCAAAGCCAACATGGCACCGCGAACGGTTGCCGAAGCGCCACGCGGGAAACGCTATTACACGCGCGCGGTAGACGGCCAGTTCGGGAAACACACGGTGATCGCCCTGCAAACGGTGCTGCAGGAAAAAGGCTACTACCCGGCAAATAAGTATGTGATTGACGGGAATTTTGGGCCATCCACAGTAAGCGCTTGGCAACGGTGGCTTCTCGACCGCGGATGCTACACACAAGCCGTGGACGGCGTCGTACGCGTCGTCGACGGCGCATGGGGTGCCGCGTCCGTGAAGGGCTTGCAGGTTTATTTGCGTCAGCGTGGCTATTACGGCCGTGAATATGTGGTGGACGGGGATTTTGGGCCGGCCACGGTTCGGGGCGTCCAATGCTGGCTCCGCGGATACTAAAACGAAACCGAAAGGAAAAGCTCTATGTCGAAGCATTCATATGACGTCGCCGCATCGACGCCCACCCAAGTCGCACACCCGGCGCGGGCCACAATCCGCACAGCCGTACAGGTCCTTATCGCGCTCGCGGCCCTCGCCCCCGTCGTCATCGCTACGATCGGCGTGGATGAGACGCTCCCGATTTTCGCAGGAATCCTGGCCGCATCCGCCGCGATCACCAGGGTTGCCGCCCTCCCACAAGTAGAGGCTTTCCTAGCCCGGTTTATACCGTGGCTAGCCACCGGCGTCCACACCGAAGAAGCCCCAACAAACCTAGGAGAGGATGGTGAGGTAGATGGCGGAAACTAACCAACCCGTCGAACCAGAAACCACCCCAACACCTGCAGAGCCCGAATACACCCCTCCGGCTGGGCAAACCGAATTTCTCAAATCCTTACCCAACAAACTGGCCGGGTTGGATAAGCGCGGCCTGGAAGAAGCACGAGCACTACTACTAGGCGAGGATGCACGTAGGGAAGCCATAGAAAAGCAGGAAAACGCTAGGAAGCAGCTGGAGCAGGTGGACCAAGCCAACCAAGCAGGGAAAAACACGCCAGTCGACAAACTACCCCTCTACGCTCCCGGAGCCGTCTACGCAAAAGGAGCACGAGTCATCTACATGGGCAAACCCTACACGTCCCAGGTGGACGCTAACGTTTGGGCCCCGGACTCTCTAGGCAATGGCGGCGGGCAACTCTGGCTAGCCGACGCAGAGACTGCCACCAGCCCGGACACGGGCAAGAAATACCCACGCTGGCAGGCGGGGATATACGCCACGGCGAACCAGATCTACGAATGCGACGGCAAACTATATAAGGTCCGGCTCGCACACTGGACCATGGACGCCTGGAAACCCGGCCTGCCCGGACTCGACGCAATCTGGACACCCTACACAGAAAACAAATAGCTACTCTAAACACATATTTAAACTTCTTTAGAGTAAACCTAGGCCCCTCCGCCAACAGCCGCGCGCTCAACGGTGGAGGGGCCTATTTTCTCATGCCCGCACTCGCGGTGTGATTAACCGCAAACTGGGATGGCTGTAGTAATGGCTGTAGTTGGCGGGGATGGGTCGATTCGCGACCGGTTAAGTGGCGGATTTGCGGGGTTTAACATGCCGGCTGTTTGGTTGAGCGATTCACTCGTAATGAATAGGTC